>NZ_JBEHCD020000003.1:0-645596 GCF_040223925.2 Curtobacterium sp. WHRI 8282
CGCACCGTGGGGCGGTTGCGTTCGGCGCGTCGCGCCGCGGCTAGAGTGGTCCGCATGCCCCGGGACGAACACGGACACCTGACCGCCGGCCGCATCTCCCCGCACCGCGCCGTCCCGAAGGACATCGAGCGTCCGGAGTACGTCGGGAAGGTCGAGCCCCACGAGCACGGTCTCGGTGACACCTACACACCGGACGAGGTCGAGCGCATCCGCGTGGCCGGACGCATCGCGTCGCAGGCCATCGACGCCGTCGGCGAGGCCATCCGCCCCGGTGTGACCACCGACGAGCTGGACCGGATCGGGCACGAGTTCGTCGTCGCGCACGGCGCCTACCCCTCCACGCTCGGGTACCGCGGCTACCCGAAGTCGCTCTGCTCGAGCCTCAACGAGGTCATCTGCCACGGCATCCCCGACGACACCGTCCTGCAGGAGGGCGACCTCGTCAACATCGACATCACCGCCTACAAGGACGGCATGCACGGTGACACGAACCGCACGTTCGTCGTCGGACAGGCAGCGCCCGAGGTGTCGGACCTGGTGACACGGACCGAAGAGGCACTGCGTCGCGGCATCAGGGCCGTCGCCCCGGGCCGACAGGTCAACGTGATCGGTCGTGCCATCGAGGCGTACGCGAAGCGCTTCGGCTACGGCGTCGTCCGCGACTACACCGGACACGGCGTCGGTCGGGCGTTCCACTCCGGCCTGATCATCCCCCACTACGACGCACCGCAGTACGACACGGTGATCGAACCCGGCATGGTGTTCACCATCGAACCCATGCTCACGCTCGGCGGCATCGAGGCCGACATCTGGTCCGACGACTGGACGGTCTCGACCCGTGACAAGTCGTGGACCGCGCAGTTCGAGCACACCCTCGTCGTCACCGAACGCGGCGCGGAGCTCCTCACCGTCTCCTGACCGGACACCTCCGGCAGGCAACCGAAAGGCACGACAACCTCATGACCTCCCTCGCAGTCGGCGTCGACATCGGTGGTACGGGCATCAAGGGCGCGATCGTCGACGTCGCGTCCGGCGCCCTCACCACGGACCGCATCAAGAAGGCCACGCCCGAGGGCGGGAAGCCCCAGGACATCACGGCGGTGGTCAAGGAGATCATCGGCGAGCTCGCCCCCGGTGACGACGTCCCCGTCGGCGTCTGCTTCCCGGCGATCGTGCGGGACGGCAAGACGATGTCCGCCGCGAACGTGTCGAAGAAGTGGATCGGCTTCGAGGCCGAGGCGCTGTTCGAGAAGGAACTCGGCCGCTCCATCCACTTCGTCAACGACGCCGACGCCGCCGGGTTCGCCGAGCAGCAGTTCGGCGCGGCCAAGGGCAAGGACGGGCTGGTCATTGTGACGACGCTCGGCACCGGCATCGGCACCGCGCTCATCAACGACGGCGTGCTCATCGTCAACTCGGAGCTCGGGCACCTGGAGATCGAGGGGCACGACGCCGAGTCGCGCGCCTCGTTCGCCGCCAAGGAGCGCGACGACCTGTCGTGGAAGCACTGGGCGAAGCGCCTGCAGAAGTACTACTCGACGCTCGAGGCCCTGCTCTCCCCCGAGCTCTTCGTCGTCGGCGGCGGGGTCTCGAAGCAGTACGAGGAGTTCCTCCCGCTGCTCGACCTGCAGGCCGACATCATCCCCGCGACGCTCCGCAACAACGCCGGCATCATCGGCGCCGCGACCCTGGCGGCGCGCAGCGTCTAGTCCTCGTTGCGGGCGTGCCTGGTCGCGGGCGTACCTGGTCGAATCGGGCGTACCTGGTCGGAACTTTCGACCAGGTACGCCCGTTCTCATCAGGTACGCGTGTGGGTGCGGCTCCCCTCGCATCGGGCACCGCGGAGCCGGGTAGACTCGCTCCAGCGAATGGGTCGGTGAGACGGTCGCGTCGCTCCCCCGGGAGTGCCGAGGAACGTCCGGGCTCCACAGAGCAGGGCGGTGGGTAACACCCACCCGGAGCAATCCGCGAGACAGTGCCACAGAAAGCAGACCGCCGGCGGCAACGTCGGTAAGGGTGAAACGGTGGTGTAAGAGACCACCAGGGGTCCGGGTGACCGGATCCGCTCGGTAAACCTCGCCCGGAGCAAGGTCAGACAGAGGACGTTGAGGCTGCTCGCCGAGTCCTCGGGTAGACCGCTGGAGGCCGACGGCAACGTCGGTCCGAGAGAGATGGCCGTCACCGCCGTGCAAGCGGCGGGACAGAACCCGGCGTACGGCCGGCCCATTCGCCCTCTTCCCCGTGCCGCGTTGGCCCGTGTTGGCCCGGCGCGCGGCGCGCGGCGCGCGGCGCGCGGCGCGCGGAGCGCGCGGTCACGACTCCCCGCTCGGGTCCGCCGAGTGGTCACCAACCGTCGGCCGGCACGGCCGCAGCCGACAGTTCGTGACCCCTCGGCGGCACGCACCCGACGCGTTGCGTTGCGACCAGCGCACGACGGACAGGAGGCGCGGTGCTGCGCCGCCACGGGCCTCCCGTCAGACGGCGCGCGCGCCGCGCGCGGTCACGACTCCCCGCTCAGGTCCGCCGAGCGGACACCAACTGTCGGTTGGCAGGAGCGCAGCCGACAGTTCGTGACCTCTCGGCGGCACGCACCCGACGCGTTGCGACCAGCCCACGACGGGCCGGAGGCGCAGTGCGGCGCCGCCACGGGCCTCCCGTCAGGCGGCACGGGCGGCGCGCGCGGTCACGACTCCCCGCTCAGGTCCGCCGAGTGGTCACCAACTGTCGGTTGGCAGGAGCGCAGCCGACGGTTCGTGACCTCTCGGCGGCACGCCCCCGACGCGTTGCGACCAGCTCACGACGGACAGGAGGCGCGGTGCCAGCCGGCACCGCGCCTCCGCCACGGACGTCGCTCGCGACTACAGCCCGGACTCGGCCGTCCGCACCAGGATCGCGTCGCTGTCGGGGCACAGCACCACGTCGTCGGGCGCAGCCCGGCGGATGGTCTGCAGGTCGGAGTTGTTGAGCGCCACGCCCGAGGCCGTCGACACGCCACCCTGCAGCAGCGAGGCGCCGAAGCCGTAACGCGCACGCTGCCGGTCGTACAGGGCGAGCAGCTCGGCCGGCACCTTGGCAGCGACGTCGGCGCGGGCCTGCTCGGCGGACTCGCGGTCGGCCGTGAGCCGGGCGATCTCCGCGTCGCGCTCGGCGACCAGACCACCGCGGGCGGCCTCGACGTCGGCGAGCTTCGCCTCGATGTCGCCGACCCGGGCGCGGAGCCCGTCGAGGTTCTCCATGATCTCGAGCTCGGCGGTCTCGAGGCCGCCGATGCGCCGCTGCAGCGAGTCGAGCTCGCTCTGCAGTCCGGCGGCGTCCTTCGCGTTCGCGACGTTCTGCAGCATCGTGGTGTCGCGTTCGACACGGGCCTGCGCAACTGCGGTGTCGGACTCCAGGCGGGCGAGGTCGCGCTCGGCGTCCTCGACTTCGCCGGTGGCGGCGACGAGTTCGCTGCGGAGCGCCGCGGCCTGCTTGCTCAGCTCGGTCAGCTGGTCGCCCTTCTGCAACGACGTGATGCGGTGCGCGATGCGGGTGACGTCGTTGTCGAGACGCTGGACGTCGAGGAGGATGACCTGGTCCTCGGGTGCTGCCTTCATGGTCAGGCTCCTTCTGTGGGGGTGGTGGGTTCGGCGGCCGGCAGGACGGCGAAGTCCCACGGGTCGGTGCGGAGGACGCTCACGGTGACGCGGACCCCGGCCCGGGTGCGCAGCTGCTCGGCGGCGACGTCGAGCCAGAGCCACTCGGTGGCCCAGTGCGAGGTGTCGATGAGCGCCGGCCCGCCGCCGAGCAGCGCCTGTTCGCGGAACTCCGAGGCCGGGTGGTGCCGCAGGTCGCTCGTGATGTAGACGTCGGCATCGAGCACGGCGGGGTGCCCGAGCAGCGAGTCGCCCGCACCCGCGCAGAGCGCCACGGAGCGGACGGGCTGGTCGAAGGCACCGGAGACGCGGACCCCGGTGGCCGTGGGCGGCAGCAGGTCGACGAGCTTCCGGGCGAGGGCGCCGAGGGTCGTCCCCTCGGGCAGCACCCCGACTCGACCGATGCCCGTGTCCGGGTCGGCTCCGGCGTCGAGCGGTCGCTGCTCGGTGAGACCGAGTCGGTCGGCGAGGACGGCCGAGGTGCCCGTAGTCACGACGTCGGCGTTGGTGTGCGCCGCGAGCAGGGCGCTGCCGCCACGCACCAGGGTCGCGAGGACGCTGCCCTTGTAGGTCGACTCGGCGATCGTCGTCACCCCGCGGAGCAGCAGCGGGTGGTGCGTGAGCAGGAGCCCGGCACCGAGTTCGACGGCTTCACGGGCGGTGGCCGGGACAGCGTCGACGGCGAGGTGCACGTGCTCGACGGTGGCGGCGGGATCCCCCGCGACGAGCCCGACGGAGTCCCACGACTCGGCACCGGCGGAGGGCCACAGGTCCTCGATCACGGCCTGGAGTTCGCGGAGCGTCGGCATCCCGTCAGTGTACCGAGGCGATCGCCCCGGACGGGGCAGCCGGTCCGTGTGGGGTGATCCGGGCCTCCAGGCAGTGCAGCCGACAGCAGTGCAGCCGACAGCAGTGCAGCCGGAGGCAGTGCAGCCGACGGCGTCGTGGCCGCAAGCCGTCAGCGACGACCGAGCAGACCGAGCAGGCGGTCGACGAGTCGCGACCACCAGCCGGCCGGGGCCGGCGCTGCCGCCGTGGCGGTGTCGGCGTCCGCTGCCTGCGCGACGGGGGCCGGGACCACGGGTGCGGCGACGGCGTCCGGCAGGACGACCGGCGTGCTGGCGGTGACGCCCTGGTGCGCGGTGAGCGCGGCGGCGAAGGCCGCGCGGTCGATGACCGTCGGCCCGGTGGCGGGCAGGACGAGCGGGGTGGGTCGCGTGGCCGCGGACACCGGGGACACGGCCGGGAGGCCCAGCACCGGCCGGACGGGTTCGTCGCGTTCCGGGGTGACGAGTTCCACCACCGGTGCGGCTTCCGGTGCGGGTGCCTGCTCCGCTGCGGGGACGCTCCGTGCTGCGCGGGTCGGCACGGGGGCCGCCCGGGTGACGAGCGCCACGGGAGCGGTCGCTGCGCGGCGGGCTGCGGCGCGGTCGCGGCGGTCCGCCTCGGCGGCGGCATCGGTCAGCAGGTCGGCGAAGACGGTGTGGGCGAAGGCGCGGGCGGCCGTCACCTCGGGGTCCTCCGAGCCGGCGACGGTGGCCTCCCACGCGGCGAGGCGAGCGAGGTCCTCGTCACGGCGGCGGACCTCGTCCTCGAGCAGGACGATGCGCTCGATGCTGCTGCGGCCGGTGGACGACGAGACCTTGACCGCGAGGTCCTCGATGCGCAGGGCCAGACGCTCCGGCGGCTCCGGGAACGACGGGGCGCAGACCGCGGCGTGGCGGGCGCGGTCGCGGCGGAACGCGGGGGCGGCGGGTGCCGACGGGGTGGTCTCATCGGCCGGGGTCGTCTCGTCAGCCGGGGCCGGGGTGGCGACGTGCGCCGGGGCGGTCGTCGGGTCGACGGTCGCTTCGTCGGCGGTCGAGGTGCTGATCGCGGCGTGTCCGGGGCGCTGCACGGGGCCGGTGACGGGCGGGACGACGAGGTCCGGCACGTACGGGGCGCGGGTCGCCGGTGCGTCGCGGAGCCACTCCTCGAGCTCGCGGCCGAACGGGTCCACGAGCGGGGTGCGTGCGCCGGACTGGGTCTCCATGCTCGAAGGATAAATATCGCGCGGGCCGAAATGCGGGACATCCGCGGAGTGTCGCTGCACCGCCTGCCATATCGGAGCGGAGTTGAGCGGCGTGTCGCGCCCAGTGGTCACCGGGGTGGGCGGAGGCCGTCCTCGAACGCTCGCAGCAGTTCCCGTCCAGCCGACCAGGCACCGACACCACTGGCGACGTTCACGTGCCCGAGGGGACCGACACGGACGACGTCCGCGCCCATGACGTCGGCGAACACGACGCCCCGGTCGGCGCTGCAGTACGGGTCGTCGTCGCTCACGACGAGGCGCGTCGGGACCTGCTGGGCCGCGGGTACCGGGCGCGGTGCCACGAAGCCCGAGGCCTCGGCCGGGAACGCGGCACCGAGCGGGTCGGGCGGGGCGACGAGGAAGGCACCGGCGACGAGCGCGGGAGCGTCCCCCGTGGTGGCGAGCCAGTCGGCGACGGCCAGGACGCCGAGGCTGTGGGCGATGAGGACCGGGGGTTCCGTGCGCGAGGCCACGGCCGCGGAGATCGCGGCGCGCCAGTCGTCGGGGTCCGGGTCGCTCCACGAGGTGGGGGCGATGCGGACGGCGGCGCGCTGGGAGTGGTGGTCGTGCTGGTCGTGCTCGTCCTGCTGCTCCCGCTCCCAGACGGACTGCCAGTGGTCCGGGTCCGAGTTCCAGATGCCGGGGACGATCACCCACGGTCGCGGTCTGCTCACCCGGGCAGCGTAGCGAACCGGCGAGGCCCGATCCGCAGTGTGACGTGCGTCAGGGCTGCAGGACAGCGCCCCGGGGCTGCTGCAGCGTGTCGCGCGGGTACTGCCCGAAGCGCGACGCGTACGCCGCCGAGAACCGGCCGAGGTGCGCGAAGCCCCAGCGCAACGCCACGCTCGCCACCGTCAGGTCGCCCGCCGACGCACGCCGGAGTTCCTCGTGCACGCGGTCCAGGCGGATCCCCCGCAGCAGCGCGTTCGGCGCGGTGCCGACCTGCCGCTGGAACGCCTGCTGCAGCCCCCGGACGCTCAGGCCGACGTGCTGGGCGACGTCGGTGGTGGTCACGGGCGTGTGGGCGAAGGCGTGCATGAACTCCACGGCCTCGCGGACGCGACCCGTGGCTCCCTGTGGCAGCGCGACATCCGGGGCGATGGACTCGTGCGGGAACGTGTCGAGGAACGCCAGCGCGGTCTCACGAACGGTCTCGGCGAGGGCCAGCGCGGTGAGCGGTGCCGGGCCGAGCACGATCGCAGCGGCTCGTTGCACCCGGGCGTTCCAGGCGCGGAGGTCCTCCGGCCGGGGCGCGGCGGTGTGGTCGAACACCAGGGGGCCGGGCCGGGTGCCGTGCACCTCGGCGGCGACGCCCTCCAGGTACGTGCGGTCGAACTGCACGAGGCTCTGGCGGACGTCCTGCAGGTCGAACACGAAGGGGCGCCGTGTCGGGAACACCCGTGGCGTCCCCGGTGCGAAGTCGACCTCCTGGCGACCGACGTCGACTCGGCCACCGCCGTCCGAGGTCCACATCACGACGTACTCGTCCGGGACCTCGACCTCGCCCTGCATCCGCCCGTCGAACCGGGTGGAGCGGAACGTCATCGATCCGTCGCCCACGACCTGGAACCGGTACGCGAACGGACGATCGGTCCGGGACGCCGAGAACCCCGTGCTCTCGTAGGCCTCTTCGTACAGTTGCACGGCCGCGTCGAGTCCGGCGCCGGACGTCTCGAACCGGATCCGGGGATCAGGCTCGACAGTCATCGCGCGAATCGTGACACGGTGTCCGGGAAACGCGACAATCGGCGATCCGTCATTGCGGTTTACGGCCCACGGAGTGCGCTGCGCGGACGACCGGTGCGGCTCCGTCGATGCGTGACCGCCGTGCTCCCGCTCAGTGCCGGGAGCGCAGCACCGTCCAGCGGTTCCGATCGGCCACGCGTTCGTACCGCAGGTCGTCGACGACCATCCGGACGAGGGCGAGCCCGCGACCACCCTCGGCGAAGTCGTCGGGCAGCACGGCAGCGTCGGGATCCACCGTCGCTGCGACCCCGTCGTCGGACAGCAGCGCCTGGAAGCGCTCGTCGCCGATCTCGAGCCGGAGCTCGCACGAGACGCCGTCCGGCCGGGCGCCGTGCTCGATGACGTTCGAGGTGAGTTCGACCAGGGCGAGCTCGAGGGCCATCCGGTCCTCGGCGGCGACGGACGGCTCGTGCTGCCACACGCCCGCGAGGAAATCGTGCACGGCGGAAACGTCGTCCGGAGGGCACGCCAGTGCGAGCATGTGCTCGGCGACGGGGGCGGTCATCACCAGTCGGTCACCGCGGCGTCCCCGTCGGGGTACGTCCGCAGGATCTTGTCGATGTTCGAGAGCTTGAGCACCATCTGGACCTGTTCCGACGGCGCCGCGATGCGGAGGTCGCCGCCGGCCTGCCGCGCGGTCTTGAGGCTACCGACCAGGGCACCGAGGCCGGAGGAGTCCATGAACTCGACCCCGGAGAGCTCGACCACGAGCCGCGAACGCCCGTTGCCGACGATCTGGGCGACGGTCTCGCGGAACGTGGGCGCGGAGACCATGTTGAGCCGGCCGCTGCACTCCAGGACGGCGGTGTCGGTCTCCGCCTCGTGTACGACGATGTCCATCTCGGTGGGTCTCCTCAGATCGGTGCGCCTTGCAACCAGCAACCTACCGGCTCAGACCGTCAGTTGTGGGACCGGTTTCGCCGCGTCGCCGTCACCTGGACGACCACGGCCGCGGCCATCAGCGCTGCCATCACCCCACCCATGGCCAGTGCGGTGCCGCCGAGCGCGCCGGCGAGCGGGGTGCCGAGACCGCCGATGCCGAAGGTCAGCCCGCCCTGCAGGGCGGCCGCGGTGCCCGGGTGCGCCGCGCCGACGTGCTGGGTTCGGGTCATCGCCGCCGGCAGGACGAACCCCCACGCGGCCGTCACGACCGCGAGGGCGCACCACACCGGCACGGGTCCGAGTCCGAGGAGCGCCGACACGAGCACGGCCGTGGCCCCGACCGTCCCGACGACCAGGCCCAGGGTCAGCAGGGCGTCTTCGGTGAACCGTCCGACGAGCCGACCGAACAGCAGCGTCGTGACGATCATCATCGACGCGTTCGTGGCGAAGACGAGCGTGTACAGCCCCTCGGAGAACCCGAACTCCGACTGGAACACGAACGAGCTCGTCGCGATGTACGCGAAGAACCCCACCGTCGACAGCACCCCGCTCAGCACGTAGGCCCGGAACCGCGGGATCGCCAGGAGCTCGCGGATGCGACGTCCGTTGGCCGCGAACCCGACGCCACCGCGACGCTCCGGCGGCAGGGTCTCGCGGAACCGCAGCACCACGGCCACGAAGAACACGGCACCGAGCACGGCCAGCACGACGAACATGAGCCGCCACGTGCCGACCGTGAGCACCGCTCCCCCGGCCAGCGGGGCCACCACGGGGCCGATCGCGTTGATGGCCGCGAGTGTGCCGAAGACCTTCGCCATCCGGGTGCCGCTCGTCACGTCGGACACCATCGCCCGACCGGCCACGGCGCCCGCGGCACCGGCGAGTCCCTGGGCGACGCGGGCCACCACCAGCGTCACGACGTCGGGCGCGAGCGCGCAGCCGACCGACGCCAGGGCGAACAGGGCGGTCCCGACGACGAGCATCGGCCGACGACCGATCCCGTCACTCACCGGTCCGACGAGCAGCTGGCCGACCGCGAAGGCCACGAGGAACGCCGTGAGCGACAGCTGCACCGCGCCCGGCGTGGTGTCGAGGTCACGCGCGATGGCCGGGAGTGCGGGGATGTACATGTCCGTCGCGAACGGCGAGACCCCGACGATGAGCGCCAGCGGCACGATCGGGGGCAGCACGGTCGTCGTCGGTCCCAGGCTGCGCTCCGTCGTCACCTCGGACACGCTACGCGTCCCCGAATCGATTCGACAGGCACTTCGTGAGCAGCAACGGTCGGGTCGAGGTGCCGGACGCGACCGTTGCTGCTCATGGAACCCGGGCCTTGCGACGTGCGCGCGGACGGACGGGAGGCCCGGTGCGGCCCCGCCACGGGCCTCCCGTCCGGTGCCGCGCGCGGTCACGACACCCCGCTCACGTCCGCCGAGCGGTCGCGTTCCGTTGCCCGGCGACGGCGCAGCCGACGCTTCGTGACCGCCCGACGGGTGCCACCCGACGAGTCCTGACCACTCGGGCCGACCGACGGCGCGAAGCGCGCGCGGTCACGACACCCCGCTCACGTCCGCCGAGTGGTCGCGTTCCGTGGCCCGGCGACGGCGCAGCCGACGCTTCGTGACCACTCGTCCGGGGCAACCCGACGTGTCCTGACCACTCGGGCCGACCGACGGCGCGAGGCGCAGCCGACGCTTCGTGACCACTGGGCGGTGCGGCCCGGGACGTGCGCGCAGACGGACGGGAGGCCCGGTGCCAGCTGGCACCGGGCCTCCTGTCCGTCGGTCGGGGGCGTCAGCCCGTGTTCTGCAGGCCGGCCGCGATCCCGTTGACGGTGAGCAGCAGGAGCCGGTGGTCGGCGTCCGTCGGGTCCGTGCTGCCGGACGTGCGGATGGCGCGCAGCGCACGGAGCTGCAGGTGCGACAGCGCGTCGACGTACGGGCTGCGGAGGCGCACGGCGCGGGCCAGGACGGGCCGGTCCTCGAGCACGTCGCTGCCGCCGGAGACGCGGAGCACCCAGTCGCGGGTGCGGACCATCTCGTCGAGCACCTTCGCGGCGAGGTCGTCGCGGTCGGCGAGCTCGAGGTACCGGCGGGCGATGTGCTCGTCGGTCTTCGCGAGCGACATCTCGACGTTCTTGATCATCGCGGCGAAGAGCGGCCACTCGGCGTACGCGGCGCGGAGCACGTCGACGTCGCCGACGGCCTCGAGCGCGGAGCCGAGCCCGTACCAGCCGGCGAGGTTGATGCGCGCCTGCGTCCACGAGAACACCCACGGGATGGCGCGGAGGTCCTCCAGCGACTCCACCGACAGGCCACGACGGGCCGGGCGGGAGCCGAGGGGCAGCAGGCCGATCTCTTCCATCGGGGTGACCCGGGCGAACCAGGGCGCGAAGCCGTCGGCCTTGACCAGGTCGTAGAAGGCGACGCGCGAGACGTCGTCGAGCTGCTGGGCGAGGTCGGCGAACCGGGCGGCCGCGGCGGCGGTGCGCGCCTCGTTCGACGGCGACGACGCGAACAGCGTCGCCGAGGCCATCTGCTCGAGGTGGCGGGCGGCGATGTCCTGGTCGCCGTACTGGGCGAAGATGACCTCACCTTGCTCGGTGAGCTTCAGGCGACCGTCGATCGACCCCGGCGGCTGCGCGAGGACGGCCTCGTTGGCGGGACCGCCACCGCGGCCGAGCGAACCGCCCCGGCCGTGGAACAGGGTCAGCTCGATGTCGTTGTCGCCGGCCCAGTCGGCGATGCGGGCCTGGGCGTCGTACAGCGCCAGGTTCGCGGACACCGGGCCGACGTCCTTCGACGAGTCCGAGTAGCCGAGCATGACCTCGAGCCGACGGCCGGTTGCGGCGAGGCGTCGCTGGAACGCCTCGGTGCGGACGGCCTCGTCGAGGATGTCGACGCTGGCGTGCAGGTCGGCGAAGGTCTCGAACAGCGGGATGACGTCGAGCACCGGCGCGGCCTCGGCGGACCCGAGCGCGGCGACCGCGAGTTCGTGCACGTTCGCCAGGTCCGCCGGGGACTGTGTGAAGGACACGATGTACCGGTTCGCCGCCCGGACGCCGTAGCGGGACTGCAGCCCGGCGATCGTGCGGAACACGGCGAGGACCTCTTCGGTGGTCTCGCTCAGTTCGCCACCGCCGCGGATCTCGGCCAGGGCGGTGCGGTGCACCTGCGAGTGCTGGCGGACCTCGAGCTCGGCCAGGTGGAACCCGAAGGTCTCGACCTGCCAGATCAGGTTCTGCAGCTCGCCGTTCGCCGGGCGGATCGCACCGGCGGCGACGAGCGACGCCTGGATGGTGCGGAGGTCGGCCAGCAGCGCCTCGGGGCCGTCGTAGGCCAGCGGCGTGGTGCCGGTCCGGGTGGCGTCGATGCGCGCGGCGACGAACAGGAGCGCACGACGGTGGGTCTCGTTCGGTGCGCGGACGCCGATCCGCTCGGCGATGCCCGGGTCGAGGGACTCCTGCGCGGCGACGAGGGCGGTGAGGCCGGCGTCGGCGGGTGTGTCGCTCGCGTCGAGGGTCAGGGCGCTGCCGATGCGGGTGGTCGCGCGGGCGAGGCCGAGCAGGATGTGCTCTGCCGCGATCTCGGCGGCCTGGCGGGTGACGTCGGCCGTCACGTGCGGGTTGCCGTCGCGGTCGCCGCCGATCCAGGTGCCGAACCGCACGAACGCGGGCGCGATCACGGGAGCGCGGCCGGCGTCGTCGCCCTGCAGCCGGTCGTCGAGCAGGCGGTAGACCTGCGGGACGATCTCGAACAGGGTCTGGTCGAACACGCTCATCGCGGTGCGGACCTCGTCGAGCGGGGTCGGCCGGGTGGTGCGGAGCGGGGAGGTGCGCAGGAGGGTCGTGATCTCCTCGAGCAGGCGGCGCTCGTTCTCGGCGCGGGCCGTCGCGTTGCGGGCGCGGTCGCGCTCGTCGATGAGGTCCGTGATGCGGCGGACACCCGTGGTGACCGCGCGGCGGCGGGCCTCGGTCGGGTGGGCCGTCAGCACCGGGTGGAACCGCAGGGTGCGGAGGCGCTCGGCGGCCTCGGCCTCGCCGACCTCGGCGACGAGCTCGGCGTAGGTGGCGGGGAACGAGTCGCCGGCGACGCCGCCGTCGTCGCCGCGCTGGCGGAGGACCCGCACGCGGTGGTGCTCCTCGGCCAGGTTGGTGAGGTGGAAGTAGGTGGTGAACGCCTGTGCCACGGCCTCGGCGCGTTCGGCCGACATGCCGGAGACGATCGCCTGGGCACGCGCTGCACCCTCGGCGTGGTCGCCCTCGTAGGCGTCGATCACGGCGGCGCGCAACGACTCCACGTCGTGGAGCAGTTCGTCGCCCCCGTTCTCCCGCAGCACCCGGCCGAGGAGGTTGCCGAGGTACCGCACGTCGGCGCGCAGGTCACTGTCGACCGCACCGCTGACGTCGTCCCGCGCGCGCTCGTGGCGTGCAGATCCGTCGATCGCCGTCATGGAGTCCTTTCCGGGTCGTCCGGGAGGCTGGTCCCGGGTCCCAGCAGCGTATCGGCACCCGGGGACGCATGACGTCGACCGTCCGGACGGACGCGGGGCCGGGCGGGAGTGCGCAGCCGCTGCGCGGGCAGGCGGGTTCGGGCGGGCTGGGCCTGGGTACTGCCGCCGCGGGTCAGGCGGGCACGGAGGCGCTACCCGGCTCCTGACGGAACGGCGCACGGCGGGCATCGAGGCCGGCGAGCAGCCCACGGTTCAGCTCGTAGGCGAGCTCGACCTCGGCGATCACCCGCTCCTGCTCGTCGGCCGTCCAGGGCGCGGCGTCGAGCTGGGCCCGGTAGGTGTGCTCGAAGTCGCTCGGGTCGGCGACCTGGTCGAAGATGTAGAAGAGGACACCGTTCGTGTCGAACCCGAACCGCTCGGCCAGCACCTGTCCGATCACGTGCCCGCCGGACACGTCGCCGAGGTACCGCGTGTAGTGGTGTGCCACGAAGCCGCCGGGCCACTCGGCCGCGACCTCGTTGAGGCGTCGCACGTACGCGGTCGTCGCGGGCAGCGGGCACACCAGCTCGGACCAGTCCGGGCCGATCAGGTACTCGAGGTCGGCACGGATCGCCGGCATCCGCGTGAGCTGCGCGGTGACGAACGGCGCCGCCACGGGGTGGTCGGCCATGCGTTCCGCCGCCCGCTCGAGCGCGTCGTACACGAAGGCGTACTGTCCGAGCAGGTCCGCGTAGTCGGCGACGTCGCAGTCGCCGCCGAGCAGGTCCTGCATGAAGCCGCTCGTGGCCGAGGCACCGTGCGAGCGCCGCGTGCGACGCCGCAGCAGCTCGGAGAACGGGATGACGGTCGAGTCCATGAGGTAAGGCTAACCTTAGTGATGCGCGCTTCAAGCAGGGATCACCCAGGTGGCGCCGAACCCGCGAGAGGAAGCTCCCCCACGATGAGCTCGAAACCCAAACGCCCCCAGCACGTCTTCGTCGTCGACCGTACCGAACGGCTCTCGCCCCACATGGTGCGCGTGCACCTGGGCGGCTCGGCGTTCGAGGACTTCGTCGCCCAGGCCGACCCCGACCGACTCGGCTCGACCGACAAGTACGTCAAGCTCCTGCTCGCCAAGCCGTCGCTCGGACTCGTGCCGCCGTACGACCTCGAGGCCCTGCGCGAGACCCTGCCGAAGCACGACCGCCCCGCCCGCCGCACGTACACGGTGCGTGCGGTCGACCACACCACCAGGACCATCGCGATCGACTTCGTCGTGCACGGCGACGAGGGCCTCGCCGGTCCCTGGGCAGCGTCCGCACAGCCGGGTGATCGGCTCGCCCTGTCCGGGCCCGGTGGTGGCTACGCACCCACCACGGACCCGGCGGTCACGCACGTGCTGCTCGGTGACGACAGCGCCCTGCCCGCGATCGGCGCCGCACTCGAGTCCATGCCCGACTCCGCCACCGGGGTCGCCCTGGTCGAGGTGGCCGGGCCCGCTGACGAGCAGGACCTCCGGCACCCGGCGGGGGTCGACCTGCGGTGGCTGCACCGGGACGCCACCGGCGCCCAGCCGGGCACGCTCCTGCTGGAGACGGCCCGCGGGCTGCCGCGTGCCTCCCGGCCGGTCCAGGTCTTCGCGCACGGCGAGCGGACCGCGATGAAGGCGATCCGTCGGCTGCTGCAGGACGACTGGGGGCTGGAGAAGCGCGAGATGTCGTTGTCGGCGTACTGGGCGCTCGGTCGCGGTGAGGACGAGTTCCAGGAGGAGAAGCGCGAGCCCGTCGGGGTGATCTTCACCGACTGACGGCGGTCTGCGTGCCCGTTCTTTCCCATGGTGGGCGCGATGGCTGGTGGGAACGGGCGTACCTGGTCGGAAGAACGGACCAGGTACGCCCGGTTCGACCAGGGACGCCCGGTACGCCCGGTGCGCGCAGCGGCCGGGAGGCCCGGGGCACGTCGGTGGGTCGGGCTAGCGTTCCGCGCATGGTCACCTCGTCGTGCTGCGTGCCGGGTTGCGCGGGCGTGCTCGCGGACGGTCTCGCGGGAGTCCCCCTGTGCGGTGCGCACGTCGCGTTCGTCGCCGACCTCGCGGCCGAACACCCCGGCATCGAGGACGCCCTGCCCGGCCCGTGCCCGGCGTGCGGTTCGCGGATCGGAGTGCGCTACCCCTCGGGAGTGGTGTGCGCCCGGTGCGAGTGGCGCTGGGGGGAGGTACCGGACGGCGACCTCGCTCCCCCTCGGGTCGACGTCGTCTACTACCTGCGGATGCGCGACGACTTCGGCGACCGCATCAAGATCGGCACGACGATGAACCCCCGGCAACGGCTCGCGGCGATCCCGCACCAGGACCTGCTGGCGTTCGAGCGCGGTGACCGGACCCTCGAACGCCGACGGCACGCCACGTTCGCCGCCAGCCGGTACCCGGGTACCGAGTGGTTCCGGGTGACGCCGGAACTCCTGGCCCACGTGGACACCGTCGCCGCCGGGGTCGACGACCCGTGGGACCTGCACGCCCGGTGGACGAGCGAGGCGCTCGCGCTGCAGGGCTGACGCACGACCGAGCAGGCGGGGCGCCTGCTCAGCCGCCGGGGCGCCTGCTCAGGCGGCCTGCAGCATGCGGTCGGCGGTCCGGAGCGAGAGCGCCATGATCGTCAGCGCCGGGTTCGCGATGACCGCGCTCGGGAACACCGAGTTGTCGGCGATCCACAGGTTCGGGACGTCCCACGAGCGGCCGTCCTGGTCGACGACGGAGGTCTCGCGGTCCGTGCCCATCCGCGCGGTCCCGATGGTGTGCGCCGTGCGTTCGAGCACCCGGACGTCCTGGCCACCGGCAGCCTCGACGATGGTCGTCATCGTGCGGACCGCGTGGCGGCGGATCGCCTCTTCGTTCGAGCCCGGGGTGAACGAGACCCGGGCACGCGGGACACCGTGCTCGTCGAGTTCGTCGGTCAGCTCGAGCCGGTTGTCGTCGTACGGCAGGCACTCGGCGTTGATGCCGACGCCGGCCGAGAACGGGTAGTCCTGCAGCGCCCGGACGAGCTCGGCACCGCGGAGTCCGCCGCCCCGGACCAGCGACGTCGCGAAGGTCTGCGGCTGCACGCCCAGGCTCTGGATGAGGTAGCCGCCAGCGAAGTCGGCGTCCGCCGGTCGGACGAAGTCCTCGGTGATGATCGACGACGGGTACCCGCGGTACGAGCGCATCGACTCGTCGAACCGCGCCCACACCTGGGTGGCTCCGTGCGCGGTGAAGTTCCGGCCGACCTGTCCGCTGCCGTTCGCGACACCGGTGTGCAGCAGCAGCCGCGGCGTCTCGACACCGCCCGCGGCGAGGACGAGGGTCCGGCAGCGCTGGCGGTGCTCGCGCCCGTCGGCGGTGTACAGGACGGCCTCGACCCGTCCCGCCGCGTCGAGCTCGATGCCGTGCACGAAGGACTCCGGACGGATCTCGGCACCGAACGCCACGGCGGCGGGCAGGTAGGTCGTGTCCATCGACACCTTCGAGCCGTTGCGGCAGCCCTGGTGGCAGGAGCCGCAGGACACGCAGGCCTGGCGCAGCCCGTGGTGCTCCTGGTGCCGGTCCTCGGTGGTCAGGCCGACCGGGGCATCGGTCGCGGTGATCCCGGCCGCAGCGGTGCCGCGCATCATCATGTCCGACGAGGCGTTCCGGGCCGGCGGGCGCATCCGGTAGCGACGGGACGGGTCCCACGGGTAGTGCTCGGGGCCGGCGATACCGACGTCGTGCTCGACCTGCTCGATCCAGCCGGTGAGCTCGGCGTGGCTGATCGGCCAGTCCTGCCCCGCGCCGCTCTCGGTCCGCAGTCGCAGGTCGTGCTCGCTCGGCCGCGGGGTGAACGCGCCCCAGTGCAGCGTCGAGCCACCGACGCCCGTGCCGCTGTTGTTGGGGCCGAAGGCGGTGGGGGCTCCGCCGCCGCTCAGCCGCTCGTCCATCCAGTTGATGTCACCGGGGGCGGCGACCTCGTCCGGCACGTGGTCGCCCGGCTCGGTGTTGCGGCCGGCTTCGAGCGCGACGACCGTCAGGCCGCGGCGGGCCAGCGAGGCGAGGAGCGGTGCTCCCCCGGCCCCGGTGCCGACCACGACAACGTCGACGACGTCGTCCGTGCCGTACGTGCGTTGTCCGTCGAGTCTCATCGTGCAGCTCCGGTCGTCGGTGCGGTGTCGATCGTGGTGGCCGTGCCGGGGTCGGCGGGGGCCTCGGGTTCCCAGGCCTCGCGCTGGCCCGCCGCGAGCAGCTGGAAGCCCTGCTTGCGGACGCCGTCACCGCCGTTCGCGTAGCCGTCGAAGTCGATGGCGGCCATGGTGGCGGGGTGTGCGAGCCAGTGCTTCACGAGGTCGACGCTGGCGTCCTCGAACCACGCGCGCAGCTGCTCGGCGTCGAGATCACCGTCGGCGCGGTACCGCCCGGCTGCCACGGACTCGAGGGCCTGGTCGAGCACGCCGTCGCGGGCGGGTGCGGCGAGCACGTCGAGCGCGGCACGGTAGGCCTCGGCGTCCACCGGCAGGCCGTCCGGCCGCCAGCCGTCGCCGAGCCCCGCGGCCAGCTGCGCGTCGACCCGCAGTGCCAGGTCGACCTGGTCGACGCCGGGTTGCGGGACGACGATCCGCGCGACCGCGCGCAGGGTGTCCAACTGCGTCGGCGTCAGCGCGTGGGGTGCGGCCGTCGGGTCGTCGGGCAGGGCGCGCTCGGCGAGCAGGCCTCGGGTCCGGGCGCTGACCCGCGGCGAGGCGATCACGCGGGCGTGCTCCACGGGGACGACCGGCGACCCCGTGACCCGGCGCTGCCAGAAGTCGCGGATGCGCTCGGCCACGGCCTCGGGCTGTTCCCAGGGCAGCAGGTGGGCGGCGCCGTCGACGACGTGGAGCTCGCTGTTCGGCCAGTGCGGCAGGGTCAGGCGACGCTGGGCGTCGGCATCGAGGTCGCCGTCCTCGGCGCCGGCGAGCACCAGGGCGGGCACCGGGTTCGGTGCGGCGTCCGACCAGTCCTCGCGGCTGCCGCGGGACAGCCAGTCCGTCCACGCCGCAGGGTCGGTCCGCTCGACGTCCTGCACCGCCGCACTGTGCCGCGCGGGCGCCAGGGGTGCCGCGGTGTTGGCGGCGACGAACTCCTCAGCGTCCTCGGTGCCGATCGGGCCACCGGCAGCCCACGAGAGCATCGTCCAGCGGCGGTCGTCGTCCATCGGCTCGGGAGCGAGCGGGGACGCGGCGACGAGCACCACGGCTCGCAGCCCGAACAGGCCGTTCGCGCCGGAGATCGTGCGGTCGGCCACCACCGTGGCGACCTTGCCGCCCATCGAGTGCCCGAGGAGCATCCACTCCGTCGAGCCGCTCGCCCCGATCGCGCGCTCCACCAGGACGGCCATCTCCTCGACGGTGGTGCCGGACGACGCCGGGCTGCGACCGAAGCCGGGCAGGTCGATGCCGATCAGGTCGAGGTCGCCGAGGAGCTCAGCGCGCAGCAGCGCGAACTCCTCGGAACTCGCGCCGAGGGCGTGGAGACAGAAGACGGTGGTCACCCTGTATACCTACCCGTCGCTCGCGACCGCTCCCAGCCGGGCCGTACCCCGTGCCGCCGCGCCTGTACCCCGATCGGCGGCGTCACCGGGCGTAGGCGCCGACGAACAGCGCGCCCCGGAGCTCGCGCAGGGTGTCCGCCAGCCGCTCGACGGTCCGGCCGGAGATGCCCGAGACCTGCAGGTCGTAAGGGCCGAGCGCCGGCAGCCGCCCGGTACGGATGCGGACGACCTCCCACCCCACGGCGCGGACGGCTCGGTCCTTCCTGCGGTCGGTCTCCTGCCGGGGTCCGACGTGCTCGAGTCCGTGCCGACCGGTGGAGTCGTACTCGATGGCGACGCGGAGCTCGGGCAGGATGATGTCCGGCCAGGCCTCGACGTGGTCGAAGAACGGGCGGTCGAGCCGGATGGCGGAGTGGTCGTAGGTGAACGCGAACCGCTCGGACAGCATGCCCCGGAGTTCGGCTTCGACCGCCGAGGCCGTCGCCGGGGCGCAGACGCTCGTGAACGACTCACCCGACGGCAGCCGCGGGGTCTTCGGGCAGATCGTGCGGGGAACGGACTGGGTGGCCCGACGGGGTGCACCACCGGCCGACCCTGCCGAGCCTGCTGAGCCGGCGGACCCGGCGACGGGCCGACGAGAGCCGGCACGGCTCGACGCGACGGCTCCGGCCGGGACCCCGCGCACCGGAGCCGCGGGCAGGGTCTGTCGTCCGGCACTCCGGACGACCCGCTGCGGCACGGGCACCGTCCGGGGCCAGTCCGACGGCAGCACCGGCCACCGCTGGGGCTGGGCCTGCACCGCGCACTCGGGGCACCACACGGAGCGGCGGCGCTCACGGCCCGGACGGGACCGCTGTTCGGACGGGGTCGCGACGAAGACGTGCCCGACGTCGCACTCCCAGGTGAGCAGGACCTCGGCCGCCGGGGGGACCTGGGTCAGGACGACGCCGTGGTTCCAGTCGGGGTGGTACTGCCGGATGAGCACCGGGTACGGCGCCCAGTCGGCGCGGAACTGCCCGACGGCGTACGGCACCGCTTCGCCGCGCGACCACTGTCGGCGGCGCCACCACGCATCGACGGGTTCGGCCACGCCACCACGCTAGGAACGACCACCGACACCCGCCGCACCAAGCAACGAGCAGCGCCACCGACACCCGCCGCACCAAGCACGTCGACTCAGGAGGCCAGCGCGTGCTTCACGTAGGCGACCAGGGCGTTCGCGTGCCCGTGCCCGAGGCCGTGCTCGGACTTGAGCCACCCGACGACCTCCATGTGCTGGTGGCCGTCGAGCCGGTCCGCGACCAGGTCGAGCCACTCCTGCACCGGGCGCCCGTACGTCGCCTCGATGCTCGGGAAGTACGACGCCGGACCCTTCACCTTGGTGCCGTCCGCCGGGGGCACCGGGGCGGTCACACGATGCGCTGTCATGGCGCAACGGTAGCGCTCCGTCGGCCGTCACGGAACGTCACGCGGGGCAGGCGTTCTGTGACGCCGCGTTGCGCCGGATGGCCGGGTGTTGCGTCGCGTGGCGGGGTGTTGCGCGAGGCGTTGTCGGCGCCGCCCGGGCCTCCTACGGTCGCGACATGACCGACACCACCAGGGCCCCGCAGCGGGAGGCGACCAGCGTCGACGACGCGGGCCGGACGCCTGAGCCGAGCCGCGCCTCCAGGCCGGAGACCGCGACCATCGACGCGGCCGGACACGCCGCACTCGACCGCCCCGTCGTGCCGCTGCGCCACCCGCTGCGGTGGATCGCCGCGGCCCTCGTGCTCGTGGTGCTGCTGAACTTCGTCGAGACGCTGTTCACCAACGAGCAGTGGGGCTGGCCCGCCGTCGGCAAGTGGCTGTTCAGCCCCGCCGTCCTGACCGGACTGCAGCTGACGCTGACGGCGACGGCGCTGAGCGCGGTGATCAGCTTCGCCGGCGGTGTGGTCGTCGCGATCGCACGGCTGTCGCGGAACCCGGTGCTGTCCGGGCTCGCGTGGGGGTACGTCTGGCTGTTCCGGTCGGTGCCGCTCATCCTGGTGCTCGTCTTCCTGTACAACCTCGGGTCGCTGTACCCGACCATCGGCATCGGGATCCCCTTCGGGCCGCAGTTCCAGGTGCCGACCGCCAACGTGCTCGGCGACCTAGCGATCGGTGTGATCGGGCTGAGCCTCAGCGAGATCGCCTACGCGTCGGAGATCGTCCGCGCCGGCGTGCTCGCCGTCGACCACGGCCAGCACGAGGCCGCGCAGGCGCTCGGGCTCCCCCGTCGCCGGCAGTTCGTGCGGGTGATCCTGCCGCAGGCGCTGCGGTCGATCGTGCCGGCGTTCGTCAACCAGGTCGTCGGACTGCTGAAAGCCTCGTCGCTGCTGTTCTACGTCTCGCTGCTCGACCTGTTCGGCGTGGTGCAGAACCTGTCGAGCACCTACCCGACGGACATCATCCCGCTGCTCGTCGTCGCCACGATCTGGTACCTCGTGCTCACCAGCGCGGTCTCGATCGTGCAGTACTACGTCGAGCGCTGGACGGCCCGCGGTTCGGTCCGGGCGTTGCCGCCCACGCCGTTCCAGCGGGTGCGGGCCGCCGTGCGTCGCGGTTCCGGACGTGGGTCGGGACGGCCTGGAGGCCCGGATCGCCCCCGGCAGGCCGCCTCCGCCGCGCGCGTGGTCGCGTCCGGCCCCGCTTCCACCATCGACGACAGGACCATCTGATGAGCGCAGCGATCAGCATCCACGGGGCCGTCAAGGCGTTCGGCGACACGGTCGTCGTCGACGGCGTCGACCTGTCGCTGCCGTCCGGCAGCGTGACCGTCGTCCTCGGCCCCTCCGGTTCCGGCAAGTCCACGCTGCTCCGGGCGATCAACCACCTCGAGCCGCTCGACCGCGGGGTCGTCACCGTCGGCGACGAGACGATCGGCGTCCGACTCCGGACTGGCCGCGACGGGGTCCCCCGCTGGAAGGAGCTGCCCGAGCGGCACATCCTGCGGCAGCGGTCCCGGATCGGCTTCGTGTTCCAGCACTTCAACCTGTTCCCGCACCTCACCGCGCTCGAGAACGTGGCCGAGGGGCCGATCGCCGCCGGAGTCCCCCGTGCCGTGGCGCGCGACCGCGCGGCGGCCCTGCTCGAGCGCGTCGGACTCGGCGACCGTGGCGACACCCGGCCGCGGCAGCTCTCCGGCGGGCAGCAGCAGCGCGTGGCCATCGCGCGGGCGCTGGCGCTCGAGCCGTCGGTGGTCCTGCTCGACGAGCCGACCTCGGCGCTCGACCCGGAGCTCGTCGGCGAGGTGCTCGGGGTCATCCGGGGGTTGGCGGACACGGGCACCACGCTCGTCATCGTCACGCACGAGATCGCCTTCGCCCGCGAGGTCGCCGACCACGTCGTGTTCCTCGACCACGGGCGGGTCGTCGAGCAGGGGCCGCCGGCCCAGGTGCTCGACGACCCGCAGCACACCCGCACGCGCGACTTCCTGTCCCGCGTCCGCTGACCCCTGACCCGATCCCTGATCCCCGCACGCACCCCAAGGAGAACCATGTCCACGATCACCCCCGCCCGCTGGCGCAACCGCGCCGGCTTCCTCGTCCTCGCAGCCGGCGTCGTCGTCGCCCTCGCCGGGTGCTCGGCGGGCGCTTCCGCCGACACGAGCGGCGCACCCGACGGCTCCGTCACCATCGGCGCCGCCTCGAACGGTGCGGCGAAGGAGACGACCCTCGAGGTCACCGAGGACCCGAAGCTGCACGACGCGCTCCCCTCCGCCGTCCGGAAGTCCGGCAAGCTGACGATCGGCGTGGGTGCCCTGCCCGCCGGGTTCCCGCCGCTCGCCTTCACCGGTGACGACCAGAAGACGATCACCGGCTCGGAGCCCGACCTCGGACGGCTCGTCGCCGCGAAGCTCGGGCTGCGCGCTGACGTGCAGAACGCCACGTGGGACAACCTGTTCGTCGGCATCGACAGCGGCAAGTACGACGCCGGCTTCTCGAACGTCACGGTCACCGAGCAGCGCAAGGAGAAGTACGACTTCGCCTCGTACCGGCAGGACAACCTGGCGTTCCAGGTGCTGGCCTCGAGCTCGCTGCGGTTCGACGGCGACCCGTCCGTGCTCGCCGGGAAGACCCTGTCCGTCAGTTCCGGCACGAACCAGGAGAACATCCTGCTCGAGTGGCAGAAGGAGCTCCGGTCCAAGGGCAAGGACTTCACGATCAAGTACTACCCGGACGGCAACGCGGTCAGGCTCGCACTCGACTCGGGCAAGATCGACGCCTACTTCGGTCCGAACCCGACGATCGCCTACCAGAACACGCAGAGCAAGAGCACCGCGAAGCCGACGAAGACCGCGGGCACGTACTCCGGCGCCGGATCCTCGTTGCAGGGGCTCATCGCCGCCACGACGAAGCGGGACAGCGGCATCGCGAAGCCCGTCGCGGCGGCGATCAACGAGCTCATCGAGGACGGCACCTACGCGAAGTGGCTCGCGGCCTACAACCTGTCGAACGAGGCCGTGAAGACGTCCGAGGTGAACCCCGAGGGTCTGCCGCTCGACAACAGCTGAGGCCGCGCGCCCCGGTTCGGCGCATCGGGGCCTGGTGCTGATGCCTGGTGCTCGTGCTTGGTGCTGATGCAGAGCGACACCGTCGAGGTCGTACGACCTCGGTGGTGTCGCTCGTTGCGTGCGCGGGCTTTCGCGGACGAGCAGGAACGACGATGTCGACGTCGTACGACTGCGACGATGTCGCTCGGGACGCACCACTCGAGCTGTGCTCGCCCCGGAACACGGGACGGGTCCGCGACGCCACCACGGTGCGGACGGGAGGCCCGTGGCGGCCTGGCACCGTGCCTCCCGTCCGTACCGTGCCCGGCTCCGCACCCCGTGCCCGGCCCGCACCCCGTGCCCGGCCCGCACCGTGCGCTGCGCGCACGAACGACTCCGTCGCTGTCGGACGACAGCGACGGAGTCGTTCCGCGTCGGTCAGCGCGCGGCGGCCGCCGGCTCCCGCAGGTCGGCGCGCCGCGCCCACTCCGCGGCGAGCAGCTCGTAGGAGCGCACCCGGGCGTCGTGGTCGTGCGCGATCGTCGTGACGAGCAACTCGTCCGCTCCCGTGACCCGCCGGAGCGTCTCGAGCCGTCCCGCGACGTGTGCCGGGTCGCCGACGAACCGGGTCGCGAGCCGGTCCGCCACCGACGCGGCGGCCTCGTCCGGCAGCCGCGTCGCTCGAGCCTCGTCCGGGGTGGGGTACTCGATCGCCCCGACGCCGGAGCGGATCGAGTGCACCCACTGGGCGTACCCGGTCGCGAGCTCGTCCGCCTCGGCCGCGGTCGGCGCCACGAGCACGTCGGCCGACACGATGACGTGCGGCGCGTCGAGCACGCCCGGGCGGAACGCGTCGCGGTAGGCCTGCACCGACGCCAGGACCGTGCCGGGCGACGTGTGGTAGTTCGCGCCGTACGGCAGGCCGAGCGCGCCGGCGATCCGGGCACTCTCGCCGCCGGTGGAGCCGTGGATCCACAGCTCGACGGCGGCACCCCCGGCCGGCGGGGCCTCGATCACCGCACCGTCCCGTGACCACGTTCGGGCGAACAGGCCGCGGATCAGGTCGAGTTCGCCCGCGAACCGGTCGACGTCGCCCGGCACCCGGCCGAGCAGCTCCCCCTGCAGGGCGAACCGGCTGCCCGGCGCGATGCGGAACTCGAACGGCGCGGGGACGAGCAGGCCGTCGACGACCTGGTCGGTCCGCGGGGCGAGCGACGGCGGCTTCGGGGCGCCGGGAGCCGGGGCGCCGGACCGGCCGAGCCCGAGGTCGATGCGCGGCCCGTACAGCGCGGCGAGCGTGCCGAAGGTCTCGGCGATCTGCAGCCCGCGGACGTTGCCGACCAGGGTCGCGGCGCTGCCGACCCGGATGGTCGAGGTGGCGGCGGCGACCGCACCGATGACGATCGTCGGTGCGCTGCCGGCGACCCCGGGGTTGAGGTGGTGCTCGGCCAACCAGTACCGGGCGTACCCGGCACGTTCGGCACGCTGCGCGAGGTCGACCGTGTTCGCCAGGGCCTCGGCGGGGGTCGACCCGCTGCTCACCGGCACGAGGTCGAGGACGGAGAGCGGGACCCGGCTCATGCGAGCACCCGCTGCCGGTCGAGGACCCGTCCGGGCAGGTCGAGCGTCTGGCGGAGCGTCGCCCCCTCGTCGTACGACTGCCGGTACACGCCGCGCTCCTGCAGCAGCGGGACGACCCGGTCAACGAACTCGTCGAGCCCGTACGGGTTGGTGTGCGGCACGACGACGAAGCCGTCGGTGGCGCGCTCCTGCACGTACCGGTCGATCTCGGCGGCGATGTGAGCGGGCGTGCCGACGAAGCCGCCACGGGTGGAGGCGCGGATGACCAGGTCACGGATCGACAGGTGTTCGGCCGCGGCGAGGTCACGCCACGACTGCACCAGCGCGGGGACGTCGCGGGTGTGGCGGACGCGGCCACGGGTGATGTCGGCGCTCTCCAGGTCCGGCTCGACCGAGGGCAACGGCCCGTCGACGTCGTACGACGACAGGTCACGGTTCCACACCTGTTCGAGGAACGCGATCGCGGTCGCCGGGCTGACCTGGGCACGGCGGATGGCCAGGGAACGTTCCTCGGCCTCGTCCGCCGTGTCGCCGAGCACGAAGGTCGCGCCGGGCAGGATCAGCAGCTCGTCCTTCGACCGCCCCACCCGCTCCAGGCGCTCGGTGACGTCGCCATAGAACGACCGTGCGTCGTCGAACTCGGTGTGCAGCGAGAAGATGACCTCGGCGTTCGTGGCGGCGAGGTCGCGCCCCTCGTCGGAGTCGCCGGCCTGCACGATCACGGGGTGCCGCTGGGGACTGCGCGGGACCGGGAACGTGCCGGTCACGTCGAACTGCGGGCCGTGGTGGTCGACATCGTGGATGCGGGACCGGTCGGCGAAGGCCCCGGCGGCCAGGGTCCCGGCGGCGCCCGACCCGTTCGCCACGATCGCGTCCGACTCCCACGAGTCCCAGAGCTCGCGCGACAGCTCCACGAACTCGGCGGCTCGCGTGTACCGGTCGGCGTGGTCGAGGAATCCCCCACGGCGGAAGTTCGCACCGTGGAACGCGTCCGAGCTCGTCACGACGTTCCAGCCGGCGCGGCCGTCGGTCAGGTGGTCGAGCGTGGCGAGCTGCTTCGCGAGTTCGACGGGCTCGTTGAAGGTGGTCTGCAGCGTGCCGACGAGCCCGATGTGCTCGGTGACCCCGGCCAGCGCGGCGAGGATCGCGAGCGTGTTCGGGCGCCCGACGACGTCGAGGTCGTGGATGCGTCCCTTCTGCTCGCGCAACCGCAGCCCCTCGGCGAGGAACAGGAAGTCGAAGAACCCGCGCTCAGCGTTCCGGGCGAAGTGCTCGAACGACGAGAACGCGATCTGGCTCTCGGCGCGGTCGTCGCTCCAGACGGTGGTGTTGTTGACGCCCGGGAAGTGGGCGGCGAGGTGGACCTGACGCTTGGCGCTCATGCTGAGACCCCCGAGGAGACGGAACCGACACCGGAACCGACACCGGCACCGGTGACGGCAGGACGCGCGTACCGGCTGACCGCCGGCGCGATGCCGAGCCGCGTGCGCAGGTCGGCGGTGGGACGGGACGCCACGTCGGCGCGGAGCCCCGCGGTGACGAGCGCCGGGACGAGCTGCCTGGCGATGGCGGTCGAGTCGATCGGGATGCGCAGCGGACGGAGCCGGACGCCGGCGTACCCGAGTGCCCGCAGGTCCCCGATCCGTGCCACCAGGTCCGGCACCGTCGTCGCGAGGACGGACGTGTCCGACCCGGAGCCGGCGGCGTACCGGGTACCGGCTGCCGCGTCGAGTGTGGCGAGCTCGTCGGCGGCGGCTGCCGGCGACGACCCGATGAGCACCGCGAGGTCCGCGAGGACCGGACGACGGAGGTCGGACCCGGCCGTCTGCTCGGCGTCACGGACGAGTGCCACCGCGTCCTGCGCCTCCAGGCCGTCGAACCCGGGCGTGACCAGCACGACGTCCGCGGCGTCCACGGCGAACGCCGCCGCGTCGGAGCGGTGCGCGAGCGAGAAGACCGGCGGCCGCCCCTGCGGCGACCGCGGCACGATCGACGCGCCGTGCACCGAGACGAACGAACCGGTGAACGCCGCGTTGTGGATGCGGTCGCGGTCGATGAAGCGGCCGGTCGTGACGTCGCGGATGATCGCGTCGTCGTCCCAGCTGTCCCAGAGGCGGGAGACGACCTCGGCGGCCTCGCGGGCCTCGTCGAAGAGCGTGGCTGCGTCGTCGCCGCCGGGGCGGCGGCCGAACAGCGCGGCCTCGCGGGTCGTCGGGCTCACCTGGATCCGCCACCCGGCTCGCCCCAGTGAGACGTGGTCGAGGGTCTGGAGGCCCGTGGCGACGTGGAACGGTTCGGTGTGCGTGACCGAGACGGTCGGCACCAGACCGATCGCGCGGGTCGCGAGGGCGACCGCGTTCGCGACGAGGAGGGCGTCGAGGCGGCCGACGACGGTCGACGTGTCTAGGTCGCCGTCGGGGTCGGTGGGGCCGGCGGTGAACGAGTCCTCAAGGGTGACGGCGTCGACGCCGAGCCGGTCCTGCTCGACGACGACGTCGCGCCAGTGCCGGAGGCTCGTGAGGCGCTGTGCTGCCGGGCCGGCAGCGCGCCAGGCGGCGGGATGCCAGCCGGCGCCCTGCAGCGCGGTGACGAGGGTGATGCGGTCGGGCAGGGTCATGGGGCGACGCTAGGACGGTTCGGCCGGACGGCGAAGCGGTGTTGCGGAACGTGACCGACGGTGTCGCCGTGTGACGCGCGGCGGGCGGGCGGCGCGAGGCGCGGCGTCGCTCGGTGCGCACCTCGCGCCGTGCGAGGATCGCCGGATGGTCTCGTCGTTCCTGACCCACGCTGAAGTGGTGGTCGACCCCGCGGTCCCGATCGAGTCGTGGGGGCTGTCACCCGAGGGACGCGTCCGGGCCGCCGCCGCACACCGGCTCGCGTGGGCACCGGGCTCCCGGCGGATCGTCTCGAGCACCGAGCGCAAGGCCGTCGAGACCGCCGACCTGCTCGCCAGCGCCGTCGGGCTGTCGGTCGAGCGCGACCCCCTGCTGGGCGAGATCGACCGGAGCGCGACCGGCTACCTGCCGCCGTCCGAGTTCGAGGCCGTCGTCGACGCGTTCTTCGCCGCACCCGAGCAGTCGGTCCGCGGCTGGGAGCGGGCGATCGACGCCCAGGATCGCATCGTCACGGCCGTCCGCCGGCACTGCGCCACCGGCGACGTCACGATCGTGTCGCACGGTGCGGTCGGCGCGCTGCTCCTGGCCCACCTGCGGGGCGTCCCGATCACGCGCGCCCTCGACCAGCCCGGCATGGGCAGCGTCTTCCGCTTCGACGGGCCCGCCTGGCGGGCGACCAGCGGCTGGAGACGCGTCCCCGCGACCTGACGGGAGGCGCGGGGCGGGGCCGCCACGGGCCTCCCGTCCACCGCCTGCGCGGCCCGACCGCCCCGCTCGTCAGACCACGCGGGTCGCGCCCGTGACGGGTCCGGGGGCGGCGTCCTCGTCGTCGGCGTCGTGCAGGGTCCGTTCGGCCTGCCCGAGCAGGTGGTGCACGGCGAGGCCGATCGAGCGGGCACCGACGACCGCGACGAGCACGCTCAGCAGCGCCAGCAACACGGCGGTGGGGATCCAGGCGGACGGCAGCGCGAGTGCCCGGAACCACTCCACTGCGGCGGTGGCGACCGCGGCGGCCGGGAACACGAACGACCAGAACCCGAGCGAGAACGCCAGGCGGACGTACCGCGGCAGCAGGGCCAGCTGCACGAGGACCATCAGGACGCCGAGGCCCGCGATGGCCTGCACGGGCAGGGTGACCGCTCCGTCGGTGAGGGCGAACACCGACAGGGTGGCGACCGCCGGCGGCGCGACCAGGATCGCCATCGTCGGCACGAGCGGCCCCGGCAGCGCCGGGCGGAACGCCAGCCGGATGAGCAGCAGGCCGGTCATGACGCCCCAGAAGAACACGCCGACGCCGAGGGCCGGCCAGGACAGCCAGCCGACGCCGACCTCGTGCGTGGCGACCGAGGCGACCAGGGCCGCGGCGACGGTCGGCAGCAGGTAGCCGCCGTGCACGGACTCCAGGGCGAGCCGGCCCTCGAACCAGGTGCTCAGCAGCCAGGCGGCGAACCCGGCCGCGGTGGCCACGGCGGCGAGCACGACGACCTGCCCGGCGACGGGGGCGAACCGCGCGAGGTCGACGCCGAGCAGCATCGCGGTCGCGGGCACGAGCGCGGCGATCGGCCCCTGCGCCGGGTGGCGGAGCTGGTCGACGAGCCGTTCGCTGACGCGTGCGCCCCGGACGGCGTGCGCACCGAGCAGCCACACCCACGCGACGGCCGCGATCGCCCAGAACACCTGCGGCACCACGGTGGGCAGGTGCAGCACGGGGGCGGCGTACGACCACGTCTCGGCGAAGCCGGCGAGGCCGAATGGGACGGCGAGGGTGTTGAGCGGGATGCGGGAAGTGGGTCGTGGCATGGCTCCCCCATTCTCCCGGACGGGTCGGCTGCGTTGGTGCGCGCCCGGGGGCCGCGCGTGCTCCGCGGTCAGGCTGCGGGTAGTTGCTCGCCCGCCTCGATCGCCACGTCGAGCCGGTTCTCGGCGGGCGGCAGCGGACAGGTCGCGTGCGGGGTGTACGCGCACGGCAGGTTCGTCGACCGGTTGAAGTCGATGCGGGTGGCACCGTCGGCATCCGGTGCGGCGATGTCGAGACTCCGGTTCGCCGCGTACGTCGTGACTCCGCTCGTGCGGTCGGTGAACAGCACGTGCAGGCCGCCGGCGTGCCCGTTGAACGCCAGGAGCAACCGCGGCCCGTCGAGGTCGAACGTCAGGACCCCGGGGGCCTCGTACACGTGCAGCAGGCCGTCGACGACGCTGCCGACGGTGACCTCGCGCGGGGTGTCGAACGGCTCGAAGTGCGCGTCCACGACGAAGTGCTCAGCGGGGGCGTACGCCGGGGTGCCGTGGTAGCCGACGCGGGTGGGGTTCGACGGGTGCCGCGGGCGCAGCAGGTCGCTGCCGCCTCGCCGGGCGACCTCGATCACCACGGTCTCGTCGCCGTCGCGCCACACCACGTTCGTGCTCGAGCGCTCGGGCAGCGGGCCGAACCGGTGCGTCCCGGTGACCTGCTGCCCGTCGACCTCGATCGTCTCGTCCTCGGCCAGTGCGACCACCGGGCCGTCCTCGTCCGTCGACCAGCTGCCCGGTGCGTCCTCGAACGGTTCCGGCGTGGCGGTGAGCCAACGGATGCTGGTGATCGCGAGGAACCCGTGCTCGCTCGCCCGGGCCTGCTCGTGGTCGTCGTGCCACGTGGTCCACGTCTCGGCGAAGGTCGTGGTGGTCGGTGTCGTGGCGTTCGCCGGGGTCGTCGTGCTCATGGGTCGACCGTACGACGCGTGGCCCGGCGGCGCGACGATCGTGTCGCCGTGCGTCGGCGGGGGGCGTGCGTGCGGGCGGTGGCCGGGGCGCGCGCGGGGCGGGCGGTGGGCTGGTCGACGAGGAACGACACCGTCGACGTCGTACGACATCGATCCTGTCGTTCGGACGCGCCTGCAACTGTCCGCGCACGCAACAGGCGACCGAGTCGGTGTCGTACGACATCGACCCTGTCGTTCGGCGTCCGCACGAAGCCGTGGACGCGGAACGTAACGGGCCGGACCCCTCGTGGCAGAGTGGCACTGCAGCGCACCGCGAAGCCTCGCGCGCGGCCCCCGACTCCCGACAGTCCGCACCCATCGAGAGGAAGGCAGCGCATGCCCTTCGAGAACACCGACCGCATCCAGGCCACCACCGCCGGATCGCTCCCCCGCACCCCGGAGCTCATCGCCGCGAACGCCGCACGGCCCGTGGCCGCCGATGGCTTCACACTCGAGACCACCGACGAGGTCCGGGCCCTGACGAGCGCGGCCGTCGACGACGTCGTCGCCCGGCAGACCGCGCTCCGCATCACGCAGCCCGGTGACGGCGAGTTCGGCAAGGCGATGTCGAACAGCGTCGACTACGGCGCCTGGTGGGGCTACTCGTTCCAGCGCGTCAGCGGCCTGAGCCTGACCGACGAGAACATCTTCTCGCAGCAGCCGGTCCAGTCCACGCCGGGGAACATCCGGCTCACGAGCTTCCCGGACCGCCGCGACTGGACGATCTTCCACGACGCCTACACCGACCCCGAGTCGGGCATCGGCACCGGCAAGAACGCCACCGCGTTCCCGACCACCACCGGCCCGATCACCTACACCGGCCACGAGGCCGCGGCCACCGACGCCGCGAACCTCAAGCACGCGGTCGAAGCCGCCGGCGCGGACAACGGCTTCATCACGGCGCTCTCCCCCGGCTCCGCCGCCCGCATCGCGAACGAGCACTACGCGACGGAGGAAGAACACATCTGGGCGTGGGCCGACGCCCTGCGCGAGGAGTACACGACGATCCTCGACGCCGGCCTCGTGCTGCAGATCGACGACCCCTCGATCGCCGAGAACTGGGACCAGATCAACCCCGAGCCGAGCATCGAGGACTACCGCGCCTTCACCCGCATCCGTGTCGAGGCGCTCAACCACGCGCTGCGGGGCCTCGACACCAGCCGCGTGCGCTTCCACCTGTGCTGGGGTTCCTGGCACGGCCCGCACACCACCGACATCGAGCTCCGCCACATCGTCGACCTGATGCTCGACATCGACGCCGGCGCGTACTCGTTCGAGGCTGCGAACGCCCGCCACGAGCACGAGTGGACCGTCTGGCAGGACGTCACCCTGCCCGAGGGCAAGGTCATCGTCCCCGGTGTCGTCGGCCACGCCACGAACGTCGTCGAGCACCCCGACCTCGTCGCGCAGCGCATCGAGCGGTTCGCCTCGGTGGTCGGGCGTGAGCGCGTCATCGCCGGCACGGACTGCGGCCTCGGCGGCCGCGTGCACCCGCAGATCGCCGCGGCGAAGCTCGAGTCCCTCGGCGAGGGTGCCCGGCGCGCGAGCGCGAAGCTCTTCTAGCCGTCCGTTCCTTCCCAGAACGGCTGCGATACCTGGCGAGATCGGGCGTACCTGTCCCGAAGCACACGGCAGGTACGCCCGGTTCCGCCAAGTACGCCCGGTTCGTGCAGGTACGCCCGGTTCCGGCAGGTACGCCCGGTTCCGCCAGGTACGCCCGGTTCGGGGAGGTACGCCCGACTGTGCACGCACGCACGCACGGGCGGACGGGAGGCACGGTGCGGGGTGGCACCGTGCCTCCAGGCCGTCAGCGGCGTCGGCCCAGGGCGACGGCCGCGATCGCCACGAGCGCTCCGGCCCACAGCACGGGGCGCGTGACGCGCCGGCGCTTCGCGACCCAGCCGCCGTTCGTCGCGTTCGCGGCGTCGGCGGGAGCGTAGAGGTTCCCGTCGGTCGGGGCGCCCTTGCCACGCAGGGCGAACGTCTCCACCATCGGCTTCGTGATCTTGTGGAACAGGCCCGGGAACACGTACTGCAGCGGCACGAGCGACGCCTGGATCCGTCCGACGAAGCGGTAGCGCTTGGGGTGCGTGGCGGCCTGCACGACGGCACGGCCGGCCCGCTCGACCGAGACGGTGGGCGGCAGCGGGTGCGAGGTCTTGCCGGTGTAGTTGGCACCGTTCTGGTAGATCGGGGTGTCGATCGTGGACGGCAGCAGTGCGGTGAACCTGATGCCGGTGCCCGCGAACTCGTCGCCGAGCACGTCGACCAGGCCGAGGGCCGCGTGCTTGCTCGTGACGTACGCCGACTGGTACGGCGCCGAGAGCAGCGACTGGATCGAGCCGACGAGCACGTAGGTGCCCTTCCCGCGCTGCTTCCAGTGCGGCAGCAGGTGCGTGACGGCGTTGAGGTGGCCGTACAGGTTCGTGTCGACGACGCGCTTGAACGCCTCGGTGGGGGTCTGCTCGAACAGGCCGTAGACGAACAGGGCCGCGTTGCCGACGAAGACGTCGATGCGACCGAAGCGGGTCGTCACCGTGCCGATGAGGTCCTTGACCTGGTGCTCGTCAGCGACGTCCGTCGGGATCGCGATCGCCTCGGCGCCGAGCTTCCGGCACTCGGCGGCTGCGGCCTCGAGCGAGTCGTGCCCGCGTGCGGCGAGCACGAGCGTGGCGCCCTGCCGGGCGAACTCGTGTGCGGCAGCCCTCCCGATGCCGCTCGATGCTCCGGTGATGACGACGATCTTCCCGCGGTACCGATGTCCCATGTGTCCTTGGTACCCGGCCGTGGTCCGTTCCCGCACAGCCGGGTCGTACCCCTGCACGCGGTGCGAAGATGGAGCATGCGCAAGGACGACCTGACCGTCGACGAAGCCGCGGTCATCGCCGAGCACGCCCGCTCCGGTGTCCTCGACGTCGACGACCCCGAGGTGCGGAAGGTCGTCGAGCAGGCGAACCGGGTGCTGGTCCGTGCACAGATGTGGGGCGAGGAGCGGAGCCCGAAGCTGCGGCGTCGCCGACGGCTCATCGCGGTCGGCGCCCTCGTGATGGTGCTCGTCTGGGTCGCGGGCCTGCTCGTGCCGCTGGCGATGCGCTTCGGCTGACCCGTCCGTCGGCGCCGGCTGCGGTGTGCGCGGGGCGGATCAACCACGGTGCGGCCCTGGTCTGACTCGTCCGGATGGTGCATGATCCGACGACCACACCACCATCGCGCTGCAGGGAGCACGACATGGACCAGCACATCGATCGACGGCGCTTCATGACGCTCGGACTCGCCGGAGCCGCGACGACCGCCCTCGGCGCGACGGCGATCGGCGCGGACGGGTCGGCGCAGGCAGCGACCACGGCGGCTGCCGCCCCTGTGCTGCTCGCCGCCGACGAGTTCGACGGCCCGGCCGGCAGCGCGCCGAACCCGGGGATCTGGCGGTACGACCTGGGTGCCGGCGGCTGGGGCAACGCCGAGCTGCAGACCTACACGGACTCGCGGCGGAACGCGGCGCTCGACGGTGCCGGCAACCTCGTGATCACCGCACACCGCGAGGCCGACGGCTCGTACTCGTCGGCCCGGCTGAAGTCCGAGAGCACCTACACCGCGCAGTACGGCCGCATCGAGGCGCGGATCCGGATCCCCCGCGGTCAGGGCATCTGGCCGGCGTTCTGGATGCTCGGCGCGGACATCGGGCAGGTCGGGTGGCCGGCGTGCGGGGAGATCGACGTCATGGAGAACGTCGGGTACGAGCCGGGGATCGTGCACGGCACGGTGCACGGGCCCGGGTACTCCGGCGCGCAGGGCATCTCGGCGGCGTACACGAACCCGTCCGGAGCAGCCTTCGCCGACGACTTCCACGTGTACGGGGTCGACTGGCGCCCCGGCTCGATCACCTGGACGGTCGACGGTGTCGCGTACCGGACGCTCACCCGGTACGACGTCGGCTCGGCCCCGTGGGTGTTCGACAAGCCGTTCTTCGTGATCCTCAACGTCGCGGTCGGCGGGAACTGGCCGGGTTCGCCGGACGCGTCGACGCGGTTCCCGCAGCAGATGACGATCGACTGGTTGCGGGTCCACCAGAACGCCTAGCCGGGACCGCGCAGCCGACCCGGTCGGTCCCGCGCTGCCCGCTCAGGGACGGCGGTTCGCCCGGGCGACGAGCCACAGGTAGGTGCTGTGCCCGACCAGGGCGAGTCCGAAGAACACCGCGGCGACCGCGTACACCCGGTCGAGCTTGCCCTGCCCGATCACGAGCATCACGACGCAGAACGCGACGGCGATCGCGAGGACACCGACCTGCACGGTCGACCAGATCCGTCGGAAGCGCGGCATGCCCGTCTCGTTCACGCCACCCATTCTGCCCGATGCCGTCAGTGCTTCTCCGGGTCGTGGCCCCAGTTCATGAGCGAGTACCGCCAGGGGGTGTCGTGCACGTCGCCGTCGGGACGCTGCTCGGAGTGCCGGGCGACGTAGCCGACGACCTTCCGCATGTGCGCCAGGTCGTCGTCGGTGCGGTCGGCCTTGTGCTTCTCGAGGATGCGGATGATGTGCCGACCGCTCTCGTGGCCGGTCGACTCGCCGCCGCCGGAGGGCTTCTGCCCGACGGACTTCGACTCGTCGGTGTCGAGCCACTTCCGCAGCTCGGTGGCGGTCATGTTCACCGCGTCGTCGAAGTCGGCTCGTGTCTGCTCGTCGTCGTGCTCGCTCATGCCGTCGAGACAACCCGACGGTGCTGGACGACTGCGCAGGGCGGATCGCGTCTGATGGGAATGGAACGGCCCCGCCCGGTGTCGAACTCTCCACCGACCACGAAGGAGCCCACCATGAGCCTCGACCTCCACAAGAGCACCGGCGCCGGAACCGTCACCGACGAGCGCACCTGCCTGCCGAAGCCCGTCCTGCCCAGCCTGCACGACGAGCGCACCCCGTCCTTCGGCCGCTGGCTCGGACAGATCAACCACACCGACTGACCCACCAGCGGGAGCGAGGGCGCCCACGGCCCGGGCCCTCGCCGCGCACTGCTACCGTGCACCCATGTCCTGGGGCCGGCGGTACTACGCGCTGCAAGCCGTCGGCGGAGCGGCCTGGTGGATCGCCGTCGCGACGCTGCCGTGGATCCGCACGGCGACGCTCGGCTCGCTCGACCCGGTGCTCGTCGCCGTGTTCGACGTCCCGCTGTTCGTCGTCGGCTCGGCGCTCGCCGCCGCCGGGGTCCGAGCCGCCGCGGTGGTCACGACGGTGTGGACCGCCCTGGTGCTCGTCGCCCTGAGCGTCTGGGCCACCGTGGCCGGTGAGGCCGGCTGGGGCGTGCTCGTCATGCTGGCCGCCACGATCGGGTCGACGGTCGCCCTCGCCCTGGTCCTGCTCGGACGGGTCCCGACGGAGTGGGTGACGAGCGGTCCGCTGCGGATCCGGACGGCTGATGCCGCGGCCCCGCGCTCCCGGCACGTCACCGCGACCGTGCTGCAGATCGTCGTCTTCTGGGGCCTGTTCCTCGGGGTGTTCCCCCTGGCCATCGCGTTCGCCGAGCACCGCTGGGGCCTGCACCCGCAGCTGCCGACACCCTTCGTCACCGCCCTCACCGTCGTCGGTGTGGTCGTGCTCCTGCTGGCCAGCGCGCTCGGCATCGCGTCGGCGGCGGCGATGTCGACGAAGGGCGAGGGCACGCCGCTCCCCTCGGCCACCGCGAACCGCCTGGTGGTCGCCGGGCCGTACCGGTCGGTACGGAACCCGATGGCACTCGCCGGCATCACCCAGGGCGTCGCCGTCGGCCTGCTGCTGTCGTCGTGGCTGGTCGTCGTCTACGCGATCGCCGGTTCCGTGGTCTGGAACTGCATCGTCCGCCCGCTCGAGGAATCCGACCTGGCGGAACGGTTCGGCGACGACTTCCGCCGCTACGCCGAGCAGGTCCGGTGCTGGGTGCCGCGGTGGCCGGTGCCGGCACGCGTGGGTTCGGTGCCGCTCAGCTCGTCGCGCCGCTGATGTTGACCAGCCACGACACCCCGTGGCGATCGGTCAGCATGCCGAATGTGTCGCCCCAGGGCGCGGTGGTGAGTGGTTCGACGATCGTGGCGCCCTGGGCGAGGCCGTTCCACCACCGAGTCAGCATTTCGTGGTCGTCGCCGCTGAGCGAGAGCGAGATGCTGCTCTCCGCCGGTGTCGGCATGCCGGACGGCGCGTCCGAGGCCATCAGGAGCAGGCCCTGGTCGCCGTCGAGCTGCCCGTGCATCACCTTGTCGGCGTCGGCGGGGTCCTGGCTCATGCCGGCTTCACCGAACGTGCCGATGGTGAGCGTGCCGCCGAAGACCGAGTGCTAGAACTCGAGCGCTTCGCGGGCGCCGCTCCGGAACCCGAGGTAGGGGTTGAGGCGAACGGTCATGACGGTCTCCCTCGTCCTGCGCGGGCGCCGTCGCCCGCGTCGTGATCATGCTGGCAGAGTGCGCGTCCCCGCGGAAGGAGACGCCGTCGTCTTCGTCCGGCGCCGCCAGGTCGTCGAGACGCCTCCACATTCGGCGGCGTCTCGACGGCGGGGCGGCGTCGCAGCAGCACGCCGGCGTCTTCGAAGCAGCACCAACGCCGGACGGGAGGCACGTGGCGGCGCCGCCACGGGCCTCCAGGCCGTCAGGCGGTGGGGTCCACAACCGGCGGCCGCGCGGACGGGGCGAGCTCACGGATCCGCTTGGCGGGGACGCCGGCGTAGACGCCGTGCGCCGCCAGGCGGCCGACGACCACGGCGCCGGCGGCGACCACGACGTCGTGCTCGATGTGGGCGCCGGGCAGGATCGTGGCGCGCCCGCCGATCCAGACGTGCTCCTCGACGACCACCGGGCGGCCGGTCGCGACGTCGCTCCAGCGGCCCTCGGCGTCGATCTCGTGGTGGCTCGTCATGATGAGCACCTGCATCCCGATCGCGGTGTTCGCGCCGATCGTCACGGGGGCCACGGCCTCGACCGTCACGTTCCGGTTGCAGAAGACGCCCCGGCCGATCGTGAGGTGCTTCGGGTCGCCCGTCAGCGAGAACCCGGTGCCCACACCGGACTCGGCGTGTGCACCGGCGGCACGGAGCAGCAGCCGACGGACGATCCGGGGCAGCAGCGGGGATCCGAGCAGTGCGGTGAAGACGAAGTGCTCACCGGCGTAGGAGGCGTCCTCGACGAGCCGGCGGCCGAACGTCGACGGATCGGTCGTCGGCGGGACTGCCACAGTCGGGACGGGTGGTGCTGCTGAGCCGGCCATGGGGTCTCCAGTCGTCGTGGCTGCGTGTCCGTGCAGCGCAAACGTAGGGCGACGATCGTCGGCGATCGGCCGGACGGCGGGCGGTTGCGGGATTCTTGCGGGCCCGCGCGGCTGCTCGGCTACGCGCGGGCGCCGTCGCGCGCGGTGGACGCCGTCTGCCGGGGCAGCTCACCGAACTCCTCGCGGTAGCTCCCCGCGAACCGGCCGAGGTGGGCGAACCCGGTGGCCCGGGCGATCTCGGCGATGCTCCGCCCGTCGCCCGACTCGAGCTGTTCGCGGGCGAGCAGCAGCCGGATGCGGCGCAGGTACATGGTCGGGGTGATGCCGTGGTGCCGCTGGAACGCCGCCTGCACGCCGCGCACGCTCAGGCCGGCGGCCTCGGCGACGTCGTCGACGGTGATCGGCTCGGTGGCGTGCTCGAGCAGGAAGGTCTCGGCACGGGCGAAGCGGGCGGTGGAGGCCATCACCGGCTCGTGCTGCCCGACCGGCCAGTGCGGGATCGCGGTGAGCAGACCACCGGCGGCGAACCGGGCGAGCTCCCGCTCGCGTTCGATCGGCACGGCGTCCGGTCCGGCCAGCACCTCTTGTGCGACGGACCGCACCATGAGCCACCAGGCAGCGAGCGGGGCTCCCTCGGGGACGTGCCGCGGACGGAACTCGATGGGACCGGGGGCCCAGTCCCCGCGCTCGGCGGCGACCTGCTCGACGATCGAGCGGTCGATGCGCAGGACGTCCTTGTTGCAGGCGATCCAGCGGAAGCGCTGGGGACCCTGACGGAAGAGCGTCGGGCGGCCGATCTTCACGGTGTTCTCGTCGAGCTGGGCGACCCCGGACTTCATCCAGAAGATCATCATCGCGTCGCCGGGCTCGATCGTGCCGCTCAGGACCCCGGTGCAGCGGGTCGACTCGAGCGACAGCAGTGCCGTCCCGCGCACGCGCTCCTCGAACACGAACTCGGCGTCCGTCGGGTCGACCGACAGCCCGTGGGTGATGTGCGTCCGGGCCATCGCCTCGGCGGCGACCGACGGCTCGGCGGTCTGGATCTCCCGCAGCAGGCGGTGCATGGTCTCGGGCACGTGATGATCCTGACGACAAGTCGGCGTCGGCGCAACGAGCGACGCGCCGTGTTCCTGTGCGGCGGCCAGCCGACTGCCTGTTGGCTGTGCAGATGGAGGCCCGGACATGAAGCAGATCCAGTACGACCGCTCGACGATCCTGACGAGCGACGACGTGGCCGACGCCGTGATCGAGTACGCCGCAGCCCTGGCCGGCGGCAACCGGGCGGACACCGTCGCGATCCCCGCCGTGGCCGCCGACGGCACCATGACGACGACCAAGGTGCTGATCGGTCCGTCGAGCCAGCTCGTCGTCGAGGATGCCGAAGAGGACGAGCTCGAGCGCGAGGACACCGTGTTCGTGGAACGGCTGCGCGCCGCCGCGCTGACGTTCGAGCACGACGAGGTGATCCACGCGGACACCCGGTCGGACCTGACAGAGGGGCCGGTGGCGTAGGGGCGCCCCTGCGGAGCGCCAGCGGGGCGTCCGCTCAGCGCCCGAAGTCCGGCGGCGACGCGTTGGTGTCGACGGCGAGCACGGCCTCGGTGCGCCGACCGAGCTCGAGCAGGAACGCCTCGCCCTCGGGTTCGAGGTCGTCGTCCGGAGCCGGCTCGAGGGCGACCGGGATCGCCGGGGCCAGGAGCACCTCGATCGTGCTCGCCACCCCGAAGTCGTCGGCCGTCGGGATCGACACGACGTCGCTCAGCCGACTCTGGTGCAGTGCTGCGGCGTACCGGATCACCGCATCGGCGATCGTGTCGCTCGTCAGGACACGGACGGTACCCGCGTAGTTCACGTACTTCAACGTTGCTCCCTGGTGAAGAGGAGCATCCGTCGCGGTGACGGTTCCCTGATCCGCTGCCACGGTAGGCCGCCGTCGTGCCGGGTACACATCTTCGAGCGCGGAACGGGGTACGCCGTGACCCTGGACGGGCGTCCAGTGGCGACAGCCCAGCATCGGGGACGTCCAGGGAAACCGACCACAGGGAGAGACATGACCGAGCAGCAGCAGCCCCCGGGGAGCGACCAGGGACTCACGCCGAAGGCCGACCACGGCGAGGAGTCGTACCGCGGCTCCGGCAAGCTCACCGGCAAGCGTGCCGTCATCACCGGCGGGGACAGCGGCATCGGGAAGGCCGTCGCGATCGCCTTCGCGCGCGAGGGTGCTGACGTCCTGGTCAGCTACCTGCCGGAGGAAGAGGACGACGCCCAGGACACGAAGCGCTGGATCGAGGAAGCCGGTCGGAAGGCCGTGCTGTTCCCGGGCGACGTGAGCGACCCCGCGTACTGCCGATCGGTCATCGACCAGGCGGTCTCGGAGTTCGGCGGGCTCGACGTCCTCGTGAACAACGCCGCTTACCAGATGACCCACGAGACGATCGAGGAGATCAGCGACGAGGAGTGGGACCACACCCTCGCGACGAACCTCAGCGCCTACTTCCACCTCGTCAAGGCGGCCCTGCCGCACCTCGGCCCGGGATCGTCGATCATCGGCTCGAGCTCGGTGAACTCCGACAACCCGAAGCCGAACCTGGCGCCCTACGACGTCACCAAGGCCGGCGTCGCGAACCTGTCCGCCGCGCTCGCGCAGCTGCTCGGCGATCGCGGCATCCGCGTGAACAGCGTCGCACCCGGTCCGATCTGGACGCCGCTGATCCCGTCGACGATGCCGCCGGAGCAGGTCGAGCAGTTCGGCAAGCAGTCGCCGCTCGGCCGTCCCGGCCAGCCGGCCGAGCTCGCACCCGTCTACGTGCTGCTCGCCAGTGACGACGGCAGCTACGTCTCCGGCGCGCGGGTCGCCGTCACCGGCGGCACCCCGATCCTGTGACGGGACCCCGGTCCGGCAACGGGACCAGGTGACGGACGGGAGGCCCGGGGCACGACGTGCGCCGGGCCTCCCGTCCGTCGTCGGGGGACGCTCCTGGCTGAATCGCCGCCCACCGGGGCCGGCCTACGTTCAGGGCCATGTCCACGCGAGCGAAGACCGTCACGGCGCTGTTCGGCGCCGCCACCGTAGCCCTCCTGCTCACCGCCTGCGACCCCGGCGGAGCCCAGAACATCAACCCCGTCGGCAAGGTCCCCGGCTCCGAGGAGAAGTCCCAGTCGGCCCAGTGCGACGTGGCCGCCAGCGCCGCCGTGGACATGATCGACAAGGCGGTCGGGTCGCACGACACCACCGAGTTCGCGAACATCCAGAAGGGTGACGGCGGCTGGTACCTCGGTGCCGCGATCGTCCCCGCGGACAGCAACGACTCGAACGACGACGAGGTCACCATCTGGGCGACCACCGCCGACCCCACGGCCGACGACTTCGACGGCCCGCTGTACGCCGTGAACGACGTCGCCAAGCAGGCCGTCGCCGACGAGACGACCACGACCTCGGACGCGCCGACGCCGTTCGCCGACGACTCGAAGGCCGCCCAGCAGGTCGAGAGCTGCGTCGTCGAGGCGTCCGACCGCTAGTCGTCGGACACCGTGTCGTGGCCGATCAGTCCTTGGGCTGGTCGGCCACTTCCACGTCCACGTGGTAGTCGTCGCCGCCGTCGGTGCTGATCGTCGACACCGAGTCGTAGACCACGTCGTAGCCCGCCGTGTTCACGTCGCAGTGCACCTCGGCGCCGTCCTCGATCGCGATGTCGTCCGCACCGCAGTCGACCTCGGGCGTCGCATCCGAGACGTCGGCCAACGCGTCGACGACGACGCGTTCGAAGGCGTCCGGTGTGACGGTCCGTGACGCCGCTCGCCCCGAGATCGGGGACCGGCGGTTCCTCGACGATAGCGGGAAGGTGCGAGGACGTCGGGTTCGACGCGGTGGTCATGACGAGGCCAGCCCGGGAACAGGGTGTCGGGCACCCGCCGGTAGGGTCCGGCGAGGTAGCTTCCCGAGACTGTACGACGACCACGGCTCAGACGTGTACAGAATCCGCCGGAACCGGTGTGGCTGGAACGCTTCGTGGCGTGGTTCCGAGAATGCTGCGTGGCCCAGCCGCCCTGTCGGCGTGGCCGGTCGGGTCAGGGCTGGCTGCGCTCGGCGTTTGCCTGGTCGTGGGTATCGGGGTGGTCACTCATCATGCGGGGCACGGGCCATGAGCCGCTGCGGGTGAAGACGACGAGCAGGAACGCCGCGACGAGCAGGAACACGATGTTGAGCCAGGTGGTGGAGTTCCAGCTGATCGAGGTCGTCACGATGGTGAGGTGCCGGTTCGTGGGGATGAGGTGCAGCGGGGTGAGGAGCAGTTCGACGGCGTAGCCGGCGAGGACCATGGCGCCGGAGAAGATCCATGTGCTGCGGAGGGCTGCTTTCCAGCCGTGGTACTTCCGGTAGATGATGATGATGATCAGGTCGGCGAAGATGAAGCTGATCACACCGCCGAAGCTGATCCCACCGTTCCAGAGGACCGCTGCGAGGGGGACGTTGCCGACGGAGCAGGGCGCCGGCGATGAGGAGGCCGATGACGATGTCGCGGATGACGGATGCCCAGTCCATGACGAAGTCCTGCGACACGCTCGTGAGCCCGGGCCTCGAGAACAGTCGCCGCCAGAAGCCCTGGTCGCGCTGCATGGACATGTCCATGGCTGCGTGGCCCTCCATCGCGCCGGCGAGGCCCTTGTCGGCCTGTTCGCGTGCGGCGTCGACGATCTTCCCGCGCATCCTGAGCCGGAACCCGAGGGCGATAAGGACGATCATCAGCGGTCCACCGACGAACTCCGCTGCGGTGAACTGCCAGCCCATGACGAACGCGAGGATCAGGCCCAGCTCGACGACGAGGTTCGTGGAGGCGACCTCGAACGCCATGGCCGACGACAGGCTCGCGCCCTTGCGGAAGAGCGCCCGTGCGAGGGCGACGGCGGCGTAGGAGCAGGAGGAGGACAGCGCGCCCAGGCCCCTTGCGACGCTGATCGCTCGGGAGGAGTCGTCGCGCATGAGCTTGGTGATCTGGTCGGTGCGGACGACGGCTTGGATGATGCCGGAGAGGGTGAAGCCGAGGATGAGGGGCCAGACGATCTCCCACCTCATCGAGCCAGCTGCTACCAGGGTGGTCACGAACGGGGAAGAACCGGTCTCGGGCCGAGGCGGACTACGTTGCCCGCCTCGACCCACGACTGGTGTCACTTGGACGCGAGCATGACCTGCATCTGCGTGATCTGCTCGGTCTGGCTCGACACGATTGACTTCGCCATCGCGACCGCGTCGGTGTTCTTGCCCTTGTCGACTTCGCTCCTGGCCATGTCGACGGCGCCCTCGTGGTGCTGGACCATCTGCTGCAGGAACAGCTTCCCGGCGTCCTTCGCGGATGCCTGGTCGAGGTCGGTCATGTCGGAATCGGACATCATCCCGGACATGGAGTGCCCCGACCCAGGGTGCTCCGACTCCGTGGACTCGCCCCAGCCCTGCAGCCAGCTGGTGAGCTGAGTGATCTCCGGACCCTGCTCGGCCTTGATCTGCTTCGCCAGGGTGACGACGTCGGGGTCGACACCGTCGCCCTTCGCGAGGAGCACGTCGCTCATCTCGACGGCCTGCTCGTGGTGCGGCAGCATCATCTGCGCGAACATCACGTCCTGGTCGTTGTGCGCCGACGCGGCCGAGCTCGACGAGGCGGACGAGCCCGCGTCGGAGCTGCTGTTGTTGGTGGAGCAGCTCGCGAGGGTCAGGCCGAGGATGAGCGAGGCGGCGATCGCGAGGGTGCGCGTGGTCGTGGTGGTGTGCATGGAAGGTCCGTTCCCGTGGATGCGTCAGTTGGTCCGGGCAGGCGGGTGCCTCCCGGTTCTGGGCAGCGGGAGCCGCCCTGCGGCGGTGTGGTCCCGCAGGGGGCGGATCAGATGCGGATGATCTGCAGTGCCGTCAGTGACGGTCGTTTCGGTGCTGCGATGTGGCGCGGCAACCGGTCAGCCAGCGCAAGCAGTCGCGACAGCAGTGCGAGGACGCCGCCGGGCCGTGCGCGCAGTAGCGCCCATGCGAACAGGGCGATCGTCAGCGCGCACGCCATCCCCATCAGCGAGCACATCAGCGCGCACAGGCCGCTGTCGCAGCCGGCGTCGGTGAGGACCGTCAGCACCGCGGCCGCGGGAGCGGCATGCTCCCCGTGGCGGTTTCCGACGGCCTGGACGTGCTCAGTGGTGGCGGCGGGAGCTGCCATCGGGTGCTCGTGGCCGGCGGTGTGGCCGGCCATCGTGTGCATCAGGACCGTGAACCCGACCAGCAGCAGCAACGCCAGCGTCGCCGTGACCTGCAACAGCAGCCGGCGACGCGGGGAGGCGGTGGCGGTGAGCATCGATTCTTCGATCAGGACGAGGGGTGGCGGATCGTCGGGCTGCATCGGAAGCACGTTCCGTTGCGAGGTCGACCGAATGGAACTGTACCCCCTGGGGGTATGCGCTGTCTCTGCCGGCTGGCCGATCGATCAGCACAGGGGCCGAGGATTCTTCTGGCGTGGTGCGTGGTGGTGGTGGTGGTGGTGGTGGCGGGTGCATACTGGTGGTGTCTTCGGACCCGGTAGTGGGGCTTGCCGGACCCAACCTCGACATCTGTCGACAACAGTCCCTATCTCAGCATGGTGCGCGTCAGCGTGCCCGAGATAGGGAGATGACATGGGTGAGGCAGAATCCGCCCGCACGATTGTTGCCGGTGTGCAGTCCGGGCAGGTAGAGGGCGTTGTCGGCGTTGCCACGCTGATCGCGAAGCATTTCGGTGCGTCAATGGTGTGTGTTGCGGTGGATCCGGCGCTGCTGAGTGCGGGAGCTCGTCGGGACGGTTCGGAGATCATCGAACCGATCGATCCGGACACGGCGGACACCGAACCGCAGCAGCTGCCCGACCGCGACGTCGCCGTCATCCACGATCTCGCTGCAGCGCGGTCTGTTCGAGTGGAGATCCTCATCCGGGTCGGGGATCCGAGCCGGGCGTTGGCTGCGGTGGCGGAGCAGCGTGACGCGGTGATGATCGTCGTCGGGTCGCAGACGGGCCGACGGCGGGTTGCGGAGTTCTTCAACGCATCCGTCGCCGCCCGCTTGACGCACCAGCAGCACCGTCCCGTCGTGGTCGTTCCACACGCTCCGGTCGGGTTCGAGAGCGCCCTGCCGTGGGATGCGTCGTGACGGGCCGGCTGGTGCTGCTGCGCCACGGGGAGAGCACCGCGAACCGGGCCGGCACCTTCACCGGCCTCCGCGACGAACCACTGACCGTCGAGGGTGAACGGCAGGCCGTGACCGCGGGGCGGCTCCTGAAGGCGGCAGGCATCTTGCCGGACCGGGTGCTCACGTCGACGTTGCAGCGCACCGTGCGCACCGCGGAAGTGGTCCTCGACACCCTCGGCATCGTCATCCCGATGGAGACGGTCTGGCAGCTCAACGAACGCAACTACGGCGCACTCACCGGGATGACGAAGACCGATGCCCGCCGAACGCTCGGCGACGACGAGTACACCCGGCTCCGCAGGTCCCGGAACGGCGCACCACCGGCAATGAGCCTGCATGCGTGGACGGCGCTGCGGTCGAGTTCCGCGCTGCGCGACCTGCCAGAAGCTGCCCTCCGGCGCACCGAGGCCCTCTCCGATGTCATCGAACGGGTCCGACCCGTGCTGCAGAACCGGCTCGTACCGATGGTGCGGACCGGTCGGAGCGTCCTCGTCGTCGCGCACGGCAACTCGCTCCGCGCCGTGTGCGCGTGCATCGACGACCTCACAGACCTGGAACTGCACGCACTGAACCTGCCCACCGGTCAGCCGCTGCAGTACCAGCTCACGCCGACGGGTGCCCTCGCCCCACGGGGTGGGACGTACCTGGATCCGGCAGCAGCGCAGCACGCCGCGGCGCTGGTCGCAGCAGAAGGCGGAACATGAACACCCGAACGGACATCCCAATGCTCGACGCTCAGCGCCCCTCCGACCCGGATGTGGACGTCTCCGATCCCGCAGCGAGCATGCGGCCCGTGCACCTGCGGTGGCGGTACGTCGGCCTCGTCGCGGCCGGTGGCACGGTCGGCACACTCCTGCGCGACGTGATCAGTGCGCTGCTCCCAGCAGACGGCGGGGTGAGCTGGTCGATCTTCTGGATCAACATCAGCGGAGCGGTGCTGCTCGGGGTGCTCCTGGAAGCGTTGGCGCATCGCGGTCCCGACGCGGGCCGCCGCCGTGTCCTGCGTCTGCTGCTCGGCACGGGAGTACTCGGCGGCTTCACCACCTACAGCACCCTCGCAGAGTCCACCGCCGCACTGTTCATCACCGGCCACGGTCTCGCCGGCACCGGGTACGCGCTCCTGACCGTCATGGCCGGTGCGATCGCGACCGCGGTCGGACTGGTGGTCGCCGGCTGGTTCCGCCCCCGGACAGTGTCCGCATGAACGCCGTCATCCTCCTCGCAGTCGCCGCCGGTGGCGGCGTCGGCGCTGCCGGCCGGTTCCTCCTCGACGGGCTGATCAACACCGGCCGGCAGTTCCGGCTCCCCGTCGGCACGTTGACGATCAACATCACCGGGTCCCTGCTGCTCGGGCTCATCGTCGGCGCAGCCAGTCACCTCGGCGCAGCCCCCGTGGCGGTGCTCGGCACCGGGGTGATGGGCGGCTACACCACGTTCAGTACCGCCAGCTTCGAAACGGTCCGCCTCGCCCGCAGCGGCCGGATCACCGCCGCAGCCGCCAACGGTCTCGGGATGCTCGTCCTCTCGGTCGCGGCAGCCATCGCCGGCATCCTCCTCGGCGGTCTGCTGTGACCGCCACCCCACATCCTGGAACGGGCCTTCCCATGCTGTTCGACGTCACGATCGAGGTTCCCCGCGGCAGCGGCAACAAGTACGAAGTCGATCACACCACCGGCCGGATCCGGCTCGACCGGGCCGTGTTCACCAGCATGGTGTTCCCCCAGGACTACGGCTCCATCGATGACACGCTCGGCGATGACGGCGACCCCCTCGACGCGCTCGTGCTGCTGCCCCGACCGACGTTCCCGGGCGTCGTCATCACGGTCCGGCCGGTCGGGATGCTCCGCATGGTCGACGAGAACGGTGGCGACGACAAGATCCTCGCCGTCCCCGCCGGCGACGACCGGTTCGAAGACCTGCAGGACATCAGCGACGTCCCGGAGCACACCCTCATCGAGATCGAGCACTTCTTCTCCCACTACAAGGAGATCGAACACGGCAAGCACGTCACCACCAACGGGTGGGCCAACCGTCCTGCTGCCGAAGCCGTCGTCCGCACCGCACAGGAAGCCCACACCCGACACCCGTGACCCACGGGCCCCTCGACCGCCGCGGGGAGGCACTGGCGCTGAGTGATCGCCAGCAGGTCGTCCCCTCCGCCTCCCCGCGGCTTTCCCTTCCATCCGCACGATAACGACGCATGACCCCACCAGAAGGAGCGTCACCATGAACGACTACATCAGCGGCATCCACCACCACGGAGCCCACCAGGGCGAGTACGTCACCCACCACGACCACCCCGTCACCATCGACGCCGTCCACGGCACCCGCATCCTCGACTCCCGCGGCTACCCGACTGTCCGCGTCCTGCTCGAACTCGACGACGGCCGCACCGTCACCGGCGACGCCCCCGCGGGCGCTTCCACCGGCGCCCATGAAGCGATCGAGCTCCGCGACGGCGGAACAGCGTTCGGCGGCCGCGACATCACCGAGGCGCTCCACCTGATCAACACCGACATTGCGGGCCTCCTCACCGGGCGATCGTGGTCCGCAATCGGACAGGTCGACGCCGCCCTCGCCGAACTCGACGGCACCACCGGGTACCGCCGACTCGGCGCGAACAGCGTCGTCGCAACCTCCATCGCCGCATCCCGGGCGCTCGCACACGCCGCGAGCCTCCCGCTCTGGCAGTGGATCGCCGAGATCACCGGCTCGACGCCGCGGATGCCGGTCCCGCACTTCAACGTTCTCAACGGAGGCGCGCACGCAGCGAACAAGCTCGACTTCCAGGAGTTCATGATCGCCCCCGTCAACGCCTCGTCGATGGCCGACGCTGTCCGCATCGGCGCGGACGTGTACCACGCCCTCGCGGGCCTGGTGCGGGACCGGTTCGGTAGCCTCGGCCTCGGCGACGAGGGCGGCTTCGCACCATCGATCGCTGCACCCGAGGAAGCGCTCGACCTGCTGGTCACCGCGATCCGCGCCGCAGGCTACGAGCCGGGCGTCGACCAGGTGGCGATCGCCCTCGATCCGGCCGCGAACGAGTTCTCCCTCGGAGACGGCTCGTACCGGATGCTCGACGACAGCCTCGAACGGGACGGGCTGGTCGACTACTACCGGCAGCTCATCGACACGTACCCGATCCGCAGCATCGAAGACGGGTGCGCTGAGGATGACCATGACGGGTTCCGCCGCATGCAGGCGGCGCTCGGTGACCGGATCCAGATCGTCGGCGACGACCTCTACGTCACCGACCCCCAACGCATCCGCGACGGCGGCGAGCAACACCTGACGAACGCGGCACTGATCAAGCCGAACCAGATCGGCACCGTCTCCCAGACCCTGGGCGCGATCGCCACCGCCACCAGCATCGGGATGGCCAGCATGGTGTCGCACCGTTCCGGGGAGACCACGGACACGTTCATCGCCGACCTCGTCGTCGGGACCGGCACTGGGCAGATCAAGTCCGGCGCACCCGCCCGCGGCGAACGGGTCGCGAAGTACAACCGGCTCACCGAGATCGCCGAGCAGCACCCGGATCTGCCCTACGGACTGATCTGACCACCGGCACTCGAGCTGCGAGCGGTGTCCAAGAACGCCGTGACAGCAGGCCCGGGGTGGCCCGACCAGATCGCACGCAGCGACCGGATCAGCGGCGGGCCGAGCAGCGGCACGCGGACGAGGGCACCGTCGGCGAGGTCCCTGCCGACGGTGCGGAGACTCATCACCGCCGGAGCGATGCCCGCTCGAGCGTTGGCGCGGATGATGCCCGTCGTCTCCAGTACCGCCGCTGGCGGAACGAGGGTGCGGCCCGCATCGTCGAGCCACGCCTCGACCGTGGCGCGGGTGCCGGACCCTTCCTCACGGAGCAGGAGCGGCGTCTCCGCGAGGTCATCCGCGGTGATGCTCGAAGCCCGCGCCCACGGATGGTGCGGAGCGACGACAACCACGAGTTCGTCCTCGTCGACCACCAGAGAGGAGAGCTCAGGTGGCGCAGCAGGGGTCTCCGTGAATCCGACGTCGGCAGCGCCGGAGCGAACAAGTTCGATCACAGTGGTGGAGTTGCCCGCGATCAACCGGACCGACGCATCGGGCGCGGCAGCACGGTGGGTGAGCAACCATCCAGGCAGCAAGAGTTCGGCGATCGTCTGCGACGCTGCGACCACGAGGGATCCCGCCGGTTCTCGAAGCGCGACAAGTCCTGCTTCGAGCCGCTGCGACGCCTCCAACACCGGAACGGCCAGACCGAGCACCACCCGGCCGGCGTCGGTCAAGGCTGTCCCGGATGCTCTCCGGTGCGCCAGCGGCTGACCGATCGCCTGCTCCGCGGCACGCAGTCGCGCAGACACCGCCTGCTGTGTCACCCCCAACACTTCGGCCGCGCGGGTCAACGAACCGGTCTCCGCGACGCGGACGAGGACCTCGAGAGTGTCGAGGTCCAGGGTTCGGTCGGTCAGCCGTCGCAGTGCCACAAGCGAACATTGTGCCCCGCCAACGAGTTCGCCGTTCCCGAACCACGGGAAACACGCGCACGCTGGGTGCATGTCCGCGCACCTCGTCCATGCACCCGCACCCGCACGTTCCGAGCACGGTGTGCAAGAACGGCGGTTGTTCCGGGAGCTGGAGCGGCCCGGGCTGATCGTGTCGAACCTGACCCCGAACTGGTTCGCATCGATCATGGGGACCGGGATCGTCGCCGTCGCGGCTGCGTCGTTGCCGCTGCAGTTCCCAGGTCTGCGCACTGCGGCGACGGTCGTCTGGGCGATTGCCGCGGTCCTGCTCGTCGCCCTCACCGTCGCGACGGTGCTGCACTGGGTGCGCTACCGGAGCACCGCAGCGAAGCACCACCTGCACCCGGTCATCTCCCACTTCTACGGGGCACCGCCGATGGCGTTCCTCACCGTTGGTGCCGGAACGATCCTGCTCGGCAAGGACTGGATCGGCCTCCCGGCTGCCGTCACCGTCGACTGGGTCCTCTGGAGCATCGGCACCATCGGAGGACTGCTCACGGCAGTGCTCGTGCCGTACCTGGCGTTCACCCGCCACGAGAACGCGCCCGACTCCGCGTTCGGCGGTTGGCTGATGCCGATCGTCCCGCCGATGGTGTCCGCCTCCACCGGTGCGCTCCTGCTGCCGTACGCCGCCGCCGGGCAGGCGCGGGAGACGCTGCTGTGGTCCTGCTACGGCTTCTTCGGCCTCAGCCTCATCACGTCGCTGGTCGTGATCACGCTGATCTGGAACCGTCTCGCGCAGCACAAGGTCGGCGCCGCGGGCATGGTCCCGACGCTGTGGATCGTCCTCGGGCCGGTCGGACAGTCGATCACCGCCGTGAACCTCCTCGCATCGAACGCCCCCACCGTTGTCGATGCGAGTACCGCGCATGCCCTGCTGGTCGTGGCGCTGGTGTACGGGTTCGCGATGCTCGGCTTCGCGCTGCTGTGGACGGTCATCGCCCTCGCGATCACCATCCGCACTGCCCGAGAGCACTTGCCGTTCAGTCTGACCTGGTGGTCCTTCACCTTCCCCGTCGGGACCTGCGTCACCGGCCTGAACGGCCTGGCCCTGCACTCCGGACTCACCGTCGTCGCCGTCCTCGCAGTTGTGTACTACGTCGGCCTCGTCGCCGCGTGGATCACCGTTGCCGTCCGCACCTTCCACGGCTCCGTCATCCGAGGCACCCTCCTGGCACCACCACAGCCGGCGTGAACACCGCCGAGGAGCTCGCGGATGAGCTCGCGGACGTTCGGTCGCTGAACGCCCTCGCCGAGACATGGCGCACCGCACCGGACGGCTCGCGACGGTTCGTCCCGAGCTTCGACCCACGATCCGGCGGCACATCGAGCCGCGTGCTGGTCCTCATGCAGTCGCCCGGCCCGCAGACCATTGCCGCCGGGCACGCGGCGGTCTGCAGCGAGGACAACCCGGGCCCGACCGCGGCCGCGTTCCGCGCAGCCCGCATCGAGTCCGGACTCCCACGCAACGAGTACCTCCGCTGGAACCTCATCCCCTGGGAAGCCCCAGGCCGCGTACGACCTGCGGACATCGACGAGGGGCGACGCGCCCTCGGAGCGTTGCTCGAGGTGCTCCCCGTGCTCGACGCCATCGTCACGTACGGGACCGTTGCCCTCGACGGAGTCATGCGGCATCTCACCCTGGACGAGCACCCCAGACTCGTACCCGTCATCGCGGCGCCACACCCCTCTCCCGCCAACGGCCGCCACCGCGCGGAACAACATCGACGTTCCGTGCAAGCACTCCGGCTTGCCGCACTGGAGCGACCGGTGTAGCGAAGACGAACGATTCCGCTACAACTGTCCGAACCGACGCTCCTCGACCCTGATGACTTCACCGACGACGTCATCGAAGCCGCCCGCAGCACTCTTGTCATCGGAGTCAGCCAACAAGCCGAGGAACGATGCCAGAACCGGACCATGAGGCGCTGCCACTCACAGGAACCGGACGTGTTTCGTCTGTCCGCCACCGTCGCCCGACTGAGCTTGCGCTCGACGATTCGTGAGGGCCCCCTCAGCAGCACGTCGTTTCACTAGACGATCGTCTTCTGAACGCCTACGGTTCCCAGCACCCCGTCCCGCTCCCGAACCGTGAGAGACCGCATGCGCAGCCCCCGCCAGACCACCGTGCTCGAGACCGGCCGCTGACGTGGCGGCGGCGAAGGCGACCGTCCTGCTCGTGAGCGACTTCCCACTGTCGGCGATGCGGGGTGAACGCGCCGCGCTGGTCGAGCAGGCGAAGGCCTTCGCCGAGTCCGGTCACGTCGTCTGGGTGGCGACTCCGCGGTCGAGCGAGACCGCGGAGCTGCGGAGGCACGGCGTCCGCCTGTTCGAGGTCGAACCGTCGATCAGCGCCCCGGAGAGCGACCTGCCGGTGGTCCGCAACTCGGTCCGTGTCCGCCGGTGCCTCGGCACGCTGATGCTCGAGGAACGGATCGACCTCGTCGTCACCCACTCGGACTTCGGCCTCGCCGCGGCGGCGCTGACCACGGCGCGCTCCCTCGAGCTGCCGACGATCCACACCGTGCACGGTTCGGCGCCGGTCCGGGGCCGGACCGCGGCGGCGATGGCGCCCCTCGCACGGCACGCGCACCGTGTGGTGACCGGCATCCGGCCCACACGGCACCGCTTCACGGGGCACCCCATGGACGACGCGCGCCGCAACATGGCCGTGGCCGTCTGCGGGGCGGCCGACGTCGTCGTCACCCCGACGTCACGGCAGGCGCGTGCGCTGCGCCAGGCCGGCGTCGGCCCGGTCCACGTCGTGCCCAACGCCCTCGGCCGCCGGCCGGTCGAACCGCCGCCGGCACCGGAACTCGGCCCGCTCCGGCTCGTCTGGGCGTCGCGGTTCACCCCGGACAAGCGCCTCGACGTCCTCCTCAACGCGATCCGGCTGGTGGAGATCCGACTCGGGGCACACGCGGTGCGGGTCGACGTCGCCGGCGGGACCGTCCCCCCGACCCGCACGCCGGTGTCGGTCCGTGTCCACGGCCGCCTGTCCTCGCAGGCCGTGCACGACCTGCTGCTGTGCGGGCACGCGGCGGTGGTCTGCTCGCTCGAGCACGACGGCCAGCCGATGACCGCGCTCGAGGCGTTCCGGGACCACCGTCCGGTCATCGTGTCCGACATCCGCCTGGCGAGCGAGTTCGGCTCCGCCGCCGTCCTGACCGACGACGAGACCGCGTTCGGGCTCGCCACGACGATCATCGAGCTGGCCTCGGACCGGACGCTGCTGCGGCCGCACACCGCCGCCGCGATCGAGCACGCACGGCTGGCGACGCCGGAACGGCACACCGATCAGGTCCTCCGGCTGGTCGCCGGCAGCCGCCGGTCCTGAGTGACGGCTCCCCCGGGAGCGCGCGCCGCCCTGGGCGCACCAGGCGACGGACGGGAGGCACGGTGCGGGGCCGCCCCGTGCCTCCCGTCCGCAGGCGGTCGAGCAAGGAGAACGCCCCGATGAGGAGGGGGGATCTCATCGGGACGTTCCGTTCGTGGGGCCGCGTCAGGCGGCGAGGCGCGCAGCGAGCTCGGTGGCGCGGGACCGGAGGTCCGCGTAGGTGGCCTCGTACGCGTCCGGCGTGCCGACGCGCGACGGGTTCGGCAGCGACCAGTGCAGGCTGTCGCCGTCGTCGATCGACTCGTGCGCGCGGTCGCAGACCGTGACGACCAGGTCGCCGTCGGCGACGAGATCGTGGAAGGCACGCGGGACGTGGCCGCCGAGGTCCAGGCCGTGGCGCTCCCCGACGGCGACCGCCCCGGGGGCGATGGCGGCTGCGGGACGCGTCCCGCCCGACAGCGAGCCGATCTCGCTGACCTGCGCCCAGACACCCGCGGCCAGCGGAGAGCGCGCGGAGTTGCCGGTGCAGACGAACAGCACGCGGGACACCGGCCCCGGCACCGCTGCCGAACTGTGCGGGACACCGCTCGGTTCGAGGTGCAGGTAGCTGCGGCGACCGTCGCCGTCGGAGCGGCGTCGCGTGACCAGACCGGCCTGCTCGAGGATGCGCAGGTGGTGCGCCAGGAGCGGCCCGGAGATCCCGAGGGCGGCCCGCACCTCGCTCGGGCTGGCGTCGGACGCGGCGAGCAGGTCGACGATCGCCAGGCGGGCGACGTCGCCGAGGGCCGCGTGCTGCGCCGCACGCTGCTCGAGGCCCTGCCGCCGAATGTTCATCGGTTCAATGTTGACTGAACCATCTGCCGTCGTCAAGATGAGCGGGTGACGACGAGCCCCGAGCCCCTGCGGTCGTCCGCGGGATCGGTGTTCCTGGTGTTCCTGCGGCTCGGGCTGACCTCGTTCGGCGGGCCGGTCGCACACCTCGGGTACTTCCGCGAGGCCTTCGTGGTGCGTCGCCGCTGGCTGCGGGACGACGCCTACGCCGACCTCGTCGCACTGTGCCAGTTCCTGCCCGGACCGGCGTCGAGCCAGGTCGGGATGGCACTCGGGCTGCAGCGCGCCGGACTGCTCGGACTCCTCGCCGCGTGGTGCGGGTTCACCCTGCCGTCCGCGGTGCTGCTCGTCGCGTTCGCCCTGCTCGTGTCCGGCACGCCCGACCTGGCTGGCGCCGGGTGGCTGCTCGGGCTGCAGGCGGCCGCCGCCGCGGTGGTGGCGCAGGCGGTGCTCGGCATGGCGCGAACGCTCACACCGGACCGCCGTCGGGCGACCATCGCGGCCGCCGCCGCGATTGTGGTGCTGCTCGTCCCCGGCCCGGGGCCGCAGGTCGCGGTCATGGCGGCGTGCGGCGTGGTCGGCGTGCTGTGGCTCGGTCGGGTGGTCGGACCGGTCGAGGAGGTCGCAGGCACCGAGGTCGCCGTGCGGCTCCCCCGCTGGGTCGCCGTGTCGGCGCTCGTCGCGTTCGCCGCCCTGCTCGTCGCGGCACCCGTCGCTGCGAGCGGCACCGGGGCCGCGCGCCTGTTCGGGGTCTTCGCGCAGGCGGGCTCGCTCGTCTTCGGCGGCGGCCACGTCGTCCTGCCGCTGCTCGAGTCGCAGACCGTGGCCACTCACCTGGTCGACCACGCGGACTTCCTGGCCGGGTACGGCGCCGCACAGGCCGTGCCCGGGCCCCTGTTCACCTTCGCGGCCTACCTCGGCGCCGTCGCCCACGGCAGTCCGAGCGGGCTTGTCGGCGCCGCGGTGGCACTCGTCGCGATCTTCCTGCCGGCGGCACTCCTGGTGGTCGGCGCGCTGCCGTTCTGGCACGTGCTCCGCGCCCTGCCGTGGGCCCGGCGCGTGCTGGCCGGTGTGAACGCGGGGGTCGTCGGGCTCCTCGCCGCGGCGCTCTGGGACCCGGTCATCACCGAGGGGGTCCGCTCGGCACCCGCACTGGCGCTCGCCGTGGCCGCCTTCATCGCCCTCACCCGCTGGTCCGCTCCCCCGTGGGCCGTCGTCATCGGAGCCGGCCTGCTCGGCGCCGTCGTCCTCTGATCGGAGCACCCCGCATGCCCACCGTCCTGTTCGTCTGCGTCCACAACGCCGGCCGTTCCCAGATGGCCGCCGGCTTCCTGCAGCACCTGGCCGCTGGCCGCGTCGACGTCCGGAGCGCCGGCTCCGAACCGGCCGACCAGCTCAACCCCGTGGTCGTCGCGGCGATGCTCGAGGAGGGCATCGACATCCGGAGCGAGCAGCCGGCCCTGCTCAGCACCGATGCCGTGCGCGCTGCCGACGTCGTCATCACGATGGGGTGCGGGGACGCCTGCCCGGTGTTCCCGGGCAAACGCTACGAGGACTGGGAGCTCCCCGATCCCGCGGGGCTCGACCTCGACGCCGTCCGGCCGATCCGCGACGACGTGCGCGCACGGGTGCAGGACCTCATCGCCCGGACCGCTCCCTGACGCGGTCGAGCAGGCGGTCGACGAGCTGCTCGCGCCACGGGACCGACGACCAGACGTGGTCCGCACCCTCGACCGCGGTGAACGTCGCCCCGCTGAGCAGTTCGCCGTAGCGCCGGCCGTACTCGACCGGGACGATCTCGTCGGCGGTGCCGTGCAGCACGTCGACCGGCCCGTCGTACCCGCGGGCCTGGGCGTAGACGTCGAGTCCGTCCCGGACCTCGTCGACGAACCCGCGCCCGAGGGCGGTCCCACCGAAGTCGAACCAGCCGCGGTCACGGACGGGTGCGAGCGGCTGCCCCTGGATGGCGTCGTGCACGGCGATGTCGTCCACCACGACCCCGGCCGGCGACCACAGGGTCAGGCTCCGCACCAGGTCGGGGGCCCGGGCCGCCGCCATCGCCGACTCGACGGCGCCCAGGCTGTGGGCGACGACGTCGATCGGTGCCCCCTGGTCGGCCGAGAACGCCCGGATCATCGTGACGACCTGCTCGACCTCGTCGCCGATCGAGATGTCCGCGAACCGTCCGTCGCTCGTGCCGTGCCCGAGACGGTCGTAGGAGCGGACCGTCAGACCGGTGTCGGTCAGGACGGTCGCGGCCTGCACGAAGAGCTGGCGCGGGCCGATCGACGAGTCACCGAACCCGTGCACGAACAGCACCGCGCCGCCGGCAGCCGCGGGCGCCGATGCCGACGCCGACGCCGACGCCGACGCCGGGTGGTACTCCCACCCCCGGAGCGCCCCGCCCCGGTGCTCGAGCCGGATGCTCGTCAGGGCACGCTCCAGCGGACGTTCCGCGGTCATGCTCAGTTGCTCCGGTCGGCGAAACCGGCCGGCAGGTCGGCGGGCGCAGTGTCGACGACGGTCTCGTCGTCCTGGCCGACGAACTCGAACAGGGTGATGTGGGCGAACTCGGGGACGACGTAGATCGGGTAGGTGGGGCCGGCGTCGCGGTACTCGCGCATCCGGTCCAGGTGGTCGTTCTGGAACAGCACGGTCTTGCTGCCGTCCTCCTCGACCCAGTGCGGGAAGAAGATCGTGCCGTGCAGCACGCGCTCCCCCGGCACCACGGTCACGACGACGCTCGTGCCGGTCGGCTCGTTCCACGACACCTTGTAGACGCCGGCGGTGAGCACAACGAGGTCGACCTGCTGGTCCTTGACCCAGCGCCCGCCGACCATGCCGGAGTGGATGCGGTAGTCGATGGTGGTGGCGTTCTTGACGTACATCTCGTACTGCCAGCCATTGGCGTACGTGTAGATGAACCGGTGTCCGACGATGCCGGAGAGGTCCTGCGACGGGACGGGCTGTGCAACTGAGGTGGTGATCGTCATGCACTCATCCTGCGCCAAACATAGTTTTGTTGCAAACCTTTTTCGAGGATCTAAGCTGAGGACATGGGCAGCGAGCACGACACCGCAGGACTCCGGGACATCGCCCGGCGGCTCAGCGACCAGGTCGGCCCGTTCCGCCGCACCCTGCTGAACGCATCACGCCGTGACGGTGCGCTGCCGGAGCTGCCCGATGCCCAGATCGAGGTCCTGCGACGACTCGACGAGGCCGGGTGGCTCACGCCGACGGCGCTCGGCCGGTCCCTCGGCCTCGCCCGCTCCACGGTCAGCAACCTCGTGACCGCGATGGAACGCGGCGGGCTCGTCCACCGGCGGCTCGCCACCGGCGACGGCCGCAGCACCGAGATCGCCCTGACCGAGCTCGCGTCCGAGCGGCTCCGGGTCTACGACGCCTCGGCCGAGCACGTCCTGGTCGGCGCGCTCGAACGCCTGGGCCCGGACGGGGTCGACGCGCTGCGCGCCGCGCTGCCCGTACTCGCCGAGCTCCGTCTGGCCATCGACGAGCCCGGAGCGTAGGGATCGGCTGACAGTGCGCGTGAGCCGTCGCACAGGTCCGGCTCGTCGATCACCAGCGCGAGCGGGTCAGCCTGGCAGCGCGTGCACAGGCCACCCTGGAGGCGCGCACCGCGACTGAGAAGCCGGTCACGGTCGCAGCGCGTGGCGGCTCCACGGCGCGCGTCGGCTTCCAGGGTCCGGTTCCATCGTTCTGCCGTGCAGACGACATCACTTCTCCCCATCATCGCCAAGGCGTGTGCGGTGGCAGCTCCGGTCGCCATCGCCGTGTCGCTCGTGGCCGGTCCGGCCGTGGCGGCACCCCTCCACACCTCCACCTCCGACACCACCGCGACCGCCGCGCACGACACGGTGACCCGTGCGGCGCGGACGACCTCGGGCGGCACGGCCGTCTCACGGCTCGACCGTCGCGCCGAGCAGCGCAACGAGGCCACGGTCCGGCACCTGTTCCGGTGCGCGTTCCGGTCCCCCGGGTCCGCGCAGGCCCGTGCGGCTGCCCGGACCGCCGTCGCGACCGGTGCCGTCGCCCACGGTGCGACGAGCGCCTCGGGTCCGTCCGCGTTGCTCGCCGAGTTCACCGCGGACCGCTCCCGGGTGCCCGGCGCCCACGCCGTGATCAAGCACGTCGCCGGGGACGCGGACCTGTTGGCCGTGCACTGGCAGATCACCGCGAAGCCGACGGACGAACGCACCGGTGACGCCGCCGTCGACCTGTTCCGCATGCGCGACGGGCGCATCAGCGAGTGGTGGGCACTCCGTCAGACGGTGCCGACGGGGACCCCGGCCAGCGGCAACACGAACAGCATGTTCAGCGACCTGTACCCGGCCGCGAAGCGTGACCGTCACCTGACCGAACAGCAGGAGGAGCACAACCGGGTGCTCGCCGTGACCGCGTACGACCGACTGTTCCGCGACCACGACGTGTCCGTGCTGGACGAGGAGTTCGACCCGGCGTACCTGCAGCACAACTCGGTCGCGGCGAACGGCACGGCCGCGCTCAAGCAGTTCTTCGCCGGCAGCGCCGCACAGAGCCTGCCGAAGCAGGAGTCCGTCATCTCGCTCGCCGACGGCGACCTGGTGTGGACGTTCTCGAAGCCGGTCGGGGCGAAGGCCGACGCACCGTTCGGTGCGGCCGACCTGTTCCGGGTCGACGGCAACCTGATCCGCGAGCACTGGGACGTCGTCCCGACGAGCTGAGGCTCGGCCGAAGGAGCCGCGCGTCTCAGGACGCGCGGCTCCGTCGCGCCCGCTCCTTGATCGCCGTGATCACGGCCGTCTTCGCGTCGGCGTAGGCGTTCATGTCGTCCCAGCTCCGGTCGAGCAGCTCCCGCTTCGTCCGTTCGTACAGCGCCCGGTCACCGGCGTCGGCGCGCAGGTGGTCACGGAGGAGCAGGTACTCGTCGACCGCCGCCGCGCCCCGCTCGTAGACGTGCACGTGGACGTCACGAGCCGGCGTCCGGACCAGGCGGTGGCCCGGCTCGCGGACACGGAGCTCGTACCCGGCGGCCAGGAGCTGGTCGAGGTAGGTGGCCTCGGCGGTGACGTCCGGGACGGCGACCACGATGTCGACGATCGGTTTCGCGGCCAGGCCGGGGACGGCCGTGGAGCCGATGTGCTCGACGACCGGGGCGTCCGTGCCGGAGCCGGGGAGGGCCTCCAGGATGCGTCGCCGGTGGTCCGCGAAGACCGCAGCCCACCCGCTGTCGGCGGGGTGCAGGGTCACGGTGACCGGTTCCGGGCCGCCGATGATCTCGACGGTCGTGACGTCCGGGCGGGTGTGGTCCTCGTCGTGGTGGTGCACCCGGACATGATCGCAGCCGGCGGTCGCGGTCACGGTGGCTTTCGCGGTCGCGGTCGCGTCAGAGCTTCGCGGGGAACGCCGATCCGCGACCGATGACGGTGAGGAGCGCCGCGACCGCCCCGAACACGATCATCACCACGGCGAGCACGAGCCCGTCGAAGGCAGTCAGCAGGGCGGCGCCGAACAGGCCGGCCGCGAAGATCGCGATGTTGAACGCGACCGGCAGGAACGCGCTCGCGACGTCGGCGTCCTCGCCGCCGGCGGTCGTCAGGGCGGCCTGCAGCTGCGTCGACGAACCGCCGAAGCCGATCCCCCACAGGCCCGCGGCCACCAGGACCGCGACCGGCGACGTGTGGCCGACGAGGAGCACCACGCCGGCCAGGACGAACAGGCCGACGCTGCCGTGCAGCAGGGGTCGCGGGTGCCGGTCGAGCAGGGCGCCGGTCACGACGACGCCGAGGACGGCGGCGATCCCGTAGACGAGCAGCACCAGCCCGGCGCTCAGGTCGGTGCCGGTCGCCCGCAGGTACGGCGAGATGTACGTGTAGATCGTGTTGTGCGCCACCATCCACGTCGCGATCACGGCGAGGATGACCGCGATGCCGCGGATCCGGAACACCTTCACGACGGACAGCTTCGCGGCGCTCGTCTGCCCCGGGGCATCCGGCACGAACAGCGCGATCAGCGCCAGGACCACCACGCCGACCAGGCTCAGCCCGATGAACGACGACCGCCAGCCCAGGGCGTCGCCGATGAAGGACCCGAGCGGCGTGCCCAGCGCGAACCCCACCGGCGCGCCCGTCGAGACGATCGCGAGCGACACCCCGGCGGAGCGGGCCGGGCTGATCCGCCGGGCGTAGGTGGCGAACATGCCCCAGATCGTCCCCGACATCGCGCCGGCGACGAACCGGGTGACCAGCGCGACCGCGACGTTCGGCGCGAACGCGGTCAGGGTGTTCGCGACGAGCAGCACGGCGATGGCGGCCACGATGAGCGGCTTGCGGCGGAACCCGCGGGTCAGGGCGATCGCCGGGACCGTGGCGATGACCGTGCCCATCGCGTACGCGCTGACGAACAGGCCGACCGTGCCCTCGCTCGTGCCCATCCCGTCGGCGATCGCGGGCAACAGCCCGGCCGGCATCGTCTCCATGGCGACGAGGAGGAACCCGATCGCGGCGAGCAGGGCGAGCGGGAACCAGGGCAGTCGGCCGTCGGTTGCCCGGTCGGTCGTGGGCAGGTCGGAGGTCGTCGTGGTCACGGACCGACGGTAGGGGCATCGTCCGGCGGACAGGGAGGTTCTGCAGGACCCCGTTTCGCCGGAGCCTCACTGGGCGGGTGGCGGTGGGGCTTCGATGGTGGGTGTCCACCAACTCAGGGAGCTCCGATGCACATCCGCACCAGACGCCGTACCGCCGAGGGTCCGCTCGTCGGGCTGGGTCCGCTCGCGTCGGCTCCGGTCGTCGCGCTCGTGGTGGAGGCGCTCGCCGGGTGCAGCGGCGTCGAGCGCGCGGAGTCGCCTGCGCCGTCAGCTGCGACGTCGACGGTGTCTGCGTCTCCTTCAGCAGCTCCGACGATCACCACCCCGACGGAGGCCGACCCCGTGCACATCACCATCGAGCTCGACGGCGAGACCCTGACCGGCCGGTTGACCGACAACGCGACGGCGCGCGCGCTGGCCGCTCAGCTGCCGGCGACGCTGACGTTCGGCGACTACGGCGGCCAGGAGCAGATCGCCCGGCTCCCCACGCCGCTCGACACCACCGGCGCCCCGAGCACGAGCGATGCGCCGGCAGGCACCATCGCGTACTACGCGCCGGACCAGTCGATCGTCCTGTACTACACGGACGTCGGCAGCTTCTCGGGGATCGTGCCGATCGGCACCGTCGACGACGTCGGAGCGGTGCGCGACCTGCCGTCCGGCGCCGCCACCGTCCGAGTGCGCGGCTGACGGGCGTCCGTCCCTTCTTCGCAGCCTCGTCTTCCCCTCCCCTCTCGAACAGGAGCCACACACCATGACCGGGACCAGCACCTTCCTCATCACCGGCACGAGCCGCGGGATGGGCACCGACTTCGCCCGGGCCGCCCTCGACGCCGGGCACCGGGTCGTGGCGACCGGACGCGACCCCGAGCGGGTCCGCGCCGTCCTCGGCGACCACGAGCACCTGCTCGCCGTCGCGCTCGACGTGACCGACCCGGAATCGGTCCGGGCCGCCGTCGACACCGCGACCGACCGGTTCGGCGGCGTCGACGTCCTGGTGAACAACGCCGGGAGCTTCCAGGCCGGGTACTTCGAGGAGATCTCGGCCGAGCAGTTCCGTGCGCAGATGGAGACGAACTTCTTCGGAGCGCTCGCCGTGACGCGCGCCGTGCTCCCGGTCATGCGACGGCAGCGCTCCGGGCACGTCATCAGCATCAGCTCCACCGCGGGCATCGTCGCCGGCGCCGGTGGGAGCGCCTACTCGGCGTCGAAGTTCGCGCTCGAGGGCTGGATGGAGGCCCTGCACGACGAGGTGGCACCCTTCGGCATCCACACCACCGTGGTCGAGCCCGGCTTCTTCCGCACCGACCTGCTGGCCGAGGGCGACTCGACCTTCTGGGGCGACGTCGTGATCGACGACTACGCCCCGCTCTCGGCCGGGTCGAAGGAGTTCTTCCGCGGCATGCGGGGCAACCAGTCCGGCGACCCCGCGAAGCTCGCGCAGGTGCTGCTGACGCTGATCGCGATGCCCGAGCCGCCGCTGCGGTTCGCCGCCGGCGCGGACAGCGTGGCGGGGATCGTGCAGAAGGGACAGCAGCTCGTCGAGCAGGCGCAGGCGTTCCCCGAGCTGTCGACGACGCTCGACCTGGATGCGTGACACCTGCCCCTTGCCAACCTCGGCTACGGGTATTAGCCTTTCAGTTACTACCCGTAGCCGAAGGAGCCACGACATGCTCGAACACCTGGACACCGAGGGCGGCACGATCGCCTACGACCTCTCCGGAGCAGGCCCGCTCGTGGTCCTCGCCCACGGCATGGGCGACAGCCGGCACGCCTACCGTTTCGTCGTGCCGGAGCTCGTCGCGGCCGGCTACCGCGTGGCGAACGTCGACCTCCGCGGCTGCGGCGACTCGAGCACCGGGTGGGCCGGCTACGAGCGCGCCGACATCGCACGCGACCTCGTCGCCGTGGCCCGCCACCTCGGTGGCCCGGCCGTGGTCGTCGGGCAGTCCATCAGCGGCGGTGCGGCGACGATCGCCGCGGCGACCGCCCCGGACCTGGTCGCGGGCATCGTCGAACTGGCGCCGTTCACGCGCAAGCAGTCCGTCGACCTGGGCGGACTGCTGCGCAACCGCCGACACCGCGCCGGCACCGTCCAGCTCGCGCGGGTCATGACGAGCGGCAGCCTGCCCGGCTGGCTCGCGTACCTCGACATCGCGGTGCCCACCAAGCCCGCCGACTGGGCGACCGAACGCAGCCGCATCGAGACGACCCTGCGGCAACCGGAGCGGATGGCGGTCCTCCGCGCCATGACCCGCACGTCACCCGCCGACGCCGGCGAGCAGCTGGGTGCCGTCCGGTGCCCCGTGCTCGTCGTCGAAGGCAGCGCCGATCCGGACTGGGCCGAGCCCCGCGCCGAGGGCGAGCGGATCCTCACCGACCTGCCGGACGGCCTCGGCGAACTCGCCGTGATCGACGGTGCCGGTCACTACCCCCACACCGAGACGCCGGCAGCGCTCCTCGCCCTGCTGCTGCCGTTCCTCGCCCGCACGCTGCCCGTCGCAGGTCCCGTTGCCTAGGGCGGGGCTCGACCCGGCGACCGTCACCGAGGCCGCGGCGACGCTGGCCGACGAGATCGGCCTCGCCCAGCTGAGCATGAGCGTCGTCGCCGATCGCCTCGGGGTGAAGGCACCGTCGCTGTACAAGCACGTCGACGGACTCGGCGACCTCACCCGCAGGATCGCGATCCTCGGCGCGAACGAGCTCGGTGACGCGCTCCGCGACGCCATGCAGGGGCGCAGCGGTCGGAGTGCGCTCGAGGCGGCGGTGCAGACCGTGCGCCGGAGCGTCCAGGAGCACCCGGCGCGGTACCAGGCAGCCGTCAGCGTCCGGCCGACCGGTGCTGATGACCCCCTGGCGGTCGCTCTCGGCCGCACCCTGGCGTCCTTCGCCGCGGCGCTCCGCGACTACCCGCTCGACCCGGACGACGAGATCCACGCGCTCCGGGTGCTCCGCAGCGTCCTGCACGGGTTCGCGACGATCGAGGCGTCCGGTGGGTTCCAGATGGACACGGACGTGGATGCGAGTGCCGCGTGGATGGTCGACTTCCTGGATCGTGGCTTCCGTGCCGCGACGACACGGTGACCGCATCCACGGCGGCGCGCCCGTGGAGGCCCGTCGGTCACGACCCGCTCCGTGGTGGCCTGCGGTTCCTGGCGGAGCTCGTCGCGTGGGTGGGCGCCCCCTGGGCACTGTGGCCCCACTCGCCGGTGCTCGCGATCGCCGCCGTCCTGGTCCTCGTCGTGCCGCCGGCGGTGTTCGGGACCCCTGGTGACCGACCCGGCGGTGACCCGCCGGTCGCGGCGCCGGGAGCGGTCACGATCGCGTCGGTCCTCGCGCACCTCGTGGGGGCGGTCGCTGCGGCCTGGATCCTGTGGCCGACGGCGGTCGCGATCGTCGTCACCGTCCTGTGCGTCGCCGTCGTCGTCTCGGAACAGCCACGGTGGCGCGCACTGGTCGGACACGGGCGCTGAGTCGTTCGTAGGCTGACGCCATGGCAGCAGCAGACGAGACCGGTCCGTTCTGGCACGGCACCGTGGCGGCCCTGCGACCCGGGGAGTTCCTCTCCCCCGGTTTCCGCTCGAACTACCGCCCCGACGTCGTGATGAACCACGTCTACTTCACGGCGACCCGCGACGGAGCCGGGCTCGCGGCCGAACTCGCGGCCGAGCTCGTACCCGGCGACCGTGAGCCGCGCGTGTACCGTGTCGAGCCGACCGGTCCCTTCGAGGACGACCCGAACGTGACCGACAAGAAGTTCCCCGGCAACCCGACCCGGTCGTACCGCAGTGCCCTCCCGCTCCGCGTGGTCGGCGAGGAGACCGGGTGGACACGGCTCACCCCGGAGGCGTTGCGCCGGTGGCGGGAACGGCTCGTCGCGCTCCCGCCCGAGGAACGCGGCGAGATCGTCAACTGACCGACGTCAGGCCGCGATGAGGTTCGGGGCGAACCGGCACCAGTAGTCCGTGATCGGCCCGTCGGACTCGCGGATGCCGACCCCGAAGGACTCGCCGCCCACGACCCACGACCCGAGCACCGGGTGGTTGTGCCCGTTCGACCCCGGGAAGTCCGGGAGCTCGTGGTACTGCTGCCACACCCGTTCGGCCCCGGTGCCGGGGCGCCGGTACTCGCGACCGTTCGTCGTGACCGAGCCGTCGGCTCGGTGCACCGCGATGCCGTCGCCCTCGCGCCCGAACACGGGCTTCACGACGAAGTCGCGCATGCCGTTCGGACCGTCCGCGAAGGCCGGCAGCAGGTTCGGGTGGCCCGGGAACAAGCGCCAGAGCGCGACGAGCAGCAGCTTGTTCGACAGGAACATCTTCCACGCCGGCTCGTACCAGCGGCCGAGCCGCCCGCGGTCGCTGACCAGGAAGGCGCCGAACTCCTCGTCGCCCTGCGCCCGGTCGTCCCCGGAGACGAGGTCCTCCCACGGGTACAGCTTGAAGAGGTTGCGGATCACCGGGTACTGGGTCCCCGGCTCGTCCCCGGGCAGCGTGAACACGCTCCGCGACGAACCGGCCGGCTCCTGGTCGCCGACGAACTGGCGGGCGGTCGCGTGCCAGCCGATGTCCTTCATCTCGATGCCGGTGTGCTCCCACCCGGCCTCCCCCGCCAGGTCGCGCATGTAGGCCACCGTGTCCCAGTCCTCGCCCGCCGTGTCGAGGTCGGAGTGCGCCACGAACAGTCGGCCACCGTCCTCGGCGCGCAGGGACTCGTGCAGCAGTGTCCGCCAGCGCGCCACCATCGCCTCGTGGATGCCGTTCCACTGGTCGGTCTCGGCGGAGAGTTCGCCGGTCGCGAGCCGGTCCTGCATCCAGTGCCACTGCGTGACCGATGCCTCGATCAACCCGGTCGGGGTGTCCCCGTTGTACTCGAGCATCTTGGCGGGTGAACCGTCTCCGGCGTAGGCCAGGTCGAACCGCGCGTACAGGTCGGGCTCATCGTGCTCGAGCGACCAGGCGGCGAGGTCGAACCCTGCTCGCGTCAGGCCCAGCGTGCCGAGGGCACCGGTGGCGAGGTACCGCGCGGCTTCGAGGCACATCCGGTGCAGTTCCTCGGTCTGCCGCTCGAGCGCCTCGACCTCCGGCAGCGTGAAGACGTACGCGGCGGTTTCGTTCCAGTACTCGACGGGCGTGCCGTCGTCGCGAACGGATCGCGAGTAGATCAACCCCGTCTGCTGGATCCGGCGCCGCCAGTCCGGACGCTCGGGGAACTCGATGCGCTCCATCAGCCGCCGAACCCACCGTGTCCGCCGGCTCCGCCGAAGCCGCCCTTGGTGACGGAGCTCCCACGGGACGAGACGCCGGCCTTCGCGGTCTTCCCGGCGGGCAGGGCGCTCGTGCCGCCGGAGACCGCGTCCCCCACGCCGGGGACCCTCGTGGCACGGTTGGCGAAGAGCGGCAGGAAGTACCAGCCGGCGTGCCCGCCGTGGTTGTTGCAGTCGTCGTCCGGCAACCGCTTCTCGGTCGCGTTGTCGCGGCAGATCTTCGCGTAGTCGCTGTCGACGCCGGCTCCCTCGCCGCACCCGGTCAACGAGGCTGCCAGGGCTGCGACCACCCCGATGGAGACGACACGGGAAGCACGGCGACGAACACTCACGAAGGGGAACAGTACCGCTCACCACGAGCTGGTGTCCGCGTCGGCACGTCGGCCAGCGCAGACGATCGTCTGGCGAACCAGTACCGTGTGCGGTGGCGGCACCCGCCGCACACCGTCCACGAGAGGGTCGACCATGTCGCGGAGCACCGATCGGGCCCGGGTGGCACCGATCGCCCTCGCCGTCGGAGTCGCGGCGCTCACCGTCGCCCTCGCGCTGCCCGCACCGGCCGCGCCGGGACCCGAGGCGCTCGGGGTGGGGGCATCCGGCGCGCTCGGCACCGCACTCGGCGCGCCGCCCGCGGCGAACAGCACGCACCGGTTCGCGATCAGGTCTCCACGGACGGTCGGCACGGACCGGGTGGTGCGCGTCCGGTTCGCCGGCTCGGGGAGGCCCGGCGCCGTCGTGGTCGTCCACTACGCCGCCCCGGAGAGCCAGGTCGCGGCCGTCCACGTCGCGGAGGTCGAGCCGGGCAGCAGCACCGTCGGCCCGACCGGCCGGTTCGCCTTCACCGCGGCGTTGCCCGAGCTGCCCCGCGGCGCTGAACGGGCATCCTGGAGCGCCCTGCTGATCGACCCCGCGTCACTGGCCGTCATCGGCCGCGTCGAGGGCGTCCACCTCGTCGAGCAGACGGACCACTGACGCCTGCTCCGTGGCCCCGCTCGATGAGAGGGCGCGCAGGGTGCTGGCCGCCGCACCATCCTGCGGTTACGTTCGCTAGACGAACGTCTGGCCAGCATTCAGCGGCGAGACCTGACCACGAGGAGCCCCCGTGTCGACACCCCACCGCACCCCGTCATCCCGACCCGTGTCCATCGCACTCGGGGCCGCGCTGCTCCTGGCCCTCGGCCTCGCCGGCTGTTCCACGGCCGGGTCCGCGACACCGTCACCCTCACCGTCCCCCGCCGCGCAGGGCGACGCACCCGCGGGGACCGACTCGTCACCCTCGGTCGACGTGACCGTCGCCGCGACGTCGCTCGGCAAGGTCGTCGTGGACGGCAAGGGCATGACCGCCTACTACTTCGACGCCGACGTCAAGGACTCCGGCACGAGCACCTGCACCGGTGGATGCGCGACCGCGTGGCCCGCGATCGAGGCAACCACGACGACGCCGAAGGTGTCCGGCATCACCGGCACGGTCGGCACCATCAAGGGCGTCGACGGCGGACGGCAGATCACCATCGACGGTCGGCCGATCTACACCTTCGTCGGGGACGAGAAGGCCGGCGACGTGACAGGGCAGGGCGACAAGGGTGTCTGGTACGTCGTGAACCCGGACGGGACCGAGCAGAAGAAGTAGGCCGGAGGCCCCGGCGGGACGGCAGACATGCCGGCACCGCCGGGGTCAGTTCTCGGCCAGGCCCGGGTCCCCGCCCACGCGCACGGGCTCCACCCGCTCGAGCAGCGCATGCACGCCGGGCAATCCGAGCCCGGTGAACAGCGCCGCCCACAAGTCACGGAGCTGCCCCTCGGTGTCCCGCGTCAACCGCACGCTCGTCCGGGCCCACATCACCCCGAAGGTGGACGTCAGCACCAGGTCCGCCGCACGTGCCCACTCGGGATCGGAGTCCGGGCCGACACCTCCGCTCGAAGCCGACAGGTGCCGACGGACGTAGTCATCCCAGGTGAAGACCCGCGGGATCACCTCCCCCGCACCACGGAGTTCGTGACTCAGCCGGATGGCCCCGGCCGCCACCGAACACCGCATCGCGTCCGAACAGGCGGACGTCAGCATGACGAGCAGGTGCTCGAGCCCCGCGGGCTGCCTGATCCGCGAGTCGATCGCCGCCCAACGCACCTGCTGCCGCTCGATGACCGCGAAGGCGAGCTCGTGCTTGGACGAGAACACGTGGTAGCCGATCGCCGACTTCGGCCGGTCCATGGCGGCGGCCACCCGCGCGAACGAGGTCCCCGCGTAGCCGTGGCTCGCGAACTCGGACGCCGCGGCCTCGATGATCTGCTCGCGGGTCTTGGTCTTCGCCTGCTGCCGCTGGTTCATCGCACTCCTCGGTCGGGCTTTGGTTCATCATACGAACGTCTGACCAGGCATGGGCAGTGGTCACACCGGGGGCGATGCCTCTGATCTCCTCAGGTTCACCATTTCGCTAGACGATCGTCTGACGCGTTGTTAGCGTTCACGCACACCGAGCCGCCCGGCCGCACCGCCACGAACCGAGGAGTCCCATGCGTTCCACCCCGTCCACCCACCGCACCCCGTCGGTCCGCCGACTGACCGTGCTCGCGACCTGCGTCACCCTCGGCGGTGCGCTCGCCGCAGGCGTCCTGGTCCCCGCGCAGGCCGGAGCCGCCACGATCTCCCACACGACGCACACCACGCACACCTCGGCCCAGCCTGCGGCCGTGGCGTTCACCGCCAAGACCTACGGCGGACCCGACCGGAAGAGCTTCACCGGCATCACCTTCGCCGGGACCGGCAAGCCCGACACCCTGGTCATCGTCTACTACGACGCTCCGGGCAAGCCCCGCGGCCTGTTCGACAAGCACATCGCCGAGGTCACGTCGGGGAACGACTTCGTCAGCGCCAGCGGCCACTACCGCTTCACCGCGGCGTTCCCGGACCTGCCGCGCGGGACGACGACGCTGCACTGGCACGCCCGGCTCGCCGACCCGGACACCCTGTCGGTGATCGGACGCGTCAACGGCACCCGCACGCTCGGCTGACCCTTGACCAGCCACGCGCACCCGGCGCTCGTCCGCGCCCTGGCCGTCGCCGTGTCCCTGGCGGCCGTCGTCGGGGCCACCCTCACCTGGGCTCCTTCCGCCTCGGCCACCACGAGCGACCCCGACCGGGTCGCAGCGCCGATCATCGCCGGCACCGAGGTCGGGGTCCCCGGCGGCACCTGCACGGTCGGTGCCGTGCTGGCCGCGAAGGGGTTCCGCAGCCAGTTCACGCAGTACCAGCGGGCGACCCGGTGGGTCGTGCTCGCGAAGCACTGCGCGCCGCTGCAGGCACCCGTGCAGCTCGGCGGTGCGACCGTCGGCAGCGTGGTCTGGCAGTCCGCGGAGTCGGACCTCGAACTCGCGGTCGTCCCGCCCCTGGCGTGCACCCGGGCCCGGGCGGCGACCGGGTCGTGCGACCCGTCCGTCGCGACCTGGACGCCTCGGGCATCGGGTCGCGTGTTCAACCGGGTCGGCGGGGTCCTGGCACGTCCTGCCGTGACCGGCATCGGCCAACCGGATGCCGCTCCCTTCTGCACCAGCGGGGCGTCGAGCGGGCTGCTGTGTTCCTGGACCTCCACGCGTGTGCCGGCAGCAAGCCGTCCCGGCGCGCAGCACCTCGCCGCCGCGCGCGCCGAGGCCGGTGTCGGCGCCGGCATCGAGCCGGGCGACGCCGGCGGACCGGTGATCAGCACCACGAACCGGCTGTACGGGATCATCTCGGGCAGCACGACGACGAGCACGACGGGCTCGACGGTGCTGCTCTACACGCCCGTCCAGCAGGTGCTGACCGAGCTGTTCCGGTACCGGCTGGCCCCGGCGTCCTGAGGCGCGGGCCGCCGAGTGGGCGACTGAGCGCTGCCTCATGACCCGGACACGCCCCGGCCACCTCGCCGCCACACCGCCGACGACCCGCGCCGCGATCCTGCGGGGAGCCGGACGCCACCACGTCCGGCTCCCCACGACCCCCGGGTCCTGATCAGATCGAGGTTCCCCGTGTCCCCGCTCCGCCACTCCCCACTCACCCGCTCCCCACGCCTCCACTCCCCGCGCACCACCCGCGTCGCCGCGACCGCCCTCGTCGGCTTGGCCGTCGTCGCCTCCGCCGCGTTCTCCGTCACCGCCGCCCGCGCCGACGACACCCTGCAGCCGGCGTTCACCGCCGCCGACCACCCGATCACCGACGTCCCCGGGCTGGTCAACGGCCGTGAGCTCGCCGCGGTCCACGGCCGGGCCGGTCAGACCGTGAACGCCCCGCGGCTGATCCGCTCCGAGTCACTCGACAAGATCACCGCGGCCGGGGCCACGACCCTGGCCGACGAGTACCACGTCGACCTCGTCGTCGACCTGCGCACGCCGTCCCAGATCGCCGCGAAGCCTGACGTCCCGATCCCCGGCGCACGACACGTCGACATCTCGATGTTCGGCGCGGACGGCGACTACAGCGACGACACCGCGATGTACCACGACCTGGTCGACAAGGGCTGGGTCGACCAGGCGACACCCGGGTCGATGATCACCGCGTACCGCCGGGTGCTCCGGATCCTCGCCACGCACACCAGCGGCACGGTCCTGATCCACTGCTCCCACGGCATGGACCGCACCGGCACCGTCGTGGACCTGCTCGACCGGGTGCTCGGCGTCGACAGCGCGGACATCCTGCACGACTACCTGCTCTCGAACACGCAGCTCGGGGTGACCTGGGCCACACCGCAGCTGCTGCAGGGCACCTTCGAGCAGGACATCGCGACCGAGTACGGCGGCATGGGCTCGTACCTGAGCGACACGATCGGCGTGACGAAGCACGAGGCCGCCGCCCTGCGCGAGCGCTTCCTCGTGTCGAACGACCCCACCGCGTCCTCCATCACGGTCGCGGGTGTGCGCGTCCACCTGCCCGCCGCTGCCTCGTCGCAAGGCGCGACGGTCACGGCCCCGGTCCGGACGCTGCGCGCTGCGGACGTCCACGTGCACACCACGAACCCGAACGCGGTCACGAGCGTGCACGTCTCCGGGCGGACCGCGCACATCACCGTGACGGCCCAGGACGGCACCACGACCAAGGGGTACCGCCTGACGGTGCGGCACCCGGCGACGAAGCGCTAGTCCGGCACCGCCGCCGACCGCCCGCGCGCCGCGCCGGCGGTCGGCGTGACCAACTGTTCACCACCACCGTCGTCCGTTCCGGGCATCCCTCCGGCTACCGTGACACTCGTGCAGTCCTCCAGACAACGGCGCCCGCGGTGACCGGACACCCCGCCGTCCCGACCATCCACGACGTCGCCGCCCTGGCCGGTGTGTCGAAGTCGGTCGTCTCCCGAGCCCTCGCCGGCGCGTACGGCGTGGCTCCGTCGACGACCGAGCGGGTCAAGCGCGCCGCCATCGACCTCGGCTACGTGGCGAACGCCAACGCCCGCGGCATGTCGGCACACCGCACGCACACGCTCGGGGTGTTCGTCCGCGATGCCTCCACCCCCTTCTACGGGCACCTGCTGACCGCGTTCCAGCTGCAGGCCGCGGCGCGCGGGTACCGCGTCGTCACCGCCACCGGTGCGGGGTCGTTCCCGGTCAGCGAGGAACGCCGGGCGTTGGAGACCCTGGTCTCCCTGCGCGTCGAGGGGCTCATCGTCTGCAGTGGCGCCCTGCCGATCGCCGACGTCCTGCCGTTCGCCCGGCGCATCCCGACCGTGGTCTCCGGGCGCCCCGAGACGAACGATGCGGTGAGCAGCGCGTACTGCGACGAGCGCGGCGGCGGACGCGGGCTCGCCGACCACGTCGCCGACCTCGGACACCGCCGCGTCGCCGTGCTGACGGTCGCACCGACCGGGTCACTGACGCAGTCGGCACGCACCGACGCGATGGTGCGCCGGCTGCGTGCGCGCGGCGCCGAGGTGCTCCGGATCCGCTCCGAGGACCACGGAGCGGATCCCGAGGACCTCGACTCATTCGTCGAGCAGGTCCTGCGGGCCGGTGGCGTGACGGCGATCATGGCACCGAGCGACCGCTGGGCCGTCGGCGTGCTCGAGTCGATGCGCCGCCGCGGCCTCCGTGCGCCGGACGACCTGTCGGTCACGGGCTACGACGGGGTCGCCCCACTCGCCACCGAGCTGCTCGGCATCACCTCGTGGAGACAGCCGCTCGGCCTGATCGGCCGCCTGTCCGTCGACGACGTGGTCGACCAGATCGACGGCCGGTCGACGGGCGTGACCCACAACGCGGTCGACGGCACCCTGGTACCGGGCCGGACCGCCGCCCGGGTCTGAGCGCCGAGCGGAGCGACGAGAACGGCCGACACGGCGCCGCCGACATCCATCGTTCACCGTCCCGTCACGGACCGACGGGTGAGATCCGGGCCCGTCCGGTCGATCATGGGGAACGTTCCCGATCATCGGGAACGTTCCCGATCATCGGGAACGTTCCCCATCCCCGACCACGGACGGACCCATGCCCCAGAACGTCACCGCCAAGCTGCCGCGCGACCCGAGCGACCCGTACCGCCACGGCATCTACCTGCGCCCGGACGCCCGCACCTGCCGAGCCGTCACGGTCGTCACCGATCAGCTCCGCGCGCAGTACGGCCTGCTGTCGGCCGGCGCCTTCCCGCCGCACGCCACACTCGTCGGCAGCCAGCCGTTCGGCAGCCACGAGGACCAGGTCATCGCGGCCGTCTCGGCGCTGCTCGACGGCCGACCGGGGTTCGACGTCCACAACGCCGGCGTCCGTGAACAGGGCATCGGGTTCGTCTACGACGTCGCGACCCGACCCGACGGCTCCCTCAACGACGACTTCGTCCGGCTCGCCGCCGACATCGAGACCGTGGTCGCCCCGTTCCGGCAGCCGATGCAGGTCCCGCTGGCGAACGACTACGACCCGGAGCAGTACCGCGCGCACCTCTCGCTCGCCTCGCACGACCTGTACGGCCGACCGGACCTGCACGACGAGGTCGGCGCGTTCATCCGCGAGCTCGACGTCGACGTGCCGACCGGGTTCCGCGGCGACACCGTCGTGCTCTACCGCACCGCGAGCCCGGACTGGTCCGGTCGCTGGTGGCAGACGATGACCTGGGAGCACGTCCACACCTGGAAGCTCGCCTGACCGTGGCCGCGACCCTCCGCGACGTCGCCGAGCGGTGTGCCATCTCGCGATCGCTCGTGTCACTCGCCCTGCGGGGCGACGACGGTGTGTCCCGGCCACGTCGGGAACTCGCGGTGCGGACGGCGGACGAGCTGGGCCTCCCGGTCGGTTCGCTCGCCCGGCGGCGCGCGCAGGGCGCGCCGCTCGTCCTCGGGGTGGTCGTCACCGAAGCCGCGAACCCGTTCCACTACGAAGCACTCCGGAGCGCACGCGCGACCGCGCAGACCCTCGGGTTCGCGCTCCGGGTCGTGGACGGGTTCCGTGACCCTGCCCGGTTGGCCGACGGCCTGGAGGCCCTGCACGCCTCCCGCGGATCGGCCGACGGTGTGCTCGGGGTCGCGGTCCTGAGCAGTCGGCTCGCCCCGGCACGGCTCGCTGCGGTCGCGCGCGACCTGCCGGTCGCGGTCCTCGGATCCAGCGGCTCGGCGCTCGCCGGTCTCGGACTCGACACCGTGCGTGCAGACGAGGAGTCGGGCATGCGCGCGCTGGTGCTCCACCTCGCCGCACTCGGGCACCGACGCACGTGCTTCGTGGCGGAGTCCGACCACCCGTCGACGACCCGTCGTGCCGTCGCGCACGCCGCGGTCACCGGGCAGCTCGGCGCACCGGGCGAGCACTGCGTCGACGACGTCGAGGCCCTGGCGGCGGACCCGGCACGGATCGCGCGGCACCTCGGTGACGGGGTCACGGCGTTCGTCGCGACGAACGACGCGACCGCGGCGCGGCTCTTCGCGATCGCCGACGGCGCGGGGCTCGCACTCCCCCGGATGGCGGCGGTGACCGGGTTCGACGGCACCGGTCTCGGCGAACGGCTCGACCTGACGAGTGTCGACCAGCCGCGCGTCCGGATGGGCGCGCGGGCGGTCGAGCTCGTGGTCGAGCGGCTCCGGGGTCGCCGCGGCGACCGGCACGAGGTGCTCACGACGCACCTGCTGCCGCGTGGGTCCACCGCGCGGGCGGTCGCCGGGCACCCGCTCGGCTGACCGCTCGCGACACCCGCGCCGGGTAAGTCGGCGGGGCAGACCGACGGGCGGGCCGACTGGCGGCCCGGTCGGCGGCTCAGTCGGCGGCGGTCGTGGCCGACAGCTCCTGCACCCGGCGCACCAGCTCGGCGTGCGATCCTCCGGCACCGGCGGCGACGTAGTCGTCCGCAAGGTGTGCACGGTCGACGACGTCGCCCCGACGGAAGCCCCGGAACCACCCGCCGGCGCGCTCGAGCACCAGGGCTCCGGCGGCGACGTCCCACGGGTGCGTGGCGAAGCCCATCGTGGCGTCCGACCACCCGGCGGCGACGTGCACCAGGTTGAGGGCACCGCTGCCGAGGCTGTGGTGGTGGCGGTACCGGAGCGTCAGGTCCCGGAGCAGGTCGAACGCCGCGGCCTCGCCGAGCAGGTCGAGGTCCTGCTGCACCGGGAAGCTCGTCAGGACCGTCGCTGCGTCGTCCGGCCCCGACGACGAGTGCATCGGGGCGCCGTCGAGCCAGGCGCCGTCGTCGTCCGCCGCGAACACGTGGTCCGCGACCGGGTCGAAGACCACCCCGGCAACGACCTCGCCGTCGACCTCGGCCGCGATCGAGATGCACCAGTACGCGAGTCCGCGGGCGAAGTTCGCGGTGCCGTCGATCGGGTCCACGATCCACCGCACCACGGGGTCATCGGTGCTGCCGGTGTCCCCGGTGCCGTCGGTGTCCCCGGTGGTGCCGGTACTGCCGGTGGTGCCGGTTTCCTCGCCGAGGACGACGGAGCCGGGCACGGCTGCGGTGAGCACCGCCGTGATCGCCTCTTCCGCCGCACGGTCGTGCAGGGTCACCACGTCGTGCGCGTCGCGCTTCGTGCTGATCGTCATCGGGGCGCGGAACACGGCGAGCAGGTCGGGAGCGACGGTGCGCGCGGCCTCCTCGGCGATCGCCCGGAGTGTCTGGGGAGCAGGAACGGTTCGCATGGTCCCCGGTTCTACGACGTCGAGGCTCCTGGACGGCGAACCACGCCGGTCGACGGACCGAACCCGAGGTGAACACGCGGCGTGCGGCGGTGCACGTCGGCGCCCGATCGGCGGAGGGGTTGAACGCGGCGTGAACGGGTGACGGCGGGTGGTCGACGTGCCTTGACCGGTCTCCGACCCCCGCCGCACAGTGGAGTCGTTCCCGGTTAGGGAACGTTCCCTACTCGGAGGAGTCCGCCCCATGACGGTCCCCGTCAGGTCCGGCCTGGTCGCCGGTCCCCCGCGTGCCGCAGGGTCGCCGCAGTCGCGGCGGCCACCCCGGACGACCCGGACGACCCGGTCCTCGTTGCGCTCGGACCGCCGACTCGGTCTGGTGCTCCTCGCACCGGCGCTGCTCGCGTTCGCGGTCTTCGTCTTCTACCCGCTCGGCCGCGTCCTGGTCCTCAGCACCCAGGGCACCGACATCTTCGGTCAGCCGGCGGGCTCGGTGGGGCTGCAGAACTACGTCCGCACGTTCACCGACCCCGCGTTCGGACGGACGATGCTGACCACCGCGGTCTTCTGCGTCGGCGTGGTCGTCGGCCGGATCGTGTTCGGTCTGCTCGTGGTGATCCCCCTGACCGTGAAGCTCCGCGGCCTGCCGGTCTTCCGCGCACTCCTGACGGCGCCCATGGTCGTGTCCGTGTCAGCGGGGTCCGTCGCGTTCGCGGCGATGCTCGCACCCGGCAACGGGCTGCTGAACACGGTGATCACCCAGTTCGGCGGCGCGCCCGTCCCGTTCCTGACGAGCACGCAGTGGGCCCTGGCGAGCGTCATCGTCGTGACGATCTGGGGGTCGCTCGGGTTCACCGTGCTGCTCCTGCTCGGAGCGTTCGGCGCCATCGACCAGGACGTCATCGAGGCGGCGCACCTGGACGGTGCCGGGCCCGTGCGGACACTCTGGTCGATCTCCCTGCCGCTCGTCACGCCGACGCTCTTCTTCGTCGTCGTGACCGGCACCGTCGAGGCACTCACGACCTTCGGGCAGATCCAGATCCTCACCGGCGGCGGTCCGGCCGACTCGTCGAAGACCCTCGTCTACGCGATCTACCAGCAGGCGTTCGGGTCCGGCAGCGCGAACTTCGGCCTCGCCGCCGCACTCGGGGTCGTGCTGTTCCTGCTGGTCCTCGGGCTGTCGCTGGTGCAGTTCGGCGTGCTCGAGAAGCGGGTGAACTACTGATGCGCCCCGTCACCGCACGCCGGCTCCGGAGCCTCTTCGTCTACGCCTGGCTCGTCATCGCTGTCGTCGTCGTCTGCTTCCCGCTCTACTACGTCTTCGAGGGCGCGCTCACCCCGACCCGGTACCTGGACCAGGGCCTCGCCGGTCTCGTGCCGATCCACCTGACACTCGACAACATCGTCCGGGCCACGCAGGTCGTCCCGCTCGGGCAGCAGTTCCTGAACAGCGTCGTCGTCACCCTCGCCCAGACGGTGCTGCAGGTCGTCATCGGCATCATCACCGCCTACGCCCTGGTGTTCTGTCGGCTCCGGGGCACCCGCGCCCTGTTCCTCGTCCTGCTCGCCAGCATGATGATCCCCGGCGAGACAACGCTGATCGCGAACTACCTGACCGTCTCGTCGTGGCACCTCATCGACACGCTCCTGGTCGTCTTCCTGCCGTTCGTAGCCTCGGCGCTGACGATCTTCCTGTTCCGCCAGGCGTTCCTGAGCTTCCCGGACGAGCTGCGCGAAGCCGCGGTGCTCGACGGTGCCGGACACTTCCGGTTCGTCCGGTCCATGCTCCTGCCGCTCACCCGCCCGACGCTCGTCTCGGTCACCCTGGTGAGTGCGACGGCCGCCTGGAACGGGTTCTTCTGGCCGCTCCTCGTCACCAACTCGCCGGAGCACCGCACCGTGCAGGTCGGCATCGCCCAGCTGTCCGACGCCGAGGCCGCCGACATCGGCGTGGTCCTCGCCGGCGCCGCCATGGTGACCCTCCCCGTCCTGGTGCTCGTCCTCGTCGCCCAGCGGTTCCTCGCCGGCGGCCTGACCGCCGGGGCACTCAAGTGACGACACGTTCGCTCCCCTCCCCGACCCCCGCCCGCCCCACACCCGAAGGACGCACCATGCCCGCACGTCGTTCCACCGCCCTCACCGCACTCGCCACCGGGGCCGTCGCGGTCCTCGCCCTGACCGGGTGCTCAACGTCGAGCTCCGCATCGGACAGCTCCGGCCCCGTCACCGTCGACTTCTGGCACGCCATGTCCGGGCCGCCCGCGACCGAGCTCGACGCGCTCGTCGCCCGCTTCAACAAGGAGAACGACCAGCACATCACCGTCAAGTCGTCGTTCCAGGGCGACTACGCGGCCGTCCAGACGAAGTACACGGCGGCGGTGCAGTCCGGCTCGACGCCGGACCTGCTCATGATGAACGACGTGTCGACCGGATTCATGATCGACTCCGGCCAGACGGTGTCCCCCGCGACGATCAGCAGCTCGAAGTCAGGCACCGACACGATCGCGCCGGCCGCCGCGACCTACTACAGCGACGGCAAGCAACTCGCGGCGATGCCGTTCTCCGTCTCGATGCCCGTGCTCTACCTGAACAAGGCGCTCGTCGCGAAGGCCGGCCTCGACGCCACGAAACCGCCGAAGACGCTGGCGCAGGTCGCGACCTGGGCCGAGAAGATCCACGCCGCGACCGGTGGCTACGGCATGAGCATGAACATGGGCGATTCGTGGATGCTCGAGGAGCTCACCGCCTCGGGCGGTCAGGCGTTCTGCACGCCGGAGAACGGGCGGAAGGGCAAGCCGGTCACCGGCGTCTCGCTCACCTCGGACACCCAGGTGCAGTTCATGACCACGCTGCAGAAGCTCTACCAGGACGGCGCCGCCCTGAACCCCGGTACGGACTCGACCGTGCAGAACTCGGCGTTCTCGAGCGACAAGGTCGGGATGCTGCTGACCTCCTCCGGCGCCTACACGACGGTCGACCCGGACGGCTCGAAGTCCGTCGTCGCCCGGTTCCCCACCACGTCGGCCTCCGACGACGCCGGGCAGGTCATCGGCGGCAACGCGCTGTGGATCTCCGGCAAGGGCCACTCGTCCGCCGAGCAGCAGGCGTCGTACACGTTCGCCAAGTGGCTCCAGACGCCGGACGTGCAGGCCGAGTGGGCGAAGGCGACCGGCTACGTCGCGATGAACACCGACGCCCAGGACACCACCGTGGGCAAGCGTTCCCTGTCCGACCCGAACATCGCCACGATGTACCAGCAGCTCGCCGACGACCCCACGAGCGTCGCCGCTGCCGGCTGCATCACCGGCGCGTTCCCGACGGTGCGCGCCACCGTCATCGGCGCCTTCAACCGGATCGTCGAGGGTGCCGACGTCGAATCGACCATGAAGGACGCCGAACAGCAGGCCGGCAAGCAGATCGAGTCCTACAACGAGGCCGCTGGCAAGTGAGCACCGTCGGCGTGTGAGCGCCCCGCGAGGCTGACCAAGGGTTCATGGAGCGCGACCGCCGTTCGCCATACGGTTGTCTGATGAAGCGGGCAGGCGGCCCGCGCGGACGATCGGAGCCCTGTGGTGTCTGCTGCGAACGGCCGGCCTGGCTACGGGGCTCCAGAGCCCCTGCGCATCGTGTTCTCGTTCCCACGGGGGCGGGGACACCTCGCGCCGATGCTGCCACTCGCCCGCGCGGCCAGCGCAGCCGGACACCGGACCGCACTGAGCGGCGCACGCGAGGCGGTCCTCGAACAGACCGGGTTCTCGCACCGGCAGCCGCGGGACGTGGAGCTGCCGGCGAGCAGGCCGGGCACCGGCACCCTGACCCCGATCGATCCGAGTGCGGTGCTCACCCGCGTCCCCCAGGTCTTCCTGGGGGACGCGGCCGCCGGGGCCGTCGTCGACGTCGGACGACTGATCACTCGGTGGTCGGCTGACCTCGTGGTCTGCGGGGAGTTCGACTTCGGTGCCATGACCGCCGCCGAACGTGCCGGGGTGCCGTGCGTGGTGGTCCTGGCCTTCGCCTCGGCCGGTGGGACCTGGCGCGACGCGGTGCGGGAGCCGCTCGAGGCGCTCCGCCGACGCGCGGGACTCGGGCCCGACCCGCAGCAGCAGATGCTCGGCGGCGCGCTCACCGTGGTTCCGTTCCCCGCGTCGATGCGATCCGGGCGCGAGCTGCGTGGTCCGGTGATCCGGATGCGACCGGACACCTGGTCGTCACACTCGTCGGATGCCGCGGCGTGGCTGGCCGCCGGCGACGAACCCCGCGTCTACGTCACGCTCGGCACCGAGTTCAACACGAAGTCCGGCGACCTGTTCGCTCGGCTCATCGACGCGCTCGCGGCCCTGCCGGCGCGGATCCTCCTGACGACCGGACCCTGGGTCGACCCGACGACCTTCCCGGTGCCGGAGGGCCCGGGAGCGATCCGGATCGAGCAGTACGTCCCGCAGGACTCGGTGCTCGGGCTCGTGGACCTCGTGGTGAACCACGGCGGGTCCGGATCGGTGACCGGGGCGCTCGCGCACGGGGTACCCCTGCTGGTCCTGCCGCTCGGCGCGGACCAGCTGCCGAACGGCAGCTGCGTCGAGACCCTGGGCGCCGGACTCGTCCTCGACGCCGCGACGGCGACCGCGGAGGACATCCGCACCACCGCGTCGCGACTCCTGACCGAGCCCGAGTTCCGCTCCGCGGCCGGACGGATCCGGTCCGAGGTCGCGACAGGCGAACCCCGGCCGTCGTCCTGGCCGCCATCGAGCGCCTGGTCGGCTGGACACCGGCCCGCGGTGACGAGCATGCTCGAACATCGTCCGCCACACCCGATTCTGCACGGCGACGTCCGCCGACGAGCTGATCTCAAGCGGCCCGTCAGGGGCAGGACGAGCCGCGAGGGAGCCCACCCCCTCGCGGCTGCCACTCGGTCCAGCTGCCGACGGGTCGGTTCAGAGTCGCGTCAACAGGGCTTCAGCGTTGCCGTGCGCGATCTTCCGCTTGTCGGCCGGGCTGAGGGGTGCGTTCTCGATGAAGCTCGTGTGCGTTGCGGAGTCGCCGAACGGGTAGTCGACAGCGAACAGGATCCGGTCGATGCCGAACACCTCGAGCGCGCACAGGAGCGGCGGAACCGTCGTGTAGGCGGAGATGGTGATGTGGAGGTGATCGCGTACCTGTTCCGCGACGGTCCCGGTCAGTCCCTTGATACGCGGGGTGAGCCACTCGTCCGCGCGCGCGAGGGAGAACGGCAGGTTCTCGCCCATGTGGCCCACGACCATCTGCAGGTCCGGGAACCGCTCGAAGACCAGGTTCGAGACCATCCGGAGGATGTGCATACCGTTCTCCGCGTGCCATCCCCATCCACCCGTGGAGAGCATGGTCGCCACATACGGGTCGAGGCCCGAATAGTAGGCCTTGAAGACCTCGATGGGCGGGAAGCCGGGGTGGAGGTAGATCGGGACGCCGAGACGTTCGACTTCGGCGAGGATCGGCCGCATGGAGGGGTCGTCGAGGAAGACGCCGTTGGTCTGCCCGTGGATCATCGTGCCGACGGCGCCCTGCTCCTCGACGGCGCGACGGAGCTCTGCGACGGCGGCCTTCGGGTCGGAGATCGGGAGGGTGGCGAAGAACTTGAACCGGTCAGGGTGGTTGTCGACCACCTTCGCCATGGTGTTGTTGAGGCGCCGGGAGAGCTCGGTCGACTGGTGTGGGGGCAGGACCTGCACGAACTGTGCGACGGAGGAGAGCACCTGGACGTCGATGCCGGCGGTGTCCATCCGCTGGATGCGGGCTTCGCCGCCGTCGGTCAGGTCGTTGAGGCCGTCGAGGTACGGCTGATCCATCATTGCGTGACCGTCGGCGCCGGCGGCGTCGAAGATCTCAGTGGGCATCATGTGTTCTTCGAGTCCGATGAACTTCATGGTCGGGTTCCTTCGTGGTGCGGTGGTGCAGTTGCGCCGCTTCTGGGCGCGGGGAGGACCGGGCTCGGTGGCCCGGTACGGCGGTCCGTGAAGCAGTGACCGGTCATTGTCGACGCAAGAGCGTCGAGTCAGGGGTGGTTCATCGGCGGATCGTGACCCGGTGAGGCATCAGCGTCATCAATCGATGTTCGAGGATCCGCCGACTCGGCGGACCACGGCGACGATCTCGACGGCCGCCAGGCGCGCTCCGGCTTCGTCGTGCGCTTCGATGCTGTCGACGAGCCGATCATGGAGCGCAGCATGCTCATCAGCGATTCGATCGTCGGCCTCGAGCCCCCCGACGACCTCACTGACGGCTGCCCCGAGATGTTCATGGAGATCTGCGAGAAGTCCATTACCGCTGATCCGGGCAACCTCTCGGTGGAATCGTCTGTCCGCAGCGGCGATGCGTTCCATGTCAACCCGCTCACCAGTCGCTACGGCCAGGAGTGCGCGAAGCGTGGCGATGTCCTCCGGGACAGCACGTCGGGCGGCGAGGGCCGCAGCGTGTTCCTCGAGGACCGCGCGGAGTTCCATCACCTCGTCCGGCGTTGACGTCGCAGAACGCCGGGAGATGGCCGACCGCAGCTCGCTGGTCGCGATCACGTAGGTTCCATCCCCCACCCTCGCCTCGAGGAGACCGGTGTGGACGAGTCCACGAAGCGCCTCGCGTACGGTGTTCCGGCTCACACCGAGCTGCTCGACGAGGTCGTGCTCCGCAGGGACGCGTGTCCCAACCGGCCACACACCATCGGTGATGGATGCACGGAGTCGATCAGCGGCCTGTTCCGCAAGCGTTCCGGATCGTGGGAGCCGGCTGAGTGGCGACATGAGTCCTCCAAATGTCCAACAATTGGTAGGTTACGCCCCGTCGCTTGCCCAGCAAGGTTGCTGAACGGACCCGAAGTGCGGAGTCAGATCGCGGTCAGGACCGCCACGGACGCGGACCGAGACCGCCGCAGGGCCCCGGTCGCTGTCCTCACCACCGTCGAGTATCTGGCGGGCCATGCGTCGAGCATGCCCAGACGGGCGGAGGTCAAAGGTCCCAACGGCCCACCTGCCAGGCGACCCCACCACGGCGCGTACCTTCAGCGCACCAGGCAGATCGTGCGGAAGTCGACGTCCGGACCGGGCCGTGTGTACGACGAGCCGCTCTCGAGCCAGTCGGCGGTCGGCGCGATCTGGTCGGGGACCATGTCCTCTTCCGACCGCGCGTCGATGCCCTCGGACGCCCAGTACTCCCGGACTCCGTCCACGTCGCGGTTCGCACCCTCGATCACGGTGTGGTCCTCGGGCAGGAGCTCGTTGCCCTGGTCGTCGGTGTACCCCCCCGGGTCGTACCAGTACATCCACCGCACGCCCTGGTGGGCGTTCGACAGCTGGCAGTCCTCGCTGTACGCACCACCGGCTCGCTCGCCATCGCGGTAGGCGGACTTCCGGTCGCCGCCGAGGATCCGCACCGTGCGGTCCCCGATCCGCTCGAGCGTGGCCCGGGCGTCACCGTGGGCGAAGTGCCGCTCGGCGGCGGTCGCCGGCTGCGCCCACTGCTGGGCGTCGGCGGCCATGCTCCGCACCTGTGACGTCAGGACCAGGCCGTTCCACGGCACGGCGATGACCAGCACGACGATCGCCGCGACGACGGCGACCAGTGAGTGGCGCGGTTCACGCCGGCGAGCCCGGACCTGCACGACGAGCACCACCACGGGGATCCCCACGGCGAGCACGGCGCCGATGACCAGCCGCGTCAGCACGCCCCCTGCTCCGAGCCGGTCGTCCATCGACCCGAAGTCGCGCGCCAGGTACGCCCCGATCTGGACCGCCCAGCTCACGACGAGCAGCACCGGCAGCACGAGCGCGATGGCGATCGCGTTGCCCCGCCCCGTCGTCGGGCCCGTCCCCTGGTCACGCCAGTCCTGCTGTTCCGTGCCCATGCCCGCCCCCGCCCCCGTGGTGTCGGGACCATCCTGCCAGCAGAACGCGCCCCGGGCCCCGCGGGCGACGCCGCCGCCCCACCCCCGAAGCGGTGGTGCCCCAGCGGCCCCTGTTCCTGCCAAGATGACCGACGTGACCACGACCACGCCCCGCGCCGATCCCGACGCCGCTGCCGACGGCTTCGAAGGCGGCTGGTTCCGCATCGACGGCGACCTGGAGCACCTGGACGACGTGGTGTGGCGACCCGCCACGGACGCGGACGACACAGCGACCACTCCCGGCCCTGCCGCCGTCATCGTCGGTGGCGAGCCGCGCGAGCACGTCGGTTCGACGCTGCCGTTGGCGCAGCTGGCGGAAATCGACGTGGCACGTCAACGCACCGTGCGGAAGCTCTGGCTCAGCCCGATCACCATCGTGGTGTGCCTGCTCGTCGTGACCGCGCTCGAGGTCTCGGGGCTGCCGTGGCGGACGGACCTCGGTCGGCAGCTCCTGGTCGGAGTCGGCACGGCCCTGCCGGTCGACGCGCTCTGCACCGCGATCTGGTGGCGGATCACGCGTGATCCCTCGGGCGCCGTCGTCCGCAAGATGGGCGGACACCGGACCCGCCAGCAGTACGACCAGCAGCGCGCCGTCCTCGAACGCTGACCGCGCCGCGAGCGCGCCCCGACCCCTCAGCGGACCGGCGCCGACACCACCACTCCGCCCGCTGCGGGCGACGGCTCCGACGACGGCCGCTCCCCTCGCCCGGGCCGCAGCACCGCGTCCACCCGCTCACGGTCAAGCTCGCCCTGCCACCGCGCCACCACGAGCGTCGCGACGCAGTTGCCGAGCAGGTTGACGCTCACCCGCATCGCGTCCATGATCCGGTCGGCACCGAGCAGCAGCGCGACGCCCGCGACCGGGAACAGCCCGAGGCTCGTCGCCGTCGCGGACAGCGCCAGGAACGACGAGCCCGGCACCCCGGCCATGCCCTTCGACGTCAGCAGCAGCACCCCGAGTGCGGCGACCTGCTGCTCGAGCGTCAGCGGCACCCCGAACGCCTGGGTCAGGAACAGCAGCGAGATCGACAGGTAGATCGCCGCCCCGTCGAGGTTGAACGAGTACCCCGTCGGCACGACGAGCCCGGCGACGCTCCGTGAGACGCCGACCTCGGTGAGCCGGGTGATCATCCGCGGCAGCACGGCCTCGGTCGACGCGGTGCCCAGGGCCAGCCCGAACTCGGCGCGGGTGTGCCAGACGAACCGCCAGATCGGCACCCCGGACAGCAGCCGCCCGCCCACGAGCAGCGCCACGATGAACACCGCCGCTGCGCCGTAGCAGGCAGCGATCAGCAGCCCGTACGACCCCAGGGTGTCGATGCCGTACTGCCCGACCACGTACGCCATCGCCCCGAACGCACCGAGCGGCGACAGACGCATCACCCAGCCCAGGATGCGGTAGACGACCTCGAGGCACAGGTCGAGGCCCCGCACGAGCGGCCGCGCACGGTCACTGCCGATCGCGGCGATCGCCGCGCCGACGAACACCGCGAAGACGAGCACCTGCAGGATGTCGTTCGTCGCGAACGCGTTCACGACGCTCGACGGGATGAGGTCGAGGATGAAGGTCCCCGCGTCCGGAGCCGTGCCGCCGGCGGTCTTCGCCGCCACGGCGGAGGCGTCGAGCGACGACGGGTCGATCCGCAGGCCGGCCCCGGGGCGCACGAGGTTGCCGACCAGCAGGCCGAACACGAGCGCGCACGACGACGCGAGCAGGAAGTAGACCATCGCCTTGCCGGCGATCCGTCCCACGGAGCGCAGGTCGCCGACGTGCACGATGCCCGTCACCACGACGATGAACACGAGCGGCGCGATCACCATCTCGATCAGCCGGATGAACCCCTGCCCGACGACGTTCAGCACCGGCGCCGCCGCGGGGAAGCAGATTCCGACGGCGATGCCGAGGGCCACCCCGATCGCGATCTGCACGAACAGCGAGTGGTACCAGCGGGCGGGGGCACGATCCGTGGTGGTGACGTCCATGCATCCACCCCACCGCGCGCGTGTTTCGACGACGTTGCGAGTCTGTTCCCACCTGCCGCGCCGCACGCCCACCGAAACAGGGCCGCACGCCCACCGGAACAGGGCCGCACGCCCACCGGAACAGGGCCGCTCGCCCACCGGAACAGGGGCCGCCGTCCGGGTCAGCTGCCGCCGACGACCGTCAGGGTCGGGCGGTGCCGAGCACCGGACTCGTCCTGGCTCGTCAGCACGCTCCACGACCGGACGACACCGGCCGACGGACCGACCAGGGTGTGGTCGATGGGCATCGCCAGCCGCGGATCGAGCCACGTCGGCCACGTGCCGAGCGCCGCGGCGTGCACGGTCGACGCGGCGTCCCGGCACGAACCGAGACCCCCACCGTCGAAGCTGTCGACCGATCCGTTGAAGTCCCCCGACACGACCACGTCAGCGCCGCGGCCGCACTGCTCGCCGATCCAGCGCAGGTCGGTCCGCCAGCCCGCCAGGCCCCGCCCGATCGGCTGCGGCGCGTGCACGGCGACGATCGTCGGGATCGACGGCCCGGACACCGTCATCGTCTTCACCGGATCGACGCCGGGCGACATCGAGGCGCCGGACGCGCGGTCGGCCCCGACGAGCACCGCCACCTGCGTGCCGGCACCACCCATGAACACCCGCACCGGCCGACCGTGCTGCCCCATCGACCGCGCCACCGCGGTGGCGGACCGTCGGTCGCCCGCGTCGGGGAGCACGACGACGTCCGCCCGTGCGGTCAGTGCCGCGCGGGCGATGCCCTGCGGGCCGACGAGTCCTCCGTTGGTGTTCCACTCGAACACCCGGAGTGCACCCCGGGCACCGTCGACCGGCCGCACGTCCCATCCCCGCACGCCGAGCACCGCCGTGTTCGCCACGGCGACGACGAGCAGGACCGCCCCGAGCGACGCAGCGACCAGCCGCACGGCTCGCGTACGTCGCAGGACGATGGCGACGAGCACCAGGGCGAGACCGGTAGCGACCAGTCCCGCGGTCACGAGGGACCGGGCCGGCAGCACGGCGGCGAGCACCGGAGCCCGCCCGACACCGAGCCAGGGAGCGGCGACGAAGGCGATACCGACCAGCAGGGTCGCGACCACCACGGTGGTCGCGACAGCAGCCGCACGACGAGACACCCCTGGATCCTCGCGCACGGCCACCCGCGGCTGCCGGTGAACAGAGACCGCCTGCTGAGGATCCTGCTGGGCCACAGCAGTGGCAGCAACGTGGGGCGCCCACGCCGTGGGTCGGCCGGCACCGGACTGGAGGCCCGGTGCCAGCTGGCACCGGGCCTCCAGTCCGTCACCGCGCACGTCGCGGGCCGCGCGCGCGACCGCGGGCAGCTAGCTGCCGTTCGCCTCGACCACGCGCCACACGAGCATGCCGACCGTCACGAGGGTGCCGAGCACCGAGACGATCGCCGCGACGACGCCGAGCCGGCGTCCGCGACCGGGCCGCACGATCGCGACAACCGCGAGCAGATCGTTCGTCGACTCGCTCGTGCCCCACGCTGGGAGCGGAGGCGGGAGGATCAGGTCGGAGTGCCGAGCTGGTAGCCAGTGCCGCGGATCGTCGTGATGAGGTCCCGGTCGGTCTTCCGCCGGATGTAGTGCACGTACGTGTCGACGGTGTTCTCCTGCTCGCCGTTCTCGAACACGGCGGAGAGCAGGTGCTTCCGCGAGAACGCGCGCGCTGGCTCCGCCGCGAGGAACCGGAGGAGGGCGCTCTCCTTCTCGGTGAGCAGGATCCGCCCGGAGTACGGCGAGTGGATGCTGTGGTCGTCGGCGTAGAAGGTCCAGCCTCCGATCTCCACCCCCGTCCCGGTGCCGGTGTAGTCCCGGGTGAGGGCTCGGAGTCTGGCGGCGAGTTCGTCGAACTCGAACGGCTTCACGAGGTAGTCGTTCGCTCCGGCGTCCAGACCGGAAACGCGGTCGCGGAGTTCGCCGAGTGCGGTGAGCATGAGGACCGGGGTACTGATCCGTCGGCTCCGGATCGCGCCGACGAACTCGGTGCCGTCCATGCCGGGGAGCCGGCGATCGACGACCATGACGTCGAAGTACTGCTCCACCGCCGCGACGAGCGCCTGCTCACCGTCCGGCGCGAGGACCACGTCCCAGTCGTCGCGGAGCACCTCGGCGACGAGCGGCCCGAGCCTGGGGTCGTCCTCGACGAGGAGCAGCCGCTGTCCCATGGCGTTCATCCTTCCGCGATCGTCCGTGTCGTGGTCGGGATGTCCGTCGGTGTGCGGTGTGTCGGGATCCGGAGGGCGAAGACCGTTCCCTGATCGCCGGTGGACTCGACGGTGACGGCTCCTCCGGCGCGGACCGCGATCTCCCGGACCAGCGCGAGCCCGATGCCGTACCCCGTGCGCGTCGCGGCGCGTTCCGGGCCGGGCCCGGTGCCGTGCGCGAAACGTTCGAACACCCGCGCCGGCGCGATCCCGATGATGCCCGTGCCGTCGTCCTGCACGCGGACGCACACTCGGTCGGGCTCCGATGTGGTGGTCACGGTGACGGTGCCGCCCGGTGGGGTGTGGCCGATGGCGTTGTCGGTGAGGGCGACGAGACACCGGTGCAGCTGTGTCGGCGTCAGGGCCACGGTGGCGCTGTGGTCGGCCACGCGGAGGCGCACCTGCCGTTCGGCGGCCAGCACGCTCATGTCGCGGCGGAGCACCGCCAACCCGTCCTCCAGACGTGTGACGCCCGGTTCGGTGGGTGTCCCGGCAGCGGCTCCGAGGAGGTCGTCGACGATGTCGATCAGGATCCGCGTGTCGCCGGTGACCTCGTCCACGATGCCGCGGCGCGGATCGTCGGCGGGTGTCTGCATGCGGAGTCGTTGCACGCGGGCATGGAGGACGGCGAGCGGTGTGCGCAGTTCGTGACTGGCGTCCGCGACGAAGGTCCGCTGCACACGCAGCGCCTCGGTCAGCGGGCGGACCGCGCGGCGCGCGATCAACCAGGACGCGACTCCCGCGAAGACGATCGCGAGCCCGCCGACCCCTGCGATCGCGACCGTGAGATCGACGGTGTCCAAGGTGATGTGCACGTCGAACGGGCCGGCCTGCTCCCGCTGCTGGCCGGGGGTGAGCTGCCAGACCACGTACGCGACGACCAGGGCGATGATCCCGACGACCAACGCGGCTGACACTGCCGCGACGCGCACGGCGATCCCGATGACCGAGCGTCGAGAGGCGAGGCGATCCGCGTCCTGGTCCGGCTCGCGACGGAGCGACCAACGTGCAACGGCATCGACGAGTCGATGCCATGTGGTGCCGATCATGCGGTCGCTCCGTCCCTTCCCGCGAAGCCGACCAGATCGGTCCACCGGGATTTCTTGGTGAAGTCTTGCAGGCCCCTTCGTACCGTCGTCAAACCGAACCGGGCAGCAGGCCCACGGCACGACGAGGAGCACGCCATGACCCATCTGACCGCCAGGCCCCGCCCGCTGCGCAACAAGGTCCCCGACCCGACCCCGTCGTTCTGGATCATCAAGGTCCTCGCCACGACCGTCGGTGAAACCGCAGCCGATCTGCTCAGCGACACCCTCGGGTTCGGTCTCCCGCTGACGACGGCCGTGATGGCCGCAGTGCTCGTCGTGTTCCTGGTGCTGCAGTTCCGGACGCGGGCCTACCGGCCGGTCACCTACTGGGTCACGGTCGTGCTGATCAGCATCGTCGGGACCTGCATCACCGACAACCTCACCGACGGGCTCGGCGTTCCGCTGGGTGTGAGCACGACCGTGTTCGCGGTCGCTCTCGCCGTGGTGTTCATCGCCTGGTACCGGACCGAGCGCACGCTCTCGATCCACGAGATCGACACCACCAGGCGGGAAGCGTTCTACTGGCTGGCGATCCTGTTCACCTTCGCGCTCGGCACCGCGGCCGGTGACCTCATCGCCGAGCAGACCGGCCTCGGCTACCTGCCGTCCCTGCTGTTGTTCGCCGCAGCGATCGCCGCAGTCACTGCCGTCTGGTTCATCGGCCGTCGCGGTGCCGTCACCTGCTTCTGGATCGCGTACATCCTCACCCGTCCGCTCGGTGCGTCGACCGGGGACCTGCTCTCCCAGCCGACACACGACGGCGGGCTCGGCATCGGGACCATCACCACGAGCATCGTCTTCCTCGCCGTCATCGCAGCGCTCATCGCATGGATCTCCGTCGGTCGCCACGAACGCGTGCAGACCGGCGCCCACGAGCAGCTGTCGTCGTGATCGCCCGGTCCCACTGACCGAGTCCCCTTCGCCCGCACCCAGCCGGAAAGGCCACGATGCTCACCGTCCCGCTCGCCGTCCACCTGTTCGACGCCGGATCCGTCCTGCACGCGTTCGGCCCCGCCGTCCTTTCGGGGATCGCAGTCCTCATCTTCATCGAGTCCGGGGTGCTGTTCCCGTTCCTGCCCGGTGATTCGCTCCTGGTCACCGCAGCGATCACGAGCGCTGCACTGGGCATCGCGCCATGGCAGGTCGCGGTCGTCGCGTCGATCGCTGCCGTCGCCGGGGACCAGGTCGGCTACTGGATCGGTCGACGCTTCGGCCGCCGGCTCTTCCGTGCGGGTGCACAGGTACTCACGACCGCTCGGTTGGACGAGGCCGAAGCGTTCTTCACCCGGTGGGGCGGGCTCTCCCTGGTCCTCGGTCGGTTCGTTCCGGTGGTCCGGACCTACGTCCCGCTCGCGGCGGGAACAGCGGACATGCACTACCGCAGGTTCATCCTGTGGAACGTCGTCGGTGCGGTGGGCTGGGCCTGCGGACTCACGGTGGTCGGGGTGCTGCTCGGCGGGATCCCGTTCGTGGCGCACAACATCGACGTCCTCATGATCGTCGTCGTCATCGTCTCGATCCTGCCCATCCTGATCGGGGTGGTCCGAAAGCGAGCGAGCAGCCGGACCGACCGGAGCCGCCCGGACGAGCAGCCCGTGGCGAGCGACCGATGAGCGTGACCAGCACCCGGACACTTCCGAACCAGGTCGCGGAACCGTCCGCGTCGTTCTGGGTGATCAAGATCCTCACCACTGGGATGGGTGAGGCGCTGTCGGATCGGCTCGTGACCCGCTTCGCCCCGGCCCCCACGGTCCTGATCACCGGGGTCGTGTTCGTCGTGGTGCTCGCTGTCCAGTTCCGGTCTCGCCGGTTCTCGCCGTGGAAGTACTGGTCGGCGGTGGCGATGGTCGCAGTCTTCGGCACGATGATCGCCGATGTCGCGCACGTGGTGGCAGGGATTCCCTACCTCGTCTCCACACCGGTGTTCCTCGCAGTCCTCGTCATCGTGTTCGCCGCGTGGCGACGAACCGAGGGGACCCTCGACGTGCACACCGTCACCACCACCCGACGTCAGGGGTTCTACTGGGCAACCGTGATCGTGACGTTCGCCATGGGCACTGCGGCGGGTGACCTCATCGCCTCGACGCTGCACCTCGGGTACCTGCTCGGTGCCGGCGTCTTCCTGGGCGGGATGGCGGTGGTCGTCGCGCTGCGGCGGACGAGGACCCTCGGCCCGGTCGCGGCGTTCTGGACCGCGTACGTCCTGACCAGACCGCTCGGCGCATCGGTCGCGGACTGGCTGGCCGTCTCCCCGCTCCGAGGTGGACTCGGCTACGGCACCGGCATGGTCAGCGTGATCGCGATGCTCGTGATCCTCGTCGTCATCGCGATCACGAGCGACCGCCGACGTTCTGGTCCACGCACGGCAACTGACGGCTGACACCGTTCCGGCCGTACAGTGCACCAGATGAGCGAGCAGCTGACATGACCGAAGACGTCCTGGTGCGCACGGTGCTCGGCGTCCTTGCGCTCGTCGCGACGGCGACCGTCGTCCTGCTCGCTGCTCGCGCGTCGGCACCCTGGGCTCCGGCAGCGGCGATCGCGCGAGGTGTCCTGCAGCTCGCTGCCGTCAGCCTCGTGCTCACCGGTGTCATCCGATCGCCAGTCCTGATCGGCCTTGCGCTCGGAGTGATGTTCATCGTGGCGACCTGCACGTCGGCTCGTCGGCTCGGGGACCTCCGGACGATGGTGCTGCCGGTCGCCGGAGCGATGGCATCCGGCATCCTGGTCAGCGCGGTCGTCGTCTTCGGGAGCGGAGCCATCGCACTCTCGCCCCGCTACGCACTCGCGCTGGGCGGCATCGTCATCGGCAACGCGATGTCGATCGCGACCATCGCCGGTCGTCGCTTCCGCGAACTCGTCGACGATCGGTGGGACGAGGTCGAGGGGTGGCTCGCGCTCGGAGCGACACCCGGCCGCGCCACCGCGGACCTGGTCCGACGCGCCGTGAGTGCCGCCCTGGTGCCGACGGTCGACCAGACGAGGACGACCGGGCTCGTCACCCTGCCCGGCGCATTCGTGGGGGCCGTGTTCGGTGGCGTGTCCCCGCTCGAGGCCGGGCGCTTCCAGATCGTGGTGCTCGCCGCGATCATGGCGACCGGCAGCATCACCGCCGTGCTGCTGACCCGTTGGCTCGCCCCGGTACGGACCAGGCCGGCCGTCGAGACGACCCGCTGACCGCTTCGCGAGGCCGGCAGCGTGCGCCGGTCCGGAGCGCGAGCGGTACTGCAGCGGGAGCGCCCCGACTACTGCGGACGCAGTACGTCAGCCATGCGCCGACGTGTGTGCCGTCCTGTGCTCGAGGACTCTCACCCACTCCCAGTCCGTGCCGCGCCACGCGCCTGCTCGCCGCGCCTACGCTCCGAACGTCCGGCCATCCCCCGACGGAAGCGGCCCCGTGTCCTCGTACCTGCTCTGCGCCCCGCCCGTCTACGGTCACCTCGCGCCCCTCGTCGACGTGGGACGCGACCTCGCCGAGCGCGGCCACGAGATCACCGTGCTGACGGGGTCCAAGTACCGCGACCTCGTCGTCGGCGCCGGGCTCCGCTTCGTGGCCCTGCCGGCCGATGCCGACTTCGACGACGCCGAGCTGCAGGACCGGCTCGCCGACGCCACGGCGGCCCGCGGGGTGGCCGTCGTCCGCGAGGGCATCATCGCGATGTTCGTGCGGCCGATCCCCTCCCAGTACCGCGCGCTGACGGCCCTGCTGGCAGCGAGTCGGTTCGACGCGGTGCTCGGCGAGGCGACGTTCACCGGGCTCGCCCCGTACCTCGCGCTGCCGCCGGGCGACCGCCTGCCCGTGCTCGGGATCGCGACCACCCCGGTGACGCTCACCAGCGTCGACGCCGCACCCTTCGGCACCGCACTCGCGCCGGGTCGCGGACCGCTGGCGCGCGCACGCAACCGACTGCTCACGGCGGCGATCCACCCCGTCCTCACCCGGCCGCTGCAGCAGGCCGTCGACGTCGTGCTCGCCGAGGTGGGGGCGCCGCCGTCGCGGACCGGGACCTTCGACTTCGCCTACCGTTGCTTCGACACCCTGTTCCAGCTGAGCGTCGCGGAGCTCGAGTACCCGCGCCGCGAGCTCCCCGACTCGGTCCGGTTCGTCGGGCCGGTCGTGGCTCGCGCGGCGCCGACGCCCGCGGCCGACCTGCCCGCGTGGTGGGACGACCTGGACACCGACACCCCGGTGGTGCTCGTGACCCAGGGCACGATCGACACCGTCGACCTCGGCCGGCTCATCGCGCCGACGCTCCGCGCGCTGGCGGACGAGGACGTCCTGGTGGTCGCGACCACCGGTGGCCGCCCGGTCGACCAGGTCGAACGCGCGCTCGGCACGGCGCTGCCCGCGAACGCCCGGGTGGCGACCTTCCTGCCCTACGACCAGCTCCTGCCGCGGTGCAGCGTCGTCGTCACGAACGGCGGGTTCGGCGGGGTGCAGCGTGCCCTCGCGCACGGCGTGCCGCTCGTGGTCGCCGGCTCGACCGAGGACAAGCCGGAGGTCGCCGCCCGGGTCGCGTGGGCCGGTTGCGGGCGGAACCTGCGCTCCGGGACGCCGCGGCCGGCGGCGATCCGTCAGGCGGTCCGCGAGGTCCTCGGCTCGCCGACCCACCGCGCCCGCAGCCGTCAGGTCGCGGCGTCGATCGCGACCCTGCCCGACCCCGTGGACGTCATCGAGGCCGGGCTGGCGGCGGCCGTCGCCGCCGCCGCGGACGGCTCACAGCGACGCTGATCCCGCCTGCCGGCCCACGCTGTGCGGTCGAGTGGAGACGGACGGGAGGCACGGTGCCAGCTGACCCCGGGCCTCCCGTCCGGCTCATCCCACGTCGTCGTGCCCGGTGCCGGTCAGCGGTGTCGGTGTCGGTGCTGTTGCGGACGCCGTCCGGATCCGGAGCGGCACCGTCCCGGCGACGTACCGGTCGTCGCCCGCCTCGAGCGGGCGGCCGTCCTCGGCGGTGCTGGACCGGCGCACCTGCAGGAGCGCCGCGCCGGGCCGGACCCCGAGGAGCGCGGCGTCGGCGTCGTCCGCCAGCAGCGCGTCCACGGTGGTGACGGCGGAGCCCACCCGGATGCCGAACCGGGCCTCCAGGGTCGCCGACACCGACGTCTGCCCGCCCGGGATCGTCCGGATGACGGCGGCGACCCACGGCGCGTAGGCGGTGCGCTCGAGCATGACGTCGACACCGTCGAGGGAGCGCACCCGCACGACGTGCAGGACGGGCTCGTCGTGCGCAGCGCGGAAGAGACGGCGCTCACGCACGGTGGCCGGCCGTTCCTCGACCGCCACGACCCGACCGCCGGGCTCGTGCCCCCGCGCCCTGGCCAGCTGACCGAAGGACTCGAGCGCGCCGGCGTCGTGGCCGAGCGACGTGGTGCGGACGCGCCAGCGGGACCCGGCCCGTGCCGTCAGGACCCGGCGGTCGCGGAGCACCCCGAGCGCGTTCCGCACGGTGCCCCGCGCGACGGCGTAGTCGGCCGCCAGGTCGTGCTCGGCCGGCAGGACACCGGTGTCGTCGAACTCACCGCGGAGCACCCGGTCGGCGAGGTCCTCGGCGAGGTCCCGGAACAGTCGTCGCACCCGCTGATCCTCCTCTGCCCCGCGACGAGCTGTCCACGTGCGAGGCAGCGTCGGTGCTGAAGATCCCGGAAGGACGGCACCGAACAGTCGGGCACCCGGACACCTCCGTCCCGTTTCCACCGGACGCGTTCACCCGCCTGCCACGACCAGGCCAGACCCGGTTCAGCGCACCTGGTTGTCATGCTGACGGGCGTTCTCCCACCGGGCGCCCGCACTCCCCACGATCAGGAAGGCCCCCGATGAGCACGAGGAAGCCCGAACACGGCGCACCCGACGTCGACCTGGACGCCGCACCACCGCTGACCCCGGACGCCGCGTACACCGCCGCGGTCCGACCCGGAGTCAGTCGACGGACCGTCCTGATCGGCGGCGCGGCCGCGATCATGGCCGGCGTCGCCGCCGGCTCCGCCTTCGGTCCGGGCGCGGCCGACCGTGCCAGCGCCGCGACCGCCCGTGCCGTCCCCACCGGCACGATCGCCGATGTCGAGCACGTCGTCGTGCTCATGCAGGAGAACCGGTCGTTCGACCACTACTACGGCACGATGCCCGGGGTCCGCGGGTTCTCGGACAAGCAGGCGCTCGAGCTGCCGACCGGACACGACGTCTTCCACCAGCCGTCGGCTGCCCGCACCGACGGTGGCGCGATGCTGCCGTTCCGGCTCGACACCACCCGGTTCAACGCGCAGAACGCCGACGGCCTCGACCACTCCTGGGGCGGTGGGCACACCGCGTGGAACGGCGGTGCCTGGAACCGGTGGGTCGACGCGAAGAGCGCCCAGACGATGGGCTACTTCACGAGCGAGGACATCCCCTACCAGCGCGCACTCGCCGGTGCGTTCACGGTCTGCGACGACTACCACTGCTCGCTCAACGGTCCGACCACGCCGAACCGCCTGTACCAGTGGTCCGGCACCATCGACCCCCGCGGTGCCCAGGGCGGACCGGCGACCGACAACCCGGCCGATTACGAACCGGTGTTCGCCTGGACCACCTACGCCGAACGACTGCAGGCGGCCGGGGTCACCTGGAAGACCTACGCCAACGACGAGGTCGGTGACAGCTCCGCCGACCCGTACGTCGGCGACTACGGCGACAACCCGCTCTGGCTGTTCGAGCAGTACCACCGTGCGCTCGCGTCCTCCGACCTCGCCCAGCAGGAGCTCGCCGCGCGTGCCGGGCTGCACGACGGGTGGAAGCCGAACTCGGGCAAGGGCCTCGACGTCACCCACCTGCTCAGCCAGTTCGGGCAGGACTGCGCGACCAACAGCCTGCCCACCGTGTCGTACGTCATCGCCCCCTACGGCTGGAGCGAGCACCCGGCGGCCAGCCCGGACTACGGCGCCCACTACACGAACGCCGTCGTGCAGGCGCTCTTCAGCAACCCGGACACCTGGGCCTCGACCGTCCTGCTCGTCAACTACGACGAGAACGACGGGTACTTCGACCACGTCGTCCCCCCGTTCGCCGAACCCGGCACCCCCGACGAGTACGTCGACGGACTGCCCATCGGCATGGGTGCCCGCGTGCCGATGACCGTGGTGTCGCCGTGGAGCCGTGGCGGGTGGGTCAACTCGCAGGTGGCGGACCACACGTCCGTGATCCAGTTCCTCGAGCACGTCACGGGGGTCCGCGAGCCGAACATCTCCGACTGGCGACGGACCGTCTCCGGAGACCTGACGAGCTGCTTCGACTTCACCGCGCCGGACCCGAGCATCCCCGGCCCAGACGTCGTCCCCGGCATCGAGCAGACCCGTGCGCTGGTGGCGGCCGCCGACGCCGACCAGGCGAAGCCGCCCATCGAGGAACCGGCGATCGGTGCGCAGACCCTGCCCGTCCAGGAGCCCGGCACCGTCCGCCGCCGGAGCTTGCCCTACCGGCAGCACGCCGACGCGACCGTCGACCACCGCACCGGCCGGGTCACCGTGACGCTCGCGAACGACGGCCGTCAGGGGGTCAACTTCCTGGTCTACCCGAACACCGCGATGCCGTTCGCCGCCCGCCCGAAGACCGTCCCCGTCGGCGCCACCGCCGACTGGGCATGGGACACCACGACGACCGCCGGTGCCTACGACGTCAGCGTCTACGGACCCGACCGGTTCCTCCGTCGCTTCGCCGGCACCGTCGCCGTCGGTGGTCGGGCGACCGGCGGCGTGCCGCACGTCTCGGTCGTCCGGGACACCCGCGGCCGGCGCACCCTGCAGCTCCTGCTCGAGAACACCGGCGGGGCCGAGCTCCGCTTCGTGCTCGTGGCCAACGACTTCGTCGAGCACCGCGAGACCGCACACGTTCGCGGCTCCGGACACAAGACGATGCACTGGCCGCTCGACGAGTGGGGGTACTACGACGTGGTCGTCACCGCGGACGGTGTGCCCGGGTTCCGGTACCGCTTCGCCGGACGCGCGGAGCGCTGACCGGGGCCGACCCGCGTGGGTCGGCAGGGGCGGTCAGGCCGCGTCCACGACGAACGGGAGGCCCGGTGCCAGCTGGCACCGGGCCTCCCGTCCCGTCTCGTGACCGTCTCACGTCCGTCCCGCGTGCAGTCTCACGCGTCGGCGTCGGCGTCGGCTCGCGCAGCCTGCCGGGCCAGCGCCCCGTCGAGGAAGCGTTCGACGAACGGCAACGCCACCACGATCGCACCGACGACGGCCGCGACGGGGACGATCACCGTCCAGCCGCGCAGGATCGAGTAGATGGTGGCACCGAGGACGACCCACACCACGACCGTGAGCGGGCGCACCGGACCGGCGCTGGCGGGCAGGTTGACCGCCTCGACGGCCGCGGGCATCGCTCGCCGTCCGAGCAGTGTCAGCATGACCCCGATGACGATGAACCCCGTCGCCCGGACGGTGCCGACCCACGCGACGTCGCTCGCCGGATCCGCCAGCACACGCTGGATGAACACCACCGCCGACAGGACCCCGACGGCGAACAGGGTGACGATCACGAGGACGGTCAGGAGACGGACGGAGCGGCGCACGAGGACTCAGCATAGGGACCCGTCCCGGCGGCCCGACGCGGCGCCCCCGTCGCACCGGCTCGCTAGGCGACGACCACCTGCGCGTTGACCAGGATGTCGTGCAGGTCGGGACGGAGCGCATCCTGCGAGGTCGTCCGGACCTTCACGATGAGCGCCACTCCGGGCTTCGCGAAGGCACGCGCGACCGTTGCCGACCAGGACCCGTCCGTGTTGTGCCCGGCGATCGACAGGAACTGCGCCGTGCCGCCCGTGATCGTCGGCAGGAGCTGCTCCTCGAGCCGGTCGGCCGGCAGCCCCGCAGCCGTGAACAGCTGCTCGGTGGCGGCACGGTCCCCGATCGTCGGGTCGAGGTCGGTCAGCCGCTGCTGCGTGATCGTCGCCACGGAGCCGTCCGTGTTCGTGTACTCCCGCGACCCGGTGGTCTGGTCCTCGCCGGTCTGCTCCCAGCCGTCGAGTGCCGAGACCTGGAGCCCGAACGCGGGCAGCGTGCTCGCCGAGAGCGCGTCGCCGTCCTCGAACGTGAGGTCCTTCGTGGCCGAGTCGACGGTGGCCGGCGCGGTCGGTGCGGTCGGTGCGGTCGGCGTATCCGTCGGTGCCGGTGTCGGTGCCGATGACCGCGGTGTGGCCCGCTCCGCTCCCGGTGCCGTGGTGCCGGTTCCGGCGCAGCCGGAGAGTGCGAGCACGACGATCACGGTCGCCGTCCCCGCGGTGGTGATCCTGGATGTGATGGACATGTGGTTCCCCCTCGGATCCCGCCGTGCGCCCCGTGCACCGGTGGGTCCGACTGGAGCCTACGGGTCCCGGCGGCGGCGGCGCGCGCCCGGGTCACACGTCCGGGGTCTGTCCGGACCCGCCGAGCGATCTCCGGAGCACGACGATGTGCAGCCCCGCGACGCGAGCGACGTGCACCGGGCGCGGGCGTCGGGCCCGCTACGAGTCGTCGCCTGCGTTCCGAGCACGCTTCCGCGCCTGCGCCCGGGCGTAGGACACCGAGCCGATCTGCACGGCGACGAGGATGATCCAGAGGACCGCCATCTGCGTGTGGAACCGGGACGGTTCGACGACGGCCAGGACGAGCCAGACCAGCGCGATGACCGCCCACACCCACACGAGCCACGGCAAGGGCTTGCCGATCAGCCGTTCGAGCAGACTGCGTCGCTGCATCTCGGTCATGGCGCTGACGCTACCGGACGCCAGGGTGATCGCCGAGGACCCGGGGCGACGATCGGTTGGATCCTTCCGGATCTGGTGGCTGCCGTTCCGGGAAGCGGGTCGAAGCGGTCAACCCGCCGGCAGCTCGCGGCGTCAGGGTCAGCTCTGCACCGTGCACGGTCGCGATCATCGCCACGAGCGGCAGGCCGAGTCCGTGCCCGCTCCCGTTCGTCCGCGTGCGGTGGCGGCGGCGGAACGGCTCCGTCAGCTCGTGCGCTTCGTCGGCCGGCACCACCTCGCCGTCGTTCTCGACCCGGAGCTCGGACGACCGATCGTCGAGGACCACCCGCAGGCTCCCGCCGGAGACGTTGTGGACCACGGCGTTGCGGATCAGGTTGCCGACGAGTTGCCCGAGCAGCGGTCGGTTGCCCAGCACGACGACGTCGTCGAGCTGGACCGACACGACGATCCGCCGGGCGAGTCGTTCCGCGTCCACTGCCAGCAGCGCGGCCGCGACCTCGTCGCGGAGCGACACCGGGCGCGCGTCGATGGGTTCGTCCCCCCGTGCCAGGTCGAGCAGCGCCGTCGTCATCCGGATCATCTGGTCCGTGGTGACGAGCAGTCGTTCGAGGGTCTGCGTCCGGTCCGGACCGTCGGGTGTGCGGAGGGCGACCTGGAGCATCGTCTTCATCGTGGCGAGCGGGGTCCGGAGCTCGTGCGAGGCGTTCGCCGCGAACCGCGACCGACTGACGAAGGCGGTCTCCAGGCGGTCGAGCATCCGGTTCAGCGTCGCACCGACGTCGCGGATCTCGTCCGGTGGCCCGGAGACGTCCACGCGGGCGTCCAGCGTCCCGGCACCGAGCCGGTCGGCGGTCGTGATGATGTCGCGCAGCGGGCGGAGGAGTCTGCCCGCGACGAGCCAGCTGACGACACCACCGATGCCCCCGACCACGAGCAGCGCCGGGACCGAGACGATGACGAAGAGGCGGAGGACGTCGTCGCGGCCGGTGATCTCGTACACGTCGTGCGTCGACCCGTAGGGGAACGGGCCTGCCGTGAACGCGTAGCCGGGCACGATGGCGAGGACCGCGAAGACGACCGCGAGCATGACGGCGCCGGTGAGCAGGATCAGGGCCGTGTAGGTCAGGGTGAGCCGCGCCCGGATCGACAGACGGTGCAGCGCGGGGATCCTCATGCTTCGTGACCCTCGCGTGCAGGACCCTGCGCGATCGCGTACCCGACACCGGGCAGCGTGCGAATGGCGTCGGGACTGCCGAGCTTCTTCCGCAGGGTCGAGATGGTCAGCCGGACCGCGTTGGTGAACGGGTCAGCATGCTCGTCCCACACCTGTTCGAGCAGTTGCTCGGCACTCACGACGCCGCCGTCGGCACGCAGCAGGACCTCGAGGACCGCGAACTCCTTCCGCCCCAGACGCAGGTAGCGTCCGTCGCGGTAGGCCTCACGTCGGAAGGGGTCGAGCCGGAGGCCAGCCGTCTCGAGGACCGGCGCGACCGCGCGACGTGCTCGCCGGTTGAGCGCGCGGAGCCGTGCCACGAGCTCCTCGAAGTCGAAGGGCTTGCCCAGGTAGTCGTCGGCCCCGAGCTGGAGGCCGTGGACCCGCTCCGCGAGTGTCGTCGACGCCGTCAACATGAGGACGCTCGGCGCTTCCGGGTCAGCGACGATCCGGGCACAGACCTCGTCGCCGTGCAGACCGGGGATGTCCCGGTCGAGCACGACCACGTCGTACGCATGGACGGCCAGCTGATCGAGCGCGGTGAAGCCGTCGCCCACCGTGTCGGCGGCGATCGCTTCGAGCCGCAGACCCGTGCGGATCGCCTCCGCCAGGAACGGCTCGTCCTCCACCACCAGTACCCGCACGTCGCTCCTCGCTGCTCCGGCCGATCCGGACCCGGTCAGCACAGCAGATCGGATGTATGCGGAGCGTATGCGCTCGACCAGACGCTCGGCTGACGTGCCGACTGTTCCGATGAGGGCATGTCCAGAACCGACCCCGCGCTCGAGACCCCTGTCCTGCCGTCGTTGACCGGCCTGCGCTGGGTCGCTGCGTTCGGGGTCTTCGCCTACCACGTGCGGAACCTCGGGTACTTCGACGGGAACGCGCAGACGACCCTGAGCGCTGTGGTCGGCAGCGGGGACACCGGCGTCTCGCTGTTCTTCATGCTCTCCGGCTTCGTGCTGGCCTGGTCGGACCGCACGGACGGGGACCGCGCAGGACCGCTACGAGCAGCGCTGCACTTCTGGTGCCGCCGTGCCGCGCGGATCTGGCCGCTGCACCTGGTCGCCGTCCTCGCCGCGATCGTCGTGGGAGCGACACTGATGCCGAGCATCCGGACGACGTCGCCGGCAGCCCTCGTGGCGAACGTCCTGCTCGTCAACGCCTGGCACGCCCCGTGGTGGCAAGCCGGGAACCCGGTGTCGTGGTCCCTGGCCTGCGAAGCGTTCTTCTACCTGACGTTCCCGTTCCTCATCCGGCCGCTCCGACGCGCTCACCCTGCCGTGCTCGCGGCCCTCGCCGTGCTCGCAGCCGTCCTCGTCCTGGCCGCACCGGTGCTCGTGCCGCACCTCCCGGGTTCTCCCGTCCCGGCGAGCTGGCCCCCGGCACGGTTCCCCGAGTTCCTGCTCGGCGTCCTGACCGCTGCCCTGGTGCGCTCGGGGGCCTGGCGTGGACCACGACTCACGGTCCCCGTCCTGCTGACGGTCGCAGGACTCCTCGCCGCAGACCTGCATCCCACCTCGGGCTTCGCGCTGACCGGCTGCACGGTCGTGGGGTTCTCCCTGCTCCTGCCCGCGCTCGCCAGGGCGGACGCCGAAGGACGCTCCACCGGCCTGTCGTCTCCGCTGCTGGTGCGCCTGGGGACCAGGTCGTTCGCGTTCTACCTCGTCCATCTCCTGACGATCGACGCCGTGCTGCGCTTCCGGCCCCAGGGTCCCGCCGGAGGCCTGACCAGCGCCCTCCTGACCCTGCTCGCGTTGGTGGTCGCGCTGGCCGTCGCGACCGTGCTGCACGACGCGGTCGAGGTGCCGGCGCGCCGGCTCCTGCTGCACGGCCTCAGGAACGGCGCGGCACGCGCTGGCCTCAGCTCCCCAAGCGTCCCCACCAGCATCGCCACGACCCCGTCGAGACCGTGACCGCTCGTGCCTGGATCAGGTCTGGGTGGTGTCGGAACGGACGAGCGAACGTGCTGCACGCGACGATACGGTCCCCTGCATCGACGTGCCGACGAGGACGGCTGCGAGGGCGTCCATGGCTGGTGCGAGTTCGACACCTTCCAGCTGCACACGGAGCCAGACCCGGAACTGTTCCTTCGCCGCAGTGGCCGCCGCGGCGAGCTGCCGTCCCGCAGGCGTGCAACTGAGCTGGATCCGGCGCCGATCATCCGCACTTTCCTGACGATCGACCATCCCCGCCGTGACCATGCGGTCGACGAGCCTGCTCGGGTGCCCGCCTTCGAAGAGCACCAGCCCGCCGAGCTCTCCCAACGACATCGGTCCGTGCTGATCGAGGAGTTGCAGGACCTCCGCCTGGCTGGGCGTCACGCCGAGCGGTTTGAGGAGCTCGGTCAGGCGCCTGTCCGACTCCCGCGAGACAGCCTTCGTCAGCAATCCCAGTCGTTCGAGGTCATCCATCCCCCAATCCTCCCACAGCAGGCATATGCTGTAGCACATGATGACATCGCATATGAATAGCCCTCGCCTCGCCATCACCGGCGCGAACAGTCGCACCGGTCAGCAGATGCTCGCCGAACTGCACGGAGACGCCATCGCGCTCGTTCGCCGGAGTGGCCGGGTCGATGCCGCCACGGTGATCACGGACTGGACGACGTCGACTGCCGCCGAGACCGCCCTCGGCCAGGTCGACGCCGTTGCGCACCTCGCCGGCAACTTCGGCGCGCCGCACTGGGAGGACTACCTCGCCGGCACGGTCGAGACCACCCGCCTGGTCGCCGATTCGGTCAGCGAAGGCACCCGCATCGTCTACCTCTCCCAACTCGGCGCGGACTCCTCCGCCGAGAACTGGTACGAGCGCGCCAAGGGCATGGCAGAAGAGATCCTCGCCCCGATGAACGCCACCGTGTTCCGCATCAGCGCGATCGTCGGCGGCCGAGACAACCCGCAGCCGTTCGACTTCATGGTGCGTGGCGGCACGGACGGCGATCCGGTCCCGATCGCCGGGGACGGCTCCCAGGTCTTCCGTCCGATCCACATCGACGACGTCGTCAAGGCGATCCTGCTCGCGACCCGGCCTGGTGCGCCGAGTGGCGTGTTCGACCTCGTCGGACCCCAGCAGCACACGATGCAGGAATGGGTCGACATCGCCCACGGCGGCCCGACTCCCACGACCCGGCGGGACGATCTCCCGCCAGCGATCGACGACCTCCTCGCCAACCCGGTCACTCCTGGCGATCCCACCGCGCTGCTGGCTGCCTTCCCGGAGCTCCAGCTGACCGACTGGCGTCCCTGAGCGCGGATCACACCGGCGTCGTCAGGCACATGACCGAGCGTTCAGCACGATGCTGGGGCCACGATGGCGTCCCGCTACCGTGATCCCATGACGCGTCGAACAGCTGCACGCCGGTGGGCGATCGCCCTCATCGCGCTGAGCGCTGTTGCACTCGTGATCTGCGTCGGAGCGACCGTCGAGGCCGGCCAGGTTGCGCCGGTGTTCTTCTGGCCCACACCGGAAGGCACCGACGTGGTCCTGACGAAACGGCAGTACGAGTCGGCGCTCGCTGCGCGGCAGGTGGGCAGGCTTGCCGCAGCCGCAGCGGTCGTCCTCGCTCTCGCCGCGGTCACCCTTACCCACCGGGCACGCCGAGCCTCTCGCGTTCGATGAGGATCGCCGATCGAGACACGGCCCTCCCGTGGTGACGGCCACGCGTCGAGCCTCGCCCGGCGGCTCGCTGCGACACTGCGGAGCAACTCAACGCTGGGCCGCAGGCCGCACGACGATCTCGTTCACGTCGACATCGGGTCGCTCGGCCACCGCGTAGGAGACGGCGCGGGCTATCGCGTCGGCGGAGATCGACTCGGCACGGTAGACGACCATCGCTGCGGCGGCGGCGGCGTCGGTGATCGTTGCGGCGAGCTCGGACTCGGTGACTCCTGGCGACACGGTGGTGACACGGATTCCACGCGGTGACTCTTGGCGGAGCCCCTCGGTGATCGCCCGTGCTGCGAACTTCGTGCCGCAGTAGACGGCAGCCGTGGGCGAGACGTCGTAGGCGCCGACGGACGCGATCGTCACGACGTGGCCCGTGCCCTGCGCGAGCATGGTGGGCAGTGTCGCCGCGACGCTGTGGAGGAGGCCGCGGACGTTGACGTCGATCATCCTGTCCCACTCGTCGACGAGACCTGCGGCAAGGGGCGACAGCGGCATCACGCCGGCGTTCGCGACGAGCACGTCGATCCGGCCGAAGCGTGCCCGGGCGGCAGCCGCGAAATCCTGCACCGAGACGAGGGCGGTGACGTCGAGCGGCACTGTCATCGCCGTGCCACCCGCCGCCTCGATCTCGCTGACGAGCTCGTCGAGCCGGTCGGTGCGCCGGGCCCCGAGCACGACGGGGTGGCCGGCCGCGGCGAGACGGATGGCCGTCGCGCGCCCGATGCCGCTCGAGGCGCCCGTCACCAGGACGACCTTCCGTCGGTGCAGCACCATGCCCGCGTGGTGCAGGACGTCGTCCCTGAAGTCGCCGTCCGCGGTGAAGCCGGTGTCGTCTCGGTAGTCGATGTGGTCGCCGTCGACCTCGTAGGCGCCTACGTAGGCCGCCTCATGGTCACCTCGGGCCTCCACGTAGCGGCCGTCGGGCCGCAGCTCGTGGCGGATGCGGCCATCGGCGGTGACCCAGAGGCCGAGGTAGGGGTGAACGGGCTGGGATGCGCTGCTGGTGTCCATGCTCCCAGCCTCGACGCCGCGCAGTCCCGGACCATCGCCCTGTCCTGCCGGGGTGCGGCAGGACCAGGGAGCCGGAACTCCTGCCACCTACCCTGGTCCCGTGCCCGCCGACGACCTCACCCTCGCCGCGTATCTGCGCGCCGTCCGCGGCCGCCTCGCCCCGGAGTCGCTCGGACTGCCAGGCGGAGGTGTCCGCCGGGTTCCCGGGCTCCGCCGCGAGGAACTCGCGGTGCTGGGTGGCGTCAGCGTCGACTACTACACACGCCTCGAGCAAGGGCGGGAGGTGAGCCCCGGCGCCGCCGTGCTCGAGGGCATCGCCGACGGGCTCGAGCTCGAGGGCGACGAGCGCGCCCACCTGTTCGCGTTGGCAGGACTGGTTGCTTCCCCGCGAGTCCCCCGCGTGGCGACGTCGGTGACGCCGGCTCTCGGGCAGCTGCTGGACTCGTGGTCGACACACCCCGCCTTCGTGATCGACCCCGCGCACGAGATCCTCGCCGCGAACGCCCTGGCCCGTGCGGTGTACGCACCCTTCGGACGGTTCGACAACCTCGTGCGGATGACCTTCCTCGACCCGACGGCGCGGCACTTCCACGCCGACTGGGCCCGCGCCGCCGACGCAACCGTCGCGAGCCTGCGGGCGGCGACCGCGGAGTTCGGGAGCGACCCGCGCCTCCTCCGTCTCATCGAGGAAGTGAACGACGCCAGCCCGGAGTTCGCCGAACGGTGGAGCACGCAACGGGTACGGCGCAAGACGACCACCGCGAAGCAGTTCGAGCACGGGGAGGTCGGGCGGCTGGAGTTCGACGCCCACACCTTCGCCGTCGAAGGGTCACCCGGCCTGCAGCTCGTCGTCTACGGCTGCGAGGCCGGCTCTGCAACGGCGCGCGCGCTGATCCTGCTCTCCATGGGCGCGGCGAGCGAATCGACGATCAGCGAGTAGTGCTCCCGTCAATCGGGGCGCTCACCTGCGCGGGCGACCGTTCGGTACCGCCCGGGCGGGAGCGACCGTTCACGACTGAACGCTCGGCTGAACGCGTAGACGGAGGTGTACCCGACGTCGGCGGCGATCTTCTGGAGGCCGTCGTCGGTGTCACGGAGTCGACGCGCTGCGAGGTCCATCCTCCAGCGGGTGAGGTACTCCCCCGGCGTGGTGCCTGCGAACGTCCGGAAGCGGCGCACCAGCGTCTGCTTCGACGTCGCGATGTCACGTGCGAGCGCCTCGGTCGTCCAGGGGTGACCGGGAGCCTCGTGGATCCTCGTGACAGCCCGCATCAGGAGCGGGTCGCGGAGGACTCCCCACCACGAGGCGCCGGGTTCTGGCGAGGAGGCGAGCCAGGTCCGCAGGATCGCGACGAGGAGGACGTCGACGAGACGATCGAGGACGAGGTGGGTCGCGAGGCCGGGACGAGCGAGTTCGTGCCCGATGAGTCGGACGATGTCCGCGAGGCTCGCGTCGAGCTGCTGTGCTCGGAGGTGGATCACCGGAGGAAGCAGGGCGAAGACCGGTGTGGATCCAGCGGGGTCGTGCGAGTACGAAGCGCCCAGGATCTGCGTCTGCTCGTCCCCGTCACCCAGGCGCAGGAGGCCACCACCCCGGCGTGCCTCGTCGGCGGCCGCGACGTCGCAGGAGTGGATGCCGACGCCGGGCGCACTGGAGAGCGCATGGGCGGCGCCGGTGGTGAGGACGACGACGTCGCCCGTCGTCATGAGCCTCGGAGCCCCGCCCTCGACCGTCAGGTAGGCGACACCGGCAGTGACCGCGTAGACGACGGCGTCGCGATCCCGGACCCACTCCACGCCCCAGTCTCCGGCGGCCGCGATCCGGGCGCCGGCACTCCCTCGGACTCCGGAGACGTCGAGCACTTCGGAGAGGACGTCCACTTCGACGAATGTACGCCGGACTTCCCGGATGGACCAGTGAACGATTCCGGATGGTCCTCGCGGACATGAACCTGGTCCTCAGGGTCATTGAACGTCCCACCGGCCGCTCCTAGCGTTGGCGACGTCCGGAGCACTCGTTCGGGACGGCAACGACACGAAGGAAGCAGTCACCATGAGCACGACCGAAGACACCGTCCCCGATGGCCTGATGCCCCCCGACGTCCTGGCCTCGACGACCCCGGTGGCCGTCTACGGGTTCGCCCGCGCCCGGGCCGGCAAGGAGCAGGAACTCGAAGACGCGATCCGCGCGATCATCCCCGCGGTGCGATCCGAGCACGGCTACGAGCAGTACTCGGTGCACACCACGAAGGAGCAGCCCGGGGCGTTCGCGTTCTACGAGCGGTGGTCCTCCGGGGCGGACATCGCGCGCCACGTGCAGCAGCCGCACATGCAGGACTACTTCGGCAAGCTCGCGGACCTCGTCGAAGGCGACCTCGAAGCCGAATGGCTGTCGCCCCTCAGCGACTGACTGATCGCTGGCCGGTCCTGGTGGGAGACCGGCCAGCGGCGGCTCGGTGGGCCCTGCCGGGATCGAACCGACGACATCCACGGTGTAAACGTGGCGCTCTACCAGCTGAGCTAAAGGCCCTCACCACGATCCTAGGGTGTCAGCGCTCGATCGTCGTCGAACCAGGCGCGCACGTCACGACGCCCCGCACCGGGGTCGGTCGCAGCGGATCACGAGTCCATTCGCGTCCTCGTCCCGGTCCTCCGGAACGCCACCGGACAGCACGATGGGGGTGTCGTCGGCGCTGAGGCCGATCGCCAGCGTGCTGGTGCTCGACCGTTCGTCCTGCACCGGCGGGAACCGGGCGATCGTCGTCTGCTCGGAGTTGGTGCACCGCGCGTCACGGCACGAGAGCAGTCCCAGAGTGCCGCGTTCCTCGTCACGGACCGCGACGAGTGGCCGCCCCGATCGGTCGATGACGAACGCCGGAAGGAGGCTCGTCGGCCCCTTCGGCGTGATGTCCGTGTGCGACGAAGACGAGCACGACGCATCCGCGCAGAACGTCAGCCGTTGGGTCGAGACACCGTTCGACCGCGCGAGAACGACCGGGTTCCCGTCGCCGCCGATCGCCACCCGCGCGTCGTACGCCTCATCCCACTCCCAGACCGGCTCCCCCGGCGGGATCGCGTGCGACAGGTCGCGGACGACGGGCTGGCCACCGTCCGGACCGAACGACACCAGCCGCAGCGCGGAGAAGGTCGAGTCCTGGTAAGTCTCGGACACCAGCGAGACCACGGCCGTGCCGTCCGTTGCGACGGCGACGTCCACGCCCTGGTGGTCCAGCGGCGGGATCCACGGCATCGCCACCTGCCGAACCGTGTGTTCGACGCAGGACACGTCCTCGCAGAACACGGCGACCAGGTGCGAGCGTCCTTCCGGTTCACCGCCGCGGGCGATCCCGACCACGACCGGCCGGTCGCCGGAACCCGCGATGGCGACGTCCGTCATCCAGTAGCTGACGTGATCCCGGTCTCCGTCGACGATGTCGACGGCAGTGACCGTGGTGCGGCGCCCTTCCGGGCGATCGACGGCCGGCGCCTCGTCGGCGGAGTCGCGCTTCTCCGCCCGCCTCCCCGCGGGCCAGGCGGCACCGTCCGACTTCGGCGCCGCATCGAGTTGGTCCGGCCGGGAGTGCACGACTTCGAGCTCGTACTGCTGCGCTTCCTCGCCGTCGAACCGCACCTTCCACTGGGCGGTGAGCAGCCCGCCGTCACCCGCGCTGCCGACCGCGGATCCGAGTGTCCGGCTGGGCATCTCCATGGCCCCGTCACAGGACGCCTGTCGACACATCCGAAGGCTGCTCGGAGGCGTGTACGGCGCACTCACGACAGCGGTCTGCCCCGTGACGTCGGCGACGTCTCCACCGGAGATGGCGCGCGCAGCGACCGACGCGGCGTCGTACTGCACGGCGCCGAGCGGGTTGCTCGAGACGACCACCGCGAACACCACCGCCGGGACGAGCACCGCCGTCGCTCCGACGAGGCCGGGCCTCGCCCGTCGTCCCCCGGCCACCGAGTCCGCCGCCAGCGGTGACCGAAGCCGACCGCCTTCGTTCCGTGTTGCAGCCCCACGCACCGCGATCGCGACGATGACCAGCACCAGACCGGTCACGGCGACGCAGCACCAGGCAACGACCACGCTGCTCCGGAGCACGGACGGCGGCAACAGGCGCAGCAGCACCAGGACGCCGACCCCGAGCACCGTCATCAGAGTCGCTCCCCCGACGAGCGCGCGACGCGGCGTCGCCGTCGCCTCGTGCCCACCACGGACGACGACCCGACCAGATCCCCAGGCGCGACGGAACGCCGATCGACGGGGCACACCGGCCACGAGCAACGCCCAGCCGAGCAGCAGGGGCGCCGCGATGACGGCACCGACCAGCAGCAGCACGACGATCACGAGGGCGCCCCATCCACCTGCCCGCCACGACACAGCGGTGGCTGTCCCCGCCGCCACCGCCACCAACGCGACGAGAGCGGCCTCGACGACGAGCCACCGGTGGTGGACCGACCACCGCCAGGCGTCGCGCGGCCCCGCCACCGCGTCGTCTGCGGCCGCGAGCATGACCACGGTGGTTGCGGTCACCCCGAAACCGAGCCCGAGCGCCGCGATGACCGTGCCCACGGCGAGCAGGGCCACGGGTACCCCGGCCCCGTCGAGCGCCACGAACGCACCGTTCACCAGGGCGACTCGACCACCAGGGACGCCGAGCAGCAGCACCACCCCGGCCAGCAGCAGCCCGGCAGCGAACGGCACGACGAAGGCGAGCACCGCGCGGCCCCCGCTCCACGCGATCAACGGCACGGGTGGCGGACCGTACTGCCGCCGCACCGTGGTCTCGGTCCGTCCCGCGCTGGCGACACCCGTCCCCGGTCGTGCACCATCCATCTGCTCGTCCCCCTCCGACAGCGTCCGCCCATGCTGTCAGGTTCGACGCCGGACGTCCAGAAGGTGACATTTCAGCCGCATGCCCTCGCAGTGGCGGGAGTGGCCGACGCGAATGGTTTAGCCCGAGGCTTACTTTCGACGATATGAAGCTCTACGCTTAACCCATGCAGTCCGAGCCCGTGATCGCCGTGATCGTCGACCTGGTCGACTCCCGCACGCTCGAGGACCGCTCCGCAGCCCAGCAGGACGTCGAGCACGCCTTCGACAGTACCGCGGACGTCACCGCGCTCGACCCCCTCCGTGCCACGGTGGGCGACGAGTTCCAGGTCATCTACGGCACGCTCACCGACGCCCTCGTGGCGACGACGGCCGCGACCCTCGCACTCCCGGCGACCGTGCAGATCCGCCTCGGCCTCGGCCGAGGGCAGGTCCGGACGATCGGCACCGGCGGCGCCGGCCCGCTGCAGGACGGCCCGGGCTGGTGGTCGGCGCGGGACGCCATCAACGAGACCCACCGGCGCGAGGACGGCCGGACCGCGTTCCTGCGGTCCTGGTACCACGACGCCGACGACCGCCACGGAACGACGGAGCGACTCGTGAACGCCTACTTCCTCAGCCGCGACCACGTCGTCTCGCGACTCGCACCCCGCGCCCGCCGGATCGCACTCGGTCTGGTGCAGGGCCGGACGCAGGCACAGATCGCCGCGGACGAGGGGATCACCCCGTCGGCGGTGTCCCAGTCCGTGCAGAAGTCGGGCGTCGCCGCCCTGGTCGAGGGCCTGCGTGTCCTCGGGGACGGGGGCCGCTGATGCTCGCCGGAGTCCTCCTGACCCTCGTCGGGCTCGCCGACGTCGTCCGCGCACGGACCGGGACCGACGCGGCACCGCGGCGCGTGCTGACCACCACGGTGATCGTCCTGCTCTGGGCCGCCGTGGCGACTGTGGCGGTGCTCGGCCTCGGCCTCGCCGTCTGGTCGGTGCTGGTCGCGGTCGTCCTCGCGGCCCTGTGGGTCGCGACGACGATCCCGGTGCGGTCCGGCGGTGCACCCGGCGGTCGCGATCGGGCACTCCCCTGGCTCCGACGCTCGGGATCCTGGCCGGCCGTCCTGCTCGCGGTCGCCGTCGCCGTGCTGCTGCTCTGGGTACCGGCTGCCGACGCGTCCGGCTTCGTGGTCGACTGGCACCGTGACGCCGGCCCGGCGTTCGTCGGAGCGGTGCCGCTCGCGGCGCTCGTCGCCGGCATCGGGGCCGCACTGTTCCTGGTCGACTCGGCCAACGTGGTCGTCGCCCAGGCGCTGCCCCCGGGGCTGTCGCCCGACGCACGGCTCGGTGCAGTGGCGGCCGAACCGACCCGCCGGAAGCGCTTCGACCGGCGCCGCACCACCCGGGTACCCGGGGCAGACACGGACACGGACGGCACGGTCACCCTCAAGGGCGGACGCATGATCGGCCCGATCGAGCGTCTGCTCTTGGCCGGGTTCTCGTTGGCCGGCGCCTTCCCCGTCGTGGCGGCGCTGATCGCCGCGAAGGGGATCGTCCGCTTCCCCGAGATCCGCCGCGAGACGACCGGGTACCAGGCCGAGTACTTCCTGATCGGCAGCCTGGTGAGCTGGGCGATGGCGTTCGCCGCCGCCGGCATGTGCTGGTTGCTGGCACTGGGCTGACGAACGCACCCCGCCCCCGATCACCGCAGGTACGCTCTCCCCGTGAACGGTGTCGGAGTCGGTGTCCTCGACGAAGCCGGGCGGCTCCGCCTGCTCGGTGCGGGTGTGACGGGCGCGGCCTTCGCCGTCGTCCTGGTCATGCTGGTCCTGTCCTCGTGGACCGAGGCGACCACCGCCGTCCTGGTCTCGGTCGGCATCCCGACCGCTGTGGCGGGTGCCGCGATCGCCGTCGTCCTGCAGCGCCGCGCCTGGCGCGCCGAGGGCGGCTACGAGCGGTCTATCGTCGTGCGCGAGTGGATCGCCGACGGCCAGGTGCCCGACGGTGTGCCGGCGGACCAGTGGATCCCGCTCGTGCAGGCCCAGGCCGACCGCGAAGGCGCCGGCTGGGGCAAGGTCGTCCTCGGCGTCCTGTGGATCGCGATGACGTGGTCGATGCGCGACCAGCACGGCACGCTCATCACGACGATGCTCATCCTGCTGTGGAGCGCGATGGCCCTGTGGGCAGCCGTCTGGGTCATCCCCCGCGCCCGTGCAGCGCGAGCGCTCCTGCGCCGCGGCGTCGCCACGATCGGCTGAACCCCGCTCGGCTGAACCCCGCTCGGCTGAACGCTCGGCTGAACCCCGCCCGTGCGCCTCTGACTACGCTCGGATCCATGCAGAGTCGCACCCTCGGCCGCACCGGCCGCTCCGTCTCCCCCATCGGCCTCGGCACCTGGCAGTTCGGCGGTGACTGGGGTCCCGTCTCCGCAGCCGACGCGAACGCCGTCATGGACGCCTCCGTCGAGTCGGGCGTCACCCTGTTCGACACCGCCGACGTCTACGGTGACGGCCGGAGCGAGCAGCTCATCGGCGCGTGGCGTGCCGCGAACCCCGACGTGCCGCTGACGATCACCACGAAGATGGGTCGTCGCGCCGACCAGGTCCCCGAGAACTACGTCGCTGCGAACTTCCGCGAGTGGGTGGACCGCTCGCGGAAGAACCTCGGGCAGGACACCCTCGACCTCGTGCAGCTGCACTGCCCGCCGACCCCGGTCTACGAGGACGACGCCGTCTACGACGCCCTCGACGCGCTCGTCGCCGACGGCTCGGTCGCCGCCTACGGCGTCAGCGTCGAGACCGCCGACCAGGCCCTCACCGCGATCGCCCGGCCCGGCGTCGCGAGCGTCCAGATCATCCTCAACGCGTTCCGCCTCAAGCCGCTCGACCGCGTGCTGCCGGCCGCCCTGGAGGCAGGGGTCGGCATCCTGGCGCGCGTCCCGTTGGCCTCGGGGCTGCTCTCGGGCAAGTACACGACCGACACGTCGTTCGCCGAGGGCGACCACCGCAACTACAACCGCCACGGCGAGGCCTTCGACCAGGGCGAGACCTTCAGCGGCGTCGACTACGACGACGGCGTGCGCGCCGCGCAGACCTTCGCGGCATCCCTGCCGGACGCCGTCTCGGTCCCGCAGGCGGCACTCGCCTGGATCATCGCGCAGGACGGCGTCACCGCGGCGATCCCCGGCGCGCGCAATCCGGAGCAGGCGCGCTCGAACGCCGCTGCCGGCGACCTGCCGCCGATCGAGGGGCTCGACGCCACCGTGCACGACCTGTACGACACGTGGTTCCGCGCGAGCGTCCACGACCGCTGGTGAGACGCCGGAGCGTCGCGGTCGCGGTGGCCGCACTCCTGCTGCTGTCCGGGTGCGCCGCATCCGGACCGGCCACCGCCCGCGACGCTCCGCCCTGGCCACGGCCGACCGACCTGACGGCCCGCGCCGAGTCCGCCGGGCTACGCAACGTCTGGGGCGAACGGCTGGCCGAGCACGTGCACACGCACCTGACGATCCTGGACGGCGACGAACCGGTGACCGTCCCGGCGAACGTCGGACACTCGGACAGCCGGAAGTTCGCCGCCGAGATCCACACGCACGACACCTCGGGCATCGTGCACGTCGAGTCCCCGACGGAGCAGACGTTCACGCTCGGGCAGTTCTTCGACGAGTGGGGCGTCTCGCTCGGTCCGGAGCACGTCGGTGGCCTGCGCGGCGAACTGACCGTGTGGATCGACGGGCACCGGAGGATCGGCAACCCGCGCTCGATCGAGCTCACGGACCTGCGCCAGATCGTCCTCGTCGTCACGACCGTCGGCGAGGTCCCGCACCTGCCGGCGCCCTTCGACTGGCCGCCGCAGTACGACTAGCGCCGGAACCGGCTCGGCTCAGGCCTCCTTCGCCGCGACCCACGACAGGTCGAGGCCCCACTGCGCGACCGACCCGGCCGGCAGCTGCCACACGTACTCGTTCTTGAGCTTCTTGCCGTCCTCGCGGAACGGCCCCGTCCGGTACGGGTAGAACGCCACCGTCGGCAGCGTGCCGGGCGGCGCCGTACGGATCGCGTTCGAGAAGTCCTTGTTCAACCGCCGCAGCTCGGCGATCACGTCGCCCCGGGCGGTATCCGCGTCGAACCCGCCGGCACCCGAGGCGAGCTGGAACGCGATGTGCAGCTGCCGGTCACCGCGGTCGTCCTCGTAGCTGATCAGCCGGTGGTTCTCGACGGCCTCGAGCAGCTCCGGGTCGCCGTACACGACGTCCCGCACCACGTCGGGTGCGACGACGGCGCCGTTGTAGTCGACGGACAGGTCGGACCGGCCGTAGTGGAACAGCAGCGGCAGGTCGAGCTCGGCCTCGGCGGCGAGCGCCGCGTGTCCGGTCGCCCGCAGCACGGACCGCAGCTCCTTCATCCGCACCACGTGTCCGCGGTCGTGGATGTTGTAGCGGATGCGTGGGCTGATGTTCTCGGAGCGGGCGATGGTGACGACGAGTTCGCCGAGGTCGTTCGTCTCGATCAGGTAGCCGAACGGGTTGAACTGGAACACCATCGGCAGCACCCCGTACTCGCCCCGCTTGGTGAGGGCGGCGGAGAGTTCCGGTGAGGCGGCGATCGCCCGGCGCAGCTGCACGCTGAACGGGGTCTCGATGCCGAGGTTGATCTCGAGGTCGCTCGCCCCGTAGGAGCCGAGCACGGCCTGCGCGTACTGCTCGATGTGGGCGCGCATGTTCTCGCTGATGCCCTCGCCCCCGAACGCGGCGACGATCGTGTACTGGCCCCAGTCGAGCCGGTCGTCCTCGAACAGGGCCTTCAGGAACGGTGGGTAGCTGCAGATGATGTAGGTGAAGTCGGTGCCGAACTCGCGCATCGTCTGCACGATCTTGTCGCGGTCCGGGCCGATCGACTTGATCATGGAGGACTCGGTGAGCGAGGCGGTCACGTTCATCCCGGTGGCCCAGGCCCCGAGCGAGAAGGCGTTGAGCACGAACGGCTGCTTCGACAGGTCCTTGGCGGTGCGGGAGAACCCGAGCTGCAGCAGCTGTCGGGTGGCCTGGCGTTCGTCGGGGCCGCGCACCCAGCTGGTCGGGGTGCCGCTCGACCCGCTGGACTCGTCGACGACGACGCCGCGTCGGGGCAGGCGTCCGTCGATGCAGCGCTCGGGGATGCTCCAGCGCTTGACGTAGGAGTCCTTGTCCATCTCGGGCAGTCCCGAGATCGCCGCGGCGATGCCGCCACGGGTGTCGAGCCTGGAGGCCCGTCCGGACTCCGCCAGGAACGCCCGGTACGCGGGGACCCGCTTCGCAGCCCGTTCCGCGGTCCGCCAGGCGCGCCAGCGTCCGAGGGTCCAGCGGAGCGGCTCGATGCCCGGCGTGAGCAGGAGCTTGTGGGTGCCGACGCGGGGCATGAACAGTGCGACGAAGGTCTCGACCACCCACACCACCGAGAACACCGCTGCGCGCTTCACCGGGTCCCCCCGACGGTCATCGCTGCGGCGGGTCGGCGGTGTGCCAGGGGTGGTGGGTCGCTGTGTCCGAAGCGGAACAGCATCCAGGCCATCCGCCCGTCGGACTCGTCGACGCCCGCGCGTTCGACGAACGCGGCGTGTGACCGCGGGTTGGTGATCACGGTGCCGAAGGGGTGCATGGCGATGCCGCGCGCGGAGAACTCGAGCCAGATGCGCATGAAGACCCGTCCGGCCTCGACGTACTCGGCCGGGGTGCTGAACGGTCCCTCGAGCCAGGCGAGCTGTCGGACGCCCCGCATGGTGGACAGGTACACCCTGCGGAAGACCCCGCCGATGCCCGGGGCCTGCCAGAGTCCGCGGTGCTCCATGGCGAACCGGAGCACCGGGCCGGGCATGAGCATCGTCTCGGCGGACAGCCCGTCGCCGGTGGCCGCTGCCTGTCGCTTCGAGAACCGCAGCCAGTGCAGGATCTCGTCGTGCACGGCGTCGTGCTGCAGGTCGTCGAACAGGGTCTCCTGGTTGACGCGCACGATCTCGTCGACGGTGGCCCGGTCGTCGGTGGTGCGGAAGCGTTGCCCGGCCGCCGACGCGATGGCGGACGCGGCCTCTATCGCGGTGGCGTCGACGAGCGTTGCGTCGTAGGGCCTGCGCGAGGTGCGCCGTGCGAGGAAGCCGGCCAGGGCCTCCCGGTCGTCCGTGGTGACCACGTGCGGACGCAACGTCACCGTGCCCAGCCGGTGCAGGTGGTCGTCCGCACCAGCGTCGAGCCGACCGAAGTCCATCTCGGCGTGGTCGAGCCGTTCCTGCACGGTGAACCCGTGCGCTCGTGCCACCACGTCGAGCCCGGCCAGGAACACCCCGGCGCAGACGTGCCCGAACGGGATGCCGAACGACTCCGCCGGCAACCCCCGTCGCAGGTCGTAGAACACGGTCGCGGTGCGGTCGTCCTCGACGCGCACGACGATCGGTTGCGAGTTGTGCGGCGACGGGTAGTGCCGCGCGTCCTCGATGATGCCCGTCCACGGTGATGCCATCGTTCCCCCTCGGTGGTCCCTGGCGACGATCATACGAACCCCCTCGGCGCCCCATGCCCCTCGGGGAATGCGCTGTGGAGAACCCGTGCGTAGCCTGCTCCTCGTGATGACCATCCGCACCGGCACCGACCTCGCCGCGGTCGAGGACGTCGTCGACGCCGTGACGGCGCACGGCGAACGGTACCTGGACCGGGTGTTCACCCTGCGGGAACGCACCGACACCGGCGACGACCCGGAGCGCCTCGCTGCCCGGTTCGCGGGCAAGGAGGCCGTCGTGAAGCTGCTCCGGCCGGCTCCGGACCAGGCGATCCCGCTGCGGGACGTCGCCGTCGTGCTCGACGCCGGCGGAGCCCCCACGGTCGAGCTGTCCGGAGCGGCCGCGGCCCTGGCGGAGTCGATCGGGTGCGGCCCGATCGCGGTCTCGTTGGCACACGAACGGGGGCTCGCGGTGGCGACAGCGGTGGCCCTCTCGGAGCGCTGACCCGGCGCTCCGGACAGGGGTGCGGTTTCCCGCACCGGCACGGCGGTTTCCCGAGGGCCGTTCCTCTTTACGGTTGCAGTCATGGAACAGGACCCGAACCCCTCCAGCACCACCGCGACGATCGCCGACCCGGCCACCGACCGGGCCGTCCGTCGCGCCCTCGCCGAGCACGGCCGGCTGACGGTCGACGCGTGGGACGTCGCGTCGATCGCCGACCTCTACGCCCTCGGCCTGACCTCGCACGCCACCGTCAACGTGATGCTCGCGGTGGAGTCGGACCTCGACGTCGAGTTCCCCGACTCCGTGCTGAACCGGTCCACCTTCGCGAGCGTCGAGTCGATCACCGCGGCCGCGGAGCTCGCGTCGTGACCCTGGTCCTGCCCGCTCCGTCGGTCATCGACCGCTTCGCCGAGCGTGCGAGCGCGGTGGCCGAGGTCGCCGCACAGTTCGCCGACGAGGTCGACCGCGACGCCCGCCCTCCGCGCGAGGCCATCGCTGCGATGCGGGAGTACGGCCTGCTCGCGGCAGCGGTGCCGACCGAGCACGGTGGCGAGGGTGCCTCCGTGGCCGAGCTCTCCGCGATCGCGACCGAACTCGGCCGGGCCTGCGCCGCGACCGGCATGGTGTTCGCGATGCACCAGGGCCAGGTCATGGCGCTCTGGCGGCACGGCGGCGACGGTGCCGGCGTGCTCGAGACCATCGAGGCCGTCCGTGGCGGTGCGCTCGTCGCGTCGGCCACCACCGAGCGCGGCGTCGGCGGCGACGCCCGGCGGTCCACGTGCTCCATCGAGCCGACCGACGACGGCCGGATCCGCCTGCGCAAGGACGCGCCGGCGATCTCGTACGCCACCGAGGCCGACGCGGTGTTCGTCACCGCCCGACGCGACCCGGACGCCCCGGCGTCGGACCAGCGACTGCTCATCTGCCGCACCGACACGATGGTCCTGTCGCAGACGTCCACCTGGGACACCATGGGCCTCCGCGGCACGTGCAGCAACGGGTGGATCCTCGACACCGAGACGACGACCGACCGCGTGTTCCGCGACGACTACGCCACGATCTCCGCCCAGACCGTCCTGCCGGTGTCGCACGTGCTCTGGGCCTCGGTCTGGCTCGGCATCGCGGTCTCGTCCGCCGAACGTGCCCGCAGCGCCGTCCGCAAGCAGGCCCGCGCCGCCGTCGGGACGACCCCGCCCGGTGCCCTGCGGCTGGCCGAGCTCCTGGTCGACCTGCAGGCCCTGGCCGACTCGGTGCGCCACGCCGCCGAACGGTTCGACGCCGCCGCCGACGACCCGGACGTGCTGGCCTCGAGCGCGTACGCCCTCGCCGCGAACGCCCTGAAGATCGGTGCGTCCGAGCGCGTCACCGACATCGTCACGAAGGCGCTGCGCATCGTCGGGATCGCGGGTTACGCCGCCTCGGGTCCGATGAGCATCGCCCGACACCTCCGAGACGCCCACGGGGCCGCCGTCATGGTGAGCAACGACCGTCTCCTCAAGAACGACGCCGACCTGGCCATCATGACGGGAGTGATCCTGTGACCATCACGGACACCACCACGCACACCACCGACACCAGCACCGCGGACACCGCCGCCGCGCTCGACGCCGCCCGCGCCGCCCTCCGCGCCCGCCTGCTCACCGACGGCGTCCTCCTCGACCTCGGCACGCCCGGCCTCTACGGCCGCACCGGGGTCTTCGAGAGCGTGTACGCCGCGGTCGACGCCGCAGCGGTGCGCAGCCAGCAGCACCTCGGCGCCGAGGTCCTGCGCTTCCCGCCGGTCGAGCCGCTCGCGTCGTTCGAGCGCACCGACTACATCGCGTCGTTCCCGGACCTCGCCGCGTCGATCTCCGGGTTCACCGGCGACGACCGCACCCACCGCGCACTGCTCGCCGCCCGCGAGCGCGGTGAGCGCTGGGAGGGGTTCCTCGAGCCGGCCGACCTCATGCTCACCCCCGCGGTCTGCCACCCGGTCTACGGCCTGATCGGCGACACCGTGCCCCGGCAGGGCCGGTTCTTCGACGTCCTCGGCGACTCCTTCCGCCGGGAGCCCTCCCTCGACCCGATGCGCCTGCAGGCCTTCCACATGCACGAGTTCGTGCACGTCGGCACCCCCGCGTCCGCGGCGGCCCACCGGGACGGCAGCATCCCGGTGATGCGCGCGCTGCTCGAGTCGTTCGGGCTCGAGATCGACGTCGTCCCCGCCAACGACCCCTTCTTCGGCCGCGTCGGGCAGATGCTCGCCCGCAACCAGGTCGAGCAGGCGCTCAAGTTCGAGTTCGTGACGAAGGTCTACGGTCCCGACCACGACGCCACCGCGATCAGCTCCGCGAACCTGCACGAGGACCACTTCGGCACCTCGTTCGGCCTCCGCACCGAGGACGGACAGGTCGCGCACAGCGCCTGCATCGCGTTCGGCCTGGAGCGCATCACCATCGCCCTGTTCGCCGCCCACGGCACGGACCTCGACGCCTGGCCGGCGTCCGCCCGCGCGGCCCTCGCCCTGTGACCACGCTCCACGGCTGGTCCGGATCGCCGGCGATCCGCGCCGCGGTCCAGCTCCCCGCCGCCGCGCGCGCCGGCGTCGTCATCTGCCCGCCGCTCGGGCAGGAGGGCGTCATCGCGTACCGCACGCTCCGTCTGCTGGCCGACCGCCTGGAGGCCCGTGGCATCGCCTCGGTGCGCTACGACCCGTCCGGACGTGGTGACGGCGCCCCCGACACCACGCCGGACGCGCAGGTCCGGTCCGCACGCCACGCCGCCGCCGTGCTCCGCACGACGGGGGTGCAGCACGTCGCCTTCGTCGGGCTGGCCTCGGCGGCCCTCGTCGCGGCGAACGCGGCCGCGGACACCGACGGCCTCGTCGTCTGGGACGCCCCGGCATCGGGCAAGGGCTGGCTCCGTCGGCAGCGCGCCCTCGCGACCATCACGATCGGTGCCGACCGCGTGGTCGACGGCGTCGAGAGCCTCATCGGGTTCGACGTCGAGCCGGACGAGGCCGCCGCACTCTCGGACCTCGCCTTCGCCCCGCGCACCGGGCCCACCGTCGCGCTCGTCCGCCCGGGTGCCCGGCCACCGAAGCCCCTCGGCGGTGTCGACGTGACCGAGGTCACCGGCAGCGCCGAGCTCCTCGACGGCACGAGCATCCACGCCCGCATCCCCGGAGCCGCCGTCGACACCGTCGTCGCCTGGCTCGACACGTGGGCACCCGAGACGGCGGTGCCCGTCCGCGCGCCCGTCCTCGACGAGGTCCTCGACGTCGACGGCCGCGTGTCGGAGCGGATCGTCCACCTCGGCGATCAGGGGCTGTTCGGGATCGAGACCGTCTCGTCCGCCCAGCACCACGACGCCCCCGTCGTCGTGCTCCACAGCGGCGGCGCCGAGCACCGCGTGGGCGCCACCGACTACCAGGTCGAACTCGCCCGCGCCCTCGCCCGCGACGGCGCCCGGGTCGTCCGGGTCGACCGCCGTGCCACCGGCGAGAGCACCGGCGTGCACGAGGACGAGCGGAGCTTCCTGTTTGCGCAGGAGTGGGTCGAGGACCAGTCCGCCGTCGTCACCGCGCTCGCCACACCATCGGACCGGCTCGTGCTCGTCGGCATGTGCGCCGGCGCCTGGGTCGCGGGCCGCGCCGTCGAGGAGGCCCCGCGCCTGGTCGTCGAGATCAGCCCGAACGACTACCGTCGCGTCCCGGCCGAGCCCGGCTCGTACGCCGACGGGGTCCGGGCGATCGACGCCCCGTCGCCCGCCCGGATGTGGGTGCGCGAGCGGTACAACCGGTTCGTGCCGAAGGCCGTCCGCGACCGGATCGCCCGTCGCGACCGGATGGGCGGGGTCGTCGGCCACGTCCGCCCGCTCGTCGAGCACGGCACCGACGTCGTCGTGATCGTCGCTCCCGAGGACGCAGCCCTGTTCGACCGGCTCGGTGGGCAGAAGGCCGTCCGGCGCTGGCCCGGTGACGACCGTCGCGGCTCGGTGTCCGTCGTCCGCGTCGAGGACGGCGACCACGCGCTGTTCTCCCCGGCCATGCGCGAGGCCGTCGTCGCCGAGGTGCGCTCCCGCGTCGCGGCGACGTTCCCCGTCCACACCTGACGCGGCCCGACCGGCTCAGCGGAGGCCGAGCTCCCGCGCGACGGCGTCGGGACGCTCGACGTGTGCGAAGTGCCCGCAGTCGTCGAGCAACACCGTCCGGACCTGCGGCACGAGCACCCGCAGCGCCTCGAGGTCCGAGACGCGGGCGAACACGTCGTCGCGCCCGGCGATCGCCGTCACCGGGCAGGTGACGGCGCGCCACCGGTCGACGTCGTACGCAGCCGCCGACCGTGCCGCCTCGGTGAACTGCTCCGGCCGGAGTTCCTCGACGAAGGCCTCGAGCACGCTCGGGTCCAGGCGTCGCACGTGCGTGAACACCGGCGCCGCGACGAGCGGCAACAGACCGACCCGGGCGATCCCCCGGAGCAGCGGACGAGCGACGCCCCCGGTCACCGTGAGGCCCGCACGCAGCAGGGTGAACGCCGGCAGGGTGCCGAGCGCCCGCACCGGGTGCCGAGCCGCACCGGCCGTCGCGACCGTGGTGCCGGACACCAGGGCGAGCGACCGCACCCGCTCGGGCGCCACCACCGCCAGGTGCAACCCGACGAACGCGCCCATGGAGTGCCCGACCGCGTCGACCGCGCCGAGACCCAGCGCGCCGAGGACCGCCGACACGGCACCCGTGACGGCGTCGAGCCCGAGCGGACCGTCCGGAGCCGGCGAGGACCCCCAGCCGGGCAGGTCGACGAGCACCAGGCCGCGGTCGCCGACGCCCTGTGCGGCGTGCAACAAGGGTGTCCACGTCGACCAGGAGCCGGCGACGCCGTGCAGCAGCAGGAGCGGGTCCGGGCCGGCGCGGTGGTGCACCACGACGGGGCCGGTCGGGGCCTCCACGACCGTGCGGGTCAGCCCCCAGGTGCCGGGCGTGACGCGCACCGGGTACGGGGCGTACGCATCAGAGGTGACCCCGTGACCACGTGGGTCGGTGTCGATGGCGTGCACCGGGCCTCCTGTCCGACCGTCGACGCGGACGCGTCCGTCAGGAGGGATTCGGAACGCTAGCCGACGGGGACGGGTGCCGAGCAGGCGGCGAGCCGGTCGAGGGCAGCCTTGTACTCGGCGACGTCGCGCTGCAGGCCGGGCTCGGTGATGATCGAAGCCTTGATCCGACCCTGCACGTCGATGACGAAGGTCGCGCGGGTGGCGAAGCCCTTGTTCTCGAGGAACACGCCGTACTCCTTCGAGACCGCGCCGTGCGGCCAGAAGTCGGCGAGCAGCTCGAAGTCGTAGCCGTTCGTCTCGGCGAACGACCGCAGCGTCGCCTTCGAGTCGACCGAGATGCCGAGGAGCTCGATGCGCTGGTCCTGGAACATCGTGATGTTGTCCTGCAGGGTGCAGAGCTCGTTCGTGCACCCGGACGAGAACGCCAGCGGGAAGAAGACGAGTGCGACCGGGCGGTTGCCGCGGAAGTCGCTGAGTCGGACGTGCTCACCGAACTGGTTCGGGAGCTCGAAGTCCGGCGCGAGTGAGCCGATCTCCAGTGCCATCGCTACGTGTGCTTCTTCCTCGGGCGAGGGGTGTGCCCGTCGGGTCCGTGCGCCGCAGATCGCGTGTGCACGATCGGCCATGCTACGCCGACGACACGCGAATGCAAGCACCCGTCCACCTGCACGTCACCATCAGCATCAGCGTCGGTCCTGGGGCCTAGAGTGGACGGGGCCCCAGCCGGTCGCGACCCGACCACCGGAGCCACCATGTCCACCACCACGAGAACGAACGAGGTCAAGGGTGACGGTGAACGACCAGGACCCGTACAGCGCCGGGGCGAACGACCAGGATCCGCAGGAGACCGCCGAATGGCGTGAGTCCCTCGACGGGCTGGTCCAGACCCACGGACACCAGCGCGGTCGCGAGATCATGCTGAGCCTGCTCAAGCGGTCCAAGGAACTGCACCTCGGTGTGCCGATGGTCCCGACGACGGACTACGTGAACACCATCGCGCCGGAGAACGAGCCGGAGTTCCCCGGCGACGAAGAGCTGGAGCGCCGGTACCGCCGCTGGATCCGCTGGAACGCGGCCATCACGGTGCACCGTGCACAGCGTCCCGGCATCGGGGTCGGCGGGCACATCTCGACGTATGCGTCCAGCGCTGCGATGTACGAGGTCGGCTACAACCACTTCTTCCGCGCGCAGGACCACCCCTCCGGTGGCGACCAGGTCTTCTTCCAGGGCCACGCCTCCCCCGGCATGTACGCCCGCGCGTACATGGAAGGGCGCCTCTCCGAGGACCAGCTCGACGGGTTCCGGCAGGAGAAGTCGCACGCCGGCGGCGGCCTGTCGTCGTACCCGCACCCGCGCCTCATGCCGCACTTCTGGCAGTTCCCGACCGTGTCGATGGGCATCGGCCCGATCAACGCGATCTACCAGGCGCAGCAGGCCAAGTACCTGTCGAACCGCGGCATCAAGGACGCCATGGACCAGCAGGTCTGGGCGTTCCTGGGCGACGGCGAGATGGACGAGGTCGAGTCCCGCGGGCAGCTCCAGGTCGCCGCGAACGACGGCCTCGACAACCTGAACTTCGTCATCAACTGCAACCTGCAGCGACTCGACGGTCCGGTCCGTGGCAACGGCAAGATCATCCAGGAGCTCGAGGCGTTCTTCCGCGGTGCGGGCTGGAACGTCATCAAGGTCGTCTGGGGCCGCGAGTGGGACGACCTGCTCGCCCGTGACACCGAGGGCGCGCTCCTCAACCTGATGAACCAGACGCCGGACGGCGACTACCAGACGTACAAGGCCGAGAACGGTGCCTACGTGCGCGAGAACTTCTTCGGGCGCGACCCGAAGGCGCTCGAACTCGTCAAGGACTACACCGACGACCAGATCTGGAACCTCAAGCGCGGTGGCCACGACTACCGCAAGGTCTACGCCGCGTTCAAGGCCGCGACCGAGCACAAGGGCCAGCCGACCGTCATCCTGGCGAAGACGGTCAAGGGCTACGGCCTCGGCCCGAGCTTCGAGGGCCGCAACGCGACCCACCAGATGAAGAAGCTCACGCTCGACAACCTCAAGCAGTTCCGCGACGAGATGCGCATCCCGATCTCCGACGCGCAGCTGGAGGAGAACCCCTACACGCCGCCGTACTACCACCCGGGCAACGACGACGAGGCGATCCAGTACATGCACGAGCGTCGTCGCGCGCTCGGTGGCTACGTGCCGGAACGTCGCACGAAGTACACGCAGTTCACGCTGCCGGACGATTCGAAGTACCAGGTCGTCAAGAAGGGCTCCGGCAAGCAGGAGGTCGCCACCACCATGGCGTTCGCGCGCCTGCTGAAGGACCTGCTGCGCTCGCCCGACTTCGGCGACCGCGTGGTCCCGATCATCCCGGACGAAGCACGCACCTTCGGCATGGACGCCTACTTCCCGTCGGCGAAGATCTACAACCCGAACGGCCAGCACTACACGTCGGTCGACCGCGAGCTCCTGTTGGCCTACAAGGAGAGCCCGCAGGGCCAGATCATCCACGTCGGCATCAACGAGGCGGGCGCCCTCGCGGCGTTCACCGCGGTCGGCACCTCGTACTCGACGCAGGGCGAGCCGCTCATCCCGGTCTACGTCTTCTACTCGATGTTCGGGTTCCAGCGCACCGGCGACGCCATCTGGGCCGCCGGCGACCAGATGACCCGTGGCTTCATGATCGGCGCCACCGCCGGCCGCACCACGCTGACGGGCGAAGGCCTGCAGCACGCGGACGGCCACTCGCCGCTCCTCGCCACGACGAACCCGGCCGTCGTCTCGTACGACCCGGCGTACGGCTACGAGATCGGCCACATCGTCAAGGCCGGCCTCGACCGCATGTACGGCACGAACGAGGACGGCTCGCCGAAGCACGCCGACCCGAACGTCATGTACTACCTGACGGTCTACAACGAGCCGCTGGTGCAGCCGGCCGAGCCCGAGGGCGTCGACGTCGAGGGCATCCTCAAGGGGATGTACCTGCTCAAGGCGAGCGAGCACGACGGCCCGAAGGCCCAGCTGCTCGCGTCCGGTGTCGCCGTGCCGTGGATCCTCGAGGCGCAGCAGCTCCTCGCCGAGGACTGGGGCGTGTCGGCCGACGTCTGGAGCGTCACGAGCTGGGGTGAGCTGTACCGCGACGGTGTGGCCGCCGAGCAGCAGGCGTTCCTCAACCCGAACGAGCCGGCCCGCACGCCGTTCGTCACCGAGCGCCTGCTCGGCACCGAGGGCCCGGTCGTCGCCGTGAGCGACTTCATGCACCTGGTGCAGGAGCAGATCCGCCCGTTCGTGCCGACCGACTACGCCACGCTCGGCGCCGACGGCTTCGGCTTCTCGGACACCCGTCCGGCCGCTCGCCGCTTCTTCCACATCGACGGCCCCTCGGTCGTCGTGCGGACGCTGCAGCAGCTCGCCCGCCAGGGCAAGGTCGACGGCGCGCTCGTCCAGCAGGCGATCGACAAGTACCGCCTGCACGACGTGACCGCCGGCACCACCGGCAGCGCGGGCGGCGAGAGCTGATCAACCCGTGACGACGGTCCGCCCGGACCACGAGAGCCAGGAGAGCGCGCGCGAGCGTGCGCTCTCCTGGCTCCGTCAGGTGTCCGGAGAACTCTCCACCGCCACGATCAAGCGCCTCGAGGACACGCTCCCCTGGTACAGCGAGATGCCACCGGGGCGCCGCTCCGCCGTGGGCCTCGTCGCCCAGGCCGGCATCACCTCGTTCATCAGCTGGCTCGAGGGCACCGCGTCGACGCCGTGGATCGCCGCGGCCGACGTCTTCGGGTCCGCCCCGCGGGAACTCCTGCGCTCGGTGAGCCTGCAGCAGACCCTGCAGCTCATCCGCGTCGTGGTGACCGTGGTCGAGGAACGCGCCGCCGACGACGAGATGCTGCAGGAGGCGATCCTCAAGTACTCCCGTGACATCGCGTTCGCCGCCGCCGACGTCTACGCCCGCGCGGCCGAGGCCCGTGGCCTGTGGGACGCCCGGCTCGAAGCGCTCGTGGTCGACTCGATCCTCTCCGGCGAGTACGACGACGAACTGCCCTCCCGCATCGCCGCCCTCGGGTGGCACGGCCACGGCGAGGTCGCGGTGCTCGTCGGCACCGCACCGAAGCAGCTCGAGGTCGACCAGGTCCGGCGCACCGCACGGCACATGGACGCCGACGTGCTCGTCGGGGTCCAGGGATCGCGGCTCGTCGTGGTGATCGGCCGCGCCACCCCGCGCGACGACGTCCCCGAGGGCGAAGAGCCCGTCTCCTTCACGACCATCGCGCAGGCCCTCGAACCCCTGTTCGGCGAGGGCCACCTGGTGCTCGGCAACGAGGTCCCCGGGGTCGTCGACGCCTCGACGAGCGCGAAGGCCGCCCTCGCCGGGTTCGCCGTCGCGCGTGCCTGGCGTGGCGTGCCCCGCCCGGCCCTGGCCGACGACCTGCTGCCCGAACGGGCCCTGGCCGGCGACCCCCTCGCCCGGTCGGCCCTGGTGCAGCGCATCTACGTCCCGCTCAAGGACCAGTCCACCGAGCTCCTGCAGACGCTCTGGTGCTACCTGGACACCGGGCGTTCGCTCGAGGCCACGGCGCGCGAGCTCTTCGTGCACCCGAACACCGTGCGCTACCGACTGCGCCGGGTCGCCGACATCATCGGCTGGGACGCCACGCACGCCCGTGACGCCCTGATCGTGCAGTCGGCGCTCATCCTCGGCGCGATGTCCGAGTCCGCGACCGGACGCCGCCGCATCACCCCACGGCGGTAGAGAACCAACAATGTCCCGCGGGGATTCGTGTGGGAAGTCCACACGGGCCCCGCGGGACGAGAACGCGAGGATTGTCCGGTGATCGTCGTCGTCGCGCCCGGACAGGGCTCCCAGACCCCCGGCTTCCTCGCCCCCTGGCTCGAGGACGCCACCGTTCGTGAACGAGTCGGGCAGTGGTCGGAGTCGATCGGCGTCGACCTCGCCGAGCACGGCACGAACTCCGACGCGGACACCATCAAGGACACCGCGCTCGCACAGCCCCTCATCGTCGCCGCCGGCCTGGTGACCGCCGACGCACTGCTCGCCGAGGGCCGTCGCGCCCTGGTGGGCGGGGTCGCCGGACACTCGGTGGGCGAGTTCACCGCCGCCGCGGTCGCCGGGATCCTCGAGCCGACCGACGCCGTCGCCCTGGTCGCCGAGCGCGGCCGGGCCATGGCCGACGCCGCCGCGCTCGAGCCGACCTCGATGGCCGCCGTCCTCGGTGGCGACGCCGACGCAGTGGCCGCAGCTCTCGCCGAACACGGTCTGGTGCCCGCGAACCACAACGGTGGCGGCCAGACCGTCGTCGCCGGTGCGGCCGACGCGATCGCGGCCCTCGCCGCCGACCCGCCCGCCAAGGCCCGCGTGATCCCGCTCGCCGTGGCCGGTGCGTTCCACACCCGGTACATGGCCCCCGCCGTCGAGCGGGTCGCCCCGGTCGCGGCCGCCGCCACGGTGCAGGACCCGACCCTGCCGATCTGGACGAACGCCGACGGCTCCCGGGTCGGCGACGGCCGCCGCTTCGTCGACCTGATGGTCCAGCAGATCGCGAACCCCGTGCACTGGGACGCGGTCATGGAGTCCTTCTCCGCCGCCGGCGTGACCGGCATCATCGAGCTCGCACCCGCCGGTGCCCTCGTCGGCCTGGCGAAGCGCGGCCTCCGCGGCACGCCGACCGTCGCCATCAAGACCCCCGACGACCTGCCTGCAGCGATCGACCTGCTGCAGCGCGCGGGCCAGGAAGCAGACGCAACCGCATGACCGACCCGACCACCCCGACGGACGCCCCCACGGGCCTCCCGACCGGATCCGCGCGCCCGCTGCTCCAGCAGCGCCGCGGCCACGAGTTCACCCGGATCCTGGCGTTCGGCGCCGCCCGCGGCGAGAACGTCGTGCCGAACGACGACCTCGTCGGCCCGATCGACTCGTCCGACGAGTGGATCCGGCAGCGCACCGGCATCATCACCCGCAAGCGCGCGGGCAAGGACGTCGAAGCCGTCGACCTCGCCGAGGCCGCCGCGCGCGAGGCCATCGAGAAGGCCGGCATCGAGCCGTCCCAGATCGGCGTCGTGCTCGTGAGCACCGTCACGCACACCGTCGCGACCCCGTCGATGGCGTCGCTGCTCGCCGAACGCATCGGGGCCACCCCGGCGGCCGCGTACGACATCAGCGCCGCCTGCGCCGGGTACGCCTACGGCATCGCCCAGGCCGACTCGTTCATCAAGTCCGGACTCGCCGACCACGTGCTGGTCGTCGGCGCCGAGAAGCTCAGCGACGTCGTCGACCCGACCGACCGCTCGATCTCGTTCCTGCTCGGGGACGGTGCCGGCGCCGCCGTGATCGGCCCGAGCGACTTCCCGGGCATCGCCCCCACCATCTGGGGTTCCGACGGCTCGAAGTGGGACGCCATCGGCATGACCGCGACCTACAACGAGTGGGAGGCCGGCGCACCGCGTCCGACCATGCGCCAGGCCGGGCAGACGGTGTTCCGCTGGGCCGTCTGGGAGATGGTCAAGGTCGCCCGCCAGGCACTCGATACCGCCGGGGTCCGCCCCGAGGACCTCGCCGCCTTCGTGCCGCACCAGGCGAACATCCGCATCATCGACGAGTTCGCCAAGCAGCTCGGCCTGCCCGAGACGGTGACGATCGCCCGCGACATCACCACCACCGGCAACACCTCCGCCGCGAGCATCCCGCTCGCCACGCACCGCCTGCTCGAGGAGCACCCGGAACTGTCTGGCGGCCTCGCCCTGCAGATCGGCTTCGGCGCCGGACTCGTCTTCGGCGCGCAGGTGGTCGTCCTCCCCTGATCCCCGCCCGGTCGCGCAGCCGCGCGCCCGGCCCCCATCCCGACGAGCCTCCGCGCACCCGGACCCCGCGTGCCCTAGGCTGGTCAACGGTCAAACGACACCCCCCTTCAAGGAGAACACTCATGGCCCTGTCCAACGAAGAAGTCCTCGCCGGCCTGGCCGAGCTGATCAACGACGAGACCGGTATCGCCACCGACACCGTCGCCGCCGACAAGTCCTTCACGGACGACCTCGACATCGACTCCATCTCGATGATGACCATCGTGGTCAACGCCGAGGAGAAGTTCGACGTGAAGATCCCGGACGAAGAGGTCAAGAACCTCAAGACCGTGGGCAACGCGGTCGACTACATCGTCAAGGCCCAGGCCTGACACGAGCTTCCTGAGCGCCGCGGCCCGCGGACCCCTGCGGGCCACGGCGCTCATCTTGTTCACCCCAACGAAAGAACACGTCGTCCCATGACCAAGAAGACCGTCGTCGTCACCGGGATCGGTGCGATCTCACCCCTCGCCGCGACCGCCCCGGACACCTGGGACGCGCTGCTCGCCGGCAAGTCCGGCATCACCCGCATCGAGGACCCCCGCTACGCCGAGCTCGAACTCCCCGTGGAGTTCGCCGGCCAGGCGCGCCGGTTCCTCACCGACCAGCTCACCCGCCCCGAGTCGAAGCGCCTCGACCCCTCGTCGCAGCTGTCGCTCGTCGCGGCGCGTGAGGCCTGGGCCGACGCCGGCATCGACGACGAGTCGGTCGTGCCCGAGCGTCTCATCGTCGACTGGGCGACCGGCATCGGTGGCGTCAACACGCTGCTCGACGCCTGGGACACCCTGCGCGAGAAGGGCCCGCGTCGCGTCCTGCCGATGACGGTCCCGATGCTCATGGCGAACGGCCCCGCCGCCGCCATCGAGATGGAGTTCGGCGCCCGTGGCGGCGCCCGCACCTACCTGTCGGCCTGCGCGTCCTCGACCGAGTCACTGGCCGAGGCGTACCGGCACATCGCCGACGGCGACGCCGACATCGTCATCACCGGTGGCGCCGAGGCCGCGCTGCACCCGCTCCCGCTGGCCGCGTTCGCCGCGATGCAAGCCCTGTCGCGCCGCAACGACTCCCCCGAGACCGCCTCGCGTCCGTACGACGTCACGCGTGACGGCTTCGTGCTCGGTGACGGCGCAGCAGCGCTCATCCTCGAGTCGAAGGAGCACGCGGAAGCCCGCGGCGCGACCATCTACGCCGAGGTCGCCGGCTCCGGCATCACCTCCGATGCCTTCCACATCACTGCGCCAGACCCCGAGGGCAGCGCCGCCGCCCGTGCGGTCCTGCAGGCCCTCGAGCACGCCGACGCGAGCATCGAGGACGTCGTGCACGTCAACGCGCACGCCACCTCGACCCCCGTCGGTGACGTCGCCGAGTACCACGCGATGCGTCGGGTCTTCGGCGACCACCTGGACGACGTCGTGGTGTCCGCCACCAAGGCGTCCACGGGCCACCTGCTCGGTGGTGCCGGTGCGATCGAGGCGGTCTTCACCGTCCTCGCGCTGCACAACCGCGTCGCCCCGCCGACGATCAACCTGCACGACCAGGACCCGGAGATCGTCATGGACGTCGCCCGCGAGCCGCGTGCGCTGCCCGAGGGCGACCTGCTCGCGGTCAGCAACTCGTTCGGCTTCGGCGGCCACAACGCCGTGGTCGCGTTCCGCAGCGTCTGATCCGTCACACCCGCTGCCAGGAGGCCCGTCCCGCGTCGTCGGGGCGGGCTTCCTTCGTTCCGGTGCCGGTTCGGAGTCCCGCCAAAACGCCGTCGTGTCGCTGAGGCGCCCCGGGAACGACGAGACGCCGCCGTGTTCGGCGGCGTCTCGAGTCTTCAGCGGTGTCAGGACAACACGCCGGCGTGTTGCGCACCCGACGCCGGCGTCCGCGCACCCGAGACGCCGGCGTGTTGCGAGTCGGGTCAGCCGACGCGGTGCAGCCAGACGACCGGGTTGCCCTCGGCCGCGTGGCGGAAGGGCTCGAGCTCGTCGTCCCAGGCCTGCCCGAGGGCGAGTCGGAGTTCACGGTGCAGCTCGAGGGCATTGCTGCCCGCGACCTCCATCGCGTAGCGCACCCGGTCCTCGGGGATGACCATGTTGCCCGTGACGTCGGTCTGGGCGTAGAACACACCGAGGTCGGGCGTGTGCATCCAGCGGCCGCCGTCCGAGGCGCTCGTCGGCTCCTCGGTGACCTCGTACCGCAGGTGCTCCCACCCGCGCAGGGCCGACGCGATCGCGGCACCGGCGCCCACCGCACCGGTCCACGTGTACTCGGTCCGGCGCGCACCGTCCTGTGCGGGCTGGTCGAGCCACGAGAAGTTCACGGCGCGGTTCATCGCGCGACCTGCTGCCCATTCGACGTGCGGGCAGAGCGCGCGGGGTGAGGAGTGCACGTAGAGCACTCCTGTCGTCGTTCCGTTCACGGTTCCTCCGATACGTCAGGTGCGACTTCCCCATCGACCTGGTGCGGAGGATCCTGACCCGAGGGGCCACGGAACCATCGGTATGCGATTGTGATGTCCCGACGGGACACGCCCATTATGCAGCGCCACGCCTGGGAACGGCAAGGACCCGACCGGATCAGTGCCATCGCAACCCGTCAGTGCAGGACGGCACCGTTCGCGTCGACCGGGTACCGCTCCCCCGCCGTGATCGGCACCGGGACGCGGTTGTCCTCCGGTGGGATCGGGCAGGCGTACTGGTACGAGAACGCGCACGGCGGCAGCACCAGCCGGTTCCAGTCGAGCTCGACCGTGGCCTCGGCGCCGGGGTCGTCGAGGTACAGGAACCGACCCATCGAGTAGGTGCTGCCCGGGTCGTCCTCGGGCAGGGCACTCGTGGCGTCCTGCACGATGAGCTGCAGCCGGGCGGCTCCGCGGTGGGCAGCCGACCGGACGGCGACGAAGCGCACCGCGGCACCACCCACGACGGTCTCGACGTGTCCGGCGACCGGCAGGGCGTCGCCGGCGGCGTCACGGACGCTGCCTCGGGCCTCCAGGGCATCCCGGACCAGCGGGACGTACGTGCCGGACGTCACCCAGTCGCCGGACCAGGCGAAGCGGGCGATCTGCGCGAAGCGGGCGATCGCCTCGGAGGACGGGTCCCAGACGCGCAGGGTGTCGCCGCTGACGGTGCCGGCGAAGCCGTCCGGCAGCGCGACGGTCGACGGCACGACGGCGGTGTCCCCGGCCACCAGGACCGTGCCGTCGACCGGGACGCCGTCGACCACGACGCCGTCGGATGCCTCGGCCGTCACGGTGAGTCCGCCGACGGCCGGGGCCCACGTCCCGGGGACCGGCCAGACCGGCTGCGGGTGGTCGACGTGCTGGGCGTTCACCAGGGCGAGCGGCCCACGGGCACTGCGCGCCCAGCGGTCACGGTCGTGGACGTGCTCGGCGAAGGCGGCGACGACCGCGTCGTCGGGTGCGCCGGTGCCGTTCGTCACGCCTGCTCCTGGCGGGGGTAGATGACCTTCTGCACGATGATGATGACCGACGCCGCGACGGGCAGCGCCACGAGCGCGCCGAGCACGCCGCCGATCGTGCCGCCGGCGACCGCCGCGATGACCACGAGGGCGCCGGGCACCTGGACGGCCCGCGACATGATGCGCGGGGAGATCAGGTAGGCCTCGACCTGCATGTAGACCAGGTAGTAGATGCCCGAGAACAGGGCGGTGGCCGGCGACGCGAAGAAGCAGAGCAGCGAGATCACGATCGCGGCGGCCAGCGTGCCGACCAGCGGGATCAGCGAGCCGAGGAACGCGATGAACGCGAGCAGCACGGGCAGCGGTGCACCGATGATGAGCAGGAAGATGAAGCTCAGGATGCCGTTGATGAGCGCCTGCGACACCTGCCCGACGACGTACCGGCCGACCGCCTGCGTGATCTGCTCGCTCACGTCGATGAAGTTCTGGCGACGGGACGCCGGGACGAACCGGTAGGCCGCGCGCTTCATGCCCCGCATCGACGCGAGGAAGTAGAGCATCAGGATGATGACGATGAGCGCCCCGGTGACCCCGGACAGGATCCCGCTGCCGACCGCCAGGATCCCGCCGCCGACGCTGAGCAGGTTGCCCGGCTTCTCGACGAAGGACTGCAGCGACTGCAGCGCGTGGTCGATGTCGAACGACCCCGCGAACTGCTTCGACAGGTCCTGCACCCACGGCTGCTGCGAGATGTCCTGCACGATCTCGGGGAAGTTCTGGACCAGGTTCGAGGTCTGCTCCACCAGGATCGGGACGACGGCGAAGACGATGCCGGCGAAGGCCCCGAGGACGACCACCACGACGATCGTGATCGCGGACCAGCGCGGGATGATCCGCTCGAGGAACGACACGAGGGGGTCGATGCCGAGCGCCAGGAACAGCGCGACCCCGATGTAGACCAGGACCGTGCTCAGCTCGTTGATGATCGACCCGGCGAGCAGCGCGACGAGCACCCCGATGGCGCCCATGAACCCGATGCGGAAGGCGTTCACGCGCACGCCGGTACCGCCGCGGGTCACCTCGAAGGTGACGTTCGGTGTCGGTGCATGGTCGTCCTGCGACGTGTCGCGCTTCCTTGGCATGTGCACGTAGGGCGGGCGGGACTCGAACCCGCGGATCGTTCGGTTATGAGCCGACTGCCTTGACCAGCTTGGCTACCGCCCCTCGCCGGAGACCCTCAGGCCACCGGCTCACCACGATACAGCGACTCGAACGTCGACAGCGTGCGGTTGATGTCGTGTGCCTCGATCATGGCCAGGCTGCGTTCCCGCATCGCCACGTACTCCGACTCGGGCGCGGTGAGCACCGTCGTGAGCTTCGCCGCCAGGTCGTCCACGTCGCCGGGGGTGAACAGGTACCCGTTGCCGTCGATCAGGTGCGGCAGCGCCATCGAGTCGGCGGCGACGACGGGCAGTCCCGAGGCCATCCCCTCGAGCGACGAGATGCTCTGCAGTTCCGCCGTGGACGGCATCGCGAACACCGTCGCGTTGGTCAGCGCCTCCTGCTTGCGCTCGTCGGAGACGAAGCCCAGGAACCGCACGCGGTCCTCGAGCCCGAGCTCCTTCGCCAGCGCGGTGAGCTTCGGGATCATCTCGCCGTCGCCGACGATCGTCAGCGTCGCGGACAGCTCGGCGGGCAGCAGCGCCACCGCGCGGACCAGCACGTCGAGGTTCTTCTCGGGGGCCACACGACCCACGAACACGATGTCGTTGTTGACCGGGCGTCCCTCGCGCGCCACGTACCGGGACGCGTCGATGCCGCACGAGATCGCGAGGACCTGCTGTCCGGCGATGGCCTTCCGCAGGTAGTCGGCGGCCAGGTTCGTCGGCGTCGTGATGGTGTCGGCCAGCCGGTAGGTCTTGGCGGCGTCGCTCCACGCGATCTTCAGCGCGAGGGGCAGCGTCCACTTGCCGAACGGCGTGTACTCGAGCAGGTTCTCCGGCATGAAGTGGTTCGTCGCGATGACCCGGATGCCGCGGTCGTTCGCCTCGTGCACGATGCCGCGGCCGATGACCACGTGCGACTGGATGTGCAGCACGTCGGGCTTCACGGCGTCGAGGATCGGGCCGGTCCACTTCCGGACGCTCCACGGCCACACGAAGCGCAGCCACGGGTGCAGCGGCCACTTGTACGACTTCAGGCGGTGCACGACGAGCGTGACGCCGTGGTGCTCCTCGTCGAAGGTGCCGTACTGGCGGCTCGAGGCCGGGGCCACGACGTGCACCTCGTGCCCGCGCTCGGCGAGACCGACGGCGAGCTGCTCGGCGAAGGTGGCGGCGCCGTTGACGTCGGGGGCGAAGGTGTCCGCTGCGATCAGCACGCGCAACGGTCGGTGACCGCCCGTCGCACCCGTCGGTCCGGCGGTGGCGGTGGTGGCGTCTCCTGACACGGCTGAGTTCGTCCTCTCGTGGGCGATGGCTGGTCGGCAGTGACGCTATCGCACCAGGATCGACGGTCGCGTCAGCCGCGCGGATGAGGGCGGCGACCTCCGGGCGCGCGGCGTCAGGCCCGGGTCTGCGGGTGGTGCTTGGCGAGCAGGAACACCCCGGTGATGGCGATGCCGGCTGCGACCACGAACCCCGCCACCGCGAACCACGGCGCCCCCGAGGCCTCGCCGAGCACGATGACGCCGATGCCGACCGCGACGATCGGGTCGATCACCGTCAGCCCCGCGATCACGAGGTCGGCCGATCCGCTCGAGTACGCGTTCTGCACGAAGTACCCGCCGAGCGACGCCGCCACGACCACGCCGGCGATGGCGAGCACGGTCAGCCAGTCGAACGTGCCGTTCACGAACCGGTTGAGCACGACCTTGGCCAGTGTCGCCACGAACCCGTAGAGCACCCCCGCCCCGACGATGTAGTAGAGCGCGCTGCGGTGCTTGGCCACGAGCCGGAACGACACCAGCACGAGCACCAGCACGACGGCCAGGATCACCAGCACGGTGACGAGCTGCTGGCGGGTGATCGCACTCTCGTGCCCGACGAACGCCGCGATCCCGACGAAGATGCCGACGCCGATGATGCACGTCCACACGGCCCGCCGGGCACGGCGACCGAGCGGCACACCCGACGACCGCGACGAGAACCACGTCGTGATGACCAGGGCGACGGCACCCAGCGGCTGCACGACGATCAGGGGCGCGAACGTGATGCTGATGAGCTGGAGCACGACCGCGATGCCGAGCATGAGCGTGCCGAGCACCCAGTAGCCGCTCGAGACGAGCCCGACGACGTGCCGGACGCTCAGCCCCTTCGACTGCCGACCGAGACGTGCTTCGACCCGCTGCACCCCGCGGCTCTGGAACTGCGCCCCGAGCGACAGGAACACCGCACCGATCAGGGCCACCGGGATCATCAGCGCCTGGAACGGCGTGAGGTTGCTCACGGCGTCCGGCAGCTGGAGGTCCGTCGTCACGCGTCGAGGCTACCGTCCCCCGCCGGATAACCTGGGTGAATGGCCGTTCTCCCGATCCGCATCACCGGCGAACCCGTCCTGCACGAGCGTGCAGCCGAGGTCACCGCGTTCGATGACGACCTCCGCACCCTCGTCGCCGACATGCTCGAGACCATGGACCTGGCCCCCGGCGTCGGCCTGGCCGGACCGCAGGTGGGCGTCGGCAAGCGCCTGTTCGTGTACTCCTACACCGATGACGACGACGTCCTGCACCGGGGCGCCGCCGTCAACCCGGTCCTGTGGATCACACCCCCGGTCCCCGAGTCCGTCGAGGAGCTCGACGAGGACGAGGAGTCCGAGGGCTGCCTGTCGATCCCGGGCGAGCGGTTCCCGCTCCGCCGCTCCGAGGGCGCCCTGCTGCGTGCCTTCGACGAGCACGGCACCCCGTTCGAGGTCGAGGCGCACGGCTGGCTGGCCCGCATCTTCCAGCACGAGTACGACCACCTGGACGGCTGGCTCTACGCCGACCGCCTGGTGCACCCCTACGGCAAGCAGGTCGCCAAGGCGATCCGCAAGAGCAGCTGGGGCGGACCCGGCCAGTCCTGGTTGCCGGGTCGCGACCACCCCGAGGGCTGACGCCCGTCCTGCCGCCGTCGGCCCCTCGCTGGTGCGGCGGTCGGTCTGGAGGCCCGGCTCAGCCCCGGTAGGCCGCCAGCGCGTCCCGCAGGTGGTCGGTCTCCGGGTGTCCGGGGCAGTACCGCAGGAGGCCTGCGGCTACGTGCGCACCGCGCTCGTCGGCGACCGCCGACGTCCACGGGTCCGAGCCGCGCACCGCGCAGGCGCTCGCGAGCTCGACCAGGGTCGCGTCGCCACGCGCCGCCGTCACCGCGGCCTGCTGCTGACTCGACGGCACCGAGCCGGTCAGGCGCTTCGCCGAGCAGTCGGCACGCTCGGCATCCCACACCGCCGAGTAGGTCGTGTAGGTCTCGCTGTCCGATCCGCCGCGGTCGCAGACGAACGCGAAGACCACCGGCGACGCGCCCGAGCCCAGCCCGGTGTCCGAGCTCGTCGGGTCCTCGGACGCATCGGTGTCCGGGCCGACGCTGCTGCAGCCGGTGAGCACCGCCGTCGCGGCGACGACCACGCCCAGGAGCGCGAGTCGAGGCGAACGGGAACGGTGCACCTGTGAACGCTAACAGCATCGACCGGGCACGAGCCGCGCGAACGCTGCGGATCCGGTGCGCAGGTGCGCAGGTGCGCTGGCGTGCTGGTGCAGTTCGGCAGCGGGAACGCAAAAGGTCCCCACCCCGAAGGATGAGGACCTGTCGCTCCCCGAGTTGGACTCGAACCAACAACCTGCCGGTTAACAGCCGGCTGCTCTGCCAATTGAGCTATCGAGGATCACTGTTCGCTGGCGAATGACGTGCGAACAACGGGTAACAGCATAGCAGGACCCTGCGGCCCTCCACCGCATCGGACACGCCGCCCGGGCGCGCCGCGCGGTGGAGCCCCCAGGTCAGTACCCGGCGACCGGGTCGACGACGCCGACGAAGCCCTCGCCGTCGCCCCCGAGGAACGCCGTGGCGTTCAACCGGACGCGCTCGGCCAGCAGGGGCGCGACCATGTCCGGGGTGTCGGCCTGGTGCGGGGTGATGACCGCGCCGGGCTCCGACCAGAGCGGGTGCCCGTCGGGCAGCGGCTCGGGGTCGGTGACGTCGAGGCCCGCCGCGGCGATCTCCCCGGTGCGCAGGGCGTCGACCAGGGCGTCGGTGTCGACGAGTCCGCCGCGCGCGATGTTCACCAGCCTGGCGAAGGGCTTCATGATCCGGAACTGCCGCTCACCGAAGAGCTTCGCGGTGCCCGAGGTCATCGCCGCCGCGATCATCACGACGTCGGCGTCGGGCAGGACCTGGTCGAGCTCGTCGGTGGTGACGGTCCGCGCGGCTCCCGGCACGGGCTCGGGCGAGCGGCGCACGACGGTGACGTCGACGTCGAACGGCGCGAGCAGCCGGAGGTACTCGAGCGCGATCCCCCCGGCACCGATCACGACGACGTTCCGCCCGTACAGCGAGACCCCCTCGGGCTCGGTCGCCCACGACGACGCACGAGCGCGCTTCTGCAGGACCCGGAGCGTGCCGAGGGTCAGCGCCAGCGCGTGCTCGGCGACCGGCTCCGCGTAGGCGCCCTTGGCCGAGGTGAACAGCACGCGGTCGCCGTGCTCAGCGATGAGGTGCGCGAAGGCGTCCACGCCGGCGAACGGCAGCTGCACCCACCCGACGGCGGGGTGCCGGCGCAGGGTTTCGTCCAGGCCGGCGGGATCGCGGTTGTCGAGCCAGACGATGCCGCGGGTGTCCGGGCCGAGCGGCCCGACCGTCCCGCCGGCCTCGGTCACGACCCGCGCGTGCAGGTCGCTCGGTCCGACGGTCCCGCTGGCCTCGGGGGCCGCGCTCACGGGCCGGTCGGCCGGCGCGGGCAGCACCGCGACGGGGCCGGACTCCGGGGGTCGGATCGGCAGGGGCGTGCGGGCAGTGGGGACGACTGCCCGGTGCCCGCGGGCCGGCTCCGCGGCGCTCACAGGCCCTCGGGCCGGTCGGTGCGCGGGCCGGTGCCGGCGGCGAGCGGACGGCGCGGCGCCGACGAACGGCGGGACGTGCTCGGTGCCGGACGACGCTTCACCCCGCGGGCCGCGGTCGAGGCGAGGGTCTTCACGTAGGGGTCGACGGGGTTGTCGAGGACCTCGTCGAAGGTGCCGAGCCCGACGAGCCGAGCATCGGCCATCACGGCGACACGGTCGGCGAGGGCGCGGGCCTCGCGCAGGTCGCTGGACACGACGACGGCCGAGAACTGCCGGCCACGCTGCAGCGTCGCCAGGGCCTCGAGCACGGACTGCCGCACGAGCACGTCGACCCCGCGTGCCGGTTCGTCCGCGACCAGCAGCTGGGGTTCGAGCACGAGCGCCTTCGCCAGGGCGACACGCTGGCGCTGCCCGCTCGAGAGCTCCCACGTGTTCAGGCGCATCGCCCCGAGCGGCAGGTGCACCGCGTCGAGCAGCCGGGCCACGATGAGCCCGGCCTCGCGCCGGTCGAACCGGCGGTCGCGGGCGTAGATCGGTTCGGCGACGGCCTCGCCCACGGTCAGGTCCGGGCTGAGCCGGTCGGCGCCGTCCTGCGGCAGGTAGCCGATCCGGCCGCTCAGCCGTTCGAGCTTGCGCGACGACGGGCGGAGGCCCCGGGTCTTCTGGCCGAGCACGGTCAGCTCGCCGCCGACGATGTGCCGACGGAGGGCCCCCTCGCCCTCGCCGTGGGACCCGAGCTGGCCGGCGATGGCGGCGGCGAAGGTCGACTTGCCCGAGCCCGACTCACCGAGCAGGGCGAGGATCTCCCCCTGCCGGACCGTCAGGCTCACGCCGTCGACGGCCCGGATGGACTCGCCCCCGCGTCCGCCCCGGTACTCGATCGACACGTCGTCCGCGACGACCGCCGGTCCGTTGACCGCGATCATGGGTCCCCTTCCACGCCGCCCCCTGGCGGCGGTTCGCGACGGACCGCCCTGGCAGGTCCGTCGTGCGTACAGCAGTGGAGCCGACCACCCTGGAGGCCCGGCGTGCGTCGGCGACGCTGGCCGGGCCTCCAGGGTGGGTCACGTCGGGTCAGGACCCGGCGTGCTCCAGTCGCTCCAGCGTACGCCGTCGCTCCGCCTGCTCTGCTGGGTCCGGCACCGGCAGCGACGCGAGGAGCCGCTGCGTGTAGGGGTGCTGCGGCGCGCCGAGGACCTGCGCCGTCGTGCCCGTCTCGACCAGGTCACCGCGGTACAGCACCGCGATCCGGTCGGACAGCGCGCCGACGACCGCGAGGTCGTGGCTGATGAACAGCGAGGCGAAGCCGAGGTCCTGCTGGAGCTCGAGGAAGAGCTCGAGCACGCGCGCCTGCACGGACACGTCGAGCGCACTCGTCGGCTCGTCGGCGATGAGCAGCTTCGGCCGGAGCGCGAGCGACCGGGCGAGCGACGCGCGCTGGCGCTGCCCACCGGAGAGCTCGTGCGGGTAGCGGTCGCCGTACGCGGCCGGCAGCTGCACGGCCTCGAGCAGCTCGTCCACCCGCTTGCGCGCGGCACGCGGACTCGAGACCTCCCGGTGCACGACCAGCGGCTCGGCGACGCACTCGGCGATCGTCAGCAGCGGGTTGAACGAGGTCGCCGGGTCCTGGAAGACGAACCCGATGTCCTTCCGAAGGTGCTTGAAGTCGCGTTCGCGGTACCCGAGCATCTCGGCGCCGAGGACCTTGAGCGAGCCGCCGGTGACCTTCGTCAGGCCCGCCATCGCCCGGCCGATGGTGGTCTTGCCGGAGCCGGACTCCCCCACCAGGCCGAGGACCTCGCCCGGACGGATCGCCAGGTCGACACCCTTGACCGCCTTGAACGCCGGCGAGCCGAGCCGCCCGGGGTACTCGATCTCGAGCCCCTTCGCCTCGACCAGCGGGGTGACGTCCTCGGCGATCGCGGCGCGCCGGGCCACCCCGGTGGACGCCTCGAGCCGGGGCACCGCCGCCAGCAGCCGCTTGGTGTAGTCGGCCTGGGGCGTCGCGAACAGCGCCGACGCCGTGGCCTCTTCGACGATCTCGCCCTGGTACATCACGGCGACGCGGTCGGCCAGGTCGGCGACCACACCCATGTTGTGCGTGATGACGACGATCGCGGTGCCGAACTCGTCACGGCAGCGGCGCAGCAGGTCGAGGATCTCGGCCTGCACCGTCACGTCGAGCGCCGTCGTCGGTTCGTCCGCGATGATGACGCTCGGCTCGAGGGCCAGTGCACTCGCGATGACCACGCGCTGCTTCTGCCCGCCGGAGAACTGGTGCGGGTAGTGGTCGACGCGGGTCTCGGGGTCGGGGATGCCGACGCGACCGAGGTAGTCGATGGCCTTCGCCCGTGCTTCCTTCTTCGACACGCCGCCGTGGGCGCGGAGCCCCTCGGCGATCTGCCACCCGACCGTGAAGACCGGGTTGAGGGCGGTCGACGGTTCCTGGAACACCATCGCCCCGGCGGTTCCGCGCAGGCTGCGGAGCTTCTGCGCGCCGACGCTCACCACGTCGGTGCCGTCGAGCAGCACCGCGCCGCCGAGCGTCGCCGTCTCCGGCATGAGCCGCAGCATGCTGCGCGCCGTGACGGACTTGCCGGAGCCGGACTCGCCGACCAGGGCGAGCACCTCGCCGGGGCGGACGTCGAGGCTGACGCCCTTGACCGCGTCGACGGCGCCGCCGTCGGTCGCGAACGTGACGGTCAGGTCGTCCACGACGACGACGGGTTCGGTGGTGGTGTCGCCCGGTTGCAGGCGGGTGGTCGGGGTCATGCGCCCGTCCCTTCCGTGTCGTTCCCGGCGGTGCGCGTTGCCTCGGCGTCGCGCGTGTCGCGGGGTGTCGCGGCGTCGCGCGTTTCGCGCGTTTCGCGCGTCTCGCGCGTCTCGCGTGTTTCGCGCGTGGACACGAGCTGCTTCAGGCGTCGGCGTGCACGCAGGCGGGGGTCGGAGATGTCGTTCAGGCTCTCGCCGATGAAGGTCACGCCGAGCACGAGCACCACGATCGCGACACCCGGGTAGACACCGGTCCACCAGACACCGCTCGCGACGTCGGAGAGCGCGCGGCTTAGGTCGTAGCCCCACTCGGCGCCCGACGTCGGGCCGATGCCGAACCCGAGGAAGCCGAGGCCGGCCAGGGTCAGGATCGCGTCGCTCGCGTTGAGCGTCAGGATGAGCGGCAGGGAACGCGTCGAGTTCCGCAGGACGTGCCGCGTCATGATGCGCCACGGGTTCGTGCCCATCACGCGCGCCGACTCGACGAACGCGTCGTTCTTCAGCCGGACGGCCTCGGCCCGGACCACGCGGAAGTACTGCGGCACGTACACGACGGTGATCGAGATCGCCGCCGCGATGATGCCGCCCGAGTAGCTCGAGTTGCCGCCGGAGATGACGATGGACACGATGATCGCGAGCAGGAGCGACGGGAACGCGTAGATGGCGTCGGCCACGACCACCAGGACGCGGTCGAGCCAGCCGCCCAGGTACCCGGAGACCATGCCGAGCAGGACGCCCACGATGATCGAGACGATCACGGCGACGATGACGACGAGCACGGCCGTGCGGGCACCGTAGAGCACGCGGCTGAACACGTCGAAGCCGCCGACCGTGGTGCCCCAGATGTGCTCGGCACTCGGTTCGCCGGTGCGCGGGAAGCTCTGCCCGTCCGCGCCCTGCAGCTGACCGAAGCCGTACGGGGCGAGGAGCGGTGCGAAGACCGCGACGAGCAGGTAGAGGGCGCAGATGACCACGCCGACGATGAGCATGGCGCGCTGCCAGCCGGTGCTCCGGCGGAGCTGGACCACCACGGGGAGCCGCTTCCAGAGCGGCTCGTGGCGGTCGACGAGGGTGGTGTCGACCATCGTCAGAACCTCACTCTCGGGTCGATCAGGGCGGCGACCACGTCGACGATGAAGTTGGTCACCGCGACGATCACCGCCAGCATCGCGACGATGCCCTGCACCGCGACGAAGTCACGGGCCGACAGGTACTGGTTGAGCTCGAAGCCCAGGCCGCGCCACCCGAAGGTCGTCTCGGTGAGCACCGAGCCACCCAGGAGCATCGCGATCTGCAGTCCCATCACGGTGATGATCGGCACGAGGGCCGGACGGAACGCGTGGGTGCGGACGAGGCGCGACTCGCGCACGCCGCGGGACCGGGCGGCGTCGACGTACTCCGAGCCGAGCGACCCGATCATGTTCGCGCGCACCAGGCGCAGGAAGATGCCCGCCGTGAGCAGACCGAGCGTCAGCGCCGGCAGGACGGCGTGCTGCAGCACGTCGCCGATGACCGCGGCGTTGCCGGTGCGGAGCGCGTCGATGATGTAGATGCCGCTCGCGCCCGGGATGCCGTCGAGGATGAGCGACACCCGGGTCGAGGCACGGTCGCCGAGGGGCAGCCAGCCGAGCCACACCGAGAAGACGAGCTTGAGCAGCAGACCACCGAAGAACACCGGCGTGGCGTAGGTCAGGATCGCGAGCGCACGGAGCAGCACGTCCGGCCACTTGTCGCGCGTGTACGCGGCGAGCATGCCGAGCGGGATGCCGAGCACGAGCGCGACGATGAGCGCGTAGAACACGAGCTCCGCGGTCGCGCCGCCGTACGTGACGATGATGTCGGTGATCGGACGGTTGTCCGTCGACGAGGTGCCGAAGTCACCGCGCAGGATGTTGCCGAGGTACTCGAAGTACTGCACGAGCACCGGCCGGTCGTACCCGGCGGCGTGCAGGCGTTCCTGCAGCTGGCTCGGCGTGAGACGACCGCCGACCGATGCGGTGATCGGGTTCCCGATGACGCGCATCAGGAAGAACACGAGCGTCACCAGGATGAAGACGGTCGGGATGATGAGGAGGAACCTGACGAGGATGTACCGGCCGAGTCCGCCGCCACTGTTCTTGGCACTGCGTTGTGCCTGTGGCTTGGTGGGATCGGTGCCGTTCACGTCCTGCGTCGCCTCGGGAGTGCTGAGGGTCACGGGGTGTGTGCCTTTCGTCGCCGTTGCACAGGCACGCGGGCGTTCCTCGTGGGAACGCCCGCGGCCTGCACGTGGGGCTTGGTGCTACTTGCTCAGGGTGGCGTACCGGAACTTGAACGAGGCGTCGAGGGTCAGGCCCTTGACGTCCTTGCCAGCGACCGCGACGGACTTGCCCTGCAGCAGCGGCAGCGTCGAGATCTGGGTGGCTTCGCGCTCCTGGGCCTGCTCGATCAGGGCAGCACGCTTGTCCGTGTCGGACTCGGCCTGCTCCTTCGCGATGAGGTCCTGGATCTCCGGGTCGTCGTAGTGGTTCTGGACGAAGTTCTCCTTGGTGAAGAACGGCGACAGGTAGTTGTCGGCGTCGGAGAAGTCCGGGAACCAGCCGAGCTGGTACACGGGGTAGGCGTCCTTGGTGCGCTCCTGCGCGTAGGTCGTGTAGACCGTCGACTGAATGTTGACGGTGAACAGACCGGAGTCCTCGAGCTGCTGCTTGAGCAGCGCGTACTCGTCGTCCGAGGCCGAACCGTAGTGGTCGGGCGCGTACTGGATGTCGAGCTGCACCTTGCCCGTGACACCGGCGTCCGACAGCGTCTTCTTGGCCTTCGCCACGTCCGCTCCGCCGTCGCCGTCGCCGTACATCTCCTTGAACGGCTGGACCGCGCCGGTCAGGCCGTCCGGGACCATCGAGTAGAGCGGGGTGAAGGTGTCGTTGTAGACCTCCTTCGCGAGCTGGGCACGGTCGACCACGTCGGCGGCAGCCTGACGCACGGCCAGGGCCTTCGCCTCGTCGGCGTCGTCCTGCCCGGTGCCGAACGGCTGGGTCTTGAAGTTGAAGACCACGTAGCGGATCTCGCCGCCGGGGCCGTCGGTGACCTTGAGGGAGTCGTCCTTGCGCAGGTCCGAGATGTCGGTCGGCGTCAGGGAGCGGTACGCCACGTCGACGTCGCCCTTCTGCACGGCGAGCTTGAGGTCGGTCTCCTTGGTGTAGTAGCTGGCGGTGACCTCGTCGGTCTTCGCCTTGCCGAGCAGGCCGTCGTACTTCGGGTTGGTCTTGTACTGGATCGTGTCGTTCTCCTTGTAGGAGCTGATCTGGTACTGCCCGGCGAAGGCCTTGCCCTTGACGATGTCGTCGGCGCTGGTGAGCTTCGTCGCGCTGAAGACGTCCTCGTCGACGATCGGACCCGCGGGGCTCGAGAGCACCTGCGGCCAGGTCTGGTCGGCGTGGTCCAGGTTGAACACCACGGTGGTGTCGTCCGGGGTGTCGATGCTCTTGAGGTTGGCCAGCAGCGACTGCGGACCGTTCTCGTTGTTGATCTTCAGCTCGCGGTCGAACGAGAACTTCACGTCGCTCGACGTGAGCTTGTTGCCGTTCGCGAACTCGAGCCCGTCCTTGAGGGTGACCTCGTAGGTGGTCGGGTTCGTGAACTCCGCCTTCGTGGCGATGTCCGGCTCGACGTCCGGGCTCCCCACGGGCGTGTTCATCAGGAACGGGAACACCTGGTTCTGCACGGCGAAGGAGCCGTTGTCGTAGGAACCGGCCGGGTCGAGGGACGTGATCTTGTCCGTCGTCCCGATGCTCAGGCCGTTCAGTTCGGTGTCACTCACGCTGCTGCTCGCGCAGCCGGTCAGCACCAGCGCCGTCGCTGCTGCACCGGCGCCGAGCGCGATGCCGCGCTTGCCCCACTTGGTCACGGATGCCATGTCCGCTGCCTCTCTGGTCATGATTGCAAGGGTCCTGAGCCGGAGGGTGGAACGTCTGTGTGCCCGGCCAGGAACGCTCATTGGTATCACCCTGTCACGGAACAGAACGAACCGGGGGCGATTTGTTTACACCGCTGTAATGCACGGGCCCGCCGCGTGATGCATGATTCCGCCGGAGTCGAGCGGCGCGTCACGCACGAAAGTTGCGTGGTGCAACCCGGGGCGTCTGGCGCTCGTTCTCGGACGTTCCTGCCCTTCCCGCCCTGAAAGTGCCGGGGCTGCCGTCCCACGGGACGCCCGGCGACGGTTCCCGCGACCTCGGGGGTGCGCCGGCGGCGCGTCGTGCGACTTCACCCCCGGCCGGGAGGCCCGCCCCGCGCCCCTCCCGCCCCTCGCCCCCGCCGACTGGTCACGACTCCCCGCCCGACCCGCCCCGAGCGGTCACGTCCCGTCGTCCGAACCCCGGCCAGCCGACGCTTCGCGACCACTCGACGCCCCACGCGCGGCACGTCCCGACCACTCACGCCGGCGCCGACAGAACCACCTGCCGCTCGCAGCCGCACCAGCCGACAGTTCGTGCCACCTCGGCGAGACGCACCCGGCGCGTCGTGCGACTTCGCCCCCGGCCGGGAGGCCCGCCCCGCGTCCCTCCCGCCCCTCGCCCCCGCCGACTGGTCACGACTCCCCGCCGGACCCACCCCGAGCGGTCACGTCCCGTCGGCCGGACCCCGGCCAACCGACGCTTCGCGACCACTCGACGCCCCACACGCGGCATGTCCCGACCACTCACGCCGTCGCCGACAGAACCAACCGCCGCTCGCAGCCCCACCGTGCGACAGTTCGCGCGACCTCGGCGAGAGGCACGCGGCGCGTCGTGCGACCCCGCGCCCACCAACAGCGCGGGAAGAGCCCTAGGACGCCTCGGCGTCGGCGCGCAACCGCATCCGCTGCCCGTCGATGTCGACGAGCTGCCGCTGGATCTCCGCGCGACGCTCCGCCTGTTCGTGCGGATCGGCGCGCTGCAGCTGTCCGAGCAACGAGGCCTTGCGGGCGAGCAGGTCGCGCTCGACCAGGGCCACGACGATGCTCCGGCAGTAGGCCGCCAGGTCCTCCGCGTTGCGCGCGGGGATCGGCGCGAGCGCGAGTTCGTGCGTCAGGGTGCGGAGGGGCGCCGGCACGTCGGCGAGCAGCCGGTCGAGCCAGTCCCCCGCGCCGATGACGTCGACGTTGGCGACCACGGCGTCCCGCACGGCGGCGAGCATCGGCGTCGAGAACGTGGCCGACGCGGCGAGCCCGAGCATCGGTGCCCCGACGGACGTGGGCTGCTGCACCATCGCCATCACGGCGTCGCGCTCCATGCGGCTGATCGGGTCGTTCGGCAGCGAACGGATCCCGGCGACGGGCTCGTCGGGGGTGTCGGCCCGGTCGGTACCGGTTCCGGCACGGCCGTCGCGCCCCGAGCCCGCGGACCGGTCGTCCTGGGCAGCGGACCCCGCACGACGCCGGGCGGTCTCGACCGACCGACGGACCTCGGGGATCTCCATGCCCAGCCAGCCGGCGAGTTCGCGCACGTAGCCCTGCGTCAGTGAGCGATCGCGGATACCGGCGAGCACGGGCGCAGCAGCGCGCAGGGCACCGACGCGCCCCTCGACGGTCTCGAGGTCGTGGCCGTCCAGGGTGCGGCGGATCATGAACTCGAACATCGGGCGCTTGTTCGTGACCAGTCGGCGGATCGCGTCGTCACCACGGGCGAGCCGGAGGTCGCACGGGTCGAGCCCGCCGGGCGCCACGGCGACGTAGGTCTGCGCGGCGAAGCGCTGTTCTTCCGCGAAGGCACGCGAGGCTGCGCGCTGCCCGGCCTCGTCGGGGTCGAACGTGAACACGACCTCGCCGTTGGCGTTCGGGTCGGCGCCGGCCAGGTCACCGAGCATCGGGCGCAGCACCTTGATGTGGTCGACACCGAACGACGTGCCACAGGTGGCGACGGCGGTCGTGACGCCCGCGACGTGACACGCCATCACGTCGGTGTAGCCCTCGACGATGACGACCTGCTTCTGCTTCGAGATGTCGCGGCGTGCCAGGTCGAGCCCGTAGAGCACCTGGCTCTTGTGGTAGATCGGGGTCTCGGGCGTGTTGAGGTACTTGGGACCCTTGTCGTCCTCGAGCAGGCGGCGCGCCCCGAAGCCGATGGTCGCCCCGGTGACGTCGCGGATGGGCCACATCAGGCGCCCGCGGAACCGGTCGTACGGCGAGCGGTCACCCTGGCTGACGAGGCCGGCGGACACGAGTTCCTCCATCGTGAAGCCGCGCCCGCGCAGGTGGTCCTTGAGCATGTCGTAGGACTTCGGGGCGAACCCGACGCCGAAGTGCTGGGCGGCCGAAGGGTCGAACCCGCGCTCCCCCAGGAACCGGCGGGCGGGGTCGGCGGCAGCGGTGGTGAGCTGCCCCGTGAAGTACTCGAGCGCGGCTTCGTTCGCGGCGATCAGCCGGGCACGGGTGTTGTAGTCGGTACGCGGCCCGTCGCCCTCTTCGTAGTGCAGGGTGAAGCCGATCTTCGCGGCCATGCGCTCGACGGCCTCGGCGAAGGTGGTGTGGTCCTGCGCCATGATGAAGCTGAAGACGTCGCCGTCCTCACCGCAGCCGAAGCAGTGGTAGCGGCCGACCTGGGGCCGGACGTGGAACGACGGGGAGCGTTCGTCGTGGAAGGGGCAGAGGCCCTTCATCGACCCGACGCCCGCGTGCTTCAGCGTGACGTAGTCGCCCACGACGTCGGCGATGTTGACACGCGAGCGGACCTCGTCGATGTCGTTCCGCGCGATCCTGCCAGCCACCCCTCGATCCTAGTTCGTGGGACCGACGTCGGCGGACCGGTCAGACGGCGATGTGGACCGGGTCACGGTCACCCACCACCAGACGTCGGTGCCACGCGAGTGCACCCTGGTCGGTCAGGCTCGCGACCTGGTCGACGACGGCGCGCAGTCGGCCGGCGTCGTCGCCCGCGGCGTGCCAGTCGGCAGCGAAGCCGGGCTCCAGGTCGGTCGCCCCCGTCGCCGCCAGCGCGTCGAGCAGTTCGGTGAGCACGCGGCGCTGGTCCTCGTACACCGGCTGACGGTCGCCCTGGGTCATCACGAAGGCCGCGACGATGCCCTTGAGCACCGCGATCTCGCCGATGATCTCGGGCGGGGTGACGACCGACGCGGCGAACCGCACGAGCGACCCCGAGGCGTAGGACTCGCGGGTGGCCGTCGTGGCGGTGCGCGCGAAGCGTCCGATCAGCTGCGACGTCAGGTTCTTCAGGCGTGCGGCGTCACGGCGGGAGCCGTCGTACGCGGTCATCCAGAGCGGCAACTCGCGCAGGCGGTCGAACGCCTCGAGCAGCTCGTCGCGGCTCAGGTCGTCACCGACCCAGGCGTGCATGGCGCTGACGATGTCGTTCTCGCCGACGCGGTCACCCAGGGCCGCGACGTCGATGAACCCGGCGACGACGGCGTCCTCGAAGTCGTGCACCGAGTACGCGATGTCGTCGGCGAGGTCCATGACCTGCGCCTCGATGCAGCGCTGACGACGCGGGGCGCCGGCGCGGAGCCACTCGAAGGCGTCGTGGTCGTCGTCGTAGAAGCCGAACTTGGTGCGCCCGGAGGACGACTCGGAGACCCCCTGCGCCGCCGGCCACGGGTACTTGCAGCTGGCGTCCAACGACGCGCGGGTCAGGTTGAGCCCGTACGGACGGTCGACGTCGGAACCCGGCCGGACGCCGTAGACCTTCGGCTCGAGCCGCGTCAGCAGCCGGAGGGTCTGCGCGTTGCCCTCGAAGCCGCCGATCCCGGTGGCCCAGGCGTTCACGGCGGTCTCGCCGTTGTGCCCGAACGGCGGGTGCCCGATGTCGTGCGCCAGGCACGCGGTGTCGACCACGTCGGGGTCGAGCCCGAGCGAGTCGGCGAGCTCGCGGCCGACCTGCGCGACCTCGAGCGAGTGGGTCAGCCGGTTGCGGGCGAAGTCGAGCCCCGCCGTCGGGCTGAGCACCTGGGTCTTGGCGGCCAGACGCCGGAGGGCACTGGAGTGCAGCAGTCGGGCGCGGTCACGGGCGAAGTCCGAGCGGCGGTTGCCGTGTTCTTCGGGGAGCCAGCGCTCCGCGTCGGCCGGGCCGTACGAGGCGGTGGCGCTCATCCGCCGCTGTGGTGCAGCTCGGCGGCGGCCAGGACCTTGCGGAACTCGGAGTCGACGTCGCGGCTCTCGAGCCAGCGGTCGGGCAGGGCGGTGCGCTTCGGGTGCCCGGCACGACCGCGCGGCCCCTCGGCGTCGGCACCCGGGTACGGCGCGTCGTGGTCGAGCTGGCCGAGGAAGTCGTCGATCTCCTGCAGGCTCGACGCCATCGCCAGGCCGGCCCGGACGTCGCTGCCGATCGGGTACCCCTTGAAGTACCAGGCCACGTGCTTGCGGATGTCGCGGCAGGCGTGCTCTTCGTCGCCGAAGAACTCGACGAGCAGCTCGGCGTGCCGGCGGAACCCGTCGGCGACCTCGCCCAGGGACGGCATGTACCGCAGCCCCTCGCCGCGGAAGGCCGCGGCCAGGTCGCCGAACAGCCACGGGCGGCCGAGGCAGCCACGCCCGACGACCACGCCGTCGGCGCCGGTCTCGTCGATCATCCGGAGCGCGTCGGCGGCCGACCAGATGTCGCCGTTGCCGAGGATAGGGATGTCGGTGACGGTCTCCTTGAGGGTGGCGATCGCGGACCAGTCGGCGTGCCCGGAGTAGTGCTCGTTCGCGGTGCGGGCGTGCAGCGACACCGCGGCGACACCGGCGTCGCGCGCGATGCGTGCGGCGTCGAGGTAGGTCAGGTGGTCCTCGTCGATGCCCTTGCGCATCTTCACCGTGACGGGGACGTCACCGGCGGCACGCACGGTCTTCGTGACGAGTTCGCGGAACAGGTCGAGTTTCCAGGGCAGCGCCGCTCCGCCGCCCTTCCGCGTCACCTTGGGAACGGGGCAGCCGAAGTTCAGGTCGATGTGGTCGGCACGGTCCTCACCGACGAGGATCGTCGCCGCCTCGGCCACGGTGTTTGGCTCGACGCCGTACAGCTGGATCGACCGCGGGGTCTCGGACTCGTGGTGCTGGATGAGCTGCATCGACACGGGCGTCCGTTCGACGAGCGCGCGCGAGGTGATCATCTCGCACACGTACAGGCCGGCGCCGTACTCGCGGCAGAGCCGGCGGTAGGCCATGTTCGTGATGCCCGCCATCGGCGCGAGCACGACCGGCACGTCGACCTCGATGGGGCCGATGCGCAGGGGCTTCGCCGGACGGGTCGCCGTCCCGGGTGCGTCAGTGATCGTCATACGTCTCCCATTCTCCCACGTCGGTGCGCGCCGGTAGCGTTCTCCACATGACGACCGACGCCAGCACCCGGTTCGACGCCGACGCCCAGGCCCGTGGCCTGCCGGTCGAAGTGGTCGAGCGCCCGGCCGCGAACTCCCTGCACGAGGCCGCCGGACTGCTCGGCATCGAGCCCGGCGACATCGTCAAGACCCTGGTGGTGAAGCGCCACGACGGCGGGTTCCTGCTCGCCCTGGTGCCCGGCGGCCGCAGCATCGCCTGGAAGAAGCTCCGCACGGTCGTCGGCGTCAACAAGCTCTCGATGCCCGACGCCACCACGGCGCTCGAAGCGTCCGGCTACGAGCGCGGCACCATCACGCCGATCGGTGCCACGGGCGACCTGCCGGTGTACGCCGACGAACGCATCGTCGGCCGCCGGATCGCCCTGGGCGCCGGCCGGCACGGTGCGAGCGCCTTCGTCGACGCCGACGCGCTCGTCGCCGCCTACGGCGCGACCGTCGCCGACATCACCGACGAGGAACCGCAGCGCGACTGACGCAGCCGTCAGTCCGGCACCTCGGACCAGTCGCCCTCGGCCCCGGCGAACGAGCCGGCGTCGATCAGGCAGGCGTCGCCCTCGCAGACCGGCGCACCGCCGGGCGTGACGAGCGTCAGCAACGCGGGACGGGCCTCCAGACCGGGCACGCCGGAACCACCGAACGCGCCCGGCAGTCCCGTGATCGCGTCCGGTACGGAGGGCACCGACGTCACGGCCTGGAGGCGCACCGCGCCCTGGTCGCTGATGGTCATGTCCGTCATCGGGTCACCGCCACGTCCGCGCTCGCGTCGTCCGCAGCGCGCTCGGCCGCCGAGGCGACCTCCTCCGGCGTGGTCTCGCGGAGCGCGACCACCTGGCGGAGCACCTGCTCGAACGCCGTCGGGTCCTGGGCGCCGGAGACGCCGTACTTGCCGTCGATCACGAAGAAGGGCACGCCGTTGATCCCGTACGCCTGCGCCTGGGCCTGGTCGGCGCGGACCGCGGCGAGCTGGGCGTCGTCGCGCAGGGTGCTGAGGACCTCGTCGCGGTCGAGGCCGATCTCCGCCGCCAGGTCGGCGAGGGAGGACTCCTGTCCGACGTGCTCGCCACGCTCGAAGTAGGCGGTGAACAGACGCTCGACCATCTCGAGCTGCTTGCCGTGCTGCTTGGCGAGGTGGATGACCTGGTGGGCCTTCACGGTGTTGGTGTGGTGCATGGCCTCGAAGTCGTAGTCGAGACCGACGCCAGCGGCGATGGCGGTGACCTGGTCGAGCATCTGCTGCGCCTGGTCGACGGGCATGCCCTTGTGGCCCGAGAGGAACTCGGCCTCGGTGCCCTCGAAGTCGACGGGGGTGTCCGGGCTGAGCTCGAAGGAGTGGTACTCGACCTCGACGGGGCGGCCCTCGCTCGAGGCGCCGAACGCGGCGACGCCGGCCTCGAACTTGCGCTTGCCGATGTAGCACCAGGGGCAGGCGATGTCCGACCAGACATCGACCTTCACGGAGTCGTTCATGCTGACCCCAACGCGCTCGTGCGGCGCGCATTCCCGCCGCTGCCAGCAAAACACCGGTGTTCGCAGGTCGAACACCCTGCTGCGGGTGTGCAACACACGAACACCGGTGTCTTGCGGAGACGCGACGACCCCTACGCGCCGAGCAACCGCTGCGCCAGGTACCCCTGCAGCTGGTCGAGCGAGACGCGCTCCTGGCCCATGGTGTCGCGCTCGCGCACCGTGACGGCCTTGTCCTCGAGCGTGTCGAAGTCGACCGTGATGCAGAACGGCGTGCCGATCTCGTCGTGGCGACGGTAGCGACGGCCGATGGCACCGGCGTCGTCGAAGTCCACGTTCCAGTTCTTGCGCAGGTCGTCGGCCAGGCCGCGGGCGACGGGCGAGAGCTGCTCGTTGCGCGACAGCGGCAGGACGGCGGCCTTCACCGGGGCCAGGCGCGGGTCGAGGCGCAGGACCGTGCGCTTGTCGACGCCGCCCTTCGCGTTGGGGGCCTCGTCCTCGTGGTAAGAGTCGAGCAGGAACGCCATGAGTGCGCGGGTCAGCCCGAACGACGGCTCGATGACGTACGGCACGTACTTCTCGTTGGCGGCCTGGTCGAAGAACCGGAGGTCCTGGCCGGACGCCTCGATGTGGTTGTTCAGGTCGAAGTCGGTGCGGTTCGCGACGCCCATCAGCTCGCCCCACTCCGAGCCGGTGAAGCCGAAGCGGTACTCGATGTCGGCGGTGGCGTCGGAGTAGTGCGCCCGCTCGCCGTCCGGCACGTCGAAGCGGCGCAGGTTCTCCGGGTCGATGCCGAGGTCGGTGTAGAACGCGACCGAGTCGGCGATCCACTGCTCGTAGTGCTCCTCGGCCGAGGCCGGCGGCACGAAGTACTCGATCTCCATCTGCTCGAACTCGCGCGTGCGGAAGATGAAGTTGCCGGGCGTGATCTCGTTGCGGAACGCCTTGCCGACCTGACCGATGCCGAACGGGGGCTTCATGCGGCTGGTCGTGACGACCTGCGCGAAGTCGACGAAGATGCCCTGGGCCGTCTCGGGGCGCAGGAAGTTCAGGCCCTCTTCCGACTCGACCGGGCCGAGGTAGGTCTTGAGCATCCCGGAGAACTCGCGGGGCTCGGTCCACTCGCCGCGGGTGCCGCAGTTCGGGCAGGCGATCTCGGCCATGCCGCCCTCGGGGGCGCGGCCCTTCTTCGCCTCGAACGCCTCGAGCAGGTGGTCCTCGCGGAACCGGTGGTGGCAGTGCAGGCACTCCACCAGCGGGTCGGTGAAGGTCGCGACGTGCCCGGAGGCCTCCCACACCTTGCGGGGCAGGATCACCGCGGAGTCGAGGCCGACCATGTCCCCGCGGCCGCGGACGAACCGCTGCCACCACTGGCGCTTGATGTTCTCCTTGAGCTCCACACCGAGGGGCCCGTAGTCCCATGCGGAGCGGGAGCCTCCGTAGATCTCACCCGACTGGAAGACGAAGCCGCGGCGCTTGGCCAGGGCGATGACGCTGTCGAGACGGGAGGGCTGTGCCAAAGGGTGCTCCAGAGGTCGCCGAGCTGGGTGCTCGGTGCGGAAACGGTCCGGGCAAGACTACCGGCGATCCTGGCCCGGGAGGCCCGCCCCGCGTCCGCCTTCCACGCTCACCCGCGCGACGTGCCCGGCCCCACCCCGCCGAGCGCGGCCACGACGTCGGTCACGTCGGACTCGTCGTTCCACAGGTGGAACGCGATGCGCAGTCGCCCGGCACGCCCCGAGGCGGTGACGCCTGCGGCAGCGAGGGCCCGGAGGGCCGCCCCGTCGGCGTCCGCGAACGTCACGATCGCCTGCCCGTCGCCCTGCCGAGGCGACCCGAGGGCGTCGCACAGCCGATCCGCGAGACCGGTGGCGTGCCTCCAGACCGCCCGCTGGTCGAGCGCGACCGCGTGTTCGAGCGCGGCCACGGCACCGGGCCACGCCTGCCAGGCCGGCGAGACGTCGAAGCGACGCGCGTCGTCGGCCAGGTGCATGGCGGGGCCGTAGCAGGAGGACCAGACGTCCGCTCCCGCGTACCAGCCGGCCTGCACCGGGCGGAGCCGGCCGAGGGCGGTGTCGGAGAGCGTCATGAAGGCGACGCCGCGCGGAGCGCAGAGCCACTTGTAGGTGTGCGTGAGCGTCACGTCGAACGCTGCGGCGTCGACGGGCAGCACGCCGGCGGCCTGCGTGAGGTCGCAGAGGGTCAGGGCGCCGACGCGACGGGCGGCGGCCACGACCGGGTCGGGGTCGGTGACCACACCGGTCGCGGACTGCACCGCGGACCACGCGACCAGGGCGGTGTCGGGCCCGACGGACGCCGCGAGCCGCTCGAGCGGGACGCTCCGGACCCGGACGCCGCGGTGCGCCTGGGCGAGGAACGGGAAGACGACCGAGCTGAAGTCGCCGTCGGGGACGACCACCTCGGCGCCGTCCGGCAGCGCGTCGGCGACGACCGCGGCCATCACCGAGGTCTGCGATCCCGTCGCCACGCGCTCCACCGGGACGCCGACCAGCGCGGCGAAGAGCGCACGTCCCTGCTCGACCAGCGCGCCGTACCGGGCGGGCGACGTCTCGGCCCGGGACCACGCGTCGAGGTCGGCGCGCTGGGCGGCGAGGGTGCCGCGGGTCGGCAGGCCCGCGGTGCACGCCGCCAGGTAGCCGCGGCCGGCGGGGAAGGAGTCCATGCGGACAGCGTCCTCGTTCCCGCCCCATCACGCCAGAGCCGGTTCGTTGTGCCACCGATAACATCGGGTGATGGACGAGATCGATCCCCAGTTGCTCCGGGTCCTCCGCGCCGTGGCCGACGGCGGGTCGATCACCCGCGCTGCCGCCGCACTCGGGTCGAGCCAGCCGGCCGTCAGCCAGCTGCTGGCCCGGGCCGAACAGCGCCTCGGCCACGCGCTGGTCCTGCGGGGCGGACGGGGCGCGACCCTCACGCATGCGGGGCAGGTGCTCGCCGACCACGCCCTGCACGTCCAGGCCGCGCTGACCGCGGCGCGCGAGGACCTCGACGCCGTCGGCGGACTCAGCCGTGGCCGGGTGCGACTCGCCGGGTTCCCGAGCGCGTCCTCCGCCCTCGTGCCCGCGGTGCTCGCCCGGCTCGCCGCGACGGTGCCCGGCGTGACGACCTCGTACGTCGAGGTGGAGCCGCCCGAGGCACTCGACCTGCTGCGCGGCGGCGAGGTCGACGTCGCCCTGACCTTCACCTACGTCGGTGACGAGGTCGGGACCACCCCGGACCCGGGCCTCGTGACCCGGGCACTCGGTCGCGACCCGCTCGCGCTGGTGACGCCGGTCGAGCCAGGAGGCGCTGCGCGACTCCGCCCTGCCGGCTCCACCGTCGTGGACCTCGCGTCCCACCACGACGCCCGGTGGATCGGGGGCTGCCCGCGTTGCCGTGGGCACCTGCTCGCGTCGTGCGCGAGCGCGGGGTTCACCCCGGACATCGTGCTGGAGACGGACAACGCGGCTGCCGTGGTGGGGCTCGTCGCCGCCGGGCTCGGGGTGGCGCTGCTCCCCCGGCTGGCACTCGCGACGACGGTCATCCCCGCCGGTGTCGCGATCGACCCCGTGGACGACGAGCTCGCCCGGCGTGTCGAGGTCGTCGTCGCGCGTGGTGCCGACCGTGTGCCGAGCGTCCGTGCGGCGCTCGACGCGGTGCGCTCCGCCGCCCACCTGCTCGAGGGGCCGCTGCCGGGTTGAGGGGCCGGGCTCGGGGGCTCGGGCTCGGGCTTGGGCTCTGGCTAGGCCGTCGGGGTGTCGACCGCGCCGCCGTAGCGTCGGTCGCGGCTGGCGTACTCCTCGATCGCACCCCACAGGTCGGTGCGACGGAAGTCCGGCCAGAGCCGGTCGAGGAACACCATCTCGGCGTAGGCGGACTGCCACAGCAGGAAGTTGCTGGTGCGCTGCTCCCCCGAGCTCCGGAGGAACAGGTCGACGTCGGGCATCTCGGGCACGTACAGGCGCTTGGCGAGTGCCTTCTCGGTGACCTGGCTCGGCTTCAGGCGTCCGGCGGCGACGTCCTCGGCCATGCCCCGCACGGCGTCGACGATCTCGTTCCGGCCGCCGTAGTTCACGCACATCGTCAGCGTGAGGACGTCGTTGCCCGCCGTCATGCGCTCGGCGGTCTCGAGCTCGTCGATCACGCTCCGCCACAGCCTCGGACGGCGGCCGGCCCACCGCACCTTGACGCCCCACTGGTGCAGCTGGTCACGGCGACGGCGGATGACGTCACGGTTGAAGCCCATCAGGAACCGGACCTCTTCCGGGGAGCGCTTCCAGTTCTCCGTCGAGAACGCGTACGCCGACACGTGCCGGACGCCGATCTGGATCGCCCCGGCGACGACGTCGAGCAGCGAGGCCTCACCCGCCTTGTGTCCCTCGATCCGCGTCAGGCCGCGGCCGTTCGCCCACCGGCCGTTGCCGTCCATGACGATGGCCACGTGCTCCGGCACGAACCGGGCCGGGATCGCCGGGGGCGTCTCGCCGGTCCAGTCGATCGGGCGGAACGGTTCGACGTCGTCGGGGCGGCGGGGGCTCATGCGGTGGGGGCTCCTTCGACAGCGGGATCAGGATCGGGCTCGGGTACGGCGGGTGCCGGGGTCGAGGCCACCGCGCGCGCCGTCGCCTCGGGTCCGCCGTGGGTCTGCGGCACCGGCATCGGGTGTTCGGAGCGGTCGACGTGCGGCAGGGACCGGAGCGATCGTTCCAGGTGCCACTGGGCGTAGGCCGCGACCACGCCGGAGGCCCGCGAACGCGTCCGCTCGTCGGTGGCGTCGACCGTCGCCCAGTCTCCGGCGAGCAGGGAGCCGAGCACCCCGAGCGTCGCCGGGTCGAGCCGCGGGGTCCCCGGTGGTGCCGCACGGTCGGCGACGACACCCCCGAGCTGCACCACGAACGCCGAGTGCGGGCCGGGCTCCCCCGTCACCGCACAGTCGCTGAACGAGGGGGCCCACCCCGCGATGCTCATCGCGCGGAGCAGGTACGAGTCGAGGGTCGCGCTGGACTGGTGCTCACCGCGCGACAACGAGCGGAGCGCCCCGACGAGCAACAGGTACTGCTGCAGCCCGGCGTCGGCCTCGCTCAGTCGGTCGGCGGTCTCGACCATGGCGCTGGCCGCGGTGTACGCGCCGTAGTCGGCGACGATCTGGGCCCCGTACGCGCCGAGCGACTCCGCCTGGGTGACGATGTCGAGCGACCGGCCCTCGTAGAACTGGGCGTCGACGACCATGAACGGCTCGAGTCGGCTGCCGAACTTCGACGCCGTCCGCCGCACGCCCTTGGCCACGGCGCGGATCTTGCCGTGCTGCCGCGAGAGCATCGTGACGATGCGGTCGGCTTCACCGAGCTTGTGGGTGCGCAACACGACGCACTCGTCCCGGTACAGCGGCATGCCCCCAGTATCCCCCGACCCGCCGACAGCCGCGTGCGCTGCGGGCCGGGGGCTCGGGGTACCGAGTGGAATCGGGCGTACCTGGTCGGAAGAATCGACCAGGTACGCCCGATTCGACCTGCCATCGCGCGTGACGGGGGAAAGACCAGGCACAGACGGGAGGCCCAAGTGCGGGACGGACCCGCACCGCGCCTCCAGGGCTGGTCGCGTCTCAGGCCGAGACGAGCTCCGGCGCGCCGGCCGCGGCACCCGCACGCACCGCGCGGTTCACCGCGGACACGATCGCCTTGAGCGACGCCGTCGAGATATCGGCGTCGATGCCGACGCCCCACAGACGCACGCCGTCGACGTCGAGCTCGACGTAGGACGCGGCCTTCGCGTCACCGGAGGCGCTCATCGTGTGCTCCGAGTAGTCGTACAGCGTGACCTGGACGCCCTGCTCGGCGAGCACCTTCAGGAACGCGTCGATGGGACCGGTGCCGACGGCCTCGGCCGTGACCGCGCCCTCGTCGACCCGGAGTGCCACGGACAGCGAGGTCGTGCCCTCGAAGTCGCTCGACGTCGCCGTCTTGGTGAGCTCGTACCGGCCCCACTTCTCGTCGTCGATCGAAGCGGGCAGGTACTCGTCCTGGAACACGTCCCAGATGCGCTGCGACGAGAACTCGCCGCCCTCGGTGTCGGTGTGCCGCTGCACGACGCCGGAGAACTCGATCTGCAGCTTGCGGGGCAGGTCGAGGGCGTGGTCGGTCTTGAGCAGGTACGCCACACCGCCCTTGCCGGACTGCGAGTTGACGCGGATGACGGCCTCGTACGACCGGCCGATGTCCTTCGGGTCGACGGGCAGGTACGGCACCGCCCACTCGATCTCGTCGATGTCCTTGCCCGCTGCGGCGGCCTTGGCCTTCATCGCCTCGAAGCCCTTGTTGATGGCGTCCTGGTGCGAGCCGCTGAACGCCGTGTAGACGAGGTCGCCCGCCCACGGCTGGCGCTCGGGCACCGGCAGCTGGTTGCAGTACTCGACCGTGCGCTTCACCTGGTCGATGTCGGCGAACGAGATCTCCGGGTCGATGCCCTGCGTGAACAGGTTCATCCCGAGGGCGACCAGGTCCACGTTGCCGGTGCGCTCACCGTTGCCGAACAGGCAGCCCTCGATGCGGTCGGCGCCGGCCATGTAGCCGAGCTCGGCGGCCGCGACCGCGGTGCCGCGGTCGTTGTGCGGGTGCAGCGACAGGATGACGTCCTCGCGGTGGGCGAGGCGGCGGGACATCCACTCGATCGAGTCGGCGTAGACGTTCGGCGTGGCCATCTCGACGGTGGCGGGCAGGTTGATGATGACCTTGCGCTCGGGCGTCGGCTCGAAGACCTCGAGGACGGCGTTGCAGATCTCCAGTGCGACCTCGAGTTCGGTGCCCGTGTAGGACTCCGGCGAGTACTCGTAGTAGATCGTCGTGTCGTGCTGCAGCGTCGCCTCGGCGGCCTTGCAGAGCTTCGCGCCGGTGACCGCGATGTCCACCACGCCCTGCACGTCGGTGCGGAAGACGACCTCGCGCTGCACGATGCTCGTCGAGTTGTACAGGTGGACGATGGCCTGCTTCGCGCCGTCGATCGCCTCGTAGGTGCGCTGGATGAGGTGCTCGCGCGCCTGGGTCAGCACCTGGATGGTGACGTCGTCCGGGATCGCGCCCTCGTCGATCAGCGACCGGACGAAGTCGAAGTCGGTCTGCGAGGCGCTGGGGAACCCGACCTCGATCTCCTTGTAGCCCATCCGGACGAGGAGGTCGAACATCGCCCGCTTGCGCTCGGCGTCCATCGGGTCGATGAGCGCCTGGTTGCCGTCACGCAGGTCGACGGCGCACCAGCGCGGCGCCTTGTCGATGCGCTTCGTGGGCCACGTGCGGTCCGGCAGGTCGACGCTGATCTGCTCGTGGAACGGGACGTACTTGTGGATCGGCATCCCGGAGGGCTGCTGGGTGTTCTGCATCGTTCTTCGCTTTCGTCGCGTGTTCGTGAGCTGTTGTGGTGCGGCCACGACGGACTCCGCGACGAGGTGGGCCGGAGTGTCAGGCCTCGTCGCGGCAGCGAAGGAGGAGGAGTGCCGAGTACATCGGGACCCACGGTAGCACCGGTGTACCAGGCTGGCGCAAGCGTGTGACGCGGGACCGCCCGGTGCCGTCGAACGGGGCGCCGAGTGGCTGCCGGGTGGGTGCCGGGGAGGTGCCGGGTGCGGTGCCGGGTGGTCGAGACCCGCCGCGGGCTGGTCGCCGAGCGGTCAGGATCTGTCGCCCGGGCCGCGTCCAGACGACGGTTCGTGACACCTCGGCGGACGTGAGCGGCGTGGCGGAGCCGGGCAGGGCACGTCGGCGCGACCACACGACGAACGGGAGGCCCGGTGCCAGCTGGCACCGGGCCTCCCGTGTCGTCGCGTGGTGCGACCAGGGCGACGGGTCAGTCGACCGCGAGCGCCTCGGTCGGCGGGACGCGCATCGCGCGCCGCACCGGGGCGATGGTGGCGACGACTGCCAGGACCAGCGCGCCGATCACCACGATGCCGATGGTCAGCGGCGGCAGCACCGGTGCCACGGGCGTCCCGAGCGAGCCGAGCAGCGTCTGCCCGCCGACCCAGCCGTACAGCGTGCCGAGTGCGAGCCCCGAGACGACGGCCGCGACGACCATCTGCACGGCCTCGGTCACGATCATCCGTCGGACCTGCGCGCCGGTCAGGCCGAGCACCCGCAGCAGCCCGAGTTCGCGCCGACGCTGGAGCACCCCGAGCGCCAGGGCGTTCACGACCCCGACGGCGGCGATCACGGCGGAGAAGCCGACGATCACGCTGACGACGGCGTTGATCTGCACGAAGAGGTCCCGCTGCGCCTCGATCATCCCGGGGGTGGCGCTCCCCGCGCTCATGGCGCGCATCTCGGTCTCGAGCACGTGCTGCATGATGCCGAGCGCCACCGCGAAGGTGACGAGCAGGGTGACACCGATGACGAGCCCGATGGTCGCCCGCGAGGACCGCCCCGGCGCCCGCATCGCGTTCCGTCCGGCGAGCAGGACGACGGGGTCGTGCGAGCCGATGCGGCCGATGAGCTGCAGCACGGGTGGCATCACGATCGTCGCCCCCACGGCGATCCCCGCGAAGGACACGAACCCGCCGAGCGCCGCCGGAAGGACCGCGACCGGGGACAGCGAGCTCACCGCGAGCCCGAGCAGCATCAGCACCGCGCCGCCGGCCATGAGCACGATGGCCCAGACCTTGCGGGCCGTACCGGACCGGACGTCGTCGTGGCTCGGCTCGACGGACGACGACAGCGCTTCGAGCGGAGTGACGGTGAGCACGCGGCGCGACCCGGCAGCGAAGGCACCCCAGGTGGCGAGGACGACGGCCACGACCGGCAGGACGAGTTCCCACGGCACGTACGTGTACTCGGCGTCGGGCAGGACCCCATTGCCCCGCAGGACGACCACGAACAGGGCCGAGAGCGCGGTGCCCACGACGGCGCCGACGACCCCGCCGAGCACGCCGACGACCAGGCCGGTGCGGGTGATCCGCGCACGGAGGGTCGCACCGGTCGCACCGACGAGCCGCTGCAGCGCGATGATCCGGGTCTGCCCGGCGATCAGGGTGGCGCAGGTGTTCGCGGTGACGATCGCGCCGACGTAGAGCGCGATGCCGAGGAACAGCCACCCGACCACCGACAGGATCGCCTTGATCGGTCCGAGGTCGGCGACCCCGGCGGCTCGGAGCGCCTCGGTCACGATCCCCGGTGCGATGACGAGGGCGGAACCGAACGTGGTGCCGAGGGCGGCGACCAGGACGGTGGGGGCGAAGGATCGGATGCCGTTCACGCTGCTGCCTCCATCCCGAGCATCGTGGTGGAGATCGCGCCGGCGTCCATCGCGGGGCGGTCGGCGACGATTCGGCCGTCGGCCAGGAACAGGATGCGGTCGGCGTTCGCGGCCGCCACCGGGTCGTGCGTGACCATGACGACGCTCTGGCCCCATTCCTGGACGGCGCCGCGGAGGATCGCGAGCACGTCGCGCCCGGTGCGGGAGTCGAGCGCGCCGGTCGGTTCGTCGGCGACGACCACCGCCGGCCGCGAAGCGAGCGCCCGTGCGATGGCGACGCGCTGCTGCTGCCCGCCGGAGAGCTGGTGCGGCCGGTGCGTCAGCCGGTTGCCGAGCCCGAGCATCTCGACCAGCCGGTCGATCCAGGCGGTCTCCTCGTGCGAGGGCTTTTGCCCGCCGAGCAGGAACGGCAGTCGGATGTTCTCGCTGACGTCGAGCGTCGGGACGAGGTTGAACGACTGGAACACGAAGCCCAGCCGACGACGACGCAGCTCGGTGAGGTCCTTGTCGCCCAGGGCCGTGATGTCGACGCCGTCGATCTGGATCCGGCCGGCGGACACGGCATCGAGGCCGGCCGCGACGTGCATGAGGGTCGACTTGCCGGACCCGGACGGGCCCATCACCGCGGTGAACTCCCCCGCGCCGATGTCGACGCTGACGTCGTCGAGCGCGGTCACACGTCGGGCGTCGTCGCCGTAGTGCTTGGACACGTGGTCGAGGCGGATGATCGGGGCGTGGCTCGTGGTCATGCATCCACGATGGCGGTCAGGGGTCCCGTCCCGCGTCGCCCGCTCGGCTCCTGTGGATCGTCCGCTCGGCTCGGTTGCCTGTGGAGGGGTCATCCCCGCGGATGACCCGGCATCAGTCGGCCTTGGTGACGAGCCCGTGTTCGTGGGCGAAGACGACGAGGCGCACCCGGTCCCGGAGCTCGAGCTTCGTCAGGACCCGCGAGATGTGCGTCTTCACGGTCGCCTCGCTGACGTACTCGTGCTGGGCGATCTCGCTGTTGCTGAACCCCCGGGCGGCCAGGTCGAAGATCTCGCGCTCACGCGGCGTGAGGTCGGCGAACGCCGCGGGGACGGCGGCGGCGCGTCCGACCGAGTCGTCGTACCGCCGCAGGAGCTCCCGCGTGGCCGACGCGGCGAACACCGCGGTGCCGGCGTGCACGGTCCGGACCGCCGCGAGCAGGAACTCGGGGTCGGCGTCCTTGAGCACGAAGCCGCTCGCACCGGCGCGGATGGCCTTGGCGGCGGCCTCGTCGAAGTCGAACGTTGTCAGCACGAGGACCTTCGCACCGTCGGTGCCGGACTGCTCGACGATGTGACCGGTCGCCGTGATGCCGTCCATCACGGGCATCCGGACGTCCATCAGCACCACGTCGGGACGGGTCCGTCGGACGAGCTCGACCCCCTCGGCACCGTCGCCCGCCTCGCCGACGAACCGCAGGTCGGGCTGCGAGTCGATGAGCATCCGGATGCCGGTGCGGAACAGCGCCTGGTCGTCGACGAGGGCGACGCGGATCGAGTGCTCGTCGGTCGGGATCGTGGTCATCGGGCGGTGCGCTCCTGCTCGGTCTGGGTGATCCGGCCGCGGGGCATCTGCCCGCTGGCCGGGACGGTCGGCATCCGGACGGCGACCGCGAAGTCGTCCCCTCGGGCGCCGGCGGTCATGGTGCCGCCGGTCATCACGGCGCGCTCGCGCATGCCGACCAGACCGTGGCCCGTGCCGGGTCCGCGGACACCGTCGTCGGCACGTCGGTTCACGACGGCGATCTCGACCGTGTCCGGCCGGTAGGTCAGGGCGGCACGCACCGGGCTGCCGGGCTCTCCGTGCTTGTACGCGTTCGTCAGGCTCTCCTGCACGATCCGGTAGACGGCGAGCTGCGTGGTGGTGGGCAGCCCGGCGGGGTCGCCCTCGCGTTCCACCCGCACGTCGAGCCCGAGCTGCCGCATCTCGTCGACGAGCCGGTCGATGTCGTCGATCTCGGGCGTCGGCGCGGTCCCCTGCTCGTGCCGGAGCGCGCCGAGGAGTTCGCGCACGTCGCCGAGGGCACGCCGGGCCGTGGCCGAGATGGTGCTGAGGGCCTGGTCGGCCACCGCGGGGTCGGCCTTCAGGGCGTACCGGGCACCGTCGGACTGCGCGATGACGACCGCGAGCGAGTGCGCGACGATGTCGTGCATGTCGCGGGCGATCCGCACGCGCTCCTGCTCGACAGCGACGGCCCGGTCGGCCCGCGCGGCGTCACGCTCGGCAAGCAGCTGGGCCTCGCGACTCATGCTCGCCGAGCGACGGGTCCGGACCACGAGTCCGGCGAGCCACGGCAGCAGCAGCAGGAGCAGGACGACGGCGAAGAACGACAGGGTGACCTGCAGCGACTCCTGCAGCGGCGTCGAGGCGGTCTCGTAGGTGAGGCGGTTCTGGTAATCGTCGAAGCCCATGTACGCCGCCGCCGCCACGGACCCGAGGATCGCCGACACGAGCCCGGCCAGCCGCACACGGCGGCTGCCGTACGCACTCGTCGTGTACATGACGCCGGCGATGAACGCGTTCGACACGTCCGGCACCTGCAGGGTGACCATCTCGAAGACCGCGAACACCCACGCCACGGCCAGGGCGAGCCCGGGTGACAGGCGCCGGATTGCCAGGGCACCGGTCATCCCGACGACGGTGACCACCGACAGCGGCCCGTCGAGCCCGCGCCCGCTGGCGACCAGCACGAGGCCGCCGAGCAGCACGGCGATCAGCAGGTCGGTGATGACCTGCGCACGCAGCATGGGACGGAACACCCGTCCACGGTACGGCGGGTCGCTCGTCCCCGCGTCCCTCGCCCGGATGACCCGGGGTGCGAGCGGCCGACGGTCAGAAGCCGAGGCGTCCGAGCTGCTTCGGGTCACGCTGCCACTCCTTGGCCACCTTCACGCGGATGTTCAGGTAGACGTGCCGGCCGCCGAGCAGCGACTCGATCTCGACGCGGGCCCGGGAACCGACGTCCTTCAGGCGCTCACCCTTGTGTCCGATGACGATCGCCTTCTGGCTGTCCCGCTCGACGAACAGGTTCGCGAAGATGCGCAGGGGGCCGTCGGCGTCGTCGTCGGCGTCGGGCTCGACGATGTCCTCGATGACCACGGCGAGCGAGTGCGGCAGCTCGTCACGGACACCCTCGAGCGCAGCCTCGCGGATGAGCTCGCCGATGCGCTCCTCGTCGGTCTCCTCGGTCACCGCGCTCGAGTCGTACAGCTGCGGCGACTCGGGGAGCAGGGCGGTGATCACTCCGAGCAGGTCTTCGAGCTGCATGCCCCTGGTGCCCGAGGTCGGCACCACGGCGTCCCAGTCGCGGAGCTTCGAGACGGCCAGCAGCTGCTCACCGACGCGGTCCTTGGAGGTGCTGTCGATCTTCGTGACGATCGCGATCTTCTTGGCGCGCGGGTACTGGTCGAGCGTGTCGTTGATGAACCGGTCGCCGGGACCGACGGGCTCGTTCGCCGGCACGCAGAACCCGATCACGTCGACGTCGCCGAGTGTGGACTGCACGAGGTCGTTGAGCCGTTCGCCGAGCAGGGTACGCGGACGGTGCACGCCCGGGGTGTCGACGATGATCACCTGGCCGTCGGGCCGGTGCACGATCCCGCGGATGGCGCGCCTGGTGGTCTGCGGCTTCGACGAGGTGATGGCGACCTTCTCGCCCACCAGGGCGTTGGTCAGCGTCGACTTGCCGACGTTCGGACGGCCGACGAACGAGACGAAGCCCGCGCGGTAGGGCTTCTCCGAGCCGGCCTGGGTGGTGTCGGGGTCGGTCATGCGTGCGTGGTTCCCGTCGTGGTGGGTTCGGCGTCGTCGAAGGCGTCCTCGACGTCGGCCAGGGCGTGGGTGCGCTCGGCGAGCACGGTGATGAGGTGGCGGCGCTTGCCCTCGACACGGTCGGCGGTCAGGACGACCCCGGACACGGTGACGGTGTCGCCGGAGACGGCGAGGTGTCCGAGTTCCTTGGTGAGCAGGCCACCGGCGGTGTCGACGTCGTCGTCGTCGAGCTCGATGCCGAACAGGTCGCCGAGCTCGTCGATCGGCAGTCGGGCGGAGATCCGCCAGATGCCCGGTTCGACCTCGGTCCGGTCGACGACGGCGCGGTCGTACTCGTCGGAGATGTCGCCGACGAGCTCTTCGATGAGGTCCTCCATGGTCACGAGCCCGGCGACACCGCCGTACTCGTCGACCACCAGCACCAGGTGGTTCTTGGCGACCTGCATGTGCCGCAGGGTGTCGTCGGCGTGCTTCGACTCCGGCACGAACTCGGCGGGCCGCAGCAGCCGGCTGACCCGCTCGCTGCGGGACGCCGGCCGTTCGTACAGCGACCGCGCGACGTCGCGCAGGTAGAGCACACCCCGCACGTCGTCGCTGTCCTTGCCCGTCACCGGCATCCGGGACACCCCGGCGGCCAGGAACTGCTCCATGGCCGCGGCCAGCGTCTCCGCTCCGTCGACGGTGAGCATGTCGGTGCGGGGCACCATGACCTCGCGCACCAGGGTGTCGCTGAACTCGAACACCGAGTGGATGAGCTCGCGGTCTTCGTCCTCGAGCACGTTGCTCTCGGTGGCCTCGTCGACGAGCGAGAGCAGCTGCTCCTCGCTCGACACGGTGGAGGCGCTCCGGCCGCGGCCGGGGGTGACCCGGTCGCCGATCCGCACGAGCAGCCCGGCCAGCGGACCGAGCACGATGCGGACGCCACGGACGATGCCGCCGGTCGCACCGATCAGCCGCTCGGCGTGGGCGCGCCCGACGCTGCGCGGGCTCGACCCGACCAGCACGAACGACACCGCGGTCATGATCGCGGCGGAGACGACGAGTGCGATCCACCAGCTGTCGAAGGCGCGCACGAGGGCGATCGTCACGAGCACCGCAGCGGCGGTCTCGGCGAGGACCCGGAAGAAGTTCAGCGCGTTGACGTGCGCCCCGACGTCGTCAGCGATCGCCTCGATGGCGCGGCGGCGCTTGTTGCCCCTGGCGATCTCCTCGAGGTCGGCACGGGAGACCACCGAGAGCGCGGCATCGCTCGCGGCGAGGAGCCCGCCGAGCACGACGAGCCCCAGCGCCACCGCGAGGAGTCCGGCGACGACGACCACCGGCTACCGCCCTCGGTGCTGGGCGGCGAAGGCGGTCAGGATCTCGCCCTGGATGCCGAACATCTCGGCCTTCTCGTCGGGCTCGGCGTGGTCGAAGCCGAGCAGGTGCAGGATGCCGTGGCAGGTGAGCAGCAGCATCTCGTCGGTGCTCGAGTGCCCGGCGGTCTTCGCCTGCTCCTCGGCCACCTGCGGGCAGAGCACGATGTCGCCCAGCAGCCCGGCCGGCGTGGGGTCGTCCTCGGTGCCGGGGCGCAGTTCGTCCATCGGGAAGCTCAGGACGTCCGTCGGTCCGGGCTCGTCCATCCACCGGACGTGCAGCTGCTCCATCGCGCCCTCGTCGACCAGCACGATCGCGAGCTCGGCATCGGCGTGGACGTGCATCGCGTCCAGGGCGAACGCGGCGAGCCGCTGGATCGCGGCCTCGTCCACCTCGACGCCGGACTCGTTGTTGAGCTCGATGCTCACCGGGTGCCTCCTCGGGCGTCGTTCTGGGGGTACGGGGGTCGTGCGCGGTCCTGCGGCGGGCGCCCACGGCGTTCGGCGCGGTTCGCTCCGTCGGGGTTGCCGACCGGGGCGGTGCCGCGGCCACCGGGGCGCTGCCCGGCCTGCTCGGCGAGGCGCTCCTCGTCGTAGACCGTGTACGCGTCGACGATCCGGCCGACGAGGGTGTGGCGGACCACGTCCTCGCTGCCGAGACGGGCGAAGTGGATGTCCTCGACCTGGTCGAGGATGCGCGTCACGAGCCGCAGACCGGAGACGTTGCCCGGCAGGTCGACCTGGGTGATGTCACCCGTGATGACCATCTTCGAACCGAACCCGAGCCGGGTCAGGAACATCTTCATCTGCTCGGGCGTGGTGTTCTGCGCCTCGTCGAGCACCACGAAGGAGTCGTTGAGGGTCCGGCCACGCATGTACGCCAGCGGGGCGACCTCGACGGTGCCGGCCGCCAGGAGCTTCGGGACCAGCTCCGGGTCCATCATCTCGTTGAGGGCGTCGTACAGCGGGCGCAGGTACGGGTCGATCTTGTCGGTGAGCGTGCCCGGCAGGAAGCCGAGCCGCTCGCCGGCCTCGACCGCGGGACGGGTGAGGATGATCCGGTTGACCTCGCGCCGCTGCAGCGCCTGCACGGCCTTGGCCATCGCCAGGTACGTCTTGCCGGTACCGGCCGGACCGATGCCGAACGTGATGGTGTGCTCGTCGATGGCGTCGACGTAGGCGCGCTGCCCGTCCGTCTTCGGACGGACGGACTTGCCGCGGCTCGACACGATCGGGGTGCCGAAGGTGTCGGACGGCTTGCGGTCGTCGTCGAGGATGCGTGCGGACATCGGGATGTCGGACGGGCCGATCTCCTGCCCGCGCCTGACCATGCCGACGAGCTCGTCGACGAGCGCCTTCGCGCGTGCGACGTCGCGCTCGGGCCCGGTCAGCGTGACCTCGTTGCCACGGACGACGACCCGGACGCCCGGGTACTGGCGCTCGACGGTCTTGAGCAGACGGTCCTGGGGACCGAGCAGCTGCACCATGGCGATGCCGTCGACCTGGAGCGAGACCGAGACGGACTCGTCGTCGGCGGCGGTGGGCTGTACTGGTTCGTTAACCGGCAAGGGTGCCTTCCTGCAGTTCACCTGCGAGTACGTGCGCGTGCACGTGGAACACGGTCTGACCGGCGGCTTCGCCGGTGTTGAAGACGAGTCGGAACTGGCCGTCGGCGCGCTCGTCGGCGATGCGCTGGGCGGTGCCGACGACGTGGGCCAGCAGGTCGGGGTCGCCCGCTGCGAGTTCGCCGACGTTCGCGTACTGCTCGGTCTTGGGGACGACGAGCACGTGGACGGGAGCCTTCGGGGCGATGTCCTCGATCGCGATCACACGGTCGTCCTCGGCGACGATGGTCGCCGGGATCTCGCGCGCGATGATCTTGGAGAAGACGCTGGGCGTGCTGCTGCTCATGGCTCCATCGTAGGACGCGCCCGACGGCGTGGTCCGGCTCACCAGCGACCCAGTCGCGCCTGCAGGACAGCGAGTGCCGCCGGTCCGGCGGTGGACGTACGGAGCACGCTGTCGCCGAGTCGGACCCGCACGGCGCCCGCGGCCTCGAGCCGGTCGAGCTCCGCGCCGTCGATGCCTCCTTCGGGGCCGACGACGAGGGCGATGTCCTCGGCGTCCGTCGGGGGCTCCCAGGTGGCGAGCCGCACGGTCGCGGTCGGGTCGAGCAGGACGAGGGTGGTCCCGTCCCCGAGCGCGGACACGAGCTGTCCGGTCGTCACCAGCGGCGCGACGACGGGCACCCGCGGACGGATCGCCTGCTTCGCCGCCTCGTGCACGATCGCGGCCCATCGGGCACGGCCCTTCTCGACCTTCGCGCCGTCCCACCGGGAGACGCTGCGCGCGGCCGACCACGGCACCACCCGGTCGACGCCGATCTCGGTCGCCGCCTGCACGGCCATCTCGTCGCGACCGCCCTTGGCCAGGGCCTGCACGAGCGTCAGCGACGGGCGCGGTGCGTCCTGGTGCTCGACGGTCTCGACCGCGAGCTCCAGCGTGTCCTTGCCGAGTGCCGTCACCGGACCGGAGACCACGGTGCCCCGGCCGTCGGCGATCCGCAGGACCTCGCCGACCCGGACGCGCGCGACGGAGACCGCGTGCCGGCCCTCGGCGCCGTCGAGCGACACCGGGTCACCGACGGCGACGCCGTCCAGCGAGTCGACGAGGTACAGCGACGCCATCAGTGGTTGAAGAACCGGTCGCGGAGCTTGCCGAACATGCCCTGCTGGAACCGGGCGAGCTGCGGGGCGGTGGTCTTGTGCGACTTCGCGAGCTGCTCGACCAGCTGCCGTTCCTTGTGGGACAGCTTGGTCGGCGTGACGACCTGCACGCCGACCCGCAGGTCACCGCGGCCGTTCCCGCGCAGCTTCGTGATGCCGCGGTCCTTGATGACGAGGACGTCGGCACTCTGCACACCGGGACGGATCTCGAGCTCGATCGGACCGTCGAGGCCGTCGATCGTGGTGGTCGTGCCGAGGACGGCGTCGGTCATGCCGACCTCGAGCGTCGCGAGCAGGTCGTCGCCGTCGCGGCTGAAGACGTCGTCGTGGCGCACGCGGATCTCGAGGTACAGGTCGCCGGACGGGCCGCCGGCCGGACCGACCTCGCCCTGGCCGGGCATCTGCAGGCGGAGTCCGGAGTCGACGCCGGCGGGGACGTCCACCGGCACGGTGCGCCGCGCGCGGACGCGGCCCTGACCCTGGCAGGTCGGGCAGGGGCTCGGGATGACGGTGCCGTAGCCGCGGCACGTGCCGCACGGGGCGCTCGTCACCACGTTGCCCAGGAGCGAACGGACCTGGCGCTGGATGTGCCCGGAACCGCCGCAGATGTCGCACGTGCGTGGGCTGGTGCCCGGTGCGCAGCAGGAGCCGTGGCAGGTCTCGCACAGCACCGCCGTGTCGACCTCGACGTCCTTGTGGGTGCCGAAGACGACCTCGTCGAGGTCGACCTCGATGCGGAGCAGAGCGTCCTGGCCGCGCTCGGCACGGCTGCGCGGGCCCGATCCACGGCCGCCACCACCGCCGCCACCGAAGAAGGCGTCGAAGATGTCGCTGAAGCCACCGGCGCCACCACCGAAGGGGCTGTCGGCCTGCGGCCCGGCGTCGTACCGGCGCCGCTGCTCGGGGTCGCTCAGCACGTCGTACGCGTGCGTCACGTCCTTGAAGCGCTCGGCGGCGTCGGGTGCCGGGTTCACGTCCGGATGGAGCTCACGCGCCAGGCGGCGGTAGGCCTTCTTGATGTCGGCATCGGAGGCGTCTCGCTGGACGCCGAGGACGTCGTAGTGGTCTGCCACGTATCCCTCAGTCGGTTGGGTTCGGTCGGTTGGTCAGTGTTCGCCCAGGAGCTTGGACAGGTAGCGGGCGACGGCGCGGACGGCCGCCATGTTCGTGCCGTAGTCCATGCGGGTCGGTCCGAGGACGCCCAGGCGGGCCACCTCGCCACCGGCCAGGTAGCCGCCGGCGACGATGCTCGTGGCGTCGAGCCCGTACTCGGCGTTCTCGACGCCGATGCTGGCCGCCACCGCGATGTCGTCCACCTGCATCTCCCCGAACAACCGGAGCAGGGTGACTTGTTCCTCGATCGCTTCGAGCACCGGGAAGAGCCCGCCGGAGAAGTCCTGCTCGCTCTTCGCCAGGTTGGCCGCACCGGCCATCAGCAGGCGGTCCTGCCGGTTCGCCGCGACCTGCTCGATGAGCGTGGCGACGACGACCCCGCCGAGCGTCTGGGCGTCGGGGCGGAGCTGCTGCGGCACGGCTCGGAGCGCGGTCGGGACGTCCTGCAGCAGGAGCCCCACCGTCGCGCCGTTCACCACGGTGCGGAGTTCACCCAGCGAGTCTTCGTCGAGCGGGACGTCGGTCTCGACCACGCGCTGTTCGACGCGGGCGGTGTCGGTGATGAGCACCACCATCAACCGGGCGTCACCGAGCCGGACGAGCTCGACGTGCTGCACCCGGGCGCGCACCATCGAGGGGTACTGCACCAGGGCGACCTGGTTGGTGAGCTGGCTGAGCAGCCGGACGGTGCGCCCGAGGACCTCGTCGAGGTCGTTCGGGGCGCCGAGGAAGGTCTCGATGGCGTGGCGCTGGGCGCTGGAGAGCGGACGGGCACCCGCCAGGTGGTCCACGAAGACGCGGTACCCCTTGTCGGTCGGCACCCGGCCGGACGAGGTGTGCGGCGCGGCGATCAGCTGCTCGTCCTCGAGCAGGGCCATGTCGTTGCGGATCGTCGCGGCGCTGACCCCGAAGGCGTGCCGCTCGACGATGGTCTTCGACCCGACGGGTTCACGCGACGCCACGTAGTCGCGCACGATGGCCTTGAGGACCTCGAGGCTGCGTTCACTGACCACGAGCGCCTCCTTTCCCGATCTACCTGGCACTCGGACGTGTCGACTGCTGATCCTACGCCCGACCGCTGACGGCCCGGGACTTCCGGGCGGTCGGCCGATACGCTTCCGCCATGACCTACGGACAGCAGCCCGACGGCCCCGGACCCGAGCAGCCCGGCGGCCAGTACGGCCACGGCCCCGGTGGCCCCCAGCAGCCCGGCGGACCGCAGTACCCCGGCGGACCGCAGTACCCCGCCGGCTACACCCCGCCCCGGCCGATGAGCCCGGAGGACCAGCGCCTGTGGGCCACGCTGACGCACATCGGCGGCATCTTCTTCAACTTCATCGCACCGTTGGTCGCCTACCTGGTCCTCCGCGACCGCGGCGGCTTCGTCCGCGAGCACACCCGCGTCGCGCTGAACTTCCACATCACGATGGGCATCGCCTACGTGGTCGGTTCGCTCACGTCGGTGTTCGGCGTCGGGGTCCTGATCGTGCTGGCAGCGGGCATCGTGTCGCTGATCTTCAGCATCATGGCCGCGATCGCCGCGAACCAGGGCCAGTTCTACCGCTACCCGCTCTCGATCGAGTTCATCAAGCAGTAAGCGGCAAGCACTGCGCAGCCGGCAGTGCGCCGGCCCCTCAGTCGAGCAGCTCCCGCACCACCGCGTCGGCGAGCAGGCGACCCTGCAGGGTCAGGTCGATCCGTCCCCGCACCGCGGCCGACCCGTCCACGAGTCCGCGTGCGATGAGGCCGGCGACCCGGCCACGGGCCTCCTGGCGGATCTCGCTCGTCGCGAGCTCCCCGCGGACCCGCGCCGCCAGCAGCAGGCGCTCGACGTACCGCGTCTCGTCGTCGATGGTCTCGCGGCCGGCGGCCGGCGACTCCCCCGACAGCACCCGGTTCGCGTACGCGGCCGGGTGCTTGACGTTCCACCAGCGCGTGCCGGCGACGGCGGAGTGTGCGCCGGGGCCGACGCCCCACCAGTCGTGGCCCTTCCAGTAGGACAGGTTGTGGCGACTCGCGTGCGCGTCGCCGCGCGCCCAGTTCGACACCTCGTACCAGGAGTAGCCGGCGTCGCCGAGCACCTGGTCGGCGAGCTCGTACATGTCGGCGGCCAGGTCGTCATCGGGGGCTGGGAGCTCGCCGCGGGCGACCATGCGGCCCATCGCAGTGCCGTCCTCGACGATGAGCGAGTACGCCGACACGTGGTCGGGCTCGCAGGCGATCGCGGCGTCGAGCGAGGTCCGCCAGTCGGCGAGGGACTCCCCCGGCGTCGAGTAGATGAGGTCGAGCGAGACGTCGAGCCCCTGCTGCTTCGCGAGGTCGACGACGACGGGGACCCGGAGCGGGTCGTGCGTGCGGTCGAGCGTGGCGAGCACGTGCGGCACGGCGGACTGCATGCCGTAGCTGATCCGGTTGAAGCCGCCGGCCCGCAGGGTCTCGAGCGACGCCGCGTCGACGGAGTCCGGGTTCGCCTCGGTGGTGACCTCCGCCCCGGGCAGGATGCCCCAGGTGTCGTCGATCGCACGGAGGATCATCGCCAGGTCGGACGCCGGGAGCATGGTCGGGGTGCCGCCACCGAAGAAGACGGTCGACACCGGCCGCCGCGGCACACCGGAACGGTCGAGCACGGTCGCGGCCCACTCGATCTCGCGCACGGCGTGCCCGGCGTAGTCGTCGCGACGGACGCCGCGGAGCTCCGACGCCGTGTAGGTGTTGAAGTCGCAGTAGCCGCAGCGCACGCGGCAGAACGGCACGTGCACGTACACGCCGAAGGGCACGTCACCGGCGGTGGGACCAGCCCCCGGCCCGGCAGCGGAGCCCGCCGCCGCCCACGGGGTGATCAGGCCGTCCGCTGGTGCTGGATCGGCGATCGGGAGAGCACTCGGCATGGGCTCCATTCTCCGTCATGATGGAGCCATGGAGCACCATCCCGTCCCCACCACGGTCCTGTGGGACATCGACGGCACCCTCGTGATGAACGCGTCGTCCCCGGGCAACCTCTACCACCTCGCCCTCGAGCGGGCGGTGGGCCGCGACCTCACCCTGCGGGTCGGGCACCAGCACGGCCGGACCGACGCCGGGCTCATCGCCGAGCACGTGCACGCCCACGCGTTCGAGGACACCCTGATCCCCACGGTCAGCCGGCACCTGCACGACCTGACCGCCGAACGGCACGCCTCCGGCGACCACCGCAGCCCCGTCCCCGGGGCGAAGGCGCTCCTGACCCGCTTCGCCGAACTCGGGTGGCGCAACGGCCTGCTCACCGGCAACTCCGAGTACCGCGCCCGGGTGAAGCTCACCGGCGCCGGGTTCGACGCCGACGTCTTCGACTGGGAGCACTCGTACTTCGGCGACACCGAGGTCGAGCGGGCCGGGGTCACCCTGCGCGCCGCCGCCGAGCTGGTCGGCACCCGGGCGGTCATCGTCGGCGACACCCCGCGCGACGGTGAGGCCGCGGACGCCGCGGGCATCCCCTTCCTGGCCGTGGCGACGGGTGTCTACGACGTGGACGCGTTGCGGCACACGAACGCCGTGACGGTCGCACGCGACTGCCAGCAGGACGCCGCCCTCATCGAGGATGCGATCGCCGCACTCCCGCCGCTCCGCTGAGGAGCAGGAGCGAGCGGGGTCGCGAGACCGCGGGCGCGACCGCGAGACCGCGACCAGACGCCTAGTCGCCCCGCAGCGCCGCCAGGTACTTCTCCGCCATGACCTTCTGCTGCCGCCGCACGAACGGCGCGACGAAGCGCCACTTCCGGCTCGCCGGCTGCGAGAACTGCCGGACCTGCAGCCACACCGAGCCGTCCGGGGTGCGCTCGACGACGAACGACTCCTCACCGGAGAGCGGGTGCCCCTCGAGCGTGCCGTAGGCGAACCCCTTGCGGTCGTGCTCGTCGATGATCGACACGACGCGCACCGGTGCCAGCACCGTCTGCCCGAACGCGTGGATCGTCAGCGTCGCGCTGGTGCCCGCCGTCAGCAGCGGGGTGCCGTCGGGTGCGAACTTCTCGACCCGGGGTGTCCCGATGGACGCCGGGGCGATCGGCACACCGTCGTCGTCGAAGGTGACCGGGTTGTACCGGACCTCGTCGTCGTCGGGCTGCTCCTCGACGCGCACGCGGACACCGCTGCGTTCCTGGATCTGCCACGTGAGCGCCTGCACCACGGCGGTCTCGAACCGCTGGTCGCCGTGTCCGATCCGCGCGCGCGACTCGGCCGGCGTGAAGCCGTCCGGCGGGTAGGTCATGAGGTCCGACGCCTGGGTCGCCCCCACCGCGCCGTACGTCAGGGCGGTCCGGTAGCTCCCGCGGATGCTCATGCCGCCATGTTACTTGGGCGGGCCGCCCCGGATCGAACCGATCCACGCTCACCTCCGTCGGATCGGCCCACCCGCCGTGCACCCCGAACTGGAGGCCCGACAACCGCCCGCCCCGGGGCTATCGTCAGCAGGTGCCCCACGCCACCCCCGTCCGTCCGCGGTCCGTCGACCGCCGGACCGCCGTCCTCGCCGCGCTCGCAATCGTCGCGTTCGGCGTGGCGGCGACCGCCCGGGTGCTGGTGGACGTGACCACGTCGGCCGCGGCGTCACCCGCCCGGTACGCCACCGTCGCGCTCGCTCCCGAGGCGTGGAACGGCTTCGACACCGCGAACGTCATCGCCGCCGTCGGGGCGAGCTGCGCCGGCGCCGGGGTGCTGCTGTTCGGTGCAGCACTGGTGTCGGCCGTGCGGCGTCAGCGCGGCCGTCGGCTGCCGCTGGTCCTCGCGGTCGTGACGCTCGCGATGGTCGTCGGCGCCGTGGTCGCCGGGGTGGCCTCCGGCGAGCAGACCGACTTCGACGCGGCTGCCCACTGGGCCATCCTGCGGACCGCACTGGCGGGACTGGCCGCTGCGAGCCTCCCGGCCCTCTGCCTGGCCGCCCTGCGGGCGCGCGCCCGCCGGACCGGCTGACCCGCGCCGAGCTTTCGCGCTCACCGACAGATCTCGGCGGTCGCAGTGCGTGAGCTGTCGCTCAGCGCGAAACGCGCTACTTCTTCTTCTCTTCGACGTCGCCGGAGAGCGCCGCGATGAAGGCTTCCTGCGGGACCTCGACCCGACCGATGGTCTTCATGCGCTTCTTGCCCTCCTTCTGCTTCTCGAGGAGCTTGCGCTTGCGGGTGATGTCACCGCCGTAGCACTTCGCCAGGACGTCCTTGCGCATCGCGCGGATGCTCTCGCGGGCGATGATGCGGGCGCCGATGGCAGCCTGGATCGGCACCTCGAACTGCTGGCGCGGGATGAGCTTGCGCAGCCGCTCGGTCATGAGCGTGCCGTAGGCGTACGCCTTGTCGCGGTGCACGATCGCGCTGAAGGCGTCGACCTGGTCGCCCTGCAGCAGGATGTCGACCTTGACGAGGTCGGCGGCCTGGTCGCCGGTGGGCTCGTAGTCGAGCGACGCGTAGCCCTGGGTCTTGCTCTTCAGCTGGTCGAAGAAGTCGAAGACGATCTCGCCGAGGGGCATCTCGTAGCGGATCTCGACGCGGTCCTCGCCGAGGTACTCCATGCCGAGCAGGGAGCCGCGGCGCTGCTGGCAGAGCTCCATGATCGCGCCGACGTAGTCCTTCGGGGCCAGGATCGCGGCGCGGACCATCGGCTCGCGGACCTCGACGATGCGCCCGCTCGGGAACTCCGAGGGGTTCGTGACCTCGGTCACGGCGTTGTCCTCGGTCGTGACCTCGTAGATCACGCTCGGGGCGGTGGTGATGAGGTCGAGCCCGAACTCGCGGGACAGCCGCTCGGTGATGATCTCGAGGTGGAGCAGCCCGAGGAACCCGCAGCGGAACCCGAAGCCGAGCGCCACCGAGGTCTCCGGCTCGTAGACCAGTGCGGCATCGGAGAGCTTGAGTTTGTCGAGCGCTTCGCGGAGCACCGGGTAGTCGCTGCCGTCGATCGGGTACAGGCCCGAGAACACCATCGGCTTCGGGTCCGTGTAGCCGGGCAGCGCCTGCGTCGCGGGCTTCTGTGCGCTCGTGACGGTGTCGCCGACCTTGGACTGGCGGACGTCCTTCACACCGGTGATCAGGTAGCCGACCTCGCCGACGGACAGCCCCTTCGTGGGCTTCGGCTCCGGGCTCGAGACCCCGATCTCCAGGATCTCGTGCGTCGACTTGGTCGACATCATCTGGACCTTCTCGCGGGGCGAGATGGTGCCGTCGATCATGCGGACGTAGGTGACGACGCCGCGGTAGCTGTCGTAGACCGAGTCGAAGATCATCGCGCGGGGCGCTGCCTCGGCGTCGCCGACGGGGGCCGGCACGCGACGGACGACCAGGTCGAGGAGCTCCGGCACCCCGACGCCGGTCTTGCCGGACACCCGGAGGACGTCCTCGGGCTTGCCACCGATGAGCTGCGCGAGCTCGGCCGCGTACTTGTCCGGCTCGGCCGCCGGGAGATCGATCTTGTTGAGGACCGGGATGATCTCGAGGTCGTTCTCGAGCGCCAGGTACAGGTTCGCGAGCGTCTGCGCCTCGATGCCCTGGGCAGCGTCGACGAGCAGGATCGCGCCCTCGCACGCGGCCAGGGAGCGCGAGACCTCGTACGAGAAGTCGACGTGCCCGGGGGTGTCGATCATGTTCAGCGCGAAGGTCTCGCCGTCGAGTTCCCACGGCATGCGCACGGCCTGCGACTTGATCGTGATGCCGCGCTCGCGCTCGATGTCCATGCGGTCGAGGTACTGCGCACGCATCGCGCGGTCCTCGACGATGCCGGTGATCGACAGCATGCGGTCGGCCAGCGTCGACTTGCCGTGGTCGATGTGCGCGATGATGCAGAAGTTGCGGATCGCGTCGGCCGGGGTCGCTGCGGGCTCCAGCGGAGCGGATGCTTGTGGGCTCACGGTTCCTCAGGTGGGTCGGACGGTCGCAACAGTCTCCCACGCTTCACCCGCCCTGGAGGCACGGCGCGCGTCCGCCACGTGCGTGACGGACGCGGGGCGCGCCTCCGAAGCGGTGATGCGGTCGACGAGGCGGGCGTCGGCCGCCGGTCAGACGGTCGCGTGCGCCGGGGCCGGCAGGGCACCGAGGCCGCGCCGCAGGTCGTCCGCGGTGGCTGCGAGGCACACGCGGATCCACCCCTCGCCGGTGCGTCCGAAGGCGCTGCCCGGCGCGACGGCGACCCGCTCACGCTGCAGGAACCCCAGCGCCCACTCGGCGATGTCCCCGTCGGACGCGTGCGACATGTCGATCCACAGGTAGAACGCCCCGCGCGGGTCGAGGTACCGGATGCCGGCGGCGTCGAGCGTTTCCTTCGCGACCTCGAGGTTCGCGCGGTAGTGCTCCCGAGCGTCGCGCACCGCGGAGTGGTCCCCCACGATCGCCGCGAGGGCCGCGTACTGGTCGGGTTCGGCGACGCAGCTGATCATGGCCTCCTGCGTGGTCCGCATCGTCGCGCCGAGTCCCTTCGGCGTGACGAGGTAGCCCACGCGGACGCCGGTCATCGCGTACGTCTTGCTCAGCGAGAACGCGGAGAACACGCGGTCGTCCTCGTCGAGCGCCGCCAGGCTGACGTGCCGGGTGCCGTAGGTGAAGTACTCGTAGACCTCGTCGCTGATCACCCAGAGGTCGTGCCGCTTCGCGAAGGCCAGGAGCGCACGCAGGGTCTCCTCGCCGAAGACCGAGCCGAGCGGGTTCGACGGCGAGTTGACGATGAGCACCCGCGTGCGTTCGGTGACGCTCGCCTCGAGGGCCTGCAGATCGGGTTCGAACCCGTGCTGCGGCTCGAGCCGGTACGGCACGGGGGTCGCCCCGATGATGTGGGCGTTCATCGTGAAGGTCGTGTAACCCGGGTCCGGCACGAGCACCTCGTCGCCCGGGCTCAGGGTCAGCGTCATCGCCTGGAAGAGCGCCTGGGTCGCACCGATCGTCATCCAGATCTGCTCGAGGTCGGCCTCGATCCGGTTCTCACGGCGGAGCTTGTCGCGGACGGCTTCGCGGAGCGGCGCGATCCCGCCGTTCGGCGTGTACCCGGTGCGGTCCTCGGTCCAGGCGCGACGGGCCGCCTCGCCGATGTGCGGCGCCACCGGGACGTCCGGCTCGCCGATCACGAGCATCGTGACGTCCGTGCCGCTCGACTGCAGCAGGGCCGCCTGCTCGAAAACCCTCCGGATGCCGGAGGCGGGCACGGTGTCGATGCGCGGTGCGAGGGAGGGCATGTCCGTCACGGTATCCGGTGCGTGTTGCCGTGGGGTTTGGCCGCGGTCGGCCGCGGGCTTCCGCCGATCCGGCGGTGTTTCGTGCTTTGGTGGCAGCCCGCTTGCCTGGTAGTGTTGGTGGCTGGCTTCCGCGTTCCCCGCCCACGGGTGGAACGCGATGCGACCAAGGGCCCCTCTACCCTGCGGTCGCGCCCACCCGTACGAGACGAGCAGGAGCAATTCATGGCGAACATCAAGTCGCAGATCAAGCGCATCAAGACCAACCTCAAGGCCACCGAGCGCAACAAGGCCTACAAGTCGGAGCTCAAGACGCACATCCGTCGTGCCAACGACGCCGTCGCCGCCGGTGACAAGGACAAGGCCGTTGCCGCCCTGGCCCTCGCGTCGAAGAAGCTCGACAAGGCCGTGAGCAAGGGTGTCATCCACAAGAACCAGGCCGCGAACCGCAAGTCGGCCATCGCGAAGAAGGTCTCGTCGCTCTGACGTCCTGACCCTTCTGGTCCGAAGGCCCCGCACCGTTGGTGCGGGGCCTTCGTCGTGTGGGGTGCGTGCGCGGCGTGGGGTGCGTTTGGTTCGCTTCGTGAGCAGAAAGGGTCGGGTCGTGATGGAACACCCGACCATTTGTGCTCACGAAGCGCCGGCCGACCGCCGCGCGAGAAGGCCGGGAGGCCCGACTCGCCTCAGCGGGGCTCGCCGCGTCGGGCGATGGTGCGGACCATGACCTCGAGCGCGTAGTGCGCGTCGCGCGAGCCACCCTTCACCGCGGTGTCCGCCTCGGCGATGCTGATGATCGCGTTCGCCAGCCCGGACTCGCTCCAGCCGGCGACGTCACGCTGCGCGCGCTGCACCTGCCACGGCGCCATGCCGAGCGCCGAGGCCGCCTGCCCGCTCGGACCCCGGAAGGCGCTGACCTTCGCCATCGTGCGGATCTTGCTCGCGAACGCGGCGACGATCGGCACGGGTGCCTCGCCGGTGGCCAGGGCGTGCCGCAGCTCGACGATCGCCGGTGCCGACCGACCCGCGAGGGCGATGTCGGCGACCTTGAACGCGTTCGTCTCGACGCGACCGCCGTAGTACTTGTCGACGACCTTGTCGGTGATCTCCTCGGCCTCGTCCGCCAGGAGCTGTCGGCACGCGGCGGCGAGTTCGGCGAGGTCGTCGGCGAACGCGGTCACCAGGGTCCGGACGGCGGAGGGCGCGATCCGGCGTCGTGCTGCGCGGAACTCGGCGTTCACGAAGTCGATGCGGTCGGTCTCGCGCTTGAGCTCGTCGCACAGCACCTCGACCCCGCCGCCGACACCGCTGCGGATCGTGTCGAGGAGCTTCTTGCCGCGCACGCCACCCCCGTGCCGGAGCACCAGGGTGACGTCGTCGGCGGGGGCCTGCAGGTACGAGATCGTCTCGGTGATGAAGGCGTCGGTGCACTTCTCGACGTTCGTGACCTGCACGAGTCGCGGCTCGCCGAACAGCGATGGGCTGGCGAGGGTCGCGAGGAGCCCGGGGGCGTACTGGTCGGCTTCGAGGTCGTGTACCTCGAGCGCGGGGTCCTCGCCCTGCAGCAGGTCCTTCAGCACACCGCGGGCGCGGTCGGCGAGGAACGCTTCGGGCCCGGTGATGAGCACGACGGGTGCCGGACGGATCCCCGACCAGGGCACCTGGTCGATCTTCGCTGCGGCGCGCGCGGGCTTCTTGGCGGCCATGTGGTCCTTCCGGTGGTGCCGGCCCGGACGGTGCCGGGTCGAGTGGTGCACCGACGATCCTACGGGCGGCCGCCGACGACGAGCGCTCCGTCCACACCCGCACCTCGTCGCTGCCGGAGCGGGCGAGCACCACGGTCCCGCGCTCGTCGGTGCGGAGCGGCAGCGTGCCAGCAGCCTCGAGCATGCCGAGCGCGGACGGCGTCGGATGCCCGTAGGTGTTGTCCGCACCGACCCCGATGAGCCCGACCCGCGCGGCGAGCCCTCGGTAGAGCTGCGGGTCCTGGTCCGCGGAGCCGTGGTGCGCCACCTTCACCACGTCGATCGGCCCCGCCGGCAGACCACCGGCGTTGCGCAGCCGACGTTGCGACGACTCCCCCAGGTCGCCGAGGAAGACCCCGGTCAGGCACGCCGGACAGGAGTCTCCGTCCGCCGGCCCCGTGACCAGCACGATGCTCGCGTCGTTGCCGGCGGCACGGTCCCCGCCCGGCGGCCACACCACGCGCCAGGCGAGCGGCCCGAGGGTGCCGGACACGCGGTCGTCCGCCGTCCGGACGTCGACACCGGCACGCCGGAGGTCGTCGACCACCCGCTCGTCCGACGCACGGCCCACGGGTCCGACCAGGGCGGTCTCGACCGTGTCCGCCACGGCGGGCACAGCGCCGACGTGGTCGCGGTCGAAGTGCGTCAGGACGAGCAGGTCGATCCGGGTGACCCCGAGCAGCTCCAGGCACGCCCGGAGCCGTTCCTCGTCGTCGCCGGTGTCCACCAGCGCGACGGCGTCGTCGCCACGGAGCAGCACGGCGTCCCCCTGCCCGACGTCACACGCGGCGACCGACCAGTCGCCCGGCACCGAGCCCCGGACGACGAGCACCGGGACGGTGACGGCTGCGACACCGACCACGACCACCACCCCTGCTGCGAGCAGCAACCGGGAGCCGAGCCGCCCCCGGACCAGCACGGCGACCGCGATGCAGCCGCACACCAGCACCGCGGCGGCCACACCGAGCGCCCCGGCCGGCCAGGGTGCCGAGGCGTAGGGCAGGGCCGCCGCACCGTGCGCGATGCCCCCGACTGCGGCGGCCGGGACCCACGCGACGGCCGCGAGTCCCTGCGCACCGACCGGCCACACCGGAGCGAGGCCACACGCGACGAGCCCGATCACCGTGACGACCGGCGCGAACGGCTCCGCCAGCAGGTTCGCGGGCACCGCGTAGGTCGGAAGCGCCGCCGACAGCGGGATCGTCACCGGCCAGCAGGCCACCTGTGCGGCGACCGGGATCGCGAGTGCGGCGGCGACCGGCGGCCACACACGACGTGCCAGGAGCTCGGTGAGCGGCGGGCCGAGCACGACGATCCCGCTCGTGGCGAGCACGGACAGGGCGAACGCGAACGACCGCGCGAACCACGGGTCGACCACGAGCATGCCGACCGCGGCGAGGGCGATGAGCGGGACGCCCCGCACCGGTCGACCGGCCAGGTGCACGACGAGCACCACGATCGCCATCACCGTGGCCCGGACGATCGACGGGTCGGGGCGCACGAGCACGACGAACACCAGGAGTACGCCGACGGCCGCCGCGGCCCGGGGCCCTCTCGGCAGACCACAGGCTCGACCGAGGACCACGACGAGCCCGACCACCACCGCGCAGTTCGCCCCGGACACCGCCGTCAGGTGCGTCAGCGCCGAGGTCTCCATCGCCGCCTCGGTCGTCGGGTCGAGGCCGGAGCGGTCCCCGATCGCGAGCCCGCGCAGCAGCGCCGCTCCGGGCTGCGGCAGGTCGGCCGTGGCCCGTACGAAGGCCTGTCGCGCGGTGTCGGTGGCGCCGAGCAGCCCGTCGGGCGGCACCGACGACGGCGTCCCGCGCAGGAACGCCACGAAGGCCGTTGCGGAACCGGGTTCGTCCGGCTGCAGGGTGGCGGTCACGGTGACCCGGGCACCGGCTGCCAGCACGGCGCCCGGTGCGTCGCCGTGCTGATCGGGGACGAGCCGGACCGGCACCCGGAGCCCGTCGAGGTCGTCCGCCCGCACCAGCGTCGCGGTGACGGAGCGGTCCCCCGGCACGAGGTCGCGGGTCAGCACGGCCTCGACCTCCACGTGCCCCGCCCCCGGGCCGGCGACGAGTGCACGGAGCGGTTCCGGGGCCCGCCGGGAATCCCCCACGGAGACCGACACCGCGAGCAGCGTCGTCAGGGCCCCCGCGACGAGCAGCAGCCCGGCGACGGCCGGCACGACCCCGGCGCCCCGACGCCACCGGAGCACGCTGCCGCTGACGCCGGTCAGGAGCGCCGCGGCCCCACCGACCACGGGTGCCACGTCGGGCATGCCGACGAGCAGGGCGGTCGCGATCCAGGCGACCGCGACCGGCACCGCGAACCGCAGGTCGATCGCACTCGGCGCGAGCTGCACCGTCGCCCCTCAGACCCGCACACGATCGCGGAGCTCGGCGAACCGCACGTCGCCGATGCCGCTGACGTCGAGCAGGTCCTCGACCGCGGTGAACCGGCCGTGCTCGTCACGCCAGGCGATGATCCGCCCGGCCAGCCCGGGTCCGATCCCGGGCAGGGTCTCGAGCGCGGTCTGGTCGGCGGTGTTCAGGTCGACGACGGCGGTCTCCTCGCCCCCGGTGCCCGCAGTGCCACCGCTGCTCCCGGCCCCGGCCCCGGCCCCGGCGGCGGCGGTCGGCCCGGCGGCAGCACCGTCTGCCATCGGCCCGAGCGCCTCGGGCACCTCCTGTTGCCCGACCCGCGGCACGTACAACCGCTCGCCGTCCGTCAGCACCCGGGCCAGGTTCAGGCGGTCGAGATCGGCGTCGTCGGTGGCCCCACCGGCACGTTCGAGCGCGTCACCGACCCGGCTCGATGCCGGCAACTCGACCACACCGCTCCGCCGCACCGCCCCGAGCACGTGCACCACGACGCGCCCGGCGCCAGGAGCGGACGGAGCAGCACCGGCAGACGCACCTGCGGTCGGAGACGGTACGCCCGACGCCGCACCCGCACCGGCCGTCGGCGCACCACGCACGACGACCCCACCCGTTCCCCCGGCACCCTCGCCACCACCCGACACCAGAGCCCCGACGAGGACCACCACGACGGCGACCACCACCACGACCGCCGCCAGCACCACGGCTGCCCGCGGTGACAACGCGAGACGGGACCACCAGGGTCCGGGAGACGACGGGGACGACATGCCCCGAACGCTACGGAGCCCGGCCGATCGGCAGGGCTCCGGAGGTCACACCCGTGGAGGGGTGCCGCGAACGCCCCTGCTGTGAGGGACGACGCCAGCGACGGTCGCTACCCCTTGATGGCGATGTTCACGAGCTTCGGCGCCCGGACGATCACCTTCACGATCTCGCGGTCACCGATGTACCGCTGGACGTTCGCCGACGACCGTGCGAGCTGTTCGAGCTCGTCCGCCTCGATCGACTTCGACACCTCGAACGAGTCACGCACCTTGCCGTTGACCTGCACGACGGCGGTCAGGGTCTCCTGCACGAGCAGCGTCGGGTCGGCCTTCCGCCAGCCGTACGTGGCGACGGTGGCCTCGTAGCCCAGCTTCTCCCACATCTCCTCGCCGGTGTACGGCGCGAAGACGCTCAGTCCGAGCGCGATGGTCTCGACGGCCTCGCGCACGGCGGGGTCACCGGCGCCGGGGCCGCTGTCGATCGCCTTGCGGGTGACGTTGACCAGGTCCATCAGTCGCGCGATCACGACGTTGAACTTGAACGACTCCATCATCCCGGGGGCGTCGGCGAGGAACCGGTGCGTGACCTGGCGGAGTGCCCGGTCGCCGTCGGCCCACACGACGTCGCGTGCGGACGTGACGTCGAGCGCCAGGCGGTACGCCCGCGCCAGGAACCGAGCAGAGGCGGACGGGGAGACGTCCTCCCAGTTGATGTCGTCCTCGGGCGGGCCGGCGAAGCCCATCACCAGGCGGATCGCGTCGACGCCGTTCGCGTCGAGCTCGTCACCGAGCGAGACGCCGCCCTTCGACTTCGACATCTTGGAGCCGCCGGACAGCACCATGCCCTGGTTGAGCAGCGCCGAGAACGGCTCGGTGAAGTCGAGGTACCCGAGGTCGAACAGCACCTTCGTGACGAATCGGGCGTAGAGCAGGTGCAGGATCGCGTGCTCGATGCCGCCGATGTACTGGTCGACGGGAGCCCAGCGGCGCGCGGCCGCCGGGTCGAACGCCTGGGTGTCGTCGTTCGCCGACAGGAAACGCAGGAAGTACCACGACGAGTCGACGAAGGTGTCCATCGTGTCGGTGTCGCGGAGCGCCGGGGTGCCGTCGACGGGGTTCGGGACGTTCACCCAGTCGGTCGCGCCACCGAGCGGGGACGTGCCCTTCGGCTTGAGGTCGAGGCCCTCGGTGTCCGGCAGCACGATCGGCAGCTTGTCCTCGGGCACCGGGTGCTCGGTGCCGTCGGCACCGTGGATGATCGGGATCGGGGTGCCCCAGAAGCGCTGGCGCGAGATGAGCCAGTCGCGCAGGCGGTAGGTCTTGGCGGCACGGCCGGTGCCGCGCTCCTCGAGCAGCGCGATGGCAGCGGTGATGGCGTGCTGCTTCGACATGCCGTCGAGCGGCCCGGAGTTGATCATCCGGCCCTGACCGGTCAGCGCTTCGCCGGTGGCGACCGGGTCGAGGGTCGGCACGTCGAAGTCGTCGAGCGTCGCGCCCTCGGGGATGACCGGGATCGCGCCGGTGACGGCGGCGTTCGTGTCGACGACCACCTTGACGGGCAGGTCGAACGCCCGCGCGAAGTCGAGGTCGCGCTGGTCGTGCGCGGGCACGGCCATCACGGCGCCGTGGCCGTAGTCGGCGAGCACGTAGTCGGCGGCCCAGATGGGCAGGCGCTCCCCCGTGAGCGGGTGGATCGCGGACCGGCCGAGCGGCACGCCGGTCTTCGGGCGGTCGGCGTTCTGCCGGTCGATCTCGGACGTCTTCTGCGTTGCCGTCAGGTAGGCGTCGAAGGCGTCACGGACGGAGGACGGCACCGACGGGTCGGCGACCAGCTCAGCAGCCAGGTCAGAGTCCGGCGCGACGACCAGGAACGTCGCCCCGTTGATCGTGTCCGGACGGGTGGTGAAGACCGTGACGGGCTCGTCGCGGCCCTCGATCACGAAGTCGACGTCGGCACCGACCGAGCGGCCGATCCAGTTGCGCTGCTGCGCGATGACCTTCGCCGGCCACCGCCCCTCGAGCTGGTTCAGGTCGTCGAGCAGCCGGTCGGCGTACTCGGTGATCTTGAAGTACCACTGCGTGAGCTTCTTCTTCACGACGACGGCGCCGGAGCGGTCCGAGGTGCCGTCGGGCAGTACCTGCTCGTTCGCGAGCACGGTCTGGTCCACCGGGTCCCAGTTGACCCAGCTGTCCTTGCGGTACGCCAGGCCCTTCTCGTACATCTTCAGGAACAGCCACTGGTTCCACTTGTAGTACTCGGGGTCCGAGGTGTGGATCTCGGTGGTCCAGTCGAACGACGGCGCGTAGCGCTTGAAGGACGCCTTCTGCTGCTCGATGTTCGCGTAGGTCCAGTCCTTCGGGTCCACCCCGCGCTTGATCGCCGCGTTCTCGGCGGGCAGCCCGAACGAGTCCCAGCCGATCGGGTGCAGCACGTTGAAGCCCTGCTGGCGCCAGTAGCGCGCGACGAAGTCCCCGAGGGCCCAGTTCTCGGCGTGCCCCATGTGCAGGTCGCCGGACGGGTACGGGAACATCTCGAGGATGTACTTGCGCGGACGGGTGTCGTCGAGGTCGGTGGTGAAGAGCCCGAGCTCTTCCCAGCGGGGCTGCCACTTCTCCTGGATACGACGGAAGTCGTAGGCGTTCGGGTCCTCGGCGTGCTGCTCGGTGGTCACGGTCGTCAACGATACAAGCCGGGAGGCCCGTCCCGCGTCCGCCTGTCGGCTCACCCGGCGAGCAGGCGTCCGTCCCGCATCCGCAGGGTGCGGTCGACCAGGTCCGGCGCCACCGGGACGTGCGAGACGATGACGACCGTCCGACCCGCTGCGCGGGCCGTGGTGACGAGGTCACGCAGCACGGTGTCACCGAGGTCCGGGTCGACGTCTGCGGTCGGTTCGTCGAGCACCAGCACCGGGAACGCGTGCAGCAGTGCGCGGGCGAGCGCGAGCCGGTGCGCCTGGCCGCCGGACACCAGCACGCCGCGTTCCCCGACCGAGGCGTCCAGCCCGCCCCGCCGGACCACCCACTCCCCCAGGCCGACCCGGTCGAGCACGGCGAGCAGTTCGTCGTCGGTCGCGGTCTCACGGGCGAAGAGCAGGTTCTGCCGCACCGACTGGTCGAACACGAACGGGTCCTGTTCGATCAGGCCGACCCGGGCCCGCACTGCGTCGGGGTGCATCGCCTTCGCCTCGACGCCGTCGAGCGTGTAGGAGCCCTCGTGCTCCACGAACCGGACGAGCGCGTCGACCAGGGTCGACTTGCCGGCGCCGCTCGGCCCCTCGAGCACGACGACCTCACCGGGGGTGAGCGTGAACGAGACCCCGTCGACCGCGGGCTCGGCAGCCCCCGGCCAGCGGACCGTGAGGTCGTGGACGGCGAGTGTGACCGGCCCCTCGACCACGAGCGACGCCGGGTCGGCGTCCTCGTCGGGCTCGGGGACGATGCCGACGGGCACCTCGGCGGGCACGACCTGCTCGACCCGATCGGCCGCAGCACGCACCCGGCGGAGCGTCAGGACGGCGAGCGGGACGGTCCCGACGACCTCGAAGAGCGCGAGCGGCACGAAGACCGCCAGTGCCCAGAGCGGACCGTCGAGCGCACCGGACACCACGGCGGGGGCACCGACGGCGAGGATCCCGATCACCGCACCGCCACCGACCAGGCCGACGAGTGCACCGACGAGCGACTCGACCGTGCCACGGCGGCGGACGGCCCGGGTGACGCCGGCGTCGAGCCGGGCGATGTGCGCGAGCCGCTCGTCGAGGGTGCCGTACGCGGCGAAGACGTCGAGCGTCCGGACGGTGTCGAGCACCAGGTCCGCGACGCGACCCCGGTCGGCGGCGGTCTCGCGGTCCGAGCGCTCGGCGATCGACCGGGTGACGATCGTGCCGACCAGGGCCGCGACCGCCAGCGCGAGGACGAGCACGAGCGCCGCCGGCACCGACACGAGCGCCACGGCGACGACCGACAGCACCGCGACGACCCCGGCGGAGACGAGCGGGCCGACGACGCGGATCGGCAGGTCCTGCAGCCGGTCGGTGTCGGTCACCAGGCGCGTCATGAGGTCGCCGCGTCCGGTCCGGCCGAGTCCGGCGGGCGCGATCGACGCCAGCCGTCGGTACATCTCCGTCCGCACCACGGCCAGTTGCCGGAAGGACGCGTCGTGCCCGGCGAGCCGGTCGACGTAGCGCAGCACCGCACGCCCCAGCGCGAAGGCGCGCACGCCGACCATCACGAGCGTCAGGTACAGGATCGGCGGGTGCTCGGCGGCACGGGTGATCAGGTAGCCGCTCGCGGCGAGGAGCGCGACGGCGCAGAGCGCGCTGAGCGACCCGGCGGCGACCGCCTTCGCCCAACCCGACCCGTGCGGCATCGCGAGCCGCAGGACGGAGCCGCCACGGGCCTCCCGGCTCATGCGCGCACCCCCCTGCGGACCGTCACGGACCCGCCGGCGCGGACGTCCACGCGGACGTCCGCCGCGGCCACGACCGCGGGTCGGTGGCTGGCGACCACGACGACGGCGCCGTCGGCCGCCAGGCCTCGGGCTGCCGCGATGACGCGTTCCTCGGCCTCGGCGTCCAGCGCCGAGGTCGGCTCGTCGAGCAGCACGAGGGGCGTGGCGGCGCGGCGTGCGCGGTACAGCGCGCGGGCGACGGCGACGCGCTGTGCCTGGCCGCCGGACAGTCCGCTGCCACCGGCGCCGACCGGGAGGCCCGGGTCGAGTCCCAGCCCCGCGTCGCCCAGGGCGGTGCGCACGTCGGCGTCGTCGGGGGTCGCGCTGAGCGCGACGTTCTCGGCGATCGTCCCGCGGACGAGACGCGGGCGCTGGTCGGCCCACGTGGTGCGCTCGGCGACGGACGCGCCGGCCGGGCCGGGCACGGTGACGGCACCGTCGTGCGGCAGGACACCGCGGAGTGCGGCGATGATGCTCGACTTGCCGGAACCGCTCGGGCCGGCCAGCACGACGACGGTGCCGGGCTCGGCGTGCAGGTCGAACGGTCCGATCACGACGTCGGGTCGGCGGACGGTGAGCCCCCGGACGTCGAGCCCCCGGACGTCCACGGCGGTGGCGGGTGCTGCGGTGTCCGTGTCGGTCCCGCTGCTGCCGGTCGCGGACGACGATGCGGTCTCGTCGTCGGCCAGCACGTCGAGCACCGCGGCCGAGGCCTCGACGCCGTCCTGGGCGGCGTGGAAGTCGGCGCCGACCTGGCGGATGGGGGCGAAGGCCTCCGGGGCCAGGACGAGCACGAACATCGCGGCCCCGAGGCCGAGCGAGCCGTCGACCAGGCGGATGCCGATCGAGACGGCGACCAGCGCGACGGACAGGCTCGCGGCGAGCTCGAGCGCGAAGCCGCTCACGAACGACAGCCGGAGCACGCTGATCGTGCCGCGGCGGTACTCGTCGGTGACCGCCCCGATGCGACCGACCTGGCGGCGCGCACGGCCGAAGACCTTGAGCGTGGCGAGCCCCTCGACGGCTTCGGTGAAGGCGCCACCGAGCTTCGCGAGGGCGTCCGACTGCTTCCGCTGCAGCGACTGCGTCGCCAGGCCGATCAGGATCATGAAGACCGGGATCACCGGCAGGGCGAAGAGGATGATCAGCCCGCTCGTCAGGTCGCCCAGGCCGATCGCGACCAGGAGCATCGGGGTCGCGATCGCGGTGAGCGCGAGCTGCGGCAGGTACCGGCCGAAGTAGGCGTCGAGTGCGTCGAGCCCGGGACCGAGCGTGGTGGCGAAGCCGGCGCTCGACCGGCCGGCGAGCCACGACGGACCGCGCTCGGCGGCGCGGGCGAGCACCGTCGTGCGCATCTCGCTCTTCACCTTCGCCGCAGCGCGTGCCGCCAGGTCGTCGGTCGCCCAAGCGGCCACCGCACGCAGGACGAACGCCCCGCCGAGCAGCGCGAGCGCCTGCCCGAACGCCGCCGGGACCGTGCCGTCGCCGACGGCGTCGACCCCGAGGGTGACGGCCGTGGCGATCCCCCACGCGATCGCGATGGTCGCGAGCGTGCGGAGGACACCGGTGCCGGCGGCGGCGACGATGAAGCCGCGCGCCGTCCGGGACAACCGCAGGAGTCGGGGGTCGAGGGGCTTCATCGTCGTCCGCCTAGTGCGCGGCCGCGGTGACCTGGGCGCGGGAGACGCGCTTGCGGAACACCCAGTAGGTCCAGGCCTGGTACGCGAAGACCAGGGGCACGAAGATCAGCGCGACCCAGCTCATCACGGTCAGCGTGTACGACCCGGACGAGGCGTTGTACACGTTCAGGCTGTTCGCGACGTCGTTCGAGGCCGGCATGACGTCGGGGAAGACCGCCGTGAACATCGCGAGCACGATCGCGGCGATGGTGACCGCCATCAGCGTGAAGGCGCGCCCCTCCTTGCCCCAGGCGTTGCAGAGCACGGCGAGCACCAGGGCCAGGGCGGCGACCACGGAGAGCACCAGCGAGGCCGGGGTGGCCCGGACGAAGGCCATCGACACCAGGAACGCGGCGCCGACGACGATCGTGACGATGCCGGCCCGGGTCGCCAGGCGCTTGGCGCGGACGCGGATGTCGCCCTCGGTCTTCAGCGCGACGAAGACGACCCCGTGGGTGAAGAACACCAGCAGCGTCGCGGCACCGGTCAGCAGCGCGAACGGGTTGAGCAGGTCGAAGATCGTGCCGGTGTAGTTGTGCCCGGCGTCCATCGGGATGCCACGGACCACGTTGCCGAACGCGACGCCCCACAGGAACGACGGCACGGCACTGCCGACGATGATCATCAGGTCGAAGCGGCGCTTCCACTCGAGGTGCTTGTTCTGGTGCCGGTACTCGAACGACACCCCTCGCAGGATGAGTGCAGCGAGGATGAGCAGCAGCGCCAGGTAGAAGCCGGAGAACATCGTGGCGTACCACTCCGGGAACGCCGCGAACAGGCACGCCCCGGCGACGATGACCCAGGTCTCGTTGAGGTCCCAGACCGGGCCGATGGTGTTGATCAGGACCCGACGGTCGGTGTCGTCCTTGCCGAGGAACGGCAGGGACATGCCGACACCGAAGTCGAATCCGTCGAGGACGAAGTAGCCGACGAAGAAGACGCCGACGATCGCGAACCAGAGAACGGGGAGATCCATCAGGCAGCGTCCATTTCTCGTGCAGTGTCCATTGCTAGTAGACCGTCACTTCGTGCTTGACCTCGCCGGTCTCCTCGTCGACCTCGTCCGGGTCGGCGGGCCCCTCTTGCGCGACCTTCTTGATGAGCTTGAACTCGACGACGGCCAGCGAGCCGTAGATCAGGGTGAAGACCAGCAGCGAGATGAGGACCTCGAGTCCGGTCACGTTCGGCGAGACACCGTCCTTCGTCTGGAGCAGCCCGAACACGAGCCACGGCTGGCGACCCATCTCGGTGAAGACCCAACCGACGATCATCGCGGCCATCGGCAGCGGCACCGTCCAGGTGGCGATGCGCCACACCCAGCGCTGCGTCGGGAACCGGCCCTTGCGGGTCAGCCACAGCCCGACCAGCGAGACCATGACCGCGCCGACGCCGAGGGCGATCATCCAGCGGAACGACCAGTAGGTGACCCAGATGATCGGCTTGTAGTCGCCAGGGCCGTACACCTGCGTGTACTGCGCCTGCAGGTCGTTGATGCCCTCGACCGTGCCGTTGAACGTGTGCGTCGACAGGAACGACAGCAGGTACGGCACCCGGATCGAGAACAGCTCGTGCACGCCGTCCGGGGTGCCGAGCGTGAAGATCGAGAACGAGGCGTCCTTGCCGGTCGCCGTGTTGTACAGCGCCTCGGCCGCCGCCATCTTCATCGGCTGCGTGTCGACCATCGTCAGTCCGAGCTGGTCGCCGGTCAGGACGGTCAGCGCGCCGGCCGCGAGCATGGTCCACATGCCGAACTTGAGCGCCGGCATCATCGTCTCGAGGTTCTGGTTGCGCGCCAGGTGGTAGGCCGCGACCGAGATGATGACCGCCGCGGCGACCATGAAGCAGGCGAAGAGCGTGTGCGGGAACGCGGCCAGGGCGACCTTGTTGCCGAGCACCGCCCAGATGTCGGTGAGTTCCGCACGGCCCTTGGCCTCGTTCATCGCGAAGCCGACCGGGTGCTGCATGAAGGCGTTCGCGGCGATGATGAAGTACGCCGACATGATCGTGCCGGCGCTGACGCACCAGATGCTCGCCAGGTGCAGCCCCTTGGGCAGGCGGTCCCAGCCGAAGATCCAGATGCCGATGAACGCCGCCTCGAAGAAGAACGCCAGGATCCCCTCGAGCGCGAGCGGTGCGCCGAAGACGTCACCGACGAAGCGCGAGTAGTTCGACCAGTTCATGCCGAACTGGAACTCCTGCACGATGCCCGTCACGACACCCATCGCGAAGTTGATCAGGAAGATCCGCCCGAAGAACCGCGTCAGCTGCAGGTAGTGCGCGCGGCCGGTCCGGTACCAGGCGGTCTGGAACACGGCCACCACGGCTGCCATGCCGATCGTCAGCGGGACGAAGAGGAAGTGGTAGATGGTCGTCAGACCGAACTGCCACCGCGACAGGAGGAGCGGATCGAGGAGGTCGTTCATGCGGCGATTCCGAGACGGGTGGCCGCGCGCTGTTCGTGCACGTCAGTTGCTTCCTGTGGAACGGATACATCAGGTGTCACAGCCCTTGGGACACCCCAACGCTATCGCGCCGCACCCCTGTTCGACAACTTGTAGAACCTCCCTGTGCACAAACGTGCACAGCCTCTGCACGGCACAACCGTGCGGCACGGATGTTCGCGCTGCCCCGTCCGCGAACGACGACAGGCGCCGGGTAGATACCCGACGCCTGTCGCTTTTCTGTCGTGGAGCTGTGGCTACAGCAGACCCTCGGCCTTGAGCCAGTCCTCGGCGATGGTGGACGCCTTCTCCTTGTCGGCCGTGCTCTTGGTGTTGAGCTCGATCAGGGCCTCGGTCGTGAGCTTCTCGTTGACCGAGTCGATCGCGTCCGCAGCCTTCTCGTTGACCTTCTTCGAGACGACCGGCACGACGTTCTGCGGCAGGATCAGGTTCTCCGGGTCCTTCAGCGTGACGAAGCCGTTCGCCTTGATGCTCGGGTCGGCCGTGTAGATGTCGGCCAGCTGGACGGTGTCGTCCTTGAGCGCCTTGACGGTCAGGGCGCCGCCGCCGTCCTCGATCGCCTTGAAGTCGACGTCGACGCCGTAGACCGACTTGAGCCCCTTCGGGCCGTACGGCCGCGTCTGGTTCTCGGAGTTGGCGCCCACGGTGAGCTTCTCGTCGACGTTCTTCAGGTCGGCCAGGCTCGTGACGTCGTTGTCCTCGGAGAACTTCTTCGTGACGGTGTAGCTGTCCTGGTCGGTGGCGTCGGCCTCGTCGAGGACCCGGAGACCCTTCGGCAGGGCCTTGTCGAGCCCGTCGTCGATCTGGTCGGCGGTCTTCGCGTCCGAGCCCTTGTCGAAGTACTGCAGCAGGTTGCCGCTGTACTCGGGCATGACGTCGATGGCGCCCTTCTCGAGCTGCGGGATGTAGACCTCACGCTGCCCGATGTTGAAGTTGCGCTTCACGTCGAAGCCGTCCTTCTCGAGGACCTGGGCGTAGAGCTCGGCGATGATCTCGTTCGAGTAGTACTGCTGCGAGCCGACGACGATCGTCTTCGAGTCGGACGAGTCGCTGGAGCCGCTGTCGAGCGGGTCGCTCGACGCGCAGCCGGCGAGGGCGGCGACGACGCCCACCGCCATCGCGGCGGCGACACCGGCGCGGATCTTGGGTGCTGTGATCACGAGGGATTTCCTTCCGGGAGTGGATTGCGGGCTCGCTCACGCGACCCCTGACGCTGTCGGGCCGACGGGTCCGCGGTGCCCTTCGGCACCGCCGCCCGCTGCAGCACGGCGAACACGATCTCGAACGCGATCGCGAGGGCGATCACGAGGATGGAGGCGCCGAGCATCTCGGCGTAGTCCTGGGTCTTCAGGCCGAGGAAGAAGTACCCGCCGAGGCCACCGGCCCCGACGTACGCGGCGAGCGTGGCCGTCGCGACGACCTGCAGCACCGCGGCACGGATGCCGCCGATCAGGAGCGGGAGCCCGAGCGGGATCTCGACCTTCCACAGGATCTGCCAGCCGGTCATGCCCTGGGCCTTCGCGGCGTCGACGACCCCCGGGTCGACGGACTCGATGCCGGAGTACGCACCGGCGAGCACCGACGGGATCGCCAGGATGACGAGGGCGAGCAAGGGAGCCTGCAGCCCGATGCCGAGCAGCAGCCCGAACAGCGAGAGCACGCCGAGCGTCGGGAGTGCTCGCACCCCGCCGGACACCGCGATCGAGAAGCCGCGAGCACGGCGCGTGTGGCCGATCGCGTACCCGACCGGCACGGCGATGACGGCGGCGATGAGCACCGCGAGCAGGGTGATCCAGACGTGCTCCCAGAGGCGCTGGGGGATGCCGTTGTAGCCGCCGTAGTTCGCGGGGTCGAACACCCACGCGAAGGCCTGTCCGATGATCACGAGGAGACCTCCGCTGCTTGCAGGACCCGGCGGGCCTGTCGGCGTGACACCGAGTTCGTCCGGGTCCACGGCATGACCAGGCGCCCGAGCAGCACGAGGAGGCCGTCGAGGGCGAACGCGAGCACGAGCACCATCACGATGCCGGAGAGGATCTCCTCGTAGATCCCGCGCCCCAGGCCGTCGGTGAACAGCAGGCCGAGACTCGGGATGCCGAGGACCGCGCCGACCGTGGTCAGCGAGATCGTGGAGACCGAGACCACCCGGAGCCCGGCCAGCAGGACGGGACCGGCGAGCGGGAGCTCCACACGGAAGAACCGCTGCGCCGGTGAGTAGCCCATCGCGGTCGAGGCGGACTTGGTCTCGGAGTCGACCGAGGTCAGCCCGTCGACCGTGGACCGGACCATCAGTGCGAGGCCGTACAGCGTCAGGCCGATGACGACGTTGATCGGGCTCTGCAGGCCGGTGCCGATGATGCTCGGCAGCGCGACGAACAGGGCGAGCGACGGGATGGCGTAGAGCAGACCGGCGAGGGTCACGATGCTGCTGCCCACTCCCGACGCGAAGCGCGACCCACCGGGGCGCTGCAGCCGGACCACCAGCCACCCGATCGGGATCGACAGCAGGAACGCGACGATGATCGGCGGGATCGCGATCGCGAGGTGGGAGAGGGTGTTGTCCCAGATCGTGTCGAGGTTCGCCAGCACCCACTTCACCGGGTGCCCCCACCCTGCGCCGGAGCACCCGGTGCGTCGTGCGACGCTCCGGCCTCTGCTGCTCGGGCGTCGGACTGCGGCACGGCCTCGGCGGCGTCGACGACCCCGACGGGGCCCGTCAGCACGCCGGCCGCGCGGCCTTCACCGTCGACGACGATCGGACCGGTCGGGGTCTGCTCGACGCGGAGCGCGCGGCGCCCGCGGCCGGCGCCGATGAACGTGGCGACGAAGTCGTCGGCGGGTGCGGCGAGGATCTCGGCCGGCGTCCCCTGCTGGGCGATCTCCCCGCCCTTCTTGAGGATGACGACCTGGTCGCCGAGCTTGAACGCCTCGTCGATGTCGTGCGTCACGAACACGACGGTCTTGCCGAGTTCGCGCTGCAGGCGGATGAGCTCGTCCTGCAGGTCGTTGCGCACCAGGGGGTCGACAGCACCGAACGGCTCGTCCATGAGCAGGATGTTCGGGTCGACGGCCAGCCCGCGGGCCACACCGACGCGCTGCTGCTGGCCGCCGGACAGCTGTGACGGGTAGCGGTCGGCGAAGGCACGGTCGAGTCCGACGGTGTCCATGAGCTCGAGGGCGCGCTTGCGTGCGTCGCCCTTGGAGACGCCGGTCAGCAGCGGGACGGTCGCGATGTTGTCGACGACCTTGCGGTGCGGCAGCAGTCCGGAGTTCTGCATGACGTACCCGATGTGGCGACGGAGCTCGACGGGGTTGATCCCGGCGACGTCCGAGCCGTCGATCTCGACGGTGCCGGAGGTGGGGTCGACCATGCGGTTGATCATGCGGAGCAGCGTGGTCTTGCCACAGCCGCTGGATCCGACGAAGACGGTGGTGGTTCGGGATGGGATGACCAGATCGAAGTGCTCGACCGCAGTCGTGCCGTCCGGGTAGGTCTTGCGTACCGAGCGGAACTCGATCATGGGGTGCCCTTCTGTTCGGAGGTAGCCCGACTCCGGATGAGAGTACCCGGGGGTGCCGACATCGGTTCGCTGTGACGATCCGTGACGGACCCGCGGCGGTGCACCGGTCGGTGGGGATGCCGACGGGCACGACGGGATCGGCGGGGACGACGACGCCCGCGCCTCGGTGTTCGGAGGCGCGGGCGGATCGGATCGGTCACCGGCGTGTCGCGCCGGCTGAGTGGGTGGTCAGGACGCGGCGATCACCGATTCCAGGTGCGCACGGTTCATCCGGCGGTACTCCTCGATCAGCTCCGTGTCGGGGTGCTCGCGGTCGCGGTGCGCGCGCGCCAGCACAGCGTGACCGGACTCGGCGAGGACGACCCAGGCGCGGGTGATGTGCTCGTCGTCCGGCAGCCCGAAGCGGTCGCGCATGATCTGGCCGACGGTTGCGCCGAGCGCGCCCATGCGGTCCTCGGCGTCTCCGGTCCCGGTGTCGGCCGGGTCACCGAAGCGGATGGCCCGGAAGCCGGGCTCGGTGCGGTACATCTCGGCGGTCATGTCGATGAGCGCGTCGTTGGCGTCCTGCCAGGTCTCGGCGCCGCTGGCGTCGAGGGCCTCGACGAAGCGGGAAGCGAGCCGCTGGGTGCAGCGGATCGCGAGTGCCTCGACCACGGCGATGCGGTCCGGGAAGTACCGGTAGACGGTGCCGATCGACGCCCCCGCGCGCTCGGCGACCATGGCGGTCGTGAGCCGTTCGAACCCGATCTCGTCGATCACCGCGGCTGCGGCGTCGAGGAGGCCGGCGAGGCGCGCCGAACTGCGGGCTTGGACCGGCTCGTTCCTGAGCAGTGATGATCCCCCCGGCAGAGCGTTCGTTACCTCGGTGACGAGCACGTGTTCTCCTCTTGCGCTCCAGCGCGGTTGGTTGGTGTGACGGGGACAACTTTCGCAGAACGCGCCTGGAACATGGCTGCGACTCACCAGTTCCGCCCAGCGCGCGGTTTCGTCAGCCGTACATGGGATGATGGCCCCATGCCCGACCCGACGTCCCACGAGCCGTCGTTGGCCGAGCCGCTCCTGCACCGCGCGGCCCGCATCGAGGACGCCGTCCAGGAGTTCCGCGAGCACCGTGCACGCCGTCGCGGACTGGTGCCGACGGTGGTCCCGTACACCGGCTACGGCGCGCCCGGTTGGGTGCGCATTCTGTGCCGTGTGCTGCTGACCCGCCGCGGTCTCGCCTCCGACGTCTCCTACGCGGGCGTCCGAGGCTGGAAGAGCTTCACGAGCGTGGCCGTCGACCACGCCGAGGTCACCGTCACCGCCGGCGGTGTCTCCCACGTGGTGAAGACCGACCGTGGCGGCGTCGTCGACACCATCGTCCCGATCGACCTCGAGCCCGGCTGGCGCACGGTGCGGCTGTCGGCAGGCGGTGGGCGCGACGTCGAGGCCGACGTGTTCGTCGTGCACCCGGACACCCGCTTCGGGCTGCTGTCCGACATCGACGACACCGTCATGGTGACCTCGCTCCCCCGCCCCATGCTCGCCGCCTGGAACTCGTTCGTGCTGACCGAGCACGCCCGCCGCCCGGTGCCGGGCATGTCCGTGCTGTACGAGCGGATCCTCGCGCAGCACCCCGGCTCCCCGACGGTCTACCTGTCGACCGGGGCCTGGAACGTCGCCCCGACGCTGCAGCGCTTCCTGTCGCGCAACATGTACCCGTCCGGCACGCTCCTGCTCACCGACTGGGGTCCCACCCACGACCGGTTCTTCCGAAGCGGCCAGCTGCACAAGCAGGAGAACCTGCGGCGGCTCGCCAAGGACTTCCCGGACATCCGCTGGCTCCTGGTCGGCGACGACGGACAGCACGACGAGAGCCTCTACGGGGACTTCTCGCGGGAACACCCGGACAACGTCGCGGGCGTCGCCATCCGGCAGCTGTCCACGAGCGAAGCGGTCCTGGCCGGTGGTCGCTCGCGGGCGCAGGAACGCTCCCGTGACTCGTCGGCGCCCTGGGTGTACGCACCGGACGGCGCCGGCCTGTGGAGCGAGCTCGCTCGGGTCGGCATCATCGAGTCCGACGGTTCCGACCCGGCCTGAGCGACCCTTCATCACGTTCTCGGCCCGGAGCCCCCGTCGCCGACCGCGGCGCTCGGGCATCGGGTGTTCGATCGGTCCATGAGCACCGAGCCGGCCGCACCGCCCGAAGCCGCACCACACCCAGCCGCACCGCACGCAGCCGCGCCGCAACCAGCGCCGAACACACCGCCGAACCGCATCGAGGACCACGCCCTGATCGGCGACACCGGCACCGCTGCCCTGATCGGCCGCGACGGGACCATCGACTGGGCGTGCCTGCCGCGCTTCGACAGCTCGTCCACCTTCGCCTCGCTGCTCGGCACCGAGGACCACGGGCACTGGACACTCCGACCCGTCGACGACGACGCCACCGCCGAGTGGCGGTACCACGGCGACACCCTGGTGCTCTCGACCGTGTGGACCACCCGTGACGGCGTGGTCGAGGTCACCGAGTTCATGCCCGTCGGCGCGCACCGCCCCTCGATCGTCCGCCGAGTACGCGGGCTCCGCGGCACCGTCGAGCTCCGGCAGACGCTCCGGATCCGCTTCGACTACTCGCGCGCCCTGCCCTGGATCCGGCAGATCGGGGACGACGACGAACCGGCGCTGCTCGCGACGGCCGGCCCCGGCTCGGTGATCGTCCGGGGGCCGCAGTTCCGCGCCGACGACCACCGGCACACCGCCGTCACGACGATCCACGACGGCGACGTGCTCGACACGGTGCTCACCTGGTACCCGTCGCACCGCGAGCCGCCGGAGCCGCTCGACGTCGACGCGGCCCTCGCCCACACCATCTCGTGGTGGACGGCGTGGACAGCCCCGGCGCAGACCACCGGTCGGTACGCCGACGCCGCACGTCGGTCGCTGGTGTTCCTCCGCGCGATGACCCACGGCGAGACCGGTGGCGTCGTCGCCGCCGCGACCACGGGCCTGCCGGAGGACCCCGGCGGCGAACGCAACTGGGACTACCGCTACGTGTGGCTGCGCGACGCCTCCCTCGCGCTCGCGTCGCTCATCGCCCACGGCTACCGCGACGAGGCGACGCACTGGCGCGGCTGGCTGCTGCGCGCGATCGCGGGCGACCCCGCCGACGTGCAGATCATGTACGGCATCGCCGGCGAACGCGAGCTGCCCGAACGGGAGCTGCCCGAACTGCCCGGGTACCTCGGGTCGACGCCCGTGCGCGTCGGCAACGGCGCCTCGACCCAGTACCAGGGCGACGTCTTCGGCGAGGTGCTCGCGGCACTGCACGACGCGCGCGAGCTCGGGGTCGAGGAGAACGCCGACTCCTGGGCGCTGCAACGGGCACTGCTCGGCTACGTCGAGGAGCACTGGCAGGAGCCGGACAACGGCATCTGGGAGATGCGCGGCCCGCGGCGCAGCTTCACCCACTCGCGGGTGATGATCTGGGCTGCGTTCGACCGCGGGGTCGCCGCGGTCGAGGAGTTCGGCCTCGAGGGCCCCGTCGACCGCTGGCGGACCCTGCGCGACACCGTCCGCGCCGAGATCGAGGAGCACGGCTGGAACGCCGATCGCGGTTCGTTCCGCCAGCACTACGACACCGACGAGGTCGACGCGAGTCTGCTCGTCCTGCCGCAGGTCGGGTTCTGCCGCGCCGACGACCCCCGGATGACGGGCACCGTCCGCGCCATCGAGAAGGACCTGCGCGTCGGGGACGAGGGCCTCGTGCTCCGCTACCGCACGACGGCCGGCTTCGACGGACTGTCCGGTGCCGAGCACCCGTTCTTGGCGTGCTCGTTCTGGCTGGTGGAGCAGTACGCCGCCTCGGGACGGGTCGAGGACGCCGAGCATCTGATGGACGTGCTCGTCGGGTACGCCAACGACGTCGGCATGCTCTCCGAGGAGATCGACGTCGCCACCGGGCACCACATCGGCAACACCCCGCAGGTGCTGTCGCACCTGACGCTCGTGTCGGCAGCTGACGCCATCGAGCGCGCACGTGGCGCGACCGTCGGGCACCGCACGCGGTTGCCCGTCCACGACGGCGGCACGCGGTCGTGGACCGGCGAGGGTGAGCGCGCCGGCTCCCCCGCCTGACGTCCGGCTCAGCCCCCGGGAGACGCCGTCGTCTTCGCGCGACACCTCGAAGCCGCCGAGACGCCGCAGGATCCGGCGGCGTCTCGACGACACGACGGCGTCTTGCGGTGCCCTGATGGTGACCCCAAGACGGACGGGAGGCCCGGTGCCAGCTGGCACCGGGCCTCCCGTCCGTCAGGGCGTCCGTTCAGGACGTCGGCAGCGTGTCCGTCAGGACGACGACTCCCAGTCCGCCGGGCCGCGCGAACCGGCGCGGTACTCCTCGAGCGGGACCTCGTCGGCCTTCCAGGCGGCGACGACCGGCTCCACGATCTCCCAGCAGCGCTCGGCCACGTCACCGCGGATGGAGAGCAGCGGGTCGTCGTGGAAGATGCCGTTCAGGACCTCGCCGTACGGGGTGAGCTCGCCGTCGCTGAACGACGACGACAGGGTGACCTGTCCCATCTCGAACGGGTTGCCACCGCCGTTGGCCGACACCGACAGCTCGATCTCGTCCGGGTTCAGGACGATGCGCAGCGTGTCGGTCTTCGGGCGACCGCTCAGACCGGAGGGCAGACGCGTGACCGGCTTGAAGGTGATCAGCACCTCCTTGCGGCTGGCGCCGAGGGCCTTGCCGGAGCGCAGCGTGAAGGGGACACCTGCCCAGCGGGCGGTGTCGACCTCGACCGAGATCTCGGCGAGGGTCTCCGTCTGGCGCGACGGGTCGACGCCGTCCTCTTCCTGGTACGACGGCAGTTCCTTGCCGTCGATGGTGCCGGCGGTGTAGACCGCGCGGCGCGAGGCGATCTTCGCGTCGTCGCCCTTGAGGCGGGTGGAGCGCAGGACCCGGGCGAGCGACGAGCGGAACTCGACCGCGTCGATCGCGGCCGGGGCGTCCATCGTGACCAGGCCGAGGATCTGCAGCAGGTGCGACTGGATCATGTCGACCATCGCACCGGCCTCGTCGTAGTACTGGGCGCGGTTCTCGAGACCGAGGGTCTCGTCGTAGAAGATGTCGACCTTCTCGATGTTCTCCGCGTTCCAGATGGGCTCGAACAGGCGGTTCGCGAAGCGCAGACCGATGATGTTCAGCACCGTGGTGCGGCCGAGGAAGTGGTCGGTGCGGTGCACGCGGTCCTCGGGGACGAGCTTGAGCACCGTCTCGTTGAGGGCCTGGGCGCTGGCGACGTCGGTGCCGAAGGGCTTCTCGAAGGCCAGGGTCGTGCCCTCGGGGAGCTCGACGTGCTCGAGCGCCTCGCAGATGTCGGAGGCGATCTGCGGCGGGAGGGCGAAGTACAGGATCGGCTCGGAGTCGGCCGCGGCCAGGAGCGCCTCGAGGTGCTTCGGGTCGGTGGGGTCGCCCTGGATGAACTGCGTCGACTCGATGGTCGCGTCGACCTCCGGCCCCTTGACGTCCTGCGACGCGAAGGACTGCTTGACGATGTCCTTCCACTTCTCGGGGCTGCGCTCGCTGCGGCCCGTGCCGATCAGCTGCACGGGGACGGCACGGCCGCTCTGCAGGAACGTGCCGAGGCCCGGCAGGAGCAGGCGGGAGGCGAGGTCGCCCGTCGCGCCGAAGATGATGAGGGTGCGCTTGTCGGTCACCTGAGGTGACTCCTTTCGCTGTGGTGGGAGGTCCGCTCCAGTCAAGTCGCGGGCGGGCCCGTTTGTTCCGGATCGGGACCGGAGTTCGTCTCCTGGACGCACTTCGGGCGGCACCGTTCTGGTGCCGCCCGAAGTGTCAGGTGCGCTGCAGCGCCGGGTCAGTGCCCGAAGTTGCCGCGGTAGTACTCGTAGACCCAGCCGACCAGGGTGATCGCCACGAGGACGAGCCCGATCGGGACGATCCACAGGCCGGCGGCCACGCCGAGGAAGCAGACGGCGACCGCGGCGGCCAGCAGGATGGGCCACCACGACCACGGGCTGAAGTGCCCGAGCTCGGCGTCGCCGTCCTCGATGTTGGCGTCGGGACGGTCCTCGGGCAGGACCCCGCCCTGGGACGACATGACCTTGCCGAGGTAGAAGGCGATGAACGCCGACATCAGGCCGGTCAGGCCGATCGCCACGGTGCCCACCCACTCGGGCTCGCCGTAGTAGAGCATCGCCCACGTGGTGTAGGCGGCGTCCGCCAGGATGAAGAACCCGAAGAGGATCCAGAACAGGTTGGTGTTCGCGCGCATGGCGTTACTTCACCTCGCCCTTCGCGGCGTCGTAGGTCGGGGCATCGGGGGCGTCCTTCGCGGGACCCACACCGATCGGCACACCGGCCTCGGGGTGGTTCAGGTCGAAGGCCGGGGACTCCGAACGGATGCGCGGGATCGACGTGAAGTTGTGGCGCGGCGGCGGGCAGGAGGTCGCCCACTCGAGCGAGCGGCCGTAGCCCCACGGGTCGTTCACAGCGACCTTCGGTGCGTTCCGGGCGGTCACGTAGACGTTGAAGATGAACGGCAGGAACGAGATCGCGAGGATCATCGAGCCGATCGTCGACAGCTGGTTCATCCAGGTGAAGCCGTCGTTCGGCAGGTAGGTCGCGTACCGACGCGGCATGCCGATGACGCCCAGCCAGTGCTGGATGAGGAACGTCGTGTGGAACCCGATGAACAGGAGCCAGAAGTGGATCTTGCCGAGACGCTCGTTGAGCATCTTGCCGGTCCACTTCGGCCACCAGAAGTAGAAGCCGGAGAACATCGCGAAGACGACGGTGCCGAAGACCACGTAGTGGAAGTGCGCCACGACGAAGTACGAGTCGGACACGTGGAAGTCGAGCGGCGGCGACGCCAGGATCACACCGGTGAGACCACCGAAGGTGAACGTGATGAGGAAGCCGAGGGCCCAGAGGAGCGGGGTCTCGAACGTGACCGATCCGCGCCACATGGTGCCGACCCAGTTGAAGATCTTCACGCCGGTCGGGACCGCGATGAGCATCGTCATGAGCGAGAACCACGGGAGCAGGACGCCACCGGTGACGTACATGTGGTGCGCCCACACCGTGACCGAGAGGGCCGCGATGGAGATCGTCGCGTAGACCAGGGTCTTGTACCCGAAGATCGGCTTGCGGCTGAACACCGGGAAGACCTCGGAGACGATGCCGAAGAACGGCAGCGCGATGATGTAGACCTCGGGGTGCCCGAAGAACCAGAACAGGTGCTGCCAGAGCAGGGCCCCGCCGTTGGCCGGGTTGAAGATCTGTGCGTCGAACACGCGGTCGAGCCCGAGGCCGAAGAGCGCCGTCGCGAGGACCGGGAAGGCCATCAGGACGAGGAGCGCCGTCACGAGGGTGTTCCACGTGAAGATCGACATGCGGAACATCGTCAGACCCGGGGCACGCATCGTGATGATCGTGGTGATGAAGTTCACCGCGCCGAGGATCGTCGAGAAGCCGGTCATCCCGAGCCCGAAGACCCAGAGTGTGCCGCCGAGCCCTGGTGTGAACGTCGTGTCACTCAGTGGCGCGTAGGCGAACCACCCGAACGAGGCAGCGCCCTGCGGGGTGAGGAAGCCGCCGACCGCGATGAGCGAGCCGAACAGGTAGAGCCAGAAGGCGAAGCCGTTGAGTCGCGGGAAGGCGACGTCCGGCGCACCGATCTGGAGCGGCATGATCGCGTTCGCGAAGCCCGAGAACAGCGGCGTCGCGAACATCAGCAGCATGATCGTGCCGTGCATCGTGAACAGCTGGTTGTACTGCTCCTTCGTCGCGACCACGTGCAGGCCGGGTTCGAAGAGCTGGGCACGGATCACGAGGGCCATCACACCTGCGAGCAGGAAGAAGATGAACGACGCGATCAGGTACATGTACCCGATGGTCTTGTGGTCGGTGGAGGTGATCCACCGAACGACGATGTTGCCCTTCCGACCCACCTTCGACGCCTGGAAGTCCGGCGACGAGGTCTGGGTCGGTTGGCCGACGAGTGACGTTGTCATCTGACGAGCCCCTACTTGTTCTCGCTGGACGCCTCGACCGGCGCCTTGTTGTTCGGTTCGTTGGTGTTGGTGTTGTACTCGTCACCGAGCAGACCGACCTTGCCCTGGTCCTTCAGGGTGTCGAGGTAGTCCTGGTACTGCGCCGGCGTGACGACCTTCACCTGGAAGAGCATCAGCGAGTGGTACTCACCGCAGAGCTCCGCGCACTTGCCCTGGTACGTGCCGAGCTTCTCCGGGATGAAGTACTCCCAGTTGGTCTTGCCCGGGAGCATGTCCTTCTTGTAGAGGAAGTCGATGACCCAGAAGGAGTGGTCGACGTCGCGCGAGGAGAGCTCGATCGCGACCTTCTTGCCCTTCGGCAGGTAGAGGGTCGGCAGCTGCGACTCGTCGATCGCCCCGTTGGCGTTCTCTTCTTCCTGGGCCTGGATGCCCTGGTAGTAGACGCTCTCTTCGGGGTTGTCCTTGTTGATGTAGTTGAAGTCCCACGCCCAGCGCTTGCCGTACACGTGCACGGTGGCGTCGGGGTCGGCGAAGGGCTTCTCGATCGCGGCCTGGTCCTTCGCGGTGAAGGCGAAGAAGCCCAGCACCAGGATCAGCGGCACGATCGTGTAGAAGATCTCGAGCGGCATGTTGTACCGCATCTGCACGGGCAGGCCGGTCTGGCCCTTCCGGCGGCGGTAGACGATCGCTGCCCAGATGATCAGGCCCCACACGATGAGACCGACGGCGAGGAGAACGACCCAGCTGGTGGTCCACAGGCCGACGATGCGGCTCGTGTGGTTGGTGACGTTCTTCGTCTCCTCCGTGCCGGGGAGCCATCCGTTCATCTGCTGCTGCGTGCAGCCAGCCAGTGCGATGACCAGACCGACGGCCACCGGGACGGCCGCCCAACGTATACGGCGATTCGAACGCACTGTTACCTCTCGCAAAAGACGTGAGCTTCAGGAGGTCAGCCCGTCGAGTCCGACGGCGAGCCGCACGAAGGCGGCGCATGGCTGGCTCCCAGCTTGATTGGAACACTCCTAGCTTACTCGCAGCTCGGTGCCGCTCGCGTGTCGGATCGCTGGTGATCAGTGGAAGCTGTCACCACAGGCGCAGCTGCCCTGCGCGTTCGGGTTGTCGATCGTGAAGCCCTGCTTCTGGATCGTGTCCTCGAAGTCGATCGTCGCGCCGTCGAGGTACGGGACGCTCATCTTGTCGACGACGACCTCGACCCCGTCGAACTCGGCGGTGACGTCACCGTCGAGCAGACGCTCGTCGAAGTACAGCTGGTAGATCAGGCCCGAGCAGCCACCGGGCTGGACGGCGAGGCGCAGGCGCAGGTCGTCGCGGCCCTCCTGCTCGAGCAGGCTCGCCACCTTGCCGGCAGCGGCGTCGCTCAGGAGGACGCCGTGCGACTGCGTTTCGGTCGCCGGTGCTTCGGTGATGGTGTCGCTCATCGCGCGTCTCCCTCCGGGCGGTGCTGGTCACCGCGCCTGGCGTCGATTGTAAGCACCCTCAGCTGCGCGTCGCGAGCCTGGCGAGCAGGATCGTCTCCGACGCGATGGCACGGTGCAGGACACCGAGGTGCTGCGACTCGTTCGGGCTGTGCGCACGGGTGTCCGGGTCCTCGACGCCGGTGACCAGGATCTGCGCGTCCGGGAACTCCGCGGCGAGGTCGGACACGAACGGGATCGACCCGCCGATGCCCTGCTCGACCGCCTCGGCGCCCCACCCCTCGCGCATCGCCGTGCGCGCCTCCTGGACGGCCCAGCCAGCGGTGTCGACGAGGAACCCGTCGCCGCTGTCCGGCTCGGTGATCTCCATCCGTGCGCCGAACGGGACGTGCTCGCGCAGGTGCCGCTCGACGGCCGCGGACGCCTGCCTGGCGTCCTGGCCGGGGGCGACGCGGACCGAGACCCGTGCCGAGACCGTGGGCAGCAGGGTGTTCGAGGCGTTCGCGACGCTCGGCACGTCCATGCCGGTCACCGTGATCGACGGCTGGAACCACATGCGCGACAGCACGGCGCCGGTGCCGATCGGGCGCACACCGGGGACGAGCGCGGCGTCGGCGGCGAGTTCGTCCTCGGTGCGCTCCGGCACGTCGGCCTCGTACGAGGTCAGCCCGTCGACGGCGACCGAACCGTCGGCGTCGTGCAGCGAGGCGAGCAGCCGCACCATGGGGATCATCGCGTCCGGGGCAGCTCCCCCGAACATGCCGCTGTGGCTGGCGTGCTCGAGCGTGGTCAGGGTGAGCTTGAAGGTCACGTTGCCCCGCAGGGAGACCGTGATCGACGGCACCTCGGTCGACCAGTTGTCGCTGTCCGCCACGACGATGACGTCGGCGGCGAGGTGCTCCTTCTGCTCGCGCAGGAACGTGCGGAACGAGCGGGAGCCGAACTCCTCCTCGCCCTCGACGAACAGCACGATCCCGAGGTCGAGGTCGTCACCGAACTGGGCGTGCACCGCGCGGAGCGACGCGATGTGCGTCATCACACCGGCCTTGTCGTCCGAGGCGCCGCGGCCGTACAGGCGGTCACCGCGCAGGGTCGGCTCGAACGGCGGCGTCTCCCACAGGGCCTCGTCGCCCTGCGGCTGCACGTCGTGGTGGGCGTAGAGCATCACCGTCGGCTTGCCGTTCCGCGCCGGGCGCACCGCGAGCACCGCGGGCTGGCCGAGCTCGGTCTCGGCGTCGGCCTCGGCGACGTCGGCCGTCGAGCCGGACACCGCCGACCGCACGATCCGGACGTCGTCCGCGCCGAACACCCCGGTGGACCGTGCGAGGTCCGCGACGGCCTCGGCACTCGCGCGCACGTTCGCCGGGTCGAAGGCCGACCAGGACACCGACGGCAGGCGCACCAGCGCGGACAGGTCGGCGATCGTCGTGGGCAGTGCCCCCTGCACGTGTTCGCGCAGGGCGTCGAGGAGCGCGGGGTCGGTCGCGGGGCTGTGCTGTTCGCTGTCGGTCATGCCCGGTAATCTAGAGGAGATCCCGCACGCACACCGCCGTTAGGAACGCACCGTGGCGAAGGCAGCCCCCAAGACCAACACGACCGTCAACCCGACCGAGGCCGAGCTCCTCGAGCAGGGCAAGGGCCGCCCCACGCCGTCCCGCCGCGAGCGAGAGGCAGCGAACCGCCGCCCCCTCGTCGGCAACACGCCGGTCGACAAGAAGGCTGCGCGCGCACGTCTCAACTCGGAGCGCGAGCGTGCCCGGGTCGGCATGGCCAACGGCGAGGAGCGCTACCTGCCGGCGAAGGACCGCGGTGAGCAGCGACGCTTCGTCCGCGACTGGATCGACGCCCGCTGGAACGTCGGCGAGGTCATGATGCCCGTGCTCGTGCTGTTCCTGATCGTCGGGTTCGCGGCCGCGCAGACCGTGATCGCGTCCTACTCGCTCCTGCTGGTGTGGGCGTTCGTGGCGCTGTTCATCATCGACTGCGTGGTGCTGTGGCTGTCGCTCCGCCGCAAGCTCACCGCCAAGTTCGGCGAGCTCCAGCGCGGCACGTTCCTCTACATCCTCACGCGGGCGTGGCAGCTGCGCTTCCTGCGGCTGCCGAAGCCCCAGGTCCGGCGTGGGCAGTACCCCACGCTCTAGCCACACGCACACGACGAAGCGCCGCCCGGCCTGCCGGGCGGCGCTTCGTCGTTCCCGCTCCCCCATTCCTGCTCACGAAGCGGCCGTGAGCGCACCCACACGACGCACTGGAGGCCCGTGGCGGTGTCGCCACGGGCCTCCAGTCCGTCAGGTGGTCGCGTCTACCGCGCGGCGCGACGCAGCCGCCGACGGCGCAGCCGGTTGATGCGCGCGGCCCAGGTCGGTCCCTCGTAGAGGAACGCCGTGTAGCCCTGCACGAGCGTGGCCCCGGCGTCGATGCGGTCCTGCACGTCCTGCTCGGTGGTCACACCACCGACGGCGATGACGCAGAAGTCGGCGGGCACCGCGGCGCGGACGCGACGCAGAACCTCGAGCGAGCGGGCGGCGACCGGCGCACCGGAGAGGCCCCCGGCACCCATCGCCTCGACGTCGGACGGATCGGCCGTCAGGCCGTCGCGGGAGATCGTCGTGTTGTTGGCGATCACCCCGGACAGTCCGAGCTCGACCGCGAGGCCCGCGATCGCGTCGATCTGCTCGTCGGTCAGGTCCGGTGCGATCTTGACGAGCACCGGCGTCCGGCCGGCGGCGTCACGCACCGCGGACAGCAGCGGTCGGAGCTGGTCGAGTTCCTGCAGTCCGCGCAGGCCGGGCGTGTTCGGCGAGCTGACGTTGACCGCCAGGTAGTCCGCGAACGTCGCGAGCCGACGGGTGGACTCGAGGTAGTCCTCGATGGCGTCCTCGACGGAGACGACCCGGCTCTTGCCGATGTTCACGCCGATGACCGGTCGGCCGGGGTTGCGGCGGGCGCGCTCGAGGCGTCGGGCGGCCGCAGCGGCGCCGTGGTTGTTGAAGCCCATGCGGTTGATCAGGGCGCGGTCGCCGATCAGCCGGAACAGGCGCGGGCGCTCGTTGCCGGGCTGCGGCTTGGCGGTGATGGTGCCGACCTCGACGTGGCCGAAGCCGAGCAGGCCGAGACCGGCGATGCCGCGGGCGTCCTTGTCGAACCCGGCGGCCAGGCCGAAGCGCGACGGGAAGTGGATGCCCATCGTGGTGACGCCGTCGGACGCCGCGGGACGGCAGTACCGCTCGACGACGCCGCTCAGGAACGGCACGCGGGGCAGCCCCGCGATGACGGCGAACGCCAGGTGGTGGGCGCGCTCCGGGTCCATGTTCGCGAACACGGAACGGAACACGACGCGGTAGCCACCGCGCACGATCCGTTCGGCGATGCCGCTCACGCGCGCGTGCCGGACGGTGCGGACGACCCGGCGGCCGTGTCGGACGCCCCGTGGTGGTCGCGGCGGAGCTGGCCGATGGCGTCCTCGAAGTCCTCGAGCGAGTCGAACGCCTGGTAGACGCTCGCGAACCGCAGGTAGGCGACCTCGTCGAGCTCCCGCAGGGGCGCGAGGATCGCGAGGCCGATGTCGTTCGCGTCGATCTGGCTGGATCCGGAGGACCGGACGGTCTCCTCGACGCGCTGCGCGAGCACGGCCAGGTCACCGTCGGTGACCGGGCGTCCCTGGCACGCCTTGCGCACACCGGAGACGATCTTGTCGCGGCTGAACGGCTCGGTGACGCCGTTGCGCTTCACGACGTTGAGCGATGCGGTCTCGGTGGTCGAGAACCGTCGACCGCAGTTGGGGCACTGACGACGGCGGCGGATGGAGGTTCCGTCGTCGCTCGTCCGTGAGTCGACGACGCGGGAGTCCGGGTGGCGGCAGAAGGGGCAGAACATGTCGTTCCCCAGGCTATCGGTTCGTGCGCTCCGTCACGGCGGCCCCGTGCGCGGGGAGCTGCTCCTCGGTGGACAGCGCGACGATGTGCGGGGCGACCTCGGCCAGGGCCTCGGGCGTGTACCGGACGATCTGCTGGGGCCGCAGGAACGTCGACGCCGACAGCCCGGCCCCGAAGCGGGCCTGGCCGCCGGTCGGCAGCACGTGGTTCGAGCCCGCCAGGTAGTCCCCCAGGCTCACCGGCGTGCTCGGTCCGACGAACACCGCACCGGCGGCGTCGATGTCGGCCAGCACCGCGTCGTCGTCGACCGTCTGGATCTCGAGGTGCTCCGGCCCGTACGCGTTGCTCACGGTCGCCGCGTCGGTCAGGGAGTCCACCAGGACGATCGCGGACTGCGGCCCGTCCAGGGCGGCCTGGAGGCGCGCAGCCGTCCCGAGCACCGCCGTGCGTTCCGGGATGGCCGCCTCGACCGCGTCGGCGAACGCCGCGGACGTCGTCACCAGCACGCTGCCGGCCTGCTCGTCGTGCTCGGCCTGACTGATGAGGTCGGCGGCCACGAACCCGGCGTCGGCGGTGTCGTCCGCGATCACGAGGATCTCGGTCGCCCCGGCCTCGGAGTCGATGCCCACCACCCCGCGCACCAGGCGCTTGGCCGCGGCGACGTAGTTGTTGCCCGGACCGGTGACCAGGTCGACCGGCTCGAGGTCGATCTCGGCGACGCCGTACGCCAGCGCGCCGACGGCTCCGGCACCGCCCATGGCGTAGACCTCGTCGATGCCGAGCAGCCCCGCCGCGGCGAGGATCGTCGGGTGGACCGCGCCGCCGTGGTCGCGCTGCGGCGGCGACACGAGGGCGATCGAGGGCACGCCCGCGACCTGGGCCGCGACGACGTTCATCACGACGCTGGACGGGTAGACGGCCTTGCCACCGGGCACGTAGAGCCCCACGCGGCGCATCGGCTGCCAGCGCTGGTGGACCTCGGCGCCGTCGGCCAGGGTCGTCACGGACGGGGCGGGGATCTGCGCGGCACTCGCGGCCCGGACCCGGCGGATGGCCTCGTCGAGGGCTGCTCGGACCTCGGGGGTGAGCCCGGCCACGGCGGCGGTGATCTCGGCAGCGGGGACCCGGACGTCCGCGGGGGCCCCGCCGTCGAAGCGCTCGGCCTGGTCGTGCAGGGCCGCGGCACCACGGTGCCGGACGTCCTCGATCAACTCGCGCGCGGCGTCGACCGCGTGCGACACGTCACCCGCGGCACGGGGCATGAGTCGGAGGAGTTCGGCACGGGCGGGCAGGCCGCCGCGGAGGTCGATTCGCTGCATCATGAGGCCTCCAGCGTACCGGCGGCGTGCTGCACGACGGCGTCGACCACGGGCCGGTGGCGGACCGTCTGGTCGGCGTCCCACGCGTCGAGCAGGTGCAGCGTGGCGATCCGGAACGCCAGGGCACGGACGAGCAGCTGCGGCCACTCGGGGACGCCGGTGCCGAGCACGCCGAGCCGACCGACGGGGACCCCGTGCCAGCACACGGCGTCGACCGCGGCGATCGCGGCGCCGAGGCCCGCCGGGCGCCAGTACGGCGCCCAGTCGAACACCGTGGGCGGCTCCCCCGGCGTGAAGAGCACGTTGCCGAGCAGGTCACCGTGGACGAGGTGCGACGGGGACGTCACCGGCCGGAACGTCGCGGCCAGGCGGTCCAGCGTCGGGTCGTCGGGCAGGGCCGCTCCGCCCCAGGCCATGCGGTCCGCCCGGCTCCAGGGCTCGTCGCGGTCGTCGAGGAAGTCCGGGCGTGGCAGATGGGCGATCGCCCGGTGGAACGCTGCGCCCGCGGCGATCACGTCGTCCACGCGAGTGGGGTCGGTCCGACCGTCGACCCACCGCCAGGCCTCCCAACCGTCCTCGCCGGTGCTGACGCCGGCGCCGGCGCCAGCGCCAGCGCCAGCGGCGTCGCCGGCGGCGTCGCCGGCAGCGGCAGCGGCGGCGCTGGCGTCCACGACCCAGTCCCCGGGCGTGGCGGCGACCGGGCGCGGGGTCCGGAACCCCGCCGTGTGGACGAGCCGCGCCAGCGTGGCGGACCGCCACCGGGCCTCCAGGCGGTCACCGGACGGGCGGAGGACGACGTCCCCGGCGCGCCACGTGAGTCCACGCCCGCCGCCGAGGCGCTCGAGCGGCCGGCCGTGTACGCCGAACGCCCGCAGGACGTGCGGTGCCGGCTGGCCGTCGGTCACGCGGTCCGCAGGATCTTCACCATCGGCCGGCCCTTGGCGACCTCGTCGACGAGCTTGTCGAGGTACCGGATCTGCCGCATGAGCGGGTCGTCGAGCTCCTCGATCCGCACCCCGCAGATCACCCCGGTGATGAGCGGGGCGTTCGGGTTGAGGTGCGCGCCGGCGAAGAAGTCCTCGAACGTGGTCCGGTCGGCCAGGTGCTGCGCGAGCGCCGGGCCGTCGAAGCCGGTCAACCACTCGATGACGGTGTCGAGCTCCGCCTTCGTGTGGCCCTTCCGCTCCACCTTCGCCAGGTAGTGCCCGTAGACGTCCGCGACGGGCGTCCCGAAGATCCGGTGACCGGCCATGGTCGACGCTCCTACACCAGGCAGCGGGGTCCGAGCAGGCTCTTCAGCTCGCCGAACAGGTCGGGGGTCAGGTTCACCGGGAACGGCAGCTCGAAGGTGCGCGCGACGTCGTCCTTGAGCAGCTTCAGCCGGACCTCGGTGTCACCCTGGTGGCGGCCGAGCACGGCGGCGAGTTCCGTCACCGTGGTCGTCGTTGCCTGGCGTTCCGGCAGGGACAGGGTGAGCGGGCCGGAGCCCATCGCGTCGCCGACGTTCGGCTGGAACATGCTCACCGCGTGCAGGGCCTTGCCGTCGTCGCGGACGTTGACGCGGCCGCGCAGGACGACGATCGAGTCGGGCACCAGGGACGGGCCGAACTCCTGGTAGGTCTTGCCCAGGAACATCACGCCGATCTGGCCGCCGAAGTCCTCGATGTCGACGATGCCGTACGGGTTGCCGCTCGTCTTCGCCACCCGGTGCTGCACGCTCGTCAGCAGGCCGGCGACGGTGACCGTCTCGCCCTCGATCGAGTCGTCGGCCGTCAGCAGGTCGGCGATGGTGATCGACTGGTGCTTCGCGAGCTCGATCTCGAGCCCGGCGAGCGGGTGGTCGGACACGTAGAGCCCGAGCATGTCCCGCTCGAACGCGAGCTTGTCGCGCTTCGACCACTCCGGACGGTCCGGCACCTGCGACACCGCGGCGCTCGGGGCGTCCTCCGCTGCCTCGGCGAAGAGCGAGTCGAAGTCGAACCCGACGTTGCCGTGGGCCTCGTCGCGCTTGACCTTCACCGCACCCTCGACCGCGCCCTCGTGGATCTCCACCAGGGCACGCCGGGTGTCGCCGAACTCGTCGAAGGCACCGGCCTTGATGAGCGACTCGACCGTGCGCTTGTTCGCCGACGAGATCGGGATCTTGCGCAGGAAGTCGTGGAACGACTCGAAGGCGCCCTTCTCGGTCCGGGCCTTGACGATGTCGTCGACGACGTTGAACCCGACGTTGCGGATGGCACCCATGCCGAACCGGATGTCGTCGCCGACGGCGGCGAAGAAGCCGATCGACTCGTTGACGTCCGGCGGCATCACCTTGATGCCCATCCGGCGGCACTCGTTGAGGTACAGGGCGAGCTTGTCGCGGGCGTCGCCGACGCTCGTCAGCAGCGCCGCCATGTACTCGGCCGGGTAGTGCGCCTTGAGGTACGCGGTCCAGAAGGACACCACACCGTAGGCCGCCGAGTGCGCCTTGTTGAACGCGTAGTCGGAGAAGGGCAGCAGGATGTCCCACAGCGTCTTGATCGCCGCGTCGGAGTACCCGTTGTCCTTCATGCCCTGCTGGAAGCCCGCGTACTGCTTGTCGAGCTCGGACTTCTTCTTCTTGCCCATCGCGCGGCGGAGGATGTCCGCCTGGCCGAGGGAGAACCCCGCGACCTTCTGCGCGATGGCCATGACCTGCTCCTGGTAGATGATCAGGCCGTAGGTCGTGCCGATGATGTCCTTGAGGGGCTCTTCGAGCTCCGGGTGGATCGGCGTGATCGGCTGCTCGCCGTTCTTGCGGAGCGCGTAGTTCGTGTGCGAGTTCGCACCCATGGGCCCCGGGCGGTACAGGGCGATGAGCGCGGAGATGTCCTCGAAGTTGTCGGGCTTCATCAGCCGCAGCAGGCCACGCATCGGCCCACCGTCGAGCTGGAACACGCCGAGGGTGTCGCCGCGCTGCAGGAGCGCGTACGCCTCGGGGTCTTCGAGACCCATGTTCTCGAGGTCGAGCTCGGTCCCGCGGTTCGTCTTGATGTTGTCGAGGGCGTCACTGATGATCGTGAGGTTGCGGAGCCCCAGGAAGTCCATCTTGATCAGGCCGAGCGACTCCGCTGCCGGGTAGTCGAACTGCGTGACGATCTGGCCGTCCTGCTCCCGCTTCATGATCGGGATGATGTCGATCAGCGGGTCGCTCGACATGATGACGCCGGCCGCGTGCACGCCCCACTGACGCTTCAGTCCCTCGAGCCCGAGTGCGGTGTCGAAGACGGTCTTCGCCTCGGGGTCGGTCTCGACCACGGTGCGGACGTCGACGGCCTCCTTGTAGCGCGGGTGGTCCTTGTCGAAGATCCCGGTGAGCGGGATGTCCTTGCCCATCACGGGCGGCGGCATCGCCTTCGTGAGCTTCTCGCCCATGCCGAACGGGAACCCGAGGACGCGCGAGGAGTCCTTGAGCGCCTGCTTCGCCTTGATCGTGCCGTACGTGACGATCTGCGCGACGCGCTCCGACCCGTACTTCTCGGTGACGTACTTGATCGCCTCACCGCGGCGCCGGTCGTCGAAGTCGACGTCGAAGTCGGGCATCGAGACGCGGTCCGGGTTGAGGAACCGCTCGAAGATCAGGCCGTGCCGGATGGGGTCGAGGTCGGTGATGCGCATCGCGTACGCGACCATCGAGCCGGCACCGGAGCCACGCCCCGGACCGACGCGGATGCCGTTGTTCTTGGACCAGTTGATGAAGTCCGCGACCACCAGGAAGTAGCCGGGGAAGCCCATCTGGTTGATGATGCCGACCTCGTAGTCGGCGCGGTCCTGGACCTCTTTCGAGATGCCGTCCGGGTACCGGTAGTCCAGCCCCTTCGCGACCTCTTTCTCGAACCAGGAGTGCTCGGTCTCGCCCTCGGGCACCGGGAACTTCGGCATGTAGTTGGCCGAGGTGTCGAACTCGACGTTGCAGCGTTCCGCGATGAGCAGCGTGTTGTCGCAGGCCTCGAGGTTGTCGCGGAAGACGTGCCGCATCTGCGCCGGGGTCTTCAGGTAGAACTCGTCGGCGTCGAACTTGAAACGGTTCGGGTCGTTCAGGGTCGAGCCGGACTGCACGCAGAGCAGTGCCGCGTGCGATTTGGCGTCGTGGGCGTGCGTGTAGTGCAGGTCGTTCGTGCCGACCAGCGGGATGTCGAGGTCCTTCGCCAGGCGGATCAGGTCGCTCATGATCCGGCGTTCGATCTCGAGGCCGTGGTCCATGACCTCGGCGAAGTAGTTCTCCTTGCCGAAGATGTCGCGGTAGTCGGCGGCCGCCTGCACTGCTTCGTCGTACTGGCCGAGACGCAGGCGCGTCTGGATCTCCCCCGAGGGGCAGCCCGTGGTGGCGATGATGCCCTCGTGGTACTCCTGCAGGAGTTCGATGTCCATGCGGGGCTTGAAGTAGTAGCCCTCGAGCGACGCCTTGGACGACAGCCGGAACAGGTTGTGCATGCCCGTCGTGTTCTCGGCGAACATCGTCATGTGCGTGTACGAGCCGGCGCCGGACACGTCGTCGCCACCACCGTCACCCCAGCGCACACGGGTCTTGTCCGAACGGTGCGTGCGGGGCGTGATGTACGCCTCGGTCCCGATGATCGGTTTGACGCCACCGGCCTTGGCGGCCTTCCAGAACTCGAAGGCGCCGAACATGTTGCCGTGGTCGGTCACCGCCACGGCGGGCATCCCCTGCGCGGCGGTCTCCGCCACGAGGTCGGAGAGCCTGGCGGCACCGTCGAGCATCGAGTACTCGCTGTGCACGTGCAGGTGGACGAAGGAGTCGGAATCCGACACGGAACCTCCGGTTCGTACGGTGTGCTGCGGGGTGGGAACAGCCTAACCGCGGCCGCCCACATTCCCGCGCGCGTCGGGGCGGTCTGGAGGCGCGGGGCGGGGCCGCACTGCGCCTCCAGGCCGGCAGCGGGTCGCGACACGCGCGGGGCGCGCCGCCCAGCGGTCAGGACACGCTGCGCGGGGGCCGCCGCGGGTACAGAACCCGTCGCCTGGCGGCCTCCCAACCGACCGTTCCTGACCCTTCGGCGCAAACGGCGGGGTGCGGCGGCCTGGAGGCACGTGGCGACCCCGCACCGCGCCTCCAGGCCGGCAGCGGGACGCGACACGCGCGGAGCGCGCCGCCCAGCGGTCAGGACACGCTGCGCGGGGGCCGCCGCGGGTACAGAACCCGTCGCCTGGCGGCCTCCCAACCGACCGTTCCTGACCCTTCGGCGCAAACGGCGGGGCGCGGCGGCCTGGAGGCGCGTGGCGACCCCGCACCGCGCCTCCAGGCCGGCAGCGGGACGCGACACGCGCGGGGCGCGCCGCCTAGCGGTCAGGACATGCCGCACGCGAGCCGCGGCGGGCGCGCAAAGTGTCGCCTGGCGGCCTCCCCGCCCACAGTTCGTGACCCCTCGGCGTTTACGGCCGGGCGCGGCGGCCTGGAGGCGCGGCGCTGCCCCGCACCGTGCCTTCAGACCGGCAGCGGGTCGGGACACGCGCGGGGCGCGCCGCCGAGCGGGCAAGGGACACCGGCCGCGGGCCGCGGCAGGTACGGAACCCGTCGCCCGGCGGCGACCCAGCCGACGGTTCGTGACCACTCGGCGCAAACAGCCGGGCGCGTCAGAGCGACGCGCTCCGGATCTGCTCCAGCGCTGCCTGCAGGTCGTCCGGGTACTGCGCCTCAAACGACACCCACTCGCCCGTGCGGGGGTGGTCGAAGCCCAGCCGGACGGCGTCGAGCCACTGGCGCGTCAGCCCGAGCTCGGCCGCCAGCACCGGGTCGGCGCCGTACATCGTGTCCCCGACGAGCGGGTGGCGTGTCGCCGCCATGTGCACCCGGATCTGGTGGGTGCGCCCGGTCTCCAGGTGCACCTCGAGCAGGGTGGCCGAGCGGAAGGCCTCGAGCGTCTCGTAGTGGGTGACGCTCGGCTTGCCCTCTGACGTGACCGCGAACTTCCAGTCACTCGACGGGTGCCGGCCGATCGGCGCGTCGATCGTGCCCGAGGTCGGGTCGGGGTGGCCCTGCGCGAGCGCGTGGTACACCTTCTCGACCGTGCGCTCCTTGAACGCCCGCTTCAGGTGCGTGTACGCCAGCTCGGTCTTCGCGACCACCATCAGGCCCGAGGTCCCGACGTCGAGGCGGTGCACGATCCCGGCGCGTTCGGCGGCACCGGACGTCGCGATCGTGAAGCCGGCGGCGGCGAGTCCCCCGGGCACGGTCGGCCCGTCCCACCCCGGCGAGGGGTGCGCAGCGACGCCGACGGGCTTGTCCACGACGACGATGTCCTCGTCGTCGTGCACGATCGTCATGCCCGGCACGGCCGCCGGCACGATGCGCGGCGGCTCCTTCGGGGTCCACTCGACCTCGAGCCAGGAGTCGGCATGCAGACGGTCCGACTTGTCGACGGGAACCCCGTCGACGCGGACACCCCCGGCGGCGACGACGTCGGCAGCGAACGACCGGCTGAAGCCGAGGAGCTTCGCGATGGCGGCGTCGACGCGCTCACCGGCGAGCCCGTCGGGGACGGGAAGAGCACGCGATTCGCTCACGTGGCGTCGTGGCCCAGCGTGTCGCGACGGTCGCGGTCCTCCGGCCTGGAGGCGCGGGTCGGCTCGTCGAACGCCGCATCAGCCGACGAGAACGCGGCCCCACCGTCGAGCGGCTGCGCCGCGTCGACCGGCTGCGCCGCGTCGACCGGCTGCGCCGCGTCGAGCTGCGCCTGGCGCTTGGCCGGGAGCGTGCGGGTGCCGTCGAGGTTCACCCCGAGGATCACCAGTAGCACGAAGACCACCATGCTGATGCAGATGAAGGAGTCGGCGACGTTGTAGATCGCCGGCATCATCCACGGCGTCGAGATGAAGTCGACGACGTGCCCCCGGCCGAAGCCGGGCTCACGGAAGAGCCGGTCGAGCAGGTTGCCCAGCGCGCCGCCGAGCAGCATGCCGAGCACGATGGCCCACCACATCGACCGGATGCGACGCGAGTACACGATGATCGCGACGACGACCGCGGCCGAGATGACCGAGAACACCCAGGTCATGTTCACCGCGAACGAGAACGCGGCCCCCGGGTTCCGGACGTACAGGAACTGCAACGCACCGCCGAGGACCGGGACGGGGGTGCCGTACGGCAGGTTCGCGACGACCAGCGTCTTGGCGACCTGGTCGAACGCCACCACCACGACAGCGGCGAAGGCCAGTGCCGCGATCGCGCGGACACTGACCTTCGCTCGTGATGCTGGTCGCGACAACGTCAGTTGCCGAAGCCCTGCGCCGAAGCCGGCGCCGGGGTGAGACCGGACTGCTCGCCCGAGTCGAGCTCGGAGAGCTGCCCCTGGATGTAGCTCTTGAGCTGCGCACGGTAATCGCGCTCGAAGGTCCGGAGCTCGTCGATCTTGCCCTCGAGCTGGCGCTGCTCCTGCTCGAGCACCGCGACACGCTGACGGTTCGTGTTCTCGGTGTCGGCGATGATCTGGCGCTGCTTCGCCTCGGCCTCGGAGACCAGGCGAGCGGCCTGGGCCGTGCCCTCGGCGATGAGCGCGTCGCGCTTCTCGATGCCCTCGCGGACGTGCTCCTCGTGGAGACGACGCGCCAGGGTCAGGAGGTTCGTGGTGCCCTCGGTGTCCTCGTCGGCGGGGACCGTGGTGGTCGGTGCCGCCGCGGCGACCGGAGCGGGCTCCGGTGCTGCCTCGACCGGGGCCGGGGTGGGCTCCGGCTCGGCTGCGGGAGCGGGCTGCTCGGCCTTCGCCGACTGCGGGGCCGATTCGGCCGCCTGCAGGCGCTGGCGGAGCTCGTCGTTCTCCGCGGTCAGGCGACGGAGCTCGACCACGACCTCGTCGAGGAAGTCGTCGACCTCGTCCTGGTCGTAGCCCTCGCGGAACTTCGTCGGCTGGAACCGCTTGTTGACTACGTCTTCCGGCGTCAAAGCCATTGCCGTCACCTCAATAGAACTGCTGAACGTGTGGAACCGCGTGCGGTGCGACCGAATGTACCAGTCGTACCGTGCGGTGCGGATGCGCCACCGGAGCGGGCATCGATCCCGACCACCGTACACCGACGATGGGGAGGAACCGTGCCGCGCGCCTGGCGTGGCGCGTGTCGCGGACGGGAGTCCGCTCAGATACCGCGTGCCAGGGCGGCGACCACGAACCGGGCGATGATGACGACGAGCATCACGATCGTCCAGCCGAAGTCGAGCGCCACCGGCCCCAGGCGGAGCGGCGGGAGGACCCGTCGCACCGCTCGGATGGGCGGATCCGTGATCGTGTAGACGAACTCGGACACCACGAGCATGCCCCCGCGCGGACGCCAGGAACGGTTGAAGCTCTGCACGAGGTCGAGCGCGAACCGCCCCCACATCACGAAGAAGTACAGGAGCAACGCGAGGGAGATGATCCCTAGGATCACGGACACGATGGGGCTCGCTCGTCTCGGGCGAGCGTCGTCAGACGACGCTCAGGGGCGGGTGTGCCGGGTACGGCTCAGGACTGGGCGAAGAAGTTCGCCTCGATGTCGGACTCTACCTCAGCGGGCTCACCGCTCACTGCGACGTGCGCCGGCGACAGGAGGAAGACCTTGTTCGTGACGCGCTCGATCTTGCCGAACAGACCGAGCGACAGCCCTGAGGCGAAGTCGATCATGCGTCGGGCGTCACCCTCGGTCATCTGCGAGAGGTTGATGATGACGGGGATGCCGTCGCGGAAGCTCTCGGCGATGGACTGGGCGTCCTTGTACTCGCGCGGGTGGACGGTGAGGATCTCGTTCATTTCCTGGACCGGGGTCGCCTTCTGTGCGGTCGTGTGCGAGCGGCGGAGCGGAGTGACCTGGGCGCCGCGCTGGTGGGTGTGCGTCTTGGTGGGAGCCGGGACGGCTGCGGGAGCGGCCGCGGGGGCTGCTGCCGCCGCGGGGGTCTCCTGCGGCTCGGCGGGCGCCGGAGCAGCCGCTGCGGCCTGGCGTGCAGGGGCTGCCTGCTGGCGCGCGGGCTCGGCCTGCTGCTCGTCCTCGTAGTCGAGTTCCTCATCGGCGAGGCCGAGGTAGACCATCGTCTTCTTCAGCGGGTTGGCCATGGTTCCTCCGGGGTTCGTGCTCGTGGTGCCCTGCAACGAGGCTAGGGTGCGGGCGGCCGGTTTCCCGTGATTGCGGTGCCGATCCGCAGGTGTGTCGCGCCCTCGAGGATCGCCTCGGCGTAGTCCCCGCTCATGCCGGCCGAGATGTCGGTCGCAGCGGGTTCGAGCGCCACGACCCGTTCGGAGATCGAGCGGAGTCGGGCGAAGGCGGCTCGGGGCTCCTCGTCCAGGGGTGCGACCGCCATGACACCCCGCAGCCGGATCGTCCCGGTGGCCAGTACGCGCGACACCATGGCCTCGACGTCGTCCGGCTGCACCCCGCCACGGCCGGGGTCGTCGGTGAGGTTCACCTGCACGAACCCGTCGATGACCCGGGGCTCCGGCTCGGCCTCGGTCGGGGCGAACGCGTCGACGACGGACTCACGGTCGAGCGACTGCACCACGTCGGCGTACCGCCGGGCCTGCCGGGCCTTCTTCGACTGCAGCTGCCCGACGAAGTGCCAGGTCAGGCCGAGGTCCGCCAGTTCGGCGGCCTTCGCCTGCGCCTCCTGGTGGCGGTTCTCCCCCACGTCCGTCACGCCGAGTGCGGCGAGCTCGCGGACGAGCGACGCCGGGTGGTACTTCGTGACGACGACGAGCGTCAGCTCGTCGGGCGAGCGCCCTGCGGCGCGCGCCGCGTCGGCGATGCCGCTCCTGACGGACGCGAGACGCGCCTCCGGTCCGTCGTCGGGTGACGAGGCGGACGGGAGGCGCGTGTCGGCTACCAAGGGTGGGTTACTTCAGGAAGTCGGGGACGTCGAGCTCGTCGTCGTCGTCGAACGCCGGGTCGGCGGCGCGCTGCACCGGCGGCTGGTGCTCCTGCGAGGCCCAGGACGGGCTCGACGTGGTCGAGTCCTCGATCGCGCCGGTCGAGGCGGCGACGGGCGCCGCGGCGCTCGACTCCGGGTCGACGTAGCTCGAGCGGCGTTCCTTCTGCTGCTGCGCCGGCTCGCCACCGTCGAAGCCCGCGGCGATGACGGTCACGCGGACCTCGTCACCCAGGGTGTCGTCGATGACCGCACCGAAGATGATGTTCGCCTCGGGGTGCACGGCTTCCTGCACCAGACGCGCGGCGTCGTTGATCTCGAAGATGCCGAGGTTCGAGCCACCCTGGATCGACAGCAGCACGCCGTGCGCACCGTCGATCGAGGCCTCGAGCAGCGGCGACGCGACGGCGAGCTCGGCCGCCTTGATCGCACGGTCGGCACCGCGGGAGGACCCGATGCCCATGAGCGCGGAACCCGCACCCTGCATGACGCTCTTGACGTCGGCGAAGTCGAGGTTGATCAGGCCCGGGGTGGTGATGAGGTCGGTGATGCCCTGCACACCGGCGAGGAGCACCTGGTCGGCCGTGGCGAAGGCCTCGACCATCGAGATGCCGCGGTCGCTGATCTCGAGCAGGCGGTCGTTCGGGACGACGATGAGCGTGTCGACCTCGTCCTTGAGGCCCGCGACGCCGTTCTCGGCCTGCGACTGGCGGCGCTTGCCCTCGAAGCTGAAGGGCTTCGTGACGACGCCGATGGTCAGTGCGCCGATGGACTTCGCGATGCGTGCGACGACCGGTGCGCCACCGGTGCCGGTGCCGCCGCCCTCGCCCGCGGTGACGAACACCATGTCGGCGCCGGCCAGGGCCTCTTCGATCTCCTCGGCGTGGTCCTCGGCGGCACGACGGCCGACCTCGGGGTCCGCGCCGGCACCGAGGCCGCGGGTGATCTCGCGGCCGACGTCGAGCTTGACGTCGGCGTCGCTGAGCAGCAGGGCCTGGGCGTCGGTGTTGATCGCGATGAACTCGACGCCACGGAGACCGAGCTCGATCATGCGGTTGACGGCGTTGACGCCGCCGCCGCCGACACCGACGACCTTGATGACGGCGAGGTAGTTGTGGTTCGTGGTCACGTCAGTCAGGCCTCCGGTCGAACCCTCAACCTCTACTTGAAGTTCAGGGGCAATGCTGGTAGATGTGGTGCTGGCTTCGACGCTACGGGTGCGTTCGGCGCACTGTCGCCCCGCCACGCCGCGTGTCGCCGATCAGGTCCGGCAATTCAGTCCTTGGCGCGGATCACGCCGTTGTCCGGTGCCGAGACGTCGTACTCGACGACGACGCCGGGGTTCCGCGCCGCGTGGTCCTTGACCAGCGCGGCGAGCAGTTCGGCCTTGGCGTCCGAGTCGTCCGGGCTCCCCCACACGACGGTCGAGCCGTCCTTGAGGGTCAGGGTGACGTCGTCGGCCGTCGACCCGGCGACACGCGTCACCTGGGACCGCACGGTCGACGGCAGTGCCAGCACGACCTCGGTCATGGTGCGGAAGCTCGCGGAACCGAGGCGCGCCCGGCCGATGTCGGCGAGCGGCATCGTGGCGGGACGCTTCGGCGACGACTGCACGACGATGCCCGCGGGGTCGACGAGGTCGAACGTGCTGCCGGACTGCACCGCGACCACCGGCGTGCGCTCGGTCACCGTGACGACGAGCGTGTGCGGCGGAGCCTCCTCGGTCACGTAGCTCTCGATGAGCGGGAAGCCGGCGACGTCCCGCTTGATCGCGTCGAAGTCGAGCCGGGCCAGGGGCGTGCCGATCTGGTCGGACAGCGCCTGGCGCAGCGCGGACTCGTCGACGCGGTCGGTGCCCCTGATCTCGATCGTGCGGAGCGCCATCAGCGGTGAGAACACCGCGACGAGGATCGAGACCCCGAGCACGAGGACGACGCTCGCCGCCGTGATCCACGCGGCGCGACGGTGCCGGCTGCGCCGGGTGAACCGGCGGACCTCGGCACGCTCGAGCAACCGGCGTCGGCGCTTCGCGATGCGTGCCTCACGCGCGGTCTCGGCAGCGCGCACCCGCGCCCCGATGGGCGCCTCGGCGTGCTGGTCGGTCCGGGAGGCACCGGTCGCGTCGAGCACGTCGGTCACGGTCGCGTCGTGGTCGGCTCCACCGCTCGTGGCGGCTCGGCGTTCCGCGTCGCGGCGGTCGGCCTCCGGGTCCCGGTGGTCCTCATTCGGCGTGTACTCGCGCAGGCGGTCCGCCACGGTGGAGAGTCCGGCGCCGAAGCGGCGTCCGGCCGCACCGGCGAAGGCGCCGACACGATCCCGCTGGGGACCGGAGGTGTCGGCGTCGGGCTGGACCGCGGGGGTGGGGTCGACCGTCTCGTCGACCGGGGGTTCCGGGGCGGACGCGGGGCGGGCCTCCCGGTCGTCGGCGACGCGTCCGCGGAACGGGAGCCGCGGCTTCGAGGGACCACGACGCTGCCGGGGCGCTTCCGCGGCCTCGGCCGGGGCGTCCCTGCGGGCGTCCCCCTCGTCGAACCCCTCGGGGCGCTTCACCGGGCCGACGCTCCGTCGGTGCCCAGGGCGCCGAGCACCTGCGGGATGATCCGGTACACGTCGCCGCAGCTGAGCGTCATGATGATGTCGCCGTCACGGGCGACCGCGGCCGCGCGTGCCGCCGCCTCGTCCCAGTCGGGCAGGAACTCGACGCGCGACTGGTCGGCGAAACGCTCCTGCACCAGGGCCCCGGTCACGCCGGGCTCCGGGTCCTCGCGGGCGCCGTAGACGTCGAGCACGACCGTGTGGTCGGCGAGCTCCTCGTACACCTTGGCGAAGTCGCCGGCCATCAGGCGGGTGCGCGAGTACAGGTGCGGCTGGTGGATCGCGATGATGCGGCCGTCGCCGACGACGTTGCGGGCGGCCTTGAGCGCCGCGGCGACCTCGGTCGGGTGGTGGGCGTAGTCGTCGTAGACCGAGACCCCGCGCTCGACGCCGTGCAGCTCGAAGCGGCGCTGCGTGCCGCCGAAGGCCTCGAGCCCGCGGATCGCGTCGGCCGGGGCGACGCCGAGACCGGTCAGGACCGCGAAGGCCCCGACGGCGTTGATCGCGTTGTGCCGGCCGGGCACGCGGAGGGTCAGGTGGTACGCCTCGCCACCGGCGCGGAAGTCGACCTCGACGCCGGCCGACTCGGTGATGCCCTCGATGCGGACGTCCGCGTCGACGGCCTCGCCGAACGTGACGATCTCGGGGGCGTCGACGCGCTGGCGGATGCCGGCCGTGACCGTCTTCGCACCGGCGTCGTCGCTCGAGATGACGACGCGCTCGCTCGCCTTCGCGGCGAACTCGACGAAGGCCTCGGTGAAGGCCTCCTCGCTGCCGTAGTGGTCCAGGTGGTCGGCGTCGACGTTGGTGACCAGGGCCACGGCGACGTCGTAGAGCAGGAACGAGCCGTCGGACTCGTCGGCCTCGACCACGAACAGGTCACTGGATCCCGGGGCCGAACTCGTGCCGAGGGACTGGATGACGCCGCCGTTGACGAAGCTCGGGTCGAGGCCGAGCTCGACCATCGCCGTGACGATCATGCCGGTCGAGGTGGTCTTGCCGTGCGCACCGGCGACCGCGACGAGGCGGTGCTCGGCGATCAGGGCGGCGAGGGCCTGTGAGCGGTGGAGCACCGGCAGACCGCGGCGCTGCGCCTCGAGGAGCTCGGGGTTGTCGGGCCAGAGGGCGCTCGTGACGACGATGGTGTCGGCCTGGCCGACGTTCGCCGCGTCGTGACCGATGTGCACGGTCGCGCCGAGGTCGCGCATCGTGCCGGTCGTCTCCGTCTCGCGGGAGTCGCTGCCCGTCACGCGGTGTCCGGCGGCGAGGAACATCCTGGCGATCCCGCTCATGCCGGCGCCGCCGATGCCGACGAAGTGCACCGTGCCCAAGTCGTCCGGGATCGGCTGGGTCAGGTCCGGCTTGATGGTCATCGTTCCTCCGTGGTGCTGGGGGCCTGCTTCGCGGCGTCGAGGACCAGGTCGGTCATCCGGTCGGCGCCGTCGCGGTGGCCGACGCTGCCCGCCCGCACGGTCATGTCCGCGATGCGGGAGCGGTCCTGCAGGATGCTCAGCAGCTGGAACGTCACCCAGTCCTGGTCGAATTCCCCGTCGGCCACCAGGACGGCTCCCCCGGCGTCGACGACGTCCTTCGCGTTGTGGCGCTGCTCGCCGTTGCCCACCGGGTACGGCACGAGCACGCTCGGCAGCCCGACGGCGGTCAGCTCGCACACCATGCCGGCACCCGAACGCGACACGACGAAGTCGCTCGCCGCGTACGCCAGGTCCATCCGGTCGCAGTAGGGCAGCACGTGGTAGCCCTCGAGGTCGCTCGGGCCGATGTCCGACGCGGCACCCACGACGTGCAGGACCTGCCAGCCGGCGCCCACGATCGTGGCGGCGGACTTGTTGATCGTCCGGTTGATGCTCCGCGCACCCGAGGAGCCACCGGTCACGAGCAGCACGGGCCGGTCCGGGTCGAGCCCGAACTCGGCGAGCCCCTCGGCCCGGACGGCACGGCGGTCGAGCGACTCGATCTCGCGACGGAGCGGCATGCCGACGACGCGGCCGTGGCGCAGGCGCGTGTTCGAGAAGGTCAGGCCGACGTGCTCGGTGAGGAAGGCGGCGAGGCGGTTCGCGAGCCCGGGCTTGGCGTTCTGCTCGTGCACGACGATCGGGGTGCCGGTGCGGCGCGCGGCGATGTACGCCGGAGCGGCCGCGTAGCCACCGACGCCGAGGACCACCTCGATCTCGTGGTCGCGGATGATCTGCTCGGTCCGCTTGACCGCCGCCGCGAAGCGCTGCGGGAAGCGCAGGGCCGCGCCGTTCAGCTTCCGCGGGAACGGCAGGCGCGGGATCGTCAGGAGCTCGTAGCCGCGCATCGGGACGAGGCGGGACTCCAGGCCCTCGGCGGTACCCAGCACGAGCACCTCGGCGCCGGGCTCCCGCTCGGTCAGCCGGTCGGCGACCGCGAGCAGGGGGTTGACGTGGCCGGCGGTGCCGCCGCCGGCGAAGAGGTACTTGCTCACCGCAGTGATCCGTTCGTGGAGGTCCGGCCGAGTGGGGCGTTCGTCAGGCCGGGGTCGTTCTTGCCGGGCAGGTCACGGGCGAAGGAGAGCACGACGCCGATCGCCACCAGGGTCATGATGAGGGCCGAACCACCGGCCGAGATGAGTGGCAGGGGCACACCGAGCACGGGCAGCAGTCCGAGCACGACGGCGATGTTGATGAGCGCCTGGCCGATGATCCACGCGAGGATGCCACCGGTGACCGTCTTCACGAAGGGGTCGCGGGACTGCCGGATGATCTTGATCATGCCGACGGCGAGCACCACGAACAGGCTGAGCACCACGACGGCGCCGACCAGGCCGAGCTCCTCGCCGATGATCGCGAAGATGTAGTCGTTGTCCGCCTCGGGCAGCCACGACCACTTCGCCTTCGAGTTGCCGAGGCCGACGCCGAACACGCCGCCGGACGCGAGCGCCCACATGCCGTGCACGGGCTGCCAGCAGATGTCCTGGTACTGGCTGGTGTCGGTGCACCCGGACAGCCAGGCGCTGATGCGGGTCGAGCGAGATGCCGAGGCCATCGTCACGAAGGGCAGCATCACGGCGAACGCACCGAGGCCGACGAGCAGGTGCCGGGCGCGGACGCCGCCGATGTACAGCGCGCCGAACACCAGTATGAGCATGACCATCGCGGTGCCCTGGTCACCCCCGAGGACGACGAGCCCGAGGGAGAGCATCGAGGCGATCCCGATCGGGATGAACACCTCTTTCCAGTCGTCGAGCTTGTCCCGCTTGACGTAGATGATGGCGCCGATGCCGAGCACCAGGCCGAGCTTCACGACCTCGGACGGCTGCGCGGTGAACGACCCGAGCTCGATCCAGTTCCGGTTGCCCTGGATGTCGATGCCGAGCGGGGTGAACACGAGCAGCTGCAGCACGAGCGCCGCACCGAGCAGACGCATCGCCCACTTCCGCCAGATCCGGGTCGGGACCCGGCTGGCGATGAGCATGAGCGGCACGCCGAGCACGGCGTACAGGCCCTGACGGGACGCCGCCCCGAAGAAGTCGTGGGTCGCCGCGTACTCCTCGACGCTCGACGAGGACAGCACCATCACGACGCCGAAGACGACGAGGAACAGCGTGACGCCGAGGATCGTGTAGAAGGTGCTGGACTCCGCGACGAAGACGTTCTTGACGGCGACGATCGCGCCGTTGGTCCGTCGTGGGGTCGACGCGGTCCGGCCGTTACGGCTGTTCGGAAGATCCGTCGGTGTCGTCGCCATCGACTTCTCCTCCCAGGTGCTCGTTGACCGCGGCCGCGAAACGCTGCCCCCGGTCGGCGTAGGAGCCGAACTGGTCGAACGACGCCGCCGCCGGGGCGAGGAGGACGGTGTCGCCCGGCCTCGCGACCGATGCGGCATGCCGGACCGCCTCGCGCATGACCTGATCAGTGTCCGTCGTCTCCACCTGGAGCACCGGGACCGTGGACGCGTGTCGCGCGAATGCCTCGAGGACCGGGGTCCGGTCGGTGCCGATCACCACGACGGCGCGGACGCCGGGGCCGAAGCGCTCGACCAGACCGTCGACGTCGACGCCCTTGAACAGGCCACCGACGATCCACACGACGGTGTCGAACGACGCGAGCGACGCGGTGGCGGCGTGCGGGTTCGTGGCCTTGGAGTCGTCGACCCAGGTGATGCCGTCCGCCTGGGCCACGAGCTCGGTGCGGTGGTGGTCGGCGCGGAACGCCCGGACGGCCGACTGGATGGCGCTCGGCTGGACGGTGCCGGCACGGGCCAGTGCAGCGGCGGCCAGGACGTTCATGGTCATGTGCGGGCTGGCGAGCCCGGCGGCCTCGAGGTCGGCGATGGTGGACAGTTCGAGCGCGCTGTTGCGACGGTCCTCGTTGAAGGCCCGGTCGCACAGGACGTCCTCGACGATTCCGACGTCGCCGGGAGCGGGGACGCCGGGCGTGAAGCCGACCGCACGGCAGCCCTCCACCACGTCGGCCTCCTGCACCATCTGCCGGGTGGCGTCGTCCGAGGTGTTGTAGACGCACGCCATCACGGTGCGCTCGTAGACCTTGGCCTTCGCCGCGCGGTACGCCTCGGCGGAGCCGTGCCACTCCAGGTGGTCGTCGGCGATGTTCAGGCAGGCGCTCGCGAGCGGCACCACGGCACCGTCGCCGGACGTCGCCGCGTAGTGCAGCTGGTGGCTCGAGAGCTCGACGACGAGCACGTCGTAGCCGACCGGGTCGCGGACGACGTCGAGCACCGGCACGCCGATGTTCCCGCACGCGACGGCACGCAGGCCGCCGGCCTCGTACATCGCGGTCGTGAGCTGTGTCGTCGTGGTCTTGCCGTTCGTGCCCGTGATCGTGATCCAGGGGGCGGCGACCGGGCCGCGGACGACCTTGTCGCGCACGCGCCAGGCGAGCTCGATGTCGCCCCAGACGGTGCTGTTCGTCACCGACCACCGCACGGTGGCGTTGTGCGGGGGCAGTCCCGGCGACACGATGACGACGTCGGGTGCCTGCTGCACGAGCGCGTCCGGCACGGTGTCGAGCGGCGTCTGCAGGAACCGGGCACCGATCACGTCGAGCAGCTCGACGCTGTCGGCGGGGGCGTCGGAGGAGTAGACCGTCACCTCGCTGCCGAGCTCCACGAGTGTGTCGGCGACCGAGAACCCGGTGGCTCCGAGGCCGAGGACGGCGACGTTCAGCCCCTTCCACCCCTCGGAGTACCAGCTGTCGAGGGACTGGAGGCGGGACGGCGAGGACACCGGGTCAACCAACGCGTGCGATCCATTCGAGGTAGAAGAGTCCGACCCCCGCCGCGACGAAGAGCCCGGCGATGATCCAGAAGCGGACGACGACGGTCACCTCGGCCCACCCCTTCAGTTCGAAGTGGTGGTGCAGCGGACTCATCAGGAAGATGCGCTTGCCGTGGGTGATCTTGAAGTAGGCCCGCTGCAGGATGACGGAGCCGGTGACGATGAAGAACAGGCCACCGATGAGGATGAGCAGCAGCTCGGTGCGGCTGAGGATCGCGAGGCCGGCCAGGGCGCCGCCGAGGCCGAGCGAACCGGTGTCACCGAGGAAGATCTGCGCCGGCGAGGTGTTGTACCAGAGGAACCCGATGAGCCCACCGCAGACCGCGGCCGCGACCACGGCGAGGTCGAGCGGGTTCGACACGGTGTAGCAGGCGTGTGCGGTGTTCGAGTCGAGGCGGGCGCCGCCGCAGATCTGGTTCGACTGCCAGAAACCGATGATGACGTACGAGCCGATCGCCAGGATGCTCGACCCGGTGGCCAGGCCGTCGAGCCCGTCGGCCACGTTGACGCCGTTCGACGTCGACACCGTCAGCAGGACGATCCAGGCGAGGAACAACACGGTGCCGATGACGGTGCCGAGCGCCATGAAGTCGAGCCACGGCACGTCGCGGATCGCCGAGATCATCGTCGATGCCGGCGGCTTGCCGTTCGACGTCGGCACGACCAGGGCGATCGTGGCGAAGATGACGCCGACGATGACCTGGCCGAGGATCTTGGCCCAGCCGCCGAGCCCGAGGCTCCGCTGACGCCGCACCTTCAGGAAGTCGTCGATGAAGCCGACGAACCCGAGCCCGACCATCAGGAACAGCACGAGCAGGCCGGACAGCGTGATCGAGTCACGCCCGATCAGGTGGCCGACGAAGTACCCGATCACCGCACCGATGATCAGGACGATGCCGCCCATGGTGGCGGTCCCGCGCTTGGTGTGGTGGGACTGCGGACCGTCGTCACGGATGAACTGCCCCCACCCGAGACGGTGGAAGAGCTTGATGAAGAACGGGGTGAGCAGCAACGTGAACACCAGCGACGTGGCGCCGGCGACGAGGAGCGCGATCATTCGGTGACACCTCCGAGGCGGTCGCCGAGGAATCGCAGTTCGGCAGACTTCGAGGACTTGACGAGGACGACGTCGCCGGGGCGGAGCATCTCCTGCATGGCACGGACGGCGTCGTCGACGTCCTCGATGTACACGGACTCGCCGTCCCACGATCCCTCGAGGGTGGCGGCCTGGTGGATGGGCATCGCGCCGCGGCCGACGACCACGAGCTGTCCGATGCCGAGGCGGACGACGAGCCGACCGATGCGGTCGTGCTCCTCGACGGAGAACTCACCGAGCTCGGCCATCTCACCGAGCACGGCGACGGTCCGCTCCCCCGGGCGCACGATCTGCGCCAGGGTCCGCAGCGCCGCCGCGGTGGAGTCGGGCGACGCGTTGTACGCGTCGTTGATGACGGTGACGCCCTCGGGGCCGCCCTGGAGCAGCTCCATGCGCCAGCGCTCGGCGCGCGTCATCGACGCGAGCGCCGCGGCGCCGTCGGCGAGCGGGACGCCCCACAGGTGGGCCACCGTGAGCGCGGCGGACGCGTTCATCGCGTGGTGCTCGCCCAGGATCGCGAGGCGCACGTCGACGTGATCCGGGCCTCCAGTCAGGGTCGCGTCCGTCGGACGGTCGCCTTCGGGGCGGCGGGGAGGCGCGGTGAGGGTGAAGCGGGTGCCGCTGCGGTCCGTCTCGATGCCGGTGATGCGGTAGTCGGCCTCCGCCGACGTGCCGAAGCCGACCACGCGCGCGGCCGTCAGGTCGCGCATCGACGCGACGCGGTCGTCGTCGACGTTGAGCAGGGCCGTCGCGGTCTCGGGAAGGTCGGTGACCATCTCGGACTTCGCGCGCTGCGTCGCCTCGATGCCGCCGAACTCGCCGGCGTGCGCGAGGCCCACCTTGAGGACGACACCGAGGTCGGGCTCGGCGATCGACACGAGCTTGGCGATGTGGCCGACGCCGCTCGCGCCCATCTCGACCACCAGGTACCGGGTGTCGTACGTGATGCGGAGCATCGAGATCGGTGCGCCGACGTGGTTGTTGAACGAGCCCTCGGGCGCGACGGTCGCACCGTGCTGCTCGAGGATCGTACGGAGCATGTTCTTCGTGCTCGTCTTGCCGTTCGAGCCGGTGATGCCGACGACCCGCAGGGGTGCCGGGCGGCCATCGGCGTCGACGCGGTCCGCGGTGCTCATCCGGACGCGCGTGACGACCTCGTGCGCGAGCGCGGCGAGGGCCTCGTACCCGTCGGTGACGACGATCTGCGGCGCGGTCGTGTCCACGCGCTCGGGCGTGATCACCAGGGCGGCACCGGCGTCGACCGCAGCGGGCACGAAGCGTCGGCCGTCGGTGACCTCACCGGGCAGGGCGAAGAAGACGCTGCCGGGGCGGACCAGGCGCGAGTCGGTCTCGACCGAGCCCTCGACGACCAGGTCGCCGGGCTCGGCGACGTCGGTTGCCTGCGCGCCGCCGATCAGCTCGCCGCCGACCGCGGTGGCGATCTCGGCGAGGGTCATGGCGATCATCGGACGTCCTCCGCCGGACCGGAGTTCGGCTCCCAGCCGGCCTCGCGCAGGGCCGCGCGGGCCTCGTCACGGGCGGAGTAGGGCGTGCGGACGCCCTGGATGTCGCGGTAGTCCTGGTGACCCGGGCCGGCCCAGAGGATCGAGTCGCCCTCGCCGACCAGGCTCACGGCCGTGCGGATCGCCGCCTCGGGCGGGCTGACCTCGTGGATCTCGTGGTCCGGGTAGGCGGCACGTGCTGCGTCGACCAGGGTCTTCCGGATCGACGCGGCGTCCTCGAAGCGCGGGTGGTGGTCGGTGACGACCAGGATGTCGCTGCCGGCCGCGGCCACGCGGGCCATGTCGCCGCGCTTCGTGGTGTCGCGGTCGCCGTCGGCGCCGAACAGCATGAGGACCTTGCCGGAGGTGAACTGTCGGACCGCGGCGAGGGTGTTCTCGAACGCGTCGGCGCTGTGGCCGAAGTCGACGTAGACGCTCGGGCCGTGCTCGCCGGAGACGCGCTCGGTGCGGCCGGGCAGGTAGCACTCGATGGCGGAGACGCGGTGCGGCTCGCCGTCGCGCTCGCTCGCGGCGTCCTCGTCCGGGTAGCGGCGGTGGCCCGACTCGAGCGCGTGCGCGATGGCACCGAGCTCGAACCCGCCCTCGACGAGCATCACGATCGCGAGTGCCGCGTTCGCCGCCATGTGCCAGCCGATCAGCGGCACACGGGTCGTCAGCTCGCGACCCTCGGGGCCGGTCAGACGGAACTCGGTGTAGGCGGCGTGCGCCTCGACGATGTCGACGTGCCACTCGGCCTCGACGTCGGGGTGCACCGTGATCGTGGTCACGGGGATGCGGGAGTCCTGCACCACGCGGTGGCCCCAGTCGGTGTCCAGCGAGACGACGCCGCGACGGGCGTGCTCGGGCTGGAACAGCGGGAGCTTCGCCTGGTAGTACTCCTCCATGTCGGCGTAGTCGTCGAGGTGGTCGTGCGACAGGTTCGTGAAGGCTGCGACGTCGAAGACGATGCCGTCGACGCGGTGCCGGCTGAGGGCCTGCGCGCTGACCTCGACGGCGACCGCACGGACCTCGCTCTCGCGCATGCGGGCGAGGAGCGCGTGCATCTCGCTGGCCTCGGGCGTGGTCAGGCGGCTCGTCACGCTGAGCGAACCGATGTGGCGCTCGGCGGTCGAGCTCAGGCCGGTGACCAGGCCGAGCTGCTTGAGGATGCCCTCGAGGATGTACGACGTGCTCGTCTTGCCGTTCGTGCCGGTGACGGCGAACAGCTGCGGCAGGTCGGTGGCCTCGTCGGGGTGGGTGCGGTAGACCCACGCCGCGACGTCGCCGAGGGCGGCGCGGGGGTCGTCGACGACGAGCACCGGCAGCCCGGACGGCTCGACCAGTGCGACGCCGTCCTGGTCGGTCAGGACGGCGACGGCGCCGCGCTCGGCGGCCTCCGTCGCGAACTGTGCGCCGTGCCGGTTGGCACCGTGCACGCCGACGAACAGGTCACCCGGCTGCACCTCGGTGGCGCTCAGGGTGACACCGGTGGTCTCGATGCTGTCGACCGAGCCGACGACTCGCAGACCGAACGCGTTGGCGAGTTCGGAGACGGCCCTCGGGGTCGGGTGTTCGGGTCGGAGGACCGGGGGGATCCGTGCGGACAAGTGTTCCTTCTTCCTCACCACGTGGACGGGTAGAGCTTCGCCTCGGACGCGGAGGGGGCTACTCGGTACTTCTCGAGCACCTGGGACATGAGTGTGCGGAACGCCGGAGCCGCTCCGCTGGACCACTTGTTGGTCTGCGGCTTCGTGAACGTCACCGTGACAACATACTGGGGGTCTTCGGCGGGTGCCATTCCGGCCACCGACGTGATGCGCTGACCGCCGTAGCCCTGCGACCCCTCGGCCACCTCGGCGGTCCCCGTCTTCGCGGCGATGTTGTAGCCGGAGATCGGCTTCATCCCCACCAGCGTGCCACCCGTGACGACGCTCTGCAGCATGCCGGTGACCTGGGTGGCGGCGGCTGCGGAGACGACCCGCTGCTTCTGCACGTCGGGCGCGTCGATCGTCTTGCCGTCCGCCGTGGTGCAGCCCTTGACGAAGTGCAGCGGGATCCGGACACCGTCGTTCGCGATGGTCTGGAACACGCTCGCGACCTGCACCGCCGTGGTCGAGATGCCCTGGCCGAACATCGAGTTGATGTTCGTCTGCTGGTCCCAGTTCGGGGTGGTGCCGTAGTCCATCGAGGGCTGGCCCGGGTAGTCGATGGCCGTCTCCGGCTCGAACAGCCCGAACTTCTTCATGTAGTCGAAGCGCTGCTGCGATGTCAGCCGTGCGCCGAGCTCGGTGATGCCGACGTTCGACGAGTTCTGCAGGATGCCGGTCAGCGTGAGGTTCTCGGTGGCGTGGAACTCGGAGTCGTGGATCGTGCCGCCCCAGGGGAACGTGCGCGAGTACGGCACGACGGCCTGGTCGGTGGGGCTCGACTTGCCCTGGTCGAGCAGCGCGGCGGCGATGGCGGCCTTGATCGTGGAGCCCGGCTCGTACGACGCGGTCAGGGCGCGGGAACCGAAGGCGCCCTTGTCGGTCGTGGCGTCGACGTCGTTCGGGTCCACCGTCGGGTAGTCGGCGACCGCCAGCAGCTCACCCGTCTTGACGCTCGTGACCGTCGCCGTCGCGGACTCCGCCTGCAGGGTCTTGGCGGCGGACGCGATGGTCTGCTGCGCCATGTACTGCAGGTCGCTGTCGATGGTCGTCTCGAGTGTGCCGCCGTCCTTGGCCTTCTTCGTGGTCACGGTGCTGCCCGGGAGCTGCACGCCGTCCTCGCCACGCTCGTACGTCTCGGAGCCGTTGGTGCCCGCCAGGCACTGGTTGTAGGAGTACTCCAGGCCGGCCTGGGCGCCGTCGGTGCCCATGAACCCGGTGAGGTTGCCCGTGGTCGCACCCGTCGGGTACACCCGCGCCGCCTGTGGCTCCGGGTACAGCCAGGGGATGCCGAGCGCGCGCACGGCCTCGTAGTGCTGCACGTCGAGGCCCTTGACCAGGTACGCGAAGTCGGACTTCGGGTTCGCGGCGATGTTCTTCCGCATGGTCGCGACGTCACCGCCGGACGCCTTCGCCAGCGCACTCAGGGCGGTGCCGACACTGACGTCCTTGATGCGGGTGCCGCCGAGCTTGCCCTTGAAGCCCTTCACCAGACGCGGCGAGGTCGTGATGTTGTACCGGGTGACGCTGTCGGCGAGTTCGGTGCCGTTGCGGTCCACGATCGACCCGCGGGTGCCGTAGATCGTCACGGGGATGCTGCGCTTCTGGGCCGACGCCTTGTTCAGCTCCGACGCCTGGACGACCTGGATGTCGACGAGCCGCACCACGAACACCCCGACGAGGGCGATCACGGCGAGCATCACGATGCTGTAGCGCAGGCGTCGGTTGCGGATCGTCTTCGTCACGCGGTGCGGTCCTTCCCGGGCGGTGCTGAGGGTGCGGCGGACCCGCCGGTCACCGGGTGGAGGGCGCCTGGAGCGGGTTCGCGTCGGACTCTACGGACGACTTCGCCGTCCCCTGGTCCGACGCGCTGGCGCCGCTCGTCTTCTCAGACGTGGCGGTGCCGTCCGCGGATTCTGTGGCGCCCGCCGTGTCCTTCGTGCTCGACGTGCCCGTCGTGCCGGTCTCCTTGCTGGTGGAGGTGTCCCCCGGCTTCGTGGCCAGCGGCACGTCGCTCAGCAGTGAGTTCGGTACCTGGTTCTCGGTGGACGCCGTGGCCTCGTCGGGCTTCGCCGGGGTCGGCGTGCCGTACACCCGACCGGTCTTCGGGTCGAGGTACACCGGCGTCGAGTTGGCGATCATGCCGAGCGACTGGGCGTTGCGGGCCAGGTTCTGCGGCGAGTCGAGGACCCGGAGCTGCTCGGACAGCGACTGCTGCGTGCGGGACAGGTTCGTCTGCTCGGCCGACAGCGAGTTGAGCGTGTAGGCGCCCTGGCTGAGCACCATGCTGATGCCGAGCTGGGCCAGCAGCAGGATCCCGAGTGCGGCGACGGCCACCACGGCGTACCCGATGCGGGGGCGTGCCCGGCGCTGGGCTGCGGTCGGGGTGACCTCGACCAGCTCGGGGCGGTGCTGACGGTCGGGGCGCGGGGCCCGCGACGGGACGACCGCAGGGTCGACGAGTGCGAGGTTCGTGCTCATGTCAGTTCCGGATCCGCTCGGCCGCGCGCAGGCGCACGGGGGTTGCTCGGGGGTTGGCGGCGCGTTCGGCCTCGTCGGCCAGCTCGGCGCCCTTGACGATCAGGGAGAAGGTGGGGGCGTGCTCGGGCAGCTCTACCGGCAGGCCGGCGGGGGCGCTCGACTTCGTGCGCTCCACCAGTGCCCGCTTGACGATGCGGTCCTCGAGGGACTGGTACGACTCGACGACGATCCGACCGCCGACCGCGATGGCGTCGAGCGCCGCCGGGATCGCCCGCTCGAGCACGCTGAGTTCGGCGTTGACCTCGATGCGGAGCGCCTGGAAGACGCGCTTGGCCGGGTGCCCCTGGCGCTGGATGGCGACCGGGGTCGCGTCGTGCAGCACCTGGACCAGGTCGCCGGACATCTCGAACGGCTTCGTCGCCCGCCGCTCGACGATCGCTCGGGCGTAGCGGCCGGCGAGCTTCTCCTCGCCGTAGCGCTGGAAGATGCGGCGGAGTTCGCCCTCGTCGTAGGTGGCCAGGACGTCGGCGGCGGTCTGCCCCTCGGTCCGGTCCATCCGCATGTCGAGCGGGGCGTCCTGGCTGTACGCGAACCCGCGCTCGGCCCGGTCGAGCTGCAGCGAGCTCACGCCGAGGTCGAAGAGCACGCCGTCGACCTTCGTGAAGCCCTCGCCCTCGATCGCGTCGACGATGCCGTCGTACACGGTGTGCACGAGCCGGACGCGGTCACCGAAGCGGGCCAGGCGCTCCCCCGCGATGCCGAGTGCGTCGGTGTCCCGGTCGAGCCCGATGAGCGTGAGTTCCGGGAACCGCTCGAGCAGGCCCTCGGAGTGGCCGCCCATGCCGAGCGTGGCGTCGACGACGACCTTGCCCGGGCCCTCGAGCGTCGGCGTGAACAGGTCGACGATGCGCTGGAGCATCACCGGCGTGTGCGGGAAGCGTGGCGTCTCGTTGTCGTTGTCGGCCATGTGCAGCCCCTCGTCTCCTGGGCCGTGGGTCCGGATCCCCATCCATGCGACCTGACACCGGGGAAGTGGCGTCAGGGCTTCACGGCTGGGAGTCCCGATCCGCGGATCAGAAGATCCCCGGGATCACCTCCTCGTCGTTGTCGGCGAATGCCTCTTCGGCTTCGGCGTAGTAGGCCTCCCACGCGGGGGTGGACCAGATCTCGGCACGGTCACCGCTGCCGATGACCGTGAGGTCCCGCTGGAGCCCCGCGTACTCGCGGAGGTTCTGCGGGATCGTCACGCGGTTCTGCTTGTCGGGCTGTTCGGCGCTGGCCCCCGAGAGGAACAGACGCATGTAGTCCCTGGTGCGCTTCGACGTCATCGGGGCGGTCCGGATGCGCTCGTGGAGTTCCTCGAACGTCCGGGCACTGAAGACCACGACGCAGCGTTCCTGGCCGCGGGTCATCACGAGCCCGCCGGACAGTTCGTCCCGGAACTTGGCGGGGAGGATCACGCGACCCTTCTCGTCGAGCTTCGGGGCATGAGTACCGAGCAGCACGTCGGGCCTCCCCTCCGCTCCACCGGACCGTTGCGAGCCCCACTTTACTCCACTCCCCTCCCCAGGCCCAGGATTCCGCTCCCTTTTCGGCCCACGACACCCCTACTGGGGGCACGCAGACCGGAATGGACCAGGCAGAGACGACCTCCAAGGCCCGGAATCATGCGGTTCGACAGCACCGGGGATGGCGTGGAGGAAAGTGGAGGACTTTCGCAGCCGGTGGAGCACCACGGGGCGCGCCGCGGGTGCAGGGTCGGCCCCACCACGCCCGGCTTCCGGTCAGCGCGCGGTCACGACGTGCCGCCGCCACGACCCCGAGTGGTCACGAACCGTCGCCCGCGCTGGCCCCAGCCGACAGTTCCCGCGCCCTCGGCGACCCGCACGCGGCGTGTCGTGACCACTCGCGCACGCACGCGGCGACGGTCCACCCCCGCCTGGAGGCCCACCCCACCCTCGCCGCGGTGCCCACGCGGGCGCATGGTCGGCCCCACCACGCCCGGCTTCCGGTCAGCGCGCGGTCACGACGTGCCGCCGCCGCGACGCCGAGCGGTCACGAACCGTCGCTCGCGCCGGCCCCAGCCGACAGTTCCCGCGCCATCGGCAACCCGCACGCGGCGTGTTGTGACCACTCGCGCACGCACGCGGCGACGGTCCACCCTCGGCCTGGAGGCCCGCCCCACCCTCGCCGCGGTGCCCACGCGGGCGCATGGTCGGCCCCACCACGCCCGGCTTCCGGTCAGCGCGCGGTCACGACGTGCCGCCGCCGCGACGCCGAGTGATCACGAACCGTCGCCCGCGCTGGCCCCAGCCGACAGTTCGCGCGCCCTCGGCAACCCGCACGCGGCATGTCGTGACCACTCGCGCGGCACGATCCCACCCCCGGAAACACGAAACGGGGCCGACCCGAAGGCCGACCCCGTGGAGGAGTGTGGAGGGAGTCCTGCTGACTCCTGTCAGCTACTGACTCTGGTCGTTGCGCTTGTCCCAGCGCTCGTTCAAACGGTCCATGAAGGACCCGCCGCCACCGGTGGACGGACGCGCCGACCCACCGGACGCGGGCTTGCCCGGTCGAGCGGGCTTCGCCTTCGGGGCACGCATGCCCGGGCGCAGCGCGAACAGGACACCGGCGAGCATCACGACGAAGCCGAGGATGCCCAGCAGCGGCGCCTTGATGACGAGGCCGACGATGACGATGGCGACCCCGGCGAGTGCGCCGAGGACCCCGAGCGTGATGGCTGTGTACGTCGGACGACCCTGTCGACGTGTGACACGAGCCACGAAATCGGAATCGTTCTGGTAGAGGCTGCGCTCCATCTCTTCGAGAAGGCGCTGCTCCTGTTCCGAGAGCGGCATCTTGGTTCCCTCTGTTCCTGGGATCGACGCGGGGTTGAAAAACGCGGGTTGAGTGGACCGATTCTATGCCTCGACCACTCCACTAGGGTAGGGATCGTGGCTGAGAGTACGCGATTAGTGGACCTCGTATCGGCGCGTATCGACCGGGCACTCGACGAGCAGCGTGAACGGCTCCTCGCGATCAGCCCCGACCTCGCGCCGTTCGACCGGTACGCACGAGACCTGTTGTCCGGCGGCAAGCGCTTCCGGGCACTGTTCTGCTACTGGGGATGGCAGTCGGTGGCGGGCCGTTCGGGCTCGTTCGACCCGCTGGCCGAAGGGTCCCGGCAGACCACGGCCGAGGCGGTCGTCACGGTCGCCGCCGCGCTCGAGGTCTTCCACGCCGCCGCCCTGGTGCACGACGACATCATGGACCGCTCGGACACCCGCCGCGGGCGTCCGGCCGCGCACCGCCGCTTCGAGTCCCTGCACGAGGAGTCCGGCTTCGTCGGCGACCGCGGGCAGTACGGCACGAACTCCGCGCTGCTCCTCGGCGACCTGCTGCTCTCGCTGAGCGACTCGGTCTTCGACGAGGGCCTCGCACTCCTCGACCCGGTGCGGGCCCGCATCGTCCGCCAGGAGTTCCACGCGATGCGCCTCGACGTCACGGCGGGGCAGTACCTCGACGTGCACGAGGAGACCGCCTGGCCGGTCATCGACGAGTCCGAGCACCTGCTCCGCGCCCAGCGCGTCATCGTCTTCAAGTCGGCGAAGTACTCGATCGAGGCCCCGCTGGTCATCGGTGCCCTCGTCGCCGGCGCGAGCGACTCCCAGCTCGAGGGCCTCCGCGCCTTCGGGCTCCCCCTCGGCGTGGCGTACCAGCTCCGCGACGACATGCTCGGGGTCTTCGGCGATCCCGAGGTCACCGGCAAGCCGGCCGGCGACGACCTGCGCGAGGGCAAGCGCACCGTCCTCATCGCCTCGGCGCGCAAGACGCTGGCGAACGGCCCACGGCAGCTCCTGGACGAGCTCCTCGGAGACCCCGACCTCGACGAGGAGCAGGTGCAGATGCTCCGCGCGACCCTGACCGAGTCGGGCGCCGTGGCCGCCGTGGAGCGGTCGATCGAGCGGCACGTCCAGCGCGCCAAGGCGGCGCTCGACGCCTCGCCACTGACGCCGTCGGCGCGCGAGCAGCTCGCGTCGCTGGCCGACACGGTCAGCCGCCGGTCGTCCTAGACGCGAGGCCAGGACGGACAGGAGGCCCGTGGCGACACCGCCACGGGCCTCCTGTCCGTCCGGATGGCGTCTAGAGCAGCGACTGGGCGACGCGACGCACCTCGGCCTTGCGGCCGGCGCGGAGCGCCGCGATCGGCGTGGTGCCCATCGCGTCGTCGACGGTGAGCATCCAGCGCACCGCCTCGTCGTCGGTGAAGCCGTTGTCGCCGAGCACGATCAGCGTGCCGCGGAGCTCGGGCATCGGCTCCCCGTCCTCGAGGAACTCGACCGGCACGCGCAGCACACCGCCGACGCGGGCTGCCAGCAGGGTCTTCTGCTCGAAGAGTCGGTGGATCCGTCCGGGGCTCGTGCTGAACATGTCCACCAGCTCGGGGACGGTCAGCCAGCGTTCGGAGAGGGACAGGTCGTCGGCGGGTGCGGCACTCACACGCCCATGGTGCCAGAGTGACCGCCGGAGTGAATCCGCCTCGTTCGTCACATTCGTCACATCCACCCCATCTGACTCTCTGGTTGACTTGGGAATCAGGCCATGCCAGCGTTGTGGCACCTGTGAGTGCGCGCATGCGTGCGCACGGCTCAGTCGAGATCAGGAGAAACCCGTGGACCACGCTGCAGACGAAGTCGCCCGGCGCGCACGATCCGCCCGGTTCGCCACCATGCCCATCGTCCTCGCGGGCACGATCGCCGTGACCGCCGGCCTGACCGGCCCGATCGCGCACGCCGAGCCGCGGCACGACGACGCCGACGCGAACCACAAGCGCCACGTCGACCAGGACCGCGCCGTGACCGACCGCCCGGTGTTCGGCACCGCCGTCGCCCGGCCGACGCAGACCGTCGTGCGGACGGTCGCCGCCACCACGAAGGCCCCCACGACCGCTGTGCCCACGAACTACACCGTCCGCCACGGCGACACGGTCTCGGGCATTGCCGCCCGCTTCGGCCTGTCGGCGCAGGAGATCCTCGTGCGCAACGGCCTCGGCTGGAACACGATCATCCACCCCGGGCAGACGCTCCACCTCGCTTCGACGCCCGCCGTCACCACCGCGGCGGTTCGGACCTCCGGGTCGACCGGCGGCTCCGGCTCGGACACCTCGAGCTACCACGTGAAGCAGGGCGACACCGTCTCCGGCATCGCGTCCCGCGTCGGCGTGTCGACCACGGCGCTCCTCAGCGCGAACAAGCTGTCGCAGCGCAGCGTCATCTACCCCGGGCAGACGCTCCGGGTGCCGCACGGCACGTCGTCGACCCCGTCGGTGTCCACCGCCTCGGCCCCGTCGACGAAGACCAGCGTGAAGATCAGCGCCGGCGACACCGTGGCCTCGATCGCCGCCGCGCACCACGTCTCCGTCAAGTCGCTCCTGTCGGCGAACGGCCTGTCGTACACGAGCACGATCTACGCCGGCAAGACGCTCGTCATCCCGTCGTCGAACGCCACCGCCGCGCCAGCGGTCTCCGCGAGTGCGGCGGTCAGCGGTGCCGTCGGCCTGAGCGCCGAGCAGCGCCAGAACGCCGCGACCATCGTGGCCGTCGGTCGATCACTGGGCGTCCCGGACCGCGGCATCGTCGTGGCCCTCGCCGCCGCGATGCAGGAGTCGAGCCTCCGGAACCTGCCGCACGGCGACCGCGACTCGGTCGGCCTCTTCCAGCAGCGTCCGAGCCAGGGTTGGGGCAGCGCGCTGAAGCTGCAGGACCCGGCGCACGCCACCGCGCTGTTCTTCGGCGGGCGACACAACCCGAACGCCGGCAAGACCCGCGGCCTGCTCGACGTGCCCGGTTGGTCCTCGATGAGCATCACCGACGCGGCCCAGGCCGTGCAGCTCTCCGCCTACCCGAAGGCCTACGCCACCTGGGCGAGCGCCGCCGAGGGCTGGCTGGCGACGCTCTGAGCCTCATCCGGAAGATCGAGATTGGGTCACGGGCGGTGCGCCGGTGCGTCCGAGTGCGGTTCCGATTCGTAGAATGCCGCCGATGACCACCAACGCCGCCACGGATCCGATGATCGGTCGCATGATCGATCAGCGGTACCGCGTCCGCTCCCGCATCGCGCGCGGGGGCATGGCGACCGTCTACCTCGCGACCGACGTGCGCCTCGAGCGACGCGTCGCGATCAAGATCATGCACGGGCACCTGGCCGACGACCAGGCCTTCCGTGAGCGCTTCATCCAGGAGGCCCGGTCGGCGGCCCGGCTGTCGCACCCGAACCTGGTGGGCGTGTACGACCAGGGCGCCGAGGGCGAGATCGCCTACATCGTCATGGAGTACATCCCCGGCATCACGCTGCGGGACCTGCTGCAAGAGCACCACGCCCTGACGCCCGAGCAGGCGACCGACATCCTGCGCGCCGTGCTGGCCGGCCTCGCCTCGGCCCACCGCGCCGGGATCGTGCACCGCGACCTGAAGCCCGAGAACGTCCTGCTCGCCGACGACGGCCGCATCAAGCTCGGCGACTTCGGCCTGGCCCGGGCCACGACCGCGAACACGGCGACCGGCGCGGCCCTGCTCGGCACGATCGCCTACCTGTCCCCCGAGCTCGTGACCCGCGGTGCCGCCGACTCGCGCAGCGACATCTACGCGCTCGGCATCATGCTGTACGAGATGCTCACCGGCGAGCAGCCCTACAAGGGCGAGCAGCCCATGCAGATCGCCTACCAGCACGCCAACGACTCCGTGCCGGCACCGAGCGCCGCCGTGTCCGGGGTGCCGCCGGAGCTCGACGAGCTGGTCGCCTGGTCGACCGCACGCGACCCCGAGGACCGCCCCCGCGACGCCCGCGAGATGCTCGACCACATGGCGGGCAACCAGCAGCGTGCGACCGGCCAGTACCGCACGGCCGTGCTCCGGCCCGAGAACGGCACCGCGATCCTGCCCTCGGGTGGCTCCGGCACGCTCGGCGCCGCAGCGGCCGCAGGAGCCGCAGGAGCCGCAGCTGCGGACGAGACCGCCATCATCGACCGGTCCGGCGACCGCGACACCGGCGACCGCGGTCGAGCACCCGCCCGTGCGCGCGGCAACGCCCCGGGCCCCCGTCGCACCGGGGCACAGCCGGGCGTGCTCTCCCCCGCCGGACAGCGGCTCGCCGACCAGTCGGCGAAGCGTCGGAAGCGCGGCTGGATCCTGCTGTCCGTGGTCGTCGTGCTCGCGCTGATCGGCGCCGGCTTCGGCTGGTACTTCGGCCCGGGGCCGGGTGGCAACGTGCGGATCCCGGAAGTCACGGGCAAGTCGGTCTCGCAGGCCCGGCAGCTGCTCGAAGCACAGGGCCTGCAGGCGGCGTCGAAGACCGGGACACGGTTCGACGCCGTCGTCGCGAAGGGGCAGGTCTCCACGACCAAGCCTGCCCCGAAGCGCGAGGTGCAGAAGGGCACGGCGGTGCAGATCGTCGTGTCGAACGGCCCCCGGATGATCCCGCTGCCGGCGATCGTCGGGCAGCCGCTCTCCACCGTGACGGCCGCGCTCGACGACGACTTCGAGCTGCAGGACGACCGGTACGAGTTCTCCGCCGACGCCCCGAAGGACACCGTGGTCGCGGCGACCGGTCGCGCGTCCGGCGGCAAGCCGCTCGACCTCACGACGGTGAAGGCCTACGGCGAGACCGGGCCGGTCACGCTGACCGTCTCGCTCGGCCCCGTACCCGACGTGGTCGGCAAGACGGCCGACGAGGCCGCCGCTGCACTCGACGACGTCGGACTGATCCTCGGCGCCCGCACCGAGGAGTACAGCGAGACCGTGCCAGCGGGCCAGATCGTCTCCGCCGCCGTGCAGGACTCCCCAGCCGTGCGCGGGTCCGCGGTGGACGTCGTCGTGTCGAAGGGGCCGACGCCGATCACCGTGCCCGAGGACGGCGTCGTCGGGGCGACGATCAACGAGGCGACGAAGACCCTCGAGGACCTCGGCCTCAAGGTCTCCGTGCCCGACTGCACGAACATCCTCTGCGGCTTCTACGACTGGAAGTCGTCGCTGCCCGTCACCGGCACCGACCCGGGGGCCGGCGCCACCGTCTACCGCGGCGACACGATCACCCTGTCCTACGACCAGTAGGACGGCCGGGCGCGCGCGGCCCGGAACGTGCGGAGACGACGGACAGGAGGCCCGGTGCCAGCTGGCACCGGGCCTCCTGTCCGGGGGTTCCTGCGTTACGAGCGGTCGGGCTGGTGCGCGCCGAGTTCCTCGGCCACCAGGAAGGCGAGCTCGAGCGACTGCATGTGGTTGAGGCGCGGGTCGCACAGCGACTCGTAGCGCGTGGCGAGGGTGGCCTCGTCGATGTGCTCCGAGCCGCCGAGGCACTCGGTGACGTCGTCGCCGGTGAGCTCGACGTGCATGCCACCCGGGTACGTGCCGACCTGGCGGTGCGCCTCGAAGAAGCCGAGGACCTCGTCCACCACGTCGTCGAACCGGCGGGTCTTGTAGCCCGTCGGCGTGGTCAGGCCGTTGCCGTGCATCGGGTCGGTGACCCACAGCGGGTTGGCGTCCATGCCCTTGATCGCCTCGAGCAGCTTGGGCAGCTCGTCGCGGATCTTGCCCGCACCCATCCGCGTGATGAAGGTCAGACGACCCGGCTCACGGTTCGGGTCGAGCTTGTCGACGAGCGCCTTCATGTCGTCGACGCTCGTCGTCGGGCCGAGCTTCACGCCGATCGGGTTGCGCACCCGCGACAGGAAGTCCACGTGGGCGCCGTCGAGGTCGCGCGTGCGCTCACCGATCCAGATGAAGTGACCGGACGTGTCGTACGCCAGGCCGGAGCGCGAGTCGATGCGGGTCATCGGGCGCTCGTAGTCCATCAGCAGCCCCTCGTGCGAGGCGTAGAACTCGACGTGCTTGAGCGCCTCGAAGTCGGCACCGCAGGCGTCCATGAAGCGGATCGCGCGGTCGATCTCCTTGGCGAGGTGCTCGTAGCGGGCGTTCGCGGGGTTCGAGGCGAAGCCCTTGTTCCACGAGTGCACCTGGCGCAGGTCGGCGAAGCCCCCCTGCGTGAAGGCACGGACGAGGTTCAGCGTCGAAGCAGCGGTGTGGTACCCCTGCACCAGGCGGCGCGGGTCGGCCGTCCGGCTCTCCGGCGTGAAGTCGTAGCCGTTCACGATGTCACCGCGGTAGGCGGGCAGCGTGACGTCGCCACGGGTCTCGAAGTCGCTCGAGCGGGGCTTGGCGAACTGCCCGGCCATGCGCCCCATCTTGATGACGGGCATCGAGGCGCCGTAGGTCAGCACGACGGCCATCTGCAGGATCGTCTTGACCCGGTCACGGATGGAGTCGGCGGTGGCACCGGCGAAGGTCTCGGCGCAGTCACCGCCCTGCAGCAGGAAGGCCTTGCCCTGGGCGGCGGCGGCGAGCCGCTCGCGCAGCTTGTCGACCTCGCCCGCGAACACGAGCGGCGGGAGCGTGGCGATCTCGGCCGAGGCGGCCTCGGCAGCGGCGGCGTCCGGCCAGGTCGGCTGCTGCTTGATCGGGAGCGTCCGCCAATAGTCGAGCCCCTCGATGACGTCCGGATCCTGCAGGGCGACGAAGTCGGTCGACTCGAACAAGGGCGTTACCTCGGTGTTCTGTGCGGGCGGCCCGACGACGCCACCGGCACCAGGCCGCGCGTCGTCGATGGGCGTCCTGGCGGGGTGCCGGGACCATCAGAGCCTAACGTGCAGGCGTCGACTTCCGTTCCCGCATGACGGCCTCGCGCGCGGAGCTCGCCCGCTCCTTCACGCTGGTGGCGTAGACGTCCACGTACTCCTGTCGGCTCAGGCCGGCGAGCTCGTGCATCACCTCGTCCGTGACGCTGCGCAGGATGAAGCGGTCGGTCTCGAACCCCTGGAACCGCGAGAAGTCGAGCGGCTTGCCGAACACGACCCCGACGCGCTTGATCTTCGGGAAGCGCTGCCCGATCTGCTGCACCTCGCGCGTGCCGACCATGGCGACGGGGACGACGAGCACGCGCCCCTCGAGGATCATCCGGGCGATGCCGGTGCGGCCGCGGTAGAGCTTGCCGTCGGGGCTGCGGGTGCCCTCGGGGTAGATGCCGAGCTGTTCACCGCGCGCCAGGACCTGCAGGCCGGTGCGCAGCGATGCCTCGGACGCCTTGCCGCCGGAGCGGTCGATCGGCAGCTGGCCGATGGCGTTGAAGAACGTCTTCGTCGCCCAGCCCTTCAACCCGCGGCCGGTGAAGTAGTCGCTCTTCGCCAGGAACGAGAGTCGGCGGTCGAGCACCGCCGGCAAGATCACCGAGTCGATGAACGAGATGTGGTTCGACGCGAAGATGACCGGACCCTTGGCGGGCACGTGCTCACGCCCGACGACCCACGGCCGGAACAGGGTGAGGATGAGCGGGCCGAGCACGAAGTTCTTCAGCAGCCAGTAGGTCATCGACGACTCCAGGTGGTGAGAAGGTGGTGGCCCGGGTGGGTGGCCCGACCCTACGCCGTGCGGGCGTGGATGCGGGCGAGGTCGGCGGCACCGACGACGCCGGCGTCGTTGACGAGTTCGGCGATCACGAAGTCCGGCTCCGGGTGGTACCCGCGGGCCGGCAGGTTGTTGAGGTACGCCTGCTTGATCGGGTCGAGCAGTCGGTCCCCCGCGCTGGCGACGCCGCCGCCGAACACGAAGAGCTGCGGGTCGAGCACCGCGGACAGCGACGCGCACGCCTCGCCGAGGTGCCGACCGAGCCGACGGAGGGCCGCGAGGGCACCCGGGTCGTCGGCCAGGATCAGGTCGCCGACGATCTTGCCGTCGAGCTGGCCGCCGTTGTCGGCGCGCGCGTCAGCCAGGGCCGAGCCGATGCCACCGGCGTCGGCGACGTCGTTCGCCATGCGCTGCAGGGCACGACCCGAGCCGTACTGCTCGATGCAGCCGCGGGCACCGCAGCCGCAGGGCAGCCCGTTCGGGACGATGCGCAGGTGGCCGATCTCGCCGCCGGTGCCGAAGCCCCCGCGGAACAGACGGTCCTCGGTCACGATGGCGCCGCCGACGCCCGTGCCGATGGTGAGCATCGTCATGTCGGACACGAGACGACCGGCGCCGAACCGGAACTCGGCCCAGCCGGCGGCGTTCGCGTCGTTGTCCACCGTGATGTGCAGGTCGCCGAGGCGCTGCTGCAGCTTCTGCCGGAGCGGTTCGTTCCGCCACCGGATGTTCGGCGTGTAGTAGACGATCGACTGCGAGGCGTCGATGAACCCGGGGGCGGCGACCCCCACGGCGCCGACCTGGTGGAGCGAGCTGAGTCGCTCGACCATCGAGACGACGTCGTCGAGCATGGCGTTCGGGTCCGCAGCGTTGGTGGCCACGCGGTCCTCGGCGACGATCTCGCCCAGTTCCGTCACGACCGCACCCGCGATCTTGGTGCCCCCGATGTCGATTCCGATGGCGTGCACGAGCAACGAGCCTACCGGTTCGCCGCGAAGTCACGGAACGCCCGGTGACGCGTCCTATGCTGGCGGTGTCGCCTCGGTGTTGAGGCGCACTCGAGTCGAACCGGCAGACAAGGGAGTCACCGTGAACGATCAGCGTCCTGCACGCAGCAGCGCCTCCACCGACACGTCCACCGCTGGCAGCGCCGCCACCGGGACCACACCGTCGGCCGGCCGGCACGCAACACCCCCCGGCGCCGGCGCGGCTGCACCAGCCGCACCAGCCGCACCGACCACCCCGGCCCAGGGCCACCCGGTCCCCGCGGGCCACGGCGGTCCCGTCGCCCCGGACCACGGCTCGGCGGCACGGCTGCTCGGCGACCGTGTCCGCCTGACGCCCGACCGTCCGATCCTGGCCCAGCGCCACGGTGACACCTGGACGACCTTCACCGCGGCGGAGACGCTCGCCCGGGTGCGCGGCATCGCCAAGGGCTTCGTCGCCGCCGGGCTCGAACCGGGCGCGCACGTCGCGATCCTGTCGCGGACGCGGCTCGAGTGGACGCTGGTCGACTTCGCCGTGTGGACAGCCGGCCTCGTGTCCGTCCCCGTGTACGAGACGAGCTCCCCCGACCAGGTGCGCTGGATCCTGTCCGACTCCGAGTCGGTCGCGATCGTCGTCGAGCAGGAGGAGCACGCGCGCCGCGTCGCCTCCATCGCGCCCGACCTGCCCTCCCTGGGCCAGCACTGGACGATCGACGGCGGCGGCCTCGACGACCTGACCCGGCTCGGCGAGGACGTCACCGACGACGAACTCGATGCCCGGACCGCGAACGTGCACGGCCACGACGACGCCACGATCATCTACACCTCGGGCAGCACCGGTCGCCCCAAGGGCTGCGTCCTGCGGCACGACAACTTCACCGCCACGGTGGAGGGCGCGAGCGAGGCGATGCCCGAGGTCGTCGCCGACGGCGCCTCGACCCTGCTGTTCATCCCGCTCGCCCACGTCTTCGCCCGGTTCATCGCCGCGATGTCGGTGTCCGCCGGCGTCCTCGTCGGCCACGAGCCGGACACCAAGGACCTGATGCGCGCGGTGTCGACCTTCAAGCCGACGTTCCTGCTCGCGGTCCCCCGGGTGTTCGAGAAGATCTACAACTCCGCCGAGCAGAAGGCCGACCTCGGTGGCAAGGGCAGGATCTTCCGCGCGGCCGCAGACACCGCGGTGGCCCACTCCGAGGCCCTCGCAGCCGGCAGGGTGCCGTTCCTGCTCGGCCTGAAGTTCAAGCTGTTCGACCGGCTCGTGTACGCCAAGCTCCGCGACGCCCTCGGCGGCCGGGTCGGGTACGCCGTCAGCGGTTCGGCACCCCTCTCCCCGCGGCTCTCGCACTTCTTCCGCTCGATCGGAGTGCTCATCCTCGAGGGCTACGGCCTGACCGAGACCACGGCACCCGCCACGGTCAACCGCGCCCGCGAACTCCGCATCGGGACCGTCGGCCGCGCGCTGCCCGGCATCGAGGTCCGGATCGCCGACGACGGCGAGATCCTGATCCGCGGCGTCGACGTCTTCGACCGGTACTGGCGGAACGACGAGGCGACCGAGCAGGCCTTCGCCGACGGCTGGTTCCGCACCGGTGACCTGGGCCAGCTCGACGCCGACGGGGTCCTCACCGTCACCGGACGCGCCAAGGAGCTCATCGTCACCGCGAGCGGCAAGAACGTCGCCCCGGCACCGCTCGAGGACGGCATCCGCGAGCACCCGCTCATCGGCCAGGTCGTGGTCGTCGGCGAGGGCAAGCCGTTCGTCGCCGCGCTCGTGACGCTCGACCGCGAGATGCTGCCCGGCTGGTGCGAGTCCCGCGGGATCACCCCGGCGCTGAGCGGGCACGAGGCCGCGTACGACGAGCGCGTGCTCTCCGCCGTCCAGGAGGCCATCGACGCCGCCAACGGCCGGGTCTCCCGCGCCGAGTCGGTCCGGTCGTTCACGATCCTCGACACCGACCTGACGGAGGCCTCCGGGCACCTCACGCCGAAGCTGACGATCAAGCGGTCGGTCATCCTGAAGGACTTCGCCGCCGACATCGACCACATCTACTCCGGGTCGAAGGTGCAGACGACGGCGACCCCGGTGATCGAGGGTCGGCGCCGCAACCGCGCGTAGCGCCCGTCGGGCGTACCGGGCCGATTCGGGCGTACCGGGTCGGTTCTTCTGACCAGGTACGCCCGATTCCGGTAGGTGAGCGCAGGTCGGAGACGCGACCGCCTGGAGGCCCGGCGCCGGTCCGCCGGACTGGCGCCGGGCCTCCAGGCGGTTGCCGCGCGGTCGGCTGGCAGCTTTCGGTCGTACCGGGCCGATTCGGGCGTACCGGGTCGTTTCTTCGGACCAGCTACGCCCGATTCCGCCAGGTACGCGCGGAGTTGACCCGTGACCGACCATCAGCGGGCGTGCCGGGCCGATTCGGGCGTACCGGGCCGATTCGGGCGTACCGGGCCGACTCGGGCGTACCGGGTCGATTCGGGCGTACCGGGTCGATTCGGGCGTACCGGGTCGTTTCTTTCGACCAGGTGCGCCCGAATCCGCCAGGTACGCGCGGGTGTGCACGCAACAGCCTGGAGGCCCGGATCACGTCCGTCGGACGTGATCCGGGCCTCCAGTCTGTACAGCGGGCGCCGGGGCGCCTGCGGGGCTCAGGCCTCCTGCGACTGCTCCGTCGCGGGGGCGTCGAGGACGGCGGTCGAACCGGTCGTGACGGTGGTCTCGGCTGGTCGACGGTTGGTGCGGGTGCGGTGCGAGCTGAGCTCGTCGTTCTGACTGGTCATGCGGGAGTCCTGGGGGGGATGGGATGGTCGTCGGTGGGAGGCCGACAGCAGCACGGTACCCCCTCGTCAGGACAAAGCGACAATCCCCCGTGGGGGTGTCACACCACTGTTCACAGCCGGCGAACGCGGGCCTGTGCGAGCACTCAGTGGAACCAGTCCTGCGCGCGGATGTCGCGCAACGCCTGACGGCGGATCTCGGGGTCGAGCGTCATCACGTAGACGGTGCCGTCGAGGTGGTCGCACTCGTGCTGGAGCGCCTCGGCCATCAGGCCCGTGCCCTCGAGGACGACCTCGTCGCCGTCGACGTCGACACCCCGCACCTTCGCGTACGGGGAGCGACGCGTCGGGTAGCCGAGCCCCGGGACGGAGAGGCACCCTTCTTCCATGAGCTCAGGCTCCCCGGACACCTCGACGATCTCGGGGTTGAGGACGTAGCCGACCTCACCGTCCACGTTGTACGAGAACGCACGGAGTCCGACGCCGATCTGGGGCGCGGCCACTCCGGCACGTCCGGGTTCCTTGACGGTGTCGATGAGGTCCTGCACGAGGTCACGGACCCCGGCGCTCCCGAGCAGTTCGGGGCGGATCGGGTCGGCCGGCGAACGGAGGACGGGGTCGCCGAACAGGCGGATGGGACGAACGGTCAATTTACTGCAGCACCACCAGGAGGTCGCCGGCGTCCACCTGCTGGGTCACCGGGATCGCGAGTCGGCCGACGGTGCCCGACACGGGCGCCGTGATGGCCGCTTCCATCTTCATCGCCTCGATGCTCGCCACCGGCGTACCGGCCTCGACGACGTCACCGACGGCGACCTTGAGCGTCACCACGCCGGAGAACGGCGCGGCCACGTGCTTGGGGTCGGACGCGTCGGCCTTCTCGGCCGCCTTCGTCTCGACCTCGACCGAACGGTCGCGGACGGCGACCGGGCGGAGCTGCCCGTTCATCGTCGCCATGACCGTGCGGATGCCCTTGGCGTCCACCTCGCCGATCGCCTCGAGCCCGACGAACAGGTCGACGCCCTTGCCGAGCGGGACGCTGTGCTCCTGTCCGGGGCGCAACCCGTACAGGTAGTCGACGGTCGGCACGACGGACAGGTCGCCGTACTGCTCCCGCACGCGCTGGAACTGCTGCGTCGGCTGCGGGAAGAGCAGGCGGTTGAGGGCCTGCTGGCGCACGGGTCCGGGGGTCTCGAGGTGCGCGCGTTCGTCCGCCGGCACCGGGGTGATCTCGAGTCGGACGTCACGACCGGCCAGGACCTTCGAGCGGAACGGCTCGGGCCAGCCGCCGGGCAGGTCGCCCAGTTCGCCGGCCATGAACCCGACCACGGAGTCCGGGATGTCGTACTTGTCGGGGTTCTGCTCGAAGTCGACCGGGTCGGCACCGACCGCGGCGAGCTGCAGCGCGAGGTCACCGACGACCTTCGACGACGGCGTGACCTTGGTCGGGCGCCCGAGGATCCGGTTCGCCTCGGCGTACCAGTCCTCGACCTGCTCGAAGCGGTCGCCGAGCCCGAGGGCGATCGCCTGCTGCCGGAGGTTCGACAGCTGGCCGCCGGGGATCTCGTGCTTGTAGACACGCCCGGTCGGACCGGCGAGCCCGGACTCGAACGGGGCGTACACGCGACGGACCGACTCCCAGTACGGCTCGAGGTCACCGACGGCGTCGAGGGACAGTCCGGTCTCGCGCTCGGTGTGGGCCAGTGCGGCGACCAGGGCGGACATGCTCGGCTGGCTGGTCGTGCCGGCCATGGGTGCTGCGGCCACGTCGACGGCGTCGGCCCCGGCGCGCGAGGCGGCGAGCAGGGTCGCGAGCTGGCCGCCGGCGGTGTCGTGGGTGTGCACGTGCACGGGCTGGTCGAAGCGCTCGCGCAGGGCGGTGACGAGCTTCTCGGCCGCACCCGCGCGGAGGAGCCCCGCCATGTCCTTGATGCCGATGACGTGCGCGCCGGCCTCGACCATCTGCTCCGCCAGGCGGAGGTAGTAGTCGAGCGTGTAGAGGTCCTCGGCGGGGTCGAGGAGGTCGGCGGTGTAGCAGAGCGCCGCCTCGGCGACGGCCGTGCCGGTCGCGAGCACGGCCTCCAGGGCTGGACGCAGCTGGCTGACGTCGTTCAGCGCGTCGAACACGCGGAAGACGTCGACGCCGGACCGAGCCGCCTCGTCGACGAAGGCGTCGGTGACCTCGGTCGGGTAGGGCGTGTACCCGACGGTGTTGCGGCCGCGAAGCAGCATCTGGATCGGGATGTTCGGCATCGCTTCGCGCAGCGAGGACAGGCGCTCCCAGGGGTCTTCACCGAGGAACCGGAGTGCGACGTCGTACGTGGCGCCACCCCAGGCCTCGACGCTGAGCAGCTGCGGGGTGAGCCGCGCCACGTGCGGGGCGACGGCGACGAGGTCCTTCGTGCGGACCCGGGTCGCGAGGAGCGACTGGTGGGCGTCCCGCATCGTCGTCTCGGTCACCGCGAGGGCCGTCTGGGCGCGCAGGGCCTTCGACCACTCGGCCGGACCCATCGCCAGCAGGCGGTCGCGCTGTCCCTCGGGCGCCGGGGTCGTCAGGTCGGTGGCCGGGAGCTTGTCGGCCGGGTCGGTGATCAGCGGCGACCGCTCACCGTTCGGCTTGTTCACCGTGACGTCGGCGAGCCAGGTGAGCACCTTCGTGCCGCGGTCCTTCGAGACGTGACCGCCGAAGAGCTGCGGGCGTTCCTCGATGAACTTCGTCGAGACGTCGCCGCGGGCGAAGTCCGGGTCCTCGAGTACGGCCTGCAGGAACGGGATGTTCGTGCTGACGCCGCGGATGCGGAACTCGGCGAGGGCGCGCTTGGCCCGGGACACCGCCGCCGGGAAGTCCCGGCCGCGGCACGTCATCTTCGCGAGCATCGAGTCGAAGTGCGGGCTGATCTGTGCGCCGGTGGCGACCGTGCCGCCGTCGAGCCGGACGCCGGCACCGCCGGGGCTGCGGTAGGTGCTGATCCGGCCGGTGTCCGGACGGAAGCCCTGCGTCGGGTCCTCGGTCGTGATGCGGGTCTGCAGCGCGGCGCCGTGCACGGCGACGGTGTCCTGGGACAGACCGAGGTCGGCGAGGGTCTCCCCCGCCGCGATGCGCATCTGCGACTGCACCAGGTCGACGTCGGTGACCTCTTCGGTGACCGTGTGCTCGACCTGGATGCGCGGGTTCATCTCGATGAAGACGTGCTGCCCCTCGCGCTCGCCCTCGGTGTCGAGCAGGAACTCCACGGTGCCGGCGTTGACGTACCCGATCGACCGGGCGAAGGCCACGGCGTCGCGGTGCAGCGCCTGCGCGACCGCGGGGTCGAGGTTCGGCGCCGGCGCGATCTCGACGACCTTCTGGTTGCGCCGCTGCACCGAGCAGTCCCGCTCGAACAGGTGGATCGTGCCCGCGTCGGTGCCGGTCGCATCGGCGAGGATCTGCACCTCGATGTGGCGCGGACGGATGACGGCCTGCTCGAGGAACATCGTTGGGTCGCCGAACGCACTGTCGGCCTCGCGCATCGCTGCTTCGAGGGCGTCGCGCAACTCGGGCTTCGTCTCCACCCGGCGCATGCCACGGCCACCACCACCGGCGACGGCCTTGGCGAAGACCGGGAACCCGATCGCGTCGGCGCCGGCGATCAGTTCGTCGATGTCGCGGCTCGCCGGGGTGCTCGCGAGGACCGGGACGCCGGCCGCGATCGCGTGCTCCTTCGCGGTGACCTTGTTGCCGGCCATCTCGAGGACGTGCTCGCCCGGACCGATGAAGGTGATGCCGTTCGCGGCTGCTGCCGCGGCGAGCTCGGGGTTCTCGGACAGGAACCCGTACCCCGGGTAGATCGCGTCGGCCCCCGACTCGCGGGCGACGCGGATGATCTCGGAGACGTCCAGGTACGCCCGGACCGGGTGGCCCCGCTCCCCGATCAGGTAGGCCTCGTCGGCCTTGAGGCGGTGCAGGGAGTTCCGGTCTTCGTACGGGTAGACGGCCACCGTACGGGCCCCCAACTCGTAGGCGGCACGGAACGCGCGGATGGCGATCTCGCCACGGTTCGCAACGAGGATCTTCGTGAACACGACGTCCCTTTCAGCCCGGGTTGAGGTGAGACAACCCTAGTGGCGGTAACGTTGCTCAACGTGCATGTACTCAGCGTGAGCTCCCTCAAGGGTGGTGTCGGCAAGACGACGGTGACGCTCGGCCTGACCTCGGCCGCGTTCGCCAAGGGACTGCGCACGCTGGTGGTGGATCTGGACCCGCAGTCCGACGTCTCCACGGGCCTCGACATCAACCTCGCCGGCCACCTCAACGTCGCCGACGTCCTCGAGAACCCGAAGGAGAAGATCGTCCGTCAGGCGATCGCCCCCTCGGGCTGGACGAAGGGGTCGCAGGGCAAGATCGACGTCATGGTCGGATCGCCCTCCGCCATCAACTTCGACGGGCCCCACCCGTCGATCCGCGACATCTGGAAGCTCGAAGAGGCCCTGGCCAACGTCGAGCAGGACTACGAACTCGTCCTCATCGACTGTGCGCCGTCACTGAACGCCCTCACGCGCACCGCGTGGGCCGCGTCCGACCGCGTCACCGTCGTCACCGAGCCCGGCCTGTTCTCCGTCGCCGCCGCCGACCGTGCGCTGCGCGCCATCGAGGAGATCCGCCGCGGACTCTCCCCGCGCCTGCAGCCCCTCGGCATCATCGTGAACCGTGCCCGGGTGCAGTCGCTCGAGCACCAGTTCCGCATCAAGGAACTCCGGGACATGTTCGGCCCGCTGGTGCTCTCCCCGCAGCTGCCGGAGCGCACGTCGCTGCAGCAGGCGCAGGGTGCCGCGAAGCCGCTGCACGTCTGGCCCGGCGAGTCCGCGCAGGAGATGGCGAAGAACTTCGACCAGCTGCTCGAGCGCATCATGCGCACCGGCAAGATCGGTCCGTACGCCGAGGGTGGCGCCGCGTAGGTCGGTGTTCGTGCGGTCGCGGCGCGGTCGCGGTCGCGTGACATGCCGCTCACGTCCGCCGAACGGTCACCACCTGTCGGCCGACAGCGTCGCAGCCGACGGTTCGTGACCACTCGACGACCCGCACACGGCAGTTCGGGACCAAGCGCAGACTGCCGGGAGGCCCATCCCGGCTCCGGCAGACACGCCCGGCCTCGGCTCGCCGCGCGGTCACAACACCCCGCTCACGGCCGCCGAGCGGTCAACAACTGTCGCCCGGCAGCGTCGCAGCCGACAGTTCGTAACCACTCGGCGAGGCACACACGACGGTTCGCGACCACGCGCACACCGCCGGGAGGCCCGCCCCGGCCCCGGTAGACACGCCCGGCCCCGGCTCGCCGCGCGGTCACAACACCCCGCTCACGGCCGCCGAGCGGTCAACTGTCGCCCGGCAGCGTCGCAGCCGACAGCTCGTGACTACTCGGCGACGCGCTCACGACGGTTCGCGACCACGCGCAAACCGCCGGGAGGCACGCCCCGGTCCCGGTAGACACGCCCGGCCCCGGCTCGCCGCGCGGTCACAACACACCGCTCACGTCCGCCGAGCGGTCACCAACTGTCAGTTTGGAGCGCCGCAGGCGACGGTTCGTGACCACTCGGCGACGCGCACACGGCGATTCGCGACCGTTGGACCCGAACCCGAACCCGAACCCGAACCCGAACCCGGGCCCGAACCCGAACGCGAAAGGTCAGGAAGCGCGGGAAGCACGACGAGCGGCGAGCTCGTCGGAGGGGTCGGCCGCCGCGGTGGCGTCGAGCTCGACCAGGGAGCTCTCGACCTCGCGCAGGACCTTGCCGACCGCGATGCCGAAGACACCCTGGCCGCGTGACACGAGGTCGATGACCTCGTCGTCGGAGGTACACAGGTACACAGAGGCGCCGTCGGACATCAGCGTGGTCTGCGCCAGGTCGGAGACGCCGGACTCACGGAGCTGGTTGACCGCGGTGCGGATCTGCTGCAGCGAGATGCCGGTGTCGAGGAGGCGCTTCACCAGCTTGAGTACGAGGATGTCGCGGAACCCGTACAGGCGCTGCGACCCGGAGCCGGCGGCCCCGCGGATCGTCGGCTGCACGAGTTCGGTGCGGGCCCAGTAGTCGAGCTGTCGGTACGAGATGCCGGCTGCCCGTGCGGCGACGGTGCCGCGGTAGCCGTTCTGCTCGTCGTGCTCGGGCAGACCATCGGTGAAGAGCAGCCCGAGGTCGTACCGGGTCACATCAGACTCGGTGCCAGGGGTGTCGTTCCCACTCATGAGCTTGCCTTCCACGACGATCGAGCTCCCACCCGAAGCTTCAACGACGGGTTGAGAGTTGTTCCGAGGTCCACGGTAGCGACTCCGACCGCTCCCGCGCGGGACATCCGACCCGGCGCGTCCGGCGTGTCGAGGATACGCCTCGGCCACTGACACACAAGCCCCGTCGGAGCACCGGACGGTGTCATGCGTCGAGACGACCGATGGCCTGGCGGATGAGGTTCGACCGGATGATCTCGAGGTGCCCAGCGATCTCACGCGCGAGTTCGGTGGCCTTCGCCCGCGAGGTGGCGTCGCCCCGGCGGGAGACCGGCATGAGGGCGGACTCGATGAGACCGACCTCGCGCTCGGCGGTGCTGCGCAGCGTGCGGAGGTGTCGCGGTTCGATACCCGTGCGCTGCAGTTCGACCAGGGCCTTCAGCACGGAGACGCCGTCGTCGCCGTAGGTGTCGGTGGCTGGGAGCAGCGACGCCGAGACCGCGTCGGCGAGGAGCATCGGGGAGGCTCCGGCTGCCCGGACCGTCTCGTCGCGGGTGTACCGACGCTCACGTCCGAGGATCGACGGCTTCGGCGCGTCGCCTCCGCCGGGCAACACGGGTTCGCGCCCGGCATCGAGGTCGGCGAGGTACTCCTTGATGACCTTGAGCGGCAGGTAGTGGTCGCGCTGCAGTCCGAGGATCACCCGGAGCCGCTCGAGGTCGGCAGCGGAGAACTTGCGGTACCCACTGGCCGTGCGGATCGGGGTGACGAGCTCGCGCTCTTCGAGGAACCGCAGCTTGGAGCTCGACAGGTCCGGGAACTCGGGCTTGAGGCGAGCGAGGACCTGCCCGATGGTGAGCAGGTCCGGTGCCGCGGACCCCGCCCGGGCCGCAGCGGACCGTGCGGCCACTACGCGTTCGCCAGGCGCGCCAGGTCGACCCGAGATGCGTAGAACGTCAGGCGGAACTTGCCGACCTGGACCTCGGCCCCGTCGGTGAGCAGCGCTTCGTCGATGCGGACACCGTCGAAGTACGTGCCGTTCAGGGAACCGTTGTCCTTGACGCTGAAGCTCGTGCCGTGGCGCAGGAACTGCGCGTGCTTGCGCGACACGGTGACGTCGTCGAGGAAGATGTCGGCGTCGGGGTGCCGACCGGCCGTCGTGACGTCGGAGTCGAGGAGGAACCGCGCACCCACGTTGGGGCCACGACGGACCACGAGCAACGCCGAGCCGGAGGGCAGGGCGTTGACGGCTTCACGTTCTTCGGTCGAGACACCGGACTCGGCGGTGAGCGCCGCGCCCATGTCCATGCTGAAGGTCAGCGTGGTGTCGACCAGCCGCTGCTCCGGGGTCTTCTGACCGCCCGGCTGCGGGACCACTGGATCTGGCATCGGTGGACCTCCTCCTCTTGGCCCACCAGCGTATCGGAAACGAAGGCCCGAGCGGCAGCCCCGATCTGGGACTGTGGAGGGACTTCCGCGATCCGCGAACGCACGAGCCGCGTCAGCGACCCGTGGAACCCGAAGTCATCGACTCGTGCGACCCGTCGTCACCGGCCCCGCGCGAGCAACCAGAGCAGGTACGGCGCCCCCACGACGCCCGTGACGACCCCCACCGGCAGCGCGTTGCCGGGGATCACGAACTGGGCGAGCAGGTCGCTGCCGAGCGTGATCGCGGCACCGACGGCTGCGGCCGGCGCGAGTGCGACCCGTCCGCCGCCGACTAGGCGTCTGGCGATCGGCGCGGCCATCAGCGCCACGAACGAGACCGGCCCCGCCGTGGCGACGGCTGCGGCGGTCAGGCACACGGCGGTGAGGAGCAGGAGCACCTTCGCCCGGTCCGGCCGGAGTCCGAGCGCGGCGGCGACCTCGTCGCCGAGGCTCAGCACCTGCAGGCGTGCGGACTGCAGCAGTGCGAGCACGCCGAGCACGACGAACGCGATGGCGAGCACCCCGACCAGGTCGCGGTCGACGGCGTTCAGGCTGCCGGAGAGCCAGAGCAGCGCTGTGCCGGCCTGGGTGACGGTGCCGCTCGTGAGCATCCAGCCGGTGATGCTCAGGCAGATCGCCGCGACACCGATGCCGACGAGGACGACCCGGTTGCCGGTGATCCCCCGTCGCCAGGCGAGCCCGGCGATGACGATCGAGACCACCACCGCGCCGACGAGCACGACCGTGAAGAGCGTTCCACCGCTGGCACCGAACAGCACGATGGCGGTGAGTCCGGCGGCACTGGCCCCCGAGGTGATCCCGATGACGTCGGGACTCGCGATCGGGTTCCGCACGACGCTCTGCACGATCGCGCCCGCGATGCCGAGACTCGCGCCGACGAGGACGGCACCGAGCACCCGCGGCCCGCGGAGCTGCCCGATGACGAAGTCCGAGATCCGGTCCCCCTGGCCGAACAGGGAGGCGAGCACCTGGCCCGGGGTGAGCGGGATCGAACCGGCGCCGAGCCCGACCAGGACGAGCACCACGACGACCACGACCACGGCGACGAGCACCGCGACCTCACGACGAAGTCCCGAGCGCAGCCCGACGGAACCGAACAGCCGCCTCACAGTCCCCGCACCACCCTCGACCGCACGAGCGCGATGAACACCGGCGCCCCGATGAGCGCCGTGACGATGCCGACCTGCAGCTCCCCCGGGTACGCCACGACGCGGCCGATGACGTCGGCGACGAGCAGCAGTGCGGGGGCGACGATCGCCGACAGCAGGATGGTCCAGCGGTGGTCGGGGCCGCTCAGCCGGCGGACGGCGTGCGGCACGGCGAGCCCGACGAAGGCGATCGGCCCGGCGGCGGCCACCGCGGACCCGGCCAGCAGCACCGCGACCAGACCGCCGACGGCGCGGACGAGCACGACCCGCTGCCCGAGCGACGCCGCGAGTTCGTCCCCGAGCGCGAGGGTGTTGAGCGATCGACCGAGACCGAACGCGATCACCAGCCCGACGAGCACCGGCGCCGTGATGATCCCCGCAGTGCCGAGGTCCTTGCCGGCGAGGGCACCGACCTGCCAGAACCGCAGCTGGTCGAGCAGGCTCTGGTCGGTCACGAGCACCGCGGTGGTGACCGACGACAGCGCTGCGGCGACCACGGCTCCGGCGAGGGCGAGTCCGACGGGTGAGAGGCCGCGACGGGCGACGGTCGCGATCCCGTACACGAGCAGTGCGGCCAGGGCTGCCCCGACGAACGCGAACGGCAGGTAGGCCGCCGTGCCGCTCACGCCGAAGAGCGCGATCCCGGCCACCACGGCCAGGGTCGCTCCGGAGTTGATGCCGAGGACGCTCGGGTCGGCGAGCGGGTTGCGCGTCACGCCCTGCATGACCGCCCCGGCCACCCCGAGCGCGGCCCCGGCGAGCAGTCCGACGACGGTGCGGGGCACACGGTTGCCGAGCACGATGAGCCCGACCTCGTCGCTCCGACCGGGGTGCATCACCGTGTCGAGGACGGTGCCGAGCGGGATCGGCCGCGAGCCGTACGCGATCGAGAGCGCACACGCCACGGCGAGGACGACGACCGCCAGCACGGTCGCACCGACGAGTCGGGGGACGGAGCTGGGAGCCGGGGGCGTGGACGTCGACGGAGGCATGGAAGTAAGGCCACCCTAACGCCGGGGCCCCACTCGGCGTCCCCCGAGCAAGCCCGGAGCGTGCGCAGGGTTCGTTCATAGGCTCGTCATGGGGAAGCGCTCTGTACTGGTCTCCATCGACGCCCGACCGGGCCGTCGAGGGACGACCGGAGAGCACCGATGAACGAGACCCCGAACCCCGCAGCCGCCGACCACGACGAGAACGGCACCCCCGCCGCGCAGCAGCAGGCTCCCGGGATGCACTGGGAGGCGCCGCACGCCGACCCGGCCTCCCTGCGCCCGGCGTACGCGTTCGACGGCTCCGGTCCCTACCTCTACGGCCCCGACGGCTCCGGCCCCTACGCCTACACGCCGGACGGCCGCGGCCCCTACCTGATCGGCAGCCCGGCCCTCGCCGGCGCGAACCACGCCTGGGCGTACTCAGCGGCGACCGCGAACCACCCCGGTACGACGAAGCGACCGCGTCGGCTCGGGCTGATGATCGGCTCCGGCATCGCCGCGCTCGCCATCGTCGGTGCGGCCGGTGGTACCGCCCTCGGCCTGTCCTCGCAGGGGACGACCACGACGTCGAGCCAGTCGCAGGGCACCACCACGCTGCCCGGCACCGGATCCGGCACCGACGACACCGGCGGCACGGGCAGCAGCGACGGCACGAACGGCTTCACGGTGCCCGGCGACGGCACCGGGAGCGGCAGCGACACGGGCACCGGCACCGGCACGACCCAGTCCCCCGCCACCGCGGCGACGGCCGCCGACAAGAAGGGCGTCGTCACCATCAACACCGTCCTGAACTACGACGAGTCGTCGCAGGCGGCCGGCACCGGCATGGTCCTGACCTCCGACGGCACGATCCTGACGAACAACCACGTGATCCAGGGCGCGACGAGCATCACCGTCACCGACGAGACCACCGGCAAGGAGTACAAGGCCGACGTGGTCGGGGCGGACGCCACCAACGACGTCGCCGTGCTGAAGCTCGAGAACGCCTCCGGGCTGTCCACGGTCACGCTCGACGACGACGGCGAGCCGAGCACCGGCGACACCGTCAAGGACGTCGGGAACGCCGAGGGCACCGGCAACCTCGTCGCCGCCGAGGGCACCGTCACCGCGACCGACCAGGACATCCAGGTGCAGAGCGAGTCCGGCACCGGCACCGAGTCCCTGACCGGCCTGATCGAGATCTCGGCGGACATCGTCTCCGGTGACTCCGGCGGGCCGGTGCTGGACAGCGAGGGCGAGGTCGTCGGCATGGCCACGGCAGCGTCCTCGGGCACGGCCGACGTCACCGGCTACGCCATCCCGATCACCACCGCGAAGACGATCGCCGAGAAGATCCTCGCCGGGGAGTCGTCGAGCACGATCACCATCGGGCTGCCCGCGTTCCTCGGGGTCCAGGTCAGCAACACCACCGGCACCACGGGCGGCGTCGCCGTCGCCGGCACGGTCGAGGGCTCCGGCGCCGCGAGCGCCGGCCTGACCGCCGGCGACACCATCACGAGCATCGACGGCACCGCCGTGACGAGCTCGGACCAGCTGACCAAGGTCGTCCAGTCGCACTCGGTGGGCGACAAGGTGAGTGTCCGCTACACCGACAGCACCGGCGCCGCGAAGACGGTCACGATCACCCTGAGCGCCGGCCCCGCCGCGTAGCGGGAGAACGCAGGCGCGCTCAGCCCAGCAGCGCCCGCACCACCGACCGGTAGACGTTGGCCGGGGAGTCCGTCCGGAAGGCGGTCTCCCCGGCCTTCGTCGTGCCCACCCGTGCGAATCCGTGACCCTCGGCCCGCACGATCGTGATCGGCTTCGGCTTGCCCGGTCGTCGCAGGTACGAGACGGTCCACGGCGCAGCCCAGAACCGCGCGAGGCGCGGGTCCGCCTCCGCGAGGGCCTCCGGCAGGTCCGGTGCGTCCGGACCGCCGGCCAGCTTGCGGCCGAGCAGGTGCCCTGGGAGCGACCCCGTGCGGAACGGGAAGGTCCACGTCGGACCGATGCCGAGCCTCCCGGCCATCAGCGCGACGGCCCGGTCCGGCGTGACGGACGCGACCACGGCGCCCGCCGCGTCGGTCCCGTCGACGACGGTCTGCGACCAGGCCTGGAGGCGCGGCTCTCCCCCGTCGGACAGGTGCTGTTCCAGCGTGACCGGCTGGGCATCGCCCTGCCAGGGTTCGAGCAGGGTCTGGGTCGACTCCGGCAGCGTGCCGAGCCGGCCGACGAGGCCCGCCTCGATGAGTTCGCGGCCCGCCGCGGTGCGGAGGAGCGTGGGGTTCCACCGGCGTCCGGCGAGGCTCTGCAGGGTGCCGATCGCGTCCGTGCTGAGCCGGGGGCCCTCGAGCGGTGTCGTCGGGGCGGGGGCCGGCAGGGGTTCGAGGTCACGCTCGGGGCGGACCGGAACCGTCTCGGTGGCGCGGACACTCTCGAGGACGGCGAGCACGAGGTCGTCGGTCTCGAGCAGCCGGGCGAGCGGGCGTTCGATCGTCAGGTCGACGCGGTGCCGACCGGTGACGAAGAGCAGGTGGGTGCCGGCGACGTCGCCGTGTTCGTCGGGCCGGACGTACTCGACCAGCCGGGCCGGGGCGCCGGCGGTGGTCCACGGGTCGCAGCCGACGAGCAGCAGGCCCTCGACCGAGCCGGGCAGCCGCGCGAGCAGGCCGGTGTTCTCGTCGCCGATCGCGCGGTCGCTGGGTCGGGATCGAACGGTGAGGACGACGTCGTCGCCGGTGACGCGCAGGTCCGCCTGGGCTGTGTCCTCGCGGCGCCAGGAGTCCGGGCGGCGGAGGGTGAGGCGGGCGGTGCGGTCCTCGGTGCCGAGCGGGACGGGGACTGCCATGGGATGAGCGTATGTCGGGAGCGGGGCGCGGGGGCGTGCGGCTCGCCGGGGTGGCTCGGGTGGGCTCGCACCAGACGCGGCGAGCGCGTCAGCGCCGCGCAGGCCGCGCGGGAGGGGGCGGCGGGACGGGCTTCGCGGCGACGACGTCGGCGAGCCGGACCTCGACCGGGCCGCGGCGGGTCGCGATCGTCACGGCGGCGGGCGTCCGGGCGACCAGGTCGCCGAGGGCGTCCTGCGCACCCTCCCCGTGGTGCGCCCGGACCACCAGGCGGTCCCCGATCGCGGCGTCGTGCAGCACCCCGAGCGCACGGGCCCGGGCGATCGCAGCCTGTTCGTCCGCATGCACCGCCCCAGGGTACGGGCCGCCTAGAGTGTCGGCATGGAGAAGGCCCGGGTCGACAGCTGGATCTGGGCCGTCCGGATCACCAAGACCCGGTCGGCCGCAACTGCCGCGTGCAAGGCCGGGCACGTCCGGGTGAACGGGGAGCGGGCGAAGCCGGCGCAGCCGATCGGCCCCGGTGACGAGGTGCGGGTGCGCCAGAACGGCTTCGACCGCATCGTCGTGGTGACCGGCATCATCCTGAAGCGGACGAGCGCCCCCGAGGCCGCGAAGCACTTCGAGGACAAGACCCCGCCGCGGCTGTCGAAGGAAGAGGCCGGGTTCGTCCCGATGCGCGACCGCGGGGCCGGACGGCCGAGCAAGCGGGAGCGCCGCGACCTCGAGAAGCTCCGCGGCTACTGACGCTTCGGCTTGCCGAACGGGTCGATGACGACTTCGAACTCCGTCTCGCCGTCCCACTCGACGGTGACCGGCTGCCCGGTCCAGCGGGCCTCGAGGTGACCGTCGTCGTCCTCGTCGGAACCGCACAGGGCCGAACCGCTCGGCACCCGCTCGATCGCCACCCGTCCCGCACGGCCGACCGCGTACAGCTCGACGACCCGTCCACGGATCGACTGCGTCCGCTCCGAGTCGTGTCGGACCTCGCCGAACCGCCGTGCTCCGTCCGCGGAGACGACCCAGTACTCCACGGCGTCGCCGATCTCGACGGCCGGGCCACAGCACTCGTGCTCCCAGCCGCCGATCTCGACCACGACGTGCGACGCGGACATCAGACGAAGCGGACGGTCTGCTGCAGGCGGTCGCGGATCTCGAACACGTCGACGGATCCGGCCGGCGACCAGACGCCGCCCAGCACCTGGGCGAGCGCACTGCGACGGACGACGAGCGCGGTGGGCTTCTTCGGGGAGCCCACGAGCTGCACGTCCTCGGTGACGGCGGCGTCCGGCACGACGAGCAGCCGCCCGGAGAACCGAACCCGGGTCTGCTTCTGCACGGCGCGGGCCGCGCGGACGAGTTCCTTGACGGGTCGCTCCCCCGGTGCGAGCGTCTCGCCGACGATCTCGCCGTGCTCGACGCGGACCGGAGCGCCCCAGTCGATGGACTCGACGGCCCAGAGTCCGCTCGGGGTCAGGACGGCGTGGTCGAGCTTGCCCTCGGCCCCGGCGTCGAGGTCGTGCCACACCGTGACGCCGATCCCCATGTCGGAGACGATCAGGGCGGTCGCCTCTTCGGCCAGGGCATCGGCGAGCAGCCGTCGGATGTGCCGGGGTGCGGAGCGGATGAGCGTGGGGTCGTAGGGGTCTTCGATGGGGTCGCCGAGGCCGACCCACTCGCGCTCGGCCTGCAGGAAGACCTCGCGCGACCGACCACCGGGGTGTCCGTGGGACCGTGCCCGGGGGCGGGTGTCGCGACGCGCTGCCGGGGGTGCGTAGGCGTCGCGACCGGTGTCGCCCCTGCCGGTGGAGCCGGAAGCACCGAACGAAGCCGACGCCCGGGACCCGATGTCGTACGCACGCCGGGCTTCCGGCGTGCCGATGCGCTCCCACGCGAGCTGGACCTGGCGGAAGCGATGGGCGTCGCCGCCGAGGTCGGGGTGCGTCTCGCGGGCCGCCCGCCGGTAGGCGCGACGGAGCGCGTCGTCGTCAGCCGTCGCGGGGACGCCGAGGACTTCGTAGGGGGTGGCGTCGGCCGGGCTGTCCGTCATGGCCCTGCGACATTACCGGAGGCAGTGTCGGAGTCCGCCGCATGGTTGCTGGGTACGGTCTGGGCCCACGCCGCCGGTTCCGCACCGACGCGCCAGCGGCGGGGCGGCCGTGCCGGTGCAGTCTCGGACCGTCGGCACACGGTCCGCAGGTGGTCGCGTCAGACCACCGTGGTCACGACCGGAGCTCCGAGGAACGCCGCGTACCGCGCGGCCGCAGCCTCGAGTACACGGACGGACGACGCGTCGAGGGCGACGAAGGGTGTGACGGTGACGAGGTGCTCGCCCCGGCGCTCGGTGCGCTTCCAGGTGCCGACGACGCGACCCCGGACGACGGCCATCGGCAGGAACACGCCGTTGGCCCCGGGGACGACCCGGTCGGCGTGGGCGGGGTCGAGCTGCGCGGACCGGTCGGCGTACCCGAGCAGGTACTCGTCGAAGCCGGGGAGCAGGTGCCCGGTGAGGACGCGCGCGGCTGCCGGCCGGTCGGCGAGGGCGAGGAGCCCGTCGCCGAGGTCCTCGACCGCGTCCCCCGCCACGGCTCGGGCCCGGCGGAGGTCACCGAGCGGCAGCTTCGTCCAGCTCGCGGCGTCGGCCTCGGTCGCGGGGCCACGGCCCCGCAGGTACCCGAGCAGGACCCGGCGGAGGGCTTCGTCGCGGTCCGGCGGGTCAGCGGTGGCGGGTGCCCACTCGTCGAGCAGCACGAGCCCCTGCCCGACGCGGGCGGTGGGACCCCAGGCGACGAGGCGTTCCTGCGCGAGCTGCAGGACCAGGTGGTAGCCGCGACCTCCGGCCGGGTCGATGCCGGCAGCGCGGTACGCGGCGAACAGGTCGTCCCGGACCAGCGCACGGCCGCCCTCGAGGGCCGCGATCGTCGCCTCACGGGCCAGACCGAGCAGGGCGTCGTCGATGCCGAGCTCGGCGGCGCGTCGGGCGATCGTGCGGAGGGTCCGCTCAGCGGTGAGCGAGAGCAGCAGGCGCAGGTCGTCGGGGCGCAGGGCGTGCAGGGTGCCGCGCATCGGCCACGAGCGGACGAGTTGCCCGCGGTCGAAGGCACCGCGGACGTCGTCCCGCGTCGATCCGGGAGCGCGGACCCCGATGGCCCAGAGCACCTGACCGAGGTCCTGCCCCTGCACCGCCAGCATCCGCTCGACGACCTCGGTGGGGCGCAGCCCGGGCGCCGCGATGCCCTGCGCCGCGAACCGCGCCGTCCGGAGCCGCGCGGGGCTGGTGGTCACGCGACGGCGGCGGTGACGGCGTCGGCCTGCTGCTCCAGGTAGGCGACGTCGGCGCGGTACAGGTCGGCGTGGCCGTGCTGCAGGTCGCTGACGAACTTCGGGTTGCCGGCGGCGGCCTCGTGCTCGATCGTCGTGACGAGCGCGACGAGGGACGCGATCATCGTCTCGGCCAGGACGCTCCGGGAGCGGTCGTCGAGGGCGTAGGCGCGGCAGAACTCGGCGGCCCGTGCGAGCCGCTCGTCGAGGTCGGGGGCGGTCGATCCCTCGACGGCGCCGGTGGTGAACGGCGCGAACCGGTAGACGGCACTCGCGACGTCCCAGACGCGGGGCCCGGGGTGCGCGGTGTCGAAGTCGATCAGGCCGACGGCGGCGATGCCGTCGTAGACGCAGTTGTACGGGGCGAAGTCGCCGTGCACGATCGTCTCGACCGGAGCACGGTCGGCCTGCGACCAGAGGTCGTCGGTGGCGCTGCGCGGGAAGCTGGCGGCGGCGTCGTGGAACTGGCGGAGCAGGCGGGCGCTGGTGACGAGGGCCGCCTCACTGGCGATGTCCTCGGTCCAGGGGTACTCCCCCGCGACACCGGGGACGAACGAGACCGTCTCGAGGGTGTCACCGAGGGCGATCGGTTCGGGGGCTGCGACGAACCCCTGCTCGTGCAGGTGGGCGAGCAGCCGGTGCACCGTGGGGGTCCACGGCCCGGCGGGGCGGTGGACTCGGTCGTCGGCCCTGGTGATGCGCTCCAAGGGGAACCTCCTGCGTGTTGCGTCTCCGTTGACGTGAGGGCCAGCGTACCGGCAGCGACCGACGGCCGCTCCGCGACCATCCGGAACACGGCGGTCCGAGTGGCGGCTACAGCTGGTCGCGCAACCAGGACGGCCCGTGGACGACCGCGCCGAGGGCCTCGACGCGGTCGCGGAGCTCGCGGTCGGCCGTCACGACGACGACCGGCCCGTCGCCGGCCTGCACCGCGGCCCGCGCGGACTCGACGATCGCGTCGTCGCCTGATGCCGGAGCACGGACGACGTCGACACCGCCCGTGTCGGCGACGTCCGCAGCGGCCCGGGCCTCCCCCTCGAGCACCACGGTCCACCGCGGCCACCACCGGGCGAACGGCAGTTCGAGCAACGATGCGGACACCCCGCCCGCGGCGAGCGCCGACACCTGTGCGAGCAGGCGTGACGCGGCGCCGGCTCGGTCCTTCCACCAGCCGTCGGGCACGCTGCCGACGACGTTCGCCGCATCGACGACGACGTGCGGTGCGGTCGCGACCGTGGCGCGGAGCGCCGGCCACGACCTGCCGAAGCCGGGGTGCAGGGGCAGGTCGTCGACCTGGTCGATCGGGATCCACGACAGGGCGAGGCTCTCGCGGTCGGCGATGACGGGTTCGAAGGGTCGGGAGGCGCGCCCCACGACGGTCGTGTAGGTCCAGAACCCCAGGTCGAGCAGTGCCGTGTGGCGCAGGGCGATCGCGTCGTCGGGCACACCGGCTTCCTCGGCGGATTCGCGGAGGGCGGCGGTCACGGCTGCTTCGCCCTGGTGCCGTGCGCCGCCGGGGATGCCCCAGGTGCCGCCGTGGTGGCTCCACTCGACGCGGTGCTGCAGGAGCACGCGGCCGGCGCCGTCGTCGACGAGCAGGCCGGCGGCGCCGAAGCGTCCCCACGCCTTGGTGCCGTCGGGGCCGACCGCCCAGGCGTCGCCGGGGTCGCGGGGGCCGGGTGGGGGCCCGGGGGGCGTTGCATCTGGCACGGTCCAACCCTGGCACACGGTGCCCGGAGCGGGCCTCGAAGTGGTCACCGGGCGTCGTGTACGGTGTCGCTCGAGACACGGGGTGCCGCATCCAGCGGCTGAGATCACACCCGTCGAACCTGCTCGAGCTCGTACTCGCGAAGGGATCGTCCATGGAAACCGCTGCGCCCTCCCCTGCCTGGGCCCACCGAACCGCCGAACTGCTCGAGGCCGTGCGTGCCCGGGCCCCGCTGGTGCAGTGCATCACGAACACCGTCGTGCAGAACGTCACGGCGAACGTGCTGCTCGCACTCGGGGCCTCGCCCGCGATGGTCGACGTGGCGACCGAGGCGGGGCCGTTCGCCCGCGTCGCGGATGCCCTGCTGGTGAACACCGGCACCCCGCACGCCGAACCGCGGGTCGCCGCGCTCGAGGCCGTGCACGCGGCCCGTGACGCGGGCACCCCGTGGGTCCTGGACCCGGTGGCCGTCGGTTCGCTGCCGGTGCGGACCGCCCTGGCGCGTGACCTGCTCGCGCTGCGCCCGACGGTGCTGCGGGGCAACGCGTCCGAGGTGCTCGCCCTGCTCGGCGACTCGGCCGGTGGCCGCGGGGTCGACAGCACCGTGGGCACGGAGGACGCCCGGGTCGCGTCCGTCGCTGCTTCGGACGGGAGGCTCGTGGCCGCGGTGGCCGTGTCGGGTGCGGTCGATCTGCTGGTCGCGCCCGGCATCGGTGTGGTCCGGGTCGCGAACGGGACCGACCTGCTGACGCGGATCACCGGTGGCGGGTGCGCGCTCGGCGCGGTCGTCGCCGCGTTCACGTCGGTCGCGCCGGAGGACGCGGGGGCCGCTGCCGTCGCCGCCACCGCGGTGCACACGATCGCCGCCGAGCTCGCGGCACGGGACGCCGGCGGGCCGGGGACCTTCCAGCCGCTGTTCCTCGACCGGCTGGCGTCGCTGACCCCGGAGGACGTCGTCCGCGAGGCCCGGATCACGGTCGAGACGGCTCCTGCGGTCGACGCCCGGGCGGTGTCGGCGTGAGCGGGCTGCAGTCTGCGGGGTTCGGCGTCTACCTGGTGACCGACGGTGCCCTGGCCGACCGGCACGGCATCGGGGTGCTCGGGGTCGTCCGCGCCGCCGTGCACGCCGGGGTCCGGATCGTGCAGGTGCGGGACAAGGACGCCTCGGCGCGTGACCTGCTCGCCCTGACCGCCGCGGTCGCCGACGCCGTCGGGGACCGCGCGAGGGTGGTGGTCGACGACCGGCTCGACGTCGTCCTCGCCGCACGGCACGCGGGACACCGGGTCGCGGGCGTGCACCTCGGCCAGTCCGACGTCCCCGTCACGGCCGCCCGTGCCCTGCTCGGAGCGGACGCCCACGTGGGCCTCACGGCGAACACGTTCGCGCACCTGGCTGCCGTCGAACGACTCCCCCGCGGCACCGTGGACCTGCTCGGCGTCGGGGTCGTGCACCCCACAGCGACGAAGGCCGACCACCCGCCGGCCCTCGGCCACGACGGGTTCGCCCGGTTGGCCGCCGCCACCGACCTGCCGTGCGTGGCGATCGGCGGGGTGACCCTCGACGACGTCGTGCCGCTCCGGGCAGCCGGTGCCGCGGGCGTCGCGATCGTGTCGGGCATCTGCGCCGCGGCCGACCCCGGGTCCGCCGCGGCCGCGTACGTGGCCGCGTGGGGCCCTGGACCCGGCCACGCGACGGAGGCGGGGCGGCCCGCAGAAGGCGCACCGGTCCTCCCGGCCTCCACCTCCACGCGCCACCGGGCGGACGCATGAGCGTCCCACGGGTGCTGAGCATCGCCGGGACCGACCCGACGGGCGGGGCCGGGATGCAGGCGGACCTCAAGGCGATCGCCGCGCACGACGGGTACGGGATGGGGGTCGTGACGGCGCTCGTCGCGCAGAACACGCACGGGGTGCGGTCGGTGCACGTGCCGGACGTCGGGTTCCTGCGGGAGCAGCTCGACGCGGTGTCGGACGACGTCGTGGTCGACGCGGTGAAGATCGGGATGCTCGGCACCGCCGACGTCGTGCGGACCGTGACGGACTGGCTGCGGGAGCACCGGCCGCCCGTGGTCGTCGTGGACCCGGTGATGGTGGCGACGAGCGGGGACCGGCTGCTCGACGAGGACGCGGCGTCGGCCATGGGGGCGCTGTTCGCGCTCGCCGACCTGGTGACGCCGAACCGGGCCGAGCTCGTGGTGCTGGCGGAGCTGGCGGAGCTGGCCGAGTCTGGTGCGGCTGGTTCCGGTTCGTCTGCATCGTCGTCGGCTTCGTCGCTGGATGCCGCGCGTGCCGTGGCGGCGCGGTGGGACGTCCTGGTGCTGGCGAAGGGCGGCCACGACGAGGGTCCGACCTCCGACGACGTGCTCGTGGCACCGGACGGCACCGTGCGGGTGTTCACCGGCCCCAGGGTCGCGACGACGAACACGCACGGCACCGGGTGCTCGGTCTCCAGCGCGATCGCGACGCTCGCCGCACGGCACGGCGACTGGGAGCTCGCGGTCGGGGCGGCGAAGGAGTGGCTGACGGCGGCGCTCCGCGGGGCCGACGCCCTGACGGTCGGGAGCGGCAACGGCCCGGTCGACCACGGGGCGCAGGCGCGGGCGGCCCTGCCGGCGCTGTCGTACACGGACGTGTGGTGGGCGGATGCGGCACCGGTGCTGCAGGAGACGATCGACTGCGCGTTCCTGGTGGGGCTCCGGGACGGGACGCTCGAGCCGGAGGTGTTCGCGGGCTACCTGGCGCAGGACGTCCACTACCTGCGGGCGTACGAGCGGCACCTGGCGGCGCTCGGGGTCGGTGCACCAGGTGCCGGTTCGGATGCGGGTGCTGCCGCTGCTGCTGCGTTCTGGGCGGCTGCTGCGCAGGGGTGTGCCGACGAGGCCCGCGACCTGCACCACCGTCGGCTGGCCGGTTCGCACGCCGACGATCCCGTGCACCCCACGTGCGCCGGGTACCTCGCACACCTGCAGCAGGCGGCCGACTCCGGCTCCGCGGCGGTGCTCGCCGCCGCGGTGCTGCCCTGCTTCCGGGTCTACGCCTGGGTCGGGTCGCAGCTCGGGGTCGCTCCGGACGGGCACGCTTTCGCCGACTGGATCACGGCGTACGGGGACCCGGGGTTCGCGGCGTCGAGTGCCGAGGCGACCCGGCTCGTCGAGGAGCTGGCCCGTGCCGCGACACCCGACGAGCGAGGGCGGATGGCGCGGGCGTTCCGGCGTTCGACGGAGTGGGAGCTGGCGTTCTTCCGGATGCCGACGGAGGCACGCGACCGGGGCGAGCGGGCAACCGGGGCTAGCGGGCGACCGGCGGCAGCCGCACCAGTTCGACGGACAGCTCCGCGCCGCTGACCGTGCCGCGCATCCACGTGTGGTCGGGCTGGCGACGGCGGTCGGTCGGCGAGCCGGGGTTCAGCAGGCGCATCCCCGACGGTGCCACGGTGTCCCACGGGATGTGCGAGTGCCCGAAGACGAGCACGTCGGTGTCCGGGTACTCGGCGTCCATCCGCCGCTCCCGACCGGTCGACGCCCCGGTTTCGTGCACCAGGGCGAAGCGCAGGTCCTCGACGCCGAACCGGGCGACGAGCGGCAGTCGGTCGTCGAACTCCGGACCGTCGTTGTTGCCCCGCACGCCCTCGAAGCGGCGGGACCGCGCCTGCACGGCGTCGAGGGTGGCGAGGTCGACCCAGTCCCCCGCGTGCACCACGAGGTCGGCAGCGTCGACGTCGGCCCACAGCCCGGGCGGCAGGTCCTTCGCGCGCTTCGGCAGGTGCGTGTCGGACAGCAGGACGAACGACGTCGTCACGACTCGGTGGGTGCCGGCATCGGGAGCCCGGCCTCGTCCGAGGCGCCGAGGCGCTCCAGCAGCCCGGCGAGCAACGCGATGTCGTCGTCCGACCAGTCGGCGAGCCGTTCGTCGAGCGCGTCGCGGTGCAGCTGCACCGACCGTTCGAGCGCTGCGCGGCCGGCGTCGGTCGCCTCGAGCGGCTTCGCGTTGCCGCTGCCGCCGTCGGTCGTCCGCACCAGTCCGGTCGCGAGGAGCCCGGACAGCTGCCGCGAGATCGTCGAACGGTTCAGCCGCAGATAGCGGGCGATGTCGATGGCCATGCAGCCCGGGTGCTGCACGACGAAGTCGACGAGGGACTGGTCGACGACGCTCAACACCTGGTCCGAGCCCCGGGCACGGATGCTCGCCCGACGGGTGATGCGGGCGAGCTCGGTGTACGCCCGGCTGATGTCGCTGTTGCGGACCCTCGAACTCGGGTGGTCCATGGTGGCTCCAGCCTGTCTGTGCCGGCGCCGGCCGGCGGTCTTCTCGTCCGGTCACACTACCGGCGGGCCGGCGGAGAGTGGGGTCAGTGACCGGAGGCCGCGGCCTGCAGCGCGGGGATGTCGAGCTTGACCATCTGCATCATGGCCTCGAACACGCGGGCGTTGGCCTCCGGGTCGCCCGATCCGCTCATCAGCTCCCCCAGCATCGACGGGGTCACCTGCCACGCCAGACCCCAGCGGTCGGTCAACCACCCGCACGCCATCGGGCTCCCGCCGTCGGCGAGCAGGGCGTCCCACAGCCGGTCGAGCTCGTCCTGCGTGTCCACGTCGATCTGGAACGAGACCGCGTCGGTGTGCGGGTGCCCGGGGCCGCCGTTCATCGCGCGGTACGGAGCGCCGAGCAACGTGAACTCCACGACGAGGGCACGGCCGTCGGGCATCCGGCTGACGCTGTCGACGCGACTGTCGGGGAACAGTCCGACGTAGTATTCGGCGGCCTGTTCGGCCTGGTCGTCGTACCAGAGGAACGGGGTGATGGTGGGCACGGGAGCCCCTTCGTTCGGTGCTCAGTCCGCGGCGCTGCGGCTGAGCAGGTCGGCTTTCTCGGGGTGTTCGTCGAACCACTTGCCGACGAACCAGCACATCGGCACGATGCGCTTCGTGGTCGACGACTCGACGTCGGCGACGGCGTACTCGACGAGTTGCGCCGCGTAGCCGTGGCCGCGGTGCTTCGGGACGGTGTAGGTGTGCGGGAAGGCCACAGCGTCACCGTTCACCCGGTAGTCGAGCACGCTCACGAGCTCGCCGCCGACGTACATCGCGTAGCGGTCCTGGTCGGTCTCGTCGCGAAACTCGTGGTCCATGCCGCCATCATGCTCCCGGCGAGGCGTTCGTGCCCCCGGGGAATGCACGACGGCGGGCAGCGTTGCAGGGACACCATGACAACCATCGGAATCATCGGCGCCGGCAACATCGGATCCCAGCTCGCACGACTCGCGGTACGGAACGGCCACCAGGTCGTCATCGCGAACTCCCGCGGCCCGGAGACCCTGACCGACCTGGTCACGGAACTCGGCGACGGCGCACGCGCGGCGACTCGCGACGAGGCAGCCGCAGCGGGTGAGATCGTCGTCGTGACGGTGCCGCTCGCCGCGATCGAGACGATCCCCGTCGAGCCCCTCGTCGGCAAGGTCGTCATCGACACGAACAACTACTACTGGGAGCGCGACGGCCACATCGGCGCCCTCGACGACCAGTCGACGACCACCGCCGAGATGCTGCAGGACCACCTGTCCGGCGCCCGCGTCGTGAAGGCGTTCAACCACATCGGCGCCGACGATCTGACCGGCCACGCGACGCCGGCCGGCACCCCGGACCGTCGTGCCCTCGTCATCGCCGGCGACGACGACTCCGCCAAGCAGACCGTCGCCGAGCTCATCGACGCGTTCGGCTTCGACGTCGTCGACGCCGGGCCCCTCGCCGAGGGCTGGCGCATCCAGCGGGACACCCCCGGGTACGGCCCGCGGATGACCGCCGCCGAGCTGCGCGACGCCCTGGCCGCCGCGACGCGCTAGTCCTCGGCTCCGCGCAGCACGCCGCGCCACGCCGCCGTTTCGCGCTGAGCGACACCTCACGGGCTCCGCACCCCGTGACCTGTCGCTCAGCGCGAAACGACTCAGCGCGAAACGGCGCGAAACGAACCGGCGCGAAACGCCCGCTCAGGCCCGGTCGAAGATCGTCGTCATGTCGGCGATGTCGTCCTCGGTCGGCGTCCACGTCGTGCCGGCCTCGACGTTCTGCGTGATCTGCTCCGGCTTCGTCGCCCCCGCGATGACGCTCGACAGCCCCGGCTGCGCCAGGAGCCACGCGAACGTCGCCTGCAGCATCGTCACGCCCCGGTCGTCGCAGAACCGCTGGTAGTCGTCGAGCACGTCCCACGGGGCGTCCTCGAGCACCTGCGGCTTCGACGTCGTCAGCCGCCCGTCGGCCGGGCCGCCCGACTTCGTGTACTTGCCGGTGAGCAGCCCGTTGTACAGCGGGAAGAACGGCAGGAACCCGAGCGCGTACGCGCGCACCGCCGGCAGGACCTCGGCCTCGGCGTCCCGGGCGAGCGGGCTGTACTCGTTCTGCGCGGACACGAACGCGGTGGTGCCGGCGATCGACGCCGTGAGCTCGGCCTCGGCGATCTGCCACCCCGCGAAGTTCGAGTGGCCGACGTACCGGATCTTGCCCTCGCGGACCAGGTCGTCGAGGACCGACAGGGTCTCCTCGATCGGCGTCACGTCGTCGGGCCGGTGCATCTGGTAGAGGTCGATCCAGTCCGTGCCGAGGCGGCGCAGCGACGACTCGACCGCGAGCCGCACGTACCGACGGGATCCGCGGACGCCCCAGTCCGGGCCGTTCGCGCCCTGCATGTCCATGCCGAACTTCGTGGCGAGGACGATCTCGTCGCGCCGGCCGCGGATCGAGCGACCGAGCATCTCCTCGGACATGCCCGGCACGCCGCCGTAGATGTCGGCGGTGTCGAAGAGCGTCACCCCGGCGTCCAGGGCCGCAGCGACGACGGCGTCGGTGCCCTCCTGCGTCTCGGACGCGGTTCCCCGCCGCCCGAAGTTGTTGCAGCCGAGGCCGACGGTGGAGACGACGAGCCCCGAGGGGCCCAGGGGACGGTGTTCGATTCCGGTCATCACCCGAACGTACCGGCGACCCCGAACTGGGGCTGCGATCCGCACAGCGGTTGCCGCTACAACTGAGCATGGATCAGTCGACGGAAGGAGCGCCGCAGTGGCAGCGCATCGCATGCCCGAATCGGACCGGCCCCGTCGGCCCATCCCGGCCTGGGTGACCGCGCCGCCCGTCGACGAGGTCGCGCCCGAGCGGGTCGCCGCCGCCGGTCACGTGAACGCCTCCGGCCGGGAGGCCCGCCCCACCCCCGCCTCGTCACGCGCCGCCCACGCGGCGCCGGTCCCACCGACCACGGTCGCACACGCCAGGACCGTGCCCGCACCGACCGCCGAGCCCGCGTCGATCGCCGCCCTGGTCGAGGCCGACGCCCCGGTGCCCGACTTCCCGCCGCAGCAGGAACTGCTGCCCCCGGCCCCGACGTCGCCGAACGTGCACACCGTGCCGTTCGAGACCCCCGCGGTGCCGCCGTCGTCGGTCGTCCCCGCGTCCGGGCTCGTGGTGCCGGTCTCAGCGGTCGCCGCCGCACCCACCTCGGCGGACGCCGCACCGCTCGTCCCACCGCTCACCACCCCGTCGCCGGAGGCCGCCCCGGCACCGCCGACCGCCGCACCCGCGGTGCCCGTCGCCGGACAGCCCCGGTTCTCGGTGCCCGGCCTGGAACACGTGGTCGTCGAGGGCACCGAACCCGAGCCCGTCGGCCCGATCGGCTACCGGACGCCCCGACGCTTCGCCCACCAGCAGGCAGCCGCACGGTCGGCCGCACCCGCACGATCCTTCGACGCCGTCCTGCACGCGGCACCGGCCGCCGCCGCTCCCGGCAGCCCCGCCGTCGCGACCCCGAACGTCGACGCGACCACGGCCGTGGTCGCACCCACCCCGGTGCCGCAGGGTGCTGGCGGGGGCGAGGCGGGCCTCCCGACCGAACTGCTCGACCAGCCCGTGGCCGCAGCCGCCGCGCCGGAGCCGCGCCGTGCGCTCGGCGCGACCGCCGGTGCGGTGCTCGGTGCCGTCGCCGGGATCGCGACGATCGGTCTGACAGCCTGGTGGTTCACCGCTCCCGCGACCGTGCACGGTGTCGGTGTGGCGCTCGGACTGCTCGCGCTGGTGCTCTCGATCGTGACGCTGCGCGACCGGACGGCCACGTGGCAGCGGCCGGTCGCGCTGCTCGGCGCCGTGCTCGGTGGTGTCGGCACGGTCGTGCTGCTGTGGGCCGTCGCGGCGGCGCTGCTGCCGCTCGCGGGGGTGACGCTGCCGGACGTCACCGGCACCGGCACGACCCCGACGCTCGCTCCTTAGCGCCGCGCGGCCCGCGAGCGCTCGGACGCCGTCGTCTCGGCAGGACGCCGCGTCGACGTCGAGACGCCCCCGAAAGTCGAGGCGTCTCGGCGTCTCGGCGGCGGCGGGACAACACGACGGCGTCTCGGCGTCTCGGCGTCTCGGCGGCGGCGGGACAACACGACGGCGTCTCGTCGCGTTCACCATCCCGGAACACGACGGCGTCTCGGCGCCGATGCGCGCGCTCAGACGGCGCGGACGACCCCGCGGGACAGGATCGCGTTCGTCAGCGCGTCGATCGGCTCCCGCTGCACCGTCGGGTTGGCGATGAGGACGTAGTCCACCGCCGGCAGGTCCGGCAACCCGAGCCGCTGCGACACCTTCACCAGGTCGGCCGGGATCAGCGAGTGCGGGAACACCGCGACGCCGATGCCCGCGCGCACCGCGGCGAGCACCCCGTTGACGTCGCGGGTGTTGCAGGTGATCCGCCAGGTGCGGCCGGCGGCCTCGAGGGCGTCGATCGCCATCTGCCGGCTGATGCTCGGCGCCTGGTACGCGATGAGCGGGACGGGTTCGCCCGGTTCGAGGGCGATGCCGTCCTGCGCCATCCACACCATCTGGTCGGTGGCGACCCGGGTGCCCTCGGCGGACTCCCCCGCCGTCTGCTTGATGAACACCAGGTCGAGCTGTCCGGCGTGCACCCGGCGGAGCAGCGGTGACGACTGGTTCACCGTGAGCTCGAGGTTCACCTGCGGGTGCAGTCGTCGGAAGTCCCGCAGGATCCGCGGCAGCTGCGTGATGGCGAGGTCATCCGCCGCCCCGAACCGCAGCCGTCCGCGGGTGGCTGCGCCCGAGAAGTAGGCGTCGGCGGTGGCGTGCGCGGCGAGGATCGTCCGCGCGAACCCGGCCATCGCGTCCCCGTTGTCGGTCAGGGCGACGCCGCGGGTGTCCCGGGCGACCAGGGTGCGCGCCACCGCGGTCTCCAGGCGCCGCACGTGCTGGGACACCGTCGGCTGGCTGATGCCGAGCCGGGTGCCGGCCTGCGTGAAGCTGCCGGTCTCCGCCACGGCCAGGAACGTCTGCAACAGGACCGGATCGAGCACGGGGCACCTCGTTCGTTCGCGCGGCGTTCGCGGTCGTTCGCGCGGTCGTTTGCGCGGCCATTCGACATCGCAATGGAGTGATAGCCACCATAGGGGTATCGAATGGGCCGGCGCCACGTAGTTTCGTTGGGGTACCAGATCCACACCGACGTCCGGAGAACCCCGCACCGTGAGCGCGTCACCGACGACCCTCCCCCCGCCCACCGAACCGCTCCCGATCCAGGCCACGCGACCGCCGTGGCGCCACACGCTCATCGCCCTGTCCGTGCCGAACTTCCGGCTGTTCACGGCGACGAACCTGGTGGCGATGACCGCCGGCTGGATGCAGCGTATCGCCCAGGACTGGCTCGTGCTGCAGCTCACCGGGTCGGTCGCGCAGGTCGGCATCACGGTCGCCTGTCAGTTCGCACCGATGCTGCTGTTCGGGCTGCTCGGCGGCGTCCTGGTCGACCGGTTCTCGAAGCGCGCGCTCATGATGATCACGCAGGGAGCCTTCGCGGTGCTGTCCGCGCTGCTCGCCGTCCTGACGCTGGCCGGCGTCGTCGAGGCGTGGCACATCTGGGTGATCGCGTTCCTGGTCGGCATGGTCACCGTGATCGACAACCCGGCACGACAGGTGTTCGTCACCGAGATCGTCGGGCACAAGCACCTGCGGAACGCCATCAGCGTGAACTCGTCGGTGTTCCAGCTGGGCGGCATGATCGGTCCGGCGCTGTCCGGGGCCCTGCTCGTGGCGGTCGGCGCGGGGTGGTCGTTCGGTGTGAACGCGATCGCCTGCGTCGCCGTCGTCGTGACGCTCGGGTTCCTGAAGGTCTCGGAGCTGCACCGCACACCCCCGGCGCCCCGCGGCAAGGGGCAGCTCGTGGAGGGCCTCCGCTACGCCGTGCACAAGCCGACGATCATCGTGCCGGTGATCCTCGTCGCGTTCTTCTCGGTGTTCGCACTGACGATGCCCGTGCTGCTCTCCGCCTTCGCGTCACAGGTGTACGACGTCGGAGCCGGCGGCTACGGGGTCTTCAACTCCGCCGTGGCGATCGGCGCCCTGGTCGGCGCGCTGCTGTCCACCCGCCGGGCCGTCGTCCGGCTCCGCACCATCGTCGGCGGGGTGTTCTGGACGGGCGTGCTGCTCGTCGTCTCGGGGTCGATCCCGGCGATCGCCCCGTTCACCGTCGCGCTCGTGGCGGTGGGGATGTCGCAGCTGCTGTTCCAGACCGCGTCGAACTCGCTCGTGCAGCTGTCGTCGAACGTGGCGATCCGCGGCCGGGTGATGTCGCTCTACGTCCTGGTGCTGCTCGGTGGGCAGGCGATCGGCGGGCCCCTGATGGGACAGATCGTCGACCACTACGGCGCGCACGTGGGGATGATGGTCGCCGGTGGCGTGCCGGCAGCGGCCGCCGCGGTGATCGCGCTCGTGCTCGCCCGCCGGGGCGGCCTGCACCTGGCGGTGCGGATGCGCCACCACCTGCCGGTGCCGGCGATCGTCGCCCACTAGCGGGGGCCCTGGCGGTGGCCACCCGCCGGCCTGGAGGCCCGTGGCGGCCCCGCCCCGCGCCTCCCGTCCGCCCGTTGGTCGCGTCGGGCAGTGCGCAAAACACCGGTGTTCACGCTCGACGCCGCGGGATCCCGCGGTGTGTTCTGTGAACACCGGTGTCTTGCGAGGGGCAGTGCCTCAGTAGGCGACGCCGAAACGCGTCTGGTGGTGCGCCGGGGTGACGATCTCGTCGACGAACGCGATCGCGTAGTCGGCGCCGGAGATGTCCGAGTTGCCCTCGGCGTCGGCGAGCAGGACCTCGTCCGAGGCGCGGTAGGTGCCGCGACGCTCGCCCGGGTTGTAGCCACCGAAGGCCGCGGCGGGGCTCACGTAGAACCAGTCGACCTGGGTGTCCGAGGCGCGCAGGGCGTCGAGGATCTGCGCGTGGCTCTTCGCCTCGCCCTTGAAGGCATCCGGGAAGCCGTCGGTGTCGAAGAGGCGGGGGCCGTCCTCGGACACGCGCATCGAACCGGCACCGCCGACGATGCCGAGACGCGCACCCGCTGCGGCGGCGGCGTCGACGAAGTGCTGGAACTTGTCCTTCAGCTCGCTGCCGTCCGCCTGCACGGCGTGGAGCGAGACGACGACGACGTCGGCACCCTTCGTGACCTCGGACACGAAGTCGGCGTCGAACGCGTCACCCTGCGCCAGGGTGAGGCCCTCGGCCGGCTCGAGCTTGCTCGTGTCGCGGGCGACCGCGGTGACGGTGATGCCGCGGGAGAGTGCCTCGTGGGTGATGGCGGAGCCGGCGTAGCCGGTGCCTCCGAAGACGACGATGTTGGTCATGGTGTTCCCTTCGTGGACGTGCTGGGCGTCAGTGACGTTGACAGTCACCGTACAAGAGTTACTCTCTTTGAGTAAGTAGGCACCTGGCGGTGCGTTGCGGAGGACACCATGTCAGCACTCGAGTACAGCCCCTATGCGGCGGACTGCCCCAGTCGGCAGCTGCTCGACCGCATCGGCGACCGGTGGAGCGTGCTGACGATCGGCGCCCTCGCCGACGGTCCCGCACGGTACTCGGCGGTGGCGGCCCGGGTGCAGGGGGTCTCGCAGAAGATGCTCACCCAGACGCTGCGGGCCCTCGAACGCGACGGCATGGTGACGCGGACGGTGTTCCCCGAGATCCCGCCGCACGTGGAGTACGAACTGACCGAGCTCGGGCGGTCCCTGCGCACGGTGCTCGTGCCGCTGGAGGACTGGGCCACCTCGCACATGCCCGACGTCGCCGAGGCGCGCGAGGGGTACGACGCGCGCTGAGCACCGGCGCACTCGGAATCCCCGACGGCGACGAGTGGTTGCCTGGGGACATGCGATCGATCGTCTACACGAAGCCCGGTGCCAGCAGCGTCCTCGAACTCGTCGAGCGGGAGATCCCGGAGCCCGGAGCCGGTGAGGTCCGCGTCCGCGTCGTCGTCTCCGGCGTCAACCCGACCGACTGGAAGGCACGCGCCGGCGGGACCTACGGCGACGGGCTGCCGTTCCCCGAGATCACGCCGAACCAGGACGGCGCAGGTGTCGTCGACGCCGTCGGTGCCGGAGTCGACGGACTGGCCGTCGGCGACCGTGTCTGGCTGTTCATGGCGGCCGCGTCACGTCCGACCGGCACCGCGCAGGAGTACACGGTCGTGCCCGAGTCGCGCGTGGTCCCGCTGCCGGACGGCGTCTCGTTCGACGTCGGCGCCTCGCTCGGCGTCCCCGCCATGACGGCGCACCGAGCGCTCACCACCCACGAGGACGGCCCCGCCCGCCTGGGCCCCGGCGCCCTGGACGGCTTCACCGTGCTCGTCGCCGGCGGCGCCGGTGCCGTGGGGCACGCCGCGATCCAGCTCGCCCGCTGGGCCGGCGCGACCGTCATCACGACGATCAGCTCGGACGCGAAGGCAGCACTGGCGACTGCGGCCGGCGCCCACCACGTCGTGAACTACCGCGACGAGGACGCCGCCGAGCGCATCCGGTCGATCGCGCCGGACGGTGTCGACATCGTCGTCGAGGTGTCGATCCCGCAGAACGCCGCGCTGGTCGCCGACGTGCTGGCGAACCACGGCGTCGTGTCGATCTACGCGAACAACGGCGGTGACGAGGCGAGCCTGCCGATCCGCCCGAACATGAGCGTGAACGCCCGCTACCAGTTCCTGCTGCTCTACACGATCGGCGACGAGGCGCTGTCCGCGGCGGCCGAGGACCTCACCGAGGCGCTGCACGACGGTGTGCTTCCGGTCGGCGAGGACGCCGGTCTCCCGCTCACCCGGTTCGCGCTCGAGCAGACCGCCCAGGCGCACGACGCCGTCGAGCAGGACACGGTCGGCAAGGTGCTCATCGACGTGACCGAGGCGCGGTAGCCCCGACACCGGCTCCGGCTCGGGCGCGGGCTCGGGCTCGGGCTCCGGCTCGGGCTCGCAGACGACGAACGGCTCCCACGCATGCGTGGGAGCCGTTCGTCGTGGACGATGCGGGAGGGGTCAGCGACCCAGACGCGCGGCGATGGCTGCGGTGACCCGGAGCCGGGCTGCAACGCGCTCGCGTTCGATGTTGGCGGCGATGACGTCGAGGTCTTCGTAGTCGGCGTCGGTGGTGGTGTCGTTCCAGTTCGGCGAAGAGATCCGGGCGCGCCCGAACGACGGCGGAGCAGGGTTCACGGTCGTCATGGGGGCATCGTACGTCGAGCGTCCGACAGAGCGTGTGAGCATCACGGGCCTTTCCTTGGATTGCGGTCGCGCTCGGGGAACGAGTAGGTCAGCGAGAACGCGACGGCCATGAACGACGCCATCATCGCGATGTTCTTGGCGTCGAGTTCGGTGAAGGCGTCGGGGACCGGGGAGTCGACGGTGAGCATGCCGAACGAGTACTGGTCCGACCGGATCACCACCGAGACGTACGAGGTGTACCGCGGTTCGAAGCCCGGCAGGTCCTGGTCGACGTCCACGTCGGCCGAGCGGTCACCGACGATCCGGGGTGATCCCCCGACCAGCACCCACTCGAGGTTGCGGTCGCCGTAGGGCGTGCCCGCTCGGAAGACCCCGGCGGTGTCGCCGGCGCCACCGTGACCGATCGGCTCGAGCGCCCGCAGATCGGTGGACAGCTGGTACACGTTGGCGCGGACGTCGGGCACCTTCGGCAGCAGGTAGAACGCCAGGGCCACGGCGACGCGGTCGGCGACGACCGAGAGTTCGCCGTGGCGATCGGACCGGGGCAGCTCGGTGAACCGGACGAGCCGGGTGGCGATCTGGCCGAACGCGTACCGGACCGCCGTCGACTGCTCGAGCTCGGCCGCGGTGGCGTTGTCCTCGGCCACGGACCGTGCGGCGTCGCTGCGCCGGGTCCGAACGACCTGCACGGTCACGGCACCGACGAGCACGACGAGCCCGAACGCGACGAGCGACAGTCGGACCGCCGGCGTGACGAACAGGTTCGGCAGCTGGAACGCCGCGGTGGGCGCAGCAGCCACCACGATCGGCCACACGACCGTGCCGACCCGTCCTGAACGCTGGTTCCCCATGACCACGACGCTAGGTCACGCCACCGACGCGGACGGAGTTGTCCACAGGCGGGTTCTCCACAGGATCCATCGGCCTCCACCGGCCCGTCGCACGCAGCTGGTAAGCAGGACCCATGACCGACGTCAGCACGCCCGTTCCCGGATCCAGAGCCCTCGTCCTCGGTGGCGGAGGTGTCGCCGGCATCGCGTGGGAAGTCGGTGTCCTCGTCGCCCTGCAGGAAGCCGGCGTCGACCTCGACGCCGCCGACCTCGTGGTCGGCACCAGCGCCGGCAGCGTCGTCGGCGCGTTCGTCCGGAACGGCGCCGTCCAGCAGGCCTACGACCAGCAGCACACCCCTGCGCCCACCACCTACGAAGAGCCGGCGCCCATCGACGTCGAAGCCGTGCAGCAGCACATCGGCGCAGCACTGCAGGGTGCAACCGGCGAGCAGGACGCCCGCGCTCGACTCGGCCAGGCCGCCCAGCAGGTCGTCGGCGGGCAGAGCGACGACGAGCGCACGGCGACCTTCGGCGAGACGCTCCCGTCCACCGAGTGGCCGGAGAAGCCGCTCGCCGTCACCGCGGTCGACGCCACCGACGGCACCTTCCGCCTGCTGACGGCGGCCGACGGTGTGCCGCTCCCCCGTGCGGTCGCGGCCAGCTGCTCAGTGCCCTTCGTCTGGACACCGGTCGCCGTCGACGGCCGCCCGTACGTCGACGGTGGCGTCCGCTCGGGCACCAACGCCGACGCGGCCGCCGGGTACGAGCGGGTGCTCGTCATCGCCTGCGGCCCCGAGGGCCCGTCACCGTGCGGGCCATGGCTCGACGTCGCCGTCGAGGCGCTGCGCGCCGGCGGTTCGTCGGTCGAGGTCGTCGTGGCGGACAGCGCGTCCCAGCAGGCCTTCGGCACCAACTCGCTCTCGCTCGCCACGCAGGCGCCGTCGGCCGAGGCCGGTCACGCCCAGGGCACCGCGGTCGCCGAGCAGGTCGCTGCCTTCTGGGCCGAGGACCTGGCGAGCGTGCACGCATGAGCACCCCGTTCTCCGACCTCGACCAGTACATCGCGCTCCCCCGCGTCGACGGCATCGACATCAGCCCCGACGGCACCCGCGTCGCGCTGACGGTCAGTGCGCTCGACCCGGACGCCACCGGGTACCGCCGATCGATCTGGCAGGTGCCCGCGACGCCGACCCCCGACACCGCCGCGCGCCCGGTCCGCCTGACACGCTCCGCCAAGGGCGAGGGCGGCATCGCCTTCACCCGCACCGGCGACCTGCTCTTCGTCTCCGCCCGGCCCGACGCCGACGCCACCGACCTCGAGGCCGCCCAGCTCTGGGTGCTGCCCGCGGCCGGCGGCGAGGCCCGTCCGCTCACCCGCCTGGCCGGGGGCATCGGTGGGGTGCTGGCCACCGCGGCATCGTCGGACCTCGTCGCGCTGACCGCCGACCTGCTGCCGGGGGCCGGCTCCGACCCGGCGACCGTGCTCGTAGCCGACGCGGAGCTCCGGAAGACCCGGAAGGACAAGCACGTCCGCGCGATCCTGCACGAGACCTACCCGGTCCGGTACTGGGACCACGACCTCGGCCCGGCACAGACGCACGTCCTGACCCTCGACACGGCGGGCATCGACACCGACAGCGACGGCGACGCCGCCGGCGTGAGCGCCGAACCCGTCCTGCCCGTCGACCGCACACCGGCCCCCGGCCGTTCGCTCGACCACGTCAGCGGAGCACTCACACCCGACGGCTCGGTCCTGTTGGCATCCGTGGGCGTCCGGGAGGCCCGTGGGGACCGCTCGACGCTCGTCACCATCGACCTGTCCAGCGGCCACCGCACGGTGCTGTTCGACGACGTCGACGTCGACCACGAGATGCCGGCGATCAGCCACGACGGCCGCACGATCGCCTGGGTCCGCACCGTCCGCTCCACCCCGGCCGGTGCGAACCAGCAGGAGGTCTGGGTCGCCGGCGTCGACGGCTCCGACGCCCGTCGTGTCGCGACCGACTGGGACCGCTGGCCGAGCGAGTTGGTGTTCGAACACGGCGACCGCGCGCTCCTGGCGGTGGCCGACCAGGACGGCCGCGCGCCGGTCTTCCGCATCCCCCTCGACGGCGGAGCCGTCGAGCAGCTGACGCACGACGACTGGGCGTACTCGAGCCTGCGCGTGGCGGCGGCGACGGGCGTGGTCGTGGCGCTCCGGGCCTCCTGGGCGGCCCCGCTGCACCCGGTGCGGATCGCGACGGACGGCACGGTGACCCCGTTGGGGACGCCGGCGTCCCTGCCGGACCTGCCCGCGCACCTGGAAGAGGTCGAGACGACCGCCGCCGACGGCGCCCGCGTGCGCGGCTGGCTCGTCGTGCCCGAGGGCGACGGGCCGCACCCGCTGGTCCTGTGGATCCACGGCGGACCGCTCAACTCGTGGAACCAGTGGTCCTGGCGTTGGAACCCGATGCTGCTCGCAGCCCGGGGCTACGCCGTGCTGCTGCCGGACCCCGCGCTCTCGACCGGTTACGGACTCGACTTCGTGAACCGCGGCTGGAACGCCTGGGGGCAGGCGCCGTACACCGACCTGATGGCGATCACCGACGTGGTCGAGGCGCGGGCGGACATCGACGCGACCCGGACCGCAGCGATGGGCGGGTCGTTCGGCGGGTACATGGCGAACTGGGTCGCCGGGCACACCGACCGGTTCCGCGCGATCGTCACCCACGCGAGCCTGTGGGCGCTCGACCAGTTCAACGGCACGACGGACTCGTCGCAGTACTGGTCGTCGATCTTCGACGCCGACGGGATCGCGGCGAACGACCCGCACCGGTTCGTGGCCGAGATCACGTCGCCGATGCTCGTGATCCACGGCGACAAGGACTACCGGGTGCCGATCGGCGAGGGGCTGCGGCTCTGGTCCGAACTCGCGGAGCACCACGCGGCACCGGACGGCTCGATGCCGCACCGGTTCCTGTACTTCCCGGACGAGAACCACTGGGTCCTCGCTCCGCAGCACGCCGTGGTCTGGTACGAGACGGTGTTCGCGTTCCTCGGGCAGCACGTGCTCGACCAGGAGTGGGAGCGGCCGGCCCTGCTCGGGTAGCGCTCGCGCCCGGCGAGCGGGCGCGAGCCGGGCGGGCCGCTAGACGAACGCGGCCTGCCCGGTGATCGCTCGCCCGACGATCAAGGTGTTGACCTCGCGCGTGCCCTCGTACGAGTAGATCGCCTCGGCATCGGCGAAGAACCGAGCCACGCCCTTGTCGAGGACGATGCCGTTGCCGCCCTGCACCTCGCGGCACCAGGCGACGGTCTCCCGCATCTTCGCGGTGGCGAACGCCTTGGCCATCGCCGAGTGCTCGTCACCACCGACCCCGGCGTCCTGCATGGCCGACGCCTGCGTGCACAGTGCGATCGAGGCCGTGATGTTCGACAGCGACTTAACGAGCAGGTCCTGCACGAGCTGGTGCGCAGCGATCGGCTTGCCGAACTGGATCCGCTCGCGGGCGTAGGCCAGCGCGGCCTCGTACGCCCCGACCGCGATGCCGACGGCCTGCCAGGCGACCTCGGTGCGGGTCAGCCGGAGCACCTCGGCGGTCGAGCGGAACGACGTCGCGTTCTGCAGCCGACGCGACTCGGGCACCCGGACGTCCTGCATGACGATGTCGGCGTTCTGCACCCCGCGCAGGGCGATCTTGTCCTCGATCTTGGTCGCGGTGAAGCCCGCGGTGTCGGTGGTGACCAGGAAGCCCTTGACCTGACCGTCGGCGACGTCCTTCGCCCAGATCACGACGACGTCGGCGAAGGTGGCGTTGCCGATCCAGCGCTTCTCGCCGTCGAGCACCCACTCGTCGCCCTCGCGCCGGGCGGTGGTGCGCAGGCCCTTCGCCGAGTCACTGCCCGAGTACGGCTCGGTGAGCCCGAACGCCCCGACGATCTCGCCCGTGGCCATCCGCGGCAGCCACTCACGCTGCTGTTCGTCGCTACCGGCGACCGCGATCGAGTTCATCGCCAGGCCGGACTGCACGCCGATGAAGGTGGCGACGCTCGCGTCCACGCGTCCGAGTTCGAGGGCCGCCCAGCCGCGGTACACGGCCGAGTTCTCGAACTGCCGCACGAGCGGGACGCCGGGCCCGTACATGCCGAGCTCGGCCAGCGGCGCGATCACCTGCATCGGGAACTCGGCGCGCGCCCAGTACGCGTCGGCGATCGGCGCGACCTCGCGCTCGAGGTACTGCCGGAGCCGCCCGAGCGACGCGCGCTCCTCGACCGTGAGCTGCTGCTGGAAGCCGTAGAAGTCCGATTCGAGCAGGGGCGTCGCGGGCATGGTCGTTGACATGGGAACCACGATGCATCATTCTCGAAAACGTTGCAAGAGAGGATCGCGTGTACACATCGGATTCAGCGCTGCGCGCCTTCCGGGAGGCCCGTCACACCTTCATCGCCGGCTCACGGATCGACATGGGGGCGTTGGCTGCCGCACTCGGCGTCGACCGCACGTCGCTGTTCCGGTGGGTCGGCAACCGTGACCGGTTGCTGTCCGAGATCCTGTGGTCCCTCGCAGTCCCGACCCTCGACGGGGCGACCCACGCCGCCGACGAGATCGGGGCGACCGGAGCAGCCCGGCTCGTCGTCGTGCTCGACCGGTTCACCGCCGACCTGATCGACGCCCCGTACTTCCGGGCGTTCCTGACCCGCGAACCCGCTCGGGCGATGCGTCTGCTCACCACCTCGGACAGCGACGTGCAGAGCCGGTTCGTCGCCCGGGTGACCGCACTCATCGAGCAGCAGGAGTCGTCCGGTACGTTCGATCCGGCACCGTTGTCGGCTGAGGAGCTCGCACGGCTGCTCGTCCGGATCTCCGAGTCGTTCACCTACGCCGAGTTCATCTCCGGTGAGATCTCTGATCCCGACCGGGCACGTGCGGCGTTCGAGTACGTCCTGCGGCCCGACGCGGTGCACGCCACACCCGCACCACCGATCGGAGACCGATGACCATCGACGAGTACCCGTTCCGCCGGACCTACCCCACCAGGTGGAACGACAACGACATGTTCGGGCACGTCAACAACACGATCTACTACTCGGCGATGGACAACGCGTCGACGTACTGGTTCCGCGAGGTCGCCGGGCTCGACCCGTTCTCGTCGGAGTGGATCGCCGTGCTGGTCTCGTCGAGCTGCCGGTTCGTCGAGTCCGCCGTCTGGCCGGACGTCATCGAGGTCGGGATGCGCTCGAAGCACCTCGGCACCACGAGCCTGTCGTGGGAGTTCGGCCTGTTCCGCCAGTCCGACGGCGCCCTGCTCGCCACGGGTGAGTTCGTGCACGTCATCATCGACCGCGAGGGCGCCCGCCGACCGATCCCGCTGCCCGCCGAACTCCGCGAGCTCGTGACCGGCTCGATGGTCGCGCAGCAGCCCGCCGTCGCCGACTGACCGGCCGCGCGGCGCACGTCCCGCCCGGAGCCCCGCGCACAACCAAAGTGCTCCCGAACCGCGCATTCGCGTGGTTCGGGAGCACTTTGGTTGCACCGATCGGATCGGCACCAGGTTCCGGCCGAGGGCGGCGCGGACTGCTCAGGACTTGAGGGCAGCCAGCTCGAGGTTGATGTCGTCGGGGTCCTGCACGGACAGGATCACCATGCCGGCGTCGCCCAGGTCGGTGACCGCGCCGTGCTCGACACCCGCGGCATCGAGTCGGGCGGCCGCCTCGTGCAGCTCGTCGACCGAACCCACGACGAAGCTCACGTGGTCGAGGCCGACGGTGTCCGGATCGAATGTCTGCCCTGCGGGAGCGACCGGACGGAGCCCGAACACCTGGTCACCGAGCCGGAACACCGATCCGCCGTAGAAACGCTCGCGATCCTCGCGGACACCCGGCTCGTCGACCTGGTCGCTGAAGTCGATCGCCGGATCCGTGCCGAGCAGCAGCTGGTAGAAGGCCTTGCTCCGGTGGATGTCGGTCACGGTGACACGGACGTGGGCCAGGGCGGTCGGGCGTGCGAACGGCTCGGTCATGGTGGAGCTCCTCAGTGGTTGCGCGCCGTGGTTGCGACGCGCACCCGAGGCAACGCTCGGTCCCTCCGAAGCACCCGAGGCCGTGCGGCGACCGGACAGCCCCGCACACGACGTTCCGCACGCCGCACAACCGAAGTGCCCCCGAACCACGCGATCGCGCGGTTCGGGGGCACTTCGGTTGTGCAAGCGGCGCTGGACCCGAACGCCAGCGCCGCAGTCCGGGGTCAGATCAGGTCGTCGGTCAGGTGGTTCGGCGTGCCGAAGCGGTGCGCCGTGATGGACACCGCCTGCTCGCGGACGAACGGCAGGATCTCGAGCCGCCCGGCCTCGGTCACCGGGCCGCCGTACACGGCGACGTCCGGACGACCACCGACGGCCGAGTACAGCGCCGAGGTGTCCCCACCGATGAGCCGGACACGGGTCGACGGACCCGAGGCGACCGAGCTCGCGAAGGCCTCGTCGGACACCGTCTGCGACAGCGAGCGGACGATCGGCAGCGAACGGATCGCCGCGGCGACGGACGACGGCAGCGTCGCGGCAGTGGAGACCTCTATCGTCGTGCCGGCACGGAGCGCAGCGGCGACGACGCGGACGAGCTCGACCACCGAGGCGTCGGGGTCCGTGTCCGAGCCGGCACCCGCGGCCAGCCGCACCTGCACCGACGGGAACGGCAGGTACCGGGCGATGTTCCGCTCGGCGGAGAGCGCCGACACGTCGGTCGCGGTGCCGAACAGCGTCGCCCACGCCTGCTCGTCCGACGCCAGCGAACGGTCGAGCACCGGCGAGGACACCTCGGCCGCCCGGACGAACGCCGAGACGGGACCCGAAACGGCGACACCGGACGCAGCGACCGCCGGTGCGGGCGTCCACGAACCGAGCCCGAGCAGGTAGTTCAGCCCACCGGCCTTCGTGCCGGCGCCCACGGCCGACTTCTTCCACCCGCCGAACGGCTGACGCCGGACGATGGCGCCCGTGATGCCGCGGTTGACGTAGAGGTTGCCCGCCTGGATCCGCGACAGCCACGTGCCGATCTCACCCGGGTCGAGCGAGTGCAGGCCCGAGGTCAGGCCGTAGTCGACCTCGTTCACGATGTCGATCGCCTCGTCGAGGGAGTCGGCGGTCATCATGCCGAGGATCGGGCCGAAGTACTCGGTGCGGTGGAACTCCGAACCACGGCGGACGCCCTGTCGGACACCCGGGCTCCAGAGCTTGCCGGTCTCGTCGAGCTGCTTCGGCTCGACGGCCCAGGACTCCCCCGCGCCGAGCTTCGTCAGGCCGTCGAGCAGCTTGCCCGAGGCAGGCTCGATGACCGGGCCCATCTGCGTCGCGGCGTCGGTCGGGTACCCCACGGTGAGCGAGGACACCGCGTCGAGCAGCTGGTTGCGGAAGCGCTTCGACTTGGCGACCGAGCCGACCATGACGACGAGGGACGCGGCCGAGCACTTCTGGCCGGCGTGCCCGAACGCGGACGCGACGACGTCCTTCACGGCGAGGTCGAGGTCGGACGACGGCGTGACGATCACGGCGTTCTTGCCCGAGGTCTCGGCGAGCAGCGGCAGGTCGGGGCGGAACGAGCGGAACAGCTCGGCCGTCTCGTAGGCACCGGTGAGGATGACCTGGTCGACCATCGGTGACGCGATGAGCTGCTGCCCGAGGTCGTTCTCCGACACCTGCAGGAACGCGAGCACGTCGGCCGGGGCCCCGTGGGCGTCGAGCGCGGTCTCGATGATCGAGGCGAGCACGGCCCCGGAGCGCTCGGCGGGCGGCGCGGGCTTCAGCACGACCGCCGACCCGGCCGCCAGCGCAGCGAGGGTCGATCCGGCGGGGATCGCGACCGGGAAGTTCCACGGCGGCGCGACCAGGGTCAGCGCCGCGGGCGTGAAGGTCGCACCGTCGACGTCGTCGAGCGAGGACGCCAGGGTGCCGTAGAAGTGCGCGAAGTCGATCGCCTCGGACACCTCGGGGTCGGCCTGGTCGATGGTCTTGCCGGTCTCGGACGCCATGACCTCGACGAGGGCCGCGCGGTTCGCCTCGAGTGCGTCGCCGACGGCGTGCAGCACGGCACCACGTGCACCACCGGACCAGGTCCCCCAGACCGCACCCGCGGCCTTGGCGCGACCGAGCGCGGTGTCGAGCGCCGTGGCGGAGTCGACCCGGGCCTCCTGGACGGCACGGACGCCGAGCGTCGACGAGGCGACGCGCGCGGTGATGGCGTCGCCCCAGGCGCGGACGGCGCCGACCGAGGGGTCGCTGTCCGGGGTGTTCTCGAAGTGACCGGGGCCGGGGCGGCCGACGGCGGCGTAGCGGTCGGCGACACGGTGTGATGCCGGTGCTGCGAGCCCCTCGGGCGTCGCGAGCGGCACGAGGGACGCGCGGAAGCGCTCCTCTTCGCGGGCGAACAGCGGCGGCGAGGACACCAGCGAGAAGACCGCGGACATGAAGTTGTCCTGCGACGCGCCCTCCTCCAGACGGCGGATCAGGTAGGCGATCGCGACGTCGAACTCGCCCGGGTGGACGACCGGCGTGTAGAGCAGGAGCGAACCGACCGTGTTCTTCACGGCCGACGCCTGCCCCTGCGCCATGCCGAGCAGCATCTCGAACTCGATGCCGTCCCGCACCCCGCGTTCGCCGGCGAGCAGCCAGGCGTGCGCGACGTCGAACAGGTTGTGCCCGGCGACACCGACGCGGACGTTCTCGACGCGCGATGGGGTGAGCGCCCAGTCGAGCACGCGCTTGTAGTTGGTGTCCGAGTCCTGCTTGGTGTGCCAGGTGGCGAGCGGCCAGCCGTGCACCGAGGCCTCGACCTGCTCCATCGGCAGGTTCGCGCCCTTGACCAGACGGACCTTGATGCCGGCGCCACCACGAGCGCGGCGGGCGGCGGACCACTCCTGCAGCTCCTGCATCGCGGCGAGCGCGTCGGGCAGGTACGCCTGCAGCACGATGCCGGCTTCGAGGCGGAGGAACTCGGGCTCGTCGAGGAGCTTCGTGAAGACCGCGATGGTGAGGTCGAGGTCCTTGTACTCCTCCATGTCGAGGTTGATGAACTTGGCCGGGCTGGCGGCTGCGGCGCGCTGGAAGAGCGGTCGGAGCTGTTCGACGATGTCGTCCACCGCGTGGTCGAACGCCCACGGCGAGTGCGGGTGCACCGTCGAGGACACCTTGATGGACACGTAGTCGACGTCGTCGCGGGCCAGGAGCTTGTGCGTGCCCTCGAGACGGCGGGCGGCTTCGCGCTCGCCCAGAACGGCCTCGCCGAGCAGGTTGACGTTGAGGCGGACGCCGTCGCGCTTGATGCCGGCGATGGCCGGGCCGAGCTTGGAGTCGGTGGCGTCGACGATGAGGTGGCCGACCATGTTGCGCAGGACCCGTCGGGCGATGGGGACGACGACGTTCGGCAGCACCGGGGCCATGCCGCCGCCGAGCCGGACGAGTCCGCGGAGCGCGGCGGGCAGGAACCCGGGGGCGTCCGGGGCGATCTGCCGGAGCTTGCGGGCGGCGACTGCGAGGTCCTCCGGTCGCACGACCCCGTCGACGAACCCGACGGCGAAGTCGAGGCCGGCGGGGTCGGCGAGCACGCCGGCGAGCTGCTTCGCGGAGCCGTCGACCGGGTACGACTCGGCCTCGGCGAGCCACTGGCGGACGAGCGCGACGGACTGGTCCGCCAGGGCGTCGTGGTCGATGGCGGAGTCCTCGTGCAGCGTCGTCATGGGTTCAGTGTGGAGGTCCGGGATGCGGTAGCGGAAGTGAGCGTTCCTGATGGATACCGTTCAGTTGCGCTACCGTTCCGGTCGTGACCCGGCTAGCGTCGGACCATGCTCGACGTCCGCCGTCTCGTGCTCCTCCGTGAGCTGTCCATCCGCGGCACGATCGCGGCCGTCGCCGAGGCGGTGAACTTCACCCCGTCGGCGGTCTCGCAGCAGCTGAGTGCCCTGGAGCGTGAGGCCGGCGTGCAGCTCCTCCGCAAGGCCGGGCGACGGCTCCAGCTCACCCCGCAGGCCGAGGTGTTGGTGGCCGCGGCGGGCCAGGTGCTCGACGTCCTCGAGCACGCGCAGTCCCAGGTGGAGGAAACCCTGTCGTCCGTGCAGGGCCGCGTGCGGGTCGCCGTGTTCCAGTCGGCGGCCCTCGCCCTGATGCCGAGCGCCCTGCACGAGATGGCCACGGAACACCCCGACGTCCGGGTCGAGATGGTGCAGCGCGAACCGGAGACCGCGCTGAACGAGACGTGGGCTCGCGACTTCGACATGGTCATCGCCGAGCAGTACCCCGCCCATGCCGCTCCGCACCTGCCCGGGCTCGACCGGTCCGACCTGACGACGGACGCGGTCCGGCTCGCCCTGCCCCCGCGCGACACGGCGCTGCGCCCGGTGTCGTCACTCGAGGACGCCCGCACCATGCCCTGGGTGATGGAGCCCCGCGGGACCGCATCGCGGCACTTCGCCGAGCAGGTCTGCCGGCGCTGGGGTTTCGAGCCCGACGTCCGGTACGAGACCGCCGACCTGCAGACGCAGATCCGCCTGGTCGAGTCGGGCAACGCCGTCAGCCTGATGCCGGATCTGATGTGGACCGGTCGGACGACGACGTGCCGGCTGCTCGAGCTGCCCGAGCGGCCGCGGCGGACGATCTTCACGGTGGTCCGCGCCGCTGGCGCATCGTCGCCAGCCGTGCGCACACTCCGCTCCGCGCTCGAACGTGCCGCGTCCGTCGTCGGAGTGTGACAGGGCGGTCTGGAGGCGCGGCGCGGGTCCGGCACGACGGCTGCGGACCTCCGTGCCATCGTGATCGTTCCGTGATCGAGCGATCGTCAGGACTGGTCAGCGGGCGACATTCCCTGAGTAGAGGACGCTGATCCGGCGTCCCACCCAGGCATCCGAGGGGGATCCCGTGAACCAGTCCTGCAAGTACACCTTCCGCCGCAGCGCGGCGATCGGAGCGGCGATCGCGATCGTCACCGCTTCGTCGGCGTTCGGCATCGGGGCGAGCGCCGCCTCCGCAGCGACCGACGAGACGGCTGCACCGAGCACCACCGCGACGTCGGCACCGCAGGACGCGACCACCGCGACCGCCGCAGCCGACACCACGGCGGCTGACACCGACACCGACACCGCTCCCGACAACGCGCAGGCCACACCGGACGGCGAGACCGCCGACCCGGCACCGGCGCCTGCACCGGCACCGGCCGACGAGACGGCGACGCCGGACACCACCCCGGCCACGACCACGACGCCCGCCGCGGGCACCGCGACGACGACCCCCGCCGCCGCCGAACAGCCCGCCCCCGAGGCATCGACGCCCGTCACCTGGGCGGAGCCGTCGACCGAGGACGCGCCGATCGTCCTCACCGCGACCGCCGGTCAGCCGTTCTCGCACACCTTCACGGCCCAGGGCGGTGACGGCCCACTGGAGTACCTGTTCAACCCGCTGAACTTCTACCCGAACAACGACGTCAACGGCTGGTCCTGGAACGAGCAGACCGGCGTCCTGAGCGCCACCCCGAAGAGCACCTTCGACGGGCCCGCACTGTTCGCGGTCACCGCGACCGACCTGCACCAGAGCGCCGTGCAGTACGTCCAGGTCGACATCGAGCCCGGCGCCCCGGTGGGTGTCACGTTCGGCGTCGACAGCTCGGACTCCGACGTCAGCTGGCAGGTCGACGCCGACGGGACGATCCGGGAGTACGCGCCGGGTGGCACCGGTGAGACCGTGGTGTCGGAGGTCCCCGCCACCGTCGGCTCCTCGATGACCCTCGCGGGCCTGGCCGTCGATGCGCTGGGCAACCGCACCACCCCGGGCGACGAGTACCCGCGCTCGACCGTCACGAGCACCACCGCGTCCGACGGCGTGGTCTGGGACCCGAAGTGGTCGGCGAACACGGTGACGTTCTCGGAGCCGGGTACCCGCACGCTGACGGTGTCCGAGGGCGGCGTCTCCACCTCGTTCACGGTCCGCGTCTCCGAGGCCCCCGCTCCCGTCGTCGGCATCACCATCGGGGTGCTCCCGGCGGACGGGACGTCCGGCGACCGGTGGGGCGTCGAGGGTGACGTGATCACCTACTACCCGGCGGACGGCGACGCGCAGCGGGTCGACGCGATCCCGGCCCGACAGGGTGACCGGGTGCAGATCCGCGCCCTGGCCGTGGACGCCGACGGGCAGCCGGTCGGTGACCACACCGACCTCACCTTCACGAGCGACGTGGCGAGCGACCGCATCGAGTACGACCCCGAGGCTGCGGCCACCTGGGTGACCTTCGAGCACGCGTCGCCGCACACGATCACCGTGGCGTCCGGGGACGTGACGAGCACCATCCGCTTCGAGGTGCAGCCGACGGCGACGACGACCACCGTCACGACCGCCCACACGCCGACCGCGTCGGGCACGCTCGCGTACACCGGCGCCGACGAGTCCGGCCCGCTCGCGTGGACCCTCGGCCTCCTGGCATCGGGCGCCGGCCTGCTCGTCTGGCGCCTGCGTCGCCGACTCGGCTGAGGCACGTCACAGCGACCGCCTGACGGACCGGAGGCGCGGGGCAGGACCGCCCCGCGCCTCCCGTCCGTCTTTGCGCAATTCTGTGAAAAACCCCAGATGAGAGGCGGTAGTACCGAGATGAAACCGTGATCTCCGGTCGGGGTCGGAACGGGTCCGCGAACCGTAACGTGAGCACCGAGGAGCGCGCGGGCACCGTGTGCTCGCCATCAGACTCCCGAGGGGGAACCATGCACCAGTCCACCAAGCCGCCCGTCCGCCGCGCGGCGGCGATCGGCATCGTCGTGGCGGCGACCGCCATCGGCTCGGTCATCGGCGTCGGCGCGCCCGCGACGGCGGCGACGCCGACGGGGACGACGACACCGACGAGCACCACGGCGACCTCCACGGCCGCCAAGACGCCGAGCGCCAGCCCGACGCCCGGCGACGGCCCCGCCGCGAAGGCCACGGACAGCGCCACCTCGGCGGCAGCACCGGGTGACGGCAGCGACCTCGCGTTCACCGAGCCGTCGACCCAGGCGGCCCCGATCGCCCTCACCGCGACGGTCGGCACGCCGTTCAGCCACACGTTCACCACCACGGGCGGCAACGGCACCGTCGCGTACGCCATCCAGGACGCCCCGTCGGCGGACTACACGGTGAACGTCGAGACCGGCGTGCTGAGCGGCACGCCGACGACCGCCGGCACGTTCGACTTCGAGGTCGTGGCCCTCAGCGGCTCGACACAGGTGACCGAGTACGTCCGCCTGACCGTCTCGCAGTCGCCGGTCGTCTTCACCGAGCAGTCGACGAAGGCGAAGCCGCTCGCCCTCACCGCCACCGCCGGCGCGACCTTCACGCACACGTTCCGCACCACGGGCGGCACGGGGTCGCTGGCGTACGCGATCCAGGACGCACCCTCGTCCGACCTGACCGTCAACGTCGAGACCGGGGTGCTCACCAGCACCGTCACCACCGCTGGCACGTACGACTTCGAGGTCGTCGCCCTCCGTGGCACCGCGACCGCCACGGAGTACGTGCGCCTGACCGTCCTGCCGGCCGCACCCATCGGGGTCCGCGCGATCGTCGACACCGGCACACCCGGCGCAACGGTCTGGTCAGTCGCACCCGGTGGCGTCGTCAGCGCCTTCTCCGGCGGGGGCGAGCCCCTCGGCACCGTCGCGTCGGTCCCCGTCCAGCAGGGCGGTTCGCTCGTGGTGTCCGGCCTCGCCGTCGACCGGTTCGGCAACCCGACCGCGCCGGCTTCCGTGAGCACCGGGTTCGGCACGACGGTGACGAGCTCGGTCGCGTCGGACAAGGTCGTCACCGATCCCCGGGGCGACGCCTCGAAGGTGACGTTCCCGCACGCCTCGGACCACCGTCTCACCATCACCCAGGGCGGTGCCTCGACCACGATCGTCGTCGCCGTCCGCCCCGTCGCCACGGCCGCGGTCGCGACCACGACGAGCGGCACCGGCGGCACGCTCGCCTACACCGGCGCCGACGAGACCACGCCGTTGGCGTGGGCCCTCGGCCTGCTCGCCGCCGGCGGCGGCCTGCTGGTCCTCCGCCTGCGTCGTCGTCGCGCCTGAGACGCGACCGACGAGCGGACGGGAGGCCCGGTGCCGGCTGGCACCGGGCCTCCCGTCCGTTCGCGGTCGCGCTGGTCCCGGCGCAGGTCGTGACCAATCCGTGACCGAAGGATCGTCAGGTCTGCTCCCCACGGGACATTCCCTGAGTAGAGGACGCTGATCCGGCGTCCCGACCTGGTATCCGAGGGGGATCCCCGTGAAGCAGTCCTGCACATCCACGTTCCGACGCAGCGCCGCGGTCGGCGCAGCCGTCGCGATCGTCGCCGCGTCGTCCGCGTTCGGCATCGGCGCCACCGCGGCCGTCGCCGACACCGCCGACGCCGCCACGTCCAGCACCACCGAGGTGACACCGACGGCACAGCCAGGGGGCACGACCGACCCGGCAGCGCCGGTCGCCTCCCCCGCTCCCGACGCTCCGGACGGGGCCGCCGTCCCCGGCACGCCGGCAGCGGACCCGGCTCCGACGCCGAGCCCGGATCCCGCAGGGCCGGTCGACCCGATCCCCGCGCACACGCCCACGCCGACACCGGCTCCCGCGGCACCGGCTGGAACGGAGTCGACCACGGCGGCCTCGGTTCCGGTCACCTGGTCCGAGTCGTCGAGCCCCGAGGACCGGATCGTCCTGCACGCGACGGCCGGCGAACCGTTCTCGCACACGTTCGTCGCGAACGGCGGCGACCGCCCACTCGAGTACCTGTTCAACCCGCACACCACGCCGCCCGGTCTGCACTGGGACGAGAAGACGGGCGTCCTCAGCGGAACCCTCACCAACCCGGCGGACTCGTTCGACATCGACGTCGCCGCCACCGACCAGTACCAGAGCGCGACCCAGTACGTCCGGGTCGAGATCCAGCCGGGCGCGGCCGCGCACATCGGCGCCCAGGTGTACTCGAACGCCGAGGGGCGCAATCCCTCCTGGTCCGTCGCGGGCGGCCCGGACGGCGGCATCGCCCCGATCGGCGGCGGCGGTCTGATCGACGCGGTGCCGGTCGGACGCGGTGGGTCGCTCTGGGTCAGCGCCGTCGTCACCGACCGGATCGGGACCCCGCTCAACGGCACGGAGATGCCGTCAGAGTCGACCCTGACCAGTGACGACCCCGACGATGTCCTTCGCTACGACGACGAATCCAACACCTGGAAGGCGACCTTCGACGGCACCGGTCCGCGACAGCTCACCCTGCGCTCCGAGGGGCTCTCGCTGTCGATCCCGGTCGACGTCGCCGACACCCCGCTCGCGTTCACGGAGCAGTCCTCCTCCGATGCCCCGCTCGACCTGACGGCGACGTCGGGCACGCCGTTCAGCCACCGCTTCTCGGTGCAGGGCGCGACCGGCCCGGTCGAGTACTCGCTCGCCGGCTCTGACGGCGGCGACGTCATCGGTGACGGGGACTTCTTCCGCTCCGAGTTCTCGATCGACCCCGCCACGGGCGTCCTGTCCGGCACGCCGCGCCCCGCGACGCAGTACGACTTCGAGGTGATCGCACGCAGTGGTTCCGAGACCGCGACGGCGCACGTCACCCTGACGGTCGAGCCCGGCGCCCCGGTCGGAGTCCTGGCGTCGGTCTACCACGGCGCTGAGGGCCCGGAGTGGGAGGTCGCACCCGACGGATCGGTCACCGAGTACACGATCGACGCTGCGGGGTCGGTGCAGACGAAGTCGGTCGACAGCGTGCCGGCGGACCAGGGCATCCCGCTGTTCGTGAAGGCCGTCGCCGTCGACGCCAACGGCAACCGCACGACGACCCCGGGCAGCCCGCACCCCGTCGTGACGAGCGACGTGTCCACTGACCGGATCACCTGGGTCGCGGAGGCGGAGTCCAACCAGGTCGACTTCCCGCACGCGTCGATCCACACGCTGACCGTCTCCAACGGAGGGGTCACGACCTCGTTCCGGGTCGATGTCCGAGCGCACGCCGACGCCGCCGGGTCCTCGACGACCCGTCCGGCGTCCGGCACGCTCGCCTACACCGGTGCCGACGAGTCCGGTCCCCTGGCGTGGGCGCTCGGTCTGCTCGCCGCCGGCGGTGGCCTGCTGGTGCACCGTCTGCGCCGTCGACGCGCCTGACACGCGATCCGATGCGGACGGGAGGCGCGGTGCGGGTCCGCACCGCGCCTCCCGTTCGTGAATCGTGCGGGAACCCCCAACCCGGGTCACATTCCGATCAACCCCGTCGCGCACGTGCGCGGATAACCCCTACGATCCGATCATGCCGAGGATTCTCGGCGAACTCTTACGTTCCGGCACCCGACCGGACTCAAACCCTGGGGGACGAAGTGCGCCGCAGCACCTCCACCGTCCGACGCGCCTGCGCCGTCGGCACCACCGTCGCGCTGATCGGTCTCACGACCGGTCTGGGCGTCATGACCGCGACCGCAGCGACCGCTGCCGAGTCGAACCCGGCCGTCAGCGCTCCTGCGACGGCCGCCGCCGACGGCACCACGCCAAGCGACACCGCCACGGACGGCACGGGCACGCCCGCGACCGGCTCCGAGGCGGACGGCAGCACGCCGCCCGCCGGCGACACCACCGGTGACGACGCCCCCGCGGGCGACGACACCGGCGTGACCGGCCCGGACACCGAGCCGACCGACGCTGGCACTCCCGGCACCGGCTCCACGGCTCCGGCCGGCACCCCCGCCGCCCCGGCAGCGACCACGCCCAAGGAGCCCACCGCCACCGCGACCACCCCGGCCGCCGCAGCCGCCGTGGAGCAGTCGGTCACCATCACCGGCGACCTGTACGTCGGCTCGGACCTCGTCGCACGACAGTCCGGGTTCACCAAGGGCAGCAAGATCTCGTACGTCTGGACCTCCCCGACCGGGGCCGTCCTGTCCGAGAGCGCCACCTACACGATCACGACCGCCGACGCCGGCCAGGAGATCACGGTCACGCTCGAGGGCTCGGTCGCGGGCGAGACCGCCACGGCGACCACCGAGACCGCAGTGGCCCCCGTCTTCGTGGACGAGGACGGCCAGCCGCTCTCCGACGAGGACGGCGACACGTCCGTCGAGGCGACCGCCGGCGAGGCTTTCTCGCAGACCTTCCGGGCGCTGAGCACCCCGGCGCCGGAGCTGTCGGCATCGTCGTTCGACGACGACGGCAACGAGCAGTCCACGCTGCCGAAGGGGATCTCCTTCGACGCGGAGACCGGCGTGCTCTCCGGCACCCTGACCGACGCCGAGCAGTACTACCAGGTCATGATCACGGCGACGTCGACGAGCCCGAGCGGCCCCGTCTCGAACCAGCAGTTCGTCGACATCGACGTCCAGGCCGGTGCCCCCGTCGGCATCGAGGTCGTCACGCTCAACCAGAACGCGCTCGAGGACGGCAGCGACACCACGGCGTGGATCATCCACCCGAACGGTGACGTCTACACGGGTGACCTGCTCAGCGACTCCGAGCCGGTCAAGGGCGGCAAGGTGACCGTCAAGCAGGGCGGCACGCTGCTCGTCTCCGGTGCCCAGGTCGACCGCTTCGGCAACCAGATCATGCCCGACTTCGACGAGGAGACCGGCGAGCCGGAGTTCTTCACGCCGACCGTCACCTCGGACGTCGCGACCGACGTCATCGCCGCGGACTCCGACCTGGGCGGGGTCGGCCTGGTGTCCGTCACGTTCCCGCACGCCTCGACGCACACCCTGACCGTCTCCGGTGCCGCGGTGCCGAGCACGGTCTTCGCGGTGGACGTGCAGCCGACGATCGCCCCGGCCGCCGTCATCAAGCCGATCGTCCCCGCGGCGGTCGCCACGCACCACACCGGCTCCGGCCGGCTCGCCTACACCGGAACCGATGCGACGGGTGCCCTCCCCTGGGCGCTCGGCCTGCTCGTCGCCGGTGCCGGTCTGTTCGGCGCCCGCACCCTGCGCCGTCGCCGCGCTCAGCGCTGACGGTCGCCGTCGTCTCCCGTCCGTCGCGTGCCCGCGTGACGGACGGGAGGCCCGGCTCGGCCCCGCCTGTCCCCGCACGGGGCGGCGGGGCCGTTTCCGTCCCACCGTCGGTAGCGTGGGCACCATGCCCACGCTGCTGCACATCGACTCCTCGGCCGACCTCACCCACTCCCGCTCGCGCGCACTGACCGCGGCCTTCGCCGACGCCTGGCGCGCCCGAGGCCCGGAGTACACGGTCATCCGGCGGGACCTGCACGTCGACCAGCTCCCCCACCTGGAGAGCTCGGCGCTGCACTGGGCCGCCGCCGACCGCACCGCTGAGGAGACCGTCGCGCCCGAGGCCGAGGCCCTGCGCCAGGAGGTCATCGACGAGCTCCTCGCCGCCGACGTCGTCGTGGTGGGTGCGCCGCTGTACAACTACACCGTGCCGTCGACCCTGAAGGCCTGGATCGACCGCATCCACGTCCCCGGCATCCTGACCGGCGGCGTGCAGCCCCTGGCCGGACGACCCGTCGTCACCGTGGTGAGCCGCGGCGCGACCTACGACGCCGGAACCCCGACGGAGGGCTGGGACCACGGCTCCCCCGTCCTGCACATCGTGCTCGGCACCGCGCTCGGCATGAAGCTGTACCCGATCACCGTCAGCGCGACCCTGGCCGACCGGCTGCCGGACCTCGCACCGCTGGCCGACCACGCCGCCGCGGAGTTCGCCGACGCGAAGACGACGATCGAGCGCCTCGCGACCACCCTCGGCTGAGGTCAGGCGGGCCGGATCTCGCCGGCCCGCCCGAGCAGCTCCGCGTGGAAGGCCGTCTGCGTCAGCGCGCTCGCGAGCAGGAACCCGGTCATCGACTCGATCCCGCCGCTGAAGGGCACCCGGGCCGCGACCTCGAACAGCGTCGGACGGTCCAGCGAATCGAGGGCCGCGGCGACGTGACGCGAGCGCTCCTCCCGGTGCCGGGCCAGGGTCTCGGCGCGGGTGACGACGTCACGGAACCGGTACTCGTGCCCCGGACAGACCTCGAGGTCGGCGTACGGATCGAGCCGCTCGAGCGACGCCAAGTAGTCCCCGAGCGGGTTCGTGCCGGTCCGGCCGCCGAGCCCGATGCCGGAGTTGATCCGCGGCAGCACGTGGTCGCCGGAGAAGAGCAGCCCGTCGGCCTCGTCGAGGAAGCACACGTGCCCGGTCGTGTGGCCCGGGGTCCAGAGCGTCCGGATCGTCCGACCGGGGATCGGCAGCAGGTCGCCGTCCTCGAGCAGCACGTCCGCGTACGGCGCCTCGATCCGGCCCATCCCGATGCGACGTCCGCTGCCCCATGCCTCGACGGCCCCGGCCCGCAGGTGTTCGGGCAGCCCCCACGTCGCGATGTCCGCGTCGTTCCGCTCGGCGTCGATCCGCTCCCGTTCGAGCGCGCTGACCTCGAGGCCGTGCATCGCCACGCGGGCACCCGTCGCCCGGCGGATGGCAGCCGCGGCCCCCAGGTGATCGGCGTGCAGGTGCGTCACGGCGACGAGCGACACATCGTCCAGGGTGCGTCCGATCACGGCGAGCCCGTCCCGCAGCTCGGCGAGTCCGCCGTCGGCCGACCACCCGGGGTCGATCACCGCGAGCGAGCCGTCCGACCCCTCGACGACGTACACGAGGGTCGCATCGGGCACCCCGAACCGGAACGGTACCGCGAGGGTCCAGATGCCCGGCCGCACCTGCTCGACGGGTGGCAGGACGCCGTCGCGGAGCGCGGCGGCCTGCACGGGGCTGATCGGTTCCGGGGCCGGCGCTGCCGGCGGGGGCACGGTCGTCACGCCGGCCACCCTACCGACGCGTGTCTGGCCCGCGACGGCCCTGCTCCCGACGCATGGTGAGCAGAAATGGTCGGGTGCGGGCCGTGGACCCGACCATTTCTGCTCACCGAACGCACGTGCCGGGCGGAGCACGGGCCTCCAGGCAGACAGTCGCGCCGACGCGCGCGAGTAGACAGGACGCATGGAGATCGCACCGATGCTCGCCAAGGCCGTCGCCACCGTCCCCGAGCCGGACAGCACGAAAGGCGGGCTGCGGTACGAACCGAAGTGGGACGGCTTCCGGGGCATCGTGACCATCGACGGTGACGATGTCGAGATCGGCAGCCGCGGCGCCAAGCCGCTCACCCGGTACTTCCCCGAGCTCGTCGCGGCGTTCCGCGCGCAGTTCGGCGGCCGCGACCACCCGGTCGTCCTGGACGGCGAGGTGATCCTGCGTTCCGGCGAGCCCGGTGCCGAGCACCTCGACTGGGAGGCCCTGTCGCAGCGCATCCACCCGGCGGCCTCGCGGATCGCCAAGCTCAGCGTCGAGACGCCGGCGCAGTTCGTGGCCTTCGACCTGCTGGCCGTCGACGGGCAGGAGCTCCTCGACCTGCCCTTCGACGAGCGCCGTGAGCGCCTGGAACAGCTCGGTGACGCGATGACCGACCCGCTCTTCGTCACGCGCACCACGCTCGACGTCGAGCAGGCGCGCGAGTGGCTCACTACCTTCGAGGGCGCCGGGCTCGACGGCGTCGTCGCGAAACCCCGCGCGCGGCCCTACGAGCCGAACAAGCGCTCGATGCTCAAGATCAAGCACCACCGCACCGCCGACGTCGTCGCCATCGGCTACCGCGTGCACAAGAGCGGCTCCGGCGTCGGGTCGCTGCTGGTCGGCCTGTACGACGCGGACGGCGAGCTCCGCCAGGTCGGCGGCGTCTCCGCCTTCTCCGACAAGCGGCGGGCCGCGTTGATCGACGAGCTCGAGCCCGTCGTGCTCCGCGATGCGGACGGGAGGCCCGTCACCGGTGACGGGGAACGGTCGCGGTTCTCGTCGGGTCGCGACACGTCGTTCGTCCGGCTGGCGCCGGAGCTGGTGCTCGAGGTCCGGTACGACCAGATGGAGGGCGACCGGTTCCGGCACACCGTGCAGTTCGAGCGGTGGCGGCCCGACCGTGACGCGACGTCGTGCGGGTTCGAGCAGCTCGAGGTGCCGAGTGCGTACGACCTGAGCGACGTGCTGTCCTGACGCGGAACGCACTGCGGTGTCCGTTTGTCGCTGTTCTGTCACGTTCGGGGAAAAGTAGTTAGCCGAACTAGCGAAGCCGTGCCAGGATGATCTCAGCAGCACGAGGCGTCCAGTCCGGATGCCCTGATCGGAGCGGATCGACATGAGCACCAGCACGCTTGTCCGCCACCCTCGGCGGAGCCCCTTCACAGAAGTCCGAGAGGCACGGCGCCAGCGCGTCCTGCAGCTCAGTGCGGTCATCAGCGCCATCGCCGGCGTGACCGCCACGGCGCTCGCCCTCGTCACTATCGGTCTCGGCTCGTGATCGTCGACGGCATCACCGACGTGCACCGCGGCACCTGGTCGCGGCTCACCCGCCTGCACACCGCCAGCATCGGGCTGCCGACGCACACCACGCGCGTCGAGGACCCGGACCGTCAGCGGGACGTCTCCTCCGCAGCCTGAGGCTCGGTTCGGTTCGACCCGGCTGGGCCCGGTTGCTCGGCCGCCCGGCCGCTCGGCCTCAGCTCGGCTTCTTCGCCCGTGAGGGCTGCACGCGCGGTGGCTCCCCGGGCATCTTCGGGAAGTCCGGCGGGAACGGCAGCTCACCCTCGCCGTTCGCCAGGTCCCGCTCCCACCACTCGAGCAGCGGTGCGATGCTGCCCGGCTGCTCCCCCATCGACTCCCACGGGTCGCCGGTGGTGCGCAGCCGCTCCGGCACCGTCCGGATCGTGAAGGTGGTCGGGTCGGCGGTTCGCAGTTCCTCCCACGCAATCGGCGTCGACACCGAGGCGTGCGCGAGGGCCCGGGGGCTGTAGGCACCGGCCATCGTGCGGTCGCGGTTCGCCTGGTTGAAGTCGACGAAGATCCGCTGCCCCCGCTCCTCCTTCCACCACGCCGTCGTGACCCGGTCGGGCATCCGTCGTTCGAGTTCGCGCGCCGCGGCGATCACCGCGTGCCGCACCTCGAGGAACTCGTGCTCGGGGCGGATCGGCGCGAACACGTGCAGGCCGCGGTTGCCGCTCGTCTTGATCCAGGTGGTCAGGCCGACCTCGTCGAGGACCTTCCGCAGCTCCTCGGCCACCGGCACCGTGTCACCGAAGTCCGTGCCGGGCTGCGGGTCGAGGTCGATGCGGAGCTGGTCCGGGTGGTCGCTGTCCTCGGCACGAGAGGCCCACGGGTGGAACACCACCGTGTTCATCTGGGCGGCCCACACCGCCACGGCCGGCTCGTCGATCACGAGCTGCGGGTGCGACCGGGCACTCGGGTAGGTCACCGTCACGGAGCGGACGTAGTCGGGCGCCCCCTTCGGCGGGTTCTTCGAGAAGAACTGCTCGCCGTCGACACCGCCCGGGAACCGCTGCAGCGAGATCGGCCGGTCGCCGTTCGCCCGGACGAAGGCGTCGCCCACCGTGACGAGGTACTCCGCCAGGTCGAGCTTCGTGATGCCCGCCTCGGGCCAGAGCACCCGCGAGGGACTGCTGATCCGGACCTCGCGGTCACCGTCGGATCCGGGCACCCGCACCGTCGTCGCTTCGCTCGCCATGCAGCGGACCGTACACGCGTGCCGGCCGCCCGCCCGCAGCCGGGTGTGCGCCGCCGAGCTCTCGCAAGACACCGGTGTTCCCTGGTCGAACACGCGCACGCCGGTGTTCAGCGCGCGAACACCGGTGTCTTGCGGGCACGGCAGGATGGGCGGGTGAACGCGTACCTCGGCATCGACCTCGCGTGGGGGCTCGGCTCCGAGCGCAAGGCCGCGAACGAGACCGGGCTGGTCGCGATGGACCACGACGGCACGATCACCGACGCCGGGTGGGGTCGCGGGGTCGACGCCGTCACGGACTGGATCGCCGAGCACCTGGGGCCACGATCCCTGATCGCCGTGGACGCCTCGCTCGTCGTGACGAACCCCACGGGCATCCGCGAGTCCGAGCGGCAGGTCGGGCAGCGCTACGGCCGGTGGAAGGTCGCGGCGAACCCGACGAACCAGGCATCGGCGGCGAGCGCCGGCTCAGCGCTGCTCGACCGGCTGACCGCGCTGGGCGTGGGGTACGTCTCCGACACGGACTCGATGCGCCGACGCACCGGTCCGGCGATGTTCGAGTGCTACCCGTACACGACGCTGGTCGGGGTCGAGGAGCTGGGCTACGACGTGGAACGACCCCGGTACAAGCGGCTCGACCTCCGGATCCCCGCCGCCGAGGCACGCGCCCGTCGCGCCGAGGCCTTCGACGAGCTGGTCCGGCGGCTGCGTGAGACCCCGCTCGACCCGCCGCTGCTGCTCGACTCCCACCCGCTGACGCAGCGGCTCGCCGATCCGTCGGTGCTGCACGGTCCGACGCACAAGCACCGCGAGGACCTGCTCGACGGGGCGCTGTGCGCGTGGACGGCGGCGTTCTGGGAGCGACACGGCGACCAGCGCGTGCAGATCCTGGGAGGTGATCCGGGCCTCCCCACCGACCCGCTGGACGAGGCGGGCCGCCGGCCCGTCGTGGTGGCACCCGCACGCCCGTCGCAGCGGAGGCCGCGCGGCTAGGGTTGAGCGGTGAGCACGACGACCGAACCCCTGCACATCGGGCTGGTGTCGCTGCACACCTCCCCCGGAGACGAACCCGGTTCGGGCGAGGTCGGCGGCATGAACGTCGTCGTCCGGCACCAGGCCGAGGCGCTGGCCGACCGGGGCCACCACGTGGACATCATCACGCGCCGTTCCGCTCCGACGCAGCCGGACTCGGTGTCGCTCGTGCCGGGCGTGTGCCTGCGGTTCCTGTCCGCGGGGCCGGCCGAGCCGGTGCCGAAGGGTGAGCACGACGCGTTCATCGAACCGTTCCGTCACGAGCTCCAGCAGCTCGGGCCGTTCGACGTCCTGCACTCGCACCACTGGTTCTCCGGTGCCGCCGCGCTGCCCGTCGCCCGCGAGCGCGGCATCCCCCACGTGCAGTCGTTCCACTCCATCGCCGCCGACCCGGCCACGCCGCTGTCCGAGGGCGAACGCCCCGAGTCGGCCGGCCGCATCGCCGGCGAGGAACTGCTGGCTCGCGAGTCGGACGCCGTCGTCGTGGTGTCCGAGGCCGAGGCGTCGACCGTGCGCACCCGGCTCGGCGGCGACGACGCCCGCATCTGGATCGTGCCGCCGGGGGTCGACGGGTCCGTCTTCCGGCCCGCGGCGGTCGGTGCGCGCCGCGCCGCCACCCCCTACGTGGTCGCGGCGGCGCGCGTGCAACCGCTCAAGGGCCTGGACCTGGCGATCGAGGCGATCGCGGACATCAGCCTGGAGGCCCGCCCCACGTTGGTCATCGCGGGCGACGTCTCGAGTGAGGCGGGCGACTACGTGGACGAACTGCGTCGGCTCGCCGACGCGCGGGGCATCGCCGACCACGTCACCTTCGTCGGGCCGCAGTCGCGTGCCGACCTGGCGTTCCTGTTCCGTGGCGCGGCAGCCGTGCTCGTGCCGTCCCACTCCGAGACGTACGGGCTCGTCGCGCTCGAGGGCTCCGCTTCCGGGGTGCCGGTCGTGGCCGCGGCTGCCGGGGGTCTGCGTGAGGCCGTGGTCGACGGGGAGACGGGCGTCGTGCTCGAATCCCGCGACCCGCAGGCGTGGGCGGACGAGATCGAGCGGATCCTGACGGATGCGCCGTACGCCGCCGGCCTCGCCGCTGCGGGCCGGGAGCACGCGGAGCGCCTGAGCTGGGAGCGGTCGGCCGCGGGGCTCGAGGACGTCTACCGCCGGGTGCTCGGGCGATCGTGAGCGGGACGGGTGGTCGGTTCGCCGCGTTCTGGGCGGCGCTCGACACCGTGCCCGTCGAGTCGGACGCCGAGGCGCTCTACGACGTCGGATCGGCCGAGGGACGGCTGCGGCGCGCGAACCTGACGCGGTACCTTGAGCAGTCCGGGGCGGGGGCCGACACGTTGCTCGTGGCCGAGGCCCCGGGGTGGCGCGGCATGACGAACACGGGTGTGCCGTTCACGAGCATGCGCGAGCTCGCGCCCGGGTACTCGGTGCCACCGGAGCCGACGGCACCGTGGGAGGCCTCGTCCCGCGTCGTGCACGCCGCGCTGGAGAGCTGGCGCGGTGCGCTCCCGGTCGCGTGGGCGATCTTCCCGCACCACCCCTTCGTGGCACCGGACCGGCTGACGAACCGGACGCCACGGCCCGCCGAGGTCCGCTCGGGCGCACCCGTCGCGCTCGCGCTGCTCGAGGCCCTCGGCGGTGCGGACCGGGTCCGGGTGGTCGCGGTCGGTCGGAAGGCGCAGGGAGCGCTCGCCCTGGCCGGCATCGAGGCGATCGCCGTGCGGCACCCGGCGCAGGGCGGCGCGAAGCAGTTCACCGAGCAGCTGCGGGCGCTGGACCGCTAGCCAGCTGTTCGATCGCGTGGGCGTCCCGGTCGCATCCTGGTCGCGTCCCGCTCAGGCGGAGCGGACCTCGACGCCCTTGGCCGCGAGCCGTTCTACGACGTGGGCGGGCAGTGGTGCGGCGGCGTACACGGTACGGAGCTCCGGCAGGTCGAGCAGGTCGTCCCAGTTCTGCGGGTCGAAGCGGTCGTCCGAGCCGTCCCAGCCGGGGTGGACGTCCCGCAGCACCTCGAGGTCGGAGTTCACCGTGATCTCGGTGACGAGCGACAGGTGCGACGGCAGCAGGTCGAGGTCGTCGTAGTACTCGCGCGCCCGGTCGTCCTGCCCGTCGACGTCGAGGTCCTCGTCGGTCTCGTCCTCGGCGTCCGGGTCGTAGGGGTCGAGGACGTCCAGGTCGTAGCAGAGGACGTCGAGCACCAGGAGCTTCGCGTTGAAGTCCGCGAACTCGATGGGCTCCTCGGTGGTGTTCGACAGCTGGTCCATGGCCGGAGCGTATCCGTCGCCGAGCGACCGTGTTGCGATCGCGAGAAACCTTCCTGTGGGACTGGACAGAAAGGCGTCTCGCGCGCAAGGGTGACGCATGGCCACCACCAAGACGGACCGCCCACAGCAGGAGCAGCACGAGCTCCGCCGGGTCATCGGTCCCAAGCTCCTGCTGCTCTTCATCGTCGGCGACATCCTCGGCACGGGTGTCTACGCGCTCACCGGCCAGGTCGCGGCCGAGGTCGGCGGGGCAGCGTGGCTCCCCTTCCTCATCGCGTTCGCGGTCGCGCTGCTGACGGCGTTCTCGTACCTCGAACTCGTGACGAAGTACCCGCAGACCGCCGGTGCCGCCCTCTACGTGCACAAGGCATTCGGCATCCACTTCGTCACCTTCATCGTGACGTTCATCGTGATGTGTTCCGGGATCACGTCGGCGTCGACGGCATCGCGGGCGTTCGCGGCGAACCTCGGCGCCGGGTTCGGCATCGAGCTGCCGAACGGCGTGGTGATGCTCATCGCGATGGGCTTCATGCTCGCGGTGATGTTCATCAACTTCCGCGGGGTGAGCGAGAGCGTCAAGACGAACGTCGTGCTGACGCTGGTCGAGCTGTCCGGTCTCGTCATGGTGATCCTGATCGGGTTCTGGGCGATCGCGGGCGGCAACGCGGACTTCTCGCGGGTCGTGATGTTCGAGACGCCGGAGGACAAGTCCCTGCTGCTGTCGATCAGCACCGCGACGTCGCTGGCGTTCTTCGCGATGGTCGGGTTCGAGGACTCGGTCAACATGGCCGAGGAGACCAAGGACCCATCGCGCATCTTCCCGAAGATCATGCTCACCGGCCTCGGCATCACCGCCGTGATCTACGTGCTCGTGTCGATCTGCGCCGTGGCCGTCGTGCCGATCGGTGAGCTTGCCGGCAACGAGACCCCGCTCGTGACCGTCGTGCAGACCGCCGCGCCGGACTTCCCGATCGCCGACCTGCTGCCCTTCATCTCGATGTTCGCCGTCGCCAACACGGCCCTGATCAACATGATGATGGCGTCGCGCCTGCTCTACGGCATGAGCAAGCAGGGCGTGCTGCCGGGCTTCCTGTCCCGCATCTCCCCCGCCCGTCGCACCCCGTCGACCGCGATCGTCTTCACCACGCTCATCTCACTGCTGCTGATCGGGTGGGTCTCGCTCGACCCGGACTCCCCCATCGTCGTCGTCCTCGGTGGCACCACCTCGCTGTTGCTGCTGACGGTGTTCGCCGTCGTCAACGTGACCGTGCTCGTGCTGCGCCGCGACAAGGTCGACCACAAGCACTTCCGAGCCGGCGTCGTCATCCCGGTCATCGGCATCGTCACGTGCCTGTGGCTCGTCATGCCGTTCTCGTCCGGCCGCGACCCGCAGCAGTACCAGATCGCCGGCGCGCTTCTGGCCCTGGGCGTGCTGCTCTGGGTCCTGACCTGGTTCACGCACGGACGGAAGCAAGCCGAGAAGGCCCCGACCGGACTCGTGACGGAGCCGACGAAGGTGCAGCGCCCGCCGCACGACCACCGCGACGTCTGATGGACGCGACGAGCGTCATCTGGACCGTCGTCGTCGTGGTGATCGCCGCACTGTCCCTGTCCGCCGGAGGCTGGCGCCTTCGTCGGAGTCGACGGGACGACCGACGCGACCGGTGACCGCCGCGCACGGATGACCCGTGACGGTTCTGGTTCGCGAAGCCTGCGCTTCGTGAACCAGAACCGTCACTCGTTGCCGGGAACGCACCTGCCCCGTGGCGAGCAACCGACGGCGAACCCAGAACCGCGGAGCGCGGAGCGGGCGATCACGGCGGGCCGCCGCACGCTTCCCAGGAGGCGCCCGTACGCTCGTGCTGCTCTTCCTGCTCCGCCCGCCCAGCCCGTCGAGAGGTCCCGTCATGCGCCGTGTCGGCATCACACTCGCCTCGGTGTTCGGCGCCGGGATCGTGGCGGTCGGCATCGGTGTGGTCGTCCTCGTCGTGATCGCGGTCAACTCGCTCGCCGGCATCGCGAAGTCGAGCGCCGCCACCCCGACTCCCGCCTGCCCGGCCGTCGCCTCGAAGACGATCGGCGGGATGGTCGTGCCGGCCGGACCCGTCGGTGGCTTCTGCCAGGACCGCCTGGTGAACGCCGCACACGTGATCGAAGCCGCCCAGGCGCTCGGCATCGGCCCGCACACGCAGGCCGTCGGGGTGATGACCGCGATCGGCGAGTCGAGCCTGGTGAACCTGGACCACGGCGACGCCGCGGGCCCGGACAGCCGTGGCCTGTTCCAGCAGCGCGACAACGGCGCCTGGGGCACCTACGAGCAGCGGATGGACCCCTACACGGCCGCGTCGATGTTCTACGCGAAGCTGGTGAAGGTGCCCGGCTGGAAGACGATGAGCCCGACGCAGATGGCGCACGCGGTGCAGATCAACTCGGACCCGGACCACTACGCGAAGTCGTGGCCGCAGGCGAAGGCGATCGTCGAGGAGCTCACCGGCCAGGACGTGCCGGACGCCGCTCCCCAGGGCTGACCACTCACGAGGCCACCGGCTGCGTGTCCTCGTCGAACTCGACGATCGCGGCTCCGCCGGAGTGCACGACGACCTGGGCGCGGAGCCGGATCGAGTGCTCGTCGAGGGCGCACGCACAGGCGTCGACCCACTCCCAGTCCACCGGGTAGAGCCGGTCGGCGTCAGGGCGCTCCCACACGAGCACGACGTCGACGGCGCCGAGCTGCGCCACGATGTCCGCGATCAGGGCCGCGAAGTCGTCGACGTGTTCGTCCGGGGAGTACGGCAGATCGGCGATCGGCAGCAGGAACGGGATCGACATCCCACGGTCGTCGAGGAACAGCACCCAGCACTGCCGGCGCAGCGGTCGTTCGACGACGGCTTCGACGAGTCGGACGACGTCGTCGTCGGTGCGGACGGGTTCACGGATCAGGCGGTCGAGCATCTCGGTGTCAGGCATGGCTCCAGCGTGTCGGTCCGACCGCCGCCACCGAGGCGCGCGTCGGCTTCTGTGGAGAGACGCCCGACACTCCCCCACCTGTGGAGGAAGAAGCGCCTAGATGCCGTGCGTGACCGAACTGTCGACGAGCAAGAGCGAGGCGAAGAACACCGCGACGATCGCCGCCATGCCGACGAGCACCACCGGCCAGGTCAGCCGACGTCGCACGAGCCGCAGCACGCAGACCGCGATCGTCGCGACCAGGACGGCCGCCACGATGATCGGCCCCACGACGACGACCGAGTCACCCAGCGTCTCGTTGCACGTGTTGCCCGGCGCCCCGCACGACACGAACGCGAGCGACATCAGCCGGATCCCCCACCCCGCTGCCAACGCGCCGACCGTCAGCACGACGAGCAGGGCGGTGGAGGCGACCAGGTCCGCGACGCGGCTGCGACCGGCCAGGGGGTGGCGGGCCTCCCGACCGAAGCGTGACGGGCCGGACCCGAGCGGATCCGGATCCGCGCCGCGGGCCGGACCGCTCTGCCGCGCGGGCGCGCCCATCAGGAGCGCCGGCCGCGCGTCGACCAGAGGGCAAGCGCGATGAGGACGGGCTGACCGAACAGGCGGACGAAGCGCTTCTCGTCGCTGTCCAGGCCGAAGGCGTCGCGACGGTTCACCCACTGCGACAGGTTGCCGGGGAAGATGACCGTGAAGAACAGGGCCGCGACCGAGCCGACGAAGCGGCGGGCCGGCTTCGGAGCCAGGACCAGGGCCGAGCCGAGCGTGATCTCCGCGACCCCGGACGCGAGCACCGTCGTGTCGTCGTCCAGGGGGACGAAGTCGGGCACCTGCGCCGTGAACTCCTTGCGCGCGAAGGTGAGGTGGCTCGTGCCCGCGACGACGAGGGCCAGGCCGAGCAGGACGCGGAAGAAGGAACGCATGCCTCCATGGTGCCCGTTCCCGCGATCGGGTGCCCGCGATGCGCGACCTGGACGTGCTCGAAGCGAGGTTCACTCGCTAACATGCGGTCCATGGGAGCAGTTGCTCGTGACCACGAACCGCCGGCAGCCCCGGCGACCTTCGCGGTGCTGCTCGGACCGGTCGCGTTCTACCTCGGCATCATCGTGCCCGCGCAGTCCACCGTGCGGCACGTGCTGCTCGGTGCGGTGTTCGGGCTCGTGTGCGTGCTGAGCGGCTGGCGGGCGATCCGGATCGCCGGGCGTCGCCGCGCGGTGCAGGTGTGGTCGTGGATCGGCATCGTGATCGGGACCGCCGGGCTCGTCATGCTCGTCTGGCAGGTGCTCGTGATCGTGACCGGGGGCGCGTTCCCGCCGCCGTTCTGGTCGCCGTACGCGAACCGCTGACGCGGTGCGGCCGGGAGGCCCGGGGCGGTCCCGCCCCGCCGCGCACGACTCCGGTCGGTCCGGATCAGGGCCGCCCCGCCTGACGACGCCGGGTCACCAGCCGAGCGTGCCGGGCGCGCCCTTGAACGGTCCGACGATGTCCGCCGTGATCCAGCCGCCGTAGAAGTCGCCGTCCTGGGCCTGGACCCGTTCGCCGCCGACCTCGCACGAGTCCATCGCGGACGGATAGATCGCCACGCGTTCCCGCAGCGACTCGTAGCCGGGCACGGGCGTCGGGTAGTTCCAGGCGGCACGGCTCGCGACCGTCCCGTCGCCGCCGACGACGTCGAAGTAGCGCGCCAGGCCCTTGAACTCGCACATGCTCGAACCGGACGCCTTCACGAGCGCGCCCTCGGCGAGGTCCGCCATCGGTAGGTAGTAGACCGGCGGGTGCGAGGTCTCGAGCACACGGACGGCGTCGGTCGTGTCGGCGACGACCGTGCCGCCCAGGCGGACGACGACGCGGGCGGTGACCCGCTCGACGGCGGGTGGGCGGGGGTAGTCCCAGACGGACTCCTGGCCGGGGCCGGGCTCGGTCCTCTTCGGGTGGCGCATGCTCCAGGTCTACGCCCGGTGCCTGCGGTGCAGCCGCGTGCGTGCCTCGCGCCCCCGACCTTTCGCGCTGAGCGACAGTTCACGGGCTCGGCGGCGCGAGAAGTGTCGTCCAGCGCGAAACTCCGCCCGGCCCCACCGCCGCGCACGCGCGCAACCAGCCGCCGGAACGCCCGCAGCCCGCCCGTGCGCACGACCGCCTCCGGGTGCACCATGGGCGGGTGACGACGACGACACGCACCCTGTTCCGACGGAAGCCCATCGACACGATCGATGACGAGGCCGGGGGCGAGGGCGGCCTGAAACGGCACCTCGGTCTGTGGCAGCTCACCGCGATCGGCATCGGCGGCATCATCGGTGCCGGCATCTTCACCCTCGCCGGCACCGTCGCGAACGGCGTCGCAGGCCCCGCGGTGCTGATCAGCTTCCTGGTCGCCGGGGTCGCGAGCGCCGCCGCAGCCCTGTCGTACGCCGAGTTCGCGGGGCTCATCCCGAAGGCCGGCAGCGCGTACACGTACGGCTACGCGGTGCTCGGCGAGATCGTCGGGTGGTTCATCGGCTGGGACCTGCTGCTCGAGTACACGGCGATCGTGGCGGTGGTCGCGATCGGCATCTCCGGCTACGTGGGGTTCCTGGTCGGCCAGTTCGGCATCGACCTGCCCGCGTGGATGCTCGGCGCCCCGGGCACCGGTGACGGGCACGTGATCGACGTCTTCGCGATCGCGTTGTGCCTGCTCACCGCGTTCGTGCTGACGCGCGGCATCCGCAGCGCCGCACGGTTCGAGTTCGTCGCCGTCGGCATCAAGGTGGCGCTCGTCGTGCTCATCGTCGTGCTCGGCGTGTTCCACATCAACAGTGCGAACTACTCCCCGTACTTCCCGTTCGGCTTCGGCGGTGTGATGACCGGTGCCGCGACCGTGTTCTTCGCCGTGTTCGGCTACGACGCCATGTCCACCGCGGCCGAGGAGTCCACCGATGCCCGCAAGCACATGCCGAAGGCGATCCTGCTGTCCCTCGGCATCTCGATGGTGCTGTACGTCCTGGCGACGCTCGTGCTCACGGGGATGCAGAAGTACACCGACATCGACCCGGCGTCGGGCTTCTCGTCGGCGTTCGCGTCGGTCGGGCTCGGTGGTGTCGCCAACGTCACCGCGATCGGTGCCATCGTCGGCATCGTCACGGTGCTCGTGACGTTCATGCTCGGAGCCTCGCGCGTCTGGTTCTCGATGAGCCGCGACGGCCTGATGCCGAAGTGGTTCGCGAAGACCGACCCCAAGCGGCACGTGCCGACCCGGGTGACCTGGATCCTCGGCATCGCGTCGGCGATCCTGGCCGGGGTGCTGCCGATCGGTGTCGTCGCCGAGCTCACGAACATCGGCATCCTGCTCGCGTTCGTGGTGGTGTGCTCGGCCGTGGTGGTGCTGCGCTACCGGCAGCCCGACCTGGACCGCCAGTTCCGGCTGCCGTTCATGCCGGTCATCCCGATCATCGGCGTCATCGCGTCGCTGTGGCTCGTCACGTTCCTGCAGTGGGAGACCTGGGTGCGGTTCGCGATCTGGTTCGCGATCGGGCTCGGTGTGTACTTCGGGTACTCACGACGCCACAGCAAGTTGGCGACGGGCGGAGTGACCGGCGGTAAGCCCCTGCGCGACTGAGCACCCGACGCCCGGGAGGACCTGCCGCGTGCTCGCTCGTGAACAACCGGGTGTCGGCACGTTGCGATTCGGTGACGCCTCTCGCTCCCCATCGCGGGAAGTGCCAGAGTTCGAGTGCTCACATAAGCGAAGGGGACTCATGTACCGCACACTCACTCTCGCCGTGCTCGGCACGGCGCTCGTCGTCGGCGCGGGGGTCGCCGCACCAGCAAACGCTTCCAGCGGGTGCACGGACGGCACCGTCACGTCGACCGATCTGGACGCAGGCTGCACCGTCGGCGCCGGCTCGACCGTGGTGGTCGACGGCCGGACGTTCGTCGTCCCCGCGGCCGGAACGGCCGTCAGGGTCGACAGCGTCAGCGCCGCGGGCGCACAGCCGGCGACCGACGTGACCGTCTTCAACACCGACGCCGGCGTCTCCGTGCAGGTCGGGAGCGACTGGCACGGCACGTCGCCGGCAAGGTCCTCAGCACAGCGTGCGACGCAGGGCGCTGCGCAGTCCAGCAGCGGGACCCAGGCGCCCGCCACCGCGCCCGGCACCTCGATCGGCGCTGCGTCCTGCGCTGGTGACTACAACCTCGCGGGCAACACCTGGAGGACGTCCGTCGAGTGGCGCTACAACGAGGCGAACAGCAAGGGGACGTACGCCTACGACGAGCTCAAGGCAGCGGCGAACAAGTGGGGCGGCAACATCTCGGCGTGCGGTGCGTCGGGGATCTCGGGGGCCCGGAACACTCCGCTGGGCGCGACCGGATCCGACCCGGCAGTGACCAGTGCGCTGTCCTGCTCTGCGCAGGACAACAAGAACGTGATCGGGTGGGGCAGCCTGCCGACCGGGACGCTCGCCGCGACCTGCACCTTCTACAACCTGAGCACGCTCGCCTCGACGGAGTCGGACCAGAAGTACTCGACGCGGTACGCGTGGAACTCCGTGCAGGCATCGTGCTCGGGCGATCGGTACGACGTCCGAGGGGTCGCGGTGCACGAGTGGGGCCACACCTTCGGTCTGGACCACGTCGACATCGCGACGCGTCTGGTCATGAAGCCGTCGTCGGACGTCTGCGAGCTGTCGCAGCGCTCCCTCGGCTACGGGGACTTCCTGGGCATCATCCAGGCCTACTGAGGCCGCCGGACCGATCCGACACAGTCGCGCCAACGCCCCACCGTCTCCTCGAACGAGGCGGTGGGGCGTTCCGCGTGCCCGGAGCACCACCGAACACACGCAGACGAGGGGCCTGCCGGATCGCCGGCAGGCCCCTCGTCCGTGCAGTGGTCGGTGGTCAGCGCTTGAGCTCGCTGACCAGGCCCGCGCGGTTCTTCTTCGCGACCGCGATGATGCCCTCGACGTTGCCGGCGGCCTGGATGGCGACCGGTTCGCCGTACTGCGCCGCGAGTGCAGCGCGCAGGTTGCCGAGCGAACCCGGGACGTTGTAGGCCGACTTCAGCTCGTTGAGGAAGTCGGTGTCGATCTCGACCGCCGTGAACTCGCCGACGAGCCAGGTGCGTCCGTTGTTGGTGATGAGCTTCATGTCTGTGTCTTCCTGTCGTTCGTTGACGGGCGGTGCTGGTTCTTCCGGCTGGTAGGAGCCGTCGTACTCGAAGTGCCACGGTTCACGGAAGTCGAAACCGTCGCCGACCGGCTGCCAGCCGAAGGTCGGGCCGTTGGCGTTCATCCACGCCTTCTCGGACGTGCCGTAGCTGTTGACCCCTCCGCTGAAGTCCACGGCCCGACCCAACCCGTGGATCGAGGTCCCGGGGTACGCCGCCTTGTTGAACCCGGGCTTCCCCTGGATGTACCCCTGGTAGAGGTATTCCTGGCGCGCGTAGTCCCGGTACCCCTCGGCCATCGTCATCGGCTTGTTGAGCGCGGCCTGGTAAGCCTTGCCCAGGGCGATGTAGGCCGTGGCGGCGCTCGCCAGCAGGTACTGCTTGCCCAGGTTGTTCGTCGATTCCGCCACGTAGGTCAGCTCGCTGACCGGGATCTTGCCGTTCGCGTACTCTTCGGCCGCTCTGGCCGAGAACGCGCGATCCCGCGTCGAGGTCGACTCGGGGTACGACGGGTATGTCAGGTTGGACGGCTCGACGGCGAACGCCCGGGACGTGCCACTGAGCGTCGCCGCGGTGACTGCTGCCGCGGCAGCGAAGAGCAGGACGGATCGTCTGCTCGTCTCCCCGAGGAAGACGGGATGGCCGTCGTCCTCGGTCGGACCGGATGGACTGCTCATGGAGCTCCCCTCAGGGGGTACGCCCCTCGCACCCCCTGAGCAGACTGTCAGTTCTACCCCGGAGCGAGGGACCCCCAGAACAAGGGGCGCTCACGCTGCCGCGACGAGCCGCCCCTCAGCGCCGCAACGTCTCCCGCGGGTACTCCCCGAAGCGGCTCGCGTACACCGACGCGAACCGCCCCATGTGCGCGAAGCCCCACCGCCGGGCGACGTCCGCCACAGAGGTCGCCTGCGGGTCGAGGATCCGCAGTTCCTCGTGCACGCGTCCGAGCCGCACCTCGCGCAGGTACGTCATCGGCGAGCGCTCGAACGCCCGCTGGAACGACTCCTGGATCCCCCGGATGCTCAGCCCCGCGGCCTGCGCGATGTCGGCGACGGTGAGCGGTTGGTGGGCGTGCGCCTGGATGAACTCGACCGCGGCGCGGAGTCGTCCGTCGCTGCGGGTGCCGTAGCCCGCGGGGAACCGCTCGGCCTGCAGCGGGTACATGCGGAACAGGGCGCGGGCGACGTCACGCTGCGCCTCGTGCCAGGCGAGGGACTCGTCGCCCTCCTCGCGCAGCGCACGGAGCGCGCCGGACACGGCGGTCCGCCACTGGCCCAGAGCTGCGGAGTCAGGCGTCGTCGTGGTGTCGAACGCCATGGTGCCGTCGACCAGGTGGTCCTCGGCGGCGACGTCGAGCACCAGGTCACGGCGCAGGTGCACCAGGCGCTGGTCCCAGTCCTGGTACTCCATCTCGAACCGGCGCTCGACGGGGAACAGTGTCGGGACGCCGGGCTGCATGCGGACCTCGTCGCGGCCGACGTCGACGCGGGCCTCGCCGCGTTCGAGCCACTGCACGACGACCTCGCCCTCGGTGGCGACGTCACCCCGCAGGTACCCGTGCATCTGGGAACGGCGGACACTCAGCCGTTCGTCACCGACACCGACGTACTTGAACCAGTAGTCCTGGTCGAGGGCTCGGGAGTACCAGGCCTTGCCCGCGTACATGCCGGCGAGCGAGCTGATGGCCTCGTCGGTGTCCTGACCGGCCACGGCGACGAGCGAACGCGGCGAGGTGGGGCGTGCAGCAGGATCGGAACCCGGAGCGGGCGCCTGCGACTCGGTCGTGTCGGTCATCGGAACACCTCTCTCTCCTGGAGCAGAGCGGTGTGGTCACCTCCGGGTGGACCCCGGCCTGCCCTCTCACGCTAGGGAGCAGCGGGTGGACGTACAACCGGGGCGCGCTCTGCGGCCTAACGGCCGGTCCAGCGAACCCAGCCGTGCACCTGAGCGGCCGCACTCTCGAAGGACGAGTGCCCGCCGGTCAACGAGTGGTCCGGGGAATCGACGGTGTACGTGTCGGTCCGGGTGATGTCGCACACGACCTCGGCGTCGATCCACCCGTTCCAGTGGTCGGCTGAGTCGCGTACCCACCGCAGTCGGTCCGGCATGAGGTTCCAATCGATTCCGTGGACCGCTGTCGTCGCGCTCCGCGTTGGACGGTAGTCCTGCCAGATGTCCGTCGCACAGGGTGGCGGCGGGGATCGTCGGTGGCGACTGGCACGATGGTCCCGTGCCTGCTGCCCCGATGATCGACGCCGTCGACGTCATCCGCTTCGTCGGGCCGCAGACCTTCGGCCGCGCACGCGACGTCGTCCGCGCCGGCCTGGTCGACGATGCTACCTGGCACGACGACGACGGCACGGTCACCGCGGTCGTGTCCGGCACCGCCGACGACCCGTACGAACTCCGCGTCGACACCACCCCGGCGCGCGGCGACTTCGTCCGCCCGGTCCGCAGCACCTGCAGCTGCCCGCTCGGCGGCGACTGCAAGCACGTCGCGGCCGCGCTCCTCACCATCAACGCCCGCGCCCTCGCCGCGAACGCCGGCCCACGTCCGGAAACGCCGGCTCCGCCGCCCTCGGACTGGAGGCACGACCTCGCCCGCCTCGCCGGTGACGACGAGCGGGCGCCCACCCCGCAGGGCACCCGGATGGGGCTGCAGTTCGAGTTGCGTGACGCGGTCCCCGCCAAGCTCGCCTCGCGAGCCCGTGCCGCCGGCCGCGCCCTGCCCGCGCCGTCCCGCGGCGTTCGGCTCGGGGTCCGGCCGGTGACCCGCAGCGACGCCGGCAACTGGGTGCGCGGGCAGCTGACCTGGGGCACGCTCCCCTACTCGCAGAACCGGCTCGGGGTCGGTGCCGAGCAGCACGCCTGGTTCCTGCAGCTCGCCGCCCTGCACCGCGCCGGGCAGCTGGCGGGGCTGCCGGGTGAGAGCGACTGGCTGCACCTCGACGACTTCCGGAGCCCCCTGCTCTGGCCGCTCCTGCAGCAGGCCGCGGCGCTCGACATCGCGTTCGTCACCGGCAAGCGCGAGGGCGGTGCGGTGCTCGGCACGCAGGCCCAGGTGCTGCTCGACGTCGCCCGGCACGACGACGCCGTGGTGATCGGCGCGAGTGCGGTGCTCGACGGCCGGCCCGTGGTACCCGGAGCAGCGCGGATGATCGGCGACCACGGCGTCTACGTGTTCCGCGAGAGCCCCGAGTTCACGGTCGCCGTCGCCCCGACCCCGGCGCCGGTGCCCGAGGACCAGCGGCGCATGCTCGTCGAGGGCTCCCGGATCACCGTGCCGACCGCCGAGGTCGACGAGTTCCTGGCCGACTGGTCACCCCGGTTGCGCGGCGCCCTCGGCCTGGTCAGCTCCGACGGCTCGGTGGAGCTGCCGGAGCGCACCCCGCCCGAGCTCGTGCTCACCGCGACGTTCGAGCCGGCCCGGGCGCCGCGCACCGACGACCGCGTGCACCTGCACTGGCGCTGGCACGTCGACGGGCGGAAGGACCCGGTGTCCCTGCACGGCCCGCTGCCCGACCTGTCCGGGCTCCGTGCCGCCGACGATCCGGCCGGCACCGACGTTCCTGCCAGTACCGATGACGCCTCCGTGGCGGACCCGGCCGCGGCGGTGCAGCCGACCACGTCGACGACGGCGGATGACGACGCGACGCAGGCCGGGCCTCCCGTCCGCCCTGCCGGACCCGGTGGCGCGCTGGACTGGTTCCAGGACGGCACCGTCGACGGGGCCGACGTCGCGGTGTTCGCGAACGAGTTCCTGCCCGAGCTGCCGTCGCTCGGCATCCGCACGGTCGTGCAGGGCGAGCGGCTCGACTACGAGCGGTTGAGCGGGCGGCCGCACATCCGCGTCACGACGATGCCGTCGGACAAGCACGACTGGTTCGACCTCGGCATCATCGTCAGCGTCAACGGCAAGCAGATCCCCTTCACGCCGCTGCTCACCGCGCTCGCGGGTCGGCAGCGACGGCTCAAGCTCGTCGACAACTCGTACCTGTCGCTGGCCGACCCCGCATTCGACCGGCTCAAGGAGCTCATCGACGAGGCCCGCGACCTGGACGAGTGGGAGCCCGACCAGCCGATCGCCGTCACGCCCCTGCACGCCGGGCTGTGGTCGGAGTTCGACCTGCTGGCCGACGAGACCTCGCACGACGAGCGGTGGCAGGCGATCGCCTCGGGGCTGCTCGGGGCGACTCCCCCGGGTGACGTCCCCGTGCCGGACACCGTGCACGCCGACCTGCGGCCGTACCAGCACGCCGGGTACGCATGGCTGTCGTTCCTGGTGACGCACGGCATCGGCGGGGTGCTCGCCGACGACATGGGGCTCGGCAAGACGCTGCAGGTGCTGGCGATGGTCGCCGCCCGTCGTGCCGCGGAGCCCGACGCGCCCCCGTTCCTGGTCGTCGCACCGACCTCGGTCGTCGGCAACTGGGCCGCCGAGGCCGCCAAGTTCGTGCCGTCGCTGCGGGTCGCGACGGTGACCTCGACGTCGCTGAAGGACCCGGGGCTCGTCGCCCGGACCGCCGCTGCGTCGGACATCGTCGTCACCTCGTACGCGCTGCTCCGGCTCGACGCCCGTGCCTGGACCGACCTGCCGTGGTCGGCGCTGGTGCTCGACGAGGCCCAGTTCGTGAAGAACCCGCAGTCCCAGACCCACCGTGTGGCCTCGGAGCTGCAGGCACCGGTGAAGTTCGCGATCACCGGCACGCCGCTCGAGAACGGCCTGACGGACCTGTGGGCACTGTTCCACATCGTCGCGCCCGGGCTGCTGTCCACCTGGACCCGGTTCGGCGACGACTACGTGAAGCCCCTCGCCTCCCCCGAGCTCCGCGGCGAGGCCCGACAGGAACTCACCGGGCGGCTCCGCCGACGGATCCGGCCGCTCATGCTCCGCCGCACCAAGGAAGCCGTCGCGGCCGACCTGCCCCCGAAGCAGGAGCAGGTCGTCCGGGTCACGCTCGACCCCGCGCACCGGGAGCTGTACGAGCGCACCCTGAACCGGGAGCGCCTGAAGGTCCTCGACCTGATCGACGACCTGTCGAAGAACCGGATGATCGTGTTCCGGTCGCTGACGCTGCTGCGGATGCTCGCGCTGTCGCCGGCGCTGGTGTCGTCCGGGTCGGCGTCAGCGGACTCGGACGTCACGTCGGGATCGACCCCGATCCCCTCGGCCAAGCTCGACCTGCTGCTCGACGAACTCGAACAGCTCGCGGCTGAGGGCCGTCGCGCCCTGGTGTTCAGCCAGTTCACCTCGTTCCTGCGGATGGTGTCAGACGCCCTCGACGCCCGCGGCATCGGCTACGAGTACCTCGACGGCTCCACCCGCAAGCGCCCGGAGGTCATCGAGCGCTTCCGGCAGGGCACCGCCCCGGCGTTCCTCATCTCGTTGAAGGCCGGCGGGTTCGGGCTCACCCTGACCGAGGCGGACACCGTGTTCGTGCTCGACCCGTGGTGGAACCCCGCCGCCGAGTCCCAGGCCGTCGACCGCACGCACCGCATCGGGCAGACCCGGTCGGTCAGCGTCCAACGGTTCATCGCCGAGGACACCATCGAGGAGAAGGTCCTCGCCCTCGCCGCCCGCAAGGCCGAGCTGTTCGCCACGATGATTGACGACGACGCCCTGTTCGCCGACGACCTGACGGCCGACGACATCCGCTCCCTGCTGACCTGAGCCGCTGCGCACACCGCCGCACCACCGTTCCACCCCGCACCACCGTTCCGCCCCGCACCACCGTTCCGCCCCGCACCACCGTTCCGCCCCGCACCACCTGGAGTCCCACCGCATGACGTCCCGCCGACGCCGCAGCCGCATCACCCTGACCTCCGTCCTCGTCGTCCTGGCCCTCGCCGTCGGCGGGTACGCGCTCGACGCGTCCGGCGTCCTCGGGCCGGACGCCGACGCGGCGGGCACGACCGGGGCGGGCGGTCCCACGGCCGGGGAGACGACCACCATCGGACCGCAGCAGGCGTCGTCGGGGGCGACCCCCGCCTCCAGTCCGACCGTCAGCCGCGGAACCGACGCCGACGCGGTCCGCGCACGCACCCAGCTCGCCGACCTGCCCGTCAAGGGCAAGGCAGCCGGCACCGGCTACGACCGCACCGGTGACTTCGGCAGCGCCTGGCTCGACGTCGACCACAACGGGTGCGACACCCGGAACGACGTCCTCGCCCGCGACCTCGCCGGCATCACCCGCGAGGGCCGCTGCAAGGTCCTCACGGGCACCCTCGTCTCGCCGTACACCGGTGCGACGGTGGACTTCGTGCGCGGCAACACGACGTCGACGCTCGTGCAGATCGACCACGTCGTCGCGCTCGAGAACGCTTGGCGCACCGGGGCCCAGCGGCTCACCGAGACCGACCGGCAGGCGCTGGCGAACGACCCGGTGAACCTGTTCGCCGTCGACGGCCGGTCCAACTCGCAGAAGGGCTCCGGCGACGCGGCGACCTGGCTCCCCGCGAACAAGGCGTTCCGCTGCACCTACATCGAGCACCAGGTCACGGTGAAGGCGAAGTACCGCCTGTGGGTGGCTCCGGCGGAGCGGGACGCGATGGTGCGGGTGCTGGACGCCTGCTGACGTCGGGCGGTCCGGCGCCGCTGGGTTTCAGCGCGGCCGGCGCGGGCGGTCTCCCCGGGCGTGACGAAGCACGCGCCCCTCACGCACCAGCCAGGTGATCGACAGGACGAGCAGCACGAGCGCGAGCCGGGCGAGCCAGAGGAGCGCGGGGTTCGCGGCGTCGCGGAACGGCAGGCCGGCGAGGACCCCCATGGCCTCGAGGAACCTCCCGGCCCGCCCGAGGTACCCGTGGTCGGTGCTCGGGACGGCGACGGTGACCGCGACGGCGAACACCAGGACGGACAGGAACACCGCCCCGGCCGACGCCGCGGTCCTGCTCGATCCCTTCGCGCCGATCAGAGCGCCGACCATCGACACGATCGGCAGCACGACGAACATGTCGACCAGCCAGGCCAGCAGCAACGCGATCGCGGACAGGAAGCCGAACACCAGCGAGAGGAACCACGCGCTCGGGTCGCCCTCGCGGATCGCGAGCACGCCGCCGAAAGGCAAGCCGAGCACGATGAGGACTAGGTCGAGCACCAGCAAGTCGAGGAACGAGCGGCGCGACTCCCGCGACGTCCGCTCCTGCGCGGACCGACGGTTCCGGGTCGCGATGTCGTTCAGCGGGTTGTAGCGCACGCCCACGACGAGCCCGGCGACGGTCATCGCCGCCACCACTCCGGTGATGCCGCGGCCCCAGTCCGGGTCGTGGGACAGCGTCAGCGCAGCCGTCTCCGCGACCGCAGCGAGCACCGGCGCCAGGGCGATCGCGAGCAGCACGCCGTGTCGTCGCGTCCCGTCCCACATCAAACCGCGCATGCCCACGGGACAGCACCTTATCCAGGCATCGAGCGGTCCGGTTCCGCTGGGTGTCGGCTCGGAGGCCCGGCGCACCTCCGCCCCGCGTGGCAGGCTGCGGGCATGGCTGAGCAACTCACGGTCCCACAGGCGTTCGCGCTCCTGCAGGTCGAGCCCGACGGACGCCGCGCTCTCGACGGTTCGACGCTCGACACGGGTCTCGCGGGAGCGGTCCTCGCCGACCTCGCGCTGCGCGGTGCCGTCTCGCTGCAGGACGGACTCGTCACCGTCGTGAACGGCGCCGTAACGGGCGACCCCGTGCTCGACGGCGTGGTCGGCTCCATCGCGGCGGCCGGTGCACCACGCAAGGCGAAGTGGTGGGTGAGCCGACTCGGCAAGCAGCGGCTGCGCGACGACGTGTTCGCCGGCCTCGTCGCCAGGGGCATCATCAGCGTCGAGCAGGGCAAGGTGCTCGGCCTCTTCCCCACCACGAAGCACCCGGAGCGGGACGGAGCCCCGGAGGCACTGCTGCGTTCCGGCATCGGGGACGTGCTGGCTGGCCGGGCAGGACCCACGCCGTTCTCCGCCGCGGTCATCGGCCTGCTCGACGCGACGAACACCCTGCGCAAGCAGTTCGGCGCCGTCGACAAGGACCTGGTGAAGGAGATCACCTCGGGCACCTGGGCGAGCCCGGCGGTGAAGGCCGTGCTCGAGGAGATCGAGGCCGCGACGATCGTCGTGATCATGGCTGCGACCATGGCAACGACGACGTCGATCGCGACGAGCTGAGGCCGGCAGCGTGATGGGGCGCCTGGACGCCTGCTGTCTCCACTCCTAAACGACAGGTGTAGTCTAGGCATCTCGATGCAGATGCATCGATCGGACTCGCTGCCCCACCGCGGACCCCGAGCCCTTCACCGTCGAAGACCTCAGGAGGCCTCCCACCATGCCCGAAACCACCACCGGCGCCACCCGCTTCGCCGACCGCGTCGTCCTCATCACCGGCGGCGGCTCCGGCCTCGGCCGCGCGACCGCCGTCCGCCTGGCCGCCGAGGGCGCTGCACTCTCCCTGGTCGACGTCTCCGAGCAGGGACTCGAGGCGACGAAGACCGCCGTGCTCGAGGCCACCCCGGACGCACAGGTCCTGACCACCGTCGCCGACGTGTCCGACGAGGCCAAGGTCGACGCCTACGTCGCCGCCACGACCGAGCGCTTCGGCCGCATCGACGGCTTCTTCAACAACGCCGGCATCGAGGGCAAGCAGAACCCCACCGAGTCGTTCACCGCCGCCGAGTTCGACAAGGTCGTCTCGATCAACCTGCGTGGTGTGTTCCTCGGGCTCGAGAAGGTGCTCAAGGTCATGCGTGAGCAGGGCTCCGGCATGGTCGTGAACACGGCGAGCGTCGGCGGCATCCGCGGCATCGGCAACCAGTCCGGGTACGCGGCAGCCAAGCACGGCGTCGTCGGCCTCACCCGCAACTCGGCCGTCGAGTACGGCCGCTACGGCATCCGCATCAACGCCATCGCCCCCGGGGCCATCTGGACACCCATGGTCGAGAACTCGATGAAGCAGCTCGACGCGGAGAACCCGCGCAAGGCCGCCGAGGAGTTCATCCAGGTCAACCCGACGAAGCGCTACGGCGAGGCCCCCGAGATCGCCGCTGTCGTCGCCTTCCTGCTGTCCGACGACGCGTCCTACGTCAACGCGACGGTCGTCCCGATCGACGGCGGGCAGTCGGCCGCGTACTGAGTCCGGCACCTCCGACGCCCGGCCCACGTCCGCGTGCGCCGGGCATCGGCCTGGAGGCGCGGCTCGGCCCCGCCGTGTCCGCCGACCGTGACAGCATGGTTGGCGTGAGTACCGATGAGACGAACGGATCAGCCTTCGGCCGAGGCGTCGACAAGGCCCCGCCGACCGCTGCTGCCGAACTCCGACGGAGGATGGCGGCCTCGCCCGCAGGCTTCCTGCGCAGCGCGGCGTGGGTCCCCTGGAAGGCGGCGGGTACCCCGGAGGCCGGCAGCGTCGCCCACGTCATGATCCGCGACAAGCCGTTCGTGCCCGTCTTCACTGACCCGGACGAACTCGCCGCCGGCCTGCCCGACGCCGAGGGGCGTCCGGTGCCGATGTCCGAGCTCGTGTCGGCCCTGCCCGAGGAGTTCGGCATCGTGGTCGACCCCACGAGTGCGGCCGAGGCGAACTTCCTGCACAGTGACGTCCTCGCCGAGATGCGGGCGCAGATGCAGGGCGGCGTCCCCGAAAGCTCGTGATCGTACCGGCCCGCAGTGTTCGGTCGTGGCCAGCCGGTCAACCGAGTTCTGGGGATCGCTCACGTCGGCGTCGCCCATCAAGATGGGTGCGTCGTACGGAGCGGACGGGGGAACGACGATGCCGTTGGGCGGGCCAGGACCACGAGATTGGTCCCCTCCGGAGTACTCGTCAGGACCCTCGCGAAGTGGTGCTCGGCGGCTGCCGACACTCCACGCACCATCACCGCTGCTGAACGCGAAGCCACGCAGGCGCACGAGGCCTTGGGCGTTCGCGACCCTCGCGATGCTGCTCGGCCTCGGCAGCGTGGTCATCGCACTCGTCGAGCCGCAACAGTCCGGGATCCAGACGGGCTTCATCGTCTCGACGATCGGCATCTCGGCGATCGTCTTCGGCGTGCAGGCGGTCAAGACCGCACGATGGGGCTCGGCCACTGCGCGGGCGTTCGGTCGCGGAGGTGCGATCCTCGGCAGCGTCGGGACGGCGCTCATGGCGTACGCGGTCATCGGGTCTGCTCTGGCGGGTACCGGTGTCCACCTGCCAGCACTCTCGCTCCCCCTCGATGGCCGGAGCACTGTCGTCGGGACGGTGGCGGTCCCGTTCCGCTCGGCGGTCGCTGTTCCGGTGGAGTCTGCTGTTCCGGCAGCGACGCCGGAACCTGCCGCGCCGCCGGCTCCGGCTCCGGCTCCGGCTCCGGCGACTGTCGAGACCGAGCGGTCGGCCGTCGTACACAGCGCCGGCACGCTCGCCTTCGTCATGGAGCAGAGGTTCGGCGCCGGTCCGTACCCGTCGACCCTGTCCGTGGGGATGACAGCGCCGGAACGGATCCTGCTGCCCGACGGCACCGGGCTCGCTGCCGTTCCTGACGGCGCACGCGTCCTGTACTCCGTCGCCCCGGACGGCACCGCGTGGTCCATCACGATCATCGGTGCCCAGTTCGGTGCGGTGGCGACCTACAGCTCGACCATCGGCACCGTCGAGTCGGGGTGAGTCACCAGGCAGTCCCGGCGCCGACGAAGATGCTGAGGAACGCCAGGCTCCCGAGGATCAATCCGGTCACGGCCATCCCCATGCCACGGGCACCACGGTTCGCCCGGATCACTCCGCAGATCCCGAACACGATCGCGAGCACATCGGGGACGAATCCGAGAAACAGTCCGATGAAGAAGGGGATCCACGTGACGAGGAAGCCCCAGATGCCGAGCACGAGGGCTGCGACGGCGAACCCGTTGCCCGATCGACGCGGGTACGGACCCGCAATCGGCTGGTACGGGTTCGGTGGCATCTGGTAACTCATCCGGAAATCCTACATGTCACTCCGCTACGGGTCGACGAGCTCGATGAAGCGGGACAACAGAGACAGGCCCGCGATCGACGGGGGCAGTCCGGTGGTCAGCGCCGGTGAGTGCACGAGGTACGCCGCCCACTTCGCCCGCGAGATCGCCACGTTCAACCGGTTCGGCATGAGCAGGAAGTCGAGGCCGCGTGGGATGTCCGCCGCACTCGACGCTGCCAGGGACACGATCGACACGACGGCCTCTCGGCCCTGGAACAGGTCGACCGTGCCGACCTGGGTGCCGGTGAAGCCCGCGCGGTCGAGCTCCTGCCGGATCAGTGCTCCCTGTGCGTTGTACGGCGCCACCACGATGACGTCCTCGTCGGTCAGGGCACGGGTGTCGGAGCCGTCCGTCCAAGTGCGGCCGACGACGTCACCGACGAGTGCGACGACCCGGGCGGCCTCTTCAGCAGAGGACGTCGTGTTGCCCGCGTGCACGACCGGCACGGGGTGCACACCCGCGGCGATGCCGTCGAGGTGCCGGCCGGAGACCATCGAGGCGAGCTGCCCGTCGTAGGACAGGGCCGAGACGGATTCGGTCAGCGCGGGCTCCATGCGGCGGGTGCGGGCGAGGAAGTACCCGAACTCAGGCGGTAGGACGTGTTGTCCGTCAGCGAGCCAGCCGAGCGCGGACTCGTCAACGGGCTCGGGGTGCGAGCCCTGCGACACCTGGGGCAGCTGCTGGGGGTCCCCGAGCAGCAGGAGCCGGGTCGCGGCGACCGACGACGCGATGGTCGGTGCGAGGGAGAACTGTCCGGCCTCGTCGACCACGAGCAGGTCGAGCGAACGACGCTCGATCGTCGACTCGTTCGCGAAGGTCCACGCCGTGCCACCGACGACACCGCCGGTACCCGAGGCCTCGCACGAGGACAGGAACGCGGCGACCGCGGCACCGTTCTTCACGGGGGTCCAGGCTGCGGCGTCGAGCTCGTCCTCGGTTGCACCGGACTTCGGCACCTTCACGACCCGGTCCGCGGGGACGCCGGCGTTCACGACCGAGGTCAGGAAGTTCTCCGACGTCGCGTGCGACTGTCCGACGACCCCGACGCGCCAGCCGTACTCGCGGACGAGTCTGGCGACGACGTTCGAGCCGACGTAGGTCTTGCCCGTGCCGGGAGGGCCCTGGATCGCCAGGTACGACCGGTCGAGGTCGAGCAGGGTCGAGACGACGGCCGACACCGTGTCGTCGCCCTGCACCGGCACGATCGGACCACGAGGGGGCACCCGTCGCAGCAGGTCGAGCGCGGGGTCGGGCAGCATCTCGGGCAGCTCGTCGAGCACGGCCTGACCCCACCACGCGATCGCCTCGGGCTGCGGCTTCGCGCGGGGCGGCGCCGACGGGGCAAGCGCCACGGGGAACTCGTGGTGCGGCTCGCCGCCGACGGGCAGTCCCTCTTTCACGAGGACCTCGACGGCATCGCCGTCGTCCTGGACGTCCACGATCACGGCGCGTGACGAAGCGCCCTTCGACCCGGGGCCCGGGGAGGCGACCGATGGCGGAAGCGGGTCGTCGTACACCAGGTGGGGCGTGCCTCCAGGCCGGAGCCGCGAACCGGGCGCGAGCGTCCCTGACAACCGGAGTTCCCGGGACTGCGACCGGGCACGCGGCAGCGTGTCCCAGTCGCGCTCGACGGAAGCTCGCTCCACGACCAGGACGTCACGCGTGTCGGCCCAGTCGTCGACCGGGTTCCGCAGGCGGTCGAAGTGGTCCTGCCAGAAGGTCTTGGCCTCGCGGCGGTGGTAGTCGATCGCGGCCGCAGCGAGCGCCAACGCGGTCTGGTCAGGGGTGCGGTCGAGGGCGTCGACGTCCTCGAGCTGCGCGGCCAGCGCGACGGACACCGGATTGGGCTCGCGCTCGACGGGGATCGGAGGGACCTCGAGCTCGAGCGCCGGGTCGGCCGCATCGGGGTCGGCGGTGCGCAGCGAGCGGGCCCAGTCGCGCAGGCGCAGGGTCGAGCGGCAGTCGTAGGCGTTGTAGTCGGCGACCTGGTCGAGCATCCGCTGTCCCTCGGCGGCGTCGCCGTTCCGGAGCTCGTCGATCGCGTCGACGTAGGCGGTGATGCTGTCCGCGGCGTTCGTGACGTCGCTCTCGCGCAGGTCCGACCCCATGTACAGCGGTTCGAGCTTCTTGATGGAGTAGCTGTGGCTGCCGACGACCAGGGCCTTGCGGACGATCGGGTACAGGTCGACCAGGACCCCGGCGCGGAGCAGGTCGTCGACGGCGTCCTCGCCCACGCCGTGCCGGGCAGCGAGTGACAGCAGGTGCGTCCGCTCGTAGGCCGCGTAGTGGTAGATGTGCATGCCCGGGTACTGCTGCCGCCGGGCTTCGATGAACGCGAGGAACTGCTCCAGCGCAACTCGTTCGTCGCGGATGGTGTGCGCCCAGAACGCGGTGAACTCGGCGCGGTCGTCGACCAGGCCGAACAGGTAGTCGAGGCCCCAGTGCACGCCGTCCTCGGTGTGCAGCGGGTCGCCCTCGAAGTCGAAGAAGACGTCGCCCGGGTCCGGTGCCGGGATCGCGTCGAGCGCGCGGGCGTCGAGTACCTCGAAGCGCGGCTTGACGGGCTGGTCCGGCCCGTCGGCGCCCTTCCGTCGGGCGTCTTCCGACTCGATCTGGAGGCTCGCCTGACGCACCAGCCGATCCTGCGTCGCGCGGGACAAGCCCGGCACTGCCCGGGTGCGGACCGCCAGGTCGTCGATCGTCCGCACCTCGTGCTTGATCAGCTTCGCCCGTTGGTCGAGGCGCATGCCCGCGACGAGGACGAGGTCGCGGTGCTCGGCGACCTGGGTCGAGCAGACGTCGCAGCGTCCACAGCTCGAGTAGCGCGGGTCGCCCCACCGCAGCGGTTCGTCTGCCGCGATGCGCTCGGCGATGACCCGCTGGAGTTCGGCGCGCTGCGTGCGGTACACCGGCGCGATGTCGGCGAGGTCGTGCGTGGTCGTCGTCCGGTCGCCGAGCACCAGATGCACCTGCTCACCGGTGGGGATGCCGTGCGCCTGCATCTGCTCGGTATACGCGGCGAGCTGCAGCAGGGCGCTGATCTTGGCGTGGCGGGCGAGCTTGGTGTCGTAGACCTCGTACTCGCCGCGGTCGTTGCGGATGATGAAGTCCGCGAAGCCGATGAACCCGGGCTCGTCGGCCGTCGGTGCTGCGTGGAACGTCGGCTGGTACAGGACGTCGGCACCGTCGGCGAAGGCCTGTCGTGCTTCGGCTGCGGCGCGTGCGTAGTCCGGCGGGGCGGGGCGGTCGAACTCGACGACGTTGCGGGTCTGCTTGAGGATGTCGAGGTAGTCGAGCTCGTGCTGGTCCCCGAGCCGAGCCGTGCGTTCGAGCATGTCGTCGTGCACTTCGGGCAGGGCGTCCCCGCGACCGAGCTTGGCGTCGAGGCGGCGGAGGAACGCCCACTCGCAGGCCGACCACGTCGACAGGTCGCTGGGGCTGAGGACGACGCCGCCGTCACTCGTGATCTGCATCCTGCTCCCCCGTCTCGTGTGGTGCCCTGCGAGCCTAGGGGCGGCCGCCGACACGGTCGGCGATCGACGTCACGAACGACGAGCGGGCTGCTGCTACTGTCCCGCTGACGACAGGTGGCGTCGCGACGGACCGAAGGGTTGAACGGTGGGGTTGTTCAAGACCGCAGAGGAGAAGGAGCGAGCCCGAGCGCAGGCTGTCGCGAAGAAGGCTACGAACGCGGAGCGAGCCGCACAGCGACGTCACGACGAATCCCCGATCGGACGCGCAGAACTCGCACTCGCCGCAGGGAAGGCCTTGTTCGAGCTCTCCTTGCCCGTCGAGAGTGACGACGGCCGAACGCTCAGCGATATCGAGGCGATCGGTTGGCGCCTGCAGCACACCGGGTACGTCCATGAGGTGTCGATCTCTTCACTCAGCAACACGCAGAACCAGCTCGATCAGGTGTTCTCGAGCGGGCGAGTCGTCGGCGTGTACGTCTTCCGACGGGACGCTGTCGCACCGACGGACGCTCCTGACTCCGTAGGCTGACCGCGGTTAGCCACGACCGCGGAGGACACAGATGCCAGAACGCCCGACCCTGCTCTTCCTCCACGGTGTCGGGAAGGGAGACCCTGACGGCGCTTGGCGCGTGGCCCTCTCGGGCGCACTGGTGCGCCTCGGCTACCCAGCGATCGGAGCGGACGCCTTCGTTGCGCCGCGGTACGCGCACCTCCTGAACGGCACTGACGACGCCGATCGTGTCCCGCCGATCACGAGCAAGCCACTCCGGCGCGAGGATGCGCGGAGGAACCGGCGGGAATTCGAAGGCCGAACTGCGGCGATGGAGTTCCGCGTCGGTCAGAACGATCTCGGAACGGGCTACGACCAGGCGGAGGCGGTCATCGGTGCTGCGACCGAGCTGCCGCAGTTCAAACAGGCCAGGAACTACCTGGAGCATGACGACATCCGCGCAAGCGTTCTCGTCCGAGTACTCAAAGCGCTCCCCGAGACAGGACGGCTGCTGATTCTCGGGCACAGCTTGGGATCAGTGGTGGCAGCAGACATCGTCAGACGGCTTCCGCCGGCGATCGAGGTCGTCGGGATGGTGACGATCGGCAGCCCCTTGGCGAGCCGACGTTTTTCGATCGACGACCTCACCAATGCGATGGACGAGCCGCCGACGAACCTGGGGTGGTGGGTGAACTTCTGGAACCGCCTGGACCCGGTGGCGTCACACCGCGGTCTGTCATCGGTGTTCCCGTGGCTCCTCGACCACCAAGTCGTGACGGCAGCGAATGTGCACGTCCACGATGCGGTCGCGTACCTGAGCGACCCCGCCGTCGCGACTGCCATCGGCTTCGGACTCTTCGGTTCCCACTCGCAGGAGCTCGTGCCGGCTGCCCGCGGAGTGGACACCCCGGTCGATGAGACTGAACTGCTCGGCCTGCTCGCATTGCGGTACGCCACGCATCTCCGGAACGGGCTCGACGGCGACGACCGCGAGCGTTTCGAAGGTGCCCTTCGTCATGTGCAATCCACGGTCGCGCAGGGCATGTTGACCCGTCGCGCAGCCGAAGGTCGCCCCGCCCCCGCGCGCATCACTGAGCTCACGTTCGACCTGGCCGACGTGCACGCTGCCGTTCCGGAGCCTCCCGTCGTCACGTTGCGTGACCGGAGCGCGGCGGTCGTCCCGCTCATCGTGCTCGCTTCGGGAAACGTCCTGCGGCCGTTCGAGATTGATGTTTCGAAGAAGGTCCGCCAACAGGCGATGCGCGACCTCGCTGCGGAGTCAGGTCTGGGGAGTCCGTTCGGAGATCTCGTGCTCGAGGCCACCACAACCGCTCAGAACGTGCTCAACCCTGGCCGTGGTGCTGCCTGGTGGAAGCTCGGCGCAATCGGCGTCGGTGCGGCAGCGCTGGTGGTCGCAACTGGCGGGCTGGCACTCGCGGCTGCGCCCGGTGTCGTCGGAGCGGCCGCTGTCACGAGCGCCCTCGCCGCGTTCGGCCCCGGCGGCATGATCGGCGGCCTCGTCACCGCTGGAAGCCTCATCGCAGCTGGTGGCGGAGGCATCGCGGTCGGCAGCAGCAGCCTCGCCGCCGGACTCGCCAGCCCTGACACCTCCGCTGAGGCGCTCGAATCCATCGTCACCCGACAGCTCACCGCGGTGGTCCTCCGACAAAAAGCCGGACTCGAGCAAGATCCCGCGGTCTGGCGAGCGCTCGCAGAGACGGAGCGTCAAGTCCGTCGAGAACACGAACGTCTCGATGAGTTCTCGGACCCTTCGGCACCGTCACTCAAAGAGCTGCAGCGGAAAATCTTGGCGATCGAGCGAGCGCTCGAATACATGCGAAAGCACGGCCTCGACCCAGTCAACTGAACTGCAGGAACGTCTTTGGGGCGCTCAGACCTGTACGGTCTCGACACGCACGAACCGCGGCCCGTCGTACCCGTCACGTGTCACGTGTGCCGTGAAGTCGGCGAGCGTGCGAACCCAGTGCCCCCGCTCGCCGTACAGCGCCTGGTACACGACCACGGGCTCCTCGGTTTCCACGTCACGAGCGACGAGCAGCACCTCGTAGTCGTTGCCCTTGAAGTGCCGGTAGCGGCCCGCGGTCACGTCGTCAGTCACCCGACCGAGGGTACGGCCCGAGCGGAGGGACCACGACCCCGCGTTCTGCTTGACTGAGCAGCACGGGGAACGAGCACCACGGGGGAACGACATGACCACATTGAGCACTCGCGAGCGGGACCGTCGCGCACAGCGCGTCTTCTTCGTCGTCATGGCGGTCGTCATGGCGGTCGCGGACGTCTGGCTGCACTTCCACGCCGGCGTCATCCGCCCCTCGGCCTTCTGGGTCCCCACGGTCGTCGGACTCGTGTACGGCGCCGTGGTGTGGCCGCTCGGCCTGCGTCAGGAGTCGAGGTGGTGGCCGAACCTGGTCGGGGCGGGGTTCCTCGGTGGCTTCCTCGTCCTCATCGCGACGAAGACGTTCTCGCCGTACGCCTGGTTCCTCGCGGTCGTGATCGGGACGTTGCTGTTCCAGGCCGCCCTCCCGCCGAAACGATCCGCGGCGCGGGTCGCCGCCAGGCTCCCCCTGACCGACGTGCGACCGTGGACCGGATCGGGAGTCACGGCCACGGCCGTCGAGCGCCCCTTCGGCAAGAGTCGGACGAAGCTGGCAGTCGCCCTCACCACGCAGGACGGGGCCACCGCGTTCCTGGCGATGGAGCTCGCCTCGTTCTTCGACGGTGATGCGGCGATCGCAGAATCGGCGAACGGCGAGCAGCTGACCTTCCTCACCAGGAAGGGCGTCGCGGCGAAGTCGTCCATCCTCGACGACGCGACGCCGGGGATGGCCGACGGCACGCTGTTCCTGCACTCGGCGAAGGACGAGTCGCGGCCTTCCGCCGTCTTCCGCGACGACGACGCCGCCGCGTTCGAGCAGTGGGTCCGCACGCTCCCCGAGGACTGAGTCCCCGCCGAGCCCGGCACGACGCGCGCAGCTCGGCGTCACATCCGGTCACGTTCGACAGCAGTTCGTCGGCTGCGCGTACCGTCGCCGTGTGACCTTCGGAACCGCAGTGGCCGTGCTCGTGGGGGTCCTCGCGCTCGCGACGGTCCTCGGTCTCCTGCTCCGCCACCGGACCGGTCGAGCCCGGTCGGCGGGCAGCGCCGCGTCGACGAGGCAGGACGCAGACGGCCTCGCGCTCGACACCGATTACGGCACCGCCGCCACGTTCGTCCAGTTCTCCACGCCGACCTGTGCGCGGTGCCCGGCCACCCGGCGTCAGCTCGCCTCCGTCGCAGACCAACACGAGGGCGTTCGACGCATCGAGATCGACCTCGCCGAGCACCCCGAACTCGCTCGCCGCTTCGACGTGATGCAGACGCCGACGGTCCTGCTGCTCGACGCCGACCGCGCGGTCCACACCCGCTTCGGAGGCCCACCCCGCCCACCCGAGCTCGCCGCAGCCCTTGACGCCGTCCTGACCGCAGGCAGCACGGACACCTCAAACACCACCGGCACCCAGGAGTCCCGATGACCACCACCACCGACACCGAACGCGGCGTCGACCCGCGCTCCCCCCGCTTCGGCGCCGCCATCACCACGGTGCTCCTCGCCGCGACGATCGTCCTCACGCTGATCCCCGAGACGTGGGTCGCCGGCCTCGTGCTGCTCGCGGTCATCGTCGTGCTGTTCGCCGTCGGAGGCATAGCCGGCATCCGCCGCCACCCCTACGGCGCACTCTTCCGACGGGTCGTCCGCCCACGCCTTGCCCCGCCCGCCGAACTCGAGGCCCCGGAACCCCCGACCTTCGCCCAGCAGGTCGGCCTGTTCGTGACCGCGGTCGCGCTGCTCCTCGCACTGCTCGGCGTGCCGTACGCCGCCCCCATCGGTGCCGCGGTCGCCCTGGTCGCCGCGTTCCTCAACGCCGTCTTCGACGTCTGCATCGGCTGCCTGCTCTACGTGTGGCTGGTGCGCGCGGGGGTCTTCCGTCCGCGACGCGGCGTCGCCTGACGGCGTCCAGCCTGGAGGCCCGCCGCCGCGCGCACAACCAAAGCGCAACTGCTCCACGCACGTCCGCGGCGCGGGCGCACTTTGGTTGTACGAAACCGAGTCGCACCGCCAGCGCCGCCACGTAACACGCAATTTACTTTCAGCACTGGCGCTCGCTCACGAAAGACGCTTTCATGGCGAGATGACGATCACCGAGCGGTCCGAGCGCGCCGACGCCTTCGCCCTCGTCCGCACCCAGTCGGCGAGCATGCCGTCGAGCATGCGCGCCATCGCCGACGCCGTCCTCGACGACCCGGCAGCCGCGGCCTCCACGAACGCCACCGACCTCGCCGGCCGAGCCGGGGTCTCCCCCGCCACCGTCTCCCGGTTCGCCCAGCACCTGGGCTTCGCGAACTTCGCCGCCCTGCAGCGCAGCATGACCCGCGCTGTCGAACGCGGGATCCACGAGCGTGAGTCCACCGAGATCCACGCCGGTGTCGCGGTCGACGACGACGTCACCACCGTCATCGCGAAGGTCACCGAGGACGTCCGCGCGGTGATGGCCGACACCCGCGCCGCACTCGACCCGCACGCACTCGAGGCAGCTGCAGCCGCCGTGAGCGACGCCCGACGCGTCGTCCTGTACGGCGTGGGAGCGAGCGGCATCGTCGCCCGCGACCTGCACCTCAAGCTCGAACGCATCGGCATCGTGAGCTCGATCGCCGACGACCCGCACAACGCCCTGACCCTGGCGAGCGTCATCGGCGAGCACGACGTCCTGGTGCTCGTCAGCCACTCGGGCTCCACCGTCGAGACCCTCGAGGTCGCCCACGCCGCCCGAGCCCAACACGCCACGATCGTCGCGATCACCGGCCACGCCTCCGCCCCGCTCGCCACCACCGCCGACCACGTCCTGCTCGGTGTCGCCGGTGCCGAGAGTGCCCTGCGCCCCGCAGCCATGGGCAGCCGGATGAGCCAGCTCGCCATCGTCGACACCCTGTTCATCGTCGTCGCGCAGCGCACCGACGAGCGCTCCCAGCCGCTCCTCGCCCGCAGCCGCGACGCCGTCCGCACCCACCACCGGAACTGAGCACCACCATGAACCAGACGCACGAAACCCACGACGCCCTCCGCGACGAACTCGCCGCCCTCACCACCGAGGCGACCGACCACTCGCTGGACGACATCGACACGATCTCCACGCTGGAAGCTGCCCAGCGCATGAACGCCGGAGACCGCAGCGTGCCTGCGGCACTGGAGCCGTGCCTCCCGGCCATCGCCCTGGCGGCAGACTCGATCGCCGCAGCGTTCGCGCGCGGCGGCCGGCTCGTCTACGTCGGCGCCGGCACGCCGGGCCGGCTCGGCGTCCTCGACGCCAGCGAGTGCCCGCCCACCTTCGGCACCGACCCGAGCCAGGTGGTCGGCCTGATCGCCGGCGGCGACCCCGCCCTGACCACCGCGGTGGAGGGCGCCGAGGACGACGAAGCAGCAGCCGTCCGCGACCTCGACGCGCTCGGCCTGACGGCCGACGACGTGGTCGTCGGGATCAGCGCGTCCGGCAGGACGCCCTACGTGATCGCGGCCATCCTGGAGGCACGGCGCCGCTCCGCCCTGTCGGTCTCCGTCGCGTGCAATCCCGACTCGGCCGCGGGGCGGGAGGCGGACATCGCCATCGACGTCGTCGTCGGCCCCGAGTTCATCGCCGGGTCGACCCGCCTGAAGGCGGGCACCGCGCAGAAGCTCGTGCTCAACATGCTCACCACGCTCGCGATGGTGCGCAGCCACAAGACGTACGGCAACCGCATGGTCGACGTGCGCGCGACGAACGCGAAGCTCGTCGCCCGGGCGTTCTCGCTCGTGCAGGACGCCACCGGCGCTCCCCCCGCCGAGGTCCAGGCGGCGCTCGACGCCTCGGACGGCGAGGTGAAGACCGCCATCGCCGTGATCCTGACCGGCGCCTCGGCTGCCGGCGTGCGTGCGCGCCTCGAAGCTGCTGCTGGCTCGTTGCGCGCCGTGCTGTAGACCCCGTTCCCCCTTTTCCGTTTCCTTTCCCCCGAGGAGCACGCCATGCCCGATGCACAGCAACTCGCCCAGCAGATCCTCGACGCCGTCGGCGGTTCCGCGAACATCGCCGACGTCGAGAACTGCATGACCCGCCTGCGGGTCGAGGTCGTGTCCGACTCCTCCGTCGCGCTCGAGGACCTCAAGGCCACCGACGGCGTCATGGCCGCCATCGCGGCCGGCTCGAACCTGCAGATCGTGCTCGGCCCGGGTCTCGTCGACCGCGTGGCCGACGGCCTGGAGGCCCTGCGCGCGGCCGCCCTGGCGGCTGCGGCTGGCGAGTCTGGTGCGTCGCCCGAGGAGCTCGCTGCTCGCGGTGCGTCCATCAAGGCGGCCGCGCGGTCCCGTTCCGACGGCCACACGATGCGCGCGGTCCGGAAGATCTCCGCGATCTTCATCCCCCTCATCCCCGCACTGATCGCTTGCGGGCTGATCGCCGGGATCAACGGCATCCTGACGAACCTGGGGTGGGTGCCCGGGGTGACGCCGTTCCTCGGTGTGCTCTCGTCCGGCTTCCTCTCGCTGCTCGCCGTCTTCGTCGGGATGAACGCCGCGAAGGAGTTCGGCGGAACGCCCATCCTCGGTGGTGCGGTCGGCGGCATCATCGTCGCGGCGGGTGTCGCGAACGTCACGGTGTTCGGCGAGACCCTGGCTCCCGGACAGGGCGGTGTGCTCGGTGCTCTGGCCGGCGGCATCCTCGCCGCGTACGTCGAGCGCTTCATGCGCCGGGTCACGCCGGACGTCATCGCGCTCATCGTCGTGCCGACCGTGACCGTGCTCGTCGCCGGGTCGATCACCCTCGGCGTGCTCATGTCCGTCGCCGGTGTCGTCTCGGTGGCGATCGGGACCGCTGCCACCTGGCTGCTCGCGAACGGTGGGGCCTTCGCCGGCTTCGTGCTCGGAGGGCTCTTCCTGCCGCTCGTCATGACCGGCATGCACCAGGGGCTCATCCCGATCCACACCACGCTGATCGACCAGACCGGGTGGACCGTGTTGCTGCCCGTGCTGGCGATGGGCGGTGCCGGGCAGATCGGTGCGTGCATCGCGCTGTGGGTGCGGTTCCGGTCGAACGCTTCGCTGGTGCGGACCATTCGGGGTGCGCTGCCTGCTGGGTTCCTCGGTGTCGGCGAGCCCCTGATCTACGGTGTGACGCTCCCCCTCGGGCGGCCGTTCATCACCGCATGCATCGGTGGGGCGTTCGGTGGCGGTGTCGTCGGGCTGTTCGACCAGCTCGGGCACTCCGTCGGGGCGATCGCCATCGGGGCCTCGGACCTGTCCCTGCTTCCGCTGCTGAACGGCTCGTCCGGGTACGGGTGGGCGTTGCTCGGGTACGGGTCGGGGCTCATCGTGGCGTACGTCGTGGGGTTCGTGGCGACGCTGTTGTTCGGGGTGTCCGACTCGGTTCGAGCTGATCTGGAGGAGAAATCGGCAGCCCCGGCTGGCCGTGGTACCGAAACCACGGCCAGAACATCGCCTCGAGGTCCCGTGCCACCGTCGACAAGCTGCCGCAGCCCGTCGCCCGATGACAGAACATCCGACTAGAACGGCCGGCCGGGCCCTACTGCATGCCAGAACCGCCGTTCGTCCTCTCTGGGTCATGAACGACTCATGGTGTGCACCTCGTCTGGAGTCGGTCAACTCAAGTAATTCGCGGTGCGGACTGGACTCGAACATATATACCGCTTCGCACGACCAACGCCGTCCACGAGGCCCGCGCCGACCTCAAACTCACCACCCGAACCTCCCGGACGATGCGGCCAGGTCCCCGGCGGCCAGATGCAACCTGCCGAGCGGACGCTGACGCCGGTCGAGAAGCGGACCCGCCGATGCCGAAGTAACGAATGTCACGCAGCGAGTTGGTACGTTGGAGGGCTGGCGCTTCATCGCCCAGCAGGAATGGGAAGGTTGCCGTGCAGGCTGTAGAAGACTTCATCGCGTGGTCGATTGCGCATCCGCAATCACCAGTACCCGCCGATTGGGTCCCAGGTGCAACCCTTCAAGAACGGACACGGCTCAGCGCCTGCGGCAGTCTAATGAAAACCCTCACGCACGCGACGTCCTGGAAAACATTCTTCAGTGAGCCGGACATCCGGAACTGGCTAGAGGAAGCAACGCTTCTTCCCGAAGAACTCGCGAAACCACTAAGAAACCGAACTGTCCAACAATCGGTAACTGAATTCGCTTTCCTTTACTCTGCCGCCATGAGTGGACCGAGCCGCCGCCCTTTGGGGACATTCTTCACCCCACAGCCAGAGGCGGAGATGATGCTCGACCTCTGGGACGGAATGGCTGATCCCCCGACTAACGTCGTCGATGTAGGAGCCGGAGTCGGAGTATTCACTCACGCTAGCCTTGATCGTTGGAAGACAGCAGCGGTCACCGCCGTTGACATCAATCCGATCACGCTTGGGCTTCTTCTCACTGCCCTAGAAGCCGATCCAGCAGCAGCAGCGCGTGTTGACACGGCTTTGGACGACTACATCAGCTGGACGACAAACGCCAGCTTCAAGAAATTAGATCGCGTATTATACCTCGGAAACCCCCCTTACACCCGAGCGTCATTGCTGAAGCCTGAGACTCGGGCTCGCCTTGTGGAACATACAAACGGCCTCACGAAACGCCGATCCAACCTCGCCTCGCACATGACGGCGCTCACACTCCTGCGGCTACGACCGCAGGATGGATTGTGTTTTGTAGTACCTGCGAACTGGACAGAAACCGACAACACAGCCGGACTTCGCAACTATTTAACCAAACTGACTAACCGCGACATTGCAGTTAGATTCGTCGAGTCATCAATGTTCGACGACGCCGAGGTTGACGCGGTGGTCATCGCGGTGAGCCCAGAGCGTGAAATCGGGACATTCTATGCCGGATGGTGGTATGAAAGGGAGAATATCACAGACGAGCGACCTGGCAACGACCAAGAATGGAAGAATCTCGGATCGAAGCGATCTGGTGAGCTCGAACTGTCGCCTCCCTCAGGGAAGCGATTGGGAGACTATTACGCGATTTCCCGCGGAGTCGCGACGGGCGCGAATGCCTTCTTCATCGCAAGCTCAAATGAGAGCCCTAGCTTCGGCGCAATACCAATAATCACTAAAATCCGGGTGGATGAGAAGGGCCGCGACACACCGGTCCAAAGGTACCTTCATGTCATTCGCCCGGATAGTATTCCTGGACATTCAGAGCTCAGCGAACTAGTGACGGAAGGTGAAAAGTTAGGCGTCGACAAACGCACGCTGTGCGCAAAACGAAAGAACTGGTACGACTTGAGTGCAGAAATCAAGATTCCGGACCTCATAATGAGCCCAATGTCACGGACTCGATTCCGATTTATCTATAATTCTTCGGGGGCCACTCTAACGAATAACCTTTACGGCCTAACGGCCAAAGAGGGAAACGACACCGAGACGCTCCGGAAAATATACGCCTGGCTCAACAGTGAAGAAGGGCAAGCGGTAATAGCTCACCACGCGCGTCGACAGGCAAACGGCCTACTGAAGATCGAACCAAAGGCGCTCCTCAACCTGCCGGTGACTGACGTTTTGTAACTAACTTTGCCCCAATGAACCCTGTGGCTCTCCAATCGAAGAACGAGGCCCCCGAATACCATAGGGGCGTCGACACAGGCTACTAGGGGCACGATGAACCGAACGTTCAAGGTTCAAAATGCGGAACACCTGGCCAAAGCAGAGCGACTGGATAGTCGACGCGGGCTTGCGTCCAATAACCGCTACCCCCCTGCGGGAGGAATGGCTCCAACAAATCCGCGCGAGTCCAACCTGCAATCGATTGCGAATCAACCCAAACGCAACAGATCGCCCATGATCTAGTATTTCGTGAACCTACTTCGTACTCGTGCCTGGTCAGATGGAACCTGAAGTCGGCCTCTCCCAAACCACTACGTTCGGTAGCTTTCACCTCGATCTGCCTGGGAAAACCGTCGAGCGCCGTAAAGCTCACATCCCAACCGAAGCCATCGCTTATCTTACTGTCATGGCTAATGAGCGGAATGAGTTCCTGCGCGCCAACGGAAGCGAGGCGATCTTGCAGATGGCCAATCACGAGCAGCTCGCCCTCCAATCCGACACGAGCTCTGCGCTCTAGATCTGGCAATGGCGAGGGACTTACAACTTGCACGCTTGCGAGGATGTCGGCGAGCCGCTGCTTCGCCTTGGCAACATCCAGCTCTAGAAGGCGTCGCAGGACGACGCCTCTGCGGACAGTCCCGGACTCCTCGACGAGGAGGTTGCCATCGAGTAGGTACTCTTCTGCGGCCAGCAGCTCAGGATACCGGAAACCCGCTGTCGAGCTGATTGTTCGCAGTCTTGAGTGCAATCCCAGCACGTCGACGCCTCGGTCCCCCAGCAGCTGGGCGTACCAATACATCGCATCTATCTGACGCGGCGCCAGCACCTTCTCCTCGGGCATCAACGGCCTGCGAGGTGGTGAAATACTTCTTCGAGGTCAGCGAGATCTTCCTCGAATACTGTCGTGTCGTCCTCATCGGGCAGAGCGAGGGCGGTAAGTAGAGGGTCGGCAAGCATCAGCCCGAGCCACTCCGTCTTGGCTGCCAATCGAATCGAAACCGCATCGTCAACGGTCTCTGCGGCAGTAACAATAGAAATCGTTGTGTTCTGCTTTTTCTTCAAACCGAGACGATGGATGCGGTCGATCGATTGAAGGTATTGCCCTGCATTGAAGGTGCGATCGACATATACGGCATTATGACACCAGTGATGGAGACTTACACCCTCGGCTAAAGCTGCTGGATTTGCGAGCAACACACGGCAATTGTCGTCATTCCTGAAGCGGGCAAGCTCAGACTCCCTTGTACGCTCCCCAGGTCTGGCATTCTCAGCGGTGGGAACGCCGCCCCAGATAACTGCAGGCTCCAACGCGGCCAACTGCATCTCCAGATCGAGGAGGTTCTCGGGGAAATTCGACCAGACTAAAGTCTTCTCGTCAACGGCGCTGTTGCGAGCGACTATCTGGCAAGCTACTCGAATCTTGCCTGGCATTTCGAAGTCCGGGTAGTTGTTGATCAACTCACCGAGGTGAGATCGTGGGTCGATACCCAGCGGTGGATACCGATAGGAGCGAGCCGGATCAGTGATTCCCCGCAACAACTTCGGGCTCGACGCAGCTTGAAGCAGGTGAATCGCGACTTCGCCCATCTGCGCCAGCCGGTTTCGGTCGAACCTCCGAAGGTCAAACAGGCCAGAATATTGGCTCCGCATTGCATCGTAGATCTGACGCTGTACTGGCGGGAGTTCGACGGAAACGGGTTCAAAGTCGATAGGCGGTAAATCTAGCATCGTCTTCGTAGTTCGCACGAAGAAGGGAGAAACCACCTCACTGACTCTCGCCATGGCGGAATGAGTCGGATCTCGGATGAGGGCATCGGAAGGTATGCGAGCCGAAACTCGGCGAGATGGCCACAATACATCCATGAGGGACACCAAATCGGAAGGATGATTGGGCGCGGGCGTTCCAGAGAGGATGTCTCTTCTAGAAGCTAAGGGAGCAAGCGCCATAGCCGCTCTACCCCATTCGCCAGCGGTCCCTCGCTTCACTCGGTGGGCCTCATCGAAGACGAGATGCGTTTTACTCGTCATCATTGCTGACGCGAGGACGGGCTGAGAGCTAGCCAACCGTTGGTAGTTGATCAGAACTATGTCCGCGGCGGGGAGTCTGCCTCCGCTGTACCGAGCTACGGTCGGAGGGGGATCAAGAACGGCAATCGAGTCCTCCTCCCACGACCCGAATGCAGAGAGTGGGGCGATCACTATTAGACGATCCGCTATGCCACGCGCTCTCGCAAGGGCGTGAAGAGCGAGAGTAGTTGCAGTCTTACCGGCGCCCGGAACCGAAAAGTTCGCTCCATGCTCAAGTTCGGCGAGGCGTTTGAGGTCATTGAGTTGGAACGACCGCAGCGGACGCGCAAGTTGGAAGGGGCCCCCCGCGAGGATGTCGTCGATGCGGAATTCAACGCCCTCGGTGGGGTCCCGCAAAGCAGCGGCGAAGCCTCGCGAGTCTGACACAGCGCGCGCTAGGAGGTTCGTGGCCTGATCATCCGCGCTGAACTCTACGTTGAACTCAACGCAGACGCCCCTTAGACGCTGCCGGTTCTCCACGAGATCCCTCGGCTCGACCACGTACGAGCCGTCATACTGCTCCTTGAGGCCATTGAAAATCAAGCTTACCTCGTACCAGATGGCATCTGAAACGCCTTCGCGGATTAGTGAGACGACGGGCGGACTACCGCTCACCGCGGCGTGGATACGGTTCACGCTTCGCCCCCTTCCGTTTCAAGTCGGGAGCGGAGTCTCTCCAGATCAGTCGTAATGCCTTCGAGAGACGACTCCAGGGAGCTACGGTACGAAGCAAATTCGACGTCGCCATCCACATCGGCAAGGACTTGAAGCGCAGACCGGAGATTTTTTGCGGCTTGCTCAACGAGTGTTTTCGGGCGCGCCATGCGATTCTGCCCCGCGGTTCGACGACTAGAGGAGTCAAGCCCAACCCTCACCGCCGCTTTAACCACTGCTGCGACTTCCTGTGGCTCGAGCTCACGTCCATTCACGAGGACCTTTTCATCCTTCCGATCCAGCGAAGTCACCGTCAAATCGAGCAGACGCTCTGTGACACTTCGTGTTGAAGGTTTGACCTCCGAATCCTCGGCCAAGAGATCGACTCCGACCGGCAATTGCCCAGATTGGTCCGGCTCGCTCTGCGCCCAGAGAGACGAATCCGCTGCAATCGCTTTGCCAATCTCGTCTCCATCCTTGAGCTCCGGTAGGACATCCCGCATGACCCACTGATCGCGTGCGGAACGAAGGATGTGCACTGAGCTTTCACCGTTGTAGTACGCCAGCAGCCAGCCGCGAATATGCTCATCCGCCTCCGAGCGGCCGACGCTTTTCTCGATTTCATTGACGTCCCGCAGCAACTCTAGCCAGTTTTGCTGCTGACTCTTCTCCGACACGAAGGAGGTGATGGGCTGAGCAGGCGCTGTCAGTGCACGGGCTCGATGCATGAGCGCGAGCACTTCCCGCAGCTCTTTGATGCGCTTCGCTCCTTTTGTCTCTCGCAAGGACGTTGCGATTGCCCTATCCGACATTCCTCCCTCGGAGTGCAGCTTATTGATCATCATCAGCTTGCTCACAAGGTTATACTCATCCTTATGCTCTTGCTGTTGCTGCAAAACACTCTCGAGTCCAAGCTCTTCGCCATTCGTCGTGTCAGGCGGGAGTACAGCAACTCGTATCGTACTTGCGCTTGTGACCCCTTCGTCGAAAAGCTCACGCAACAAGACGCAGCGTGTGTTCGCGTTGATAAGCTTGCCTGAGCGGGTAATCAGCCCAGCAGTATCTTGACCCTCAGCGCGCAGGCTGTTCTTCAGGTCGTCTGCGTGGCGATGCGCCCGCCGCACCATACCTGAAACGATTTGCTGCGATTCTGCACTTTCAGGATCCGCAAGTATGGACTCCCGAGAGGGGTGGTCTTCGAGCAGAGGCGCTATTCGGAAGCTATCGGTGTTCAGAACTGGGATGCCAACCGGAAGCTCGATCACTGGCAGAATACGTGAAGAGCTTCTGAATGGGATTCGGTCCGTGTCAGCGGCTCCAGGCGCTAGGTCCTGATACGCCGCAAGTGCTTGCGTAATTTGGTCGGCTCGAAGATCGGCACTCATTCCACACCCCTTGTAGTTCCTCGAATCGTAACAAGCTCGATCCTCAGTGAGTAGTCCGCCACGCTGCAAGGGCACATGGCGCAGACGCAGACGCAGACGCACCAAGATCATGGCTCACCCCTCGGTTGGACCTCGACGCCCCGCGGAGCCCGCATTCCATTTAGTCCGGGTGCTGGACTTGATCGTGTGTCCGGGCTCGAACCCAATCTGCGTATCTCGGGAGCGGCAAGCGGTTTCTGTAGCGGCGAAGAGGCAGCGGTGGTGTGCGAACTAGCACAGCCCTAGAGCTGCGCAGCCACCGAACGACGAAAGGCACGGCACCAACCGGCACCGCGCCTCCCGTCCATCACCGCGTCATTAACTCACCAGGTCAGCACGAACCGCCCCCGCGTCCCCCCGGCCTCCAGCCGCTCATGAGCCTCCACAGCCCGAGCAGCCGGCAGCACCTCAGCCATCCGCGGCGTCAACGTCCCACTCTCCACCGCGTGCCGCAGCTGCTCGAGCTTGTCGAACGACCGGTACTCCGAGAACACCATCACCTGCACGAACTCGATCCCCCGAGCCCCATTGCCCTGCCACCCCCGCACGTCGAAGAAGACTCCCCCGTCGCGAACGGCGTCCACCACCTCGTCCCGCTGCACGGCAGCATCGGCGAGCGCGTCGACCCCGTCCGGCACGAGCTCCCGGACAGCGGAGGCGAAGGAAGCACCCCGTGGCACCACGTGGTCCGGCCCGAGCGACCGGACCAGGGCTTCGTCGGCCGGAGCAGCATCCGCGATCACGGTCAGCCCGGCGGCCTTCGCCAGCTGCACCACGTAGTTCCCGAGCAGCCCAGCGGCCCCGGTCACGGCGAGCGTCTGCCCCGGCGCGAGCGAGGCGTGCGACAGGATCTGCAACGCCGTCAGCCCGTTCATGGGCACGGTCGCCGCAGCCTCGATCGACGTCCCGCGAGGGATCCGCGCGAACGACCCCACCGGCGCGACGAGCTCCTGCACGTAGGCGCCACCGTGGGCGCTGAGCGGCAGCGCCATCGCCATGACCTCGTCGCCGACCTGCCAGCCGGTGACGTCGGGCCCGACCTCGTCGATGACGCCGGCGGCGTCCATCCCCGGCACGTACGGCGGCGAGGCCTGCGAGCTGTCCCGCTGCCCGGCACGCACCCCCGTGTCGGTCGGGTTCACGGCGAACGCCTGCACCCGGATCCGCACGGACCCCGCACCGGCGTGCGGCTCCGACACCTCGTGGACGGCGAGGGCCTCGGGCCCTCCGAACTGTTCGACTCCGACGACCTGCATGGTCCCGGTCTACGCGCACGTTGCTTGACGCAACCTGACGCGACCACCCCACGGCCTGGAGGCCCGGCACCAGCCCGCCCCGTCGGCTTAGCTCGGCCGATGGACGGGACCCGGCGAGACGAACGCGCCGAAGACCGCATGGCCCGTTCGGGGGGTGGAAATGGTGTTCTACTCCCTGACAGAGTTCCAACGGCCGCCACCGTCGGCGGTCGTTGAGGGGAAACACATGAAAAAGATTCTCGCCTTGTCGGCGACGGTTGCCCTGGCAGCCGGATTGAGCCTGATCGCTGTGGGACCAGCGCAGGCAGCAACGGGGGATGTCATCGTGCCGGCGTCCGGAACGGTGACGGGGTACGTGGGGGCCCATTGCGATGGCACGCCGCACTCGGGCATCGACATCGCCGCTTCGGGTGGTTCGTCGATCGTCGCGGGCGCGGCCGGTACGGTCCGCACGGTCATCAACAGCTCGGCTACGACCGGCTACGGAACCTACGTGGTGATCGACCACGGCGCGGGCTACCAGACGCTCTACGGACACATGATCAACGGCAGCCCGCTCGTCTCGGTCGGGGAGACCGTCACGAAGGGCGAGCGGATCGGTTCGGTGGGGACCACTGGCAACTCGACCGGCAACCACCTGCACTTCGAGGTGAAGCGTGACGGAACGAGTCAGACCGGACTGAACGACTACTTCACCTGCGGTCGCTCCGTCAGCCAGGGCACACCGATCCCGTGGTCGTTCCCGAACTTCCCGGGCACGATCGTCCAGTCGCACGTCGCTGTCCGAGCGAACACCGGCACGCTGTGGACGTGGACCGGCGAGGCGGGCAGTGAGGGCTTCGCCGCGAACTCAGGGCGAGCCGTGCAGGAGGGCACGTCGCCCGCCATCGCCTCGACCGGCACCGATTCCGCTGCCGCGTTCGCGGCCCCGGACGGCTCGCTGATCACGTGGCGAGGGAAGGCCGGGCAGACGGGGACCGCGGGTTCGGCGAACGTCGGCATGAAGCTCGGCACGAGCCCGGCGATCGCTTCACTCGGTGGGGGCCAGTACGCGGTCGCGTTCCAGGCCAACACCGGCGAGCTCTGGACCTGGACGGGGACGCCCGGGTCGGCCGGGACGGCGATGTCCACCGGCTACGGCATGAAGGCCGGCACGAACCCGTCGATCACGACGGTCGGCAGCGGCGTTTCCGTGGCGTTCCAGGCGAACAGCGGCAAGCTGCTGACCTGGTACGGCACCGCAGCCCAGAAGGGCACCGCAGCCGACACCGGTCTCGGCATGAAGGACGGCACGAGCCCCTCGGTCACGCGCGTCAACGGCTCGACCATCGCGGTCGCGGCGCAGGCGAACACCGGCAAGCTCTGGGTGTGGAGCGGGACGCCGCGCACTGCGGGTCTCGCGAAGGAGACCGCGCTGGGCATGAAGGCGGGCACGAACCCGTCCATCACCCTCGTCGGTTCCCAGCTCGCCGTTGCGGCGCAGGCGAACACCGGCGACCTGTGGACCTGGCGCGGTGCGCCCGGTGACGCCGGCTTCGCACACACCGCGGGTGTCGGCATGAAGGTCGGCACCAGCCCGGCCGTCGACACCGTCGGCGGTGACGTCGCCGTCGCCGTGCAGGCCAACACCGGCTCACTGTGGACGTGGGTCGGAACCGCGGGCACCGACGGATTCGCCCACACGGGCGATGTCGGGATGACCGCGAGCCCGAGCATCGGCTGATTCCTCTGCCCGACCGTGCCCGCCGATCACCACGATCGGCGGGCACGGTCATGTCGCACCACCCCGCCCCGCGCCTCCAGCCCGTCACGGGGTGTGGTCCACGGCACCCGGTGCGCCATGCTGGCACGGTGCGTTTCGACGAACTCCTCACCCGGTCCGACGGTCCCGCGATCGCCGAGGAGCTCGCCGCCCTCCGCCGACCCGCACGGTACGTCCTCGAGGGCATCCACCAGGAGTCCCGGCAGAAGTTCTGGCAGTTCCGTGTCGACATCGACGAGCCCGCGCAGACCTGGACCTTGGTCCGACAGCGTGCCAAGCCGGTCTCCTACCGCGACGGCGTGCTGCACGAGCCCGACGACGGCCCGATCGACGTGTCGTTCGCCCGGGGCATGGTCTCGTCCCCCGTCGTCCGGATGGCAGCGCCCGATCTGATGCTCCGGTGGGGTCGCGCCACGGACGACGTCCACCCGATCTTGATCCAGCACATCGGCGAGCACTCGATCCTGCTGACGTTCGAGCACCACGAGGACCCGGCGTCCCGCTCGACACTGGTGATCGACGAGCGCGACGGCATCGCTCGCCGTTCGTACGAGCACGGCGAGGCCACGATCATCACGAGCGTGCGGACCGCGGAGCCCGACGAGGTCCTGCCCCGCGCCCGCTTCGTGCCACCGACGGACTGGATCCGCCCGCAGTACTGAAGTCGTGACGGTTCCGGTTCACGATCCCCGACGATCGCGAACCAGAACCGTCACCGGCCGGAAACCGAACCACCTTCCCCGCCGGCACCATCCCCCGATCGGACGATGCCGACACCACCGCCCCGGTCGATCCCCCACGGCGACCCGGCGGCGAAGCTGGACCCATGCCCGAGTCCCCCGCCATCGAGGTCCAGCACCTCGGCAAGCAGTACGCCACCGGCAAACGTGCCGTGGACGACGTCTCCTTCACGATCGACCGGGGCGAGACCTTCGCGCTCCTCGGCCCCAACGGTGCCGGCAAGTCCACGACGGTCGAGATCCTCGAGGGGTACCGCTCCCGCACCGCCGGAGAGGTCCGCGTCCTCGGTCACGACCCGGCACGGACGAGCCGCAGCCACAACGCACGCATCGGCATCGTCCTGCAGACCAGCGCGGAGTCCCCGAACGTCACCGTCGCCGAGCAGCTGAACCACTTCGCGACGCTGTACCCGAAGCACCGCAGCGTCGAGGAGCTCCTCACCGCGACGGGGCTCGAGACGCAGCGCAACGCCCGCATCAGCCGCTTGTCGGGTGGCCAGCGCCGCCGCGTCGATGTCGCCCTCGGCATCATCGGTCGCCCGGAGGTCCTGTTCCTCGACGAACCGACCACGGGCTTCGACCCCGAGGCCCGCCGGCAGTTCTGGGACCTCCTGCGCCGGGTGCAGCACGAGGGCACGACGATCCTGCTCACCACGCACTACCTCGACGAAGCCGCCCAGCTCGCCGACCGGGCGGCGGTCATCGCCGACGGGAAGCTCCTCGACCTCGCCCCCATCGACGAGATCGGCGGCGCCGAGGCCCGCACGCCCCGGGTCCGCTGGCGGGACGACGACGGCGGACACCACGACGAGCGCACGACCGACCCGACGGCGCTCATCCGCAGCAGCACCTCGCCCATGCACGACCTCGAAGTCATCCGTCCGTCCCTCGAGGACGTCTACCTCGACATGGTGGGCCAGCAGTGAAGACAGCGACCAGCCGCATCTCGTACGAGATCCGCACCTACTTCCGCGCTCCCGACGCGGTCTTCTTCACCTTCCTGTTCCCGATCATCATGCTGGCGCTGTTCTCGGTGGCGTTCTCCGGCGCCGCTGACATCCAGGCCGGTCCGGACGTCAGCGTCGACTACGCCACCTACTACCTGCCCGGCCTGGTGGCGACGGGCATCCTGCTCTCCGGCACGCAGTCGCTCGGCGTCGACATCGCCACCGAGCGCAGCGACGGCACGTTGAAGCGCCTCGGCGGCACACCGCTGCCCGTCCTGTCGTACTTCGTCGGCAAGATCGGCATGGTCCTCGTCACCACGCTCGTTCAGACGGCCCTACTGCTGGCGATCGCGAGCCTGGTGTTCGGCGTCGACCTGCCGACCGACGCGAGCAACTGGGGTGTCTTCGCCGGGGTGATGGTCCTCGGCATCGCCACCAGCTGCGTCCTCGGCATCGCGGTCTCGGCGCTCCCCCGCGAGGGCCGGCGCGCCACCGCCACCATCGTCCCGATCGTCCTGGTGCTGCAGTTCGTCTCCGGCGTCTACCTGCCCTTCACGCAGCTCCCCACCTGGTTGCAGGACGTCGCGTCCGTCTTCCCCCTGCGCTGGATGGCGTCCGGCATGCGGTCCGTCTTCCTGCCCGGTGCGTTCGAGTCGGGTGAGCCGGGAGGCGCGTGGCACCTCGGCCTCGGCGCCCTCGTGTTGGCAGCGTGGCTGGTCCTGGGCACGGTGGCCTGCCTGCTGACGTTCCGGTGGAACCGCAAGGACGCCTGATGGCGCCCCGCTGGTGGGATGCTGGGCACATGAGCGGTGAGACGTGGATGCGCAACCGGTGGCTGCACGTCTTCTTCGCGGCCACGATGCTCCTCACCGCCGTGATCACCGTGTTCGGGTGGTCCCCGTGGTCGATCCGCTGGCCGGCCTACACCGCGGTCGTGGTGCTCGTCGTCGCCTACGCCGTGTTCGGCCACCGCGGCTACGACAGCGCCCGTGCCGCCGCGGCCTTCCTGCCGCTGGTCCTCGTCGCCGCCCTGGTGCTGCCCGCCATCGTGCCGAGCACCGCGTTCGTGCAGTGCATCGCGTTCCCGCTCGTCTGGGTGCAGTCCGAACGGGTCCGCACCGCCGTCCTGCTCTCGGTCGCGGTCGGCGTCGCGAGCGGCATCGGCCTGCAGGTCTCCGGCGGCCAGGACGCCCTCGTCAGCACGCTGCTCATCGAGGGCATCAGCGTCATCGGTGCCTGTGCGATGGGCGTGTGGATCTCGAGCGTCGCCGGCCTGTCCGAGGAGCGCCGCCAGCTCCTCGACGAACTCCGCGCCACCCAGCAGTCCCTCGCCGATGCCCACCGCAGCGCGGGCGTCGCGAGCGAACGGGAGCGCCTGGCTCGCGAGATCCACGACACCGTGGCGCAGAACCTCGCCGGCATCGTCATGCTCACCGAACGTGCCCGCAAGGACCTGGCGAACGACCGCGGTGCCGCGCTCGACGAACGACTGATGGTCCTCGAAGAGTCCGCGCGTGCCGCCCTCGAGGATTCCCGCGCCCTCATCGCCGCCGGGGTCGCCGGTGCCACGAGCGGCAGCCTGGCCGGGGCCCTGCACCGTCTGGCGGAGCGCTACACCCGCGAGACCGGCACGCCCGTCGCCGTGGACGCGACCGACGGCCCGCTCGACCGCGACGCCCAGGTCGTGCTGCTCCGGGTCGTCCAGGAGTCCCTCGCGAACATCCGTGCGCACGCCGATGCCGGCTCCGTCCGCATCGTCCTGCAGCACGCGCCCGAACGCGTCGGCGTCCGTGTGACCGACGACGGCGTCGGCTTCGACACCGGCGTCCCGACGGCCGGGCACGGTCTCCGGGGCCTCCACGAACGGTTGGCGCTCTCCGGCGGTGCCTGCACGATCACGAGCAGCCCTGGCGGCGGCACCGTCGTCGACGCGAGCCTGCCCACCGGACCCGAGCCGAGCCTCCCGGCCGTCGATCGTCACCCCGTGGCGGAGGTGACCCGGTGATCCGCGTCGTGGTCGCCGACGACCACCCGATCGTCCGGTCGGGCATCGTGGCCCTGCTGCAGGACGCCGACGACGTCGAGGTCGTCGGCCAGGCCAGCGACGGCCGCGCCGCGGTGACGGTGGCGCTGGCCGAACGCCCCGACGTCGTGCTCATGGACCTCCGGATGCCCGTGCTCGACGGCGATGCGGCGACGGCGGAGATCCTCGCCGCCGCCCCCGGCGTCCGCGTCCTGATCCTGACCACGTACGAGTCCGACGACCAGATCCTCGCGGCCATCGAGGCCGGCGCCACCGGCTACCTGCTCAAGGCCGCCCCCGAGTCCGAGATCCTCGCCGGCGTCCGGGCGACCGCACGGGGCGAGACCGCACTCGCGCCCTCCGCGGCCGCAGCGCTCGTCCGCCGAGCGACGGGCACGCTCCCCGCCGCGGCCGGCCCTTCGCTGACCCCGCGCGAGCTCGACGTCCTGCGCCTCGTCGCCCAGGGCAACAGCAACCCGGCGATCGGCCGCGCGCTGTTCCTCAGCGAGGCCACGGTGAAGACGCACCTCGGCCACGTCTTCGAGAAGCTCGGCGTGAACGACCGCACCCGCGCGGTGACCCGGGCGATGGAGCTCAGTCTGCTCCGCTGACACCTCGTCGATCTATTCGCTCTTGACGAAGCTGAGTTCGAACGGCGAGGATCCGCCCGGACTACTGAGCCTTCGACCCGTCCGGCGCGCGGAAGACCGCCAGCACGGATCGGAGGACGGACCCGGACGGCATCGGCTCCAGCCGCACCCGTCCGTCGTCCAGCACGTCGCGGCGGAACCATCCAGCAGCACCGGCAGCGATGACGTCCAGCCCGTACGGCGTCCGGTCTCCCCACAGACGGAGGCGGATCCAGACGGGCTCACGCCACAGGCGATCTGCCACGAACCCGGAGATCGGGGCGGCACCGTCGGGCATCCCGACTGACGCGATCCGTGCGTCGACGACCTCCGCCGGGAGGACGAGTTCGTCGTCGCTGGCGATCGCCCAGGCCGGCGATACCCGCGCCCAGGCGAGCAGGTGCCCGACGGCGCGGCCCGCGGGCACCACGTCGTACTGCGCGATGGTGTCGTCACGCAGCCGGTCGTCGACCAGGTCGGCGACGTTGCCTCGTGCGCGCACCAGCGCGGTGTCGCCGCCGAGCCACATGCTCCACTCGACCGAGCGACCAGCGTGGTCCGCCGCGGCTCCGTACCGGTAGCCGGGTCGTTCGAGCAGGTTCGCGATCCGCTGCCCGTCGCCGACGAGCGCACCGAGCGCGCCGGTGAGACCTGCCTCGGCGAGTTCGACGCCCTCGGGCGACCGGCGCTTCCCGCGCGAGATGATGCCCCGGCCCCGTAGCGACCACAGGTGCTGGAGCGCTTCGTCGCTGAGCATCCAGCGGCCCACCGGGCGGGGCTGGGCGAGGACGACACCGTCGAGGGCTTCGAGTGTCGCGCCGATCCGGCCCGATGCGCCCGGATCGATCCGTGGCGACGCCGACGGGTTGTCGTCGGGGACGTCGGAGTGGTCGATGCGTCCGGTCGAGGGGTCGTCGTCCGCCCCGGTGTCGGCGATCGATGCCGCTGCCAGCACACTCCGGAAGAACGGGACGAAGTCGATGAACTCCTCGACCGCACAGCTGCCGGTGACGTGCACCTGGTGTCGACCGATCACGGCGATCCACTGGCGCACCAGCACCGTGGTGTGCTCCGCTTCGTAGCCCCACTCGACGGTCCGGGACGGCACGCCGAGCACGTCGTCGAGGTCGTTCGGTTCGACCGCGAACACCTGTGCGCGAGGCTGCAGCGCGAGGATCGACGCGATCGCGTTCGACGACACCACGTGCAGTGGCGCCTCGGCGAGCGCCGTGGTCAGCACGATGTTGGGGCGGAACCTCGCATCGGGGACCTCGGGCGCGGCGAGGACGACGACGTTGTCGGACGACTCGATCCGTTCCCAGTTCGACGGCGATGGCAGGCTCAGCGGCCCGACTTCGGTCGGGGCGCTCACCGTTCACGCTCCACGCGGTACCAGCGGGGCTGAAGCCGTCGCGGCACGCCGGACAGCAGGATCCACAGGCCGAGCGCACCGGTCACGGCTGCGGCAATCGCGAACACGAAGGAGAACCCGAAGACCGGCGTTCGGATGAAGCTCGCCGCGAGTCCCATCGACAGCACTGCGAGTCCCAACCAGAACCACCCGAAGACGACGTTCTGGTGGAGCCGACCGATCCACGAACGCCAGACGCCGGCGTAGGCCAGCGCTCCGAGGCCGCCGAAGAGGAGCCCGATGGCGAACAGCACGACGACGAACCCGAGCGGGGTCATCCGAACACCTTCTTCCACGTGTCTCGCACCCATCGCTGGGCTTCGGACCCATCGTAGAAGTTCTCCTTGCCCCAGGTGCCGAGTGCTTCGCCTGCTTCGCCGCCCGCCCAACCTCCGGCAGCACCGCCGACGACCCCGCCGACGGCTCCACCGAGTGCGCCCACACCGATCGTCCCGATGACCGGCAGGACGACCGTGCCCCCGCCCGCTCCCACTGCCGCACCGGCAGCGGCACCGACCGATGCGCCGACGGACGCTCCGATGGTTCCGAGGATGACCGAGGGCCCGCCGACGATGACGACGTTCTCGAGGCTGCTCTCGATGCGCTGTGAGGTCGACCACTCCGGGTGTTCTTCCTCGTCCTCGACCCACTGCTCCTGGCCGGCGGAGTAGAGGGTGAGCGCGGCGCCACCGATGCCGAGCGCTTTCCCGAGGTGCTTCGCCCAGGTCGGGAGCGCACCGCGCGACACCTCGGGATCGGTGACGAACGTGCTGTGACTCGACGTCGGTCCGGTGAGCCGGAGTTCGGGCGGCGTCGGAGGATGCGGCGAAAGCACACCGCTCGGCGTCTTCCAGTACTTGACGCCGTTCTCCATCTCGTCCCACATGGGGATCGTCAGCTGCACGTTGATCGACGATTCCGGCACGATGTGGATGCGCCGCCACCGCTCGAGCGCGCCCTCCGCGACCGACGATCCGACACCGACACCGGTGCCGACGACACCGGATCCGCCGACGACTTCGACGAAGGACTGCACGGCGGTCTTGCTGTACTTCTCGAGCCGACCGAGTGCGTCGGCGCAGTCCTGGTCGGCCTGCTGCGCGTTCGCGTTGAAGGTCGCGATGAGCTCTCGGACGTGACTCGACGACGTCGCGGGATCAGGGCCGGGGGTCGGGGACGGTGTGGGTTCCGCGCTGTTCGAATCGGGCTGCTGCGCCGCTTGCCGCTCCGCCTCGTTGGCATCGGCGATGTCCGTGAGGATCGAGGCCCGTCGGGTCTCCAGTCCGGACACGGTCGACGCGTAGGTCTGCAACGCCGTCGCCGCGAAGTCCGCGTTCTGCTTGATCATCTCGGCGATGAGTGCAGGGTTGTTCATCGCGTCGAGCACGATGTCACGTTCGGGCGTCTGGTAGACGTCGGCGGCGGCGAGTCCCTTCCACTCGGTCGACACCGCCTCGACCCGCGCGACGACGTGTGATCCGAAGGTACCGAGCGCTGTGGCCGCCGATTCGAGTGCAGCAGGGTCGGGCAGTTCCTGCAGGTCGCTCGTGGAGATCACTGCGGGATACCGTTCTCGTAGGTCGCCGCCATCTGCTCGTCGCCGGCCTCGTAGGCGCCGATCGCTTGTCGCGTGGCACTGATCGCCCGCTCGATGTGCTGCTGCGCGGCGAGCAGGTCGATCTCGAACGGGTTCGACTGGATCGACGCGAGCTTCGCCGCGGTCGAGGGCCCGTGTCCGCCGAGCGCCGCGAGGGCGTCGCTCAAGGCCGACACGAGGTCCGTCTCGAGGGTCGGGAACTCCTGGGTCTGCCCTTCCGCGTTGTCGATGGCGCCGCGCGCGGGTCCCGGGTCGATTCGCCAACCATCAGTCACGTTCTGCTCCCCCTGTCGTGATGCCCGTCCACGATAACGAGTCCGGCGCGCGCGGGCGAGTTTCTGTCGCTCACCGCTGGTCGTCCCCGGGATCATCCAGAGGACACCGTCCGCGTTCACGTGCCTCCCCGTCTTGCAAGGCCGATGTCCTCCATTGCACGGTCGATCGGAAGGCGGCATCGTCCTGATCCTGACCACGTACGAGTCCGACGACCAGATCCTCGCCGCCATGGAGGCCGGCGCCACCGGCTACCTGCTCAAGGCCGCCCCCGAGTCCGAGATCCTCGCCGGCGTCCGGGCCACCGCACGGGGCAACAGCAACCCGGCGATCGGCCGCGCGCTGTTCCTCAGTGATGCCACGGTGAAGACGCACCTCGGCCACGTCTTCGAGAAGCTCGGCGTGAACGACCGCACCCGCGCGGTGACCCGGGCGATGGAGCTCCAGCTCCTGCCGCGAGTCCCCGGTCCGCCCGTCACCGGAAGCGGGTGTACCGTCAGGTCGTCAGCATGCTGATCATCTGAGAGGAACCACCGGAATGAGCGCTCCCGCCGCAGCACCACCCACCACGCCGGACCGTCGTCGCTGGCTCGGCCTGGTCGTGATCAGCCTCGCCGTGGCGCTCATCATCGTCGACTCCACGATCGTCAACGTCGCGATCCCGAGCATCGTCGCCGACCTCGACATCGGCTCGACCCTGGTGCAGTGGGTGCAGGAGAGCTACACGCTCGTGTTCGCCGCCCTGCTGCTCGTCTTCGGGTCCGTGGCCGACCGGTTCGGCCGCCGACGCCTGCTCACCACCGGCGTCATCGTGTTCGCGGTGGCGTCGGTGCTCGCCGCGCTCTCGCCGACCGGTGAGCTCCTCGTCGTGTCCCGCGTGCTGCAGGGCATCGGCGGCGCGATGGTCCTCCCCACCACGCTCTCGATCCTCAACGCGACGTTCACCGGCCGGGAGCGTGGCATCGCCTTCGCCGTGTGGGGCTCGACGATCGGCGGCATGGTCGCGGTCGGCCCCCTGCTCGGCGGCTGGCTGACGACGGACTTCTCGTGGCGGTGGGCCTTCGGCATCAACGTCCCGATCGTCGCGGTCATCCTCGTCGGGCTCGCCGTCGCCGTACGGGAGTCGCGAGAAGCCCGGCACACCGGCCGCATCGACCTCGTCGGAGCGCTGCTGTCCGTGATCGCGAGTGCCGCCCTGGTGTTCGGGCTCATCGAGGGCCGCACCTACGGCTGGTGGACCCCGTCGTCGACGTCGCTCACCATCGGCTCGTGGTCGTGGGACGGCCCGATCTCCCCGATCCCCGTCGCGTTCGTCGTGGCCGTCCTCGCCGGAGTCGCCTTCGTGGTCCGTTCCCTGCGCCGTCAACGAGCCGGACGCTCGACCCTGATCGCACTCGACCTGTTCCGCATCGGCTCGTTCCGGAACGGTTCCGTCGCAGCGCTCATCGTGTCGCTCGGCGAGTTCGGCATCATCCTGTCGCTGCCGCTCTGGCTGCAGAACGTGCTCGGGTACTCCGCCCTGCAGACCGGCTTCGTGCTGCTCGCACTGGCGATCGGTTCGTTCGTCGCGAGTGGGTTCGCCGCCACGGTCGGGCAACGCGTCGGAGCACTGCCGATCGTCCGGATGGGCATCGGCGCCGAGATCGTCGGGGTCGCCGCGATCGGGTTCGTCGTGACGTCGTCGACGCCGTGGTGGGCGATCGTGCCGTGCCTGTTCGTCTACGGGTTCGGCGTCGGGCTCGCGACGGCCCAGCTCACCGGTGTCGTACTGCAGGACGTCCCGGTCGAACGCAGCGGTGAGGCGTCCGGGGCCCAGAGCACCGCGCGCCAGATCGGCTCGGCGCTCGGCATCGCCGTCCTCGGCACCGTCCTGTTCACCTCGACCGGCAGCATCCTGGAGCACCGCCTGCAGGACGCGGGCACCCCGGCCGCCACCGCGACGAAGATCGCCGACGCCGTGGTGCAGTCCTCCGGCGGAGCCATCTCCGGCCTCGACGGGGCCACCCGTGCCGACGCCGCCGACGCGTTCTCCGACGGCACCCGCGCCGCCGCGTTCTCCGCGGCCGGCTTCCTGGTCATCGGCCTCGGCGCCACCCTGCGCCTCCGCGCTCCGCGACGCCCCGACGACGAGGAGCAGGTGTGACCGGAGACCCCGTCCTGCAGCGCTCCTGACGGTTCTGGTTCACGATCCCCGAGGATCCTGAACCGGAACCGTCACCGCGCGGACACGAACCCGCGTGCCCCGCGCCGTGGACGCGACCACCGACGAAACGGGAGGCACGGTGCCTGCCCGCACCGTGCCTCCCGTCCGCTCCGGCGCGCGCCCTGCCATCGCGACGCGCGCCCGCTCAGGCCTCCGCGTCCGCCTCCTGCGACCGGACGCGGAGCACCCGCGCTGTGGGGGTCGACCCGCCGTTCACGACCTCGAGCGAGCCCGAAGCGGCGTCCCACGCCACGGACCACGACCCGAGTGCCGTCGGGAACAGCGACTCGACGACCACCGCCTGCCCGGCGAACGCCGGCAGCGACAGCGACACCGACGCCGACGCCGACGCACCGGGTAGCGACCACACCGACAGGTACAGGTCGCCCGAGGCGGTGTGCAGGCCGAGTGCGACCCACGGGTCCTCCCAGGCGGGCAGCCCGAGGGGCCAGACCGGGACGGACCCCTCGACGACGTCGAGGACCTGCCGGTGTGCCGCGATGGCGTCACCGACCACCGCGCGCTGCGACGACGTCATCTCGTTGAGGTACCCGGACAGGTACATCCGCCCGAGCACCCCGTTCACGAGCGACAGCGTGAACAGCTCCGGGTCCATCGTCGGCGCCGGGTACGCCCAGTTCCCCGCCTGCTCGGGCAGCATCGCGGCGGGAGCGGCGGCGGCGATCGTGGCGGACAACACCGGGTCCTGCTGGTCCGACGTCGACTGCATGTGCAGGCGGGACAACACGGCCCAGTCGGCGCGCATCGCTCCCGAGGCGCAGTTCTCGATGAGCAGCGCCGGGTACCGCTCCTGCACCGCGTCGAGCCAGTCGAGCAGCGCCCGCTGGTGGTCGAGCATCCCGGCGAACGGCCCCGTCATGGTGTTGTTGTCCATCTTGAAGAACGTCACCCCGAGCTCCCCGACGAGCCGGTCGACCACCGCGTCGAGGTGCGCGCGGGCCTCCGGCGAGCGCAGCTTGAGCAGGTGCCGCCCGTGCTCCGCGACCCGGACCCCGTGGTGCTCGACGAACGCGGCCGGCGGCAGGGTCGAAGCCAGCGGCGAGTGGATGCCGATGACCTCGGGTTCGAGCCAGAGGCCAGCCTGCATGCCGCGCGCACGGATGTGGTCGATGACGGCCCCGAGCCCCGTCGGGAACCGCGACGCCGCTTCCTCCCACGCTCCGACGGTGTCCCACCAGTGCCCCTCGGCGTACCAGCCGGCGTCGATGCAGAACAGGTCCGCTCCGGCGTCGGCGGCCGCGTCGATGAGCGGCAGGAGCTTCTCGGTGGTCGGGTCGCCCATGAGCGTGTTCATGTAGTCGTTGAACACCAGGGGCAGGGCGCGGTCGGCCTCCCGCACGTGCCGGAACGCCCGACGCTGCCGGGTGAGCACCCCGAAGGCGTCGTCGATCGACCCGGCGATCCCGACGGACACCGGCACCGAGGTGAACGGCTGCTCGGGCGTGACGACGGTGGTCCACTGGTGTTCCTGGTCGGTGGGGCCACTCACCAGCAGGTACGCGTGCCGCCGGGTCTCCCCGAGCTCGTACAGCCACGGCCCGTTGTGCTCGACCTGCCAGACGAGCGCGTACGGAAGCGACACAGCGTCCTCCGCCCGCAGCACCCCGATCGGCAGCGCCTCGCCCGTCGACCACGAGCCGCGGTTCTGCACGACGGCGCGGCTGCGGGGCGGGTGGTGCTGGGCCTCCCGGTCGATGCGCGCAAGCCCGATCGACCGCAGCGGATCGGTCCGCCAACGGCTCTCCGCTGCCCAGTCGTTGTCGGCGTGCACGAGGGCGAGCTCGTCGACGGTGGCGCCCGAGTCGGTCAGGAACGCCCCGGTCGCGAACGACGAGACGAAGTCGACGACGTGCTCGCCGTGCTCGGCAGACACCTCGGTCCACGTCTGGAACGCGGGCACGCCGGCGCGCGCCCGGAACACCGACTCGGCCTGGAGGCCCGTGGCCGCGTCCGCCTGCACGATCCGGAACCACAGGTCGGTCCCGTCGTCGTGCACGTGGTGCGACACGGGGCGCAGTCGCGCCCCGATGGTGGAGTCCACGTGCCGGAACCCGCCCGGGAACCGCCCGTGCCCGATCGTCGTCAGCTCGACGAGCGGCTGCGGGTCGTCCGGCCCGTCGGCGAGCGCTCTGCCGGCCGACGCTCCGCCGGTCGGCACGAACGACACGAGCGCCGCGGGCTGGTCCGCACCGACGCGGAACCGTGCCGCGAACCCGTCGGTGACCCAGTCGACGAACGTCGGCCCGTTGCTCATCGCGCCCCGACCGGTGCGGGCTCGCTCGACACCCAGTCCCCGACCGTGTGGTCGTAGCAGGTGGTGTTGTCGATCTTCGTCCGGTCGAGCGGCGGCCCCGCGGTGATCCGGCGCTCGGTGCGCTCCGGGTCGGGGGCGGCCTCGGCGAGCAGCCGGGTGTAGTCGTGGTGCGGGTCGAGGATGACCGCGTCCGACGGACCCCGCTCGACGACCCGGCCTCGGTAGAGCACGAGGATCTCGTCGGAGAAGTGCCGCGCGGTCGCCAGGTCGTGCGTGATGTAGAGCACGGCGAGCTCGTCCTCGCGCTGCAGCCGGCCGAGCAGGTTGAGCACGCTCAGGCGGATCGAGACGTCGAGCATCGACACGGGTTCGTCGGCGATGAGCACCTGCGCGCCCGGGGCGAGTGCACGGGCGATGGCGACGCGCTGCCGCTGCCCGCCGGAGAGCTCGTGCGGCCGCCGCGACGCGAAGTCCTCGTCGAGGTTCACCCGGCCGAGCAGTTCCCGTACCTTGTCGGCGGTCTCGTCGGCGCCGCGGGCCCGGTGGTGCAGCTGCAGCGGCCGGGCGATGTGGTGCTCGATCGAGTGGAACGGGTTGAGCGAGGCGAACGGGTCCTGGAACACCATCTGCACGTGCCGCCGGTACATGCTGCCCTCGACGGGGGTGCCGTCCTCGAGCCGCACGTCGATCGAGCCACGCGTCCTGGTCTCGAGCTTGGCGAGCATCCGCGCGATGGTGGACTTGCCCGAGCCGGACTCCCCCACGAGCGCGACGGTCCGGCCGGGCAGCAGGTCGAACGACACGTCGTCGACGGCCCGCAGGGTGGTGCGCTTCAGGCCCTTGCGGGTGTGGAAGTCCTTGCCGAGGTGGCTGACGGTCACACTGGTCATCGGTCCGTCTCCTGTGCTGCCTGGACCACGACGGCCCGGGTGTCGGTCTCGGGTTCGGCGCCGTCCTCGACCCCGGTGCGGATGAACGCGCCGCGGGCTCCGGACAGGCTCGGGAACGACTGCAGCAGCTTCCGCGTGTACGGGTGCTGCGGGTCGTGCTGGATCACGCTGGCACGGTCGCACTCGACGACCTCGCCGCGGAGCATGATCGCGATCCGGTCGCTGATCTCGAGCAGCAGCGGCAGGTCGTGCGTGATGAACACGACGGCGAACCCGAGCTCGTCGCGCAGTCGGACGATCTCGCGCAGGATCTCCCGCTGCACCACGACGTCGAGCGCGGTGGTCGGCTCGTCCATGATCATGATCTGCGGTTCGAGCAGCATCGCCATCGCGATCATGACGCGCTGCCGCATGCCGCCCGACAGTTCGTGCGGGTACGCGGTGATGCGGGACGGGTCGACGCCGACGCGGCGCAGGGCGTCTTCGGCGATCGCCCGTCGTTCCTTGCGGGGCAGGCCCTTGCGGTGTTCGACCAGGGCGTCGTCGAGCTGGGCGCGGATCGTGGTGACCGGGTTGAGCGCGTTCATCGCCCCCTGGAACACCATCGACAGTTTCGACCACCGCACGGCCCGGAGCTGCTCGTGCGGCAGGCCGAGCAGGTCGACGTCGGTGCCGTCGCGGTCGTGGAACGTGATGCTGCCCGACGTGACCTTCGCCGGCGGCCGGTGCAGCCGGGTGATGGCGTACGCCAGCGTCGTCTTGCCGCAGCCCGACTCCCCCGCGAGCCCGAGGATCTCGCCGGGCGCCAGGGTGAGCGAGACGTCCTTGACGGCGTGCACGGGGTGCTCGGTCTCGTAGACCACGTCGAGGTGGTCGATCGTCAGCACGGCCGGCCGGCGGCCGTCGCCCGTGACGTCGGAGGTGACCGGTCGTGCGGTGTCGGTGGCGCTCATCGGGCGACCCCCTTCGTGTCGTGACCGGCGGTGGCGACGCGGGCCGGGCCTCCCGAGCGGGCCGCACGCTTCGCACGACGGTCGCGCCGTCGCTGCGCACGCACGTTCGCGAGTCGCGGGTTGATGACCTCGTCGATCGAGAAGTTCACCAGCGACAGGCCCATGCCGAGCAGGGCGATGAGCAGGCCCGGCGGCACGAACCACCACCAGGCGCCGTTCGCCAGCGCGAAGCCGTTCTGGGCGTAGAAGAGCATGGTGCCGAGCGTCGAGGAGTTCGACGCCCCGAGCCCGAGGAACGACAGCCCCGCCTCCCCGAGGATCGCGGCGATCACCGCGAACACGAACTGCGACGCGAGCACCGGCAGCAGGTTCGGCAGGATCTCGACGGCGATGACCCGCCAGGGCCGTTCGCCTGCGACCCGGGCGGCGGACACGTAGTCGCGGTTGCGGATCGACATCGTCTGCGCCCGCAGCACCCGGGCGGACCCGGCCCACGACGTGATCGCCAGGACGACCGCGATGGTCCACAGCCCGCGGGCCTCACGCGGCACCAGGCCGGAGATGACGATGACGAGCGGCAGGCCGGGGATGACGAGGAACACGTTCGAGAACAGCGAGAACGCCTCGTCCATGATCCCGCCCAGGTAGGCGCCGAGGATGCCGAAGAACGCGGACAGCACCGTGGCGAGGACGCCGACGATGAGCCCGATCTGCAGGCTGCCCCGGGTGGCGAAGGCGAGCTGCGCCAGGACGTCCTGACCGGTCTGGGTGGTGCCGAGGACGTTCGAGCCGCTCGGTCCCTGCAGCCCGGTGTCGCGGATGGTGGTGGGGTCGCCGACGAGCAGCGGCCCGATCACCCCGAACAGCGTGACGCCGGCGACGAGCGCGATGCCCGTGACGAGCCACGGGGTGAGGGTGGGCAAGAACCTGCGGATGCCGCCCTTCGACGCGCGCCGGGTGGCGATCGACGTGGTGCTGTCGGCCTCCTCGGTCAGCGCGCCGATGGTGGGCTCGGTCTCCTGCTGGATGTTGGTCATGGTCGTCTCCTCCCCTAGCTCCGGGCCCGCGTGCGCGGGTCGATCAGTCCGTACAGCAGGTCGACGACGAGGTTCGCGCCGAGGACCGCCAGGGTGATGAACAGGAAGATGCCCTGCATGAGCGCGTAGTCGTTGTTCGTCACGGCGGACAGCAGCTTCGACCCGATGCCCGGGTACGAGAACACCTGCTCGGTGACGACGGAGCCGGACACGATGAACCCGAGGGAGATCGCGAACCCGGCGACGGACGGCAGCACGGCGTTCCGGGCGGCGTAGTTCCGCAGGATCTTGCCGTCGGACAGGCCCTTCGCCTGCGCGGTGGTGATGTAGTCCTCGGACAGCGTCGACACCATCATGTTGCGCATGCCGAGCAGCCAGCCGCCGAGCGATGCGAGCACGATCGTCACCGCCGGCAGCACCCCGTACTGCACCGCCGAGACGATGAAGTCCCAGTTGAACCCGGGCGTCAGGATGACGTCGTAGCCGCCCTGCGCCGGGAACAGGTGGAGTCCGGTGGCGAAGAAGTACACCAGGATCAGCGCGAGCCAGAAGTACGGCACCGCGGCGAGCAGGGTGGTGGCCGGCACGAACGAGTCGAGCCAGGTGCCGGGCCGCCACCCGACGAAGGCCCCGAGGCCGACGCCGATGATCGCGGCCACGATGGTGGCGATCCCGACCAGGGCGATGGTCCACGGCAGCGAACTGCCGATCACCTCGGTGACGGGTGCCGGGAAGTAGCTGACGGACACGCCGAGGTCACCGCGGAACACGTTGACCAGGTAGTGGCCGTACTGGGAGATGAGCGGCTCCGAGGAATCGCCACCGAGGAGCAGCTCGTACGCCTCCCGGGTCGCCGGGGTCACCTGCCCGCCGCGCTGCTGGAGCTTGGCGAGCAGGATGTCCACCGGGTTGCCGGGCAGGAGCCTGGGGATGATGAAGTTCAGCGTCAGGGCCGCCCACAGTGCGACGACGTAGAAACCGATCTTGCGCAGGAAGTAGGTCATCGTCGAGTGCCCCTCGGTCGCGATCCCATCGGTGTCAGCCCTTCGCCGGCTTGAGCGCCTTGAAGATCTCGGCGTTGTCCGGGCTCGCCCAGACCGCCGGGAACGCGTACAGGTCGTCCTTCGTCGGCCAGCCGGTGAACTTCGCCGCGTGGAACTCGCTCGTCGTGCCGCCGGTCATCACGGGGATGTAGGGCAGGTCCTCGACGATGTGCTCCTGGATCGTGTCGAGCTCGGGCTGGGTCGCCGCGGTGTCCTCGGGGTTGATCGTGGCGAGCTTCGCGATGGCCTTGTCGACGTCGGGGTTGCTGTACCGCGAGATGTTCATCGGGGCCGCTTCACCGACCTTCGCGGTGTTGGCCGTCGTGAAGTAGTTGTTGTACAGGTAGTACGGGTTCGCCGTCGGGCCCTGGCCGAGCGAGTCGATCGCGAGCTCGAAGTTGCCCTTGGTCTTCTTGTCGGTCCACTCGTTCCACGACGACTGCTGCGCCTTGAGCTCGATGCCCGCGGCCTTGAGCTGCTGCGTCATCGTGTCGATCGCGGTGATGTAGTCGGTCCACCCGGTGACGACCTCGACCGTCAGGGACAGCTTCTTGCCGTCCTTGGCGTAGATGCCGTCGGAGCCCTTCTTCCACCCGGCGTCCTCGAGGGTCGAGGCGGCCGCGTCGGTGTCGGCGGTCTCCGGCATCACGGCCGGCTCGATGTCCTTCGAGATGGTGTCCTTCTGCGTCGTGGTGAGCGCGAAGGTCGGCGAGATCTCGCTCGCCGTGTTCTCGAACGCCAGCGAGTTGAGCTGCTTCCGGTTGATGGCGTCGGCGATCGCGTGGCGGACGGCCGGGTCGGTCTGCGGGCCGGCGCAGCCCAGGTCGGTGTTCGCGCAGGTCAGCAGGGCCATCTGGTTCTGGCCGACGGTGATGCCGTCGTAGCCGTTGTAGTTGGCGGGGATGTCGTCCATGTTCGGCACCGGGCCGGTCTGCCAGTCGATCGACCCCTGCTTCAGTGCGTCGGCGCCGGCGGTGTTGCCGGAGAGCGACAGGTAGCGGATGGTCTTCACGGCCGGGGCGCCGTCCCAGTACTTCTTGTTCGCCTCGAGGGTGAACGCCTGCGCCTTGAAGGTGCCGAGCGTGTACGGGCCGGTGCCGACGGGCTCACGCACGACGTCGGTGGTCGGGTCGATGTCCTTCCACAGGTGCTCGGGCACGATCCAGGTCTTGCCGAGCAGGTTCGGGCCGAGCACGAACGACGGCTTGTCGAACGAGACGACCACCTTGTCGTCGCCGTCGGCCTTCGCGGTGCCGTCGTAGCCGATCGAGTTCAGGGCCTTCTGCTTCTTGAGCATGTCGAGCGTGAACACGACGTCCTTCGAGGTGAAGGGCTCGCCGTCGCTCCAGGTGGCCCCGTCGCGCAGCATGATGGTGAGCTGCGTGCCGTCGTCGTTCCACTCGTAGGACTTGCCGAGCAGCGGCTTCGGGTCCTTCGTGTTGACGTTGGTGATGAAGAAGAGCGACTCGTAGATCGTGCCGACGCCGCCGATGTTGGACGGCGACCACGGGTTGAAGTTGATCTGGTAGTCGCCGGACTGGCCGGTGTACGCCACCAGGGTCGAGGCAGCGGCGTCGTTCGTGCTGGCGGTGCCGCTGGAGCTGCAGCCGCTGAGCGCGAGGCCGGCTGCGAGGAGAACGGCGCCGCCGATGGCGAGCCGTGAACGGGTTGGGTTGAACATCGTTGTCCTCTCGGTCTGCGTCGTCGCAGGGTCCACGTTGTGAGCGTGATTGTTACACGCGTAAACTAAGGCGGTCAAGGGGTCGGGTCACGGCCCCGTAACGATGAGGAGACGCAATGGAGCGGACCACCCTGGACGGCACGTGGACCCTCGAGGCGGTGACCGGGCCCGAGCAGTCGGCGGAGCACCGCGAACCGGTCGAGGCGCAGGTCCCCGGCTGCGTGCACACGGACCTGCTGCGGGCCGGCCGGATCCCCGACCCGTTCGACGGCGACGGCGAGGCCGCCACCCAGTGGATCGGCGACACCGTCTGGCGCTACCGCCGCACGTTCGAGTGGACCGCGCCGGACGAGACCCGCCACGACCTCGTCGCCGAGGGCCTCGACACCCTCGCCACGATCGAGCTCAACGGCATCGTCGTCGCGACCACCGCCAACCAGCACCGCTCGTACCGGTTCCCCGTCGGGCACCTCCTCCGACCGGGCACGAACGAGCTCGTCGTCACGTTCGACGCGCCCGTCCCCGCAGCCGAGCGTCTGTCCGCACTGCACGGCGGCGAGCTGCCCCACGTCAACCACCACCCCTACAACGCGCTCCGCAAGAACGCGTCGAACTTCGGGTGGGACTGGGGCGTCGACGTCGCCACGAGCGGCATCTGGAAGTCGATCGGCATCGAGTCCTGGAGCGGCGTCCGCATCGCGGCCGTCCGCCCGCTCGTCAACCTCGACGGCACCACCGGGGTGCTGACAGCCCACGTCGACGTCGAGCACGCCGGCTCCACCGGCTCCTTCTCGCAGGCGATCGGCAGCGCGCCCGTCGCGTCCGCGGACGGTTCCGCGGGCACCGGCCTGAAGGCCCGGATCACCCTGGCCCCGCACCCCGCGTCCGCAGGGCACCCGGGTTCCGACACCGCCGGCCGGGTGGTCGGCGCGCGCCCCGTCGTCGACGGCGCGGCGACCGTCCGCCTCGAGGTCCCCGACGTCGCCGTCTGGTGGCCCCGCGGCGAGGGCGACCAGCCGCTGTACGACGTCCGGGTCGAGGTCGGCGACGACGTGTGGACCGGCCGCGTGGGCTTCCGCACGGTCACGCTCGACACAGCTGCCGACGCCGGCGGCGCGCCGTTCCTGCTGCGCGTCAACGGCCGTCCGGTCATGGTGCGCGGGGCGAACTGGATCCCCGACCACGCCTACCTGACCGAGATGACACCCGAGCGGTACGCGGACCGGATCCAGGACGCGATCGACGCGAACATGAACCTGCTCCGCATCTGGGGCGGCGGGATCTACGAGTCCGACGACCTGTACGACCGGTGCGACGAGCTCGGCGTCCTGGTGTGGCAGGACTTCCTGTTCGCCTGTGCCGCCTACGCCGAGGAGCCCTGGCTCGCCGACGAGGTCGAGCCCGAGGTCCGCGAGGCCGTGACCCGCCTCAGCCCGCACCCCTCGCTCGTGGTGTGGAACGGCAACAACGAGAACCTCGTCGCCTACGCCGAGTGGGGCTGGCGGCCGTCGCTCGTCGGCCGGACCTGGGGCAACGGCTACTACCGTTCCCTGCTCCCGTCGATCGTCGCCGAGCTGGACCCGACCCGGCCGTACACGCCGGGCAGCCCGTTCTCGTTCGACGAGTACCTGACGCCGAACGACCAGCGGAACGGCAGCGTGCACATCTGGGACGTCTGGAACCGGCTCGACTACCGCGCCTACGCCGACTGGGAGCCGCGGTTCGTCGCCGAGTTCGGGTTCCAGGGCCCGCCGGCGTGGTCGACCCTGACCGCGGTGGTGCACGACGAGCCCCTCGACCCGGACGGCCACGAGATGCTCGTGCACCAGAAGGCCGACCAGGGCAACCGGAAGCTCGCCGACGGCATGCGCGGGCACCTGCCCGAGCCGGCCTCGATCGAGGACTGGCACTTCGCCGCGCAGCTCAACCAGGCGCACGCGATCCGCTTCGGCATGGAGTGGTTCCGCTCCCGCACGCCCGACAACACCGGCATGGTCGTCTGGCAGCTCAACGACGACTGGCCCGTGGTGTCCTGGGCCCTCGTCGACCACGCCGGCATCCGGAAGCCCGTCTGGTACGCCGTCCGGCAGGCCTACCAGCCCGTGCTGCTCACCGTGCAGCCGTCGTCCGGTGGCCAGGGTGGGCTCGACGTCGTCCTCGTCAACGCGTCCGGGGCGTCGGTCGCCGACGAGGTCACGGTCTCCCGCGTCGCCTTCGACGGCACCGTGCTCGAGTCGTCGTCGTTCACGCTCGCGGCCGACCCCGCCGATGCCGCCCGGGTGCAGCTGCCGTCGTCGCTCGCGGTGCCGGGCGACCCCGGTTCCGAGGTCCTCGTCGTCACGGGAGCCGGCACCCGCACGGTGCACGACTTCGCCGAGGTCGTCGACCAGGCGCTCGAGCCCTCGCCCCTGTCGACGGTCGTGTCGGCGACGGACGACGGCGCGACGGTCACCGTGACGGCGACGGCGTACGCGCGCGACGTCTCGCTGTTCCCCGACCGCGTGGATGCGGCCGCCCGCGTCGACGACGGGTTGGTGTCCCTGCTCCCCGGCGAGTCGGTGACCTTCACGGTGACGGGTGCGCCGGGCATCGCCGCACAGGAGCTCGTCCACCCGCTCGTCCTCCGCCACGCGGGTTCGCTCCTGCCCTGACCGGGGCGTCGCGCTGACGGTTCCGGTTCACGATCCCCCCGGGTTCGCGAACCGGAACCGTCGGTCGAACGTGCTCAGTCCAGGGCGCGGAGCTCCAGCACGATCGCGGTCGCGGGGGCGAGCAGCGGGAGCCGTGCGCCGACGTCCTCGAGCACGGCGCCGGTCAGTTCCAGGTGCCCGCGCACGAGCCACTCCGGCGGCACCATGTCGAGCCCGTGCGGCACGGCGAGCCCGGCCACCGGGGCGAGCCGGTAGCGCCGCGACCGGTCGAGTCCGCGCACCCGGAGCGGCACCGGCAACGACCTCGGCCCCGTCTCCGTCCGCGCCACCCGCACGAGCGCCCGCGAACGGTCGGTGGCCACGACCGATGTCGCCACCGTCCCCGGGTCCCCGAGGTCCAGGTGCCGCAGCCGCCCGGAGTGCAGCAGCCCGCGCTCCCGTCGGTACAGCGCCGTCCAGGCCCGGAGCCGGTCGAGCTCCTCGGGTGACAGCTTCGTGATGTCGGTCTCGATGCCAGCCGCGCCGAACAGCGACACCGCCATCCGGAAGTCCAGGTCGAGGTGCCGGCCCGTGGTGTGCGAGACCTCCGGCCCGACGTGCGAACCGATCAGCTCGAGCGGGAGCAGCGCCTCGGTCCAGCGCTGGATCGGCAGTCGCTCGAAGGCGTCGTTCGAGTCCGACGGCCACACCCGGTCGGTCCGCTCGAGCACGCCGAGGTCGATCCGGGCACCGCCGCTCGCGCACGCCTCGATCTCGAGCCACGGGTGCCGCGCACGCAGCTCGTCCATCAAGGCGTACACGCCGCGGGTGTGCGCGTCGATGCCGGCGCGACCCGCGTGCACCGCGTGCACGATGTCCCGGTTCTGGTCCCACTTCACGAAGTCGACGTGGTGCGCACCGATCACGCGGGACATGCTCTCGAGCACGTGGTGCCGGGCCAGCGGGTTCGCCATGTCGAGCACGTACTGGTTCCGCCACGTGCGGACGTCGTCCTCAGGGCGCTGCAGCATCCACTCGGGGTGGGCCTCCGCCAGCTCGGACACCGGGCTGACCATCTCGGGCTCGAACCACAGGCCGAACTCCATGCCGAGCGCACGCACCCGGTCGACGAGCGGTGCCAGCCCGTCCGGCCACACCGTCGGGTCGACGCGCCAGTCCCCGAGCGAGGTCGAGTCCGACCGCCGGCCGAGGAACCACCCGTCGTCGAGCACGAACCGCTCGACGCCGATGTCCGCCGCCGTCTCCGCCAGTGCCACCAGGGGTTCGAGCTCCTGCCGGTAGTAGACGGCCTCCCACGTGTTCAGCACCACGGGCCGGGGTCGTCGCGGGTGCCCCGGACGGCTGCGCAACGAGTCGTGCAGGCGGTCGGACAACCCGTCGATCCCGGTGTCGCTCCAGACGAACACGGCGTCGGGGGCGGTGAACGACTCCCCCTCGCCGAGCACGACCTCGCCGGCGCGCAGCAGTTCCCCGGCACCGAGCAGCGGTCGCGCCTCGGCGAGCTGGTCGTACCGGTACACGGAGTCGGCGCTCCAGGCCAGGTGCACCGCCCACAGCTCGCCCTCGGCATCCGAGAACCCGGGCGTCCCGAGCACGAGCAACGTCGGCGAGTCGTGTCCGGTCCGCCCGCGACGGCTCTCGCGCGCGTGGCTCCCGGCGGTCGCTGCCCGGCGCTGCGGGGTGCGCTCACGGGTCCACCGTCCGCCCAGGTCGAGCACTTCGGTGATCCGCTCCCCCACCGGCAGCGTCGCCTCGAGCGCCTGCACATGCACGGGGGCGGCGTGCGTGTTCGTCACCGTGTGCCGCACCCGCAGCACCCCGGCGGTGTCGAGTGCGAACTCGCTCCGGAGCGCCACCGAGTCCGACTCGGCGGTCACGACGATCCGCTCTTCGTCCGCGACGGAGACGACAGCCGTGGCGACCTCACGCCATCGCGGCACCAACGGCAGCCCGTCCACGTGGCCCGCGATCCCTGGTCGCCCCTCCCACCCGTCGCGCTCGGTCGGCAGCACCGTGAGGGGCCACCGCGCGTCGAGCGCACTCGGTCCGAGCGGCCGGCCGAGTGCGAGCAGCAGGTCGGCCGTGTCGTCCGGCGCGACGGGCCCGACGTCCCGACCCCAGTGCAGCGCCTCGGGCAGCCCGTCCGCCGCGGAGGCCAGCACCAGCGACACCCCGGCTGATCGCAGCACGTGCACCCGTCGATCGCCTGCACCGACGGCTGTCGACTCGCGCTCCACGACGGTCACGAGACCCGCTCCTCGCGCAGCACGCGGACGCGTCCGGCCGGCACGACGGTGTCCGGCCCGTGGCCGGACCCGTCGAGCAGATCCGTCCCGGACGCGACGACCGTGACGTCGTCAGCACGGTGGTTGACGAGGAACAGGAAGGCGGAACCGTCGTCGCAGACGCGACGCACCGCCTCCAGGCCGGGAGGCCCGGTGACCGTCCGCAGGATCCCCCGCTCCGCGATCACCCCGTCCACGAGCCGTTGGATGCTGTCGTCCGCGAGCATCGCGGACACGTACCAGGCGCCGCCGCCGACGGCGCGGCGCGTGACGGCGGGCCGGCCCGCGAGCGGGCCGTCGGTGTACCGGAGCACGGACTCGGCGTCCTCGAGCACGACCGCTTCGGCCCAGTCGGTGACGACCTCGCCGTCATCGAGGGTCCAGCGTTCGTCGCGCTGCAGCGGGGTGAACTCCTCGCTCCAGGCGCCGAGCACCTGGCGGAACGCTCCCGGGTACCCGCCGGTGCGGATGCGCCCGGTCTCGTCGGCGACGCCCGACAGGTACGTGACGATCAGGGTGGCGCCGCGGTCCACCACGGCGGACAACCGCGCGGCGGTCGCATCGTCGACGATGAGCATCGTCGGCACGACGACCACGTCGTAGCCGTCCAGGTCGGCGTCGGCGGGGACCACGTCCGTCAGCACCTGCCGGTCGTGGAACGCGCGGTGCCAGGCGCGGAGCTCCCGGCCGTAGCGCAGGCCCCGGTGCGGCTTGAGCCCCGACTGCACGGCCCACCCGGAAGCCTCGTCCACGACGATCGCGACCCGGGCCGGCTCGACTCGGGTGCCCTGCACGGGTGCGAGGTCCTGCAGCGCCCGGCCGAGGGCGAGCACCTCGCGCCAGATGCGTGTGCGGGTGCCGGCGTGCGGGAGCATCGCCGAGTGGAACTGCTCCGCGCCCGCGGTCGAGGCCCGCCACTGGAAGAACAGCGCCCCGTCCGACCCGTGCGCGACGTGCGCCAGGGCGTTCCGGACGAGCTCGGCCGGTTCCTTGGCGCGGTTGCGCTGCTGCCAGCTCGGGCCGCCCGTCGAGTGCTCCATCAGCAGCCAGGGACGGCGGTCCGCCGACATCCCGCGCATCCGGTCACCGGCCAGCGCGAGGTCCTGCTCGCGGCGGGCGTCGTCGACGAGCGTGTAGTGGTCGTTCGCGACGATCGCCACGTGCTTGGCCCACCCGGCGTAGTCGACGACCTGCGACCCGGCACCCACCATGAAGTTCGTCGTGACCGGCACGTCCGAGTGCTGCTCGATGACGGCTTTCTCAGCGTCGTACTGGCGGAGCAGCGCGTCGGACGAGTACCGCTCGAAGTCCAGCGCGAGCCCGGGGTTCGGCGCTCCGCCCACACCGCGCGGCGGCGAGACCTCGTCGAACGAGGTGTAGGTGTGCCCCCAGAAGGCCGTGCCCCACGCGTCGTTCGCGGCCTCGACGTCGCCGTACTTCGCAACGAGCCAGTGCCGGAAGTCCGCTGCCGACTCCTCGCAGTAGCACCGGCCGTTGCCGCCGCCGAGCTCGTTGCTCACGTGCCAGAGCCGCACCGCCGGGTGCCGGCCGTACCGCTCGGCCAGCGCGCCGACCATGCGGAGCGCGTGTTCCCGGAACAGCTCGGAGGCCGGGCACCACCCGAGTCGCCCGCCCGGTCGTTCCCGCCGCTCCGTGGCGTCCACGGGGAGGATCTCCGGGTGTGCGGTCAGCAGCCAGTTCGGTGGTGCAGCGGTCGGCGTCGCGAGGTCCACCGCGATGCCGTGCTCGTGCAGCAGCGCGAGCACGTCGTCGAGCCACTCCCACGTGAAGTCCCCCGGCGACCGCTCGAGCAGTGCCCACGAGAACACCCCGACGGTGACCAGGTTCACCCCGGCCTCACGCATCAGTCGGACGTCCTCGAGCCAGGTCTCCCGGGGCCACTGCTCGGGGCTGTAGTCGCCGCCGAACGACAGGCCGTCGGTCGGCCACGGGACGGTGGGGGCAGCGGTCACGGCATCTCCTTCGATGGTGTGGACCGCTCAAGCCTCCCGTCTGCGTCCGCGTTTGTCAATGTGTGTAACTAACGCGGCGACACCTCTACCGGTTCCCTCGGCCGATCACTCCCCCAGCAGCCGACGGATGGCGAGGACCGCCCCGGCGCGTGCCCACTCCGAGAACTCGAACGGCTGTACCTCCACCGTGACCGGCTCGGTGTACGGCGCCAGGGCGGCCCGCATCGACTCATCGACGGTCGCCCGCGCCAGGTCGTACACGGGCAGCCCGTCGCCCGTCAGCACGATCGCTGCGGGGTCGGCGATGTGCACCGCGGTGGCGAGCAGGACCCCGAGAGCACGGCCGGCATCCTCGAACGCAGCGAGGGCTGCCTCGTCGCCGTCCCGGGCGAGCTCGACCACCTGGTCGTAGGTCTTCCCCTCGTGGCCGGCGTTCCGCACGATGACCGGGCTGGGCAGGTAGCTCGAGGCACACCCGGCGTGACCGAGGCCACAGTCCGGGCCTCCCCCGAGGACCGGCAGGTGCCCGATGCGCCCCAGTCGCCCGTGCTCCCCGGTGGAGACCTGACCGTTCGCGATGAGCCCGAGGCCCAGGCCCTCACCGACCGTCACGAGCACCATGGACCCGCGGCCGGCACCCGCACCGAACCAGTGCTCCTTCGCCGTGAGCGCGTGGACGTCGTTCGCGGTGAACGTGGCGATCCCCGTCCGCTCCTCGAGCATCCGGGCGAACGGCACCTCGTGCCACCCGAGGAACACCGACGCCGCGACGACGGACTCCCCCGCGCGGACCATGACGTCGCCGGGCAGGGAGACGCCGATCGCGCAGATGGCCGGGTGCGCAGCACGGAGTCGGCCGAGCACCGCCGTGATCTGCTCCGCGAGCGACTCGGCGGCGGTGTCGTCGATGCCTTCTTCGTGCAGGGCGAGGACCCGGCCACCCAGGTCCGTGACCGCGGCGTACAGGCGGTCCTTCGTGAGCTTGATGCCGAGGAACTCCCACTGCCCGCTGCTCACCTGCAGGAGCTCCGACGGCCGGCCGGTGGCGCCGCGCACATCAGTGCCGACCTCGACCACCAGCCGCTGTGACACGAGGATGCGCATCGCCCGCGTGAGGCTCGCCCGTGAGAGCCCGAGTGACCGAGCGATCTCGGCACGGGAGAGCACCCCGTGGATGAGGATCTCCCGCAGCGCCAGTCGGGAGCCGTCGGGCAGGGCCGGCCAGGCTTCGGTCATCGTTCCTCCGTCGTCGGCTGATCCTACGGCCTGACCGGTGCCCGTCGACAAGGACCCAGAACGGGCCGTGAACGCAGAAAACCCCTGACCATGAATGGTCAGGGGTTCCCTTGTTCTTCTACGTTAAGTCCGGCGGCGTCCTACTCTCCCACAAGGTCCCCCTTGCAGTACCATCGGCGCTGAGAGGCTTAGCTTCCGGGTTCGGAATGTGACCGGGCGTTTCCCTCTCGCTATGACCACCGGAACACTCTCGACCAGATCATGCATTTGGTCTCAAAGCTGTCCCAGCTACCATCTCCCGTGAAGAAGACAGAGCGGTGTATTCAGTTTCGATTCCCGATCGTCTGTCGGGAACCACAAAGTGGACGCGAGCCCGTGCAACAAGTGCACGGAAATCAGTGTGTTATCAAGTCTTCGGCTTATTAGTGCCGGTCAGCTCCACGGGTCGTTAGTCCCCGCTTCCACATCCGGCCTATCAACCCAGTAGTCTGCTGGGAGCCTCTCACACTCAAGGTGCATGGAAATCTCATCTCGAAGACGGCTTCCCGCTTAGATGCTTTCAGCGGTTATCCGGTCCGAACGTAGCTAATCAGCGGTGCCCTTGGCAGAACAACTGACACACCAGAGGTTCGTCCATCCCGGTCCTCTCGTACTAGGGATAGATCTTCTCAAATTTCCAACGCGCGCAGCGGATAGGGACCGAACTGTCTCACGACGTTCTAAACCCAGCTCGCGTACCGCTTTAATGGGCGAACAGCCCAACCCTTGGGACCTACTCCAGCCCCAGGATGCGACGAGCCGACATCGAGGTGCCAAACCATGCCGTCGATATGGACTCTTGGGCAAGATCAGCCTGTTATCCCCGAGGTACCTTTTATCCGTTGAGCGACAGCGCTTCCACAAGCCACTGCCGGATCACTAGTCCCGACTTTCGTCCCTGCTCGACCTGTCAGTCTCACAGTCAAGCTCCCTTGTGCACTTACACTCGCCACCTGATTGCCAACCAGGTTGAGGGAACCTTTGGGCGCCTCCGTTACTCTTTGGGAGGCAACCGCCCCAGTTAAACTACCCATCAGGCACTGTCCATGAACCCGATCAGGGTCCTACGTTAGACATCCAAAGTGACCAGAGTGGTATTTCAACAATGACTCCACGAACACTAGCGTGCCCGCTTCACAGTCTCCCACCTATCCTACACAAGCCACTCCGAACACCAATACCAAACTGTAGTAAAGGTCACGGGGTCTTTCCGTCCTGCTGCGCGTAACGAGCATCTTTACTCGTAGTGCAATTTCGCCGAGTTCGCGGTTGAGACAGCTGGGAAGTCGTTACGCCATTCGTGCAGGTCGGAACTTACCCGACAAGGAATTTCGCTACCTTAGGATGGTTATAGTTACCACCGCCGTTTACTGGGGCTTAAATTCAGAGCTTCGCCCAAAGGCTAACCCTTCCTCTTAACCTTCCAGCACCGGGCAGGCGTCAGTCCGTATACATCGTCTTGCGACTTCGCACGGACCTGTGTTTTTAGTAAACAGTCGCTTCCCACTGGTCTCTGCGGCCTTCAACGCTCACGGAGTAAATCCGGTCACGTGTCCGGCCCCCCTTCTCCCGAAGTTACGGGGGCATTTTGCCGAGTTCCTTAACCACGATTCTCTCGATCTCCTTGGTATTCTCTACCTGACCACCTGAGTCGGTTTCGGGTACGGGCGGCTGCAACCTCGCGTCGATGCTTTTCTCGGCAGCATAGGATCACTGATTTCCCCTTACGGGTACGCGTCGGATCTCAGGCACACAGACGACGGATTTGCCTATCGTCAGCCCTACATCCTTACACCAGGTTCACCTTACGGATACCATCGCCTGGCTCAGCTACCTTCCTGCGTCACACCTGTTCATACGCTAACCGCACCAGCATGGGGTCGAGCGTTAGACCGGCCACCATCACCCCGAAGGGATCCGGTTGTACCGGGTTAGGACTCTTAGCACCACTGGATTAGCTTGGGCGGTTGTTCGCCGGTACGGGAATATCAACCCGTTGTCCATCGACTACGCCTGTCGGCCTCGCCTTAGGTCCCGACTTACCCAGGGCGGATTAACCTGGCCCTGGAACCCTTGGTCTTTCGGAGGACGGGTTTCTCACCCGTCTTTCGCTACTCATGCCTGCATTCTCACTCGTGTAGCGTCCACGGCTGGATCACTCCGCCGCTTCACTCGCCACACGACGCTCTCCTACCACTCCGCACGACTGAACCACGAAGGCTTGTCTATAGTGCGAAATCTACAACTTCGGTGGTGTGCTTGAGCCCCGTTACATTGTCGGCGCGGAATCACTTGACCAGTGAGCTATTACGCACTCTTTCAAGGGTGGCTGCTTCTAAGCCAACCTCCTGGTTGTCTGTGCAACTCCACATCCTTTCCCACTTAGCACACGCTTAGGGACCTTAGTTGGTAGTCTGGGTTGTTTCCCTCTCGACGATGAAGCTTATCCCCCACCGTCTCACTGCTGCGCTCTCACTCACCGGCATTCGGAGTTTGGCTGACGTCAGTAACCTGTTGAGGCCCATCGGCCATCCAGTAGCTCTACCTCCGGCGAGAAACACGCAACGCTGCACCTAAATGCATTTCGGAGAGAACCAGCTATCACGAAGTTTGATTGGCCTTTCACCCCTATCCACAGCTCATCCCCTCCATTTTCAACTGAAGTGGGTTCGGTCCTCCACGACGTCTTACCGTCGCTTCAACCTGGCCATGGATAGATCACTTCGCTTCGGGTCTAGAACATGCGACTCAAACGCCCTATTCAGACTCGCTTTCGCTACGGCTGCCCCTCACGGGTTAACCTCGCCACATATCACTAACTCGCAGGCTCATTCTTCAAAAGGCACGCCGTCACCCCTACTAAGGAGGCTCCGACGGTTTGTAAGCAAACGGTTTCAGGTACTATTTCACTCCCCTCCCGGGGTACTTTTCACCTTTCCCTCACGGTACTTGTCCGCTATCGGTCATCTGGGAGTATTTAGGCTTATCAGGTGGTCCTGACAGATTCACACGGGATTTCTCGGGCCCCGTGCTACTTGGGATACACATCCGGCCATAACACCATTTCGTCTACGGGGCTGGCACCCACTACGGCCCGGCTTTCAAACCGGTTCGACTATGATGCGCTGTAACCGTCCCAGTCCGGCAGAACTGAGTGACGTGTCCCACAACCCCGACCATGCAACGCCCGCCGGCTATCACACATGATCGGTTTAGCCTCATCCGCTTTCGCTCGCCACTACTCACGGAATCACATGTTGTTTTCTCTTCCTGTGGGTACTGAGATGTTTCACTTCCCCACGTTCCCTCTACCCGCCCTATATATTCAGGCGGGAGTCACCAGGTCGCAAAACGCCTGGCGGGGTTTCCCCATTCGGAAATCCTCGGATCGAGGCTCGATTATCAGCTCCCCGAGGCTTATCGCAGATTTCTACGTCCTTCATCGGCTCCAGATGCCAAGGCATCCACCGTTTGCTCTTAGAAACTTGACCACAAAGATTAAAATTGCGATCCAACGTCACCAATCAACAACCTAAAAGTCTGATCATGGATGACGCGAATCAAAGATGCTCGCGTCCACTGTGTAGTTCTCAACATACGATCGGCACCAGCACTCCCCCACCACAACGGTAGGTTCACCCTGGCCCGAAGAAGGACCCGTAGGCCCAACCCCCACCACCACTCACGTGACGACAGGAAGCCTGGTCCCTCAGGACCCAACAACGTGCACCAGCCAGCAGCTCCACCCCGACCCGTCCCAACCCTGCAAGCAGAGCGTACTGAGGTCGGAAGCATCACTCCCAACTGCACTGTCAATGTTCCACCCATGAGCTACCCGTCGGACACGTTCGGTCCGAATCAGGCGCCTGGACCATGCGTGCCCCGATAAGGGACAACACGAGGCCAGATGCTCCTTAGAAAGGAGGTGATCCAGCCGCACCTTCCGGTACGGCTACCTTGTTACGACTTAGTCCTAATCACCGATCCCACCTTCGACGGCTCCTTCCACAAGGGTTAGGCCACCGGCTTCGGGTGTTACCGACTTTCATGACTTGACGGGCGGTGTGTACAAGGCCCGGGAACGTATTCACCGCAGCGTTGCTGATCTGCGATTACTAGCGACTCCGACTTCATGAGGTCGAGTTGCAGACCTCAATCCGAACTGAGACCGGCTTTTTGGGATTCGCTCCACCTTACGGTATCGCAGCCCTTTGTACCGGCCATTGTAGCATGCGTGAAGCCCAAGACATAAGGGGCATGATGATTTGACGTCATCCCCACCTTCCTCCGAGTTGACCCCGGCAGTCTCCTATGAGTCCCCGGCATAACCCGCTGGCAACATAGAACGAGGGTTGCGCTCGTTGCGGGACTTAACCCAACATCTCACGACACGAGCTGACGACAACCATGCACCACCTGTACACCGACCACAAGGGGGCGACCATCTCTGGCCGTTTCCGGTGTATGTCAAGCCTTGGTAAGGTTCTTCGCGTTGCATCGAATTAATCCGCATGCTCCGCCGCTTGTGCGGGCCCCCGTCAATTCCTTTGAGTTTTAGCCTTGCGGCCGTACTCCCCAGGCGGGGCGCTTAATGCGTTAGCTACGACACAGAAACCGTGGAAAGGTCCCTACATCTAGCGCCCAACGTTTACGGCATGGACTACCAGGGTATCTAATCCTGTTCGCTCCCCATGCTTTCGCTCCTCAGCGTCAGTTACGGCCCAGAGATCTGCCTTCGCCATCGGTGTTCCTCCTGATATCTGCGCATTCCACCGCTACACCAGGAATTCCAATCTCCCCTACCGCACTCTAGTCTGCCCGTACCCACTGCAAGCCCGAGGTTGAGCCTCGGGATTTCACAGCAGACGCGACAAACCGCCTACGAGCTCTTTACGCCCAATAATTCCGGACAACGCTTGCACCCTACGTATTACCGCGGCTGCTGGCACGTAGTTAGCCGGTGCTTTTTCTGCAGGTACCGTCACTTTCGCTTCTTCCCTACTAAAAGAGGTTTACAACCCGAAGGCCGTCATCCCTCACGCGGCGTTGCTGCATCAGGCTTTCGCCCATTGTGCAATATTCCCCACTGCTGCCTCCCGTAGGAGTCTGGGCCGTGTCTCAGTCCCAGTGTGGCCGGTCACCCTCTCAGGCCGGCTACCCGTCGTCGCCTTGGTGAGCCATTACCTCACCAACAAGCTGATAGGCCGCGAGTCCATCCCCAACCAAAAAATCTTTCCACCACCAGACCATGCGGCCAGTGATCATATCCAGTATTAGACGTCGTTTCCAACGCTTATCCCAGAGTCAGGGGCAGGTTACTCACGTGTTACTCACCCGTTCGCCACTAATCCACCCAGCAAGCTGGGCATCATCGTTCGACTTGCATGTGTTAAGCACGCCGCCAGCGTTCGTCCTGAGCCAGGATCAAACTCTCCGTAAAAAAATACAGACCCAACACCCGAAGGCATCAGACCGAGTTGATTCTGACTGTTGACTGTCTACTGACAATCTTCAATCCAAAAGGAATTGCTTCATGACCCAGTCAGCAAGCCGACCAGGCACGAGGTCAATCAATAAATTGGCATTGACAATGTGCACGCTGTTGAGTTCTCAAGGACCAGACGCACTCCCCGCTCGACCCACAAAAGGTTCCGCCAGAGAGGCATTCGTCTTGTTCCACCGTCAGACACGTCGAATCACTTCGACTTCTTCGGGGGATGTTGCCTGAGCGGGACCCCGTCCGGACTGCGCATCCAGGGCTTGCACCCTGTGACCGTCTCGGCTGTTCCGTTCTCCGCCTCAGCGGCAACGAGTGATTACTTTACACACGCCCCGGGGGCCCTGCCAACCGTCGTCCCTCCCGGGCGTGTCGCAGTCGGGTGAACGGCACGTGTCCCCCGGGTTTCCGGGGATCGACGGGGTGAGCGCGCCCCCGGGAACGACGGAAGGCACGGTGCGAACCCGCACCGTGCCTCCCGAACGAACGAACGAACCGGACCGACCTACTCGGCCGCTGCCAACTGCCCGCACGCCCCGTCGATCTCCTTGCCGCGGGTGTCGCGCAGGGTCGTCGGGATGCCGGCGGCGTTGAGTCGGCGGACGAACTCGTCCTGCACGTGCACTTCGGACGAGGTCCACACGGAGCCCGGCGTCGGGTTGAGCGGGATCGGGTTGACGTGCACCCAGCCCTTGCCGCGCTTGTTGAGCTTCTCGGCGAGCAGGTCGGCTCGCCAGGCGTGGTCGTTCATGTCCTTGATGAGCGCGTACTCGATCGAGACACGACGGCCCGTCTTCACGTAGTAGTTGTGGGCGGCGTCGATCGCTTCGTCGGCCTTCCAGCGCGAGTTCACCGGGATGAGCTCGTCGCGGAGCTCGTCGTCGGGTGCGTGCAGGGACAGCGCGAAGGTGAGCGGGATCCCTTCGTCCGCGAGCTTGATCATCGCCGGCACCAGGCCGACGGTCGACACCGTGATGCCGCGGGCACTCATGCCGAGACCGTTCGGCTGCGGTGCGACCATCAACCGCACGGCGTCCATCACCCGCTTGTAGTTCGCGAGCGGCTCCCCCATGCCCATGAACACGATGTTCGTCACGCGCTCGGCGTCGACGCGGTCGTGGCCGCCCTTGCGCGGATCGCCCCCGAGCTCGCCGGCGGCGATCGCGGCGTTGGCCCGGACGATCTGCTCGATGATCTCGGCGGTGGACATGTTGCGGGTCAGCCCCGCCTGGCCGGTGGCGCAGAACGGGCAGTTCATGCCGCACCCGGCCTGGGACGAGACGCACAGGGTGATGCGGCCCGGGTAGCGCATGAGGACCGACTCGACCAGGGCGCCGTCGTGCAGCTTCCAGAGGAACTTGATCGTGTCGCCGTTGTCCGTCGCCAGCCGCCGGGTCTCGGTGAGGAGCGGCGGCAGCATCCCGGCGACGAGCTGCTCCCGCTGGGCGGCGGGCAGGTCGGTCATCTTGGCCGGGTCGGACGTGTAGTGCTGGAAGTAGTGGGTCGCGAGCTGCTTGGCGCGGAACCCGGGCAGGCCGAGTTCCTTCACGCGGGCCTCGCGTTCCTCGGCCGTCAGGTCGGCCAGGTGCACGGGCGGCTTGCCACGCTTCGGGGACGCGAACTGCAGCAGCGGGCGACCGTCGGTGTCGGTGGCCTGCTTCCAGCCCTCGGTGCGCGGGCGCACCTGCGGTCGAGCAGACTGCTGCTGTTCGAACGGGGTGCGGGTGTCGGAAGCCATCACTCCAGGATACGGGAGGCCCGTGATCGGTGGGGACGCCCCGTCCGGGTGGTCCTGCTGGTCACCACCACGGCCGCACCACGGCTGGTCGGGTCAGCTGCCGGCGGGCAGGACGCGCGCGAAGTGGTGCGCCGCCGAGTACATCGGGACGATGTCGACGACCTCGCCCGGGTGCGGTGCCTGCAGCACGAGCCCCTGACCGAGGTACAGGCCGACGTGGTCCTCGTCGTCGTACACGACGAGGTCGCCCGGCAGTGCCTCGGACTCGGGGATCGTGGTGGCGACGGCGTCCTGCGTCGGCACGTAGTGCACGAGCTGTATCCCCACCGCCTGGTAGGCGACCATCGTGAGCCCGGAGCAGTCTATGCCCTCGTGGCTCGCGCCGCCCTCGACGTACGGGTCCCCCATGTACTGCAGGGCGGTCTGCACGATCGTGGCCCGGTCGCCCCCGGCCGAGAGTGCGGCGGACAACGCGGACTGTGCCTGCGCGGTCGTCACCCCGAAGCGGAGGTCGAGCGTCGGGTAGGACACGATCGTCGTCGTGGTGGTCATGCCGTCGGTGGAGACCACGGGGACCTGGACGTCGTGCGCCACCGTGAAGGTCTGGGCGTCCTGCGCCGTGGTCGTGCCGGAACGGGTGTCCGCGGGCAGGGTGTCGGCGTTCGCGGGCAGAGCGAGCGTCAGGCTCGAGGTCACCGCGATCGCGGGGGCGAGCAGGATGGCCGCGCGCTTCGCGTTGGCGGAACGGCGGATGTGCCGCGGGTCGACGGCGCGCTCGGCACGCAGGGTGGCGGTCCGGCTCAGCACCGCACTGCCCGCCGACGACGCGACGGGGGCGGGACGCGGCTGCATCCGCACGGTCCGGGTCGGCTTCGGGTGCTCGACGAAGGTGGAGCGGGCGGCCGCGGGGCCGAGGGCCGAGCGGCGACCACGGGGACGGGACTGCTGCGTGTCCGGCGTCAGCGGCGCGGGGTCGACCGCGGGGTGCGTGTGCGTTCGCGCGGGCTGACGGTCGTCGGCTGCTGCAGGCAGGGTGTGGCGTCCCATGGGTCCTTCCGGGTCGGGACCACTCGGCGGTCCGGAAAGTAACGTATTGGTCACGACGGTGCCCGCGGCTGGGCAGCGCCGGAGTGTTCCTGCAGCTGGTCACAGGAACGAGCACCGCTCGCAGGCCACTCTGACGGCGCGCACGGGCGTTCCGGAGCCGGCCCGCGGCGGTGGACCCGGGCTCAGACCGGCGTGACCCGCATGACGGCGGCGATCCGGGCCTCCCGGTCGGCCGCCAGGCGGTCGAGGCGAGCCGACAGCGCGACGACCGAGGCGTCCACCGGGCTGTCCCCCGAGATGTCCCCCGGGATCGGGACCCCGGCGCGGACCGCGAGTGGCAGCACGCCCGCCCAGACGGTGTGGTCCTCACCGTCCGCCGGGTCCTCGCCGACACCGTGGGCTCGGACCTTGACGCTCGCGCGGTCGAGGGGCAGCTGGAGGACCTGGGTGGCGCGGACCTCCTTCGCGGTCATCTCGCGCACCTCGGCTCGGCGGCCCGGCATGAGGTGGTCGGCCACCTGCCAGAGCGCTTCGGTGCGCAGGTCGGTCGGCACCACGGTGGCGCGGCCGGCGACCATCGCGCTGCGGTAGTTCGCCGAGCTGTCGTTGGTGGAGCGTGCGAAGACGAGACCGTCCAGGTGGGTGATGGTGGCGGCGACGGGGACGCCCTCGGCCCCGGCGTCGAGGAACAGCCCACCACCGGTCGAGCCGTGCAGCAGCAGGACGGGGCCGTCACCGAGGTCCCCGACGGCGCAGAGGAACGGCAGGACGACGGGCTGGCCACCGCGGACGATGCCGACGTGGGCGACGTGGGCCTCGGCGAGGATCGCGTGCAGGACGGCGGGGTCGTCGGTCTGGCGGTCGCGCAGGCGGCGGACGCGGAGCGAAGGGCCGTCGGTGGGCGGTTCCGGTTCGGGGCTCGAGGTGGGCATGTCGTCACGCTAGGGTCACCAGTGGTCCGGTGCCTGGACCAGATCGGGGCGATCACGATGGACCAGTCGAGCAAGGTGTCCGGTGTCGTGGCACGGGTGCGCGGGATGGTGCACGACGGCACCCTGCGTGAAGGCGATCCACTGCCGTCGACGCGGGCGCTGGCGGCGGAGCTCGGGGTGGCCCGGGGCACCGTCGTCGCGGCGTACGAGCAGCTCGACGGCGAGGGGTACCTGCGGACGCGGCACGGTGCCCTCGCACGGGTCACGGCGGACCTGCACGGTCGGACCGCGGGTGCGCCGTCGGCCGTCGGCACGGACACCGCCGGCTCCGGCGCGGCCGGCGCGGTCGGCGTCGCGGCCGCTCCGCCGTCCGCTCCGCTCGTGGACTGCCGTCCCGGCATCCCCGCGGTCACCGCCATCCCGCAACGGGACTGGCGGGCAGCCTGGCGCGCAGCGGCATCGGCCCCGCTCCGGAACGCGATCGCGGACCCGCTCGGCTCCCCCGACCTGCGGGCACAGGTCGTCGCCCAGCTCGGCATGACCCGCGGGTTCACGGCGACGATCGACCGGGTGCTCGTGACCGCGGGGACCTCGGAAGCGCTGTCGCTCGTCACCGAGGCGCTTCGGGGGCTGCTGGGTCGCGCTCCCGTCGTCGCCGTCGAGGACCCCGGCTACCGCACCGGACACCGTGCGATCACGAGCGCTGGTGGATCCCTGGTGGGCGTCCCGGTCGGCGAGGACGGCCTCGACCTCGACGCGCTCGAGGCCGCCGGACCGGTCGACGCCGTCCTGGTCAGCCCGACGCACCAGTACCCGCTCGGGTCGGTGATGCCCGTCGCCCGGCGCCGGCGGCTGCTCACCTGGGCCGCCACCACCGGCACCGTGGTGGTGGAGGACGACTACGACTCGGAGTTCCGGCACCGCGGCGCTCCCGTGCCCGCGCTGGCCGCACTCGACGCCGAGGGCGTGGTGCTGCACGTCGGCGGCTTCTCGAAGACGCTCGACCCCCGGCTGCGCTGCGCGTACGTCGTGCTGCCGACGGTCGCGGCGACGGGTTCCCCGGTGACGGAGGCGGTGCTCGCCGCCCGTCGGGCTCGTGGCGCGGTCGTCGCCGAACCGGTGCAGGCCGCGCTCGTGCACCTGCTGCGGACGGGTGGGCTGCGGCGGCACCTGGGTCGGGTGCGTCGCGACTACACGCACCGCCGGGCCCGGATCGCGGCTCGGCTCGGCGACGTCGCCGGCCTGGAGGCCCGTGCTCTGAACGGCGGACTGCACGCGGTGGTCACGTGGTCGGGTCCGACCACGGGGGCGCAGATCGCGCGTCGGCTGGCGGATGCCGGGGTGCTCGTGGCGTCGCTCGAGGAGTACGGGCTCGCTCCCGGCAGCACGCCGCCGGGCATCGTGTTCGGCTACGGCGCCGTGACGATGCCGGAGCTCGACCGCGCGCTCGACGCGCTCGTGAAGGCGGTCACGGGACCCTGATCCGGGTCGTCAGCCGCCGTACTGGGCGGTGCCCACGACGTTCGACCCGGCACCCCGGCACGCGGTGATCAGGGTCCGCCCGACGAGTTCCCATTCGGGGGTCATCTCGAGCGCCGGCCCGGACTTCGGTGCGGGGTGCGCGTCGAGGTACTCGTGCGCGTAGTCGATCGCGTCGTCGAGCTCCTCGTCGGTGCTCGACAGGTGCTCGTAGCCGAAGCGTTCCGCCGCGATCAGTGCCTGGTACTGCGCCTCGGAGAGATCGCCCTGGCTTCGCCCGACCGTCGCGTTCAGCGAGATCGTCGTCAGCGCAGTGATCTGGCCGCAGATCGCCGCAGCACTCCGGTCTTCCTCCATCGGGTCCGTCGCGCCGCCCGCTGGCTGGGCGTCCGAGGTCTCCGAGGTCGGCGTCGGGGTCGACGTCGGCCGCGCCGCTGCGTCGGCGTCGGCGTCGGCCGAGCAGCCGGCGAGTGAGCCGGACACGAGGACCGCGCTCACGACGACCAGGGGCAGTGCGGACCGGAAGGAGACCATGGACGTCATCGTGACAGCACCCTCGTGCTGCTCGCGTCGTCGTGTCCCGATCGAGACCTGGTCGAGACCGGATCGTGAGCTTGCGTCAACGGGACTCGGCGGTGCCGTTCTTCCGGGCGTTCACCAGGTCGGCCAGGGACGGCTCACCGGCGTCTCCGGGCAGTGCGTGTCCGCGGCGGGCGGCCTTGCGGACCTGTCGGTAGGTGGTGACGTGCAGGGGGTCCACACCGTCGGCGGACTCGTAGTTCGACGGGGCAGTGGTGGTGGGTGATTCGGTCATCGCGACGGACGGTACGCGTGCCGGGAGCCGCGGAACCACGTGCTGCGTTCCGCGGCCAAACAGGGTCCGAACGGGTGGAGCAGCCCTGGTGCGACGTCGGATTGTTCGCATAGAATGCGAACATGTTGATCACCGTCGACCCGCGTGCGCGAGCGACCCTGGCGGAACAGGTCGCCACCCAGATCCGGCACGCGATCGCCCGCGGCGAGCTGCGGAACGGCGAACGACTGCCCGCTGCGCGGGACCTCGCCGCCTCGGTCGACGTCAACATGCACACCGTCCTGCGCGCCTACGCGCTGCTGCAGGAGGACGGACTGATCGAGTTGCGGCGCGGCCGCGGCGCGACGGTCCTGCGATCGGGCAACGCCTCGTTCGACCGGTTGCGCACGCTCGTCGACGAGCTGCGCGACCAGGCGGACACCCTGGGTGTCTCGCTCGACGACCTGTTCACGATGATCAAGGGGGCACGATGACGACTCGACCGATGACCACGGGCACACGGCTGGCCGTGACGGCACCAGGGCTCCTGGTCGCGGTGGGACTGGTGCTCACCGCGGTCCTCGCGGCGTCCACCATGCCCGCGCGGATCGCGATCCACTTCCGGACGGACGGCACCGCGGACGGTTGGGGGTCACCGTGGATGGCTTTCTGGGTCACCCTGGCGGTGGCACTGGTGGCCGTCGTCCTCGCGTTCTCCGCGCTGCGCTGGCGCGACAGGCGGACAGCAGCCACGGTCCTGCTCGTCGCGAACCTGCTGGCCGGGACCCTCGGCTCGGCCTGGGTCGTGCTCGCGTGGACGAACACGGCCGGCGACGGCACCCTGTCCCCCTGGTGGACGGTCCCGTTCCTGCTCGTCGCCGTGGTGGTCGCCGCCGTCCCCGTGCTCGCACTGTTCCGGGTCGCTGCACCCGTGCCGGCCCACGAGGTCGCTCCCCTGGTGGTCGGGCCCGACACCCGCGTCGCCTGGCGCGCACGCGTCGGCAGCCGGTGGTTCGCGGTCATCGGGGCGGTCGTCGTGGTCCTCGGCGTCGGCACCGCCGTCTGGACGGCATCGGCCGGGGTGACGACGGCGGTCGTCTCCGGACTGGCGATGGTGATCGCGGGGATCGCCGTGCTGGTGCTGGCGCGGGTGGAACTCACCGTCGACCGTCGCGGCATGCGGCTCACGTCCACCTGGACGAGGATCCCCCTCATGCGCGTCCCGCTGGAGCGCATCGAGTCGTGCGGGTGGGAGCAGGTGACCCCGGGCCAGTGGGGCGGCTGGGGCTACCGGATCTCGGGCCGCGGCGTCGCCTACGTCGTGCGGTCCGGGCCGGGGCTGGTCGCGCGGCTCCGCGGCGGGCAGGCGCGGATGGTGACCGTGCCCGACGCTGCGGGCGGTGCCGCAGCCCTGGGCGCGCTGCTCGCCGGGCGCGAGACGGCCTGACGGGGCCGCACCGGGCCTCCAGGGCGGTGCGGGGGGTTCGGCGGCGGGCGTGAGACGGGTCAGAGGCTCGTCATGCCGCCGTCGACGCGGAACTCCGCGCCGGTGGCGTAGGACGACTCCGCGCTGGCCAGGTAGACCATGATGCCGGTGACGTCGTCGGGGGTGCCGGGGCGGCCGAGGGGTGTGCGGGCGACGATCGCGGCTCGGGCCTCGGGGTCACCGGAGATCGCCGACACGAGGCCGGTCTCGGTGTAGCCCGGCACGACCGTGTTCACCCGGATGCCGTCCCGCGCGTAGGCCATCGCGGTCGCCCGGACGAGTGCGTGGATGCCGCCCTTGGTCGAGGAGTACGCCGCGAAGTCGGCGCCCTCGCCGTTCAGGCCGGTCGGCGACCCCGTGGCGATGACCGACCCGCCGGTGCCGCTCGCGAGCATCGCCCGGACGGCGTGCTTGATCGTCAGGAACGTGCCGGTGAGGTTGACCGCGACCGTGCGGTCCCAGGTCTCCAGTGACAGGTCGGCGACCTTCGCGTCGTGGCCGAACAGCTGCACACCGGCGTTCGCGACCACCACGTCGGGGCTCGCACCACGGTCGGCCAGTCCGGCGAACCCCGCGGCCACGCTCGTCTCGTCGGCGATGTCCATCGTCAGGCCGGTCGCGGTCTGGCCGGCTGCGGCGGCGGCACCGGCGGCCGCATCGGCGTCGCGGTCGGCGTAGACGACGGTGGCCCCCTCGGCCACGAACCGGTCGGCGATCGCGCGGCCGATGCCGGACCCCGCTCCCGTGACGAGTGCGGTCCGGCCGTCGAGTCGTGCGGTCATGTGGGACTCCGTCCTCGGAGCAGCGCTGCTCCGTCACACCCATCATTGCCCAACCGGTTGACCGGTGCTAGGCATGCACCATGACTGCGACGTCGAACGACGAGATCGTGTCCGTCTGGCCCTGGCGTCTGGCCCTGCGCGGAGCCGAACTCGCCGACGTCACGTTCCGGGGCACGCTCGTCCTGCGCGCCGTCCGGTTCGTCGTCCGCGACCACGACTGGCGCACCGCCGACGACACCGTGCTGACACGCAAGGTGGACGGTGACGATGGGCGCATCCGCATCGAGACCAGCGCACGGTACGACGGCGTCGAGGTCGTCCGCACCGTCCTCGAGGTCACGGTCGACGACGACACCCTTCGGGTCGCCGCGGTCGGGACGGTCACACGGGCCTTCCGCCGCAACCGCATCGGGCTCGTCGTCCTGCACCCGCCGACCCTGGCCGGGCAGCCGCTGACGGTGCGGCACCCGTCCGGTGGCGTTGCCGCGACGGCGTTCCCGTTCTGGATCGCGCCGCACCAGCCGGCCGTCGACATCGCCGGGCTCGACTGGGCTGCGGGTCCGGTCGTGCTGTCGCTCGACCTGACCGGCGACGTGTTCGAGACCGAGGACCAGCGGAACTGGACCGACGCCTCGTTCAAGACGTACTCGACGCCGCTCGCCGAGCCGTTCCCGGTCGCGATCACGCCGGGGACGACGATCCGGCAGGGGCTCACCCTGCGTGCGACGGCGGTCGGCTCAGCAGGGGGTCGGGGCACCCGGTCGGGAGGCGCGGCCTCCCCCACCCCGGACCTGGCGGCGCTCGACGGGCCCGCTCCCGGTGCCGTGGTCACGCCGCCGCCGACGCTCCAGCTGCTCGCGGGTTCGGCACCGGTCGCTGCGCGCCCGGACGACGCCGACCTGCTCCGCGGGTTCCCGATCCTGGTCGAGCCGACCCTCGGCGCCCCAAACGTCGAGGCGGTGCTCGCCTCGGCCCGCCGGGACGCGGGTGGCGCTCCCCTGGACGTCCGGTTCGTCACCGACGACCCGGTGCTGCTGCGCGCGGCGATCGACGCGGTGCTCGAGGGCGGGCCGGTGGCGCGCGTCGGGGCGTTCGACCCGGTGTCGCACGTGACGACGCCGGCGCTGCAGCGGGCACTGCGCGAAGCGGCGGCAGCGGTCGGCGCGCTGGAGGTCGTCGCCGGTACCTGGGCCCACTTCACCGAGCTGAACCGCTCGATCGCGGTGTTCTCGGGTTGGGACGGCCCCCTGACCTGCAGCGTGACGCCGCAGATGCACGACCGGTCGCCCGAACAGGTGACCGAGTCGATCCGGATGCAGCGCTGGGTGGTGAGCAGCGCCTCCAGGCTGGCCGCCGGCAGGGCGCTGCACGTCGGACCGGTGACGCTGCGGCCACGGTGGAACGCGGTGGCGACGGCGCCGACCCGGGTCGTGACGGACGCGACCGTGGAGCACGGCTACCGCCCGGAGACCGTTCCGGACGCGACGGACCCGGCGCAGCACACGTCGGCCGCCGCGCGGTGGTTCGCCGACGCGGTGCGGGCGCTGACCGTGCCGGGCGTGGCCTCGATCACGCTGGCCGAGGCGTGGGGGCCGCGGGGGTTCGTGGCCGCCGACGGCATGGGGAACGCCCCGCCGGAAGGGGGTCGGCGGGGCGTTCCGGTCCGGGCACGCTGACGGGTCGGCGCGGTGGTCGGTGGCGGTCCGGCTCAGCGCCGGACGGCGTCGATCTTGAGCATCTTCGCGATGACCGAGTCGAGCTCGCTGTCGTCGAAGACCTGCTTCCAGTCCTCCTTGATGAGCTTCTCGCGGCCGTAGCCCATCGCGATGTGGCAGGCGTCGGAGAACGGGTTCGAGCCGCGCAGGCCGTTGGTCAGCGCGATCCAGGTGTGGCCGTAGAGCATGGCGCGGGCGGCCTCGCGGGGCACGCCGACACCGGTGACGGTTTCTTCGAGGGCGTCGTTGAGGAAGTCGCCGATCATGCAGGCGATCGTCTCGACCAGGGTCGGCTCGAGCACGGCCAGCTGCTTCACCGTGACCCAGTGCACCTGGATGACCGGGGCGTACATCGTGGTGATGACGGCCTCGGCGACGGCCTTGGCACGGTCGCCCTCGTCGCCGAGCGACTCCGAGGCGTCGAAGGCCGCGATGACCTCCTGCGGGGCGGCGATGCCACCGAAGGTGTCGTCCCACTCGGCCTTGGTGGTGCGCTCGAGGAACACCGACGGGTGGCACGGGTGCGCCACGGCGTAGTGGATGTCCTCGCGCTTGGCGAGGAGACCCGCGTAGGCGGCGGCCGGGTCGAGCGTCAGGATGCTGGCGCCTGACTTCATGACGGGGACGAGCTGCTCGGAGATGGTGCCGAGCAGGACGTCCGGGACGGCGAGGATGACGACGTCGGCGGCCTTCGCGGCGTCGAGGCTGTCGGTGATCTCGCGGCCGAGGGCCTGGATGCGCTCCTGGCCGGCGGGCGAGGCCTCGCTGTAGAGGGTGGTGTACTCGCTCTTCGCGAAGTTGTTCGAGACGCGGGTGCCCATCTTGCCGCCGGCACCGATCACGGCGACGGTGACGTCGGCCGTGCCGGATCCGGCAGCGACGGTGTGGGGGGTGGTGACGGTGTCGGTCATGATTCCTTGCTCCTGATGTACTCGATGGTGTGTTCGGTCCACGCCGCTTCGATGCGGGTGGTGGTCTGTGCGGGGGGCTCCCCCGGCAGCGGTTCGGCGCCCGCGTGCTCGTCCTGCCACGGCAGCCAGAACTCGATGACGCGGTTGATCCCCCGGGTGTCCGGCTCGAGCGCGGCGCGGACGGCGTCGTGGTCGAGGACCCCGGTGCCGATCGGGACGCCGGTGTACTGGAACCCGACCCAGCCCGGTGAGCGGGTGAAGGCGGAGTCCTTGACGTGCCAGTTGACGACGTGCGGGGCGGTCATCGCCACGACGTCCCCCGGGTGTTCGAGCCGGGCGACGGTGTTCGCCGGGTCGAGGCAGATTCCGAGGTTGTCGGAGCCGATCGCCTGGACGACCGCGACGAGGTCGGCGGTGGCGACGACCTCGTAGGTCTCCAGCGCGAGGGTCACGCCCGCGCGCTCGTAGGCGGGGAGCGCCTGCCGCAGGCGTCGTTCGGTCTCGGCCGCGTCGGGCTGGTCGTCGCCGCTCGTCCACATGCTCCGCACGAGGGTCGCGCCGAGCTGCTCCGCGACGTGCAGGTACCGGGCGAGGTGCTCCGGCCGGGTGCCGCGGGTGCCGACCTCGAGCGTGAGACCGAGGTCGGCGGCCAGGGACCGGATCGAGGCCAGGCGCTCGTCGGTCGCGGTGTCGAGCGGCAGGTGGTCGCAGATCTGGAACAGGTCGACGCCGTCGTGCGACGCGGCGTCGCGCAGGGCGTCGTCGAGGGACATCGGCGACGGGGCGCGGTCGGACATGCGCCAGAAGTAGGCGTAGGTGGAGAGGCCGAGCAGGGAGGTCATGCCGGTGCTCCGTCCTGCGTCGCGGCCAGCGCCTCGGCTTCGTCGAGGATCGTGCGCATCGCCTCGGGGTCGTGGGCGAAGCGGCCGAGGAACAGGCCGCCGATGCGTCCGGCACCCCGGGTCAGCAGGCCCGGACCGGCACTGCCGCCGTAGATCGCGACGGAGCCGGCGAGCTCCCGCCGGGTCGCCAGGTGCTGCTCGATGCCGGCCAGGACCGCGACGATGTGCTCGTCGGGCGCGGGCTGCGGGGCGCCGATCGCCCACACCGGCTCGTACGCGGCGATGAGCGGTCCGGCGATGCCGTCGGCGGTCGCGGTCGCCAGGAACCGGTCGAGCTGCGCGGTGACCTCGGAGATCGCGGCCGCGGGGTCGCCGTCGGCGGCGCGCTCGGTCTCGCCGATGCAGACCAGGGGCCGCAGGTGGTTGCGGTACGCCGCGTGCACCTTGCCGGCGATCTCGTCGTCCGTCTCGTGGAACAGGGAGCGGCGCTCGGCGTGTGCGATCTCGACGAGGTCGACCCCGATCTCACGGAGTTCGGCGCCGGAGACCTCGCCGGTGAAGGCACCCTCGTCGGCCCAGGCGAGGTCCTGGGCACCGAGCAGCACCGGAGCGCCTGACCCGGTCAGGATCGCTCGGACCGGGACGAGCGACGGGAACGTCGGCACCACGAAGAGCTCGACCGCGCCGGACCGCACCGCCGGGTGGCTCCGGGCGATGTCGGCCACGGCGGCCGCCCACTCGAGCGTCCGGGCATGGCTGAAGTACATCTTGAGCGACACCCCGATCGTCACCGGGGCGGCCACCGTGGTCGCGGGCATCAGGCGTCGGTCCCGACCGGGGCGGAGCCGTCGTAGGCACAGATCGCGTTGACCTTCTCGGCGCTCGCGCTCGTCCGGTCGAAGGTGTAGCCGAGCCACTCCTTCGCCATCCGGCGCGCGACCTCGACCCCGACGACGCGCTGGCCCATGCAGAGCACCTGGGCGTCGTTCGACAGGATCGAGCGCTCCACCGAGAACGAGTCGTGCGCGGTCACGGCGCGGATGCCGGGGACCTTGTTCGCCGCGATCGCGACGCCGAGGCCGGTGCCGCAGATCAGGATCGCGCGGTCGGCCTCGCCGTTCGCCACCAGACGGGCGGCGTCGACGGCGACGTGCGGGTAGGCGGTGTGGCCGTCGGCGTCCACGCCCACGTCGACGACGGAGGCCACGCGGGGGTCCTTCGCCAGGTCGGCCTTGATGACCTCCTTGTAGTCGAAGCCGGCGTCGTCCGAACCGACGACGATGCGGAACTGCTGCTCACTCATGCGGGTGTGCCTTTCGTGGTGGGGGTCAGGCGGGGACGGCGATGGACGAGCGGACCGCGGCGGTGATGAGCGCGAACGAGATCGCGCCGGCGTCCGGGGTGCCGACGGCGTCCTCGCCGTGGGTGCGGGCACGGCCCATCCGGGGCAACAGGTCGGCGGTGGCGTCCGCCGCGGTCTGCGCTGCGGCCGAGGCGGCCGACCAGGCGTCGACGAGTTCGTCGCCGGCGTCGACCCGGGCGGAGAAGACCTGGTCGAACGGCACGAGCGCGTCGACCATCGTCTTGTCGCCGGGGACGGCTCCGAAGGCCAGGACGGCTTCGGCGGCGGCGTGCACCGCGCTCTGGACGGTGGCGGGTGTCGGACGGGACTCGTCCCCGAGGACGCGACCCAGTGCCTCCAGGGCGGCGCCCCAGATCGCACCGGACGTCCCACCGGCCTTGTCGGACCAGGCGTCGCCGGCGATCGCGAGGACCGAACCGGCGCCGGCGCCACGTGCGGCGGCGTCCTGTGCCGCACGGTCGGCGGCGGTGGAGCCGCGCTGCATCCCGATGCCGTGGTCGCCGTCACCGGCGACGGCGTCGATGCGGCCGAGCTCGTCGGCGTGGTCGTCGATGGTGGCGCGGATCGCGGTGATCGCGGCCGCGACGCGGGCGGCCGAGGCCTGGGACGCCTCGCTGCCGGGTGTGACGGGCACGACCACGCCGGCTTCGAGCACCTCGACCGGCACCGGCTGCTGCGGGACGGCGCCGCCCTTGCGGTAGGCGGGGGCGTCGGCGGGGGCTGCCCAGAGCTGCTCGAGTTCGTCGTCGAGCCAGAACAGGGTGAGCGAGACGCCCGCCATGTCGAAGCTCGTGACGAGTTCGCCGACCTCGGGCTCGACGACGACGATGCCGGCGTCGGTGAGCTTCCGCTGGACGGCGCCGAAGACGACGAAGAGTTCCTCGTACTTCACCGAGCCGAGGCCGTTGAGGATCGGGACGACGCGGGGGCCGGCGGGTGCTGTTGCGGTGCCGTGTGTTGTGGTGCCGGTGCCGGTGCCGGTGCCGGTGCCGGTGTCGTCGGGTCGCTCGGTGAGGAGCTTGTCGACGAGCAGGTCGGCCAGGCCGTCCGCGGTGGGGACGTCGGCCTCGGCGATGCCGCGTTCGCCGTGGATGCCCATGCCGATGGCCATGCGCCCCTCGGGGACGGTGAAGAGCGGCTCGTCGGCGCCGGGCAGGGAGCACCCCGAGAACGCGACCCCGAAGCTGCGGGTGCGGTCGTTGGCCCTGGTCGCGATCGCGGTGACCGCGTCGAGGTCGTCGCCACGCTCAGCGGCCGCGCCGGCCACCTTGAACACGCAGAGGTCCCCCGCGATGCCGCGACGCTTGTGTGCCTGGTCGGCGGGCGCGGACGCGACGTCGTCGGTCACGCGGACCGTACGGACGTCGATGCCCTGTGCCTCGAGTGCCCGTGCCGCGGCGTCGAAGTTGAGGACGTCACCCGCGTAGTTGCCGTAGCTCAGCAGCACGCCGCCGCCGTGCTCGGACGCCTTCGCCACCGCGGTGACCTGCTGGGCACTCGGGCTGGCGAACAGGTTGCCCATCGCGGCACCGGCAGCCAGGCCGTGCCCGACGAGGCCACCGAAGGCCGGGTAGTGGCCGGAGCCACCGCCGACGACGAGCGCGACGGTGCCCTCGGGGCTGGTGGTGGAGCGGGCGACCCCGCCGTGCACCTTGCGCACCCGGGCGCGGTTGGCGGCGACGAAGCCGTCCACCATCTCGTCGGCGAAGTCCGCGGGGTCGTTGAACAGGCGGGTCATGCGCCGGCCTCCTTCGCGATGGCGGTCGGTCCGTCCGTGGCAGCGACCGCGGTGTCGGCTGCGGACGCCGCGGCGGCCGCTTCGTTGCGCTTCGTGTTCCGGCCGAGCACGAACATGAGCACGCTCGACAGCACCATGAAGAACCCGACGATGAACATCGGCACCTGGTACCCGCCGGTCCACTCGCTGACCGCACCCGTGATGTACGGGGCGGCGAACCCACCGAGGTTGCCGACGGTGTTGATGAGGGCGACCCCCGCGGCTGCGGCGGCACCGGTCAGGAACTGCGTGGGGACCGTCCAGAAGTTCGGCAGGGCCGCGAAGATCGCACACGCCGTGATCGCGATGACCGCGACGGTGGCGGCCGGGCTGTTCATGTAGAGCGCGACCGGGATGCTCAGGCCACCGACCAGGGCCGGGACGGCGATGTGCCAGACCCGGACGCCACGACGGAAGGCGTCACGCGACCAGAAGTACAGGACCACCGCGGCGGGCACGTACGGGATGGCCGTGATCAGGCCCTTCTGGAACAGGTCGAACGTGGTGCCGAACTGCTCCTGGAAGCCGTCGATGATCGTCGGCAGGAAGAAGCTGAGCGCGTAGAGGCCGTAGATGAAGCCGAAGTACACCGCGGCGAGCATCCAGACGCGGCCGGAGCCGAAGGCCGCCCGCAGGCCGCCCTTGCCGTGACCGTCCCCGCCGCCCTTCGCGGCACTCTCGGCAGCGAGCGTCGTCTCCAGCCAGACCTTTTCGTCCTCGTCGAGCCACTTCGCCTGCGACGGCTTGTCCTTGAGGACGAAGAGGCACAGGACGCCGACGATGATCGCCGGGATCGAGACGCAGAGGAACATGAAGCGCCATCCGGCCAGGCCGCCGAGGATCCCCTCGTGGGTCATCAGCCAGCCGGCGAGCGGGGAACCGATGACGCTCGTGAGCGGCTGCGCCAGGTAGAAGAGCGCGAGCATCTTGCCGCGGTGACGGGCCGGGACCCAGGTCGACAGGAACAGGATCGCGCCGGGGAAGAAGCCGGCCTCGGCGATGCCGAGCAGGAAGCGCAGGCCGACGAGCTGCGGGTAGTTCTGCACCCACGTGAAGAGCAGGGACACGATGCCCCACGTGATCATGATGCGGGCGAGCCAGATCCGGGCGCCGAACTTGTGCAGCGCCAGGTTGGACGGCACCTCGAGCACGAGGTAACCGATGAAGAACACACCGGACGCGAAGCCGAACTGGGCGGCGGTCAGGCCGAGGTCGGCCTCCATGCCGTTGGGGGCGGCGAAGGAGATCGCGGTGCGGTCGAGGAAGTTGATGAAGAACATCAGTGCCACGAACGGCACGATGCGGATCGCGATCTTGCGGATGGCCGTCTTCTCGACGACCGAGGTGGGGATGCCTCGCGTGGCGGGGATGTCCACGATGACTCCTGCTCGGTGGGGGTGGTACGACTCCCGTCCTGGCGGCTTCGCCGGGACGGTCCTGGCGGCTGCGCCGGGACGGTCCTGGCGGCCGGGCCGGGATGTTCCGGTCGGCTTCGCCGGGATGCTCCGTGCTGCTGCGCGGATCGAGAGCGGGCGCATCGGTGCGCCTGATCCAGTGTGCGTCGCGGTCGGTCAACTTGTCAACCGGTTGACCATTCCGCGCGTTCCGCGCTGCTTCTTGCGCAATGTCGGTCGCCTGAGCGACGCTCCCCAGGCAACCGGTTGACCGACCGGTACGCTCACTGCATGCCCGCGTTCAGCCCGGACGACCCCCTCAACATCCGACTCGAACTCGAGTCCGTGCCCGTCGGGTCCCCCGCCTCGGTGGTCGCCCGACAGCTCGTCTCGCTGCTCACCGCCGGCGAACTGGCCCCCGGCTCACGGCTGCCCTCGGAGCGGATCCTGTCCGAGCGGCTCGGCGTCGGACGCTCGGCCGTCCGTGAGGCCCTCGCCGCCCTCGAGATCCTGGGCATCGTGCAGATCCGCCCCGGTTCGGGCACCTACCTGCGCGGAGGCACCTCGGACCTGCTCCCGACGACCCTGTCGTGGGGCCTCATGCTCGCGTCGAACCGCACCCGCGAGCTGCTCGAGATCCGGTCCTCGCTGGAGCGCACGGCCGCGATCCTCGCCGCACAGCGCGCCACCGACGAGCAGATCACCGAACTCGGCGAGTACCTGGTCCGGCAGGAGGCGACGCTCGACGACCCGCAGGCCTTCATCGACGCCGACGTCCGGTTCCACGTCCTGCTGGCGCGGGCGTCCGGCAACGACGTGCTCGCCGACCTGCTGCAGAGCCTGCGCTCGATGCTGAGCGTCTGGGTCGCGCGGCGCGTGCAGACCAGGCAGGCGACCGAGGCCGCGTTCCACGAGCACCGCGCTGTCTTCGAGGCCTTGCGCGTCCGCGACGTGTCCGCCGTGCAGCGCGCGATGGACGCGCACATGGCCACGGCGAGCGCACGCATCGAGCACGCCGAGCCGCTGCCCGCCGACGAGTAGGGCGTGCTCGCACGCTCGCTCGCTCGAGCTCGCTCGCTTCGCCCGCTTCGTGAGCAGGAATGGTCGGGTCCGTCGAGCCGACCCGACACCTTCTGCTCACGATCGGGGCGGACGGGAGGCCCGGGTAGCGCCCGCCTCGCACGGTGCGGTGTTGCCGGGTCGGCAACACCGCTTGGGTCCGGCCCGGCACGTGCGCTGGAGTAGGTGCATGCACACCCACCACGACGGCTCCGCCGCCGGATCTGCCACCGATGTCACCGATGTCACCGCCGCACCGTCCGCCCGGGAGTGGTGGGAGGCCCGCTACGCCGAGCGCGACGGCATCTGGTCCGGCCGGGTGAACGCCGTGCTCGCCTCGGTGACGTGGGGGCTGCCGGTGGGGCGGGCGCTCGACCTCGGCTGCGGCGAGGGCGGCGACGTGGTGTGGCTCGCCGAGCAGGGCTGGGACGTGACGGGCATCGACCTGTCCGTGACGGCGCTCCGGCGTGGTTCGCGGGCTGCCGTCGCCGCCGGGGTGCAGGACCGGACGGCGTTCGTCGCCGCTGACCTCGGCCGGTGGGACACCGCCGCGCGGTTCGACCTGGTGACCGCGTCGTTCCTGCAGTCGTGGCCGGTGGAGATCCCCCGAGCCGACATCCTGCGTCGGGCCGCCGGCTTCGTCGACGTCGGTGGGCACCTGCTCGTCACCGCACACGCCGCTCCCCCGCACGACGACCTGCCGCCCGAGCTGCGGGAGTACCGGTTCCCCGCGCCGGCCGATGACCTCGCCGCCCTGCAGCTCGACGACGGGTGGGACGTCCTGGTCGCCGAGGTCCGGCCGCGCACCGCGACGACACCGGAGGGTGATCCGCACGAGGTGCTCGACAGCGTCGTGCTCGCCCGGCTGACGCGCGGGTAGCGTCGGCGGTGTGAGCACCGACGACGGCATCCGCGCACTCGTCGTGGACGGTGTCGAGGTTGCCGTCGAACGCAGCGGCGCCGGCACGATCGCCACGTCGTCCCCTCGGCCGTACCTGCACCCGGTCCGGACCCTCGGCGGCACCGTCGTCAGCGCGCACCGCCCCGGCGACCACGACTGGCACTGCGGTGTCGGCGTCGCGATCCCCGACGTCAACGGCGTGAACTGCTGGGGCGGCCGGACCTACGTCGCGAGGCTCGGCTACGTGTGGCGCGACGACCACGGCTCGGTCGATGTCGTGCAGGCGGAGCAGCACGACACGATGTCCGCCGAGGCACTCGTCTGGCGGGGTCCGGACCGCACGGTGGTCCTGCGCGAGGACCGCATTCTCCGCTGGCGCGCGGTCACCAGCGGGTGGGAACTGTCCTGGTCGTCGTCGTTCCGCACCCCGGGTGACACCCCGGTGCACCTCGGGGGCCCGGGCAGCAACGGCCGGACCGGAGCCGGCTACGGCGGCTTCTTCTGGCGGTTCCCCGAGTGCACGGGGGTCGCCGTCCGGACCGCCGACGCCGAGGGCGAGACCGCCGTGCACGGCTCGGTCACACCCTGGATCACCTGGTCGGCGGTGTTCGACGGCGGTCCGGCGACGATCCGGATCGAGGCCGTCGACCACCACGACCCCTGGTTCGTCCGCGCTGAGGAGTACCCCGCGATCGGCTCGGCCCTGGCGTGGGACACCCCCGCCGTCGTGCAGCCCGGCGAACCGCTGGTCCGCTCGTTCCGCGCGACGATCACCGACGGCGCTACGCTCGCTGGATGAGCACAGGGGACTGGGAGTCACGCGTCGCGGCGCTGTGGGACGACGAGACGATCGACGACCAGCAGCGGATCGAGCGGATGCGCGACCTCGCCGCCGACGCTCCGCACGCAGCGCTCGGCGCGTTCGAGCTCGGGGGTGCCTTCGACTCAGGCGGACACGAGGCCGATGCCGACGTGCAGTACGCCGCCGCGACCGCAGCCGGCCTGGACTCCGTCGACCCGGACCGCGCAGCCAGGATGGTCGTCCAGCACGCCTCGACCCTGCGGAACCTCGGCCGGATCGACGCGGCCATCGCGATGCTCCGCGACGCGCCGGAGCACCCGGCCACCGGGGCGGCACCGCGGGTGTTCCTCGCGCTCGCCCTGCACAGCGCGGGACGCTCCGCCGAGGCGCTGCGCGTCGCGATCGAGGCCGTCGAGCCGACACTCCCCCGGTACCACCGGTCCGTCCGCGCCTACGCTGCGGCCCTCACCGAGGACTGACGCGCGTCAGGCGATCGCGACCTCACCCCGTGCGAGCAGTGCACGGGCCCGACCGGCGTCGGCAGCCGGTGGCCGGCCGTGCAGCGCGCGGTAGTCACGCGAGAAGTGCGAGGCGCTCCGGTACCCCACCGCCGCCGCAGCCTGGGCGGCGGTGTCACCGAGCACGATCATCCGCCGCCGGGCCTCCCCCAGACGCAGCCGCCGCAGGTACTGCACGGGGCTCATGCCGGTGACCTGCCGGAAGCGTGCGAACAGTGTCGACTCGCTCGTCCGGACCGCCGCAGCCAGGACCGCCACCGACCACGGGTCCGCCAGCCGCTCTGTGAGCAGGGCGGTTGCCGCGGCGACGACGTCGCCGTCCCGGTTGCCGATCGCGGCCAGGATGCGCGGTGCCTGGTCCGTCTGCAGCAGGCGGAGCACCACCTCGCGGGTGACGAGCGGGGCGAGGACGGCCATGTCCTCCGGAGCATCGAGCAGTCCGACGAGTCGGGCGAACGCGTCCGCCAGGGCCGGGGTCCAGCTGCCGAGTCGTGCCGGCGGCGCCTCGTCCTGGTGCGGGCGGGACATCGCCGTCGCGACCTCGGCCACCACCGCGGGGTCGAGCTGCCAGACGACCGCGACGAACCCCGCGGGTGGTTCGACCTCGACCACCCCGGCGATCACGGGCAGGTCGACGGGCGTGATGATGAAGCGTTCCCGACCCCAGAGCTGGTCGTCGTCCCCCACTATCGAGCGCTTCCGTCCGGCGAGCACCACCGACACCGACGGCGTGTAGCGCTGGTACCCGAGGTCGGTCGGACGGTCGACCCGGGCCAGGCGGAGGCCGAGCCGTCCGGCGCGCTCAGTGTCGTCGAGGTGGGCGAGGACGCTCTGCAGCGCACGGTCCAGCCGGTCCGAGGTGACGTCGTCCATGTGCCCATTCTGTCGAGGCATCCGGCGCGAGTGGTGCCCGTGCGGGATCCGGCAAGCACTCCGGAGTCCTGGGCAATCACCGCCGGGTCCGTCGGACCGAGCATCGGAGCATGCAGACCAACGAAGCACTCCTCGACTCCCTGACCACCGACGACCGACTGGCCGGCCGCACCGCGCTGGTGACCGGCGCCTCGAGCGGCATCGGTGAAGCCGTCGCCCGTGTCCTCGCCGCCTCCGGCGCCACCGTCGCGGTCGCCGGCCGCGACCCGGAGCGCACGCAGGCCGTGGTGGACACCATCACCGCGTCCGGAGGCACCGCCGTGGCCGTGATCGGCGACCTGAACACCCACCCCGACGCGGTCCGTGACCTCGCCGCCCGCGCAACCGAGGCCCTCGGCGGCCGGGTCGACGTGCTCGTCAACAACGCCGGCGTCTACCCGGTCGGCCCCACCGCACTGCTCGCCGACGACGACGCGGAAGCCCTCTGGGCCACGAACGTCCGCGCGCCGCACGTGCTGGTTGGAGCGCTGGCCCCTGCGATGGTCGAACGCGGCTCGGGCGTCGTCGTGAACATCGGCTCGTGGATGTCCCGCGTCGGTGTCCCGTTCACGGCGCTCTACCCGGCGACCAAGGCCGCGGTCGAGCAGCTGACCCGCGCCTGGGCAGCCGAGTTCGGACCGCACGGCGTCCGGGTGTCGACCGTGTCGCCCGGGGCCACCGCGACACCGGGCAACGCGGACTCGCACGACGTCCTCGCGCAGATGACGGCGGGCACCCCCGCCGGAGCACCCGTCCGCCCCGTCGACGTCGCCTTCGCCGTGCGGTGGGTGGCCTCCGACGAGGCGACCTTCGTGCACGGCGCCACGATCGACGTCGACGGCGGCCTCGCCGCGACCCGCCTCGGCTGAGCGCGCCCCGCGCGAGCGGGCGGAACACCCGGGTCGGCGCACGGAGACACCCGGGCATTTCGCCCGCTCGGCAGCGCCAACCGACGCGCACGAACCCCCACCACCGCGAACGGGCGGAACACCCGGGTCGACACACGGAGGCACCCGGGCATTCCGCCCGCTCGGCAGCGCCAACCGACGCGCACGAACCCCCACCACCACGAACGGGCGGAACACCCGGGTCAGCACGCGAAGGCACCCCGGCATTTCGCCCGCTCGGCGGGAGTCGGTCAGCCGGGCATCGGATCCGCGAGTGGTCACGACGCACCGCTGGCAGGTGGTCGAGCGGTCACGGACCGTCGCGCGGGAGCGCGCCAGGCGACGGATCGTGACCGCTCGGCGGACGGCGTCGGCGCGGCGGTGGGCGCGACCACCGCACGGTCGGGAGGCGCGGTGCGGCCTGGCACCGGGCCTCCCGTCAGGCGGTGTGGTCGCCGACCACCCGTGGGACCGGCAGCGAGTCGCTGGTCGTGCGCAGGGACTCCTGGCGGATCTCGAGCTGCGAGACGGCGAGCGCCGCCAGGTCGCGGAGGTTCGCGAGGTCGTCCTCGGTGGCCTGCCGCGGGCGGGTGTCGAGCACGGCGAGGGTCCCGATCGGTGCGCCGTCGTGCTTCACGAGCGGGACGCTGACGTAGAAGCGGATGCCGAGCGGGCCGGTGACCAGGGGGCTGTTCCGCATCTCGGGGTGCGCGGAGCCGTCCGGGATAACGACGGGGACGGGGACCGGGGCGAAGCCGTTGCGGAAGCTGATGCTGCGGGCTGCCTCGTCGATGCCCTCGGCGATGTACGACTGGGACCACTCGCGGTCCTCGTCGAGGACCTCGACCAGGGCGATCGGTGCGTCGAAGAGCCGTGCGGCCATCGCCGTGGTGCGCTGCAGCGACTCGTTGGGCAGGGTGTCGAGGGTCGCCGGGCGGTCCGTCTCGGGGCGCGTCGGTACCTGGGCTGTCTCGTCGGTCGGCTCGACCACGTGGTCGCTCGTGGCGGTCTCCGCGATCACGACGTCGCGGAGCATCGTGACCAGCTCGGCGCCGAGCGGGCGGGCCGCGGGGTCCTGCGCGGTCATGGCACGGAGCAGGTGCTTCCAGTGCTCGGGCAGGGGTTCGGGGACCACGGGGTCGCGGGACAGCCGGGCGACGGCGGACTCGACGAGCGAGCCCGGGAACTCGCGGCGGCGGGTGAAGCACTGCAGCAGCACGAGGCCGAGCGAGTACACGTCACTCGGCGGGCCGACCTCACCGCCGCGCGCCTGCTCGGGGCTGAGGTACGCGGCGGTGCCGGTGGTCACACCGTCAGCGGTCAGGCGTTCGACGCCGGCGGCGAGCGCGATGCCGAAGTCGGTCAGGCGCGCGCGGGCCCGGTCGGAGCCGTTGCCGTAGTCGACGAGCAGGATGTTCGACGGCTTGATGTCGCGGTGCACGACGCCGTGGGCGTGGATGTAGTCGAGGGCCTCGGCCATGTCGTAGCCGATCTCGGCGATGTGCCGCGAGGCGAGCGGGCCGACGGCCAGGCGCTCCTCGAGGTCCTGCCCGACGACGAGCGACATCACGATGTAGCGCTGCTGCGTGCCGTCCTGCCCGGTGACGACACCGGCATCGAGCAGGCTGACGAGGTTGTGGTGCTCAAGGGACGCCAGCACGCCGAGTTCGGCCTCTTGCCGGGCAATGTCGACGATGCCCGCGTGGAAGAGCTTGATCGCGACCGGGCGGTGCAGGCTCTCGTCCACACCCCGGTAGACGACGGACATGCCGCCCTGGCCGATCGCTTGCTCCACGCGGTACCGACCGTCGAGCAGCGGCGCGCTCGCGTCGTGTTCTTCCGTCGGGATCATCCAACCCTCGTTCTCGGCTCCGGCACCAACGATGCATCTTCGCATCCCGACGGGTATCTCGTTGACGGGCGACGTTTCGCGGCTGAACGGGGCCCGTGCGGCGGCGCGGCCGTGCGGCGGCGCGGCCCTGCGGCGGCGCGGCCGTGCGGCCGTGCGGCGGCGGCCGTGCGGCTTGCAAGACACCGGTGTTCGCGGGTCGAACACGCGCAGACCGCGGTTCAGCCTGCGAACACCGGTGTTTTGCGGGTCCACCCCGTCAGCGACGCGTCGCGACCGTGCTCACGCGGAGGTCCTCGAAGGTGCTGGTGAAGCCGGAGCCTCCGAGCGAGATGAGCCCGACGCGGGGTGCGCTGCCGAGGTCCGCCGTCCAGGTCCCGCCCCGGACGAAGTGCCGACCGTCCAGGCTCGTGTACGCGGTGTACCGGTCCTCACCCCGGACCTCGCGGTGGACGATCCGGAGCGTTGTGGTGTCCCCGACCGGACCGACGACCATGTTGCCGTAGCTCGGCGCCCCGGCCGGTTGCCCGGACACCTGCTTGCCGAACTCGGTCTGTCGCGTGTTGAAGATCGAGTTCGACGTGAGCCGGACGTAGTTGCCGTCGTCACCCCAGACGATCAGGCCGCCCTGCACGTAGTTCAGGCCGTCGCCGGTGGCCGGAGTGTCCACCCCGACCGTGGTCTGGAGCACGTAGTCACCACGGGGCGCCGGTTCGGACAACACCGATGCGAGCGGCGTCGACGGCGGGTGGATGTCGGCGTCCTGCGTCTGCCAGCGGAACGTGCCGTCGGCGACGGACCAGGTGGACGGGTCGGGCGCACGCGTCCACGTGAGCGCGGCGGGCAGCGCGGCACCGTCGAACGAGGTCGACAGCCCACGGATCGTCCGCCCCGGCACGTCGACCGGGGCGGTGGACGCCCGGTACGTCGGCCGTTGCCCGGGCTGCGCGACCGGCCCCGGCTGCACCGTGTCGGACGGCCCCGCACCACCGCGGACGACCGGCCAGCCGCCCTGCCAGTCGAGCGGGTCGATCAGCGCCGGCCGCTTCGTGTAGGTCGGCTGCCCCGCGTAGTACGGGTCGGTGCGGTCCGCCGCGTGGTAGATGATCCAGTCCTGGCCGGCGAAGTCGGTGACCACGGTGTTGTGCCCCGTCCCCACCCAGCGGTTGCCGTTCTGCGCGAGCAGGGGCGTCCCGCCGACCCGGGTGCTCGTGATCGCCACACCGTCGCGGTCCGTGAACGGCCCGAGCGGGCTCCGTGACCGGGCGACGAAGACGCCGTAGCCGGTCAGGGCGCCGTTGCAGCAGTTCGTGGCGGAGCCCATGAAGTACCACCAGCCGCCGTGCCGCATCAGGTACGCGCCCTCGTAGCGGTTGTCGATCGCGATCTGCCGCTCGGTCGACGGGTCGGATCGCAGGCCGTCCGCGCTGAGCCGCCGGACGTTCACGCCGCCGAAGTAGCTGCCGAAGTACAGGTAGGTCGTGCCGCCGTCGGTGATGACCTCGGGGTCGAAGGCCCACCGCGCGCCGTCGCCGTTCGGTGCGGTCTGCGGTGCCACAACCGGTCCGCCGGAGTCCTTCCACGGACCCGTCGGGCTCGAGCTCGTCGCCACCCCGACCGCGGAGCCGCCGCCGCTCGGGCCCGTCGCCGACGGGGTGTCCGACGCCGCGTAGTACAGGTACCAGGTGCCAGCCCGGCCACGGTCCCCGGCGCGGTACACGACGTCCGGCGCCCAGATCCCGTTCGCGTCGCCCACCCAGGCGGGCTTCGTCGGGAAGGCGTCGTTCACGTACGTCCAGTGGGTCAGGTCGGTCGACCGGTACGTGGGCACGGCGTGCTGCACGAGGGACCCGTCGGGGTTCTGCTCCGTCGTGGTGAGCGCGTCGGTGGTGCAGTACAGGTACCAGTTGCGGTCGCGTCCGGCTCCGTGGATCACGGTCGGGTCCGCGCAGCTCGCGGCCGTCTGCCCGTCGGGCAGGCTGAGCGCGACCGGGTTCTGGTGGTTGGGTGCCGTGCGGCCGTGCCGGCTGGCGGCGCTCGACGCCACGGTCGTGGTGGTGGTCGCCCGGATGGTTCCGCCCGGCACCGCGGACGCATCCGCTGGTGCAGCCTGGAGGCCCGTGGTCGCGACGCCGAGGAACGTCACGACGGCGAGGAGTGCGGTGGACGATCGGCGCATGCCTGACCTGCTCTCGTCGTTGAGGGAGGTGCTGCTGGAGGGACTGCGGGTGTCGACGGGCGACGTGCGCGAGCGTACGCTCGGCTCGACGAAGGAGTCATGCCATGCCCGCGAGGTTCGTCTACTGGATCAACGTCTCCGTCGACGGGTTCGTCGAACGGGCCCCAGGCGAGCACGACGGCCTGGACGGACCCGACTGGATCCGGATCGACGAACCGCTGCACCGCGAGTTCAACGCCCGCGCCGCGGCGATGACCCTGTCCGTCGAGGGCCGGGTGGTGCGCGACATGATGGACCCGTTCTGGCCCGACGCCCGGCACGACGAGTCGATGCCGCAGTACCTGCGCGAGTACGGCGAGATCTGGACCGCGCAGCCGAAGATCCTGGTGTCCCGCACACGGACCACCGCCGACCACGACACCCGGGTCATCGGTGGTGACGGCGACGCGATCGCCGAGCTGGCTTCGATCCGTGCCTCCGGCGAAGGCGACATCGGCGTGGGCGGGCCGAGCATCGCGAGTCAGCTGCTCGATGCCGGGCTGCTCGACGAGGTCATGCTCTTCACGCACCCGTCGGTGCTCGGCGCCGGCCGCCCGTTGTTCGATCCGCCGCTCTCGGGGCACCGCTCGCTCGTGCAGCTCGACCTGCTCGAGCAGCAGCGCTACGACAACGGCGTCACCCTGCACCGGTACGACGTCCGGCGGTCCTGAGCGCTCGGTCAGTCCTCGACGGGCTCCGCGCCGATCACGCGGACGTTCCAGGCGCTGTCGCGGTCGCTGTCGAACCCGTTGAAGGAGATGCTGTCGACGTCGGCACGCCAGGTCCGCCGCAGGTCGATGCGTTGCGCTCCGTCGCCGCAGGGCATCGACTCGGTGATGTTGTTCCGCGACGTGCTCCCGGAGACGACCGTGACGGAACCGCTCATGTGCCCGTCACCGAAGCACGAGAACTCGAGGTGGCCGACCGTTTCCGGGTGCGCGAACGTGATCGTGATGCCACGGTCGATCTCGTCGTCGTTCCCCGTCGCGCTCTGCCCGGCGGATTCCGGGGCGTACATCGCCCCGAGATCCCGGTCCGAGTGGGTGGCCATCTGGCGCTTCTCCCAGGCGTGCAGTGCCGCCTCGTCGACGGGCGGCGGCCCGGAGCAGGCGGCGAGCAGGAGCACACCCGCGATCGCGGGCAGGAGCAGGGCGGGGACGGAACGCACGCTGTGAGCCTAGTGACGCTGTGGACCCGCACCGCGGAACGACGGGAGGCTCGGTGCCAGCTGGCACCGCGCCTCCCGTCCGTGGGTGGTCGCGTCAGACGTCGCGACGGCGCGCGAGCGTCAGGGCGAGGCCACCGATGACCAGGACCTCGGCCGCGAGGACGCCGAAACCGCCCCATCCGTTCAGCACGACTCCGCTGTTGTCGGCCGCGCTCGCGCCGTCGTACGCGTAGGCGTACAGCTGCCCGCCGGCCATGTCCGGCAGGAACGCCGCGATGTTCGTCGGCCACTCGACCTTCATGAGCCCGGCCATCAGGCTCAGCACCACCGGCAGGACCAACAGGATGCCGAGCGTGATCGCGATACCACCGGCGCTCGAGCGGACGAGCAGGCCGATGCCGTAGGCGAGGAGCGCCAGCAGGGTCAGGAAGACCGACGAACCGAGGATCGGCATGAAGACCGACGGGTCGCCGATCTCCGGCTCGACACCGTTGCCGGCCAGCAGCGGGAGCGAGATGAGGACGCCGATCCAGGTCGCGACGGCGCTGACCACGAACGTCGTGACGGCGAGGACGGTGGCCTTCGCCAGGATCACGCCGGTGCGACGGGGGTCGGCGGTGAAGGTCGAGCGGACCTGGCCCGTGCCGTACTCACCGGTGATGATGAGGACGCCGAGCACGCCGACGACGAGCGACGAAAGCAGGACGCCGACGGTGTTGGCGTTGACGAACGTGCCGTTGGCGATGTCCGTCGGCAGGTCCTGCCCGCCGCTGTTCGTGTTCGCTCCGACCAGCGCGGCCATGCCGATCGTGACGACGACCAGGATCGCGTAGCACCAGAACGTGGACCGGATGCTGCGCAGCTTGATCCACTCGCTCCGCACCAGGTGCGGGAACGACAGACGGGTCGAGCCGCTCATCCGGGTCGACGGCGTGGTGGGCGAGGTGGTGGCGCTCATCGGGTGCCCTCCGATCGGTACTCGACGTCGTCGCGGGTGAGGGCCATGTAGGCCTCCTCAAGGCTCGCGCCGGTCGGGGTGAGTTCGTGCAGGGGGACGCCGGCCTGCGCGGCGATGTTGCCGACCGTCGGGGCGTCGGGCCCGACGACGAGGAACGATCCGTCCTCGCGCTGGGTGACCGCGGCGTTCGGGCCGATGGCGGTGAACAGGCCGTTCGGGTCCGGCGTGCGGACGATGACGCGGCTGACGGCCGCATCGGTGCCGGCAGCGGCGCCACCACCGGCGACGAACTCGGCGATCGGGGCGTCGGCGAGGACCTTGCCCCGGCCGAGCACGACCACGCGGTCGGCGGTCTGTGCCATCTCGCTCATCAGGTGGCTGGAGAGGAACACCGTGCGGCCGTCGGCGGCCATGCGGCGGGCGAGCTGACGCACCCAGAGCACGCCGTCGGGGTCGAGGCCGTTGACGGGCTCGTCGAGGATCAGGGTCTTCGGGTCACCGAGCAGTGCGGCAGCGATTCCCAGGCGCTGCCCCATGCCGAGCGAGAACCCGCCGACGCGCTTCTTCGCGACGGAGTCGAGGCCGGTCATGTCGATGACCTCGTGCACACGGGACTTCGGGATGCCGTGGGTCGCCGCGAGGGAGAGCAGGTGGTTGTAGGCGCTGCGCCCCGAGTGCACGGCCTTCGCCTCGAGCAGGGCGCCGACCTGCCGGAGCGGGTCGCGGAAGCTCGTGTAGGGCTGGCCGTTCACGGTGGCGCTGCCCGACGTGGGCCGGTCGAGCCCCATGATCATGCGCATCGTGGTGGACTTCCCGGCGCCGTTGGGCCCGAGGAAGCCGGTCACACTGCCGGGACGCACGACGAAGGAGACGTCGTCCACGGCGGTCTTCGGACCGTACTGTTTGGTGAGATGGCTGACTTCGATCACGGCCTCGACGCTACGGGAGCGCTCGGCGTCGCCGCGTCCGCCGTTGGGGGGAGATGTGTGCTCCCACAGGGTGACGCGGGCGCGGGCGGGCCGGGCGCGCGCGGGTTTTCGCGCTAAGCGACAGTTCACGCGCGCGGCCGGCCGTGAGGTGTCGCTGGACGCGAAGTGATCAGGCGGGGTGGTGCGCCGGGCGTTCGTCGCCAGGGTCACGAGCGAACGCGAGGCTCTCCTCGATGATCGACAGCACGACCGCGAGTTCCTCGACGTCGCGCGGGCCGTAGACCATGAACTCGGTTCCGTGGTCCTCGTACTGGTGCGGGATCGCCCAGCCGAGCTCGGTCAGTTCGGCTCCCCGTGCGACCGGGAGGCAGAGGTGGACCGAGGTGTCCTCGACGCCGTGCAGGTGCACGGGCTCGAGTCGTCCGTCCGGTGCCAGTGACGTCCACGGGACGACGTGGTCGCGCTGATCGCGCAGGAACAACGCGCGTGACGACGCCGGCGACACCTGGCTGTGCCCCTCTTCGACGCCGGGCAGCGCGACGGCGCTCCCGACGAGCGCTCCCCACAGTTCGGGGGTCGCGCGGTCGGTGAGCTGACGCTGGGGACCGGCGTCGGACACGGCGGGCCGTTCGCCGCGGCGGATGGACCTGATCATTGCTCGACGATACCGTCTCGGCCGGGCTGCATCGCTCCTGTTCGGGCCCTCACGAGGACAGGGAAGCGTCCGCGTCGACCTCGTACGCCTCGAACCGGGCATCGGCGAGGATCGCGTCGACGAGCGACCGCGACCCGGCGACGATCGTCGAGTCCCAGTCGATCTCGGTGGCGAGCACCCACTCGTGCCCCTCGGGCCAGAGCATCTGCGGGGTGTGCCCGAAGCCGACGTACGTGCCGACGCGGGCGTCGTCCGTCCAGGACGGGTCGCTGAGCTGCGGCAGGGACATGGAGAGCAGGAAGCACTCGCGAGCCGGCCACAGGAAGCGCGGACCCGCGAGCGACTCCCGGAGCGCAGCCTGCTCCCGCCGGTGCTGCGCCTGCCTCCGGTCGATGTGCGCCTGCATCTCAACGCGCTCGGCCGCCGTCGGCTCGCCGCTCCCCTGCCACCCGAAGCCCAACGTCGACGTGCCGTTGAGGTCCCCCCATCCGTCCCAGATCGCCCCGACCAGGTCGTCCGGGGTCGACGTCGCCTCGGCGAGGAGCTCGGTGAGCGCGGCGAGTTGCCTCGGCTCGTACCAGCCCTCTTCGGGTGGATGGACGACCCAGCCGTCCTCGAAGGGCAGGTCCGACTCGTCGTCCCGACCGCTGAGCGTCTGCCACGACACGAGCGGGTCGATCGTCCGACGGGTGCGCTCGGCGACGTCGGCCCAGCGCCACTCGGTCGATTCGAGGACCGGGTGCTCGTCGTACTCGTCCACGGTCGTCCGGTCCTCGCGATCCGCTCGGAGCGGGTGCAGGATCCGGGCGTACGCCTCGAACCCGGTGCCCGCGACGCCGCCGAACGTGGCGAACGGGCCGGCCCGGGCCAGCAACCAGTCGCCCCGCGAGACGTCCTTGATCAGTTCCACGTGTCGAGCCCTGGGTGCCCGTGCGGGTCAGCTCGCCTGCGGGCGGGGTGCGCGGAGGCCGGGGAACTCGTCGTCGCGCCACTCCCCTTCGGCGCGCGTGCCGTTGCTCACCGACTGCTCCTCGCGCTCCCGGAGCTCCACGCGGCGGATCTTGCCCGAGATGGTCTTCGGGAGCTCCGCGAACTCGACGCGGCGGACGCGCGCGTAGGCGGGGAGAGCCGTGCGTGCGTACTCCAGGACCTGCCTGGCGGTGTCGGCCGACGCCTCCCATCCGGTGGCCAACGTGACGTACGCCTTGACGACGTTGAGACGGGCGTCGTCAGGGGCCGGGACGACCGCGCTCTCGGCCACGGCCGGGTGCTCCAGCAGGGCGCTCTCCACCTCGAACGGCGACACCTTGTAGTCCGAGGACTTGAACACGTCGTCGGTGCGACCGATGAAGGTCAGCTCACCGTCTCCGTCGCGGACGGCGATGTCGCCGGTGTGGAAGAAGCCGTCGCGCATCGACGAGGCCGTGCGGTCGGGGTCGCCGAGGTACTCGGCCATCAGGTTGACGGGCCGCTCGGTGAGGTCGAGGCAGACCTCACCCTCGTCGCCCGGTTCGCCGGACACGGGGTCGAGCAGCGTCACGGTCACACCGGGGAGCGGCTTGCCCATCGCGCCGGGCGTCACGGCGGCACCAGGGGCGTTGCCGATGATCGCCGTCGTCTCGGTCTGCCCGTACCCGTCGCGGATGGTGAGGCCCCACGCCGCCTCGACCCGGCCGATGACCTCGGGGTTGAGCGGCTCGCCGGCCGAGATGAGCTCGCGGAGCGCCCGCGGCTTCACGCCGAGGTCGGACTGCAGCATCATCCGCCACGCGGTCGGCGGCGCGCAGAACGTGTTGACCTCGGCCCGCTCGAGCTGCGCGAGGAGTGCAGCGGGGTCGAAGCGCGCCGTGTTGTGGATGAACACGGTGGCCTCGGCGATCCACGGCGCGAAGAAGCAACTCCAGGCGTGCTTGCCCCACCCGGGCGAGCTGATCGTCAGGTGCACGTCACCGGGCCGGACTCCGAGCCAGTACATCGTGCTGAGGTGTCCGACCGGGTACGACGTCTGGGTGTGCACGACCATCTTCGGCTTCGACGTCGTGCCGGACGTGAAGTAGACCAGGCACGGGTCGGTCGTGCGGGTGACGACGTGGGGACGGACCTCGTCGGCAGGAGCGGGCTCGCCCAGGTCGATCGGGTACTCCGTCCACCCGTCAGCGGGACCGCCGATCACGATGCGCGTGAAGGACCCGCGGACGTCGTCGTACTTGTGCGTCTCGCTCCGGTTCGTGACGACGTGCGCCACGGAGCCCCGGTCGACGCGGTCCTGCAGGTCCGCGGTGTCGAGCATGGTCGACGTCGGCAGGATGACCGCACCGAGCTTGATCACGGCGAGCATCGTCTCCCAGAGCTCGAGCTGGTTGCCGAGCATGACGAGGACGTGGTCGCCCTGCTGCACGCCGAAGCCGTGCAGGCGCGCGGCGAGCCGATCGGACCGTGCGGCCAGGTCGGCGTAGCTGAGCCGCTGCTCACGACCGTCCTCCTCGACGATCCAGAGCGCGGTGCGGTTGTTGTCGGTCGCGATGACGTCGAACCAGTCGGTCGCCCAGTTGAACGTGTCGCCGACGTCCGGCCAGCGGAACCCGGCGCGTGCCGCTTCGGGAGAGTCCGCGGCGAGGAGCTGGTCGCGGGCGGCACGGTACGCGGCGGTCGGGTTCACATCAGGCACGGACCGATCATGCCGCATCCGTCTCGGCATGCTCACGAAGACCGCCGTCAGCGCCCGGTCGCCCGGCCGCTCCCCCGCACGACCGCACCGAGCACCCGGATCGTCTCGTCGGTGTCGACGTGCAGGTGCGCCCCCATGCCGAGCGCACGTGCGGCCTCGATGTTCTCGGGTACGTCGTCCACGAAGAACACCTCGTCCGGGTCCGCCCCGAGGCGCTCGAGGGTGATCCGGAACGCGTCGGCATCGGGCTTGTTCACACCGATCTCGTGGGAGTAGCAGATCGGGTCGAACACCGACGAGAACCGGAAGCGCCGTTCCTCTTCCTCTCGAGCACCATCGCCCGAGTTCGACAGGATCGCGAGGCCGATCGTGCCGCGGAGTCCGGCGAGGAAGTCGTACAACGGCTGGTTCAGGGTTCCGCAGTACGCATCCCAGAAGTCGGCCCGCATGACGGCGAGCTGATCGGCCCCCAGCCCGAGCGCCGTACCGATCGCGCCCCAGTACCGGTCGACGACGCCGGTCCGACGGGAGGCGTCGGGCAGGTCGGCCGCGACGAGGCGAGCGGAGAAGTCGTCCGTCGTCATCCCGAGACGCTCGGCCCACCGCGCCCGGAAGCGTCCGGGCCAGGCGGCGTCGTCGACGAGCTCGAGGACGCCGCCCACGTCGGACAGCAGCCACCGCACGACGGGCCCGGCAGCCCCGGCCGTCCCGCCGCTCACAGCGATCCCCGCAGCTGCCGGATCATCTCGACCTCGAGTTCGCTCGGTTCGAGGACGTACGCCTCGGTCGCACCCGTCGGCTCGTAGCCACGTCGGGCGTAGAAGGCCTGCGCACGAGTGTTCCCCTCGTGCACGTGCAGCCGAAGTGCCGACCCGTGTGCAGCCGCCCACACCTCGATCTCGTCGAGCAGCGCATCGGCGACACCGGCGGTGCGACCCCGGTGCGACGGTGCGACGTAGACGCCGACCAGGAGCGGCCCGACCCGGGGGCCGGGCACGAACACCCCCATCGTCCCGAGCCACCGGCCGTCGGCGTCGATCGCGGCGAGGGTGGTCCCGCCGACGTCGTGCTCACGGCGGCCGCGTCGACGCCAGTCACGCTCCTGCAGCCGCTCCGCGTCGGCGAGCCGCTCCCCGTACGCCTTCGGGGTGTCCCGGAGCATCTCGAGCCGCAGTGCCCGGACGGACTCCCAGTCGTCCTCCGTGGTCGGTCGGATCGTTGTTCCCCGCATGACCCGAGCCTAGGGGCGACAGGCCCGGAGAACTCGTTCCAATCCGTCTGGCGGACGACGCCGAATCACCTGCAACGACCGGGAAACACCCGGAGCGCTCACCAGCCGCACATCGCTGGTTCTCCACCCCACCAAGGGTGTGTTCGGCGCGCACACAGCAGCCGCGCCGAGCGCGACAACAGCAAAGGACTGATCACGATGCGTAAGAGCCTCAAGACCTCCATCACCCTCGCCACGACCGGCGCCCTCGTCCTCGGCGGTGCCGCGTTCGGGATCTCCTCCGCCCAGGCCGCGACCCCGAACGTGCACACGGTGTCCTCCTCGTCCGAGTCGAAGATCCCCGCACCCGTCGCCTCGGTCCCCGAGGTCCTCGGTGGCTCCACCGCCGTGAAGCTCGACTCCGGCTTCACCGACGCCCTCACCGCCCTGAAGCTCACCCCCGGCGTCTCCGGCGATGCGACCCTCGCCGACGGGTCGGTGTCGTTCCCGATCACCGCCGGGTCGGTCACCTACTGGTCCCCCGACGGCAACTACCGCCCCTACGTGCAGGGCCTGCTGAACCACGACGACTCGGGTCTGACCCTGAAGGCCGGCGACACCACCGTCACGCTGGAGAACTTCGTCGTGAACCCGGGCTCGTCCAAGCTCTACGGCGACGTCCTCGTCAACGGCAAGGTCGCCGCGGCCAACGCGTTCCTGTTCGAGCTGCACGGCGGCTCCCTCAAGCCCCTCCAGCTCGAGGGCGACAACGCCATCCTCACCGGCACCACCGTCCACATCTCCGAAGACGCCGCCGGCCTCCTGAACAAGACCTTCGGCACCGACGCCGTCAAGCGTGGCCTCCTCGTCGGCACCGCCACCATCACCGCCCAGATCAAGTAACACCTGCCGCAACACCAAATCGGCCCGGACCACGCAGCAGCGCGGTCCGGGCCGACTTGCGTTGCGCGCCGAGCGTCGTGCGCCTGGTGGAACCGGGCGTACCTGGCAGAACCGGGCGTACCTGGTGGAACCGGGCGTACCTGGCAGAACCGGGCGTTCTTGGTGGAACCGGGCGTACCTGGTGGAACCGGGCGTACCTGGTGGAACCGGGCGTACCTGGTGGGTTCCTTCGACCAGGTACGCCCGTTCTTGCGAACCAACGCGCGCGCGATGGGAAAGAACGGGCGCACAGGCGGACGGGAGGCCCGGCGCCAGCTGGCACCGGGCCTCCCGTCCGTCTCGTCGCGCGCCGGGCCGGCGGCCGCCGTCGTCACGGGCTGGGCGACACCCCACGCGCTCACGTTCGCGAGAACTGTCGCTCAGCGCGAAACACAGCCCAGCCCGCAGGCGGGGGCGCGGGCCGTTGCCGAGAATCGGTTCCGCGGTCACGTTGCGGGTACCGGCAGCCGCCGTCTGTCCGGCAGGGCGAGACTCGGTCGGCCGCGGCCACTCGCGCAACGAGCAACGAGCAACGCCCCGACCGGACCGGTCGGGGCGTTGCTCGTGGTGGTGCCGATCAGCGGATGATCGATATGTTGTCCGCCTGCGGGCCCTTCTTGCCGGGCCCGATCTCGTACTGCACGTGGTCGTCCTGGGCGAGCGGCGGGGAGCCGGTCGCCGCGACGATGCTGGAGAAGTGCGCGAACAGGTCTTGGGACCCGTCATCGGGGTGGATGAAGCCGAACCCCTTGCTGTGGTCGAACCACTTGACGGTGCCCGTCGGCATGGCGGTCAGCACGGCGTCAGTGGATGCGCAGCTGCGCGACCATGGGGCACGCGAAGGGGTCGCGGGCGGCGAGGCCGACGCGGTTGAGGTACCGGACGACGATGCCGTAGGAACGCAGCAGCGTGGTCTCGGTGTAGGGCACGTCGAGGGTGTCGCAGTGGTCACGGACGAGCAGACGGGCCTGCTTCAGCGCCGGACGCGGCATCGACGGGAACAGGTGGTGCTCGACCTGGTAGTTCAGCCCGCCCATCAGGAACGACACCCACCAGCCGCCACGGATGTTGCGCGAGGTGCGCACCTGACGGGAGAAGAAGTCGACCTTGGCGTCGTGGGCGATGGTCGGCATGCCCTTGTGGTTCGGGGCGAACGAAGCACCCATCATCACGCCGAACACGGCCAGCTGCACGCCGAGGAACGCGCACGCCATCCCGAACGGCAGGAACCAGAACACGACCGTCAGGTAGATCGCGAAACGCGCCACGAGCAGGGCGCCCTCGATGAGGCGGTGCTTCTTGTCGGCCTTGGTGCCGTTGCCGGTGACGATCGACATCACGGCGTAGCGGTGCAGGTTCAGGCCCTCGAGCGTCAGGAGGGGGAAGAAGAGCCACCCCTGGAAGCGCATGAAGGTCTTCATCGCGCCGCCCTTGACGGCGGCGGCGTCCTCGGGGAGGAACCGGATGCCGTCGGGGGCGATGTCCGGGTCCTTGCCGACGGTGTTCGGGTTGCCGTGGTGACGCGTGTGCTTGTTCATCCACCACGAGTAGCTCAGGCCCACGAGGAACGTGCCGAGCCAGCGGCCCGCGCGGTCGTTCCACTTCTGGGACTCGAACACCTGACGGTGCGCAGCCTCGTGCGACAGGAACGCGAACTGTGTGAACAGCACGCCCAGCGCACCGGCCACGATGAGCTGGAACCACGAGTCGCCGAGGAACGCGAACGCGACCCAGGTGAGGGCGAGGCTGCCGACGAGTGCGCCGAACAGTGCCCAGTAGAAACCGGTACGACGGCGCAGGAGGCCGTTCTCCTTCACCTGCGCCAGGAGCGCGGAGTAGGTCGAGGTGCCCTTGCGGGCACCCGTAGCGGGACGAGTGCGGGTGTAACCCGGAGCGAGCGGAGTGGTGGTCATGTGGACCGCCTTCCGGTACGGATCGGTCCTTCAACCGGTTCGAGGGAGTTCACGCGATTGCGCTTGCGGCGACCCTAGGGGCCGAACTTGCGTGTTCACCGTGGTGTCCAGAACACGTTGCGTCGTGCACGAACTCAGCCCGCGTGGCGCTCCGGACCGTCCGCGCACCGACCGGACGATGCACGCAACGTCTGCCCCGGGTACTCCCCGAACCGACGGAAGTACGTCCCCGAGAACCGCCCCAGGTGCCGGAAGCCCCAGTCCATCGCGGCCTCGCTCACACTGGTCTCGTGCCGGCTGCCGGACTCCAGCACCGCGTGCACCCGGTCGAGCCGCATCCGCAGCAGGAACGTCATCGGCGAGACGCCGTGTTCCCGCATGAAGGACGTCTGTAGGGTCCGCGGGCTCACACCCACGGCATCGCAGATGTCGGCCAGGCACAACGTCCGCTCGCAGTGTCCTTCGAGGTAGGCCTCGGCGAGCTCGACCGTCGACGGCGTCACAGCACGGCGGAGGACCGCGGGCGTCCGCACCCCGAAGGCTCCGAGCACGGCCTCGACCAGCGCGACCTGCGCGGCGGTCCGGGCGCCGGAGGTGAACCCGTCGCGTGTCGCGGTGACGGCCACCTGCTCGACGCACCGGCGCAGGTGTTCGAGGGCCGCGACGGCGGGCTCAGCACCCCGCGTCGGCAGTTCGGACGCTGCTCCCAGCGACGAGCGCACCTGGTCGAGGAGCGACCGGTCGATGCTCACGAGCTGCAGCGTGCCCTTCGGGGCGCGCACCGAGAACTCCCCGGCCGTCGGCATCAGGACGGGCGTGCCGGGGCGGGCCTCGAGGACGACGCCGTCCTCGACGGCGATGTGGACACCGCCGGTGCTCGACCACCCGACGACGATGCGGTCGATGGGCTCGAAGACCCCGGAGAAGCCGGAGGTCGTCGACGCTGTGACGAGGCTCACGCAACCGTCGCGGCGGGTCCGGTAGCGGAACCGGAACGGCAGCCGGAAGGCGTCGTCCTCGACGTCGAACCGCACGTCACGGCCGTGCCCGGCCTGGGCGAGCACGCGTGCGGCGAAGGCCCGGTCGGTACCGGATCGTTCGGTGCGGCGTCGCTGCGCGTCGATCCTCGCGGTGACGGTCCGGGCGCCGTCGGTCCCGTGGACCGCGGTCAGCACGGTGCCTCGTCGACGTGCTGTCCGCAGCGGTGTTCGAACCAGGCGCGGGCGTCCTGCAGGCTCGCTCGCCGGTCGTGCTCGTGCAGCGCCGCCATGAGCGTGCAGTCGAAACCGTCCACCGTGCGCTCGATGAAGCCGAGGAGCATGTCCGGGTCCCCCATGCAGCTGCGGCGTCGACGACCCGCCAACACCCGGCGTCGACCGGCTGGACACGGATGTCCGTCGGGTCCGTCGCGGCGAGCGCACGGATCCGATCGCTGTGGACGACCTGCTGCCAGACGGCGGCCTCGGTCATCACGGTCGTGGATCCCTGGCGGTGTCCCATCGCGCCCTCCCTGCCGGTTCGATGTGGCGCACCGATTTCGACGGCGGTGCACGAGACACTTTCAGTATCGACAGGACGATTCCGGTCATGTCAGGGGTTGACTTCGTACCGCGCAAGGTGGACCATCCGCGGCCTCGATCGGAGCCCTGGGAGCGCGCCATCGGCGGGTCCCGTACGGTCGGCACATGAGCGACGGGAGCAGCGCGACCCAGGACGGCCCGCCCCGACTCTCGCGTGCGGTCCGGGATGCGATGCGGTTCGTCCACGAGCAGGCGGCGACCCACATCACCGTCGCCGACGTCGCCGCGGCCGTGCAGCTGTCGCCGCGGAGCCTGCAGAAGCGGTTCCAGGCCGAGATCGGACAGTCCCCGGGAACCTTCCTGCGCGCCGTGCGCCTCGAGGGGGTCCGTCGCGATCTGCAGGCGGCGTCCGGTGCGCCGGACCGGCGGACCATCGCGGAGATCGCCGAGCGCTGGCAGTTCAGCAACGCGGGCCGGATGGCTGCGGCGTTCCGCGCGGCGTACGGCATCGCGCCGTCGTCGGCGCTGCGCTCCTTCGTGCCCGAGGACGACGAGGACGGCGCACCGAGCCTGTCGGACCGGAGCCAGCGACGCTTCCGCCTGGTGCTCGACTGCGAGGTCGACGTCGACGACGCGAAGGCGGTGCTCGCCGGTGCCCTGCAACGCGCGGGGGCCGGGCCGTGGCGTGATTACCGACCGGATGGGGGCAGCGAGGACCTGATGGCGTTCCTGCTCGGCAACGCGGTGCGGACGGTGGTGCGTGAGACCCCGGGCGTGAGCCTCGTCGCCCTCGATGCGATGCTCCGGGTGCAGGACGAGCAGGGGTCGTACCCGCCCGCAGAGCTGCCGGCCTGGCGCGCCGGCCCACCGCCGAACGTGCCTGCGCCGTCCGGATCGTCCGACACCGCCCAGCGCGTAGGATCGAGAGACGGCAGGGAAGGCGCCCATGGATGACGCATTCGAGCGTGCACTCCGTGCGCTCCGGTCGGCGGAGATCGCCGACGACGAACTCAGTCGGCCGTTCGCGCTCGCGCTGCCGATGGGCGGTGTCTCGATCTCGACGTTCGGTGAACTGTGCCCGAGCGAGACCGTGTCCGCGACCGACGAGGTCGCCACCCGGGTCGACGAGATCCAGCTCGACCTGTCCGAGGGACCGTGCTGGACCGCGCTCGCGACCGATGCCCCGGTGCTGGAGACGGATCTCGTGCAGCGTCCGAACGCCGCGTGGCCCGCCTTCAACGATGCCGTTCGGAGCGAACCCGTCGGCGCGGTGTTCGCGTTCCCGGTCGCCTTCGGGCCGTTCCCGCTCGGCGCGATCGACGTGTACGTGCCGGAGCCCGCGACGATCGAGGACGACACGGTGCGGCAGGCGATGACCCTCGCCTCGGCCGTCAGCCGTCGGGTCCTGCGCCGGGCACTCCGCTCCATCGCGGACGAGGACGACGCACTGCTCGATCGGAGCCCGTCGTCGCGGCGCGTGGTGCACCAGGCCACCGGGGTCGTGCTCGCGCAGCTCGACATCAGCCCCGAGGACGCCTACCTGCTGCTGCAGGGCCACGCCTTCGCCCGCCGGACGACGATGCGGCGGGTGGCGGAGGAGATCCTCGACGGCACGGTCCGGTTCGAGAAGCGAGGCGACCTGATCGAGGAGGTCCAGTGACGACGGCAGGCCGAGAAGCCCGGATCCTCGAGACGTTCACGTCGCTCGCCGACACCCTGGTGGACGCGTACGACGTCGTGGAACTGCTGCAGACCCTGGTCGAGACGTGCGCCGACGTGCTCGGCATCGACGCCGCGGGCATCCTGCTGGCGAACGACGACCAGGAGCTCGAGGTCGTGGCCTCCACCTCCGAGGCGACCCGTCTCGTCGAGGTGCTGCAGCTCGACGCCGAGGCCGGCCCCTGCATGACCTCGTTCGCGACCGGACGGGTCGTGACGTGCCCGGACATCGAGGTCGCACCGGCGGATTGGGCGATGTTCCGCACGGGTGCGCTCGCGCTCGGGTTCCGGTCCGTGCACGCCGTCCCGCTCCGGCTGGGGAGCAACGTCATCGGCACGCTCAACCTGTTCGGGGCCGGCGTCGGTGCCCTCGCGGAGTCGGACCTGCGCGTCGCCCGGGCCCTGGCGGACGTGGCGACGATCGGCATCCTGCACGAACGGTCCCTGCGCGAGCACGAGATCGTCCGCGCGCAGCTGCAGCGGACCATCGGGTCGCGCGAGGTGATCGAGCAGGCCAAGGGCGTCGTGTCGTACCTGCGCGGCGTCTCGATCGAGGACGCCTTCGCGGTGATCCGCGGGTACGCGCTCGAGCACCACGAGCCGCTCTCCGAGGTCGCCCGCGCGATCGTGCAGCGCCGACTCGTCCCCTGACGACCACGAGCGAGCACGGCCCGGCCGGTCCGACGCGTCCGGCGAGTCCCGCCCGCTACGGTGAGCGGATGGGCAAGGTCACGCTGCAGGACGTCGCCGCGCACGCCGGCGTCTCGATGAAGACCGTGTCCAACGTCGTCCGCGGCTACCAGCACGTCAGCGACCCGATGCGCAGCCGAGTGCAGGCCGCCATCGACGAGCTGGGCTACCGCCCCAACGTCTCGGGCCGGTCCCTGGCGACCGGACGCTCGAACATGCTCGCCTTCGCGTTCCCCGACCTGCGGCGTCCGTACTTCGCCGAACTGGCCCACGTGTTCTCGCGGGTGTGCGCCGACCGCGGCTACCAGCTCCTGCTCGAGGAGACCGGCGGCGACCCCGACGGTGAACGCTCAGCGGTGCGGGGACGTGAGGCCGGTGTGGTCGACGGGGTCGTGATCCACCCGCAGGTGCTCACGCCCGAGGCCATCGACCGGATCCGCGGGGACACCGCCGTGGTGTTCCTCGGCGAGGACGTCCGGCCCCCGCACGCCGACCAGGTCGTCATCGACAACGCCGGGGCCGCCACCGAGGCCGTCGCCCACCTCGTGGCGCTCGGCTGCCGCCGCATCGGGTTCTTCGGGCACGAGACCGGCCCGTCGTCGCGCACCTCCGGACTGCGTCTGGACGGCTACCGCGCCGGACTCGTCGCCGCGGGCCTGCCGCTCGACGACGCGTTGCTGGTCCCCCGCGAGGTCGGTGACGCCGCCGGCGCCGAGGTCGCCTTCGGCGCCGCGCTCGACGCCGGACTCCGCGTCGACGGTCTGCTCTGCCGCGACGACCTGGCCGCGCTCGGGGCGCTCCGGGCGATGCGCCTGCGCGGCCTGGACGCCCCCGGCGACGTCGCCGTCGTCGGGTGGGACGCGGTCGGACTCGGGTCGAGCCTGGTGCCGAGCCTGACCTCCGTCGCGCCCGACACGGTCGCCCTCGCCGGGACCGCGCTCGACCTGCTGGTCGAGCGGATGGACGGCTCCGACGTCCCCGGCCGGTTGGTCACGGTCGGCCACCGCCTGCTCGTCGGCGAGAGCGCGCCGTACGCGGACGGCACGTCCGACCGGGCGGCGCACCAGCGCGCGTGAACGGCGGACTGGAGGCCCGTGGCGGTGCGGCCACCCCTCCCTCGCAGGCTCGGTCGGCGCGGCCCGCGTGCCGCTGGCGCGACACTGCTGAGCGAGCCGCGCCCGTCCGCCTTTTCCCCCGTCGCGTGCCGTCAGCGGCCTGCGGGAGCCGACTCCCCCGGGTGCACGCTGCCGAGCAGCTCGACGACGACGTCCCGCAGGGCGTCGGGCAGCCCGACGGTGCCGAGCTCGACGATGCGGTCCGCACGCGGCAGGTCCTTCGCCACGACCTCCCACGCCTCGAGCTTCTCCGGGTTGCCGGCCTGCGCGCCCTCGAGGACCCGCCGCGCGGCCTCCCGCGCGTCGACGCCGACGACCGGAGCGCCGACCAGCGTGACCGATCCGCCCGACGCCGAGTCGACGGACAGGTCGACCGAGAACCGGTCGGCCGCACGTGCCGACGTCGGCTGCCCGTCGGCCGGCGCGGCGAGGAACGTGATCCGCCAGTCGCGGTGGGCGGGAACGACGTCGAGGGCCCCGGTGGTGGCGTGCACCCGGAACTCGGCGTGCGCTGGGTCCCAGGTCAGGCGGGTCCTGGCGGTGCGGCTGCCCTCGCCCTCGTGGTCCTCGACCAGGGTGAAGTCACCCGGCGCACCCGGCGCGACGAGGACCTCGAACGCCGTCGGGTTGACGGTGGCGTCGAGCTGGTCGGCCGCCGCGAGCGGCAGGATCCCACCGGCGCGCAGCAGGACCGGCACCGTGTCGAGCGTGCGGTGCAGGTCGATGAACCGGTCACCTGCGTACACCGTGCCGGTGAAGACGTCGGTCCAGGTGCCGGGCGGCAGCCAGGCCCGGGCGACCCCGTGCCGGCTGACCGGGTCGCGCGGCGTCACGATCGGGGCGACGAGCAGCTCCGAACCGAACGCGTAGGTGTTCGGCACCCGGTACGCCTCGTCGCGGCGCGGCTCCAGGTGGTACATCGGCCGGACCAGCGCGGTGCCCTCGGCGGTGCCGTGGTTCATGGTGTGCAGGTACGGCACCAGGCGGTGACGGAAGCGGAGTGCCTCGCCCATCGCGGCGCGGGCCTCGGCGGGGAACACCCACGGCTCCTTGCGGATGAACGGGTTGTTCGCGGAGTGCAGGCGCATGATCGGTGAGAACACCCCGAACTGCACCCAGCGGGTGGCGAGCTCGTCGTCGCGGACGCCACGGGTGTGGCCGCCGATGTCGTGGCTCCACCAGGGGTAGCCGATGTTCGCGGCGGTGGCGGTGAACTCGGGCTGGAACGCCAGGGACGCCCACGACACGACGGCATCGCCGGAGAACCCGACGGCGTACCGGTGGCTGCCGGGGCCGGCGTAGCGCGAGAAGGTCATGCCGTCGACGGGAGCCGGGGCCGAGGCCGTGTCCGCGCCGTCGTCACCCCTTGCGTCGGAGTCCCCCGATGCCGCGTGCCGCGCCGAGTCGAGCAGGTGGAAGTGGTTGAGCAGCCACAGCGGGTCGACCCCGGGCAGCCCGGTCTCACGACCCTGCTGCCAGTCGATCCACCAGAAGTCGACCCCCTGCTCCTCGAGCGGGCGGTGCAGCTGTTCGAAGTAGGCCTGCAGGAACCGCCGGTCCGTCGGGTCGAACGCGATCGGCTGCTCGGTCTCCGGGTCGACGCCCATCGCCCGCGCCACCGCGGGGTAGGCGTCCTCGAACGCCCGGACGCCGTCGGCCGGGTGCAGGTTCAGCGTCGTGCGCATCCCCCGGCGGTGGAGCTCTGCGAGGAAGGCCCGCGGGTCCGGGAACAACGACGGCTCCCACGAGTACCCCGTCCAGCCGTTGCCGAAGCGCAGCGGGACGGAGTCCACCCGGTGCCAGTCCATGTCGATGACGGCGACCGAGAACGGCAGGTGTTCGTCGGCGAAGCGGTCCAGCAGCTCGAGGTACGAGGTGTCGCTGTACGGGTGGTACCGGCTCCACCAGTTGCCGAGCGCCCACCGCGGCATCCGCGACGGCGGCCCGGAGACGGCGTGGTACGTGCGGAGCGCAGCGTCGTAGTCGCGGCCGTACGCGAAGACCGTGACGTCGCGGCGCCCGGGGACCCGCGTGCCGATCCAGCCGTCGTCGGCGAACAGGAACGACTCGCTGTCGTCGAGCGCGGTGATGCCGTCGCGGGCCAGGATCCCCGGTTCGAGCGGCATCCGGCCGTCGACGTCGTCGAGGGTGCGGCCGGTGCCGCCGAGGTCGCGCGGCTCCTGCCCCCAGCGCCAGCGGTTGGCGTCCGGGCCGGTGGTCTCGACGACCAGGCCGCTCGGGCTGAAGGGACGGCCGTCGTAGCGCAGGCGGGCGCGGTCCGTGGTGACGACGAGGCCGGCGGCGCCGGAGCCGTCGGCGTCGGCCGTCCGCTCCACGGTGAACGCCGGTACGGGAAGGCGGCGGCGCATCGCGAAGGTCGATGCGCGGTCCTCGAACCCGCCGTCGTCGCTCCACTCGATGCGGAAGGCCCCGGCGTCGAGCACGGTGATGCGCCAGTGGTCGCCGGTGACGACGGCTGCGGGGTCGGCGACCGGGTCCGAACCCGGGAACGGACGGATGGTGGGGAGGACCGCCCCGGTGGTGCCGGTGGTGCCGGCGGTGCCGGCGGTGCTGCTGCCGGTGGTGCTGCTGCTCACGTGGTGCCTCTCAGCTCTTGACCGCGCCCTGCGTCACGCCGCTGATGACCCAGCGCTGCGCGAACAGGTAGACGATGATCGTGGGCGCCATCGCCATCAGGTACGAGGCGAAGGCGACGTTGTAGTTGGTGCCGAACTGACTCTGGAAGATGTTCTGCACCACGGGCAGGGTCTGCAACCCCGGATCCGCCGTGATGAGCGACGGCATCATGAAGTCGTTCCACGATGCCAGGAACGCGAAGATGCCGACCGTCGCGTTCATCGGGCCGAGGAGCGGCAGGATGATCCGCCAGAAGATCTGCCACGTGGACGCCCCGTCGATGCGGGCGCTCTCCTCGAGTTCGACCGGGATCGACCGCAGGTACGCCGAGTAGAGCAGCACGCTGAACGACAGTTGGAACATGGCGTGCAGGATCCCGACGCCGATCGGGTTGTCGAGGCCGATCTCGGCGGTCAGCTTGATCTGCGGCAGCGCCACCACCGGGAACGGCAGGAACATCGCCGCGAGCAGGTAGACGAACGAGTACCGGAAGAACCGCTTGTGCCAGTTCCGGACGATCGCGTACGAGGCGAACGAGCTGAGCAGCAGCGTCGCGACGACGGTGAGCGCCGCGACGCCCAGGGACACCGAGAAGGACACCGGGAACCGGGTCAGCTGCCAGGCCTCGGCGAACGAGCCCGGGTTGAACGGGAACGGCAGCGAGAGCGCATTGCCGTCGACGGACTGCTCGGTCGTCTTGAACGCCATCGAGAGCGTCACGTACAGCGGGATGAGCACGGTCAGCGACGCGAGCCCGAGGACCACGGTCAGCGTCCAGTTCGTGCCGCCCAGTCGTCGGCGGTGGCCGCGGCCGGAGCGACCGGTGCCGCCGGTGGTCACGGCGCGGGTGTCGGTCGGGGGTCGTGTGTCGATGGCGGTCATGCGAGTCGCAGGTTCCTTCCGCGGGTCGCCACGAGCTGCAGCACGGAGATGAGGACGGTGATGATGAAGAACACGGTCGCGTTCGCCATCTGGTAGGCGTAGTCGCCGCCGGTGAAGCCGCCGAAGATGGTCATCGCGACGCTGCTCGTCGCGCTGCCGGGGCCGCCGTTGGTCAGACCGACGATCACGTCGTAGGCGCCGAGGTAGCCCTTCACGCCGAGCACGGTGTTGATGACGATGAAGCCGCCGAGCAGCGGGAGCGTGATCGAGCGGAGCTGCTTCCAGCCGGTCGCACCGTCGAGCGCACTGGCCTCGTACAGCTCCTCGGGGATGGACGTCAGCCCCGCTGTGTAGATGAGGAGCGCGCCGGGCACGGTCTGCCAGGCGGACACGATCACGATCGCGAGCCAGGCGAGGTTCGGGTCGCCGAGGATGCTCTGCTCGAGCGGGCCGAAACCGACGCTCGTGGCCAGGGCCGGCACGGTGTTCGAGAACAGGAAGTTGAACACGTAGGCGACGATGATCCCCGAGATCACCATCGGGATGACGAACACCGACCGCAACCCGGCGGCGAACCGGATCTTCTTCGCCAGGGCGATCGCCAGGGACAGCGCGACGACCTGCGTGACGACGACGGTGACGGCCGCGAAGCCGAGCGTGAACCCGTACGACGCCAGGATCGCCGGGTCGGAGACGAGCGCCCTGTAGTTCTCGACGCCGATGAAGTCCCACTGCCCGAACCCCAGGTAGTCGGTGAAGCTGTAGAAGACGCCGACGCAGGCGGGGGCGACGACGAACGCCGTGAAGAGCACGAGGGCCGGCACGAGGAACAGGTAGTACATGCCCTCCGTCCGGTGGAGGGAACCCACACGACGGTGCGTACGGGACGCCGCGGTCGCCGGTCCGGACGTTGCCGGGTCGGTGTCGCGGGAGAGCGGGGTCTGCATGGTCATGGTGACTCCTGTGTCCTGGTCCGGCTCAGACCGTCGCGGAACGGCCGGCGAGCCGCCGCCAGTCCGAGTCGAGCCGCTGCAGCATCGAGGTGAAGTCCCCGCTCCGGATCGCCGACTGCAGGTAGTTGCCGAGCGGGATCGACGTGGGGATGAAGGTGCCGGCGCCCTGGTAGAACGCCGCGTCGTCGACGTACTGCTGCAGGCCGGCGAGGCGCTCGTCCTGCTGCGGCGGTGCGTCGATGCGGGGCGAGTACGCCAGGTTGTCGCGGTTGTAGGCGTCGATGACGTCGGGCTGCATGAGGAACTCGACGAGCTCCTTCGCCTGCTCCGGGTGCTCGGACGCCGTGGGGATCCAGAGCCCGAGGTCGATGTTGACCCGGGCCTTGCGGTCGGCCGGGTCGTTCGACACCGGCAGGGCGAAGGTGCCGACGGGCAGCTTGTCGTCGATCAGCGCGATCTGCCCGAGCGCCCACGGGCCCTGCAGGTACATCGCGGCCTCGCCCTTGCCGAACGCCAGGTTGCCGTCGGCGTAGGCCCGGGTGGCGTGGTCGCGGTTGAAGAACGACGAGATGGTCTTCGCGCGCTCCATCGGCACCGCGAAGTCCTTCTCGAACGACACCTCGGAGTCCGGGCCGACGTCGGCGCCGAGGGCCTTCATCTTCCGGAAGAACGAGCCGGTGTCGACGAGGCTGCCCACCGAGTAGTCGAACAGGCCCTGCCAGAGCGTCCAGGTGTCCCGGTCAGTGGCGTAGATCGGCGTGATGCCGGCCTTCTGCAGTGTGCGGCAGACCTCGACGAACTCGTCCCACGTCGTCGGGACCGGCAGGTCGTGCTCGGCGAAGATCCGCTTGTTGTAGATCACCCCGGCCGCCGCGAGCGAGTACGGCAGCACGCTCGTGCGGTCCTCGAACTTCGCGTACTGGTTCGTCAGGGTGTCGATGTCCGGTCGGACCCGCGCTGCCGACGGCAGGTCGCTGAGGTCGCTGAGCACACCGCGCGAGATGTACCGGGCGAGCTCGAGGTTGTCGTTGAAGCACCCGACGTCCGCCGGTTCGCCACGCACGAACTGCGGGGCGATGGCCGCCGTGCTGTCGTGCACGACCGACATGCCGGTGTGCTCCCCCTCGAACTGCCGCAGCAGCTTGTCGAAGTACGCGATGACCTCCTGCTTCTGCTCGTAGAAGCGGAGCGTCGTGGCACCACCGGCGGCACGCCCCGGGGTCGCGCACCCGGCGAGCGCCATCGTGCCGAGTGCGATGCCACCGGCCGCGCCCGCGAGGAACCCCCGCCGGCTCACCGCCGCCTGGAGTGTTGCGGTCCTGCTTCCCACCATCGGGTCTCTCCCTCGTCGCGCATCGTCGCGCAGGCTCCTGTTTACAGCGCTGTAAAGCGTACGTCAACGTTGTAATCGCATGTGGCAGTGGTCGGTGCGCCCCACGGACGGGAGGCACGGTGCCAGCCCGCCCCGCGCCTCCCGGCCGCCGCGCCACGCGTCCACGGCCGCAAGCCGCCGCCTGGTGCGCGGTTGCGCACTCCGTGCGGCGCCCGCAGCGCCGCACGGAGTGGGGAACCTCGCACGGAGCGCGCCGTGCCCTCGGGACGAGCACGGCCGCTCGGACGGACACGCCACGGAGCTGGCAGGATCGTCTGATGGCTGAGGACGAACGGGACATCGCACTCCGGGTGGGGCACGAAGAGCTCCGCATCCGCGGGGTCTACGAGACGATCAGCATCATCAACGACGTGATGGTCGCGCTCTGGTTCATCGTCGGCAGCGTCCTCTTCTTCTCCGAGAGCACCACGACGGCCGGCACGTGGCTGTTCCTGATCGGGAGCATCCAGCTGCTCATCCGTCCCGTCATCCGGCTGTCGCGGAGACTCCACCTCGGACGGGTCGGCCGGGGGAACCCCACGGAGTCCGCGCGCGATTTCTGAACCACGACACGCCTGGGCGAACACACAGGATCGCGAGCAGGCACCATGGACTGCATGGCAAGCACCACTCCTCCCCTGCCCGGACCCGTGACCACGACGCCGCAGTTGCGGCGGTGGGTGTTCTGGCCCGCCGCCGTCATCGTGCTGGGGTTCGTGGCCTTCACCCTGATCTCCCCCTCCACCGCCGAGGCGCTGTTCCTCGGTCTGCAGGACGGCATCGTCAAGAACTTCAGCTGGTACTACGTGCTGATCGCCGCGTTCTTCGTCGGCTTCTCGCTGTTCGTCGGCTTCAGCCGCTTCGGTGACATCAAGCTCGGCAAGGACCAGGACGAGCCCGAGTTCTCGACCGGTTCGTGGTTCGCACTGCTCTTCGCCGCCGGCATGGGCATCGGCCTCGTCTTCTACGGCGTCTCCGAGCCGCTCAGCCACTTCGCTTCCCCGCGCCCCGGCGTCACCGGCACCGAGAAGGAGCTCGCGCAGCAGGCACTGACCCAGACGTTCCTGCACTGGGGCCTGCACGCGTGGGCGATCTACGTCGTCCTCGGCCTGGCCCTGGCGTACGCGATCCACCGCCGGGGTCGCCCGGTGTCGATCCGCTGGGCCCTCGAACCGCTGCTCGGCAACCGCGTGCGCGGCGGCTGGGGCAACCTGATCGACGTGATCGCCCTGGTCGGCACGCTGTTCGGCGTCGCGACCTCGCTCGGCCTCGGGGTCATCCAGATCGGCGCCGGACTCGAGAGCGCCGGCATCGCCGACAGCAGCATCGTCAGCCAGATCGCGATCATCGCGGTGATCACCGCCGTGACGATCGTCTCGCTCGTCACCGGCGTGACCAAGGGCATGAAGATCCTGTCGAACTTCAACCTGCTGCTCGCCGCCGCACTCCTGCTCTTCGTGCTCATCGTCGGCCCGACGCAGTTCCTGCTGCGCGACTTCGTGCAGTCGATCGGCTCCTACCTGCAGAACATCGTCGGCCTGTCGTTCAACGTCACGGCCCAGCAGGGCGCCGAGGGCGAGGCCTGGCAGGGCGCCTGGACCACCTTCTACTGGGGCTGGTGGATGTCGTGGGCGCCGTTCGTCGGTGTCTTCATCGCCCGCATCTCCAAGGGCCGCACCGTCCGCCAGTTCGTGTTCGGTGTGCTGCTCGTGCCGACCGCGCTCACGTTCCTGTGGTTCGCCGTCCTCGGTGGCACCGCGATCCACCGCCAGACCGACGGCTCTGGCGGCCTGATCGGCTCGGACGGCTCGGTCGACATCGAGGGGTCGCTGTTCGCGGTCCTCGGCGACCTGCCCGCCGGCATGGTCCTGACCTACGGCGCGATCCTGCTCATCGGCGTGTTCTTCGTGACCTCGTCGGACTCCGGGTCGCTCGTGATGGCGATGATCGCGTCGGGCGGTGACATCGAGCCGAAGAACTGGCTGCGGGTCTTCTTCGCCGGTGTCGCTGCGCTGCTCGCCGTCGCCCTGCTGCTCAGCGGTGGACTGAACGCCCTGAAGACGGCGGCGATCACGACCGCGTTGCCGTTCAGCATCGTCCTGTTGCTCACCTGTTGGTCGACGATCATCGCCTTCACCCGCGAGCGCCGTGCCTACGACAAGGCCGAGCGCGAGGTCCTGCTCGAGCACGTCGGCGCCTACTACGGCCTCGAGGTCGAGGCGCCGAACGAGCGTCCGGCACGGTCCGGCCTCGGCCGTCCGTGGGCCGCGGTGAAGAACCGCGTGCGCGGCGGCCGCGGAACCACGTCCCCGACGGTGGAGGCCGGCGCGCTCGACGACTTCCCGGTGCGGCCGTCGTCGATCTCGGCCGACCCGGCGGTCGACCCGAGCCTCGACGCGCGTCCGACGTCGGACGACGGGCCCGCGACGGAGCAGCCCGAGCGCTGACGCGGCGCGGCGCGGCGCGGCAGGCGCCACGCGCCACGCGCCACCCGCGCCGTGTGGTGCGAGGTTCCGTGTTCGGTGCGACGAACGTGCCCTCGCACCGGAGACGGAACCGCGCACGGGCCGTCGACGCGACCACCTGACGGACGGGAGGCACGGTGCCAGCTGGCACCGTGCCTCCCGTCCGTCAGTGCGTCAGGTGTCGGTCCGTGCGGACGCGACCTCGAGGGTCACGACGACCGCCACCACGGCGAGCGCCGTGACCGGCAGCGACACCGCCGGCACCGCGATCGACGCGAGGACCACGAGCACCAGGGCCACCACGACGGCGTTGGCCCGTGCCGACAGCGACGGCCGGATCGCGAGCGCCCAGATCGACAGCACGAACACCGCGACCGGCACCGCGACGGTCGCGGCGACCGAGGCGGACGACAGCTCGACGTGGCCGGCGTCGGCGCTGACCGCGACCTCGATGCCGGCCGGCAGGGCACCGGCGGCGGCGAAGACGAAGTAGTGGCCGTAGCCGAACACGAGCGCGGTGGGCAGCGAGCGGATGTGCGCGTGCTGCTCCCGGGAGAAGTAGATCCACCACATGCCGACGGTGATCACGAGCCCGCAACCCGCGAGCGCCAGCAGGGGTCCGAGGTGCTCGGTGTGTGCGACGGCGTCGATCACCGCGCCGGCCGAGGCCACCAGCCCCTCGCCGAGGACGATGAGGGTGAACAGGGAGAACCGCTCGGCCAGGTGCCGGGTGTGCCACGGGGCTGTCCCCGTCGAGGTCTGCGCCCAGATCGGCACGGACAGTTCGGCGAGCACGAGGAACGGTGCCGCGTGCCCCCAGAGGTCGTCGGGCAGGGCCAGGGAGACCACCCAGAGCACCTGCACGACCGTGATGCCGACGGCGTGCAGGGTGGCGGTCCGGCGGTGGCGGGTGGAGGACGCAGCGGCGCGGATCCACTGCCCGACCAAGGCCAGCCGCATGACGACGTAGCCGATGATGCCGATCGTGAAGTCGTTCTCGACCATGGCCGCGTGCACCCCGGCGGCGAGGACGAGCACCCCGGCCATCTGCACGAAGGTCATCACGCGGTAGAGCCAGTCGTCGGTGTCGAACGACGTGGCGAACCACGTGAAGTTCATCCAGGCCCACCAGATCGAGAAGAACACCAGCCCGTAGGCCAGGACGGCGGAGGTGACGTGTCCCTCGAGCTCGATCTCGTGCAGGTTCGTGGCGGCGAAGCCCACCGCGACGACGAACATCAGGTCGAACAGGAGCTCGAGGGGGCTCGCCGCCCGGTGTCGCTGGTCGGGGTCGCGCGGCACCATCCGGCGCAGTCCGATGGTCGGCATGGGGCCAACGGTAGGGCATCCCCAGAACGCGGACCACTGACGGCGGGACCGGCCCTGCCGATCTGTCCGTGTGCAGGTCCCGCACCACCAGACCAGCCCGTCTCGGCCGTGGACGTCGTGTCCGGCCGAACCCCTCCGACAGGAGTCCCGGTGACCTCACCGCGTCCCGCCGTCCGTCCCAGGTCGTTCCGCCGAGCGGCCGTCAGCGCCACCGCCGGCGCACTGACCGCCGCCACGCTGCTGGCGTTCGCCGTCACCCCGGCGCACGCCGCGACCTCGGACACCCCGCGCTCACCGGCCGATCCGACCGCTGCGGTGGCCGCACCACAGGAACAGCCTGGAGGCTCGTCCCGCGTCGGTCCGGCCGCGGACGGTGTGCAAATGGGTTCCGGCTCCTACGCGCCGGCCCCGCCGGACGAGATCACGGACATCGCCGACGTGCGGAAGACGCTGGACCAGCGGCTGTACATCGACCCGTCGAAGGCCGGCGAGCCGGTGCCGACGAACCAGTGGTGGACGGACCTGCTGGTCAGCAAGTACTCCGGCGACATGTGGGCGTACCCGTTCGTCTCGTCGAACAGTGCCGCGGGCACGAAGCTCACGATCCCGACGCGGTGGAACAGCGACGGCACGGCGATGCGCCTGGAGTCCCCCGTGACGGTGGGCGGGACGGTGGAGCCGACCCCCGACGCGAGCGACCGCACCCTCGCCGACTTCGAGGACGGCCTGCCCGACGGCTGGACCGCGACCGGTGACGCCTTCACGGCCACCGCCACCGGGACGGCCAGCGGGCAGAGCGCGGTCTCCGGGTGGCTCGGCGGACGCCTCCTGAACTCGTTCAGCGACGAGGACGGCGACGGCGCGACCGGCACGCTCACCTCGCCGGCGTTCACGATCGACCGTTCGACCCTGGCGTTCCTGGTCGGCGGTGGCCGGCACCCCGACCACGAAGCCGTGCAGCTCCTGGTCGACGGCGACGTCGTGGCGAGCAGCACGGGGACGGACAGCGAACAGCTGCGCTGGGACAGCTGGGACGTCTCCGCACACCGGGGGCAGTCCGCGCAGCTGCGGATCGTCGACGACCTGCGGGCCGGGTGGGCACACGTGCTGGTCGACCAGGTCCTGCTCACCGACGCCCCGGACGGCCTCGCCGACCGCTTCGCGACCACGTTCCGGGCGAAGCAGGCCGATGCGCTCCGCTGGGGCGACTGGAACGTCAGCTGGCGGATGCCGCAGGACGGCCCGGGCGGACAGTACATGGACGTCACGAGCGTGCAGGGTTCGCCGTACGAGTGGTTCGAGTTCCACGGCATGACCCCGCGCCTCACCCTGCAGGACGGTGCCGAGATCACCGACGGAGACGGCGAACCGCTCGACCTGCCGGTGACGACGGACCGGTTCGAGATCCGCCAGGACGGCCACGTCTTCGGCGTGCACGCCCCCGACGGGACGACCTTCACCCGGGTCGGCAACGCGCTGGAGGCCTCGTCGGGCACGCCCTACCTGGTGCTCAGCGCGGTGCCCGAGCATGGCCTTTCTCTGGACGACCTGCACCGCACCGCCTTCGCGGTCCCCCGTGACACGACGATGACGTACTCGTACGACGCGGCGGCGGCGAACGTCCGCCAGCAGTGGTCGATCCGCACCGACACGCTGCAGGGCGACAACCACGACACCGTGCAGGGCTGGCTGCAGCACCAGTACGCCGACGCCACCACGAACCTGCGCTTCACCGGCGCCACTTACGAGACCCCGCGCGGCACCATGCGGACCACCGTCGGCCACGACGGCTGGACCCTGGACTACGCGTTCACGGGCATCACGCCGATCGGTGCCACGCCCGAGGCGGTCGGCGACGACCCGTACTCCGAGGAGGTCATGCGCGAGTACCTGCACGAGTACGCCGCGAAGACGACGTACGGCGGGGACACCTACTGGGGCGGCAAGGACGTCCTGCAGCTCGCCGAGTACATGACGATCGCGCGGCAGATCGGTGCCACCGAGGACGCCCGGACGCTGCAGGACACCCTCGAACGCGCCCTGACCGACTGGTACACGTACACGGACGGCGAAGCGGAGCACTTCTTCGCGATGTACCCGACGTGGAAGGCCCTGATCGGGTTCGCCGACTCGTACGGGTCGGCCCAGTTCAACGACAACCACTTCCACTACGGGTACTTCGCCGTCGCGACCGCCATGCTCGGCCGGGTCGACCACGAGTGGGCCGCGAAGTACCAGGGCATGGCGACGCTCGTCGCGAAGCAGTACGCGAACTGGGACCGCGACGACGCCCGGTTCCCGCACATGCGCACGTTCGGGGTCTGGGAGGGCCGGTCGAACGCCGGTGGTGTGTCGTCACCCGGCGGCAACAACCAGGAGTCGTCGTCCGAGGCGATCCAGTCCGAGGCGGGGCTCTTCCTGCTCGGCTCGGTCCTCGGCGACGAGGAGATGCAGGCCGCCGGTGCGGTGCAGTACGTCACCGAGCGGGCCGCCGTCCGCGACTACTGGCAGAACGTCCGCGGCAACCCCGCCTCGGCGTCGTACGACGGCAACGGCGCGTTCCCGGACGAGTACGAGCACGGGCAGGCGGGGATCCTGTTCGACTCCGGCCAGGCCCACGCCACGTACTTCTCCGGCGACCCCGCCTGGATCTCCGGCATCCAGTGGATGCCGGTCGCCCCGTGGTTCGACTACTTCGGCTGGGACCCGGGCTTCTCAAAGGCCCTGATGCGCGAGATGATGGCCGCCCGCCCGGAGTCCATCGGGCAGGCCGGCGTCACCGACGGCAACGCGGCACGCATCCAGATGCTCACGAAGAAGTGGTGGGGCGTCGGCAGCTACGGCGACGTGAAGATCACCCGCGACCGCCCGGCCGCGATCGGTGAGCTGCAGGACGCGATCCGCGCGGTCGAGACGAACCACCCCGGGTACGTCACCCGGCGAACCGCGGCGAACCCCCTGTACGAACCGGCCACCGACACCCTGCTGGTGAGCGTGGACGACGACGGACGGGTGGTGTTCCCCGACCGGTACTGGACCCCGGAGAACCTGCCCGACTCGCTGGTGCCCATCGAGCTCGACGGTCCCACCGCCGACCGGAAGCCCCAGGACTGGCCGACGCCGTCTCCGCTGATGCCGTTCCTGGTGGACGACTTCCGCGCCGACACCGCGACCATCGACCAGCTGTACGGCGTCGATCTCACCGACCACACCCCGGGCGAGGACACCGAGCACGCCGCGCGGGTGTTCAGCGGCATGGGTGACGCCCTCGGCAACGTCGTGCTCGGGTTCCTCGGGCAGTACGACCCCGACACCTACGCCGACGTGCACGCCGCGCTGTGGGCCGCCGACGACCCGGCCGTGACCGGACAGTCGATGGCCGGCCTCGTCTACCACCAGGCGATGTCGAACCGGACCGTCGGCACCGAGGTGACCGACCGGCACACCTCGGACCCGCTCAGCCAGGTGTTCCGCGCACCGGACGGCACGATCAGCTACGTGCTCGACAACCCCGACACCGTGCAGCACACCTACGAGGTCTACGAGGGCACGGAGGTGATCGGCCAGATCGCGGTCCCGGCGCAGACGCAGATCACGTCGCACCTGGACGCGCGGCTCACCGAGGTGGTCGTCAGGACGAAGGGGGCCCCGAAGACGATCGTCCCCGGTGCGACCACGACCTTCACCGCGACCGGCTACGACCAGTACGGCGCAACCGTCGCCCTGGACGACGTCACCTGGTCGACCGACACCGGCACGATCAGCGCCGACGGTCTCCACCGCGCATCGGAGCGCGCGGAGCGGGCGACGGTCACCGCCACGGTCGGCGGCGTGCACGGGTCGTACGCCTTCCGGGTCGCACCGGCACCGGTCCTGACCGGGTTCGACGTCACGCCCGGCTTCGACCGGCTCGTCGTCGGGACACCACAGCGGTTCCGTGCCGCCGGCCACGACCAGTACGGCGACCCGGCGGACCTGCCCGCCGACGTCGCCTGGTCGTACACCGGCGCCGGGAGCGCCGGGACCGACGGCACCGTGACGACGACCGCCGCGGGTTCCGGCTACGTCGTCGCGACCGGGGGCGGGGTCGAGGGCTCCGCGGTCGTCGCCTCGGTGACCTCGATCCCCGACGCCGCAGCGGGTGCCGACGTCGACGCGAGCTCCTCGGACGGCGGCAACGTCGCCGGGAAGGCCGTCGACGGGGACCGCAGCACCCGGTGGGAGAGCGCGCACGGTGTGGACGAGGTCGACTACACCCTCGACCTCGGGCGTCTGACCGACGTCGACACCGTGCGGGTGGACTGGGAGAACGCGGCCGCCGCACGGTACGTGCTGCAGGTCCGGGACACCGACGGCGCCCCTTGGCGCGACGTGCGGACCGTCGACAAGACAACGGCCGACGCGGACACGGTGGCCGTGGGCGAGACCGCCCGGTTCGTGCGCCTGCACCTGACCGATCGCCTCACCGGGTACGGGTACTCCATCTGGGAGGTGCACGTGTCCGGCACACCGGCGGCCTCGACCGTCGACGTCGAGGACGTGCTCGTCGCGCCGCGCACCGCGACCGTTCGCTCCGGTGACACGGTCCGGATGACGGCCTACGGGTTCGACCGCCACGGGTTCGGCGGGCGGCTCGCCGCGGACCGCCCGGAGTGGGCCGTCGACGGCGGCGGCAGTGTCGAACCGGACGGCGTCGTCACGGCAGCGACCGAGGGCGGTGTGACCGCGACGGTCACGGCCACCGTGTCGGGAGCATCCGGGACGGCCACCGTCACGACCCTCGACGAGGCGACCGACGGTGACGACGACGGCGGAACCGTACCCGCCCGCTCTCGCGACGTGGCCGCCGGCAAACCCGTCACCACGTCGTCGGACGAGCGCAGTGACCTGTCCGGTGGCAAAGCGGTCGACGGCGACGCCCGGACCCGGTGGGCCAGCGCAGCACGCGACGGCGAGTGGTTGGCAGTCGACCTCGGGCAGGTCGTGCCGATCGACCAGGTGCAGCTCGACTGGGAGGCCGCGTGGGCCGAGGCCTACCGCGTCCAGGTCCGTGACGACGAAGACGCCCCCTGGCGGACCGTCGCGGGGGAAGCACACGGGACCGGCGGCGAGGTGACCCACCGGCTGGAGGGCGACGACGTCACCGGCCGCTGGGTCCGGGTCGTCGCAGACCGCCGGCACACCGCGTTCGGCGTCTCGCTCTGGGCGCTCCGCGTCACCTCGACGCAGGGCGAACCGACGCCGGACCTGGCACGACGGGCGAGCGTGTCGGCGTCGGCCGACGAGGGCGACGGCGTGCCCGCGCACAACGCCGTGGACGGCGACCCGGGATCGCGCTGGGCGAGCGGACACACCGACGACCAGTGGCTCGCCGTCGACCTCGGCGCGCCGCACAGCCTGCACGGCGCGGTGCTCCGTTGGGAGGACGCCTTCGGACGCTCCTACCGGATCGAGGCGCGGAACGCGGGCGACGACGGGTGGACGACGCTCGCCACCGAGACCGACGGTGACGGCGGGACCGACCGGCACGCCCTGGACGGCTCGTGGCGGTACGTCCGCGTGCACGGTGTCGAACGGGCGACCCCGTACGGCTACTCGCTGTACGACCTCGAGATCCGGTAGCGCTGACGCCCCCGCTGCACGCACACTCGACCGAACAGCCGACAACCGACGGAGACACGATGTCGCAACCGCTCGAATCGCTCATGCACGCCAACCTGTTCGAGGTGTTCGGGGAACGGGACCCGGAGCGCCGCCGCGCCGCGATCGAGCGGACCTACGCCCCGGACGTCGTCTTCCTGGACCCTGACGAGGTCGTCACCGGCCACGAGGCCCTGCACGCCAAGGCGCAGCGCCTGCTCGACGAGGCCCCCGGGTTCGGGTTCTCGCCTGCCGGCCCGGTCTACGAGAACCACGGGATGGGGTACCTCGCCTGGCACTTCGGCCCCGAGGGAGCACCGCCCGTCGTGTCCGGCATGGACATCTGCTTCATCGAGGGCGACGTCATCGCGAAGGTCTACACGATCCTGACCGACTGACCACCATCTCCCGCAGGTCGCTGACGGACTGGGGGCCCGGTGCCAGCTGGCACCGGGCCTCCAGTCCGGCGTGCGGCATGGTCGAGCCACCGGCGCCGTCGTGCTCGCGGTCTGCGTGTGGCGGATCATCCGGGCGGTCCGGTGTGACCGCGTGCCGAGGGACTGATGCCGCTCCGGGAATGTGCGGTGGAACGGCCGTGCGAGGATTCGTCAACCGCAATCCCGAGGGGAACGACCACCATGGCCACAGCTCGCACGCTCCACTGGATCAGCACCGTGCTCCTCGCCGTGGGGTTCCTCGGCGTCGGCGCCCTGATGTACGACGCGTCCTACGGCCCGGAGGGCGGCGGCGCGAACATCGGCCTCGGCCTCGTCCTCATCCCGTGTCTCGGATCAGGCGTCGTCGGGCTCGCGCTGGGGGCAGCGGCCTTGGTCGCGACGTGGTGGGACGCCCGGGCCGAGCGCTCGCGTGCCGCGGTCCGGTGACACAGGTGTCCGCCCCGTCCGCTCCGCGGCCGTGGACGCTGATCGCCGTCGTGGTGCTGGTGGGCTGGACGATCGTGACGGCGCTGCTGTTCCCGGTCGCCGGGGCCGACGAGCACGAGGGGCCCGGCGACCAGGTCTGGCGGACTTCGGCGAGCACGCTCGGCGTGCCGCTCTCACCCGAGTGGGACGTGCTCGTCTGGCTCGCCGCGCTCGCGCTGGTGCCGGCCGTCGTCGTCGGTCTCGCGTTCCTGTTCCGCCGCCGACGACCGCACACCGCGCCCGTCAGTCCGTCGCCGGGTGGCCCTGTCCGCTGAGGTGTGCGCGGAGCACGTCACGGACACTCGTCCACGACTGCACGCCGTAGCGGTCGTTGTCGACGTGGTGCAGCTGGGCCTGCCCGCTGAACATGCTGACGAAGTACTGCATCCCCTGCCATGCCGGGAACGTCTCGTCGGGGGCCTTCGACAGGCGCCGGCCGACGGCGCTCATCGCGGACAGGGTCCCGGTCGTGCCGGCCCACTGCAGCCGGAAGCGCTCCCCCGTCAGCTCGCTCATGGTGCGTGCGACGTCGCGGGCGGTGACCTGGTCACCCGCCATCTCGATCACCCGCGGAGCATCGTCATCCAGGGCGGCGAGGGCCGTCACCCGGGCGACGTCGTCCTTCGTGGTGAAGTCGAGCACCTGGTCCGCCGACGACCAGAACAGCACGAGCCGTCGGCCAGACAGGATCATCGGGGCCTCGCCGGTCAGCAGGTCGGTGAACATGCCGGTCAGGATCGAGGTCGCCTGCACCGGGGCCGCGTCGAGGTCGGCGGCGAACTCGCGCCGCAGCTCGAAGTTGCGGTTGGTGCCTGGTGCGATCCGCCGGTAGTCGGCCGAGTAGTCGGACGGGATGAACCGCCGGACGCCCGCCGCCACGGTCGCCGCGAGCAGCGCGCGCTGGGCGTCGACGATCACCGGACGTGTCCCGCTCACGGCGGAGACCACGACGTCGGCCCCGCTGACGGCCCGGGTCAGGGCGTCGTGGTCGCCGTACTCGGCGGCGACGACGTCGACACGGGCGTCGTCGCCGAAGCGTTCTGCGGCGGTCCCGCTGCCGGGCCGGGTGAGGACCCGGACCCGCACGTCGTGCTGGGTGAGCTCGCGGACGATGCGGTGCCCGAGGTCGCCGGTGGCGCCGGCGACGAGGATGGTGGTGGTCATGGGCGGGGCCTCACTGCAGTGGTGGTCGACGTGGTCGTCGCGGTGCGCCGTCGGGATCGCTCCGGGACGGCGAGGGGGTGTTGGAACGTGGGGTCCGCCTGGTCCGGTCCGGCGGTGCCGAGCCCGGCGGTGAGCGCGACGCGGGCCAGCAGCCGGCGCAGCGTCGTCTGCTCGTCGTCGTCGAGGTGCCGCATGAGCACGCCCTCGGCGCCGCGCAGGGCGGACCGTGTCCGGGCGAGCAGGGCACGGCCGGCGTCGGTGGGGTGGACCTGCCGCACCCGCCGGTCCGTCGGGGCGGGGCGACGTTCGACGAACCCGCCCGCCTCGAGCGCGTCGACGATGTAGGTCATCTGGGTCTTGTCGATGCCGAGGCGCTGCGCGAGTCCGAGTTGCGACGACGGTTCCTCGGTGGTGGTCGCGACGAGCACCTGGTAGCCACGGGGACCACCCGGCACGTCGGCGACCGCCTCACTGCCCAGCCGCGTGAAGCCCTGGAGCGCCAGCGGCAGCGCCCACCCGAGTTCGGATTCGATGCCCTCGGCACCCCAGTCGATCTCGGGGAGTGCATCGGTCGGCGTCGGACTGTCCATACCGGAGACCGTACCGGAACAAGATCGTCTTGTGCAAAGATCATCTGTGATCAAGACGGACAGCCGCCGAGACGCTGAGCACCGAGGACCGAGGACCCCATGTCGGACACCGCAGCCATCACCCCGTTCACCCTCGACGTCCCCCAGGCGGAGCTCGACGACCTGCGCCGCCGCCTGCTGGCGACCCGCTGGCCCGATGCCGAAACCGTCGGGGACACCTCGCAGGGCCCCCGACTCGAGAAGGTCCGCGCCCTCGTCGAGCACTGGAGGACGGAGTACGACTGGCGCCGGACCGAGGCGCTGCTGAACGGCTGGGGCCAGCACACGACCCGGATCGACGGGCTCGAGGTCCACTTCCTGCACGTCCGGTCCGCCGTCCCCGGTGCCCGCCCGCTCCTGCTCACCCACGGCTGGCCCGGTTCCGTCCTGGAGTTCCGCCACGCGATCGGCCCGCTCACCGACCCGGTGGCGCACGGCGGCGACGCGGCGGACGCGTTCCACGTCGTGATCCCGAGCCTGCCCGGGTTCGGCTTCTCCGGGAAGCCGACGACCACCGGGTGGAACACCGCCCGGACCGCGAGGGCCTGGTCGGTGCTGATGTCCCGGCTCGGCTACACGGACTGGTTCGCCCAGGGCGGTGACCTCGGCGCCACCGTCACCGCGGAGCTCGCAGCCCTGCAGGCCGCCGGGGACATCGGACTCGCCGGGATCCACCTCAACATGGCGCTGTTCATGCCGACGGACGACGAGGCCCGGAACGCGTCCCCCGACGAACAGGTCATGCTGCAGGAGAGCGGCCACTACTGGCAGGAGCTGTCGGCCTACTCGCAGCAGATGTCGACCCGCCCACAGACCATCGGGTACTCGTTGGCGGACGCCCCCGTCGGGCTGGCGTCGTGGATCTACGCGATGTTCCAGGACGTCGGCGGCTCGCACGACGAACACGGCGATGCCGAGCGGCTCTTCCCGCTCGACGAGATCCTCGACGACGTCATGCTGTACTGGCTGCCGAACACCGCCGCGTCCGCGGCGCGCATCTACTGGGAGGCGACCCGCACCGGCTGGGCCACCCCGGGCACCGTCGAGGATCCACTGACCCTGCCCGTCGGCCTGAGCATCATGCCGGGCGAGTACGTCCGCCGGTCGCGCCGCTGGGCAGCGCGCCGGTACACCGACCTGGTGTTCTTCAACGAGGTGGCGCGCGGCGGGCACTTCGCGATGCTCGAACAGCCGGAGCTGCTCGTCGACGACGTCCGTGCGACGTTCCGGAACCTGCGCTGATGCCTTGTGGATCGAGAGTAGATACCACTAGTCTCCGATAGTGCGAATATCTGAACTTGCCCGAGCGGCGTCCACGCCGGTCACCGCCGTCAAGTACTACCAACGCGAAGGCCTCCTGCCCCCCGGCGAGAAGTCGGCGCCGAACCAGACCGCCTACGACGACCGGCACGTCGAACGGGTCCGGCTCGTCCGGGCACTGCTGGAGACCGGCGGACTCTCGGTCGCCGTGACGAAGCAGGTCCTGGCCGTGCTCGACGCCGAGACCGCACCGCTGGCCGAGGTCTTCGCCGTCGCCCAGTACGCCATGACCACCCCGCGCTCCCCCGAGTCCGAGGCGACCCCGGAAGCCCGCGCCCGGATCGAGGAACGGGTGTCGGCCGCCGGCTGGTGCGCGACGTCGGACAACCCGGGACTCGAGACCGCGGCCCGGGCGCTCGACGGGCTGCGCACCATCGGGTTCGACGCTCCGGACGACTACCTCGACGCCTACGTGTCGGCAGCGGCGAGCGCGGCACGGGCCGACGTCGCAGCACTGCAGCACCGCGACGGCCGGACCGCGATGGCGGAGCTGATGGTGATCGGGACCGTCCTCGGCGATCCGCTCTTCGCGGGACTCCGGCGCCTGGCGCAGCAGGACGCCACCCACGACCTGTTCCCCGTCGCCGACACGGACGAGGCCGGCGCATGACCGCTCCGCTGCACGTCGTCCTGGGCGGCAACGGTGTCGTCGGGCGCGAGACACTCCGTGCACTGCGCGAGCACGACGTCGCCGCCGTGTCCGTCGGCCGGCGCCCGTCGACAACAGCAACGGCAGGCAACAACGAGAGCGAGAGCGGCAACGCCCGCACCGACCACGTCATCGCCGACCTGCTCGACCCCACCGCCGTCCGCCGCGTGCTGCACGGCGCCGACGTCGCGTACCTCGTCGCCGGCCTGCCGTACTCGTCGGGGGTCTGGGCGGACCAGTGGCCGAGGATCGTGGACAACACCGTCGGAGCAGCACTGGCCGAGGGCACCCACCTGGTGTACCTCGACAACGTCTACGCCTACGGCCGCGTGTCCGGGCCGATGACCGAGGCGACCCCGATCAACCCCGCCGGTCGGAAGGGTGCGGTGCGCGCGGCGGCCCTCGAGCAGCTGCGGACCGCGGCCGACCGCGGACTGGCCGTCACCGTCGGGCGGAGCGCCGACTTCACCGGCCCCGGCGCGACGACGAGCGTGTTCAACGGTTTCGTCGTCGACCGGATCGCCGCCGGCAAGCGCCCGACCTGGCTGCTCGACGCCGACCAACCGCACTCCCTCACCGCCACGACCGACATCGGCGACGCACTCGTGACCCTCGGTACCGACGACCGTGCGACGGGCCGGACCTGGCACCTGCCGACCGCTCCAGCGCTGACCGGTCGGCAGTACGTCGAGCTCGCCGGGGTCCCCGCCGCCGACACCGCGGTGATGTCGTCGGCCACGCTGCGCGTCGGTGCGCTCTTCACCACGTCCGCCCGGGAGACGCTCGAGCTGCGCTACCAGTACACCGCCCCCTACGTCTTCGACTCGTCGGCGTTCGAGCAGACGTTCGGCGTGCAACCGACCCCCACCGCCGACGTCGTGGCCGCCGCCCTGCTGCACGCCCGGAGCGTGGCCCGGTGATCGCCGCCGTCCGCCGAGCGGTCGCGTGGCACCCGGCACTCATGGCCGTCGCCGGCCTGATGGTCGTCTCCACCGCGGTCTGCCTCGTCGGACTCGTCGTGGATCCCCGGACCATCCTCGGGGCACCGGCGTGGATGAAGCCCCTGAAGTTCTCGCTGTCGATCCTGCTTTACGCCGTCACGTGGGCGTGGCTCATCGCCCACCTGCCGAAGTGGCGGACGCTGGCTCGCCGACTCGGCACCGTGGTGGCCGTGGCCCTGGTGGTCGAACAGGTGCTCATCGTGTGGGCCGCCGCGACCGGCACGACGAGTCACTTCAACGTGTCGAATAGCGTGCACGTGGTGGTGTGGGCGGTGATGGCGGTCGCGATCACGACGCTCTACCTCTGCACCTTCGTCACCTCGATCGCACTGTTCTTCCTGCGCCTGCCCACCCCGGCACTGACGGTCGCCGTCCGCGCCGGTGCCGTCATCGCGCTCCTCGGCATCGGGGTCGCGTTCCTGATGACCAGCCCGACCCCCACCCAGCTCACCGCCCCGGACGGGATCGTCGGCGCCCACACGGTGGGGATCGCGGACGGCGGACCCGGGGTGCCGCTGCTCGGGTGGAGCACCGTCGGCGGTGACTTCCGGGTCGCCCACTTCGTCGGCATGCACGCCCTGCAGGTACTCCCGCTGGTGGCGCTCCTCGTCGCCGCCGCGGGTCGGCACGTGCCGTGGCTGGCACACCCGACCACGCAGGTTCGGATCGTGGTCGTCGTCGCGGTCACGTGGGCGGCGGGCACCGTGCTCCTCACCGTGCAGGCCGCGGTCGGACAGTCGGTCGCCCACCCCACCGGCACGGTGGCCGCGGTGGCGTGGTCACTCGTCGTACTGGCTGCGGCTGCGAGTGTGGCCGTCCTGCTCCGCGCCCACACCACTCCGGTGGCGCGACCGCGCTGACGGATCAGCGGGCCCGGAGCCCGCGGGAGACCAGGTCGGCGGCAGCACGGGCTTCCGCCGCCCACCCGGGGCGATCGATCCCGGCCCCGATGCCGTGCAGCAGCATGAGCACCGTCCCGGGGGCGACGTCGGACCGGATCGTCCCGTCACCTGCCGCGCGCGCCATCAGCTCGGCGAGCGTCCGCTCCAGGTCGCCCCCACCCTCGGCCTGCGTGGTGGCGTCGACCACGGCGGCGAGGGTGCGGGCGAGCGCCGCGTGGTCGACCACGTACTCCACGAAACCGCGCAGGAAGTCGTCGAGGCTCTCAGCCGCTGGCCGCGTCGAGTCACGAGCACGCTGGCAGAGGACGTCGACCTCGCCCCGGTAGACCGCCGCCGCCAGCGCTTCACGCGTCGGGAAGTGTCGGTAGAGCGTGCCGACACCGACGCCGGCGCGTCCGGCGAAGTCGTCGAAGCGCAGCTGCTCGTCACGCTCGAACGCCGTCCGGGCAGCGGCCACGATCGCGTCGCGGTTCCGACGGGCGTCGGCGCGCATCGGCTTCGCGGCAGGCAGGGGTTCCTCGACCGGCACAGAGACTCCTTGACAAGTGGAAACAATCTCCATATCTTCCAAATGGAGATCGTCTCCAGACTAGCGAACAGGTGCCTGATGCGGATCCTCATGCTCGGACGGGGCGTCATCGCCACGATCTACGGCCAGGCCTTCCAGCACTCCGGGCACCAGGTCGACCACCTGGTGCGGCCCGGGCGCGCTGCCGAGTACGGCGACAGCGTGCAGACCGACGTCATCGACGGCCGCCGCGGCCCCCTGGGTCGGCGGATCCGATCGACGTCGCCGACGCGACTGGTCGAGTCGATCGACACGGACGACGCGTACGACCTCGTCGTCCTCAGCGTCGGCCACCACCGACTGCAGGAGGCCGTGTCCACCCTGGCGCCCCGCATCGGCGACGCCACGGTGCTGGTCCTCGGCAACGTGTGGGACGAACCCCTCGCCGCGGTCGCACCGCTCGCCGCGGACCGGGTGCTGTTCGGGTTCCCGGGCGCCGGCGGCGGGTTCGACGCCGACGGGGTCCTGCACGGTGCCGTCCTCCGTTCGGTCCGGCTCGGGACGACGGGCGCGGCTCCAGATCGGCGGGAGCTGGTGCGGTCGGCGTTCCGCCAGTCGGGGTTCACCGTGCAGGACGATGACGACATCCGCGGGTGGCTGTGGCTGCACTTCGTGCTCGACGCCGGCATGTTCGCACAGGCCCTGCAGAGCGGTGGCCTGGCGACGATGGTCGGGGATCGGCAGGCGCTCCGCGAGGCGTTCCTGATCGGTCGGGAACTCCTCCCGGTCCTGGAGGCACGGGGCGTCGACCTCGTTCGGCACCGCTCCACGACCCTGCCCGTCCGACGCCCGGGGGTGACGGCCGCCGTGGTGGCCGCGGCCACGGCGCTCGTCCCGATCGCGCGTGCGAGCCTCGCTGCGCACGACGACCCGACCGCCGCGGAACCCCTGGCGGTCCTCGCGGACGTCCGGCGCACCGCCGAGACCCTGGGCATCCCGACCCCGCGCCTCGACCAGCCGACGCGACGCGTCTGACGACGGGTGCGGGCGGTGGACGCGACCACCCACGGCCTGGAGGCGCGGTGCCAGCTGGCACCGTGCCTCCAGTCCGTCACGGCGAGCGTTCCGGACCCGCCCGTTACGCTGTCCCCGTGTCAGAGCCGCGCCGGAGTCCGGGGAACCAAGCTTCACTGCGTGAAGCCAACCGGGGTCGGGTCGTCAGCGCGGTGAAGCGGCACGGCGGGCTGACGCAGGTCGAGCTCGCCGGGGTGACCGGACTCTCCCCCGCGACCGTCTCGAACATCGTCAAGGAACTCGTCGCGACCGGTGCCCTGCACGCGACGCCGAGCACCTCGAGCGGCCGTCGGGCGCTCCGCGTGACCCTGCCGCACGGCCTCGGGCTGGTCGCCGGGGTGCACGTCTCGCCGCGGCACCTGCGGCTGGCGCTGTCAGACCTGAACGGCGCCGTCCTGGCCGAGCGGCACATGCCCCTGGCCCGTGACCACCGCGCCGACGCCGAGCTCGACAAGACCGCGCTGCTCGTGCTGGACATGGTGGAGTCCATCGAGTCGTCGATGGACGAGGTGCTCGCCGTCGGCCTCGCCGTGGCCGCCCCGATCGACGCCCGCACCGGGATGACGGCGCGCGGCGGGATCCTGCGGGGTTGGGACGGCATCGCGCTCGGCCAGTCGCTCGCCCGGCGGATGGACAAGCCCGTGCAGGTCGACAACTCGGCCAACCTCGCCGCCCTGGCGGAACACCGGAGCGGGGCGGCCCGCGGCCGCGACACCGTGGTGACGCTCGACGTCGGCAACGGCATCGGCGCCGGACTCGTGCTGGGCGGGCACCTGTTCCGTGGGCACCACGGCATCGCCGGCGAGTTCGGGCACACCCCCGTCCTGCCGAACGGACCCCTGTGCCGGTGCGGCAACCGCGGGTGCCTCGAGGCGATCGCCGGCGCACCCGCCGTGCTCGAGGGCGTCCGTGACGAGGTCGGCACCCTGAAGCTGGCTGACCTGATCCTGCGCGCGATGGGCGGCGACCAGGTCTGCATGCGCGCCGTGGCCGACGCCGGGCGGGCGATCGGTTCGGCGGCGGTGGGGCTCTGCAACGTCCTCGACCCGGAGCGGGTCGTGGTCACGGGCGAGTTCGCACGGGCCGGGGAACTCCTGCTCGGCCCGATGCGGCACGCCCTCGAGTCGTCGTTGATCGTCGACGTGGACGGCACGCCGGACGTGGTGCAGGGGCAGCTCGGCGAGAAGGCCTCGGTGACCGGCGCGCTGGCCCTGGCGATCGAAGCCGTCGACGTGACGCGCGCACGATAGGCGCGGGCGAGCCGGGGCGCCCCGCGCCCTCCGGATAACGTTTTCGTCACGGCGCGCGGTCCTTGCGTTCAACTCTTGCAGCCAAGAACGCTCGCTGTCACACTCAGGGCACCGCCGATGGGGGCGGTCCACTGTTGGAGGACGTTTCAATGAAGAAATCCACCACACGAGCGATGCTGGGCGTCAGCGCGCTGCTGCTCGCGATCACCACCCTGGCGGGCTGTTCCAACGGCGCGGATGCCGGGACCGGTTCCGGCGGAGGCGGCGGGGACGCGTCGAAGGCCAAGATCGGCCTGCTCCTGCCCGACTCCGTCACCGCCCGCTACGCCAGCGCCGACCGGCCGCTCTTCACCGCCGAGGTGAAGAAGCAGTGCAGCGGCTGCTCGGTCATCTACGCGAACGCCGACGGCGACGCGTCGAAGCAGCTGCAGCAGGCTCAGTCCATGCTCACGCAGGGCGTCAAGGTCCTGGTCCTCGACCCGTTCGACGGCGAGGCCGCAGCGTCCATCGTCCAGCAGGCGAAGGCCAAGAAGGTGCCGGTGATCTCCTACGACCGGCTCATCAACAGCCCCGACCTGAGCTACTACATCTCGTTCGACAACGAGAAGGTCGGTGAGCTGCAGGGTCAGGCCCTGGTCGACGCCCTCAAGGCGAAGAAGGTCCCGGAGGGCTCGGGCATCATCATGGTGAACGGCTCCCCCACCGACAACAACGCCTCGCAGTTCAAGAAGGGCGCGCACTCGGTCATCGACGACAGCGGCTACAAGGTGCTCGCCGAGTACGACACCCCCGGATGGGACCCCGCCAAGGCGCAGGACTGGGCAGCCGGCCAGATCAGCAAGCTCGGCAAGGACAAGATCACCGGCGTCTACGCGGCGAACGACGACACCGGCGGCGGCGTCATCGCGGCCCTGAAGTCGGCCGGTGTCACCGAGCTCCCGCCCGTCACCGGGCAGGACGCGTCGCTCGCGGGCATCCAGCGGATCCTCGCCGGTGAGCAGTACATGACCGTCTACAAGGCCTTCAAGCCCGAGGCGTCGAAGGCCGCCGACCTGGCGATCCAGTTCGCGAAGGGTGAGACCCCGAAGGGCGACACCACCGTCGACACCGCCGGGGGCGCCAGCGTCCAGTCGACGCTGCTCGACCCGGTCGCCGTCACCACGGACAACGTCCAGTCGACGGTCGTCAAGGACGGCCTGTACGAGGTGTCGAAGATCTGCACCGCGCAGTACAAGGCAGCCTGCGACAGCGCCGGCATCAAGTAGGTCCGACCCCCTCTGCCCGCCCGGTCCGACTGCGGACCGGGCGGGCCTCACCGATCGAGGACGACACCCGTGAGCACGACACCCGTGAGCAACGCGTCACCAGCAGCACACCCCTCCGCCGACCCGGTGATGTCCCTGCGCGGGATCACCAAGCGGTTCGGCGCCGTCCAGGCCCTCAGCGACATCGACTTCGACGTCTACCCGGGCGAGGTGGTCGCCATCGTCGGCGACAACGGCGCCGGCAAGTCGACGTTCGTGAAGATCCTCGCCGGGGTCTACACGCCCGACGGCGGCACGATCACCTTCGGCGGCGACGAGGTCACGGTCCCGAACCCCGCGGCGGCCCAGACCCTCGGCATCGCCACGGTGTTCCAGGACCTCGCCCTCGCCGACAACCTCGACGTGGTCTCGAACCTGTTCCTCGGGCGCGAGATCGCCCACCCGTTCCTCGACGAAGAGGAGATGGAGCGCCGATCGTGGGAGCTCCTCCAGCAGCTCGCCGCCCGGATCCCGTCGGTTCGCATACCGATCGCGTCGCTGTCCGGTGGGCAGCGACAGACCGTGGCGATCGCCCGCTCGCTGATCGGTGACCCGCAGGTGGTCGTCCTCGACGAGCCCACCGCCGCACTCGGTGTCGCACAGACCGCCGAGGTACTGAACCTCGTCGAACGCCTGCGCGAGCGCGGACTCGGCGTCGTCCTCATCAGCCACAACCTCGCGGACGTGCAGGCGGTCGCCGACCGGGTCGCGGTCCTGCGACTCGGCCGCAACAACGGCACCTTCCGCATCGACGACGTCTCCTACGAGGAGATCATCGCGGCCATCACCGGTGCCACCGACAACGCCGTCACCCGTCGCGCCGCCGCCCGCACCGAGCAGGAGACCTCCGCATGAGCAAGACCGACGAGACCCTCACCGCAGCGACCCCGACGCCCTCGGCCGCGGACCTGCAGGACGAGCGGCTCCTGCGCGACCAGGGGATCGGCGGCGCGGCGAAGGCGTTCGTCCGCCGGGTGCGCGGCGGCGACATCGGTTCGCTGCCGGTGGTCGTCGGGCTCATCGTCATCTGGGCGGTGTTCCAGGCGCTCTCCCCCGACTTCCTGTCCCCGGGCAACCTGGTCAACCTCGCCCTGCAGTGCGCCGCGGTCGGCACCATCGCGATCGGCATCGTCCTCGTGCTGCTGCTCGGCGAGATCGACCTGTCCGTCGGAAGCGTCAGCGGACTCTCCGCCGCGATCCTCGGCCAGGGCCTGACCACACTCGGCTGGCCGCTGTGGCTCGTGCTCACCGTCGCCCTGGCCGTCGGTGCCGCGGCCGGCCTGCTCTACGGCCTGCTGTTCACCCGCTTCGGGGTGCCGAGCTTCGTCATCACGCTCGCCGGTCTGCTCGGGTTCCTCGGGCTGCAGCTGCTCATCCTCGGGCCGAACGGCTCGATCAACCTGCCGTACGACTCACCGATCGTGCAGTTCGCCTCGGCCTCGTACCTGCCGCCGTGGCTCGCGTACCTGCTGGCCGTCCTGGCCGCCGGCGGCCTCTTCTTCACCGAGGTCCGCCGTGCTGCCCGTCGCCGTCGTGCCGGACTGTCGACCGGAGCGATGTCCCTGACCGTCGTGAAGGCAGTCGCCCTGTTCCTCGGCCTCGCGCTGATGGTCTGGTACCTGTCGCGCGACTTCGGCACCGGCACCTCGTTCGTGTTCTTCGTCGTGCTGGTCGTGCTGATGAACTTCGTGCTGAAGCGCACCCGCTGGGGCCGCTCGGTCTTCGCGGTCGGCGGCAACGTCGAGGCCGCACGGCGCTCCGGCATCCGGGTGAACCGCATCTACATCTCGGTGTTCATGCTGACCTCGCTCTTCGCCACCGTCGGCGGCATCCTCGCCGCGGCACGCCTCAACTCGGCGAGCCTGTCTTCCGGCGCCGGTGACACGAACCTCAACGCGATCGCCGCGGCCGTCATCGGCGGGACCAGCCTGTTCGGTGGCCGAGGCAGCGCCTGGTCGGCACTGCTCGGCATCATCGTGATCCAGTCGATCTCGAACGGGCTCACCCTGTTGAGCCTCGACTCGTCGATCCGCTACATGATCACGGGCGCGGTCCTGCTGCTCGCCGTCATCATCGACTCGCTCTCGCGGCGCAGCCGCGCCAGTCACGGCGCGGCCTGAGCGGGGCCCTGGACCCCGCCACACCGACGGACGGGAGGCACGGTGCCAGCTGGCACCGTGCCTCCCGTCCGTCGCGGTGCGCGTCTCGGATCCGGAAGACGCCGTCGTGTTGCCCCGACGCCGCCCCGTGTGCGAAACGCCTCCGAAAACGGAGGCGTCTCGGCGACCGGGCGGCGTCTCGGCGCGCGCTACTTGCTCTTCGAACCCGAGGTGCCCGGCAGGCTGAGGATGTTGTCGGTGCCCTGCGGCACGACGATGAGCGAGCCGTTGTCGCCGGCGCTCTTGAGCGCCTCGATCTCGCGCTGCTTGAGGGCGGCGTCGGAGAGCGGGTGTCGTCTGGTGCGAGGTTGCGCACCTGGTGCGACCCTCGATGCCTCGCACCAGGAGTGCAACCTCGCACCGAGCGTACGTCCATCGACCCCGAGCCGCCCGCCCGGCCACGCGTCGGGGGTCAGACGTCAGTACTCCGCACGACGTGTCGCCTCGGCGAGGTCGCTCGGGTTCACCACCCCGGCACCTCGACCCGGACCGAACTGATCCGGCCGGCACGCGTCTGCGCCGTCACATTCGGGTCGTAGCTGTCGGCGGTCGCCAGGTACAGGGTGCGACCGTCCTCGCCACCGAGCGCACAGTCGATCGCGCAGTCCCCGGGTGCGTCGATGCGGTCCGTCACCTCGCCGCCCTCGACGACCCGCAGGAACTCCCCCGTGTCGACCGAGCAGACCCAGATCGCGCCGTCACGGTCGACAGTGCTGCCGTCCGGGGTCACGCCGCCGGGCAGGGCTGCCCACTCGCGACGTCCGGTCAGTGAGCCGTCGTCCTCGATGTCGAAGGCGCTGAGGCGGCCACCCCACGTCTCGCTGACCACCAGGGTCCGGGTGCCGGGCAGGATGTTGGCGCTGTTCGGGAACACCAGGCCCTCGGCGGCGAGGCGGACCGAGCCGTCGGGGTCGATCACGTAGAGCGGGCCGGGGCGCAGTTCCTCGCCCGCGTACAGGTCGTACCCGAAGGCACCGATGTAGGTCCGGCCGGTCTGGGCGTCGACGACCAGGTCGTTCACGAGCGACGACTCGATCGTGGACAGGTCGGCGAACACCGAGGTGCCGCCGTCCGGGTCGACGGCGACGACCGTGCGGGACTCCATCGAGCTGACGATCAACCGCCCGTCGGCGAGCCACCCGAGCCCCGACGACTGCCCGTCGACCGTCGCCTCGAGCCGGGGGCCGTCGGTCGAGGACGGGTCGACCGAGAACACCTCGCCGGTGTGCATGTCCGAGTACCAGAGCCGCCCGTCGTGCCAGCGGTTCCCCTCCGGGAAACGGATGCCGGAGATGACGATGTCGGTCGCGGAGTCCAGGGTGATGTGCACGGATCCAGCCTGCCAGCGGGACCGGGATGCTGCCCGGACGGATGCCGTGACGGCGGCCTAGGGTCGTCCCATGCCGGGTCGTCACCTCATCCACCACCTGGGCGTCTTCGCCAGCGACTTCGCCGCGAGCGACGCGTTCTACACCGCCGCCCTCGCGCCTCTCGGCATCGGAGCGGGCTACCGCACGGACGCCGTCGCCGAGTTCTGGCAGCACGGGGACGACACCCCGAGTGTCTCGCTCGAGACCGCCCGGACCCCCGGAGCGACGACGCGCGGACTCCATCTAGCGTTCGAGGCCGGGTCACGGAGCGAGGTCGACGCCTTCCACCGCGAGGCCGTCGCCGCCGGCGGGGTGTCACGGCACGAGCCGCGCTACTGGCCGGAGTACGGCGCGTACACGACGTTCGTGTCCGACCCGGACGGCAACAACGTCGAGGCCCTGGTCAAGGAGACCCGACCCTGACCCACAGGACCAAGGTCTCGGCGACGCACCGGGCACGACGGACCGGCACGACGCATCTGGCACGATCGACCCACGCCCCTCGACGGAACTCCCCTGCACCGGCTCGGCTTCCTGACGATCGGGTCGTTCGACCCCGCACGACCGTCCGAGGGCCACGAGGACACCCTGCGCGTGATCGAGCGCGCCGAGGCCCTGGGCTTGGACAGCGCCTGGCTGCGCCACCGGCACCTGCAGCACGGCATCTCCTCCCCCGTCGCGGTGCTGGCCGCGGCCTCGCAGCGCACCTCGCGCATCGACCTCGGCACCGCCGTCACCCCGATCGGCGCGGAGAACCCGTTCCGCCTCGCGGAGGACCTCAGCACGGTCGACGTCCTGCTCGGCGGCCGCCTGAACCCCGGGTTCTCGGTCGGCACCCCGATGAACTTCGACCTGTACCGCGACGCGATCTACCCCGACACCCTGGAGCACGAGGACCTCGGCAACGACCGGCTCCTGCGCTTCCGTGCCCTGGTGCGCGGTGACCCGGTGACGGCCACCGAGACCGTCGAACGCCGCGGCATCGAAGAGTTCGCGAGCACCGTCCAGCCGCACAGCGCCGGCCTGGCCGAGCGGATCTGGTACGGCACCGGCAGCACGAAGTCGGCCGTCTGGGCGGGTGAGAACGGCTTCCACCTGCTCACCTCGAGCGTCACCCGCAGCGAGAACGGCACCGACTTCGCCACGAACCAGCGCGCCCAGATCGACGCCTACCTCGACGCCCACCCCGACCCCGCTGCCGCCCGCGTCTCGCAGGGCCTGGTCGTCATCCCCACCGACACCGCGACCGCCGAGCAGGAGGCCCGCTACCGCGCCTACGTCGACAGCCGCTCGGTCCGCGTCGGCGTGCCGCAGGGCCCCGCCGGGATGCTCTTCGCCGCCGACCTGGTGGGCACGTCGGCCGAGATCGCGGACCGGCTCCGGGCCGACGTCGGCTACCAGGCGGTCACCGAGGTCGCCTTCGCGCTCCCGTTCTCGTTCGAGCCGGACGACTACGCCCAGATCATCACGGACATCGCCGAGCGGCTGGGTCCGGAACTCGGCTGGTCGCCGGAGCGCGCAGTCTGAGAACGGCGCCAGAACGGCGGACGGGAGGCACGGTGCCAGCTGGCACCGTGCCTCCCGTCCGCCGTTGACCCGCGCCCAGGGCGCGCTCACAGCGCCAGATCAGTCCTGCTGGTCCGCCTCCACCGCGTCCCGCAGCCGGTCGAGCACGTCCGGCACCGCTGAGCGCACCCGGCTCCAGCTCGGGATGAACGGCTTGTCGTTCGGCCGCGCCGTGAAGGCGCCGCCGGCGTCGAGGATCGCCTTGGTGAAGAGCTCCACCGCGGCTTCCTCGGCGTGCTGGTCGAACGCGAGCCCGCTCATCTCGGCTTCGTGCCGGTACACCTCGACGATGTCGAGCGCGTTCCGGTAGTACGTCGCCTTGAGCACGCGGAACGAGTCGGACGTGAGCGGGACGCCCATGGTCGCGAGCTTCCGGAGCAGCGACTGCACGATGTCGTTGCCCATCCGGGCGAGGCCGCCGGTGCCGTCGGCCTCGGCGAGGGGCTGGTGCTTGTGGTCGTACGCGTCGGCGATCTCCACCTGGCACACCTGCCGGGTCGCGTAGTCGCGGTACACCTCGGAGAGCATGCCGATCTCGAGTCCCCAGTCGCCGGGGATCTTCAGGCCGTTCAGCACGTGGGCACGCATCGCGAACTCGCCGGACAGCGGGTACCGGAAGCTGCTCAGGTACTCCAGGTACTCGGACTCCCCGTAGACCTGGCGGAGCGAGCGGAGCAGCGGCCCGACGAGCAGCCGCGCGGCGCGGCCGTTGATCCGACCGTCGGCGACGCGGGCGTAGTAGCCCTTCGAGAACTCGTAGTCGAACGCGGGGTTCGCGACCGGGTAGAACAGCCGCGCGAGCATGCCCCGCTCGTAGGTGGTGATGTCGCAGTCGTGCAGGGCGATGCAGTCCGCCCGCTCCGACGCCAGGGCGTACCCGGTGCAGTACCAGACGTTCCGGCCCTTGCCCGGCTCCCCCGGTGCCAGTCCCGCGCGCTCCAGTTCGGCGTCGAGCTCGCGCAGCCGCGGCCCGTCGTTCCACAGGATCCGGTGCCGCTGCGGCAGCCGCGAGAAGAACTCGCGGGCGTGCTCGAACTGCGAGCGGTCGGCCCGGTCGAGCCCGATCACGATCTCGCTGAGCCAGTCGGCCTCGGCCAGCTCGTCGACGATCCGCGACAGGGCCGGACGCTCGAGCTCGGAGTACAGCGCCGGCAGGATCAGGCTCATCGGGCGTTTCTCGGCGAAGCCCCGCAGGTCCTCCTCGAGGCTCGCGGTGCTGCGGCGACCGAGGTCGTGGAACGTCGTGATGACGCCGTTCTGGTGGAAGTCGCTCATCGGTGGCTCCTGACGGACGGGGTGGTGAACCGGGTGAGGCCCTCGGTCCAGCCTTGCGGGCCGGGGGCGGTCGTGCGGTGGACGCGCTCGGGGCGGTCGTCGGCGAGTGGTCCGGGTGCCGGGCCGTGCCCGCGGACCACGACGGCGAAGTCGACCGCGTCGAGCAACGCGGTGTCGTTCGGGCCGTCACCGAGTCCGATCGTGCGCGGGATGGTCCCCGTCCGACGCTCGTGGTCGGCGATCAGCGTCCGGACCGCCGCGCCCTTGTCGCGGCCCGCCGGCAGCACGTGCCAGAACCGACCGCCCCGCACCAGGTCGAGGCCGACCGCGGCGAGCGCCGCGCGGAACGCGTCCGCCCGGTCGTCGTCCTCGGCGTGCCAGAGCAGCACCTCGGACGCCTCGCGCTGCTGCGCGCGTCCGGCCGCTTCGAGGTCGAGCCCGGTCCACGCGGCGACGACCGCATCGGTCACGCCGCCGAAGGTCTCGAACCGCAGATGCAGTGCCCGGCGGACGCGGGCGAGTTCGGCGTGCAGCCGCTCGAGGTCGTCGTCGACCGGTCCGACCAGCACGTCGCCCGCCGGTCCGACCACGACCGCGCCGTTCTCCGCCACGAACGCGTGCCCGTCGAGCCCGGTGCGCGCCTGCAGCGCCGTGATCTCGGCGCGCGTCTTGCTGCTGCAGAACACCACGGGGACGTCGTCCGCCCGCAGCTGTTCCAACATCGGCAGGGCCGCGTCGAACGAGTAGTCGTGGTGGTCGAGGAACGTCCCGTCGAGGTCCGTGACGATCATCAGGTCGGGTGTTGGCATCGTGCTCCGCTGGCGGCTGGCTGGGCTGCGGGCGACGATGCCCCGGACCACCCTGCCACGCGCATGCGTCGGTTGGGTGAACAAGCCGGCGTCGGTCGCGCGACGCGACCAGCGGACGGACTGGAGGCGCGGTGCCAGCTGGCACCGCGCCTCCAGTCCGTCGTCACGCACGCTCAGAGCCAGTGCCGCCGCTTGAACACCGCCCACAGCACGACCGCCAGCAGGACCATCGCGACGATCGCCGCGGGGTACCCCCACGCCCACCGCAGCTCGGGCATGTGCTCGAAGTTCATGCCGTAGATCGACGCCACCAACGTGGGGGCGAACAGGATGGCTGCCCACGACGAGATCTTCTTCACCTCTTCGCCCTGCTCCATCGACGCCCGCGCCAGCCGCCGGCTCTCCTCCCCCTGTGCCAGGCTCGCGCTGGTCATCCGGCGCATCGCGTCGTTCTGCTCCTGCGTCACCAGGGTCGAGTGCAGCGTGAGGGCGTTCTCGAGCAGCGTCCGGAACGTGTCCACCCGCTCGGTGACGCGGATCGCGTGGTCGAGGACGTTCCGCAGCTGGTTCTGCACCTCGGTGTCCGTGCCGTACTTCTCGGCACCCCGCAGCAACGCGTTGAGCATCCCGGGCAGCGGGCCGATGGCGCGCTGGAACCCGATGACCTCGCTGAGCAGCTGGTAGATCCGCCGCGAGGACGCCGGGTCGACGTCACCGTCGAACAGGTCGTCCTCGATGTCGTCGATGTCGTCCTGCAGCCCGGCGACGACCGGGGCGTAGCTGTCGATGACCTCGTCGAGGACCGCGCAGAGCACCGCCTCGGACCCGCGCCCCAGGGCGTCCGGGTCGGCTTCGAGTCGCTTCCGCACGTCGGCGAGGTTCGGCCGTTCCGCCTGCCGGACGGTGACGACGAAGTCGCGGCCGGTGAACAGGTGCACCTCACCGAACTCGACCGTCTCCTCGTCCTCGTCGTACCAGGCGGGTCGCAGCACCACGAACAGGGTGTCGCCGTACCGCTCGAGCTTCGCCCGCTGGTGCCCCTTGTGCGCGTCCTCGACGGCGAGCGTGTGCAGCCCGAACTCGTCGGCGACGGACGCCAGCTCGGTGGCGGTCGGTCGGAACAGCCCGATCCAGGCCATCGCGCCCCTCCCGGCTGCGGCGAGCGCTTCGTACGTGCGCCCGAGGTCCGCGGGCGAGTCCGTCCGCGTTCCGTTGACGTAGATGCCGTTGTCGATGAGGGCCACCGGTGTCCTCCTGGTTCCGTGGTGCGTGCGGGCAACCTGCCGAGCATGCCGGACCGCCGACGGCGCGAGCGCTTCCCTGACGGACCCCTCACGCTGCGCGCCGGATTCCTGTCGGAGTCCTGACACGCCCTGGGCGCGACCCCGGGACGGACTGGAGGCACGGTGTCAGCTGGCACCGTGCCTCCAGTCCGTCAGCCGTTGCGTTCAGAACCGCCGGCAGCCGGATCCGCTCGTTGCGTTCAGGGGACGTCCTCGCCGAAGGCGAGCAGCGTCCACGGCTCCAGGTCGTACATCCCGACGCTGGTCTCCCGCTCGGTACGATCCGGCCGGAACTCCCGCTTGACGTAGTCGACGAGATCATCGCCGTAGATGACCACGTCCGTCTGGTACACCGAGAAGACCGGCGCCCCGCGGCCGACCGGCGCGGCAGGCAGGTAGCGGTGCGAGTACAACGGCACCAGCTGCGGCCACTGCAGCAGGTGCCGCTCGGCCGCCTCGAGACGCTGCGACTCATCGCTGGGTCGTTCGCCCCACGACCCGGGCCAGAAGGCGTCGTGACGGACGTCGAACAGGACGCCCTCGACCGGCCACCGGATCGCCCGTCGCAGCCGTTCGTCGTTCCGAGCGCGCCAGTCGAACCAGCCGTCCCCGCTCGGCACTGCGAGGGAGAGGAGGGCACGATGGTCCGCGCCGAACCGGACGCCGTACCGACGCTCGGCCCGGGCCAGTTCCCGTTCGGACAACCCGCGTTCGAGCGCAACGCCGAACGTCCGGAGGAGTTCGACGGTCAGGGCTGCAGACACCCCCGCAGCCTAGGCGGACGGTTGCGAGCCCCACGAGCACGTGGCCGACGAGACGGCGTGGATCTGACGGAACCCTCGGCACGACGGCGAAGATGGCCAGGTGAATCGCACCGACCGGCTCTACGGCCTCGTGGAGGAGTTGCGCGCCGTCTCCCCGCAACCGCGGAGCGCGCGTCGTCTCTCGGAGCGGTTCGAGGTGTCGGTCCGGACCATCGAACGGGACATCTCCGCGTTGCAGCAGTCGGGTGTGCCGATCTGGGCGGAGCCCGGCCGGACGGGTGGGTACGTCATCGACGCGTCCGCGACGCTCGGTCCGGCTGGCTTCACGCCGGATGAAGCCCTCGCGGTGCTGATCGGGCTCGGCTCGCTGGGGCGCAGTCCGTTCCGGCACGCGGCGCACACCGCGGCCAGGAAGACGCTCGCGGTGATGCCCGCCGGCGATGCCGCACGAGCCAGCGCGCTGGCCTCCCGGGTGCACTTCCTGGAGGACGACGAGGACACGGTCGTCCCGGCCGAGTTCGCGGCGGCCCTGCGTGCCGATCGAGTCGTGCGACTCCGGTACCGGGACGCCGACGGAGCGGAGTCCGTCCGGGACGTCGAACCGCTGGGGTCGATCGGGAAGGACGGTCAGTGGTACCTGATCGCCTGGTGCCGGATGCGCGACGGGGTGCGGGCGTTCCGGGGCGACCGGATGCTGTCGGTCGAGGTCACCGACGAGCGGCCCGCGCAGCGCGTCCTGCGATCCGAGGACCTCGCGATCCAGTACGGACGACTCCGGCCGGTCCTCGACGAGTAGCTGCGCCGTCGGTTTCCGGAAACACCGACAGGACGGTGTCGCGGCGGCCGGTGAAGCTGGTCGCTCCGAGTCAGCAGCACCACCGTGAGGAACCCCATGTCGTTCGCATCCGTCCGCATCATCACCGACGACCTCGAAGGCATGGTCGCCTTCTACGAGCGGATCACCCGCCAGCCGGCCGAGCGCCCCGCACCGGTCTTCGCGCAGTTCAGCGGCACGGGTGGGACCCTCGCGATCGCCAGCACCGCCACGGTCGCCAAGCTCGGCGGCGCGCTGGTGCCCGCGACGAACCGTTCCGCGCTCATCGAGTTCGAGGTCGCCGACGTCGACGGCGACTTCGCCGGACTGGAGCTCGGCAGCGACGACGTCGTCCTGGAACCGACCACGATGCCGTGGGGCAACCGCTCCGCACTGGTCCGCGACCCGGACGGCAACGTCGTCAACCTGTTCAGCAGGCCCGCCGCCAGCTAGTCGGGGGTGCTCAGGCGGCGGCGGCGTTCGCCGACGAGCGGCACTCCTCCGGCGGCCGCCCCGCGATGGACTCCGCCGCGATGTCGCGGAGCCGCGCGAGGCGGTCGTGGGTGGCACCGAGGGCCTCGATCTGGCGTCGGATGCGATCGCTCTCCTCGTCGAAGTGGTCGAGCATCGTCCGCGTCGCGACCCCGGTGTCGAGGAAGGGCAGGATCTCGACGATCCGACGACTCGGCATGCCCGCCGCGTAGAGCATCTGCATGAAGCGCACCCGCGCGACATCGGGCTCGCGGTACTCCCGGTGTCCGCCCGTGGTCCGCTCGGACTCGAGGAGGCCCTGTTCCTCGTAGTACCGCAGCGACCGGACGCTGACGCCGGCCCGTTCTGCGAGTTCACCGATCCGCATCGTTCTGTCCCTCGGGCTTGATTCTCACGTTGACGTCAGGTTCTACCGTAGCGGCATGAACCTCTCTGGAGCCACCGCCCTCGTCACCGGCACGAACCGCGGTATCGGACGCCACCTCGCCGCGCAGCTGATCGGACGCGGGGCGAAGGTCTACGCCACCGCCCGACGCCCTGAACTGATCGACCTCGAGGGCGTCGAGCGCCTCGCCCTCGACATCACCTCCCCCGCGTCGGTCGCAGCGGCCGCCGCGGTCGCGACCGACGTCGATCTCCTGGTCAACAACGCCGGGATCGCGACCACGGCGACCCTGCTGGGCGATCTGGACGCAGCGCACGCCGACATGGACACGAACGTCTGGGGCACCCTGTCCGTGATCCGCGCGTTCGCGCCGGTCCTGGCGGCGAACGGCGGTGGGGGCATCGTGAACATCGCCTCGGGTGCCTCCTGGCTCGCCATGCCCGGCGCCTCCGCGTACGCGGTGTCGAAGGCCGCGCTGTGGAACATGGGCAACGCGTTGCGTCACGAACTCGCTGGCCAAGGGACCGCGGTGATGTCCGTGCACCTCGGAGTGGCCGACACCGACATGACGGCGGGGATCTCGATGGCCAAGACCGACCCGGCGGACGTGGCGCGCGCGACCCTGGACGGGGTCGAGCGCGACGACTACGAGGTCGTCGTCGACGAGCAGGCCGCGTTGATCAAGCAGATGCTCGCCGGCGACCCGAAGGAGCTGTACGCGGTGGTGGCGCAGATGCTCGCGTCGTAGGAGCCGGCTTCACGCAGCCTTCGGCACGGCCGCCAGCGTGCGGCCGTGTCGTGCTGCCTGCTCTTCAGCCCGGACCCGCAGCTCGTCGGCCAGCTCCGTGAACTGGTCGAGGGCGGGGTTCACCCCGACGAGCGTGAACTCACGCGTCACCACGTCGAGGTCGAGCTGCCAGACGTCCTCCAGGATGCGCCGCATCCAGGCCGTGGCGTGGTCCCAGCCCTCCCTTGGCGTTCCGGCGGAGTAGTTGCCGCCCTGCACCGTGACGAGGACGGCCGGCTTGCCCGCGGTCGCGGGCACGGCGCCGGGCGACATGCGCGGGTCGGTCAGGACGAGGTCGACGTAGGACTTGAAGTGCTGCGAGACGCCGAAGTTGTAGAGCGGCACGGCGAACAGCAGCGCGTCGGCACCGGCGAGCTCGTCGGTCAGCTCGGCGGCCAGGGCGACCGCGGCGACCTGGGCCGCCGTGCGCTCGGACTCGGGCGTCGCGGAGGCGGCGACGGCGCTCGCCCAGCTGTCGGCGGGCACCGGATCGGTGCCGACGTGACGGCGGGTCACCTCGGAGCCCGCGTGCACGGCACTCCACTCGGTTTCGACGATGTCGCCGAGTGCTCGGCTGGTGGAGCCGTCGGTGCGGATGCTGGCGTCCAGGCGGAACAGGGTCATGACACTCCTTCGATCGTTCCCGGGTCGGCGACCCGGGCTTCGGTTACGATGGGTAACCCTGCCCGCCGGGTTCCCGTTACCGCAAACGATCCCCTGTTACCCGGCAGTAACCACGGGAGACCCCATGACGGACCAGACCGCGCTGGAGACGTTGCACGCCAGGCTCCACCAGTCGATGCCTACGATGGCCGAGCTCTGCACGAGCGAGGACCCGGAACTCTTCCGGTCGCTGCTGTCCCGGATGGGCGACAAGTGGACGCTGTTGGTGATCGGGGTGCTCGGCGACGAGCGGCGGCGGTTCACCGAGCTCTCCGAGGTCATCCCCGGCATCTCACGCCGGATGCTGACCGTGACGCTGCGCGCACTCGAGCGCGACGGGCTCGTCTCGCGGACGGTCCACGCCGAGGTGCCGCCCCGCGTCGAGTACGAGCTCACCGACCTCGGACGGTCGCTGCAGTACGTGGCGCTCGCCCTCGCCGACTGGGTGCGGGAACACCAGCAGGTGATCGCCGGCAACCGGCAGGTCTTCGACGGCGACGGGGACGCCCGAGATCGATGACGACGCGCGCTGAGGACTCAGCGATCGAGGAGGGCCGGCAACTCGCGATCGGTCTCGGCGACCGGGGTGAGCTTCATGGCGACGGGCCGAAGCGCGCACCCTTGATCGGAGGGAACCTGGCCGTGTTCGAACTCGACCGCGCCGCCCTCCGATCGGACGCCCTAGCCAGCTAGTTTCGCTCGTCGGCTGCTCGCCGACGCCCGCACGGAGTCCTTCACAGCGGTGACGAAGGACGTGCGTGTGTGTTCGTCGAGCAGGTCGAGTGACAGGTACGGGTTGAGGTCTTCCAGCTCCACGAGGAGGAGGTCTCCGTCTCGGGTGCGGCAGGCATCGACGCGTTGGATGCCGCGCTCGATCGTGTTCCATTCGATGAACTGCTGCGCGAAGGCCCAGTCGGCATCGCTCGCCTGGTACTGCTGCAACTCCCACCGTTTTGCCGGGTCAGGAGCGTTGAGCGCGTACTGCGGGACGTGGTCCACGTAGTAGAACGAGACTTCGTACTGGAAGTCGATGCGGGGTTGCACGAGCAGGTCGTCGTAGTGCAATCCGGGAAGGTCGTCGCGGTGCACGACGGTGAGACCGATCGAGTCAGCGCCCAGCTTCGGTTTCGCGATGTAGTCCAAAGCGTCCGGGAGTTGCGCGATGTCCGCAGCGTCGTCGATCGTGGGGATGACCGGGTACCCGGCTCGGAACAGATCGAGCAGGTATTGCTTCCCCGTCTGGTCCGCTCGTCCGGTCACGTCGGTGAACACGCACGTACCGCGGGACCGCGCGGCTTCCCGGAATGCTTCGTACTCGGCCAGGTAGTGCAGCACGGGCCCGCTGTTGCGCACCACGACGACGTCGAACGCGTCCATCAGGTGCTGTGCAGCGAGCGGAGGGCAGATCGCGACGTCGAAGTCCTCACCGAGCTCAGCGGAGAGGAGGATGTCCTCATCGCAGTAGCGTCGGCCCTTTGCTTCGTACCCCAGGTCGCTGACGTACAGGACACGAAGACGCTCCCGCCGCCTGCTCATGCTCGCGCGCGTTCTGTCCCGGAGCCGCACACCCGACGTTGTGCGCGGCCGTCGACGGCGATGCGCGGGCTGATGCTGTGCGCTGCGTGGACTGTTCTCATCGGGTCTCCATGTTGGCCGCGGTCTGTCCGGGTCGTGCCGACGCTGCGTCGGCGAGACGATCGTATGGCCGGACAAGGCCTCGTGCACTGAGAAGCAGTGCAGTTCAGCCGAGTGCCGACGGGAGCGCCCCGATCTGCCCGAGGATGCTGAGCACGTCAGGCTGGCCGACCTCGTCGACGATCAGTCCCTCGTCGAAACGGTAGAAGTTGCTCGCGTTCGCGACCACCGTCCTCCCCGTGGCGGGGACACCGAGGAACTCGCCGTCGTGCGTGCCGCGGAGTTCGAAACGTGCCGCGACGGTGTCGCCCTCGACGACGATCCGGTCGATGCTCCACTGGATGTCAGGGAACGCACCCCGCATGATCGTCAGGATCTGCAGGTACCCCGGCAGCCCGCGCAGCGGCTCGGGCGAGAACGGCGTCAAGAACGCCGCTTCCGGTGCGATGACCGTCTCACCGATGGACGGGTCGGCGCTGTTGATGAAGTCGACGAATCGCAGGAACGAGAGGCGTGTGTCTGTGGTCATGGACAACTACTTTACATAGCAAGTAGATGCCGTAGAGTCGAAGCATGAGCACGGACCTCGCCCCCCTCCATGGAATCGACGCCGCGGATGACCAGACCGGGCGAGTGGCGCGTCTGCACGAGTACTTCGCCGCGCTGGTGCGGCACGAGACCGACGTGTGGAACGCGGTCGAGAAGCGGATGCGGGGCGAGGGTGTGCTGAGCCTGGCCCGACTGGAAGTGTTGCGGATCGTCCAGGCAGCCTCATCGGGCGCCCGGGTGCAGGACGTCGCGACCGGCGTCGGGACGTCGATCGCTGCAGCCAGTCGCTTGCTCGACCGGCTCGCCGCCGATGGTTTCCTCGAGCGTTCGACGGACCCGGACGATCGGCGCAGTGTCCGCAGTGTGCTCTCACCCCAGGGGAGAGACGCCTTCGCCCTCGCGGGCGAGCGGTTCGACCAAGCGCTGCACGCCGTGCTCTCGGATGCCGATGCCACGGCGATCGCAGACGGCCTCGCGGCACTCGAGCGCCTGCAGTCGACGTTGGAGGCAAGGCGATGACGGCCACCATGCGTGCCGTCGTGATCGACGCACCCGGTGGCCCCGACGTGTTGCACCTCCGTGAGCTGCCGATCCCGATCCCAGGCCCGGGCCAGGTGCTGATCCGTGTGGAAGCGTTCGGGCTGAACCGGTCCGAGCTGCACTTCCGCCGCGGCATGGGCCATTTCGGGACCTTCCCACGGGTGCCCGGGATCGAAGCCGTCGGGACCGTGGAGGCAGCCCCAGGTGGAGAGTTCCCCGCCGGTACCCAAGTAGCCGGGCTGATGGGCGGGATGGGTCGCGACTTCGACGGGGGCTACGCCGAGTACACCGTCGTTCCGGCCAGCAGCGTCGTGCCGTTCCGGAGCAGCCTCGACTGGTCCGTGCTCGGCGCCGTCCCCGAGATGCTGCAGACCGCACACGGTTCGCTCACCGTGGGCGTCGGTGCCCGCCGGGGCGACACGATCCTGATCCGCGGTGGCACGTCGTCGATCGGCCTGGCGTGCATCGTGCTGGCGAAGCAGCAGGGCATGACCGTCATCGCCACCACTCGCAACCCGGACCGCACGGAGCGACTGCACACCACTGGTGCGGACCACGTCGTGGTGGACTCGGGCAGGATCGCCGACACGGTCCGTCGAATCGTGCCGGACGGCGTCGACGGCGCGATCGAGTTGATCGGCACCGACACGCTGCCCGACACGCTCCGGGCGACAGCCGTCCACGGCACCGTGTCGTTCAGCGGGATGCTCTCCGACGTCTGGACCATCCCCGACTTCTACCCGATGGCGGTGATCCCCAACGGGGTGCGCCTCACCGCGTACTCCGGCGAAGCGAGCGACCTGCCGGCATCGGTACTGCAGACGTTCCTCGACACCGTCGCAGCCGGCACCGTGCAGGTCCCGATCGCGAAGGTGTATCCGCTCGAGGAGATCGTGCAGGCCCACCGCGACATGGAGGACGGGACCCGGTCGGGCAAGCTCGTCGTCACCATCCGATGATGGGTACGGGCTCTCCGGAACCCCGCTCTCGGGGTGGAACCGGTTCGTCCTCGACAAGGGCGCCAGCCAGTGCAAGTCAGGAAGGTCTGATGTCTCCTCGCAGCTACAAGCAGATTTCGGTGGCCCGCAACTGACGGACGGGAGGCCCGGTACCAGCTGGCACCGGGCCTCCCGTCCGTCAGCGGCACGCGTCCAGGGCCTGCGCTCCTGTCGTCGCGTCCCACGCGCGCCGCCGTGCCCGGCAGCACCGTCCGGTCACCCCCAGGTCAAGGGCTGTTCACCCGCTGCCGCTACCTCTGCTTGTCGGACCGCCGCCCGAGGTCCCGATACCGGAGGCCCCATGAACACCCGCACCGCACTGTCCTGCATCGCCGTCACTGCCCTCGCCTCGCTGATGTTCGGAGCACCGGCACACGCCGACGAGGCCAGCTTCTACAGCAGCAAGCAGCCGTACATCGCCCCCACCCAGTCGGACATCGACGCCTACTCGCCGGCACCGACGGGCTACGCACCCGTCGCCACGGAGTCGGTCGCCCGACATGGATCCCGGGGGCTCTCCGCGTACAAGTACGACGCGCTGCTGCACCGTCTCGCCGCGACCGCGCAGGCCGAGAACGGGTTCCTGACGCCGGAGATCGGGAAGGAGTTCTCCGCGAACCTCGATGCCATCACCGCGGCGAACGTCGCGAACGGCTACGGCATGCTCACCGGTCAGGGCGCCACCCAGCACCAGGGCATCGGAGCACGAGCCGCGCAGCGCAACAAGCAGCTCTTCGCAGCTGCGGCGAAGACGGGCGGGCGTGTCGTCGCCGAGACCTCGGGTGAGTCTCGCGCCACGGAGTCGGGCGAGAACTTCTTGCGGGGCTTCGGGGCCACGGGCGTCAAGCTCGAGCCACGCCCTGACCTGCTCTACTTCCACGACGTCGAGAACCCGGACGGCACCGGCAAGGCCGAGGGGTCGCCCGAGCGCGAGCGCGCCCAGGCGTACGAGGACTACGTCGCCGCACAGACCGGTGACGGCGGCACGATCGCGGCGGCCTTGCAGTACATCGAGGCGAAGCCGCGATCGGTCGAGGCGGCGCAGGACCTGCTCTCCGGCATCTTCACGCCCGGGTTCATCGCCTCGATCGGCACGGACAAGGCACACACCTGGTACAACACTGCCGACGGCTCCAAGGGCGGCGCGGTGACGTGTGCGCCCGGCGCCGACACCAAGGCCGATCCCGATGCCTGCGGCGATCCGAAGAAGTCGATCAAGAGCACCGTCGATGCGGCGATGTCGCTCTACAACCTGTACATCATCGCGGCGGACATGCAACAGGAGAACGTCGCTCCGCACGCGTTCGACTTCGCCCAGTACTTCGCTGGCCGGCCGGCGGATGCCGAGTGGTTCGCGTACCTGCTCGACGCCGAGGACTTCTACGAGAAGGGCCCGAGCCTCGCCGGGCACGACGAGACCTACTCGATCGCCGAGCCCCTGCTCGACGACTTCTTCGCCACGATCGACGCCCGCGTCGCTGGTGGTGACGTGGTCGCGACCTTCCGCTTCGCGCACGCCGAGACGATCATCCCGTTCGCTGCGCTGCTGCGTCTGCCCGGATCCACCGTCGCCGCGCCCGACAACGCCGCTCCGGCCTCGGACGCCGACGTCTACGACGACGCCACCAACCCGTGGCGAGGCTCCCAGGTGACGCCGATGGCGGCGAACGTGCAGTGGGACGTCGTGGCACGAGCAGGCATCGACCCGGCTACCGGAGCGGCCTACACGCCGCTCGTGCGCATGCTCTACAACGAGCGGGAGATCGCGTTCGCCTCCGGTTGCCGTGCAGTCGCCGCAGGGTCGAACTGGGTGAAGGAGACCGAGCTCAAGCACTGCCTGACCGGCACGGCGATGACCGAGAGCCCCCTGATCGCTGCAGCCACGCCAGGACCGACCGCGACGCCCACCGCGGAGCCCGCGCCGACCCCGACCGTGACACCGGCGACCCAGGGTGCCGGCACACCGACGACCCCGGCGACGGCGACGGCGACGGGCACGCTGGCCGCGACCGGAGCGGAGTCGCCTGTCGGACCGGCGTTGCTCGCGACGCTGCTCCTCCTGGCCGGTGCCGGGACCCTGGTGCTGCGTCGGCGGCGTCGCCTGCGACCCACCGAGTGACACCGACGCGGATCCGAGGCTTCTCGAGATGACCAGCCGGTACCGGCGCCCCGCGCCAGCGGGGTGACTGCCGGACTGGAGGCACGGTGCCAGCTGGCACCGGGCCTCCAGTCCGTCATCGGTTGCGCTCCAGGTCCTCGCCGAGTTCACCCGCTCCGGGCGATGGGTGCCTCCCCCATCACGACGAGGGTGGTGGTCCGTTCAACGGACCGACGGCCGGGAGCAGAAGGCATGAGCAGTACAGAGCAGTCCGATCGGCAGACACGTTGGCGCTCGAACCGCGAGCTCATCACCGTCCTCATCCTCTCGATCACCGCGGTCCTCACCGCCTGGTGCGGGTTCCAGGCATCGAAGTGGAGCGGCGAGATGTCGATCGCCTTCAGCCAGGCCTCGACCGCTCGGGTGCAAGCCGCCGACGCGACCTCTGAAGCGCGCGACGCCCGGCAGTGGGACCTCACGATCTGGGTGCAGTGGGTCCTCGCTGATGCACGCAACGACACGGTGCTCAGGGACTACGTCGAGCAACGGTTCACCCCGGAGCTCCAGACCGCGTTCGAGGCATGGCAGACAGACGGGAAAGCAGCGGCCGGACCGTTCGCCGAGCGGTCCTGCGTCCCCGAAGGCACCGCCACCGCTACCACACTCGCCGATCGCGCGGACGGACGGTTCGCCCGGGCGCTCGACATGAACCAGCGTGCGGACAACTACTCCATCCTCACCGTCCTCTTCGCCCTCGTCCTGTTCCTCACGGCCCTGTCCCAACGGGAACTGCGCGAGCGACTGCGAGACGTCCTGTTGATCACAGCCGTCGCTGGCGCGCTCGCCGGCGTCGCTCTGCTCGCCACCTTCCCCGTCAAGCTCTGACCGGCCGGATCGAGGTCCGAGACCGGTGCGGTCGATCGGGAGAACACCTCGTTCGGACGAGGACATCGCTCGGATGAGCGATGAGCGATGAGCGTCACGGCACCAGCACGGCCCTTCGGATGGAAGGCGCCTGAAGCAGAACGACGCTTCTGCGGCGATCCAGCAGCAGGCTGCACTCCTGTCCGATCCGGCCGTGAAGCAGGGGCTGTTCGACCACGACCGGTGTCATCGCGATCGATCTGCTCATCTCCGAAGAGACCCCGACGGGAGCCTGCGACGCCGAGCGCGTGCCTGAGCCCACCTGGGCGGTCACCTGACAGGGGCGACTGACGGACGGGAGGCCCGGTGCCAGCTGGCACCGGGCCTCCCGTCCTTCCGGGTCGCGCTGCAGATCCCCGGTCAGGCGTCCGCAGGAGGGTTGCGACGGAGGTCACGTTTGCTCGACAGATCGATCTGCGTCTGACCTGTTAACGGCTAGCTTCAGCGCACCTGCTGCTGCGTGAGGGGAACGACGTGACGAAGCGACAGATCACGGCAATCGCGGGCCTGCTCCTGCTGGCCATGCTGTTGACGGTCTTGATCGGGGTGTTCGACGCTCGCCGACGTGTAATCGCCGCGGAAGGCAATGACCTCCGGACGGGTCAGAGTGCGTGGGTGACCGCGACGCTCGACGATCTCGAGCGTGCGCGGAGCGCGTTCGAACCAGCGCAGCGCGTCGCGATCGCTCGGGCCATCGCGAAGCGCCCTGCCGTCGTCCTCGCCGATGAGCCCACCGGCGCACTGGACGAAACGACCGAAGACGACGTGCTCGCCCTCTTCGACCGGCTACAGCAAGCAGGAAGCAAGTTCGTGATCGTCACCCACAGTGAGCGCGTTGCACAGCGGTGCGGACGGCAACTCCAGCTGCACCACGAGCAGCTCATCGCGCGCGCAGTACGGTCGCAACTGAAGAACTCGGCGAACATCTCCCGCTTCGCCGCGTGTGAATCGGGCTCGAGCTCGAGCCCCTCCATGTTGAGGTCGGTGCCGAACAGTCGCAGGATCCCAGGACCACTCGGCTCCGCGGTCTCGAGGGACACCGAGAACAGTGTCGGCAACATCTCGCCTGCGGCGATCAGCCGGGCCTCTGCAAACGCCGCACGGTACGTCGCGTCGGTGACGCGGATCACACTGACCGCCCAACTCATGGCGTCCCAGTCGGGCGCGACCATCTCGCCACTCGGTGCATGGAAGAAGTGCACGACGAACGTGTCGCGCTCGCCTTCGGTGCCGTAGTGCCGCTCGTCCACTTCTTCGATCTGCACGAACTCATCGTGTCAGCGTCAGCCGGGGCGTTCGAGGCCGCGGACCAGCCGACGCATGCACGTTCGCCGGTACCATCTCGCCATGGCTGAAGCAGGTCTGCTCGCAGCGAGCATCGCGATCCTGGTGGGTACGGTCGCGATCCTCGTGCATCGCGTGCGGACCCCGGCCTGGGTGCGTGACGCGCAGCTCACCTTGAACGCCAGCCCCGTGACCAGCCTGCTGCTGCTCCTGGTCGGTGCGCTCCTGGTCGCCCTCGTCCTCGCCTTCGGGATCTTCTTGCTCGCCACCAGGCACAGCGTCGTCGGGTGGGCCATGGTCTGTCTCGCTGCGACCGGCATCGCTCACCTCGGGGTGACCGTGTGGATCCGGCGACAGCCGCTCTCGTGATCAGGTGCGGAGCCAGGCCGTGGTCAGCGTGGATGTTCAACGGGAGGACTCCAGGCCGTTCGCGATCTGTAAGGCTCGGGTGATGTCGTGGCCACAGGCTGATCCCCTGGATTCGGACCGTCTCGCCCTGGAACCGCTTGCAGTTGACCACGCAGCCGAGATGCTGACCGCCCTGGCTCCACCAGAGCTCTACCGGTTCACTGGCGGCGAGCCACCAACCCTGGACGAACTGGGCGCACGGTACCGCCGCCAATCCCAGGGCCAGTCTGAGGACGGCAGCGCGGGTTGGCTGAACTGGATCGTCCGTTTTGCCTGCGGCGGACCGGCGATCGGATTCGTGCAGGCCACCCTCGAGCGCAAGGAGGACGGCCTCGTGGCGGACCTCGCCTGGCTGGTCACGCCAGAGGAACAGGGTCGAGGGATCGCCGTCGAGGCAGCAGCAACCGTCGTGACGTGGTTGCGTTCGATCGACGTCCGACACATCAGGGCTTTCATCCATCCCGATCACACCGCCTCGATGCACGTGGCGCGACGGACCGGGCTTGCACCCACGAGCGCTCTGGTCGACGGCGAGCTCCTTTGGGAAGCCTTCTTGCCTACGGCCGCTGAGCACTGATGCTGTCCGGTAGCCGATCCGTCAGCGAGACAGGTTGCTATGCCAGCGATGACCGGAGTGCGGCTGCTTGGGCCGCGGCGAGACCTTGCTCGGCTAAGGCGAGAAGAGCGGTGTCGTGTCCGCGTCGGAGCTCGACCGCTTGACGGAAGTCCTCGATTGCTCGGTCCGCGCGGCCGGCGGCGAGCAACGCCTTCGCTCGGTGTTGCCGCATGACGGCCTCCCGGCCGGTTCCAGCGCACTCCGCAACGAAGCCGACCGCCTCTACCGGATCGCGATCGATCACCGCGACTGCAAATGCTGGAACCGGCCCGCAGTTCCTAGCAACCCCGCAACCCATCCGCGCGCCTCGGGCTGCGAGATGTGAGTGATCGGCGTCGCCCTACCGAGCCCTGCCCTGTGCGAGCGTTCATGGCTTCACGGACCGCTCATACGCTTTGCTTGGCGTGATCCGCCGTGAGGGACGTGGCGGAGCGAGGGGACTTCTGGTGCGTCTGAGCCGACTGTTTACGCCGACTCGTCTTGTGATCGTCGCCGCCACCGTTGTGGCGGCGCTGATGGGGGCTGTCCTCACCGCGCCAGGGGAGCTGGCCGCTGCGGACACTGCTCCGGGAGCTCAGTTCATCGCGTCAACGGGGCGGATCCTGGACACCCGGAACGGCACGGGCGGCTACAAGACCGCCATGCCGGCGAACACGTGGCGAACCGTGCAGGTGACCGGGAAGGCAGGAGTGCCGTCATCTTCTTCGGTAACTGCTGTGGCACTGAACCTGACCGAGGTCAGTCCGAGCGGCCTGGGGCAGGTTTCAGTGCGCCCGAACGCGAATACTGCCGCGACCCTGGTCGGCACTTTCGATGGCGGTGACCTGGGGACCACGTCAAACCAGGCGGATGTTGCCGTGAACAGTGACGGCACGATCCAGGTGGAGACCAACGCGTCCACCCAGCTCGTGGCCGATGTCGAGGGGTACTACTCCACCGAATCGTCGGCCGCCGGTGGGTACGTTCCGATTGCAGGGAAGCGGTACGTCGGCGATCAAGCCATCGCGGCGAACGGCAACTACACCGTGCAGATCACTGGCGTGAACGGCATTCCATCCAATGCCACTGCCGTGGTCGCGGACTTCGTGGTGAAGAACAAGGGGACGGATCAGGGTTACATCACCCCAGGTCCCGCGGGGTCAGGTGTCCCGACGACTTCACTGAGCTACCCGGGTGTGGCGAACGTGGCAACTGCGATCAGCGCACATGTGCAGTTGAGCGCTGACGGGAAGCTCGAGGTGTGGAACCGCAACGGGACCGCCATCGCGGTCAACATCGACATCGAGGGCTACTTCGTCCCGGGAACGTCAACTGCTGGGTCATTCACGCCGGGCTCCGGGCGCGCCTACGACACGCGGGTGAAGCCGCACGTTTCCGTCCCGAAGGGCAAGACGATCACCGTTTCTGTGGGTGGCACCCATGGGGTACCGAGCACGGCGGATGGTTTGTCGTCGGTTGTCGTCGACCTCATCGCTATCCACGGTTCGACCGACACTGCTGGCTTCGCCCGCGCCTGGGCTGACGGTACGGCGGAACCGAACATCTCGGACGTTGAGTACGCCCCGAACTCGATCCGCTCGAACACCAACACCGTCCCGGTCGGGCTGGACGGCGCAATCGAGATCCACAACCTCGGAACAGCTTCCGTTGATTTCGTCGTCGACATCGAGGGCTGGTATGGCGGGGGTGCTTCGACGATGTGCGCGAACGACACCGACTCGATCCTCGGGGAAGCAGCGGACACCACGACGCCGACCGTCGGTGCCTCCGAAGGCGACCCAGTTCTCTCAGCGGTGCTGACCAATTCGCTTGCCGGACGGGTGAACGGCCAGATCTTCGTAGTCGATTCAGCGGGGAAGGCTGTTGACGGCTCGCCCACCGCTACCGAGACAGTCGACAACGGGTCGACTATCACCTTCCACTTGCCTGCCGAGTACATCCAGTCCGGATCGAAGTACACGTGGTGGGTGCACGCGTACCAAGATGACACCTGCGCGGCGCAGGCCACGTCTGCCAAACACACATTCGTTGTCGGCACCCCTTCTCCGACGGCCGCGCCTGCGACGCAGACGATGACGGTCACCGGCGACACGCTGACCACGGCAACGGCACCCGACGGGCAGCAGGACTGCGGGGGAGCACCGTGCAACCTCACTACCGGCGCTATCGCGCTTGGTATGGACGGACAGAACGCCGACCACATCACCGCCCTGCATGCCGACCTTGGCGCACTCCCGACGGGCGCAACGATCACGTCGGCGTCCTTGAACCTCACTGCGAATGGGTGCTTCGGCGATTCCTGCTCGAGCGGAACGCTCTCCGTCGCGCAAGCGACACAGGATGTTGGCGCGGCGACAACCGGACTCGACATCGCTGCGACCCCGGCCGACAGCCCGTTGACGTTCCCTGAGTCGGCCTCGACCACGAGCTACGACATCACCACCATCGTCAACGACTGGTACGACAGCAATGGCGCCGGCAACTTCGGTGCGGTGCTCTCGGAGTCGAACACCGCAAGCGGCGCAACCGGTGAGAACTACTACGGGTCTGCATCGGCAGTGTCGCCGGCATCAATCTCCATCACGTACGTGCCTGCGTCTGTTCCAGGAGCGACGCGTGCACTGAAGGTGACAAGCGGTGACGGCGGAGTGATCGCAGCGTGGGCTCCTCCGACCAGCGCCGGTTGGTATGACACCACCGGCGCGACCGACGGTGTGAGCTCGTACACAGCGTCCGTCCTCAACTCCGCCGGAACACTTGTTTCCAAGAAGACCGTGTTCAAGCCTCGTGCCGTGTTCACCGGTCTGACGAACGGGAACGCCTACACGGTCAGTGTGGTCGCCAACAATCCCGCCGGTTCTGGGCAACCGACCGTCTCCGGCAGTGCCACGCCAGTCGCCGTCACCAACGGGCCCTCTGTATACGCCACCGCTGTCAAGAACCTCGTGGACGCCGAAAGCAAACTCGCCTCGGGCAGCGAGGCAAGCACGTCCGATGCGCTCAGCGGCGCATCAGCAGCATCTGTAGTGACCCCAGCGCTCGGCGTGCTCAGCACCGGATACCTCGACCAGTACGACACCGAGTCGGCGAATGATCAGCAGGACACGAACGACGTCACCAAACTCACCGATCTGCTCGCGATCCCAACCGCTACCGGGGTGACATTGTTCGCAACCGCCACAGAGACGTACACGACCGTGGACACGAGCAGCGGCTCAGCGGAAAACGTGGACGGGCAATCGGACGACGACGGCGCCTACCTCTTCACGTTGGACGGCACGAACCCCACCCTGCGTGGATACGCCGACCAGGACGCCCTTGTGGAGCCGGTGACAACGAGCTCAGACGACAGTGCCGAAGACGCAGCCGGGTGGGCAGCCAGTGGGGATCCGGATCTCAGCTCCGTATCGACTACCGACTATCAAGGGCCAAAGGGCGGCAGCATCGTCGCTGGTGTTGCCAGAACTCGCACCATGGTGACTGCTGCACGCGGCGCGACTGGACCGACGGTGGACGTCGCCGGCGTCGCTGCATGGGCGTTGAAGTACTCGAAGGAGGATAAGTCCACCAACTGGTTCAGCCCGGACTGCACCAACTTCGTGTCTCGAGCACTGCACTGGGGCGGATTCGCCAACATGGTGAACAACGAGATGACCCAGCACATCTCTCACGACTCCAACCGGTGGTTCATCGACCGAGCATTCGGTCGGAATGCGTTCTACTCGATGTCCTGGGGCCACCAGCCGGAGAACTACAACTTCCAGCTGAGCCACGGGGCAGTGAGCGTCGGTAGGAGCAGCGTGAAGCCGGGATACATCGCATACGTAGCCTTCAAGGGTGGCGGTAAGAGCGGAATCGACCACGCCGCGATCGTGACGAAGGTCACAGCAGGCAATATCTATGTGTCGCAGCACTCGAAGAACAAGACCAATGAGCCGGTTTACGGCAGAGGCCAGACGTGGGCAGGACTTGACCCGCACATGAGTGGCCCTTACTGGGTGAACCCCTATGGGATTTAATATGAAAGCATCGATCAATTTGGTCCGAGCGGTGTCTCTTGCCGGGATCGCGATGTTCTCGCTCTCGGCGCTCGTCGGGTGCGCAGCATCCGACTCGCCGTCAGATGCGGGAGGGGAGCCATCCGACGCATCGCAGGTTAACGTGCGCGACGCGGTCATCGACGGACTCAAGAATGCTGATGAGAGTCAGTTCGTCACCGCTGTGAGCAAAGCAAACCGACCTGCAGCGGAGGTCGCCTGGTCAAACTGTAAATTGGTTATTGGGAAGCCAGCGAAAGTCACCTACGACGATGGGGTCGATCCGAGCATCATCGGTGTAATCTTGCACCCGAATGACCGCGCTCTCAAGCGATGCTGGGTGACACTCAGCTGGACGAAGGGCCAAGGCTGGGACGTCACGGCAGAGCTCACCCTCAAGGACGGATAGCCAACCTCACGTCCCTGGCCGACCGACGGCTCACGTTCGGCTGCCGCGGAACCGCGGTGGGAGGTTCCGGGCCCTGACGTGAGCTGACTGGGCCCGCTAGTGCTGCATCGACTGACCTCCAGCTCTGGAGCATGCTCGTCCCCGTGATTGTGGTCGTCCTCATCGCGGGGGTCACATCTGGGCTGTTCGCGCTCTCAACCAACCCGGTGGGAGACATCGCTGACGGCACGTGCATCGAGGTCGACATGAGTAGGCTACGGGCTTCAAGCCCACGCAGGCCGCGTCGGGCGGTGCCCTCTGACACCCCGTACCACCGCCGCACTTGATTCAATGGCAGCGCGAAACCGTCCTGCTGATCTAGCCCGATGAGCAGCATGAGCCTCTCCGACTGGTCCAACGACACGTCATAGCCGTCCGCCCAGTACGAGTAGGGCAGCTTGAAGTAGTTCCCGTCCGCAGCCTTCCGCGGCCGCGTATACGCGGCCTTGCTACCGGACTCATTGAGGAGCAGGTACTGCATGCTGTTGCCGCGCGTTGACGCTCGATCAGGTCGAGCGAAGTGAGCTTCGAGACAACCTTGGACCGCCGTGACTTCGCCGCCGCTCCCGTTGCAGCGTCCTCCAAACGGAGGAGGTCCACCCAACGCCACCAGCATCAACATCCAGGGCCAGCAAACAAGGCGAGGACGGCGGTGCCGATGATGAGGAACGACAGCAGTCCAGACAGCAGATACTTCGTGGCCCGGGAGAACTGCACTACCTCGTTCACCTTTTCCGCCGCTGCGAGACGACCGCATACACGATGGCTGGGACGATCAGCGGGACGCCAACCCACGGCACCCAGGGGAGCACCCCAACACCCATCGTCATCCCTCCCGTCCGCCACGTCGGCAGTACCGAACTTCAATCAACCTCGCGAGTAACGCCGCGCGGTGCGGTGCGAGATGCTGCCCGTAAGCCGGTCCTTCCACGGACCTCGGTGTCCAACTCGGAACTGGACGATCCGCGAGCAGACTCGTGTCGCACATAGGTGGTCCGCTCATCGTCGCAATGAGGGAGCCCTATGCGGACGACCCAACGACACCCGCCGGAACGACAGAAGCCCACCGAGATCCTCGGCGGGCTTCTGTCGTCGTGTCAGACACGTTTCGGTCGGGCTGACAGGATTTGAACCTGCGACCCCTTGACCCCCAGTCAAGTGCGCTACCAAGCTGCGCCACAGCCCGCGAGTTCCGGAGAACTCAGGATCCCGGAGGATCCTCGCCCACGTCCGACCGGAGCGCGAGCGACCGGTCCAGCATAGCGGACGTCAGACCCCCTCCGTGCCACGGCGAGTCGGAGCAACGCGACCCGAACGACACGCTCAGCCCGGCCGCACCACCTCGCGCCGCGCCGCCAGCCACGGCAACCCGAGCCCGACGAGCAACCCGCCGGACCCGTCCGCAGCCAGGTCCCCGATCGTGTCGTCGTACCCGACGAAGATCTTCGAGTCGACGAAGTTGTGCCCGAGCCACTCCCCCATCTCCCAGACCGCCCCGACCGCGAGTCCCGCACACAGCGCGAGCACCGCGACGACCACCCGGCGCTCGGCGTGCGGGGGCGGTACCGCCCGCAGATCGGCACCGATGACGTAGAGCACCGCCGCGAGCAGCCCCGTCAGCACGACGTGCATGAACTTGTCCCACAGGAAGACGGTTGTGTACCACTCGAGCACGCTCGACCACCCGGCGAGGAGCACGAGCACGCACACCGCCACGTCGAAGGCCGGCCGCAACCCGACCATCCGCGGCACCACGACGCCGAGCAGCGCCAGCGCCATGACCGGGAACGCCGTCCCGCCCCACCCGACACTCGCCACGACGACGCTCACGAGTGTCAACGCCCGCACCACGTCGGCCGCCAGGAACCGCGGCCGCAGGAACGTCGGTCCGAGCGTGGCGATCACGACGCCCACCGCACGACCGCGTGCACGGCAGCGTGGTCGGACGGCCACACGCCGCCCGGCCGCCGCACGTCGACAGCGACGCGGTCCACCTCCGCCTCGGAGGTCACGAGCACCCCGTCGATCCGCCGGCCACCGACGCGCGGACTCCCGTAGTGCGGGTACGTCCCGTAGGGCTCACCCACCTGCCTGGAGGCCCGCCCCCAGCTGTCCTCGACCCCCGCCTCCGCCAGGGCTCGCCATGGTGCGGAACCGGCGGGGCTGTTCCAGTCGGCCATGACCACGGCGGGCAGGCCGCGCTGCCGGACGATCCGGCCGAGCAGCTCGGCGGACCGCAGTCGGGCCCACGGCGAGGCGACGTCGAGGTGGGTGGCGACGGCCAGGAACCTGATGCCGGTCGCGCGGTCGTCGACGACGGCTCCGATGGCGTGCCGGGGGAAGGACGTGGCCCACGACCGCGAGCCGGGGCGGTGGGGCATGCGGGAGAGCGCCCAGGTGCGGCGCTCGACGACGTCGAGGCGGGAACGGTCGAGGAACAGGCCGACCTGTTCGCCACCGCCGCGCGTTCCCCGCCCGGCCAGGACGGGCTCCCAACCGGACCCGAGGCCGGACGTCAGGTCGTCTGCCTGCGTGGGCAGGGCCTCCTGGACGGCGAGGACGGTGGGCGCTTCGGACGTGACGAGCGCGAGCACAGCGTCGCGGCGACGATCCCAGGCGTCCGGGTGGATCGGCTGTCGCGGCACTCGGCGACGCACGTTGAGCGTCATGCAGTGCACCTCGGGCGACCGGACCGGTCCGATGAGCGGGCGGTCGTCGGGGTGGTGGGGCATGCCTCCCTTCTACGAGACGACACCCGTCGGATTCCCAGGGACCTCTCCGTCTGGCTCGTAGGGTGGCTCGATGCGTTCTCGTTCCACCCCTCGCTTCCTGTTCGCGATCGCGGTCTCCGGGCTGCTGCTCGGAGCCGCCGGGTGCACGTCGAGCGGACCGGACACGAGCCGCCCGACCCTGGCGAAGGCCTCGGCTGACACCGTCACGGTGGCCGACGCTGGGGACGCCGCCGCCCGGTCCGTCCGCGTCAGCAAGGCCCTGTTCGCGAGCGCTCCCGGAGCGGTCGTCGCCCGGGCCGGCGACACCGACGGGATCCGTGGTGCGGCGAAGGCAGCGGCGAGCGCCCACGTCCCGGTGCTGCTGACGACCAAGGACACGAGCACTGCCGTCGCCCGCGAGCTCGACCGGCTCGGTGCCGACTGGTACCAGGCCGAGGGTGACGTGTCGGTCGACACGGACGTCGAACAGCGGCAGGCGCCGGACGGCGGTGACGCGCCGGAGCCGAACCGGGCCTCCCGGCAGGCGACCGTGGTGGTGGCGGACGCGAGTGCGGACGCTGCCGCCGTGGCGACCGCGAAGGCCGCCGGCGCCCGCGTCGTGACCATGCCGGAGGGCGTGACCGACCCGGCTGCCGCAGCCGACGTGGTGACGGCGCTGCACGAGCGGGCGAAGCACCCGACCGTCCTGGTCGGCGCGGCGTTCGACGCCCTGCCGGATCCGGAGTGGACGGTCCGGGCTGCCGAGGGTGGGTTCCAGCTGCGGAACGGCGGCCAGCGGCCGTTCGACGGGCACCGGTACGTCGCGCTGTACGGGGCTCCCGGAGCGCCGGCGCTGGGCGTGCTCGGCGAGCAGGGGCCGAAGCAGACCGTGCAGCGCGCCGAGCAGGTCGAGAAGCCCTACCGGGCCGAGTCCGACGAGCTCGTGACGCCCGCGATGGAGGTCATCGCGACCGTCGCCGCCGGGGACGCCGGCGCCGACGGCGACTACTCGACGGAGCTGCCGGTGTCGACGCTCGAGCCTTACGTCGACGCCGCGCACGACGCGGACATGCCGGTCATCATCGACCTGCAGCCCGGACGGTCGGACTTCCTGTCGCAGGCCAAGAAGTACGAGGCGCTGCTGAAGAAGCCCGGCGTGTGGCTGGCGCTCGACCCGGAGTGGCGGCTGACGAAGGACCAGGTGCCGCTCAAGCAGATCGGGAGTGTCTCGGCGTCCGAGGTGAACGAGGTCTCCTCGTGGCTGGCTGCGCTGGTGCAGAAGGAGGGGCTGCCGCCGAAGGCCCTGGTGCTGCACCAGTTCCGGCTGTCGATGATCCAGGACCGCTCCGCACTGCAGACCCACCCGGAGCTCGACATGCTCGTGCACGTCGACGGGCAGGGGTCGCAGCCGGACAAGCAGGCGACGTGGAAGGCACTGCACCAGGGCGCGCCGGAGGGGCTGCACTGGGGCTGGAAGAACTTCTATGACGAGGACACGCCCATGCTGACGCCCGCGCAGACCATGCAGGACGTGCAGCCGACGCCGTCGTTGGTCACGTACCAGTAAGCGCGCCCCGTCGCGTTGTCCACAGATAGGAGGCTCGGGTCGGGTTTCGTCGGTCGGTGCTGACAGCATGGGGGCATGTCTGGTCTTGGTGTCGGGTCCACCGCGTCGTCTTCCGTCTCCCCCTCTGCGGACATCGCCGCCGAGGCGCAGCAGGCGCTCGCTGCGCTCACCGGGCGCCCCGACGCGGTGTTCCACCCCGGCCAGCTCGAGGCGATCTCGGCGCTGGTCGAGCACCGGCAGCGCGCCCTCGTCGTGCAGCGCACCGGGTGGGGCAAATCCGCGGTGTACTTCCTCGCGACGCTGCTGCTGCGCCGACGCGGGGGCGGCCCGACCGTCCTGGTGTCGCCGCTGCTCGCCCTGATGCGCGACCAGGTCGCTGCCGCCGCCCGGGCCGGTGTCCGTGCGGTGTCGATCAACTCCGCGAACGCCCACGAGTGGGGCGAGACCCAGGCCGCCCTCGCCCGTGACGAGGTCGACGTGCTCCTCGTCTCCCCCGAGCGACTGAACAACCCGAAGTTCCGCGACGAGCAGATGCCGACCCTGATCGCCCGGATGGGCATGCTCGTGGTCGACGAAGCGCACTGCATCTCGGACTGGGGCCACGACTTCCGGCCGGACTACCGTCGACTGGCCGAGCTCATCCGGTCGCTCCCCCACGGCGTCCCCGTCCTGGCGACCACCGCGACGGCCAACGAGCGCGTGGTCGAGGACGTCGCCGAACAGCTCACCGCCGGTCCGGCCGACCCGGTGTTCACCATCCGCGGGTCCCTGGCTCGCAAGTCCCTGCGCCTCGGCGTGCTGACGCTGCCCGATGCCCGGCAGCGGCTCGGCTGGCTCCTCGCGCACCTCGGCGACCTGCCCGGCAGCGGCATCATCTACACGCTGACCGTCTCGGCGGCCGAGGACATCGCACGGCTGCTGCGCGACAACGGGTACGCCGTCCGTGCCTACACGGGGCGCACCGACACCGACGAGCGCGAACAGCTCGAACAGCAGCTCAAGGGCAACGAGCTGAAGGCCCTGGTCGCCACGAGCGCGCTCGGCATGGGGTTCGACAAGCCCGACCTCGGGTTCGTCGTGCACGTCGGGGCTCCTTCGTCGCCCGTCGCCTACTACCAGCAGATCGGTCGTGCGGGTCGTGCGACCGACAACGCCGACGTCCTGCTCCTGCCCGGGCGTGAGGACCGCGAGATCTGGCAGTACTTCGCCAGCGCCTCGATGCCGACCGAGGCCCGCGCCGCCGCCGTGCTCGGCGCCCTGTCCACCGACACCGCGATGTCGACCGTGGCGCTCGAGGGCCTGGTCGACATCAAGCGTTCCACCCTCGAACTCCTGCTCAAGGTGCTCGACGTCGACGGCGCCGTCCGACGTGTCACCGGCGGCTGGGTGTCGACCGGGCAGCCGTGGGAGTACGACGCGCCCCGGTACGAGCGGGTCGCAGCGGCCCGTGCTGCCGAGGCCGCGTCGATGCTCGACTACGAGTCCACCTCGGCCTGCCGCATGCAGCTGCTGCAGCAGGACCTCGACGACCCCTCGGCCGAGCCCTGCGGCCGGTGCGACAACTGCGCAGGGGCGTGGTTCCCGACCGACGTGTCCGACACCGACTCGTCCGGGGCGGCGGCCGCGCTCGACAAGGTCGGCGTCGAGATCGCCCCGCGTGCCCAGTGGCCCTCGGGGATGTCGTCGCTCGGGGTCTCGGTGCGGGGCAAGATCGGCGCGGACGAGCTCGTGCAGCCCGGCCGTGCGGTGGCGCGTCTGACCGACCTCGGCTGGGGCGGTCCCCTGCGCGCACTCTTCTCGATGTCCACCCCCGATGCCCCGATCTCGCGCGAGCTCGTCGACGGTTGCGTCCGGGCGCTCAAGGACTGGCCGTGGGAGACCCGGCCGACCGGTGTCGCGGCGATGTCCTCGCGGTCGCGGCCCGAGCTCGTGGGGTCCCTCGCCCAGGCGCTGTCCACGATCGGGCGGCTGCAGTTCCTCGGCACGCTCGGCCGCGCTGGCGGGACCCCTCGGGGCGACGGTGCGACGAACAGCGCCTACCGACTGTCCGGCGTGTGGGACACCTTCGTGGTCGATCCATCGCTCGCCGCAGCCCTGCAGGCGCACGAGGGCCCGGTGCTGCTCGTCGACGACCTGGTCGACAGCCGGTGGACGATGACCGTGGCCGGCCGGGAGCTCCGGCGCGCCGGGGCCTCCGCCGTGCTCCCCTTCGCCCTGGCCACGGTCGCGTAGCCCGGTCGCGCCGCCCCTGCACCTGTTTTGCGACAGTCCACGTGTCGATCGACGCGTGTTCTGTCGCGGTGCCGGCCCACCCGCGTGAGCGTCGACGCCGAACGACATCACCGACGTCGTACGACACCGACATCGTCGCTCCCGAGCGTGCGCAACAACCCGCGCCCGCAAGAAGCGACACCACCGACGTCGTACGACACCGTCATCGTCGCTCGGCGTCGGTACCCGCCCGCCGGAGCCCTAACGCCGCGCGGGCTTCGGGAACGTCGCCCGCATGTGGTCGCTCGTCAGCACGTCGCCGATGCCGACCATGAGCACCGAGAACAGGATCTGCTCGATGACCATCCAGAACGGGTAGAGCCCGGGGATCGCCGCGACGATCAGGGTCACGATCGGGAAGATCCGGCTGAACAACCGCAGCCGCTGGTACGCCCAGTAGTACCCGAGCTGCGCCCGCCAGGCGAACACGTAGAGCGTCAGGGTGATGAGCAGCACCACGGTGGACCGGAACCACACCGCCCACGACAGGGACTCCCCCGCGCGGGTCAGCAGCACGGCGACCACGATGGCGGTGAGCCCGACGACGGTCTCCGCGACGAGCAGCCACCGGATCCACCGGAACGAGCGGACGGTGTCGGGGTGTCCGAGCATGTCCTCGCGGATCACGTACCCGGACTGCCGGCCTCCGGCCAACCGGTCGAGCCGAAGACGGCACCACACGCGGTCGGCGAGCACACCGAGTCCGTCGTTCTGCTGCGTCACCAGTACATCGTGCCCCATCCCGGCGGCGGCAGCGGACGCGGCACAGCCACGAGCACCGATGCGGAACGACACTGTCGAGGTCGGACGACCACGACGGTGTCGTTCGGCGTCGGCACGGCACGGCACGGCCCAAGCGCGCCCCGCTCAATCCGACGGGACGAGTGCCGAGCCGCCCAGCACGGTGCCGGTGTCGGCGTCGAGCAGGACCAGGGAACGGACCTCGTCGGGCAGTGACCACGGATCGCTGAGCACGACGGTCAGTCCCTGTTCGACCCCGGCGGCCTGGAACAGGTCGTAGGACTCCCCGGCAGGCGTCCACACCGGCTTCGAACCACCGCGCACCGTCCCCGCGGACAGTACGACGTCGACGGGGCCGTCCCCGCCGGTCTCCAGGTGGTCGATCTCCACCGCGACGGTCTCGTCACTCGTGTTCGCGGCGATCCGGACGTGCCCGGAGGCCGCAGCCCCGATGCCGACGATGTCACCGGACACCGGCGGGACGCGGCGCCACCACGGGTCGATGGGCGAACCGTCGACCGGACGGACGGGTTCGGGCTCGATCGGTTCCTCGAGGGCGTTGGACGGCTGCAGTCGGACGTCGGGCGACTGCGCCGGCTCGGAGGGCACGGGGTCGGCACGGGTGACCGTGTCGCCGTCGTCGGACGTGTGCGAGATCGTCCAGAGGGACACCGAACCCACGACGACCACACCGACGAGGACGCCCACCAGGGCGAGCCGACGTCGGTCCGCTGCCCACGGCCCGGTACCCACGCCCCCATGATGCCGCACCGGCGTGCCGGACCGACTGCGGGCCTCCAGGCCGAACACGAACGCAGAACGCGCCCCGACGGATCGAGGCGCGTTCTGCGTGACGGGTGGGACGGCTCAGCGCTTCCGGCGCTCGCGCACCCGCATGTTGACGTTGATCGGCGTGCCGGAGAAGCCCCAGACCTCGCGGAGGCGACGCGTGATGAAGCGCCGGTACTGCGGGTCGAGGAACGCCGACGTGAAGAGCACGAAGGTCGGCGGCTGGCTCGACGCTTGGGTCCCGAACAGGATGCGGGGCTGCTTGCCGCCGCGCACGGGGTGGGGGTGTTCCTGCACGAGCTCGGCGATGAAGGCGTTGACCTTGCCGGTCGGGATGCGGGTGTCCCACGACTCGAGGGCTGTCTCGAGCGCCGGCACGAGCTTCTCGAGGTGGCGGCCGGTACGGGCGGAGATGTTCACGCGCGGAGCCCAGGCGACGTGCGCCAGGTCCTGCTCGATCTCACGCTCCAGGTAACGGCGTCGCTCGTCGTCGAGCAGGTCCCACTTGTTGTAGGCCAGCACGAGGGCACGGCCGGACTCGAGGACGAGGTCGATGATGCGGAGGTCCTGCACGGAGACCGGCTCGGTGACGTCGAGGACGACGACGGCGACCTCGGCCTTCTCGAGCGCAGCGGTGGTGCGGAGCGAGGCGTAGAAGTCGGCGCCCTGCTGCATGTGCACGCGCTTGCGGATGCCGGCGGTGTCGACGAAGCGCCACACCTTGCCGCCGAGCTCGATCTGCTCGTCCACCGGGTCGCGGGTGGTGCCGGCGATGTCGTTCACGACGACCCGCTCTTCACCGGCGGCCTTGTTGAGCAGCGAGCTCTTGCCGACGTTCGGGCGGCCGAGGATGGCCACGCGGCGGGGGCCGCCGACCTCCTGCTTGGCGACGGCCGAGGTGTCGGGCAGCGTCTTGATGATCAGGTCGAGCAGGTCCGCGACGCCGCGGCCGTGCAGGGCCGACACCGGGTGCGGCTCGCCGAGCCCCAGGTTCCAGAGTTCGTAGGCGTCGAGTTCACGGCGCTCGTCGTCGGCCTTGTTCGCGACGACGATGACGGGGCGGTCGGTGCCGCGGAGCATCTTGACGACGTGCTCGTCGGTGGCCGTGATCCCGACCGTGACGTCCACGACGAACAGCACGGCGTCGGCGAGGTCGATCGCGACCTCGGCCTGCGCGGCGACCGAGGCGTTGATGCCCTCGGCGCCGGGCTCCCAGCCGCCGGTGTCGACGAGGGTGAAGCGCTTGTCGTTCCAGTCGGCCTTGTAGCTGACACGGTCGCGGGTGACGCCGGGGACGTCCTGCACGACGGCTTCACGACGACCGAGGATGCGGTTCACGAGCGCGGACTTGCCGACGTTCGGGCGGCCGACGATCGCGAGCACCGGGTAGGCGGGCAGGTAGTGGACGCCGTCCTCGCCGACCTGACCGGCCTCGAGCAGGGCGAGGTCTTCGTCCTCGAGGTCGTACTCCTCGAGTCCGGCGCGGAGCGCGGTCGCGCGCTGCTCGGCCTCGGCCTCGTCGAGTCCGGCGAGCCGCTCGCCGAGGGCGTCGTCGTACTGGGGGAAGTCGTCGTTGTCCGGGTTGTCCAGCTGAGCCATCTTGGGTTCCTCGCGAGCGGCCGGGGCCGCGGTGTCGGTGGCCGTTGCCGGCCGGGCCGGGGGTCCGGCCGTGGTGGACCGTCCCGCCGAGGCGGTCCGGTCTGCGTCAGTGCGTGATCGGCCCGCCGAGGCGGTCCGGTCTGCGTCAGTGCGTGGCCGCGCGGGCCAGGTCGACGACCGCCTGCACGGTCTGGTCGAAGTCGAGGTCGGTGGAGTCGAGCGTCGTGACGCCGTCGGCGGCGTTCATGAAGTCGACGACCTTCGCGTCCGCCGCGTCGCGACGAGCGAGTGCTGCGGAGGTCTCGGCGGCCGACTGGGTCGTGACCTCTGCCGAGCGTCGGGCCATTCTAACGGACTCGTCGGCCGTCAGCAGGATCCGGACCTCGGCGTCGGGTGCGACGACCGTGGTGATGTCCCGGCCCTCGGTGATGATGCCCGGGGCGTCGGTCTTCCGCATCACGTTCCGGAACAGCTGGACCAGGCGCTTCCGGACGTCCGGGAGCTTGGCGATGTGGGCGACCGCGCCGGTGACGTCGGGGGTGCGGATGGCCTCGGTCACGTCGGTCTCCCCCACCTTGACGTAGTAGTCGTCGGGGTCGGTGCCGATGGCGTAGTCGAAGGTGTCCCAGCTCGCGAGGATCGCCGCGGCGTCGTCGAGGTCGACCCGCTGCTGCAGGGCGTGCCACGCGAGTGCACGGTAGGCGGCGCCGGTGTCCTGGTAGCCGTAGCCCAGGGCGCGGGCTGCCGCACGGGAGACGCTCGACTTGCCGCTGCCGGCGGGGCCGTCGACCGCGATGACGATCTTCGCCACGTAGGCGCCGTCGGCCAGGCCGGACGGCATCGGGGCGCTGGTCGAACCGGGCTCCCCGCCGGGTTCGCCGAGGCCGCCGGCCGGGCCACCGAGGGGGCCACCCTCAGCGCCACCGCGCGCCCCGTCACCAGGAGTCGGCGTCGGCGTCGGCAGGCCGGAGTCGGGTCCGTCGGTCCCACCGGCCGGAGCGCGTCCACTGATCACGCCGGAGTCGTTCGTGTCGTCGTTCAGGCCCATGCTGCTGCGATCCTCCATCCGCGCCCCTCGAGTTCCTCGACGAGTCGCTGTTCCTGCTCGGGCAGCACCGACACCTCGACGATGCCGATCTGTGCGCCCGGTGAGTGCTCGAGGCGCATGTCCTCGAGGTTGATGCCGATCTCCCCGATGAACGTCAGGAGTGCGGCGATCTGCCCGGGGGTGTCGTCGACCAGGACGACCACCTGGGCGAAGCGCTTGGTGGTGCCGTGCTTGCCGGGGAGCCGTTCGACCCCGCGGTTGCCGTCGGCGATCGTCTCGGCGATGGTGCGCGGCGATCCGGCACCGTCCGGGTCGCCGAGCGCGTCGATCACGCGGGACAGGTCGTCGCGCAGGTCGGTGAGCACCGGCCGGATGTGCCCGGCGTTCGCCCCGATGATCTGCACCCAGAGCCCGGGGTCGCTCGCGGCGATCCGGGTGACGTCGCGCACACCGCCGCCGGCCAGGCCGAGCGACCCGTCGGGGGCGTCCCGCAGGCGCGAGGCCATCAGCGTCGACACGAGCTGCGGCGCGTGCGAGACGTACGCGACGGCGAGGTCGTGCGACTCCGGGTCCATCGGCACGACGGTGGCGCCGACGTCGAGCGCGAGGTCCTCAACCACCGCGGCACGCTGGTACGTGATGCCGTCGTGCCCCGCGATCACCCACGGGCGACCGACGAACAGGTCGGCGCGGGCGGCGGTCGGACCACTGCGCTCGCGTCCGGCCATCGGGTGCGACCCGATGTAGCGGGAGACGTCGGCCCCGGCCGCCACCAGGGCGGCGAGCGGCCCGGACTTCACGCTGGCGACGTCCGTCACCACGGCGTCGGGGTGGGCGGCGAGCTCGCGCTCCACCACGGTCGCGACGACGTCCGGCGGTACCGCGACGACGACGAGCTCCGGTTGGTCGCCGGCAGCCGGTCGACGCCCGGCGCCGTAGTCCACGGCGAGCGCCAGCGCGGCGGGCGAGACGTCGTCGAGGACGACGTCCACACCCTTCTCGCGCAGGGCGAGACCGATCGAGGCGCCGAGCAACCCGGCACCGACGACCCGGACCGGGCCGCGCAGACGGCGGTCGATGTCGGTCGGGGTCACGTCGGTCACCGGGCAAGCCTACCGATCGACGCTCGGGCATCGGTCGATGCCCGAGCGTCGGGTTCGGTCAGTCCGCCGACTCGTCCTCGTACTCGTCGTCGTCCTGGTCGAGGGCGACGTCGCGGTCGTCACGAGCGGACGGCTTCGCGTCACGGACGGTGCTGAGCAGCTTGCCCACCTCGACCGTGCCGAGCTCGCGCATCTTGCCCGGCGGCAGGCTGCCCAGGTGCAGCGGTCCGAACGACCGGCGGACGAGTTCGAGGACCGGGTGGTCGACGGCCTCGAGCATGCGACGGACGATGCGGTTGCGGCCGGAGTGCAGCGTGATCTCGACGAGCGACTCACCCCGCGAGGACTCGAGCAACCGCACCTTGTCGGCCTTGATCGGACCGTCCTCGAGCTCGACGCCCTCGGTCAGGCGCTGCACCACGGCGGGGTTCACGTTGCCGTGGACCTTCGCGATGTACGTCTTCTGCACGCCGAACGACGGGTGCGCCAGCACGTGTGCCAGGTCGCCGTCGTTCGTCAGGACGAGCAGTCCGGAGGTCTCGGTGTCGAGACGGCCGACGTTGAACAGGCGCTCCTCGTAGCGGTCCACGAACTCGGTCAGGTCGCGGCGACCGCGCTCGTCCTGCAGGCTCGAGACGACACCGGTCGGCTTGTTCAGCACGATGTAGCGCCGCGACGAGTCGATCTGCACCGGCACGCCGTCGACGCTGATCGCGTCCTTCTCGGGGTCGACGCGACGCCCGAGGGCGTCCACGACCTCGCCGTTGACCGTCACGCGGCCCTCGACGATCAGGTTCTCCGCGACCCGGCGGGATGCCACGCCGGCAGCGGCGATCACCTTCTGCAGGCGCTCACCCTCTGCCTGGAGGCTCGGCTCGGCCCCGGCAGGAGCCGTTCCGTCCGCCGCGTCCCAGTCCTCGATGATGGGCCGTTCGGGCGTGCCCTCGGCCGGGTTGCCCCGGTCGTCGCGCTGCCCGCTCGGCTTCGGCGTGGTGCGGTCGCTGTTGCGGACACTCGTGGTGCCGCCGACGTAGCGGCGGCCGTTGTGCCAGACGCGGCTCTGCTGGCCGTCCGGGGTGCGGCGGTCATCACGCGGCGCGGCGCTGCCACGGTCGTCACGGCCGCGGTACCCACCACGGTCATCGCGCGGGGCCGAAGCACCACGGTCATCACGGCCGCGGTACCCACCACGGTCGTCACGCGGAGCCGAGCTGCGGTCGTCACGGCCGCGGTACCCACCACGCTCATCCCGCGGGGCGGAGCTGCGGTCGTCACGGCCGCGGTACCCACCACGGTCATCGCGCGGAGCGGAGTTGCCGCGGTAGCCACCACGGTCGCCGGCACCGGATCGGTCATCGCGACCCCGGTAGCCGCCACGGTCGTCGCGCGGAGCCGAAGCACCACGGTCGTCACGGCCGCGGTACCCACCACGGTCGTCGCGCGGTGCGGAGCTCCCGCGGTCGTCGCGACCCCGGTACCCACCACGGTCGTCACGCGGAGCCGAGCCACGGTAGCCACCACGGTCGTCACGCGGAGCCGAAGCCCCACGGTCGTCGCGGCCGCGGTACCCACCGCGGTCGTCACGCGGAGCCGAGTTGCCGCGGTAGCCACCACGGTCACCGCCACCGGATCGGTCATCGCGACCGCGGTACCCACCACGGTCGTCACGCGGAGCCGAGTTGCCGCGGTAGCCACCACGGTCGCCACCGCGGTCGTCGCGCGGCGCGGAAGCCCCTCGGTCGTCACGGCCCCGGTAGCCACCACGGTCGTCACGCGGAGCGGAGGCACCCCGGTAGCCACCACGGTCTCCGCCACCGGAACGGTCGTCACGACCCCGGTAGCCACCACGGTCGTCACGCGGAGCCGAGGCCCCGCGGTACCCGCCGCGGTCGTCACGCGAGGGGTACCCGCCACGGCGGTCGTCGTCACGCGGCGGGCGTGCGCCCCCGCGGTCGTCGCGACCGTACCCGCCGGAGCGGCCACCGGCACTGGAACCGGCCCCGCCGCGTCCGCCGGCCGGGCGGCCGGAGCGATCCGGGCCTCCTGAGCGTCCGTTGCGGTCGTCTCGGTCTCGGGGCGCGCCGCGCCCCCGGTCGTCAAACCCTGCCATCGGGGATCCCTTCGTTCTGCTCGAAGCCGTCCGCACCGTCGTCCAGGAGGGGCGAGATGAGCGGCAGCTCGTCGAGCGAGTTGATGCCGAGCTGCTGCAGGAGCAGGTCGGACGTGACGTAGTTGATGGCGCCGGTCTCGGCGTCGGTGAACGACTCCTCGATGAGGCCGCGTGCCACCAGGGTTCGGACGACGCCGTCGACGTTGACGGCGCGGATCGCAGCGATCTGCGAGCGGGTGATCGGCTGCTTGTAGGCGACGACCGCCAGGGTCTCGAGTGCGGCCTGCGACAGCCGCGAGGGGCGCTCGGCCTCGACGAACTGCTCGACCACGGGGTCCAGGTCGGCGCGGACGTAGAAGCGCCAGCCGCCACCGACCTCGCGCAGTTCGAAGCCACGGCGGATCGTGCCGTCGACGCCGTCGAAGTCGGCGACCAGGCGGTCGATCGCCTGGCGGACGGCAGGGACGGGCGACCCGACGGCAGCGCCGAGGGCGACGAGCGACTGCGGCTGGTCGGCGATCATCAGGATGGCCTCGAGCTGGCGGTCGATGGGGATGGTCGGGTGGGCCTGCGATGCGGTGCGCTCGTGGATCTCGCGCTCGATCGCGCGGGCGTCGGCCATCTCGTCGGCGCCGCCGGGTTCGGCGCTGGACGTGTCGTGCACGTCATCCGTCATAGTCGGCTCCCAGGTTCGCGAGGCTCTCGTCGGACCAGTCCTCGGCGGTCCACCGCAGTGTCAGCTCCCCGAGCGGCTCGAGCTGCTCGAACGAGATCGACGCGTTCCGGTACAGCTCGAGGATCGCGAGGAAGCGAGCCACCACGATACCCGTCTGGTCGACGCCCGCGACCAGTTCACGGAACGAGACGCCCTCACCATCACGGGTGCGGAGGATCGAGACGACGATCGCGGCCTGTTCGCGGATGCTGATGAGCGGGGCGTGCAGGTGGTCGAGGCCGACGGTCGGGATCTCCCGCGGGGCGAAGGCCAGCGCGGCCAGCGCGGCGAAGTCCTGCACCGACAGGGTCCACACGAGCTCCGGCGTCCGCGCGCGGAACCGCTCCTCGAGCCGGACGCTGCGGACGTGCCGTCGCGACTCGACGCCCCAGCGCTCCCCGAACCAGTCGGCGGCCTGCTTGAACGCCCGGTACTGCAGCAGTCGGGCGAACAGCAGGTCGCGGGCCTCGAGCAGAGCGACGTCCTCGGCGTCCACGAGCTCACCCTGGGGCAGCAGCCCGACGATCTTCAGGTCGAGCAGGGTCGCCGCGACGACCAGGAACTCGCTGGCCTCGTCGAGCTCGTCGGCGGACTCGGCCTGCCGGACGTACTGGATGAACTCCCCCGTCACGGCACCGAGCGACACCTCGGTGATGTCGAGCTCGTGCTTCGTGATGAGCGACAGCAGGAGGTCGAACGGTCCGTCGAAGTTGGCGAGCCGGACCCGGAACCCCGCGTCAGGCGACGGCGCCACGCTGGACGAGCTCTCGTGCGAGCTGCCGGTAGGCGTGGGCGGCAGGGTGGTCCGGCGCGGTCTGCGTGATCGGGCGTGCGGACACCGTGGCGTCCGGGAACTTCACGGTGCGGCCGATGACGGTGTCGAGCACACGGTCGTCGAAGGTGTCGACGACCCGCTCCATGACCTCGCGGGAGTGCAGTGTGCGCGAGTCGTACATGGTCGCCAGGATGCCGTCGAGCTTGAGCGCCGGGTTGAGGCGGTCGCGCACCTTGTCGATCGTCTCGATGAGCAGGGCGACACCGCGGAGCGCGAAGAACTCGCACTCGAGCGGGATGAGCACGCCGTGCGCCGCGGTCAGGGCGTTCACGGTGAGCAGGCCGAGCGACGGCTGGCAGTCGACCAGGATCACGTCGTAGTCGTTCGCGACCTTGCGCAGCACGCTCGCCAGGATCTGCTCGCGGGCGACCTCGTTGACCAGGTGCACCTCGGCCGCGGACAGGTCGATGTTCGCCGGGATGACGTCGAGGCCGGGGGTGTTCGTCGGCTGGATGACCTGGTTCGGGTCCTTCACGGCACCCATCAGCAGGTCGTACACGGTGTGGATGTCGTGCGTCCGGACCCCGAGTCCGGCGGACAGCGCGCCCTGCGGGTCGAAGTCGACGGCCAGGACCTTGCGGCCGTACTCGGCGAGCGCGGCGCCCAGGTTGATGGCCGTCGTGGTCTTGCCCACGCCGCCCTTCTGGTTGCAGAGCGCGATGATGCGGGCGGGTCCGGTGCTGTCGAGCTCCTCGGGCACGGGGAAGTCCCGGACGGGACGCCCCGTCGGACCGTGGGTGGTCGCGCCGGTGGGGTTGGTCGTCGGGTTCGGGCTCACCCCGTCATCGTACCGGCGACCTCGGGCTGGGCCGGGTCGCACCGCCGCGGGAGCGCTGCGCTGCTGGCTGGCAGCCCGGCCACGGGCGCTGCTGCTGCGCTGTTGCTGCTGCTGCGCTGTTGCTGTTGCTCGTCAGGCAGCGCGCAGGGCGACGCGCATGCTGTCGACCCGCTCGGCGATCACGGGGTCGGCCGACCACCGCTGCTGCAGCCGGCCGACGAGCTCGCCGACCTGCTCTCGGTCGAGCCCCGGGTGCAGCGCCAGGCCCACCGTCAGCTCCGGCCCGGCGAACCGGCCGACCGGGTCACCCGGCGCGAGTTCGACACGGGCGACGCTCGACTCACCCGCGACCGAGGCGGCGAAGGCGCGGGCCACCTCGGGGTCCTCGAAGCACGGGGCCCACGGCAGGTCCTGCCCGAGCGCCCACACCGCCGGACGACGCAGCACGAACTCGGTCGGCGACTTCGGGTCGAGCACGACGAGCTGGGTGTCCTCGCTCGCAGCGGCCATCGCCACACGGCGGGACTCCACCGGCACCGGACGCGCGTCCGGGTCCCACGCGTGCATGGCGTCGACCGAGGTGAACGCCGGCATCACGCTGCGACCGTCCGGACCGGCGACCGTCACGATCGAGAGTTCCTGGGTCTTGTCGACGAGCTTGCCCTCGTCGGTCTCCCCCACGTCGCCGGCCTCGGCGATGAGCGGGATGAGCAGACGGGCGGTGCGGAGTGCCTCGACGATCGCCGCCTGGGAGGCACCGCCGGCGATCGCACCGATCGCGGCGACCACCGCGGGGTCGGCGAGTCCGTCGTCCTCGGCGAACGCGGTGTCGTGGTGGTCGAACGTGCGGCCTTCCCACGAGAAGCCCGCCGAGTCCGCGGCCCCGCCGGGCGTGTGCGCGTCGTCGGCGTCGGGCCCGGTGCCACGGCCGTTCGAGATGCCCGCCACGGCGTTACTCGGAGGCGATGTCGAGTGCGGCAGGCAGCGTGAACGCCCCGGAGTACAGCGCCTTGCCGATGATCGCGCCCTCGAGCCCGTACGGCACGAGTTCGCGGAGCGCACGGAGGTCGTCGAGCGTGGAGATCCCGCCCGAGGCCACCACGGGCTGGTCGGTCCGGTCGCACACCTGGCGGAGCAGTTCGACGTTCGGCCCCTGCAGCGTGCCGTCCTTGGTGACGTCGGTCACCACGTAGCGGGCGCACCCGGCGGCTTCCAGCCGGTCGAGCACCTCCCACAGGTCACCGGCGTCCTCGGTCCACCCACGGCTCGACAGCGTGGTGCCGCGGACGTCCAGCCCGACGGCGATCTGCTCGCCGTACTCACCGATCACACGGGCGGCCCAGTCCGGGTTCTCGAGCGCCGCGGTGCCGAGGTTCACGCGCGCCGCACCGGTCGCCAGCGCCGCTTCGAGCGAGGCGTCGTCACGGATGCCGCCGGACAGCTCGACGGAGACGCCCTCGACCTCGCGGACGGCGTGCGCGATCACCCGGCGGTTGTCGCCACGGCCGAAGGCCGCGTCGAGGTCGACGAGGTGGATCCACTCGGCGCCCTGATCACGCCAGGTCCGGGCAGCGGCGACGGGGTCGCCGTAGCCGGTCTCGCTCCCCGCCTCGCCCTGGGTGAGTCGCACGGCCTGTCCGTCGACGACGTCGACCGCCGGCAGCAGGACGAGGGGCGGGGTGTCGGTGAGGTCGGTCATGGTCCTGTCGGTTTCGTTGCGGTGGAGAAGGGGCTGCGGACGGCCGGGAGGCCCGGTGCGCGTCCGGCACGGCCGTCGCGCCCGGCGCCGGCCGGGTTCAGAGCGAACGCACCCAGTTGGAGAGCAGGCGGATGCCCGGCTCGCCGGACTTCTCGGGGTGGAACTGCGTGGCGGTGAGCGGCCCGTTCTCGACCGCGGCGATGAACGGCTGCCCGTGCTCCGCCCAGGTCAGACGGGGCGCACGGAACGGCCCGTAGGCCTCGAGCGGGAAGTCGGTCACGCCGTAGGAGTGCACGAAGTAGAAACGCTCGTCGTGCAGCCCGTCGAACAGCACGGAGTCCTCGGGGGCCTGCACGGTGTTCCAGCCCATGTGCGGCAGCACCTCGGCCTGGATCTCCTGCACGGTACCGGGCCACTGGCCGAGCCCTTCGACGTCGGCACCACGCTCGATGCCGCGCGAGAACAGGACCTGCATGCCGACGCAGATACCGAGCACGGGTCGCCCGCCGGCCAGACGGTGGTCGACGATCTCACCACCCTGCACGCCCTCGAGCTGGTCGATCACGGCGGCGAACGCCCCGACACCGGGGACGAGCAGGCCGTCTGCCTTGAGCGCCGCCTGCTTGTCGGAGGTCAGCGTGACCTCGGCCCCGGCGCGCTCGAGCGCCTTGGCGGCGGAGTGGACGTTGCCCGACCCGTAGTCGAGGACGACGACGTTCGGCTTGGCGGCGGTCACAGGGCGCCCTTCGTCGAGGGGATGCCGTCGACGCGCGGGTCCAGTTCGACCGCCTTGCGCATGGCTCGGGCGAACGCCTTGAACTCGGCTTCGGCGATGTGGTGGGGGTCGCGGCCCTCGAGCACGCGGACGTGGACGGTGATGCCGGCGTTGAACGTGATCGCCTCGAACACGTGGCGGACCATCGAGCCGGTGAAGTGGCCGCCGATGCGGTGGAACTCGAAGCCCGCGGGCTCGCCGGAGTGCACGAGGAACGGACGCCCGGAGACGTCGACGACGGCCTGGGCCAGCGCTTCGTCGAGCGGCACGAGGGCGTCGCCGTACCGGCCGATGCCGGAGCGGTCCCCGAGGGCCTGCTTGATCGCCTGTCCGAGCACGATGCCGGTGTCCTCGACCGTGTGGTGCACGTCGATGTCGGTGTCGCCCGTCGAGCGCACCCGCAGGTCGATCAGGGAGTGCTTGCTGAACGCGGTCAGCATGTGGTCGAAGAACGGGACGGAGGTCGAGATCGACGAGGTCCCGGTGCCGTCCAGGTCGAGCTCGAGTTCGACACTCGATTCGCTCGTCGAACGGCTGATCGAGGCGGTGCGGGCGGTCATGCCTCAACCCTAACCGGCGGCTGCTCGGCGGCGACCTGCCGCATGGCGTCGAGGAACGCGGTCGTCTCGGCCTCGGTTCCCGCGCTCACCCGCAGGTGGTTCGGGATCCCGAGGTCACGCACGATGACGTCACGCTCGAGCAGCGCCTCGAACGCGGCGTTCGGGTCGGCGACACCACCGAACAGGACGAAGTTCGACCAGGTCTCGTAGGTGCGGTACCCCATGGCCTGGAGCTCGGTGACCATGCGGTCGCGCTGCCCCTTGATGTCGTCGACCATCGCCAGCATCTCGGGGGCGTGCCGGAGTGCCGCGATCGCCGCGGCCTGGGTCAGCGCGGACAGGTGGTACGGCAGCCGGACCAGCCGGACGGCGTCGACGACGGCGGGGTGCGCGGCCATGTACCCGACCCGGGCGCCGGCGAACGCGAACGCCTTGCTCATGGTGCGGGAGACCACGAGGCGCTCACGACCGGGCAGCAGCGTGAGCGCGCTCGGAGCGTCGGACGGCATGAACTCGGCGTACGCCTCGTCCACCATCACGATGCCGTCGGTCGCGTCGTAGGCGGCCGCGATCGTCTCGATGTCGAGCGGGGTGCCCGTCGGGTTGTTCGGCCCGCACAGGAACACGATGTCCGGCTGGTGCGCACGGATGGCCGCCACGACGGTCTCGGGCGAGATGCGGAACTCGTCGTCCCGCTGGGCCGGGATCCACGTGGTGCCGGTGCCCGACGCGAGGATCGAGTGCATCGAGTAGGTGGGCGGGAACCCGAGCACCGAGCGACCGGGCCCACCGAACGCCTGGAGGAGCTGCTGCAACACCTCGTTGGACCCGTTCGCCGCCCAGAGCTGCTCGGCGGTCAGGTCGTGCCCGAGGTAGTCGGCAAGTGACTGCCGGAGCTCGGTGAACTCGCGGTCCGGGTACCGGTTGACCGTCAGCAGGGCCTGCCGGATCGACTCGACGATGTCGGCAGCGACGTCGTCCGGAACGGGATGCGTGTTCTCGTTGACGTTGAGCTGCACACGGACGTGCTTCTGCGGGGCGCCGTAGGGGCTCTGCCCGCGCAGGTCGTCTCGGATCGGGAGGTCTTCGAGCGTGAATGCCACCGATCCATCGTAGGCCGCTGTCACCGTGCGACGACCAGCCGTCCGGACGGCGCTGCCCGAGTGACTACTCGCCGTCGGTGTACTTGGTGGGGATGGCGATCTCTTCGCCGGCCTGCAGCGCGGAGCCGTCGAGCGCGTTGAGGCTCACGACGTCCTGCACGAAGTCACGCGGGTCCGAGTCGGGAGCCGTCTGCTCGGCGAGCTGCCAGAGCGTCTCGCCCGGCTGGATCGTCACGGTCTCGAACTGGGTGCGGGCGCCGCCGGCCGTGGCGTCGCCGGCGGAGGCCTGTCCACCGTTCAGCACGCCGAGCGCGACGACGATGAGGAGCGGGAGCGCGGCGAGCGTCGTGAAGACGATGCGGCCGCGACGCGTCAGACGCAGGCGGGTACGCACGGCGGGCGCCGCGGTGCGCTGGATGTCAGCGATGGCGATGGTGCTCATGTCGTTCTTGCCTTCCCGTTCGGTGGAACCGAAGTCGTGTACCGAACATAGTTTCGAATCAGACGACGCACAAGTCCTGGGAGGGGATTTCTGCGGGGTTTTCTTGCGACACGCTCGAACAGGTGTTTGTCCGGCCCTGGCTGGTCGGATACTGTTTCGATCGACTGGGACAAGCCTGACGGGGACCACCGACATTCCCGCCGCGGCCGGACCGGCACCGACGAAAGCGAGACGACGTGGTGGACGAACTGCGGGGCCAGAAGCCGCTGACGCCGAAGCAGCAGGCGATCTTCGACGCGATACGTGCGTCGATCGCCTCACGGGGCTACCCGCCGAGCATGCGCGAGATCGGCGACGCCGCCGGACTCTCCTCGCTCTCCAGCGTCTCCCACCAGCTCGGCCAGCTCGAGCTCGGGGGCTGGATCCGGCGCGACCCGAACCGTCCGCGCGCGCTCGAGGTCCTGGTCGACGAGCCGTCGTCCGACGTCGGCGGCCCGGACATCGACGCCACCACGCTCGTGCCGCTCGTCGGCCGGATCGCCGCCGGTGTCCCGATCACCGCCGAGCAGCACGTCGACGAGATCATCCCGCTCCCCCGACAGCTCGTCGGCACCGGCGAGCTCTTCATGCTCAAGGTCGTCGGCGAGTCGATGATCGACGCCGCGATCTGCGACGGCGACTGGGTCGTCGTGCGGTCGCAGCAGACCGCCGAGAACGGTGACATCGTCGCGGCCATGCTCGACGAAGAGGCGACGGTCAAGGTCTTCCGCCAGCGCGACGGTCACACCTGGCTGCTGCCGCGCAACTCCGCCTTCGAGCCGATCCTCGGCGACGCCGCCTCGGTCCTCGGCAAGGTCGTCGCGGTCCTCCGCTCCCTCTGACCGCGACCCGCGACCCGCGCTGCACCGACGCGAGACGCCGTCGTCCCCGTACGACGTCCCCTGCACGACGAAACGCCGCCGGATTCGGCGGCGTTTCGCGTGTTCCGGGGTGTCTCGGTGACGCGACGGCGTCCGGCTTACTCGTGACGGGCCTCCAGGCCGCGCGGCAGCGCTCTCCGGCGCCCGCCGGAGCCGGGCGTCAGACCGTCGGGACCGGCGTGACCACGTAGGGCTCGAGCTCGGCGACCTGCCGCTGGAAGACGCGCACCCGCAGGCGCGTGCCGTCCTCGACGTAGTAGACGGACTCGACCGAACCGGTGTCGTGCAGCGACGACACCAGGTCGCCGCGGTCGTACGGCACCACGATCGTCAGGTCGACGTCGGGCTCGGGCAGGCGATCCTCGATGACGCTGAGGAGCTCCGGGATGCCCTCGCCGGTGCGTGCCGACACGAACACCGCGTCCGGCACGAGTCCGATGAGCACCAGACGCTGCGCGTCGTCGATCAGGTCGGCCTTGTTGAAGACGACGATCTCCGGGATATCACCCGCACCGACGTCGCCGATGACCTCGCGCACGGTGGACAGCTGCGCCCCGGGGTCGGGGTGCGAGCCGTCGACCACGTGCACGATGACGTCGGCGTCGCCGACCTCTTCGAGGGTGGAGCGGAAGGCCTCGACGAGCTGGTGCGGCAGGTTGCGTACGAAGCCGACCGTGTCGACGAACGTGAACTCCCGGCCCTTGGCGCTCTCGGTCCGACGGACGGTGGCGTCCAGCGTCGCGAACAGCTGGTTTTGCACGAGCACACCCGCGCTCGTGAGCCGGTTCAACAGGGACGACTTGCCGGCGTTGGTGTAGCCCGCGATCGCGACGCTCGGCACCTCGTTGCGGTTGCGCTCGGCACGCTTGGCCTCACGGGCCGGGGTGAACCCGGCGATCTGCCGGCGGAGCTTCGCCATCCGCGTGTGGATCTTGCGGCGGTCGAGCTCCATCTTCGTCTCGCCGGGGCCACGAGAGCCCATGCCCGCACCCCCGGAGACCTGGCCACCGGCCTGCCGGGACATCGAGTCACCCCAACCGCGCAGTCGCGGCAGCAGGTACTGCAGCTGGGCGAGTTCGACCTGCGCCTTGCCCTCGCGGGTCTTCGCGTGCTGGCTGAAGATGTCGAGGATCACGGCCGTGCGGTCGATGACCTTCACCTTCACGACGTCCTCGAGCGCACGACGCTGCGAGGGTGCGAGTTCGGTGTCGGCGATCACCGTGTCGGCGCCGGTGGCCTTGACGACCATCGCGAGCTCCTGGGCTTTGCCCTTGCCCAGGTAGGTTGCCGGGTCCGGGTTCGGCCGACGCTGCAGGAGCCCGTCGAGCACCACGGCGCCCGCGGTCTCGGCGAGTGCCGCGAGCTCGCGGAGGGAGTTCTCGGCGTCCGAGGCGTCGCCCTGGGGGTATACGCCGATGAGGACGACCTGCTCGAGCCGCAGCTGGCGGTACTCGACCTCGGTGACGTCCTCGAGTTCGGTGGAGAGGCCGGCGACACGGCGCAGCGCCGCACGGTCCTCACGGTCGTACTGGTCGCCGTCGCCGCTCCAGCTGCGGTCGTCGACCGACTGCGTCTGGATGGCCTGAGCGGGTGCGAAGATGGATGATGCTGCGCGGTGGTCTGCGTTGCGCAACACCCTCTCGACGACACCGTCTGCGCTGTCGTCGTTGGTCTGGTGGTTCTGCTGATGGGTATCCGTCATCCTGTGCACAGGCTACCTCCGCAGGCCCTCCGACACACTCGGTTGCCGGTACGGTTCATCCATGGCGAACGACCACTACTTCTCGGCCAGCCCCGAGAGCGAACTCCGGCCGCGCCAGGTGCACGTCACGCTCGCCGGTCAGCCCCTCACCCTGTCGACCGCGGCTGGGGTCTTCAGCCCCGACGGCGTCGACCGCGGCACGAAGGTCCTGCTCGGTTCGGTGCCGGCACCGGCTGCCGACGGTGCCCTGCTCGACATCGGCTGCGGCTGGGGCCCGATCGCGATCACCATGGCCCTGCAGTCCCCCGACGCCCACGTGTGGGGCGTCGACGTCAACGAGCGCGTGCTCGGGCTCGCGCGCGCCAACGCGGCTGCTGCCGGGGCGTCGAACGTCACGATCGCCCTGCCCGACGACGTGCCGGCCGACCTGCGCTTCCGCACGATCTGGTCGAACCCGCCGATCCGTGTCGGCAAGGACGAACTGCACCAGATCCTGCTGACGTGGCTGCCCCGGCTCGAGGTCGGGGGCGACGCCTGGCTCGTCGTGTCGAAGGACCTCGGGGGCGACTCGCTGCAGAAGTGGCTCGTCGGCGCGCTCGGTTCGGGGTTCGCGGTCACCCGCGAGTCGACGGCCAAGGGCTTCCGCGTCATCCGGGTGCGCCGCAGCGCGTAGCGCGTAGCGCGTAGCGCAGCGCGCAGCGCGCAGCGCAGCGCGCGAGCGCGCACCGCGCGAGCGCGCACATCGTGAGCAGAAATGGTCGGGTCGCCGCTGGGCACCCGACCATTTCCGCTCACGAAGCGCAACGGGGCGAAGCGCAACGGGGCGAAGCGCGCCCGCGCACCGCGCACCGCGCGCCCGCGCCCCGCGGGCGCGTCAGACCGTCAGGTCGCCCGAGAACACGAGTTCGGCGGGCCCGGACAGCGACACGTGCTCGCCGTCCTCGGTCGCCGTCATCCGCACCGTCAGCAGCCCGCCCGGCACTCGCACACGCCAGGTGTCCGGCGCCCCCGCACCGACCCAGTAACGCGTGGCGAGGGCTGCCGCGACGGCCCCGGTGCCGCACGAGAGCGTCTCACCGCTCCCCCGCTCGTGCACCCGCATCGTGATCTCGCCGACGCCGTCCTTGATGAGGGGGTCGCCAGGCAGCACGAACTCGACGTTCGCACCGTGCTCCGGTGCCGGGTCGAGCACCGGCAGGAAGGTCAGGTCGAGGTCGGCCAGTTCGTCCTCGGTCTCGACGGCGACGACCACGTGCGGGTTGCCCACGTCGATGCCGATGCCGGGCCGCGCCCCGTCGAGGTTCTTGGCTCGCACGAGCACGTCGTCGGAACCACCGCCCTCGATGCCCAGGCCCCAGCGGCCGAGGTCGGCGGCGAACCCGTTCGTGGTGCGCTGGATGTCGACCAGCCCCTTGCGGCTGCCGACGGTGAGCGTCTCGCCGGGAGCGAGCTCGACCAGGCCGGACTCGGTCAGGTACCGGGCGAACACGCGGATGCCGTTGCCGCACATCTCCGCGACCGTGCCGTCGGCGTTGTGGTAGTCCATGAACCAGGTCGCCTCGGGCTCGACGGCCACGAGCGCACGCCCCTCGGGGATCGCCTCGGACCGCACCGCCCGGATCACGCCGTCGCCGCCCACGCCGAAGCGTCGGTCTGCGATGGCGCGGATCCGCTCGGGGGTCAGGTCGACGATGGCGTCGGGGTCGGCGAACAGGACGAAGTCGTTGCCGGTCCCCTGGCCCTTGGTGAAGTGCAGCTCGGTCACGGCACGATCCTACGGGCCAGTTCCGACAGGTCGCCGCGGTCCGCCCCCGTGACGTCGAGCGTCTCGGCATCGTCGTACCGGCGGAACCACGACACCTGCCGCCGGGCGTACTTCCGGGTCGCGATGCCGGTCGCCTCGACCGCTTGCTCGCGGGTCGACGTGCCGGCGAGCACCTCGAGCGCCTGCGAGTACCCGATGGCGCCCCGCGCGGTCCTGCCCTGCTCGAGTCCCTGCTCGCGGAGGGCCGCGACCTCGTCGACGAGTCCGGCCTCGAACATCCGCGCGGCCCGCTCGTGCAGCGCCGACACGAGCTGCTCGCGGTCACGCCGCAGGTGCAGGATCCGGGACGGTCGCCAGGCGCGGGGCGCGGCCGGGAGGCTCGGGGTCACGACCTCGGATCTACTCGCGATCTCGAGTGCTCGGATCAACCGCCGTGGGTTGCGTGCGTCGATCGTCGCGGCGGCCGCCGGGTCGAGGGCGCGGAGTCGCTCGAGCAGGATGCCCGGGCCGAGCTCCTCGTGCTCGCGCTCGAGCTGCGCACGGAGCGCGGGGTCGGTGCCCGGGAACGCCAGGTCGAACAGCACCGCGGAGACGTAGAGGCCGCTGCCGCCGACGAGGATGGCCACGCCACCGTCGGCCTGGATCCGGTCGACGTCGGCCCGGGCGGCGACCTGGTACGCGGCGACGCTCGCCTCGTCGGTGACGTCGAGCACGTCGAGCTCGTGGTGCGGGATGCCGCGCCGTTCGGGCAACGGGAGCTTCGCGGTACCGATGTCCATGCCCCGGTACAGCTGCATGGCATCCGCGTTGATGATCTCCGCGGGGCGGTCGGCAGCGCGCAGCCGCTCCGCGATCGCGATGCCGAGGTCGGACTTCCCGGTGCCCGTCGCCCCGACCACCGCGATCAGGTCGGCAGTGGCAGCCGCAGTGGCACCGGCACCGGCGGGCGGCAGGTCAGCGCCCGACACGGAGCGTGGGCAGCCCGAGCGAGACCGGACGGGGCCCGTCGCCGGCGGCGGCAGCGGGCGTGGGCACGCCGCAGCTCTCGGCCTGCGCGCGGTCCCAGGCGTCACCGGCCCGGGTGCGTCGGATGCGCAGCGGAGCGTCGTCGTCGGCGAGCAGGAAGTGCGGTGCAGCGCGGGTGATGTCCACGGTGACCACGTCGCCCGGGCGCGGGACCTCGGACCCGGAGGGCACGGTGAAGTGCACGAGCCGGGAGTCCTCCGCGCGACCGGAGAGCCGGCGGGTGGCGTCGTCCTTGCGGCCCTCACCGGAGGCGACGAGCACCTCGACACTCCGGCCGACCTGCAGCGCGTTCTCTTCCGCGGTGATGCGTTCCTGCAGGGCGACGAGTCGCTCGTAGCGCTCCTGCACGATGTGCTTCGGCAGCTGGTCGTCCATCGTCGCCGCCGGCGTGCCCGGACGGATCGAGTACTGGAACGTGAACGCCGAGGCGAACCGCACCTGCTCGACGACGCGCAGGGTGTCCTCGAAGTCGGCGTCGGTCTCGCCGGGGAACCCGACGATGATGTCGGTGGAGATCGCCGCGTTCGGGATCTTCGCGCGGACGCGGTCGAGGATGCCGAGGAACCGCTCGCTGCGGTAGCTCCGGCGCATGGCCTTGAGCACCCGGTCGGAACCCGACTGCAGCGGCATGTGCAGCTGGGGCATCACGTTCGGGGTCTCGGCCATCGCGTCGATGACGTCGTCGGTGAAGGCCGCCGGGTGCGGGCTCGTGAAGCGGACGCGCTCGAGCCCCTCGATGGCCCCGGTGGCCCGCAGCAGCTTGCCGAACGCCTGTCGGTCGCCGAACTCGACCCCGTAGGAGTTCACGTTCTGCCCGAGCAGCGTGACCTCGATCGCGCCGTCGTCGACGAGCGCCTGGATCTCTGCCAGGACGTCACCGGGACGGCGGTCCTTCTCCTTGCCGCGGAGCGAGGGGACGATGCAGAACGTGCAGGTGTTGTTGCAGCCGACCGAGATCGAGACCCACCCGCTGTGGGTCGAGTCGCGCTTGGTGGGCAGCGTCGACGGGAAGACGTCGAGTGCCTCGAGGATCTCGATCTGCGCCTCGTCGTTGTGCCGCGCCCGCTCGAGCAGGGTCGGCAGGGACCCCATGTTGTGCGTGCCGAAGACGACGTCGACCCACGGCGCCTTCTCGAGGATGACGTTCTTGTCCTTCTGGGCCAGACACCCACCGACGGCGATCTGCATGCCGGGGTGCTCGCGCTTGATCCCCGCGAGCTGCCCGAGGTTGCCGTAGAGACGGTTGTCCGCGTTCTCGCGCACCGCGCAGGTGTTGATGACGACGACGTCGGCCTGCGCACCGTCCGCCGCGGTGTAGCCCGCGGCCTGCAACGACCCGCTCAACCGCTCGGAGTCGTGCACGTTCATCTGGCACCCGTAGGTGCGGACTTCGTAGGTGCGGGGGCGCGCTTCGACGGTGGCCATGGTCGTTCCAGTGTAGGTCGGAGCGACTACTCGAACCGGACGGTCCCGCGGCCGGGTTGCGGTCGCTTTCCGCCACCGTCGAGGGCACGTGCCACAGCGATCCGGACGACGCCGGAGCTGTAGCCCTTGCGCATCAGGAAGCCGGACAGCCGGCGTTCCGCAGTGGCGCGGTCGAGCCCGCGCATCTGCGGCGCCCGCTTGTCGGCGAGTTCCTGCGCACGGAGGAACTCGTCGTCCTCGTCGTCGGCGGCTTCGTCGAGTGCGGTGTCGATCGCCACCTGGTCGATCCCACGGCGACGGAGCTCCGTCACGACACCCTGTCGACCGAGACCCTTGCGGGCGTGCAGTCGGTCCACCAGGTCGGTGGCGAGGGCGACGTCGTCGAGGAGCCCGACACGGGTCAACCGTTCGATCTCGTGCTCGACCACGTCGGGGTCGAGGTCCTGCTGCAGCAGCAGGGTCCGCATCTCGGACTCGCTCACGCCCTTGCGGCCGAGCGCGCGCAGGCTGATCCGTTCGGCATCCGCCCGCTGTTCGTCGAGCGGACGCGGTGCGTCAGCCGGGTCGATCTCCTCGCCGCCGGCGATGGAGAACACCGACGCGGTGGTGGCATCAGCGGTCTCGGCGTCGTAGCCGTCCTGCTCCGCACGGCTCGAGCGCCCGCTGCCGTCGCCGATCACGGGCGACACCCACGCCGCCGGCCCCCGGGCACCGTGCAGGGGCACCGGCGAATCGGCGTCGAACGATGCGGGGAACTCGTCCGCCCGGCCTTCGTCGGACTCGGGCAGGGCCCAGCCGTCGGAGTCGCGCGGTTCGTCCGGTGACACCGGAGGCTCGGGGATGGCGGGCATCACCGGCGTGACAGGAGCGCGACGACGCGACCTCGCACCGAACAGGTCGGTGACCGGTGCGAGGCCGTCGTCGTCGTGGTCGGTGCTCACGCGCCCTTGCGCTCCGCGAGCTTCGGCGCGATCGACTCGACCGAGGCATCTTCGGCCTTGGCGCCGCCGACGCCGAGCTTGGCGAGGATCTTGCCTTCGATGTCGGCAGCGATCTCGGGGTTCTGGATCAGGAAGGAACGCGAGTTCTCCTTGCCCTGCCCGAGCTGGTCGCCGTCGTAGGTGTACCAGGCACCCGACTTCTTGACGATGCCGTGGTCGACTCCGAAGTCGAGCAGCGAGCCTTCGCGCGAGATGCCGACGCCGTACAGGATGTCGAACTCGGCCTGCTTGAAGGGCGGCGCCATCTTGTTCTTGACGACCTTGACGCGCGTGCGGTTGCCCACCGCGTCGGTGCCGCTCTTGAGCGTCTCGATGCGACGGATGTCGAGGCGGACGGACGCGTAGAACTTCAGCGCCTTACCGCCCGAGGTAGTTTCGGGCGAACCGAAGAACACGCCGATCTTCTCGCGCAGCTGGTTGATGAAGATCATCGTGGTCTGCGTCTGGTTCAGGCCACCGGCGAGCTTTCGCAGGGCCTGGGACATGAGGCGGGCCTGCAGACCGACGTGCGAGTCGCCCATCTCGCCCTCGATCTCGGCACGGGGCACGAGGGCCGCGACGGAGTCGATGACGATGAGGTCGATGGAGCCGGAGCGGACCAGCATGTCCGCGATCTCGAGCGCCTGCTCGGCGGTGTCGGGCTGCGACACGAGCAGGGCGTCGATGTCGACACCGAGCTTCTTGGCGTACTCGGGGTCGAGCGCGTGCTCGGCGTCGATGAAGGCCGCGATGCCACCGGCGCGCTGGGCGTTGGCGATGGCGTGGATGGTGAGGGTCGTCTTACCCGACGACTCCGGGCCGTAGATCTCGACGATGCGGCCACGGGGCAGGCCACCGATGCCGAGCGCGACGTCCAGCGCCACCGACCCGGTCTGGATGACGTTGACGGGGGCGCGTTCGTCCGAACCGAGGCGCATGATCGCACCCTTGCCGAACTGCCTGTCGATCTGTGCGAGTGCGGTCTCGAGGGCCTTCTCGCGGTCTGCCGGTGATGGCATGGGGTGCTCCTTCGTGCTCGTGTTCGGCCGCCTGTAGGCTGTCGCGTCCACGCCGGCCGATGGTGCAAGGCCGATGGTTCTGCGACAAGGCTTCGGGCTGTTCCCGATGTCCATCAACCTATGGCGAGCCACCGACATCACTGCCGACGGTCACGCGATCTGTGGATGGAACACCCGGGCGACGCCGCTGTGGAGGAAGCTACCACCGATCGAACACGCGTTCGAGCAACACGCCGAACACAGTTTCGGGTGCGCTTCCCCGCGAACCGGCTCAGTCCTGGGGTTCGGCCAGGCCCTTGCCGTGCCGACGGTCCATCGGGACGTCCTGCGAGTCGCACAGGGCGTCCCACACCCGGCGGGCGTCGACACCGGCGGCGAGGGCGTCCACGGCGGAGCGACCGCCGAGCCCTTCGAGCACGACGTCACGGGTGACCACGGAACCGTAGGCCTCACCGAACACCTGGTCGACGGCTCGCCAGAACTCACTCACGCGCATCCGACCAGCCTAGGCGCGTGGTCGCGGGCCGGAACGCAGAACGCCCCCGCCGGGAAGGACCGGCGAGGGCGTTCGGTGCGATGCGCTCAGCGCACCGCGAGGTCGTTGTCGAACTCGGCGACGAGGTCGTCCGGGAGCGTGTCGGGGACGGGGGTCAGCCCCTCGACGATCGCGAGGCGGTCGCCCACTTCGCGCATGATGGTCGAGATGGGCGTGTCCAGAGCATCCGCGACGGACGCGAGGATCTCCGAGCTGGCTTCCTTCTGCCCACGCTCGACCTCACTGAGGTACCCGAGCGCGACACTGGCCTTGGACGCGACCTGACGGAGGGTCCGGCCCTTCTGCAAGCGGAAGTCCCGGAGCACATCGCCGATTTCCTGACGAACGAGAACCATGAGAACTCCTCCTCTCTGTCGTCTCCGCGCCCGCTCGGTCCGGTGGATCGAGTTCGGGTTCAGCAACAATAGCGTTGCCGGTTGCAGCATGTTAGCCAGGCTGGCTGCCGTACTGCTGGAGATTTCGTGAGATGTAACCCAGTGGAAACGGGACCTATTCCCGGCCCCGGACCTCGGACGACATCCGTGCAAGGAGTTCGGAGACGGTGGCGTGCCGGATTGCCCCTCGGTCACCGTCGAGGTGCAGCTCGAAGGCCTCTGCCCCCGCGGCGGAGGCGATCCCCAGGTACACGGTGCCGACGGGCTTGCCGTCCTGCGGATCCGGGCCGGCGACGCCGGTCGTGCTGATCCCCCACGTCGCGGGTTCCCCGTCGACGGACAGCGCGATCCGGACACCGGCGGCCATCTGCCGGGCGACCTCGGGGTGCACGGCGCCCTCGGCCTCGAGCAGCTCTGCCGAGACCCCGAGCACCGAGTGCTTCACGGGCGTCGCGTAGGCCACGACGCCACCGCGGACGACGGCACTCGCGCCCGGCACGTCGACGAGGGTCGCTACCACGAGGCCGCCGGTCAGCGACTCCGCCACGGCGAGGGTCTCGCCCCGCGCCGTCAGTTCGGCGATGAGTCCCGGTGCGACCGGGACGGGAGGCGCGGCCTGCGTCGAGCGGTCGGGTCCGGTCATGCGGTGGTGCGGTTGTGCTTCCATGCCTGCCAGAGGTAGTCGATCCCGCTCAGGATCGTTGCCAGGAACGCGGCCGTCATCAGGACGCCGTTGACCCAGTGCGCCCAGTCGCCGACCAGGTTCCACCACGGGAACAGCGCCGCCGTCAGGGCGACGGCCTGCAGCACGGTCTTGATCTTGCCGCCGCGGCTCGCCGGGATCACCCGGTCGGAGAGCACCGCGAACCGGAAGACCGTGATGCCGATCTCGCGCACCATGATCAGCACGGTCACGTACCAGGGCAGCTCGGCCAGGATCGACAGCGCGACGAGCGCACCGCCGATGAGCACCTTGTCGGCGATCGGGTCCACGAGCTTGCCGAAGTCCGTGACCAGGTTCTGCCGACGGGCGATGATGCCGTCGGCGCTGTCCGTGACGATCGCCACGACGAAGACGACCGCGGCCCAGATGCGCAGGGGTCCGTCGTTGCCGGCGTCGGCGAGCAGCAGGACGAAGAACAGCGGCGCCATCAGGATGCGCACCACCGTGATGATGTTCGCGACGTTCGCGGTCGACGCCGGGCCAGGGCCCTTGCGCAGCAGCCGCCCGCGCCACGGGAACCGTGCGCCGTGCGTGGTGTTCGTGCTGTCCGAGGCGGTCATCGCCGTCACTCCCTGCCCGTCAGTCCCCACGCGTCCTCATCGGGCTCGTCGTGGACTTCATCGTACCCGCGGGTCATGTCCCCGACGGGGTCTGCTCCGTAGCGGTCACCGTCGCCGGACGGCGTCGGGGCCGGCGCTGCCGGAGCGGCCGCGGCGGGCGGCTCCTCGCCGCGGAGCTTCGCGAGCACCGCGGGCAGCTGGTCGGCGGTCACCAGGACGTCGCGGGCCTTCGAACCCTCGGACGGCCCGACGATGTCGCGCGACTCCATCAGGTCCATCAGACGACCGGCCTTGGCGAAGCCGACGCGGAGCTTCCGCTGCAGCATCGACGTCGAACCGAACTGGGTCGACACGACCTGCTCGACGGCCGCGAGCAGCAGTTCGAGGTCGTCGCCGATGTCGGCGTCGATCTCCTTGCGCTCGACCACGGCCTGGACGTCCTGGCGGTACTCGGGCTGCGCCTGCCGCGTGACGTGCTGGACGACCTCGGCGACCTCGCCCTCCTGCACCCATGCACCCTGCACGCGGAGCGACTTGGACGAACCCATCGGCAGGAAGAGCGCGTCGCCCTGACCGATGAGCTTGTCGGCGCCGGGCTGGTCGAGGATGACGCGAGAGTCCGTGACGCTCGTCACCGCGAAGGCGATGCGCGACGGCACGTTCGCCTTGATCAGGCCGGTGATGACGTCGACCGAGGGGCGCTGCGTCGCGAGCACCAGGTGGATGCCGGCGGCACGGGCGAGCTGGGTGATGCGGACGATCGACTCCTCGACGTCACGCGGTGCCACGAGCATGAGGTCGGCGAGCTCGTCGACGACGACGAGCAGGTACGGGTACGGCTTGAGCTTCCGCTCGCTGCCCGCCGGCAGGACGATCTCGTTGTTCTCGATCGCCTTGTTGAAGTCGTCGACGTGGCGGAACCCGAACGACGCCAGGTCGTCGTACCGCATGTCCATCTCCTTCACGACCCACTGCAGCGCTTCGGCCGCCTTCTTCGGGTTCGTGATGATGGGTGTGATGAGGTGCGGGACACCGGCGTAGATGGAGAGCTCGACGCGCTTCGGGTCGACCAGGACCATGCGGACCTCGGAGGGCTTCGCACGCATCAGCAGCGACGTGATCATCGAGTTGATGAACACCGACTTGCCGGAACCGGTGGAGCCGGCGACGAGCAGGTGCGGCATCTTCGCCAGGTTCGCGACGACGAAGCCGCCCTCGACGTCCTTGCCGACGCCGATCGTCATCGGGTGCTTCGACTTGCGGGCGGCGTTCGAGCGCAGCACGTCACCGAGCGAGACGATCTCGCGGTCGGTGTTCGGGATCTCGACACCGATGGCACTCTTGCCCGGGATCGGCGACAGGATGCGGACCTCGTTCGAGGCGACCGCGTACGACAGGTTCTTCGACAGGGCCGTGACGCGCTCGACCTTGACGCCGGGGCCGAGCTCGATCTCGTACCGGGTCACCGTCGGCCCGCGGGAGAACCCGGTGACCTTCGCGTCGACCTTGAACTCGGTGAGCACCCCGGTGATGGCGGCGACGATGTCGTCGTTCGCCTGGCTCCGCGCCACCGAGGGGGTTCCGGAGCTCAGCGTCGTGGCGGCGGGCAGTCGGTAGGGCTTCGACGGATCGTCGTCGGAACCGGCGGCGGCCGCGCTCAGCTCGGCGGCGGCGTCGATGTCCTCGGGCTCGTCGACGATCTCGGGCTCGGACAGCACCTCGGGCACCGCGGGACGGATGTCGGCCGTCGGCTCCGGCCGCGCGGGGACGTCGGTGCCGAACGCGCGGAGCGCCTGCTCGGCGTCCTGCAGGTCCTGCTCGACGGAGTCGTTGAGGTTGACGGACGCGGGCTCGACCGGCGTGAGGTCGACGAGCCCGGCGGCGGCACCGGCGTTCGGGCTCACGGCGGGGGCAGCGGGCACGACGGGCGCAGCTGGTGCGACGGCAGCGGCAGCCGGGGCGACCCCGGTGGCCGGCGGCAGCACCGGACTGTCGTACGCCGGGTCCTCTTCGCGCCCGGACTTGTTCCGGCGCCACCACGGCACGTTGTCGCCACCGGCTTCGGCGTCGGCAGCGGCCTGCTCGTCACCGAACCCGAGGTCGTCGAACAGCTGGAAGTCGGCGTCGCCCTTCTTGCCGCGCTTCGACGTGCGGGCGCGGGCGGCGGGCTCCGCCGCAGCGGCGGCGTCGACCTCGGGCTCGGCTGCGGGGGCCGGGGCGCCGAACAAGTAGGCGTAGAGCTCGTGCAGGCGTCGCCCGAGCTTGTTCGGCGGCGTCTTGGTGATGATGAAGAGCGAGAGCACGAGCAGCACGATCGCCACCGGGACCGCCACCCAGGCGGTCGCGATCGTGACGAGCCAGCCGATGACCACCCAGCCCAGCACCCCACCGGCGGCGGCCAGCGCGGGCATGCCGTCGGCCGCGCTCGGTCGGCCACCGAAGACGTGGCAGAGCGAGGCGATGGACACGATCAGGATGCCCAGGCCGATGCCGATCCGGGTGTTGTCGTGCACCGAGGCCGGGTGCCGGAACAGCCACCCGGCGAACACGATCATGATGACGGGCAGGGCGAACGCCAGGCGGCCGAACAGCCCACCGAACGTGTACGCGTCGAGTGCGACGGAGACGCTGTTGGTCGGGTTGAGCCACTCGACGACCCCGCCGGCGATGGCCAGCAGGAACAGCAGGAACGGGAACCCGTCGCGCCGCTGGTCCTTCTCGAGGGTCTCCTTGCCGAGCAGCCGGAACATCGCGCCGACGCCGTGCGCCATCGCGAGCCAGAAGGTCACGAGCGGGTTCTGCTCGCGGAACACCGGCGTGGGCGCAGCCTGCGGCAGCTTCTTCGTCGTGGCCTGGGTGCGCGACGAACCGCGCGTCCCGTTGCCACGGGACGACGTGGACGCGCGCGAGCGCGTGGTCGACTTGGTGCCTCCGGCCATGGGCAGAACCCTAACGCCCGCTCAGGACAAACGCAGGAAGGCCCGCCGCAGCGTCCGTGACGGACGCTGGACGGGCCTCCAGAGCGGGGACGGACGCTACGCCTCGATGACCACCGGGACGATCATCGGACGACGACGGTGCTTCGTGTTCACCCAGCGACCGACCGTGCGACGGACGACCTGCGCGAAGGCGTGCGAGTCGCGCGTGCCGTTCGCAGCAGCCTCGGAGATCGCCTTGGCGATCTGCGGGCGGACGTCGTCGAACACCGAGTCGTCCTCGGCGAAGCCACGCGACTGGATCTCCGGGCCGATCACGCACTGCCCGGTGGTGAAGTCCACCGCGCAGAAGATCGAGATGAAGCCCTCTTCCGCCAGGACGCGGCGGTCCTTCAGGTCGGCGTCGGTGATCTCGCCGACGGTGGAGCCGTCGACGTAGACGTAGCCGATGTCGAGCTGACCGGCGACCGTCGCGACGCCGTCCTTCAGGTCGACGACGATGCCGTCCTGCCCGAGGATCACGTTGCGCGGCGGGACACCCGTCTGGATCGCCAGGTCGGCGTTCGCGTACAGGTGGCGGTGCTCGCCGTGGACGGGGAGCACGTTGCGCGGCCGCAGGATGTTGTAGCAGTAGAGCAGCTCGCCGGCGGAGGCGTGTCCGGAGACGTGCACCTTCGCGTTGCCCTTGTGCACGACCTTCGCACCGAGCTTGGTCAGCCCGTCGATGACGCGGTACACGGCGTTCTCGTTGCCCGGGATGAGCGACGACGCGAGGATGACGGTGTCGCCCTCGCCGATCTCGATCTGGTGCTCGAGGTTCGCCATGCGGGCCAGGACGGCCATCGGCTCACCCTGCGACCCGGTCGACATGTAGACGATCTGGTCGTCGGGGACGTTCTTCGCCTTCTTCGTGTCGATGAGCACGTTCTCCGGCACCCGCAGGTACCCGAGGTCGGCGGCGATCGTCATGTTGCGGATCATCGAGCGCCCCATGAACGCGACCTTGCGGTTCGCGGCCGCGGCGGCGTCGAGGACCTGCTGCACGCGGTGCACGTGCGACGAGAAGCTCGCCACGACGACCTTCTTGCGGGCGCGCATGATGATGTTCTCGAGCACCGGGCCGATGTCGCGCTCCGGAGCGGTGAAGCCCGGCACGTCGGCGTTCGTGGAGTCCGGCAGGAACAGGTCCACGCCGGCCTCGCCCAGACGGGCGAACGCACGGAGGTCGGTGATGCGGTCGTCCAGCGGGAGCTGGTCCATCTTGAAGTCACCCGTGTGCAGCACACGACCGGCGGGGGTCGTGATCGCGACGGCGAGCGCGTCCGGGATGGAGTGGTTCACGGCGACGAACTCGAGGTGGAACGGACCGATCTGCTCGGTCTGGTCCTCGGCCACGACGAGCGTGTACGGCTTGATCCGGTGTTCCTTGAGCTTCGCCTCGACCAGCGCGAGGGTCAGCGTGGAGCCGATCAGCGGGATGTCGTCGCGGAGCTTGAGCAGGTACGGGACGGCGCCGATGTGGTCTTCGTGGCCGTGCGTGAGCACGACACCGAGGACGTCGTCGAGGCGGTCACGGATCGGCGAGAAGTCCGGCAGGATCAGGTCGACACCGGGCTGGTGCTCCTCGGGGAACAGCACGCCGGCGTCGACGATGAGCAGCTTGCCCTCGTACTCGTAGACGGTCATGTTGCGACCGATCTCGCCGAGGCCCCCGATGGGGACGACGCGGAGGGTGCCGGCTTCGAGCGGCTGCGGTTCGGAGATCTGTGTGGGCATTCGGTCCTACGGATTCGGGCGACGCGCGTGCTGCGCGCCGCGGTGTTCGCTAGCGGGTGGTGCCTGGCACCTTCGGTAGTGCACCGCCGGCCGCCGCGTTGCGGTCGGGGCGGAAGTTCGAGAAGTCGGCGCCGGGCACGTCGCGCACGGCTTCGAGGGAGGTCTCGATGGCGTACGCCTCGGAGTCCTCGGGGCCGACGAGCGGCAGTCGGACGCGCGGGCTGCCGATGCGGCCGAGCCCGTGCAGGATGTACTTCGCGGCCACGGTACCCGGAACGTGCGTCATCACGGCGCGGACGAGCGGCTCGAGTCGCTTGTGCTCGGCCGTCGCGGTGGCCAGGTCGCCCCGGTTCACGGCGTCGACGATGGTGCGGTACGGCGCGCTCGTGATGTTCGCGGTCACGCCGATCAGGCCCGTGGCACCGATCGACAGGTGCGGGAGCACGTTCGTGTCGTCGCCGGAGAAGTACATGAGGTCGGTGTTGTTCAGCACCCGCGAGACCTCGGCGAAGTCGCCCTTGGCGTCCTTCACGGCGAGGATGTTCGGGTGCTTCGACGCACGCAGGATCGTGTCGTACGTGATCGGGATGCCGGTGCGGCCCGGGATGTCGTACAGGATCACCGGCAGGTCGGTGGCGTCCGCGATCATCCGGAAGTGGGTGAGGACACCCGACTGCGTCGGCTTGTTGTAGTACGGCGTGACGATCATCACGCCGTCCGCGCCGGCCTTCTCGCTCTGCTTGTACAGGTGGATCGCGTGCGCGGTCTCGTTCGAGCCACCGCCCGTGATGATCTTCGCGCGGCCGGCGGCGACGGACTTGCCGACCTCGACCAGACGGAGCTTCTCCGGGTCGGTCAGCGTCGACGTCTCGCCGGTCGTGCCGGTGACGACGATGCCGTCGGCGCCGGCGGTGATGCAGTCGTCGATGTGCTGCTCGACGCCGGGCCAGTCGACCTCGCCGTCGGCCGTGAACGGGGTCACGAGGGCGACGAGGACCTGACCGAAGGGATTCTCACGCGGGGACACGGGCACCAGCGTACCGGGGATGCGCGCGAGGACCGCCGTCCGTGTGGACGGTGGACCGCCTGCGGCGCGGCCGGGAGGCCCGGATCACGTCCGTCCCGCCGGTCACGCCCGCCGACACCGGGCACTCAGGCGCGGCGCTGCCACTCCAGGAACCGGTAGCGGGTGCCCGTGCGGGACTCCTGCCAGGGGCCCTCGTCGGCGAGCGTCCAGCCGGCAGCCTCGCCGAGCGTGGGTGCGACGGTGTCCCCCGCCACGTCGACGTCGATCAGGGTCTCGGAGACGTGGTCGGCCGCGTCGAGTGCGGCGTCGTACACCTGGCCGCCGCCGATGACCCAGACGGTCTCGTCGGTGTCGAGGGCGGCCTGCAGGTCGTGCACGACCTCGGCGCCGTCGGCCGTCCACGTCGCGTCACGCGTGAGCACGACGTTGCGGCGACCGGGCAGCGGCCGGAAGCGCTCGGGCAGGGACTCCCAGGTGCGTCGGCCCATCAGCACGGTCGCGTCGCCGGTGACCTGCTTGAAGTGCGCCAGGTCCTCGGGCACGTGCCAGGGCATGCCGCCGTCGGCACCGATGACACCGGTGGTCGAGCGGGCCCAGACCATGCCGATCATCAGACGGCGACCGCGGCCTTGATCGCCGGGTGGTGCTCGTAGCCGACGACGGTGAAGTCCTCGTACTCGTAGTCGTCGATCGAGTCGCGCGGTGCGAGTTCGAGCGTCGGCATCGGGTACGCCGTGCGGGACAGCTGCTCCTCGACCTGTTCGACGTGGTTGTCGTAGATGTGGCAGTCACCGCCGGTCCAGACGAAGTCGCCGACCTCGAGCCCGGTCTGCGCCGCGATCATGTGGGTCAGCAGCGCGTACGAGGCGATGTTGAACGGGACGCCGAGGAACATGTCCGCGCTCCGCTGGTAGAGCTGGCACGAGAGCTTGCCGTCGTTGACGTAGAACTGGAAGAACGCGTGGCACGGGGCGAGCGCCATGTCCGGCACGTCGGCGACGTTCCACGCCGAGACGATGAGCCGGCGGCTGTCCGGGTTGGTCGTGATCTGCTCGATGACCTGGGCGATCTGGTCGACGTGCTCACCCGAGGGGGTGGGCCACGAGCGCCACTGCACGCCGTACACCGGGCCGAGGTCGCCGTCGGCGTCCGCCCACTCGTTCCAGATCCGGACACCGTGCTCCTGCAGCCAGGTCGCGTTGCCCTCGCCACGGAGGAACCAGAGGAGCTCGTACGCGACCGACTTGAAGTGCACGCGCTTCGTGCTGACGAGGGGGAACCCCTTCGACAGGTCGTAGCGGAGCTGCGCACCGAACAGGCTGCGGGTGCCGGTGCCGGTGCGGTCGCCCTTCGGCGAACCCTCGGTCAGGACCCGGCGGAGCAGGTCTTCGTAGGGGGTCGGGACGGAGGCGTCGGGCTGTACGGTCTCGCTGTCGGTCACACACAGAAGCCTACGTCGGTGTGAGTAGCGTTGCGGGCATGCCCGACACGACGGAACAACCGCTCTCGATCCTGGTGGCCGGCTCGTCCGGGTTCATCGGGACGCCCCTCGTCCGCGCCCTGCGCGAGGCGGGGCACCACGTCACCACGCTCGTCCGCCGCGAAGCGCGCACCGCGACCGAGTTCCGCTGGGCGCCGGGGCGGCGTCCGCTCGACCCGGCGATCCTCGACGGCGCCGACGTGGTGATCAACCTGGCTGGCGCGAACATCGGCAAGCTGCCGTGGACGGACGCCTACCGCGAGGAGATCCGCAGCTCGCGCATCGACGCCACCGACACCCTGGTCGAGGCGATGCGGCACGCCGCCACTCCCCCGGCGCTGTTCCTGTCGGGCTCGGCCTCGGGCGTGTACGGCGACCGTCCGGCCGACGTGCTGCAGGACGACGCCACCCCGGGCACGGGCTTCCTCGCCGACGTCTGCACCGCGTGGGAGGCAGCCGCGAACGCCGCTCCCGCCGGGGTGCGCGTCGTCACGCTCCGTACCGGCATCGTCATCGGCAAGGGCGGCGGTGCACTCGCGCCGCTCGTCCCGCTGACCAAGCTCGGCGTCGGCAGCCGGCTGGGCACCGGTGGCCAGCACTGGCCGTGGATCGCGCTCGAGGACGAGGTGGGCGCGATCGTGCACCTGGCGACCGCGGCACCGGAGGTCTCCGGCCCGGTGAACCTGGCGGGCCCCGAGCCCGTCGTCGCCGACCGCATCACGAAGCACGTCGCCGAGGTCCTGCACCGCCCGTACCTGTTCCGGATCCCCGAGTTCGCGCTGCGCCTGGCGCTGCGGGACGCCGCCGACGACATGCTCCTGTCGAGCCAGCGGATGGTCCCGACGAAGCTGCTCGAGTCCGGCTACACGTTCCGGTACACGCAGGCGGCGGACGCGATCGACGCCGTCTTCTGATCCGCCTCCGGCCCCGGGGTCAGCGGTCGGCGGCGCGCGCCAGGGCGGTGCGCATCGCCGATCGCGCACGCTTGCGGTCACCGGCGGCGTCGTAGACCACGCCGAGCCGGTACCAAGCACGCCAGTCGGCCGGGTCCCGCTCGACCGCGTCGCGGTACCGCGGGAACAGCTCGTCTGCGGCGTCCCGGATCGGTCGACCGGAGGGCCGCACCGGGACGACGTCGTCCGGGGTGCCGCCCTCGGCCTCGAGCCGTGCGCCGAGCCGGGTGATGCGGATGCCGAAGCGGAACTCGAGCACGAGCAGGAGCGCCCCGATCGCGGCGACGACGAACAGCGCGACGCCGATGCCGATGCCGATCGGGATCCCGGTCGCGATGAAGGCGACGGCACGCTGCCCGACGAGCACGATGTACAGGGCGAGCAGCACCGCCATCAGCGCCGCACCCCAGAACGGCGAGCGGATCGTGCGTCCGGCCCGCTCCATCCGACCCACGGCGGTCAGCCGATGCCGAGGACGCTGCCGAGGCCCACGGTGAGGCCCCGCGCGGACACCACGTTCGCCAGCGCCGCACGGATGCCCGCGACGTAGGCGACGTCGTCGTTGGTGTCGTGCCGGATCGTCAGCGTCTCGCCGGGGCCGCTCAGCACGACGTCCTGCACGGCCTTCACCCCGGGGAGCCGGAGCGAGTGGATGGGCACGCTGGCGACCTGCTGGCCGCGGGCGCGCTGGTCGACGTGCGGGGCGTCCACGGGACCGACCTCGCGCCGCGCGTCGGCCATCAGCTCGGCGGTGCGCACCGCGGTGCCCGAGGGCGAGTCGATCTTGCCGGCGTGGTGGGTCTCGACGATCTCGGCGGCGGGGAACCACGGGGCCGCGATCGTCGCCAGGTGCGTGCCGAGCACGGAGCCGATCGAGAAGTTCGGGACCACGAGCACCCCCTGGTCCGGGCGTTCCTGCAGCCCAGTGCGGAGCTTGGCGAGCCGGTCGAGCGACCAGCCGGAGGTGCCGACGAGCACGTTCGCGCCACTCGAGAGCGCGTTCTCCACGATCGCCGGGCTGAGCGACGGCACCGTCACGTCGACCACCAGGGCCGCGCCGCCGAAGACCGACGGCGGCGCCTCGTGCGCGCCGTCCTTCGACGACAGGCGGGCGACGAGCTCGAACTCCGGGAGTTCCTCGACGACGGACGCCACGAGGCCCCCGAGACGACCGGTGGCGCCGACGACGGCGACGGGAGTGACCATGCGGTCCATCCTAGGATCGACGCATGTCAGTCGAGGTCAGGACCGTGCCGGCCGATCTGCCCGAGGTCGACGCGCTGCTCGATGCGTACTTGGACGAGCGTGAGGCGACGTTCCCGAGCGCGCAGGGCACGTACTCGCGGAAGCGCACCCCCTCAGCCGAGTTCACGCCGCCGAACGGGGTGTTCGCCGTGGCGTACGACGACGGCGTCGCGGTCGGCTGTGGCGGCCTCCGTCGGATCGCGGACGGGGTCGACGCGACCGGTGCCGTCGACGTCCGGTTCGAGGTCAAGCACGTCTTCGTGGCGCCTGCCGGGCGCGGCACGGGCGTGGCGACGGCCGTGATGGACCTGCTCGAGCGGGCCGGGGCCGACCTCGGTGCGACGAGCATCGTCCTCGACACGAACGACTCGCTCGTGGCGGCGGGCGCGATGTACCGCGGCCGCGGGTACCAGCGGGTCGAGCCGTTCAACGACAACCCGAACGCCACCGCCTGGTACCGCAGGGCGGTGGAGCGCACCGAGACGGGCCGCGAGCCGATCGCCTGAGCCGCCACGGGCCTCCCGGCCGCGCCGCCGCGGACCGGACGGGCAGCCGCTAGACGGGCTGGTCGACCGGAAGACCGGTGCGCAGCTCCACCGGCAGGTGGGCCAGGTCGTTCAGGGTGACGACCTCGGCGGGCTTCGCCGACCGGATCCGGATGATCGTGAGCGCGGTGTGGGCGACGTTCGTGCCCATCCAGCGCCACTCGGGGGCCTGGAACGCCTCGCGCACGAACCAGCCGATCACGGCGTTGTGGGTGATCAGCAGGTCGTGCCGGTCCTCGCGCGCCGGGGTGAACCACTCCGACACGGCGTCGCCCATCTGGGCCTGCCCGGCGACGATCTCCTCTTCGGTGATGCCGCCGTACCAGCCCTGGTAGGCGTGCGGCATGTCCGGGGTCGGGCCAGAGGGGATGCAGTCGAACAGCAGGGTCGAGGGCTCGGGCTGGATCGACGGCAGGCGCTGCGACAGGAACGCGGCGGTCTCGCTCGGGGCCTCGAGCGGCGAGTGGTACACGCCGTCGAAGGGCACGCCGCCGAGACGGTCCGCGATCAGGGTCGCCTGACGCTTGCCGCGTTCGGAGAGCTTGCCGTCCCGCAGGCCGTGTTCGGCGTCCTGGTGTTCGCCGTGCCGGACGAGGTACAGGTAGTGCGACATGTCCGTGCTCAGCTGCCGATCCCGATGGCCGCGGCGAGTTCGTCCTGCTGCACGGCACCGACGACCGAGGTGATCGTCGGCCGGGTCAGCAGGTCGCGCGCGAGTTCGAGCACGCCGTCGGTCGTGACACCGTCGACACGCTCGAGCGCCGTCGACAGGTCGGTGTACTCGCCGGTGCCGAGCTCGGAACGGCCGAGCCGGGTCATGCGGGCGTCGGAGTCCTCGAGTGAGAGCGTCAGCGCGCCCTCGATCTGGCCCTTGGCGCGTCGCAGCTCGTCGTCGGTGATGCCGTGGTCGACCATCCGGCGGAACTCGGCGTCGACGATGTCGATGACTCCGGCGACGTTGTCCGGCGCGCACCCGGCGTAGACACCGAAGGCGCCGTTGTCCAGGTACGCGGGGGCGAACGACGACACCGCGTAGGCCAGACCGCGGCGCTCGCGCACTTCCTGGAACAGGCGCGAGCTCATGCCGCCACCGAGCACGGCGTTCAGGACGCTGAGCGAGGGACGGCGGTCGTCGCGCAGGTCGAGGCCCTGCGAGCCGCGGAGCATGCTGACCTGCTCGGTCGGGCGGTGCACCACGGACAGCTTCGCCTCGACCGGGTCGGCCACGGTCTCGGGCGTGCGGCGCGGCAGCGGCGCGGCGTCGGGGGCGTCGTGGAAGACACCGGCGACGAGTTCGCAGAACCGGTCGTGGTCGACGGCACCGGCAGCGGTCACGACGATGCCGTTCGGTGCGTAGTGCTCGCGGTAGTGAGCCAGCACCTCGTCGCGCTGGACTGCACGGATGCTGTCCGGGGTCCCGCCGATGGGACGGCCGAGGGGGTGTCCACCGAAGGCCGCGGCGAAGAACGCCTCGCCCGCGACGTCGGCCGGGTCGTCGGCGGCCATCGCGAGTTCCTCGAGGATGACCCCGCGCTCGACGGCGAAGGCGTCTGGTTCGAGCACCGAGCCGGTGACCATGTCACCGATGACGTTCACGGCCATCGGGACGTCGGTGTCCCGGACCCGTGCGTAGTAGCAGGTGTACTCCTTGGCGGTCGCAGCGTTGTGCTCACCGCCGACCGAGTCGAACGCGATGGCGATGTCGAGCGCCGATCGGGTCTCGGTGCCCTTGAAGAGCAGGTGTTCGAGGAAGTGGGTCGACCCGAACTGCCCGTCGCGCTCGTCACGCGAACCGACGCCGACCCAGAACCCGATGCTCGTCGACGCGGCACCCGGCACCGCCTCGGTCAGCACACGGACACCCGAGGGCAGCACGGTGCGACGGACGAAGGCCCCGCCGGACGTCAGGAACGACGTGTCCGGGGCCCCGAGCGGCAGTGGCACTGGCTGGTTCATCGCAGACGAGCCTACTGATCCGTCGATGCCTCCTGCCCAGTTTCCCGGTCTCGGTCGCGTGCCACTCGAAGTGGGGTACAGAAAATGTGGACAGACCGACTCGTCTGTCTGTCCTCCTTGTGCTACTGTTGGCCACGCCGGATCGAAAGCCCCCCTAAGTTCCGATCCGGCGGCTCGGGACATCAGTCCTGCGCGACCAACGAGTCCCCCCACTCCGGTCGCGGAGCCGATGAGTCCGAGGAGTACACGCTGTGACGGTCGATTCCCCCCAACCGGCCGTCCAGCGTCTCCCCGGCCCGAGCACGAACCTCGCGTCGCCGGACGGGTCGAGCGTCCCCCCGACTCCCCGCTCCGGCGGCGCGAAGGTCCGTGTCCTCGAGACCGCCACGCGACTCTTCTACGAAGAGGGCATCCACGGCGTCGGCGTCGACCGCCTCATCTCCGAGGCGAGCGTCACGAAGGCGACGTTCTACAAGCACTACGGGTCGAAGGACAACCTGATCCTCGCCTACATCCGCACCCAGCACGAGCGCGTGCAGGAGCGGATGGAGCAGCTGATCGCCGACGCCGGCTCCCCCGACCGGGCCGTCCGTGCGTGGGTCGCCGCACTGGCCGACGACGTCAACGACCCGGCGTTCCGCGGCTGTGCGTTCCTGCACGCCGCCGCCGAGTACCACGACCCGCGCGACCCGGTCCGCCAGGTCGTCGCCGTGCACCGCGACTGGTACACCGAACGACTGGCGACCCTGCTGCAGGAGGCCGGACATCCCCTTCCCGGAGACGGTGCCGACGAGCTCATGCTCGCGCGCGACGGTGCGATGGCCGGCGCGTACGCCGGTGACGCGATCGCCGCCACCGCTGCGCTCAACCGCGTGGTCGACCGGGTGCTCGCGGGCTGACGCCCGGCTGTCGCCGACGCTGTCGCTCCGGCGGGGCGGTCGAGGCGACCGCCATCGGACGGGAGGCCCGTGGCGGGCCCGCACCGTGCCTCCAGGCCGTCGCGTGCGAACTCCCACAGCCCCGCGCGCGCACCGAGCGCAGCCCGAGCCGGCGGGTGTTGGCTTGGGGCATGGCCAACGACCCCAACTGGAACCTGCCCGACGTCCCGTCCTTCACCCTGACGAGCCCCGACTTCACCGACGGAGGCGAGCTGCCCACCTCGGCACGCGGCTCCGACGTCGGCGGTGAGGACCGCTCCCCCGCACTCGAGTGGTCGGACGCACCCGAGGGCACGAAGAGCTTCGTCCTGACCGTCTACGACCCCGATGCCCCGACCGGCTCCGGCTTCTGGCACTGGAGCCTGACCGACATCCCGGGCTCGGCGACCTCGCTCCCCGCCGGCGCCGGTACCGATGACGCCCTGCTGCCCGCCGAGGCGCTCCGTCGCCGCAACGAGTTCGGCACGGACACGTTCCTCGGGGCGGCTCCGCCCGCGGGGCACGGTGTGCACCGCTACTTCTTCACGCTGAGCGCCCTCGACGTCCCCGTGCTCGAGGTCCCCGCCGACGCGACCCCCGCGGTCGTGGGCTTCATGCTCCGTGGGCACCTGCTCGGGCGCGCGCAGCTCATGGGCACGCAGGAGACCCCCGCGGCCTGACCGGCACGCGGCACGGCGCGGCGATCTTTCGCGCACAGCGACAGTTCACGCGGCGCCGTGCCCGTGAGGTGTCGCTGACCGCGAAAGCATGCGCGGCCAACACACACACACGCCCCGCAACGGCGAACGGCCGCCGCCCCGGAAGGGACGGCGGCCGTTCGTGCGTCACGACGCGGAAGAGGATCAGCCCTCGGCCGGGTCCTCGGCGTGGGCGCGGACCGTCTCGGCCGAGGTGGAGTCACCCTCGGTCTCGTCGGCCACGACCGGCGCGAGCGACAGCTTGCCGCGGTCGTCCACCTTGGTGACCTCGACCAGGACCTTCTGGCCGACGCCCAGGACGTCCTCGACGTTCTCGACACGCTTGCCACCGGCGAGCTTGCGCACCTCGGAGACGTGGAGCAGACCGTCACGGCCCGGGAGCAGCGACACGAAGGCGCCGAAGGTGGCGATCTTCACGACGGTGCCGAGGAACTGGTCCCCGATCTCCGGGTTGGTCGGGTTGGCGATCGCGTTGACCTGGGCACGAGCGGCCTCGGCCGACGGACCGTCGACGGCGCCGATGTAGACGGTGCCGTTGTCCTCGATCGAGATGTCGGCCCCGGTGGTGTCCTGGATGCCGTTGATCGTCTTGCCCTTCGGGCCGATCAGCTCGCCGATCTTGTCGACGGGGATCTGCACCGAGATGACGCGAGGAGCGGTGTCCGCCATCTCGTCGGGGGCGTCGATGGCCTCGTTCAGCACACCGAGGATGGCCGAGCGGGCCTCCTTGGCCTGCTTGAGCGCCGCGTCGAGCACCGTCGACGGGATGCCGTCGAGCTTGGTGTCGAGCTGGATCGCGGTGACGAACTCCGAGGTACCGGCGACCTTGAAGTCCATGTCGCCGAGGGCGTCTTCCGCGCCGAGGATGTCGGTCAGGGCCGCGTAGCGGGTCTGGCCGTCGACGGTGTCGGAGACCAAGCCCATCGCGATGCCGGCGACCGGGGCCTTGAGGGGCACACCGGCGTTGAGCAGCGAGAGGGTCGAGGCGCAGACGGAACCCATCGAGGTCGAGCCGTTGGAGCTGAGCGCCTCGGAGACCTGACGGATGGCGTACGGGAACTCGTCGCGCGACGGCAGCACCGGCACGAGGGCGCGCTCGGCGAGGAAGCCGTGCCCGATCTCGCGACGCTTCGGCGAACCCACACGGCCGGTCTCACCGGTCGAGTAGGGCGGGAAGTTGTAGTGGTGCAGGTAGCGCTTCTTCGTGACGGGCGACAGCGAGTCGATCTGCTGCTCCATCTTGAGCATGTTCAGCGTGGTGACGCCGAGGATCTGCGTCTCGCCGCGCTGGAAGATCGCCGAACCGTGGACGCGCGGGATCACGGCGACCTCGGCGTCGAGCGGACGGATGTCGGCGAGGCCGCGGCCGTCCATGCGGATCTGCTCGGTCAGGATGCGGCCGCGGACGACCTTCTTCGTGACCGACTTGTAGGCGGCGCTGACCTGCGAGTTGGCGACCTCGGGCAGCGAGCCCGCGGTGACCTGCTCCGCGATGGCGGCCTTGACGCGCGACTTGAGCGCGTCGTCGGCGTCCTGACGCTCGGTCTTGGCAGCGATCTTGTAGACGTCGCCGAGCTCGGAGAGCGCGAGTGCCTCGACAGCCGAGTAGACCTCGGGCGCGTAGGGCGGGAAGACCGGGAAGTCCTGGATCTCCTTGGCCGACTGCGCGGCGAGCTTGGCCTGCGCGTCGACGAGCGACTTGAGGAACGGCTTCGCCGCCTCGAGACCCTGGGCGACGATGGCCTCGTCGGGCTTGGTGGCCCCGCCCTGGATGAGGTCCCAGGCGTGCTCGGTGGCTTCGGCCTCGACCATCATGATCGCGACGTCCTCGTTGCCGGCCTCGTCCGTGACGACACGACCGGCGACGGTCAGGTCGAACACGGCGTCGGCGAGCTGCGAGGCCTTCGGGAACGCGACCCACTGGTCACCGATGAGCGCGAGGCGCACACCGGCGATCGGGCCGGAGAACGGCAGACCGGAGATCTGCGTCGACGCGGACGCGGCGTTGATCGCCAGCGCGTCGTAGAACTCGTCCGGAGCGATGCTCAGGACCGTGATGACGATCTGCACCTCGTTGCGGAGGCCGTCGACGAACGACGGACGCAGCGGCCGGTCGATGAGACGGCAGACGAGGATGGCCTCGGTCGACGGACGGCCTTCACGACGGAAGAACGAACCGGGGATCTTGCCGGCGGCGTAGGAGCGTTCCTCGACGTCGACGGTCAGCGGGAAGAAGTCGAAGCCCTCACGCGGGTGCTTGCCGGCGCTGGTGGCCGAGAGGAGCATCGTTTCCTCGTCCAGGTACGCGGCGACCGCGCCCTGGGCCTGCTGTGCGAGCCGACCGGTCTCGAACCGGACGGTGCGCTTGCCGTACTTGCCGTTGTCGATGACGGCTTCGGCGAACTTGATCTCGGGACCCTCCAAAAGGGCGCCTCCTTGATGTGTTTCCGGCAGGCCATGGCGACGGCACTCGATGGTGCGTGCGCGCCGATCGTTCCGGACGCATGTCTGGCCAGCAGTAGAAGCACTCGGGAAACCGTTCCGGCCCGCGAGCCACCACCGATGACCAGCTCCGTGCCCGGCCTGCGCAGTGTTGTGTGTGACGTCCGGGGAATGAGTCCTCGGACACGAAGGACTTTACCAGTCCTCAGGCTGTCGGCGGCGCGGCTCGCTGGACTCCTGGTGAACATCGGTAGCCTGCCGACATGCGCTTCACCCCCTCGCGGGGCGTGCTCGTCGCGGCCGCCGTGGTCGTCGGCGTGCTCGTCGCCCCGGCCCTGACCGCTGCCCCCGCGAACGCCACCGAGTACCCCACGTGGCAGGACGTCCAACGCGCCAAGGGCAACGAGACCGCGAAGCGCGCCGAGGTGCAGAAGGTGCAGGCCGCACTCCAGTCGGCGCAGGACGAAGCAGCCGCGAAGTCACAGGCCGCCCTGGTGGCCTCGTCGAAGGCGGACGCGGCCGAGTCGGAGTTGGCGTCGGCCACCCAGGCCGCCACGAGCCTCCAGGCCCAGGCGCAGCACGCGAGCGAGACGGCGGACCGGGCCCAGCAGCGGGCCGGCCAACTGGCCGCGAACCTGTACCGCGACGGCAGCACGAACCAGATGACCACCCGCATCGCGACCGCGAAGAACCCGGACCAGCTGCTCTACCAGCTCGGCGCACTCGACCAGCTGTCGGAGACCTGGTCCGGCGTGATGGACGAGGCGTCCGTCGCGGCCGGCACGGCGTCCTCGCTGCACGAGCAGGCCGAGCGGGCCGAGACGGAACGCGCGACGCGCGCGCAGGCGGCCGAGGAACGCTCGGCCGCGGCGAAGTCGGCGGAACAGGCGGCGGACGCCGCCGTCGAGTCGACGGAGCAGCACAGCGACGAGCTGTACGCGCAACTCGCGTCACTCAAGGACAGCACCGCGAAGCAGGAGGCCGGGTACGAGCTCGGCCAGCGGGTCGCCGCGCAGAAGGCGGAGCAGCAGCGCAAGCGGGCCGCAGCGGCGGCGGCCGAGGCGGCGGCGAACGCGAACGCCGCGAACGCCAGCAGCAGCGCTTCCAGCGGCGGCGCGACCAGCGGCGGCACCGGCTCGTCCTACCCGAGCACCGGGGGCGTCGCCGTGGACCCCGCGGCCGCACAGGCCTACGCACGGAGCGCGCTCGGGTCGTACGGGTGGGGCTCCGACCAGTTCCCGTGCCTGGTGTCGCTCTGGACTCAGGAGTCCGGGTGGCGGGCGAACGCCCTGAACTCCTCGAGCGGCGCCTACGGCATCCCGCAGTCGCTCCCGGCCGAGAAGATGGCGGTCGCCGGAGCCGACTGGCGCACCAACGCGAACACGCAGATCGACTGGGGACTCGCGTACATCAAGAGCGCCTACGGCTCACCCTGCGGGGCGTGGGGTCACGAGATGAGCGTCAACCCGCACTGGTACTGAGCGCTGGGCCGGCCGGGCGCTGGTCTCCGGCTGCTCACCGCTCCACCAGTCGGAGCGCCTGCAGGGGGCACATCGCGACGGCGTCGGCCGCAGCGGCCCGCTCGTGCGGACGGACCGGGACGTCGCGGGTGCCGGCACCGGGGGTGCCGGGGTCGCCCGGGTCGCCGGCCCGGGAACCGGGGTCGCCGGGGTCGCCGGCCCGGGCGATCGGGTAGCCCCACTCGTCGCGCTCGAGCTGCTCGGAGAACAGTTCCGTGCACAACCCCCGGCCCCGGCAGCGCGTCCAGTCGACGTGCAGCGCGACGTCGCCCGCACCCGCACCCGCAGCCATGCCGACGCCCGCGCTCACCGCGCACCCCCGCGCTCCAGCAGGCACCGGCCACCGAGGTGCGCCTGCACGTCGTCGTTGAACACGTCGAGCGCGCTCCGCACCATCCGCGCCACCCCGTCCGGGTGGTGACACGCCCCGCGACCGTCCACCAGCGCGGCGACCCGACGCACCTCGCCGGCCAGGTCACGGGCGGATCGCCCCGAGGCGACGCTCCCGACGCCGGCTCGCCCCGACGCCAGGTCCCCGACGACGTCGGCGATCCGCGGCAGCCCGTTCACGCAGGGTCCGCACCGTCCGGCCGACGCTCCGGCGAGCGCCGTCGCCAGCCGGGCCGTCACCGCGATCGGGCAGGTCCGGTCGTCGAGCACGGCGAGCACCCCGGCCCCGGGCGCGGCACCCCACCGAGCCAGTCCCTCGGGGTCGAAGGACGCGTCGAGGGCCGCGGCCGGCAGCCACGTCCCGCCCCATCCGCCGACCAGTACGGCGCGCGTGTGCGCCGGATCGGTCACGGGCAGCCGGGAGGCCCGCAGCAGTTCCCCGAGCGGCGCACCCCCGGCGGTCTCCAGCACCACCGCGGTGGTCGGGTCCGTCACGTCGCTCACCGTGACGAGCCGGGTGCCGGGGGCACTCGGGCTGCCGACGCCCCGCGCCCACGCCGCCCCGAAGCGCACGACGAGTGCTGCCTGGGCGAGGGTCTCGACGTTCGACACCAGGGTCGGTCGCCCGCTCGGCCCGCGTTCGGCGAGCCGCACCACGCGGTCCTCGGGCACACCCCGGCCACCGGCGACGGCCGAGGCGAGGGCGCTGGCCTCCCCGGAGACGAAGGAGGCGTGGGGCAGGACCCGCAGGCTGATCGGCACGGGGTCGCCGCCGCGGTCGGCACCACGGTCGGCGCGTTCCGCGAGGGCCCGGCGGACCGGACCGGTGAGTCGGTCGCTCGTGGCGAGCACTGCCTCGGAGGCACCGATCGCGGCGGCCGCGACGACGAGGCCGTCGAGCACCAGGTGCGGTGCGCGCTCGAGCAGGACGGCGTCCTTGCGGCTGGCAGGTTCGCCCTCGGCGGCGTTCGCGACCACGAGGGGCGCACCCCGACCCCGACGGCGGCCGCGGGCGGTCACTGCGGCGAGCTTCCGGGCGAGCGGGAACCCGGCTCCGCCGCGGCCGTCGACGCCGGCGCGGCCGAGTTCGTCGATCACCCACGGGCCGAGCTGCGGGAGCGGGCCGAGGGTGTCCTCGTGGTCGATGCGCGTCGGACCGGGTGCGGCCAGGAGCCGTCGGGTGCCGGTGGGCGGGACGACGGTGCGGGGGTGGGTCAGGGTCATCGGACGACCTCCAGCTTCGCGGAACGGAACTCGGTGACACGGGCGGTGCAGCGCCAGACGACGGCGGCGACGACCACCGCGGTGCAGACGCCGGCGAGTACGAGGAACCACACGGAGGTGCCGTCGGTCCCCGTGCCGACCGCGTGGGCCAGGGCGATCGGCCACATGGCGTAGGCCGCCCAGTGCACGGCGCGGAAGACCCGCGGGCCGATCGCGCGGCGGAGCAGTGCGGTGACGACGAGCACGACGAGCAGGTCGACGGCCAGGGTGCCGAGCCCCAGCCAGAACCACCGGTAGGCGCCAACGAACGGCACGACCGTGTCGAGGAGGCGCAGCTCGGCCTCGGTGTCGAGCAGCAACGAACCCACGTGCACCGCAACGAACACGGTGGCGGCGAGGGCGACGTCCCGGTGCACGAGCTGCACGGCGAACCGGGGCAGTCCGGGCAGCGGTCGTCCGCCCCTGGTGACGATGCCGAGGAGCACCGTGAGGGTGAGGAGCAGGACGGCGGTGACCCCGGTCCCCCGGCCGATCACCCAGAGCGCGGTGTCCATCAGGCGACCGCCGATCGGTCGTCGGGCCAGCCGCCGAGCCGCACGACCGTGCCGTCGGCGGCGACGAGCCGGGCGGCGCGTCCGCACTGCCGGAGCCACTCGGCGGCGGTGCGACCACGCACCACGGCGGCGGTCGTCATCGTGTTGGCGGTGGTGCACGACGGGGCGACGACGGTCACCGTGCGCCAGACCGGCTCGGCGGGCAGACCCCACCGCGGGTCGAGGATGTGGTGCCGGGCGGCGCCGTCCTGCTCCCAGCGGCGCTTCTGCGTGCTCGAGGTGGCCACGGACCACCCCGAGGCGATCCGGACGTGGTCGACCGGGTCACCCTCGAGGTCCTCCACCCGCACCTGCCAGCCGCCGGACGGATCCGGGCCGGCGGTCGCGACGTCACCGCCGAGGGACACCAGCGCACCGATGCCGAGCCGTGCGGTGATGCTCGCCGCGGCCATGTCGGCGGCAGCGGCCTTCGCCGTGACACCGAGGTCGAGGGTGACGCCCTCGGGGATGCGCAGGAACGTGCCCGACAGCAGGATGCGCTGCCACGCCGGACGGTCGTCGAATGCACGCGACACGGCCTCGGGTGACGGGACCGGCCGGGCGTCGGCGAAGGCGGCGTCGTACCCGAGGGACACCATCCGGCGCCCGAGGGTGGGGTCGACGTCACCGTCGGAGAGCCGGGCTGCGTCGAGGGCCTGGTGCACCAGTGCGGCGAGGAGCGGCGACACCTCGGTGCCACGCACCAGGTCGTCGGCGCGTGCGGTGAGTTCGGAGTCGTCGCGGAAGCGGCTGCACGCGGCGTCGACGGCGGATGTGACCTGCCGGACGCAGGACTCGGCGGCAGCGAGGTGCCGACGGTCCCGGTGGTCGAGGACGACCCGGGCGGTGGTGGTCCAGAGGTCCCACTCGGTGACGGCGCGCACGGTCACGACCCCGTCGTCGTGGTGTCGGAGGTCCCGCCCGTGGTGCCCTGCGAGACCCCGGTGTCCGAGTCGCTCGCGCCGGATTCGGTCGTGCCGGAGTCGCTCGACGAGTCGGAGCCGCTCGTCGAGTCGGTCGCGGCGTCGGTCGGCGGGGTCGACGAGTCGCTCGTGTCGGCACTGCTGCTCGTGCTCGTGTCGCTGCTCGTGCTCGCCTGCTCGTGCCCGAGCCAGAGCCCCGCACCGGTGACCATCGCCACCACGAGCCCGCCCACGCTGACGAGCGCACTCGTGATCCGTGCGGATCGCCTGCCGCTGCCTCTGGTGTCCATCGGTGCTCCTCGTCGTCATGACGAGGTTCCCGAGGGCACCGATGAGCCAGCCGCGCACCCGCCGCGCACCGACCGTACGAACCCTGTGGTCCGTCTAAGAGCACGTGCTCCCGGCGACGGCAGCGGGACCGTCGGTCAGTGGCCGAGGCCGCCGAGCAGGCTCGCGAAGTCGGGGGTCGCGGGGAGCGCGTCGGCTTCCTGCGGCGCCCGCCTGGAGGCCCGGACCGCCCAGGCCAGGTCGGCTCCGGCCCGGCGGATGCGACCGTCCAGGGCGGCCGCATCACCGTCGGTCCCCCAGTCGTCGGTCGCGGCGAAGACCCCGGTGGGCACGATCGCCGCGCGCAGGTACGCGAAGACGGGCCGCAGGGCGTGGTCGATCGCGAGGGAGTGCCGCGAGGTCCCGCCGGTGGCCCCGAGCAGGACGGGCATGTCGGCCATGGAGTCCTTGTCGAGCACGTCCAGGAACGACTTCGCGAGTCCGCTGACGCCCGCGGTGAAGATCGGCGTGACGAACACGACGGCGTCGGCCTCGACCACGGCGGCCATCGCTGCGGAGAGCGCCGGGGCCGCGAAGCCGGTGAGCATCGCGTCGGTGATCTCGTGCGCGAGCGGCCGGAGTTCGACGTGCACGACGTGTGCCGGGGTGCCCTCGGCGACGAGCGACGCCACGGCGGCCTCGCCCAGACGGTCGGCGAGCAGGCGGGTGGAGCTGGGCTCGGAGAGTCCGGCGGAGACGACGGCGATGGTGGTCATGATGCTTCCCGACTTTCGATGCGTTTGCATGAACATAGCATCCAACCGAGTCACCGTCACGACCATTCCCGCCGTCGAGCAGCGTGCCGATCGGTCACGACTCCCAGCGTGCTGACTGCGGAGCGGTCACGAAGTGTCGACCGGGACCCCGGTAACCGACGAATCGTGACCGCCCCGGGAACGAAGAACGCCCCGGTCCTCACGAAGAGGTCCGGGGCGTTCGGTCAAGCGTGTGTCGGTCGACTAGCGACGCAGGCCGAGACGCTCGATGAGCGTGCGGTAGCGGGCGATGTCGACGTCGGAGAGGTAGCCGAGGAGACGGCGACGCTGACCGACCATGAGGAGCAGGCCACGACGCGAGTGGTGGTCGTGCTTGTGCTCCTTGAGGTGCTCGTTCAGGTCGTTGATACGACGCGTCAGAACGGCGACCTGGACCTCGGGGGATCCGGTGTCGCCCGGGTGGGTCGCGTACTCTTCGATGATCTCCTGCTTGACCTGTGCGTCAAGTGCCATGGTGATCCCCTTCCTGTCCGTTGCGCGGTGCCCGTGCCTGATGCACGAGCGCTCTTTGTCCGCGGCCGTTCGACGGCAACCGCACAAGACTACCAGAGTCCTAGGCGGTCCTTGGGTGCAGACGGCGTCGGCGGCGACGATCCGGCAGCAGACTGCGGACGAGTCCGACCAGCGTCGCGCCGAGCAGTCCGCCGAGGCCGTTCGACAGCACGTCGCGCGGGTCCGCGACGCGGTACGGCAGGTAGGTGGCCTGCGCGAACTCGATGCCCGTGGACAGCGCGACCGCGACGAGCGCACCGAGGATCCACCAGCGCCGGGGCAGCCACAGCGCCGCGAGGACCCCCACCGGCACGAACATGGCGATGTTGGCGAGGAACTCGGTGCGCTCGTACGTGAACCACGCACCGTGCGGCAGCTGCTGCACCCAGGCGATCGCGTGCAGCACGAGCGAGTTCTGGGCCGAGGTGAAGACCTGCGGGGTCAGCGTCATCCGCCAGATCACCCAGGCGTAGCCCGCGGTCAGGGCGAGGAGGAGGAGTCGACGGAACATCCGGACAGTGTGCGGCACGGTCCTGGCCGGTCGCTGGAGCGCTCCTGTCAGGCGGCGGTACGACTCCTGGGGGATCGGGCTCGGCGCTGGTCAGGACTCCCCCGCACCTGCCAGCATGGGTCGGGGCGCGATCGGTGCCCACACCACCGACACCGCACGGGCAGATCAGGAGCACCGCAGCATGCCGGAGCACGAGGCACCCAGCACCCCACGCCGCAGCCGCACCGGCGGCCCGCGGCAGTGGGGGTGGATCGCCGTCGCCGCCGTCGTCGTGGCCGCGGTCGTCACGACGCTCGTGGTCGTCGGCCCGTGGAACGGCGGCCAGCCGGACGGCGACGGCACCCCGAGCGGGCGCACCGTCGCCGAGCGGAAGTCCGCCGCCGAGGCGTTCCCGGGCGGACTCGCGCGCCAGCCGACCGCCGTGAACCAGGCCAGCATCCGCGAGCGACAGGCACGGGCCGCCGGCGACGCCGCGACCGCCGAGCAGATCGCCGTGATCGCCGACCAGCCGATCGCGACCTGGCTGACGAACACTTCGCAGGCCGAGACCCGCTCGACGATCCGGTCGGTGGTCAGCACAGCGAAGCACCGTGGCGGCACCCCCGTGTTCGTCCTCTACAACATTCCGGACCGCGACTGCGGCAGCTACTCGAAGGGCGGCACCGCGGACGACGCCTACCTGCCCTGGGTCCGGTCGGCCGTCCGTGCAATGGCGGGTTCGCACGCCGTCGTGCTCGTCGAACCCGACTCGATCGCCCAGATCCAGAACTGCGAGCGACTGCGCGACGAACGCCTGCCCCTGCTGCGGAAGGCCGTCGACGCGCTGACCGGCCACGGGCTCACCGTGTACCTGGACGGCGGCAACGAGAACCGTGTGCCGACCGCCACCATGGCCGACTGGCTGCGGCAGGCCGGCGTCGACGAGGTGCAGGGGTTCTTCACGAACGTGTCCAACTTCTACCGCGTCGACCAGGAGCGCGCGTACGCCGACGAGCTCGCCGACGCGATCGGCGGTGACCCGCACTTCGTCATCGACGTCTCCCGGAACGGGCAGGGGTGGCGGGGAACCTGGTGCAACCCCGAGGGCGCCGGCCTCGGCCAGGAGCCGCACGTCACCGGTGGCAGCACCCGGCTCGACGCCCTGCTCTGGGTGAAGACGCCGGGGCTCAGCGACGGCACCTGCAACGGCGGCCCCGCGGCCGGCCAGTGGTGGGAGTCGTACGCGCTGGCCCTCGTCGAGCACCGCAAGCGCGACTGACCACGCCACGAGACAGCCCGCGCAGGGCCGTGTCGGTGCCCGGTGGTTGCATGTGCGCATGACCGCGAACGACCGCCTCCGCTCCGTCGTCCCGCCCTACCTGCTCCGCGCCGTCGCCGATGCCGATGCGTTCCCGCGGGCAGCCTCGGCGGCACGCACCGCACTGGCCTCGCTCGACGCCGTGCAGGCGCCGAAGCACGAGCACCTGGTCGCGCCGCGCGGCGTCAGCGGCGCCGTCGACCGCTCCCCGCAGCGGACGATCACCGACGCGCACGGCACCACGACGCTGCCCGGCACCATCGTCCGGCGCGAGGGCGACGCCGACTCCGGTGACGCCGCGGTCGACGAGGCGTACGCGGGCCTCGGCGCCACGCACGCCTTCTGGCTCGAGGTGTTCGACCGGGTGTCGATCGACGGCGCGGGGCTCCCCCTCGACGCGACCGTGCACTACGGCCAGGACTACGACAACGCCTACTGGGACGGCAACCGGATGGTGTTCGGCGACGGCGACGACGAGGTGTTCCGCCGCTTCACCGTCGCGCTCGACGTCATCGGCCACGAGCTCGCGCACGGCGTCACGCAGTACACCGCCGACCTGACCTACCAGGGCCAGTCGGGCGCCCTCAACGAGTCGATCAGCGACGTCTTCGGCTCCCTGGTCGCCCAGTACGCGGCGGGGCAGACGGCGGAGCAGGCGAGTTGGCTCATCGGCGAGGGGCTGTTCACCGACGCCGTGCAGGGCGACGCGCTCCGGTCGATGCGAGCACCCGGCACCGCGTACGACGACCCGGTGCTCGGGAAGGACCCGCAACCGGCGACCATGGCCGGGTTCGTCGACACCACGGACGACGCCGGCGGGGTCCACACGAACTCCGGCATCCCGAACCACGCGTTCTTCCTGGCGGCCACGGCGATCGGCGGCCCCGCGTGGCTGGGCGCCGGTGCCGTCTGGTGGGACGCCCTGACGTCGCCCGAGGTGACCGCCTCGATCGACTTCGCGGGCTTCGCCACCGTCACCGTCGACGTCGCCGGGCGGCGGTTCGGGGACGGCTCCGCCGAGCAGACCGCGGTGCGTCAGGCCTGGCAGCGCGTGGGCGTGCTCGACTGACCGCGCCACCCGGGCGTAGCGTCGAGGGCATGCGCATCGAGGTCCGCCGCACCGGGGGCTTCGCCGGCACCACACGGCGCTGGCGGGTCGACACCGACACGAGCAGCGACCCCACGGCGTGGTCCGAGGTCGTCGATGCGCTGCAGCGCACCCCGGCGCCGACGGCAGCGCCCGTCCCCGACGACTTCAGCTGGACGATCACCGTCGAGCGCACCACCGTGACGATCCCGGGTCGCCGCCTCGACGGTCCGTGGGCCGACCTGGTCGCGCGTGTGCGCTCCGAGGGCGACCCGACCTGAGCCGGGAGGCCCGTGGCGGGCCCGCACCGGGCCTCCCGTCCGCCCCGCGGTGACGCCACCGCCCACCGATCGTGCGCAGGAACGGTCGCGTGGGACCGACGGAGCCGACCGTTCCTGCTCACGAAGCGCGCGGGGACGCGCGCACCACCGTCAGTCGACGTCGATGACCGTCAGGCGACGGGTCGGACGCGTCATCGCGACGTACACCGCGGCGGCGGCACGGGCGGCGTCGGCGCCCACGCCGTCCGGGTCGACGAGCAGCACGCCGTCGAACTCCAGGCCCTTGGCGTCCGCACCCGTCAGCACCGTGAGCGAGCCGGCGTTCGGCGAGGCGAGTCCCCGGACGTCCGCCTCGGTGCGGGCGAGCCGCTGCCGGATCGTGTCGACCTGGGACTCGGGGACGATGACGCCGATGGTGCCGGAGCCGATCCGGGCACGCTCGGCGTCGGCGACCGCCACGACGGTGTCGAGCAGGTCGGCCCGGGCGACGCGGACACGCTCGACCGGGTCGCCGTCGCGCACGGCCTCGTTGCGCGTGACGGTGAGGCCGGCGCTGTCCGCGAAGGCCCCGGCGGCCTCGACGATGGAGCGCGGGGTGCGGTAGTTCACCGTGAGCTGCTCGATGCGGTGGTCGAGCGGCACCTGCGGCGCACGGCCGCGTCGGCGACGCGCGAGCGCCCCGATGACGTCGTCCCAGGTGCGTGCGGCACCCGGCGAGGAACCCTGCGCCATGTCGCCGACGATCGTGAACGAGCGCAGCGGGTTGCGGCGGGCGAGCACGCGCCACTGCATCGGCGAGAGCTCCTGCGCCTCGTCGACGACGATGTGCCCGTAGGTCCACTCGCGGTCGTCGGCGGCGCGCTCGGCGGTGGAGCGGGGGTCGCCGCCCTCGGCGAACGAGCCGGCGACCTGCTCGGCGCTGACGATGCCCTCGACGCCCATGTTCTCGATGGCCTGGCGGGCGTTCTCGATGTCGCGGTTCCGGCTGGCCTTCGCCGCGCGCTTGGCGGCGCCGCCGGTCGGGTCGAACGGGCCGAGCAGTTCGGCGGCCTCGTCGAGCAGGGGGACGTCCTCGACGGTCCAGGCTGCGCCTCGGGCGCGCTGCAGCAGGGCTCGGCGCTCCGGGGTCCAGTCCGGGGTGAGCGAGGCGAGCCAGTTCGGCCGGGCGTAGAGGTCCTCGAGGAACTTCTCCGGCGGCAGCGGCAGCCACGCGGTGTTGAGCAGCACGCGGGCGTCGTACGAACTCCGGATGTCCTCGCGCAGGACCTTCTCGTCGGCCTCGTCCACCGTGGTGCCGCGCTCCCGCAGCTGCTCGGCGAGCAGGCGGGTCATCGCGTCGAGGGCGGTCTTGTTGAACGTGACACGGGCGGCGTTGTGCGGCTTGCCGCGGTCCTGCGCACGCTTCATGGCGTCGGCGACGAGCTGCGGCGGGACGACGAGCCGCTCGCCCTCGACGTCGAGCGTGACCGACTCGGTCGGCACGACCTGGCGCGAGCGCACGGCCCGCCGAAGGAGTGACGCCATCTGCGCTGCGCCCTTCACGGCGGCGACGTCGCGGGAGTCGTGCGTCGTCGCGTGCACGCCCGGGTAGAGCGACCCGAGCGACGCCATCACGACACCGGTCTCGCCGAGCGACGGGAGCACCTGCTCGATGTACGTCAGGAACGCCGGGGACGGACCGACCATGAGCACGCCGGAGCCCCGCAGCCGCTCGCGGTACGAGTAGAGCAGGTAGGCGGCCCGGTGCAGCGCCACGGCGGTCTTGCCGGTGCCGGGGCCGCCCTGCACGATGAGCACGCCCTCGAGCGGGGAGCGGATGATGCGGTCCTGCTCGCCCTGGATCGTCGCGACGATGTCGGTCATCCGGCCGGTGCGCTCGGCGGTCACCGCGGCGAGCAGCGCCCCCTCGCCCTGCAGGTGGGTGCGCTCGTCGTCGTAGAGCGAGGCGTCGAACACCTCGTCCTCGACGCCGACCACGCGACGACCCTGCAGGGACAGGTGCCGACGGGACCGCATGCCCATCGGGTGCGCTGCGGTGGCCTGGTAGAAGGCGCTCGCACCGGGGACGCGCCAGTCGAGCAGCAGCGGCCGGTGCTCGGCGTCGCGCAGCCCCACACGGCCGATGTACCGGAAGGTGTCGTCGGGGTTGTCGGGCTCGGCGACCTCGAGCCGGCCGAAGACCAGACGGTCCCCCACCCGCTCGAGCGTCGCGACGGTGTCCTCGTAGAGCCGGGCGTACGCATCGCGCTCGCTGCGGCTCTGGTGGTTCCCGCCGACCGCCTGTCGGCGGGTCTCGGCGAGGCGCTGCTCGGCCTCGGCGGTCAGCTCGTCGAGACGACGGAAGAGGCCGTCGACGTAGCCGCGTTCACGGTCGATCTCGGTCGGTTCGGACACACGCAACCCTTCGGGAAGAGGGGGAACCAGTGTACTGCCCACCGGGAGCCCCGCTGTCCCCGAAGGGTCGCGTCGGAGTCACATCTCTTCGTGCGTGTCCGGGTCGCCGTCCCACAGACGACCGCGCTCGAGCGCGGAGATCGCCTGCACCTCGTCGTCGGTCAGCTCGAAGCCGAAGACGTCGAGGTTCTCCTTCTGGCGGGCGGCGTCGCCCGACTTCGGCACCGGCACGGCACCGAGCTGGACGTGCCATCGCAGCACGACCTGGCCGGGGGCCACACCGTGCGCCGCGGCGGCGTCCACGATCGGCTGCTCGGTGAGCAGTTCCGACCGCTTCGCGAGCGGGCTCCAGCTCTCGGTCACGATGCCGAGCTCCTGGTGCACCTTCCGCAGTTCCGCCTGGGGGAAGTACGGGTGCAGCTCCACCTGGTTGACGGCCGGGGCGACCCCGGTGGCGTCGACGATGCGGCGGAGGTGCTCGGGCGTGAAGTTCGAGACGCCGATCGAGCGGACCTTGCCGCTGTCGCGGAGGTCGACGAACGCCTTCCAGGTGTCGACGAACTTGTCCACCGACGGGTTCGGCCAGTGGATCAGGTACAGGTCGACGTGGTCGAGCCCCAGGTTGCCGAGGGTCTCGTCGATCGAGCGGTGCGCCTCGTCGTAGCCGTGGTGCCGACCGGGCAGCTTCGACGTGACCACGAGGTCCTCGCGCGCCACCTCGGACTCGCGGACGGCCTTGCCGACGGCGTCCTCGTTGCCGTAGTTCAGCGCCGTGTCGAGCAGCCGGTAGCCGCTCGCGATCGCGGTGCCGACCGCCGCAGCGCCCTCGTCGCCGTTCAGGCCGTAGGTGCCGAGGCCGAGCTCCGGGAACCGGTGGCCGTCGTTCAGCTCGATCGTCGGGGCACCGACCTGCATCAGCGGACCCCGAGCAGGTCGATCACGAAGATGAGGGTCTTGCCGGACAGGAAGTGGCCGCCACCGGCGGGGCCGTAGGCGAGCTCCGGCGGGACGACGAGCTTGCGGCGACCGCCGACCTTCATGCCGGGGATGCCCTCCTGCCAGCCGCGCACCAGGGCCGCGAGCGGGAAGTCGATGGGCTCGCCGCGGTTCCAGGAGCTGTCGAACTCCTCGCCGGTCTCGTACTCGACCCCGGCGTAGTGGACCTTGACGGTGGAGCCGGCGGACGCTTCCTCGCCGGAGCCCTCGACGATGTCGGTGATGACGAGCTCGGTGGGGGCGGGGCCCTCGGGGGCGTCGAACTCGGGCTTGCTGTTCAGGTCAGTCATGCCGATCAGTCAACCAGAGCGCGCACCGGGCACGCGCAACGAGCGTCCAGCCCGCAGAATGGTTCCACCGTGACACCATCGACTCCCGCACCGCCGCGCCGCCGCCTGCTCGCCGACCTCACCCCGCTCCGTCGCTCCCCCGCCTTCGCCCGGCTCTGGGCCGGCACCGCGATCGCCGGCATCGGCACCCAGATGACCACCGTCGCCGTCGGGCTCGAGGTCTACGAGATCACCCGATCGACCTTCGCCGTGGCCCTGGTGGGTGTCATCGCGCTCGTGCCGATGATCGTCGCCGGCCTGTACGGCGGCATGCTCGCGGACGCCTTCGACCGACGGCTCGTCGCGCTCGTGTCGTCGATCATCGCGTGGGTCGCCGTCGCCCTGATCGCCACGCACGCCTGGCTCGACCTGCACAGCGTCGCACTGCTTTACCTGCTCGCGACGGTCAACGCCGTGGCCGCCACCGTCAGCAACGCCTCCCGCTCGGCCATCGTCCCGCGGCTCGTCGGTACCGACCTGCTGCCGGCGGCGAGCGCCCTGGGCGGGATCGCGTCCGGGTTCCAGGTCACCGTGGGTCCGGCGATCGCCGGCGTGCTCATCGCGAGCGTCGGGTTCGCGCCGACCTACACGATCGACGTCGTGCTGTTCACGTTCGCGTTCCTCGGGGTGTTCACGCTGCCCCGGATGGCCGCCGACCACGACGCACTGCGGCCCGGGCTCGGTTCGCTCATCGAGGGCGCGAAGTTCCTGCGGCGGTCGCGCAACATCACGATGACGTTCGTGCTCGACATCATCGCGATGACCTTCGGGCAGCCGCGTGTGCTGTTCCCCGCGATCGGCGCGCTCGTCATCGGCGGTGGGTCGATCACCGTCGGTACCCTGACCGCCGCGTACGCGATCGGGGCGCTGCTGTCGAGCGTGTTCTCCGGGCCGCTCGGGCACGTCCGACGCCAGGGTGAGGCCGTCGGCTGGGCCATCACGGCGTACGGCGGGGCGATCGCGGCGTTCGGTGTGGTCATCGCGCTGGCGCACGTGCTCGGCGGCCGCTCGGGCGAGGCGTTCGGCGTCGAGATCCTGCCCGCCCTCGGGCTCGCGGCGCTGTTCCTGGCGATGGCCGGCGGCGCGGACAACGTCAGCTCGGTGTTCCGGAACACGATCCTGCAGGCGGCGTCGCCGGACGGCATGCGCGGTCGGCTGCAGGGCATCTTCATCGTCGTCGTCACAGGGGGCCCGCGGCTCGGCGACCTGTACGCCGGCCTGGTCGTCGCGGCCGGCATCGCGTACCCGCCGGTCATCGGCGGCGTGCTCATCATCGGCCTCGTCGCGCTGCTCCTCCGGATGGTCCCGTCGTTCCGCCGCTACGACGCCCTGCACCCGCACGCCAACTGACGGCGGGCGGTCGCGGTCGGGGCTGCAGAACACCGGTGTTCGCGCGTGGAACACCCGCGTTCCGCGGTGCGGAGCGTGAACACCGGTGCCTTGCCGGCGCACCAGCGCGACCAACAGGCAGTCGGGAGGCCCGTGGCGGCGCCGCCACGGGCCTCCAGGACCGCACGTGTCGGGTACCGTACGACACATGCCGGACAGCGCATCGCGCGACCTCCAGCGGACCGGAGTCCGCGCCGTCGTCCGGCGCACCTACCACTCGGTCATCCGGCACCGAGTCGTCGACGCGGCCGCGTCGCTGACGTTCTTCGCGCTGCTGACGGTGTTCCCGACCGCGCTGGCGGTCGTGTCGGCGCTGTCCATCGTCGACCGCAAGGGCGACAGCCTGACCGACATCGTCGAGGTCCTCGGGTTCATCGTCCGGCCGGAGACCGCCGAGCACCTCGAGGGGCCGCTCCGGCAGCTGCTGACCCTGGACAACCCGTGGCTCGGGTTCACGATCGGCGTCGTGCTGACGCTCTGGTCACTGTCCGGCTACGCGACGGCGTTCGGGCGGGCGATGAACACCGCTTACGAGGTCGAGGAGGGCCGGCGGATCTGGAAGTTCCGCAGCATGATGCTCCTCGTCACGCTGCTCGTCATGGTCGGCGGTGCCGTCGCCATCGTCATCCTGCTCGGCACACCGACGATCTCCGAGGCCGTCATCCGACAGCTCGGGTGGGCGCCCTGGGTCGACGACGTGTGGAACGTGGTCAAGTGGCCGGTGCTCGCGGCCGACCTCGTCGTGATGGTGGCGGTGCTCTACTACGCGACGCCGAACGTGAAGACCCCGCAGCTGCGGTGGGTGTCGGCCGGTGCCGCGTTCGCGATCGTGACCTGGGCCATCGCCACGGTGGGGTTCGCGCTCTACGTGGAGACCCTGGGCGGCGGCAACCGCGCCTACGGGTGGCTCGGTGGCGCGATCCTGCTGCTCGTGTACCTGTACATCTCGAACTTCGTGCTCGTGGTCGGCGGGGAGCTCGACTCCGAGGTGATCCGCATGCGGCAGCTGCTCGCCGGCATCGAGGCGGACGAGTCGATCCGGCTGCCGCTGCGGGACGTCACGCGGAACTTCACGCTCGCGCGCTGGCGGGACCAGGACATCGCGGCTGCGCAGCACGTGCGGGCCGAGGCAGCGCGGGTGGCCGAGGAAGAGGACGCCGAGCTGACCCCGGGCGAGGAGCACCTGCGGGCGATGGCGCAGCAGGTGCGGGTGGGCGAGCGGCCGCTGCCCTGACGGGTGTGTGTGGGCGCGCGTGCGTGGGCGCGCGTGCTTGTCGGCGCGGACGCCCCGCGTCAGCGCTTGCGCGCCTCGGCGTCCAGCATCTCCTCGGTGATGATCGGGATCGCACCCGTCGCCAGCTCGATGCCCGACAGCCGTGCCGGGCTGAGCACCCGCATGACCTGGTCCTCCTCCATCAGCCCCGCGGCCACCACGAGCGTCGAGATCGGCGTCGAGGTGGTCAGCGCCGTGTGCGCGATCGACGCAGCCGCCGCGTACCCGATGTACGGCGTGAGCGCGGTGACGACGCCGACGTTCGTGTCGACCTGGGCCGCGAGCTTCGCCTCGTTCGCCTCGATGCCGACGACGCAGTGCTCGCGCAGGGTCGCGCAGCCGCGGGACATCCACTGCAGCGACTGCAGGATCGAGTGGGCGATGATCGGCTCGAAGGCGTTGAGCTGCAGCTGCCCGCTCTCCGCCGCCATCGTCACGGTGGTGTCGGCCCCGGCGACCGCGTAGGCGATCTGGTTCACGACCTCGGGGATCACCGGGTTGACCTTGCCCGGCATGATCGACGAGCCGGCCTGGCGAGCGGGCAACGTGATCTCGCCGAGGCCCGCCTGCGGACCGGACGACAGCAGCCGCAGGTCGTTGCAGATCTTCGAGAGCTTCGCGGCGCTGCGCTTCACCGTGCCGGACAGGGTCATGAACGCACCGGCGTCACTCGTCGCCTCGATGAGGTCGGGGGCGGTGACGACGTCGATGCCGCTCGCCTCCTGCAGCTGTCGACGGACTTCGTCGCGGTAGAGCGGGTCCGCGGTGATCCCGGTGCCGATCGCCGTGGCGCCGAGGTTCATCTCGGCGAGCAGCGGCATCACCTTGCGGAGCAGGTCCGCGTCCTCCTGGATCGTGTGCGAGAACCCGGTGAACTCCTGCCCGAGGGTCATCGGCACGGCGTCCTGCAGCTGCGTCCGGCCCACCTTCAGCACGTCGGCGAAGGCGCGGCCCCGTTCGGCGAACGCCGCCGACAGTTCTTCGAGCTGCACGATCAGACGACGGACCCCGAAGATCATCGCGATCTTGATGCTCGTCGGGTACGTGTCGTTCGTCGACTGGCTGCGGTTCACGTGGTCGATCGGGTGCAGGTACGCGTAGTCGCCCCGCTCCCGCCCGAGGAGTTCGAGGGCCCGGTTCGCGAGCACCTCGTTCGTGTTCATGTTCGTGCTCGTCCCGGCGCCGCCCTGCACGACGTCGACGACGAACTGCTCGCGGAGCGCCCCGTCGCGGACCTCCTGCGCCGCGCGGTCGATCGCATCGGCGCGCTCCTCGTCGAGGACACCGATCGCCCGGTTCGCCCGCGCCGCCGCCTGCTTCACCGTGACGAGCGCCTCAATGAGGTCCGGGTACACGGCGATCGGGACGGAGGTGATCGGGAAGTTCTCGAGTGCCCGCAACGTGTTGACGCCCCAGTACGCGTCGTTCGGGACCTCTCGTGATCCCAGCGAGTCGCTCTCGGTCCGCGTCGTCGTCGTCACAGGTGCCTCCTCGTTGCCGGTCACACGTCGAGGCTAGTCCCGTCCGTCCGGCCGGTCCGGGAACGCGCCGGGGCTGGTGGGACCGGCGCGTTCCTGCGCGAGCGGGCGAAATGGCGTAGTCGCCTCGGCAACGCACGCCGGCATTTCGCCCGCTCGCCACGCGACGGCCCGGAGGCGCGGTGCCAGGCCGCCACGGGCCTCCCGTCCGACCCGCGGGCACGCCCGGACGCCCTCGCTCGCACTTCGTGAGCAGAAGATGTCGGGTCCCAGACGGCGACCCGACACCTTCTGCTCACCAAGAACGCGCCGCCCGCGCGAGCGGGCGAAATGCCGCGGTCGCCTCGGCAACGCACGCCGGCATTTCGCCCGCTCGCCCACGACGGCCCGGAGGCGCGGTGCCAGGCCGCCACGGGCCTCCCGTCCGACCCGCGGGCACGCCCGGACGCGAGCGGGCGAGATGGCGGGGTTCCTGCGCGCGAAGACGCGGGCATTTCGTCCGCTCGCGCAGCGCACGCAGCGCACGCGCGACGAGGGAGCAGAAGACGCCGGGTCGCGAAGGGCGACCCGGCGTCTTCTGCTCACCCGGTGAGCGGGCCCGTCAGTGGAACTGCGGGACGATGAGGTAGATGCCGTAGAGCACGACGGCGCCGCACACGACGAAGCACGCGATGGCCGCGGCACGGAGCGCACGTGCCGCTGCCGAGGCTCCGGCCGGGTTCGGGAAGCCGGCGGTGGCCGGGCCGATCGTGCCGTCGTCCTTCACGGTGAACTTGCCTTCGCGGGTGTCGGCGGCGCTCCAGAGACGGAGGCCGACCGAGTACACGGCGACGACGAAGCACGACGAGACCACGGCGACGAGCGCCACGGTGAGGAATGCAAACCAGTCGATGCCCATCAGCGACGGCCTCCCTTGCGGGCCGCCATGCGACGGAGCGTGCGCTCGCGGCTCAGTTCGGCGCGACGCTGGGCGACCGCGTCGGCACGCTTCTTGCGCTGCATGTCACGGAGCTCCTTGCGGGTCAGGACCGCGTTCGCGGCGACGTCGACCTCGATCGCGGAGGCCTGCTCGTGCGGCTTGCGGAGCGACCACAGGTACAGGCCGAGGATGACGACGGCACCGATCACGGCGTCGAGTACCAGCCCGATGACACCGAGGCGGGCGATGCCCGAGGCGACCGCACCGACCGCGGCAGCCGCGGGCAGGGTGATGAACCAGGCGATGACGATCTTGCCGGCGGTCGACCACTGGATCTTCGAGCCACGACGGCCGAGACCGGCACCGATGATGGAGCCCGAGGACACCTGCGTGGTCGACAGCGCGAAGCCGAGGTGGCTGGAGGCGAGGATCGTCGCGGCGGTCGAGGCCTCGGCGGCGAAGCCCTGCGTCGCACGGATCTCGGTGATGCCCGAGCCGAGGGTGCGGATGATGCGCCAACCGCCGGTGTAGGTACCGAGGGCGATCGCGAGGGCACAGGCGACGACGACCCAGAACTGCACGCCCTGGTTCGACGACTGCGCGCCCGAGGCGATGAGGGTCAGCGTGATGACGCCCATCGTCTTCTGCGCGTCGTTGGTGCCGTGTGCCAGTGACACCATCGAGCTGGTGAAGACCTGCCCGATGCGGAACCCGCCGCGCTCGTTCGGGAACACCGGACGCTTCGTGATCCGGTACGCGATGCGCGTCGACAGGAACGACACGAGCGCGGCGATCACGGGCGAGGCGAACGCCGGGATGATCACCACCGTCAGCAGCGCGACGTAGTTGACCGACTGGAACCCGGCACCGACGATCGCGGCACCGATGAGCCCGCCGAACAGTGCGTGCGACGACGACGACGGCAGCCCGCGGAGCCACGTGATCATGTTCCAGACGACTGCCCCGATCAGGCCCGCGAAGATCATCTCCGGGCTGATGGCGACGCCACCGGGCCCCTCGTTGATCAACCCGTGCGAGATCGACGTCGCCACGGCGGTGCTGAGGAACGCACCGACCAGGTTGAGCACCGCAGCGACGGTGACCGCCACCTTGGGCTTCATGGCGCCGGTCGCGATCGGGGTCGCCATCGCGTTGGCGGTGTCGTGAAAACCGTTTGTGAAGTCGAAGAAGAGGGCCAACGCGATGACCAGGACGACTATGAGTGTGATGTCCACCGCGGGCAAGTGTCCCAGGCGTCGGCCCTTCGAGCAAACCTGATCGGCAACCTGTTGTTCACCGCAGCTTCACACTCGTTCAGCTTCGGAACCATGCCGATGGGAGAATGCGTCCATGGACACCGCTGAGCTCCTCATCCTGCTGATCGGATCGCTCGCGGTGACGGGGTTCGCCCGGGCCAAGGGGCTCCCCGCTCCGTTGCTCGTCACGGCGGTCGCCCTGGCCGCCTCGTTCCTGCCCGGGCTGCCGCCGATGGAGATCGACTCCGAGGTCATCCTCACGGTGATCCTGCCGCCGCTGCTCTACTCGGCGGCCCTCGACGTGTCGTGGCAGAGCTTCCGCGGCTCGATCAAGCAGATCCGACGGCTCGGCATCTTCCTGGTGATCGTCACCGCCCTGGTCGTCGGCGGGGTGGCGTACCTGCTCATCCCGGACATGACGCTGCCGGCGGCGATCCTGCTCGGCGCGATCGTCGCCCCACCGGACGCGGTGTCCGCCGCCGCGATCGGCCGGAAGCTCGGACTCCCCCGCCGCGTCATGACCGTGCTGTCCGGCGAGAGCCTGATCAACGACGCGGCCTCGCTGACCCTGGTGCGGGTGTTCACGCTCATCATCGCGGGCACGTCACTGACCGTCTGGCAGGACCTCGGCATCTTCGGCCTGGCGATCGGCGTCGGTCTGGTCGTCGGCATCGTGCTCGGCGTCGTCGTGCACTGGATCCGGATGCGCATCAACGACCCCGTGGTCGAGACGATCATGAGCATCCTGCTGCCGTTCGTCGCCTACATCCTCGCCGAGGACCTGTCCGGCTCCGGGGTCATCGCGGTCGTCACGGCCGGCCTGTACATCGGCTACAACTCGCCGAAGGAGGGCTACGCCACCCGCCTGCAGGAGCGCCCGCTCTGGACGAGCATCGACGTCATCCTCGAGGGCTTCGTGTTCGCGCTCATCGGCCTGCAGCTCAACACCGTCGTGCAGGACCTGGTCGAGAGCGAACGGAGTCTCGGGCAGACCCTCACCGCCGCGGCCGTCGTGCTCGTCGTCGTGATCCTGGTGCGGCCGCTCTTCGTGTTCGAGTCCTACGCGCGCAACCGCTTCAACGGGAAGTGGCTCCGGCCGCTGCGGATCAAGCTGTCCCGCGGGCATCCCTCGCTTCGCTGGATGCGCGGTTCCGCGGAGCCGAAGCTCAACTGGCGAGAGCTGACCGTCATCTCGTGGACAGGTATGCGCGGTGTGGTGACCCTGGCGGCTGCGGTCTCCGTCGTCGCGAGCCCGACGCAGATCCCGGCGCAGGACACGATCTTCATCATCGCCTTCTTCGTGACCGTCGGCACCCTGCTGCTGCAGGGACTCACCCTGCCGTTCGTCATCCGCGCGCTCAAGGTGCAGGACCCCGCCGAGGGCGAGGAGGACGTGCGCAGCGAGATGCGACTCAACCAGCGCACCACCGAGGCCGCGATCGAGCTGCTCGAGAAGCGGCGCCCGGCGTGGGCGAAGCAGTACGGCTCGGAGGCCGTCGACTCGGTGGTCAACCGGCTGAAGGCGCGACTCGAGCGTCAGGCCGAGACGTTCCGTCAGGACGCCGAGGAAGAAGAGGACGAGGGGCGGAACGTCGCACTGCGCCTGCGTGGCTCGCAGATCCAGGACATCCGGCGCGAGCTCCTCGACCGCCGCCGCGAGATCGTGCTCGAGGAGCGGGAGAAGGGGAACCTCGACGAGGAGGTCATGCGCCGTGTGCTCGTGACCCTCGACGCCGAGGAGCTCGCGATGGACTCGGCGCAGGCGTCGCGCAGTCGCTCCTGAGCACCCCGGGCGTATCCTGGCGCTCCGATCGAGAGCAGGAGCAGAGCGCCGAGTGAGCACGCCGCGGAACGACGTCCCCAGGAACGACGACGGACCGGAGCGCCCCGGCGGTTCCCGTCCCACACCGCCGAAGCCGCGCGGGACCCGGCCTTCCGCACGTGGGACCAAGCCGCGTCGTGGTGGCAAGGTCGCCGGGCACGCGCGTTCGGGACCCCGGCGACAGGCTCCGGTACCCGCACCCCAGCAGCACGGCGCCTACCGCCGGTGGTACTCGACCCTGCACCCGTCGCTGCAGCTGATCGGCCTGCAGCTCTGGATGCCGCTGTTCTTCATCGTCGGGTTCTGCCTGTGCTACGTCTTCGCGTTCCACGCCCCGCACCCGCACGACGTCCCGATCGCCCTGATCGGCAGCGACCCGGCGTTCGTGCAGGCGGTGCAGCAGGCGTTGCCCGGCGAGTTCGTGTTCCACACGTACGACTCGCTCGCGCAGGCGAAGCGCGACGTGGTGGGTGGCTCGATGGCGGTCGCGTACGACCCCGCTGCGAACGAGTTCTTCAAGGCGAGCGCGCACCAGTTCCAGGTCGCGAGCCTCGTACCGGCCACCCTCACCGCGGTGCTGACCGGCCTGGGCGTGGCGACCCCGAAGGTCACCGAGCTCGCACCGCTGCCGGCGTGGGACGAGTACGGCACCGTCGCGATGTACGTCATGCTCGCGTGGTGCATCGGCGGCTACATGGTCGCGATGTTCATCGGCATCATGGGCGGCCCGCTCCGGCACCGCACCCGGATGACGGTCATCGTCGTCGGCGGCCTCGTCATCTCGCTCATCACGAACACGCTCGCCGGACCCGTGCTCGGCGCCATCCACGGGCACTGGATCCAGCTCGTGCTCATCGCCTGGGGCTGGATCGTGGCGATCGGCCTGGCGGTGAACGGCCTGAGCTACTTCGTCGGCCGGTTCATCGCCGCACCCGCGATGATCTGCTTCGTCTTCCTGTCCATGCCGTCGTCCGGCGGCGCCTACCCGAAGTGGTTCATGCCCGAGCCCTTCGCCTGGCTGAACAACGTCGTCGTCGGCTCGAGCATGGTCGACATGATCAAGCACCAGGTCTACGGCGTCGGCCCCGGCCCGGCTCGCGGCCTGATCACGATGGCCTGCTACGCCACGGCCGGCCTGGTGCTGATGTACTTCGGCAAGAAGTGGTGGGAGCGCCGACGGATCCGGGCGATCGTCACCGGCCGGACCACGATGTTCCAGGACGCCAACACCGCCAACCGCGAGTTCCTCGGCACCCAGCGCGACGCCGAGCTCGAGCGCCACGGCCTGACCTCCACCGAGACCGGCACCCTGAGCGTGCTGCGGGACGACGACTGGGAGGACGACCGCACCGGCGGTGACGTCTTCACCGGCGGTCGCGACGGCCTCGAGCCGGACGCGACGCCGACCGGACGCATCGCCGTGCAGCGCCCGGCGAACCGGAAGGAACCGCGACCGGCGGCGGCGCAGCACGGCAAGCACGCCGACCGCTGACGCGTATCCTGATCGGATGAACCCGCGCATCACCTGGCACCGCGTCCTCATCACCGTCGTCGTCGTGTTCCTCGTGCTGACGGTCGGCTTCTACGCCGCGAGCGTCCTGCTCGCGCCCGCCGACGGCCGCGGTACCGCCGGACTGTTCGTCGGGTGGGCGATGTTCTCGATGATCGGCGCGATCGTCGTCGGCATCATCGACTTCTTCGTGCGGCCCCTGGGCGGCCGGAGCGGCGACGCCGACGTCATGGCCGCCGCCGAGGAAGCGCGCACCGGAAGCACCCGCACCCAGCAGCCGCGCTAGCCGCTAGTCGCCCACGCCGACGCCCGTCCCGGTGAACCCGGCGACCGTCGCGTCGTCCTCGGCGAACGTGAACCGCGCGCGGACGCTGCCCCCGGCGAGCACCCCCGGCAGCCAGTAGCGGGCGTCGTCCCACATCGCGTCGTAGGGCACGGTGTCGACGGGGATCCACCGCGGCTCCAGTTCATCCGAGCCCGACGGGTCGCCCTGCCAGCGGCGGCAGACGAAGACGTCCGAGACCTGGGACCAGGACGGCCGGTACGGGAACCGGTAGTCCAACGTGCCACGGGCCTCCAGGTCGACCGTATCGAGCCGCAGGCCGACCTCCTCACGCACCTCGCGCACGGCGGTCTCGACCGCCGACTCGCCGGGCTCGCGCTTGCCGCCGGGGCCGACCAGACGGCCCGTGCCGAGGCCACGGCGCTTCTCCCCCAGCAGCACCTCGGGGCCTGCCTCGCCGTCGCGCAGCAGGTACACGACCACCACCCGGGGATGCTGGGACTTGCTCTCGTCGCGAAGGGTCACGCGTCCAGTGTGACCGATGGAGTGTCGTACGCTTTTCCCATGGCAGGCGTGCTGCGGGGGCACCATGGCTGAGCCCCGCAGGACCGGGCGCAGCCTCGAAGTGCTGCGCGCCGAGGCCGCCGAGGAGATCTCGATGCTCGTCGAGCACCGGAGTCGTCAGGGCGAGGACCCGTGGGAGTTCATGCCGACGCTCCCCACCGTCGACGAGCAGGTCGTGCTGATCCTGCGTGCGGACGCCGTCGACCTGGACGAGGCGATCGGCAAGCGGCATGCGCAGTGGTCGAGCCACCCGGCGTCCGGGCAGGGCACCAGGCTGGGCGAGGAGTACCACCGGCTGCGCCGGATCGCGCTGCAGCACCCCGAGCTGACGCCCGCCGTGTGGAAGCTGCTGGGCGCCCTGCCCGAAGCGGGCTGACGCACGCGTCGGCGCATGCACACCCCGGCCCCGCGCACGCACGCACCCGCGTGGGGTTGGATGGACGCATGACCGAAACCGTGCTCGCCGTCCTCAACCAGCCCTCCCGCGACGCCGCGCCGCACGACCCCGCGGCCGACGCCTTCACCTGGGCGAAGCCGCTCGAGGAGCACGTGCAGGTGCAGGACCTCGGCGTCACGCGCGGCGACGGCGTGTTCGAGACGATCACGGTGATCGACGGTCGGCCCCAGGCCCTCGAGGCGCACCTCGCCCGCTTCGGCCGCTCCGCCGCGATGCTCGACCTGCCCGCCCCGGACCCGGAGGCGTGGCGCCAGGCCATCGAGGCCGTCTGCGCCCGCCTCGACCCGGTGCGCGAGGCCTTCGCCAAGACCGTCCTGACCCGCGGCGTCGAGGGCACCGACCGCCCGACCGGGTGGGTCTACGCGGCGCCGTCGGGCGACTCCACGGCCGCACGCACCGAGGGAATCTCCGTCGTCGTCCTGGACCGCGGGTACCGGCACGACGTCGAGCGCACCTCGCCGTGGCTGCTGCAGGGCGCGAAGACGCTGTCGTACGGCGTCAACATGGCCGCCCTGCGCGAGGCCGTCCGCCGCGGCGCCGACGACGCCCTGTTCGTCTCGAGCGACGGCTACGTGCTCGAGGGCACGCGCGCCAACCTGATCATGAAGGTCGGCGACCGGCTCGTCACGCCCCGCACCGACATCGGGATCCTGGCCGGCACGACGCAGGCCGACGTGTTCCGCTTCGCCGAGCAGGAGGGAATCGAGACCGCCTACGAACTCGTCACGCTCGCCGACCTGGCGGCGGCGGACGCGCTCTGGCTCGTGTCGAGCGTGCGGCAGGCTGCGCCGATCCGTTCGGTGAACGGCGACGCGCGGCCGATCGACGCCGAGCTCACGACCCGCATCAACGACTTCCTGCTGGCGCGCGAGGTCTGAGCACGCGGCGCCCCCGGCGCGTGTGCCGCGGGCGTTTCGCGCTGAGCGACACGTCACGGGGCGGCGCGCGCGTGAGGTGTCGCGCACCGCGAAATGGGCGTGGGTCCACGACGGACTGGAGGCGCGGTGCAGCTGGCACCGCGCCTCCAGTTCCGTGTCGTGCTCGCTACCAGCGCGGCGTGGTGACGCCGGCTCCGTCGGCCCACGTGAAGACGGACTTGCCGTCGATCCAGACGCGCGTCGCGCGGCTGGTCGCGTCGAGCGGGTCGCCGTCCCAGAGCACGAGGTCGGCGTCGTAGCCCTCGGCCAGGCGACCGACGCGGTCCCCGAACCCGAGGAACTCGGCCGGGTTGGTCGTGAGCGCCTCGAGTGCGGTCTGGGCGGGCAGGCCCTCCTTGACGGCGGCGGTCGCCTGGTCGACGAGCATGTTGATCGGCACGACCGGCGCGTCCGTCGTGATGGCGACCCGCACCCCGGCCGCCGCGATCGTGGCGAGGTTCGGGATGCCGCGGTCGCGGAGCTCGACCTTCGAGCGGCTGGTGAACAGCGGGCCGTAGATGACCGGGATGTCCTTGGCGGCCAGCACGTCGGCGATCTTGTGCGCCTCGGTGCCGTGGTTCACGACGAGCCGGTAGCCGAACTCCTCGGACAGGCGGATCGCGGTGGCGATGTCGTCGTGGCGGTGGGTGTGCTGGTCCCAGACGAGCTCGCCGTCGAGCACCCGGACGAGCGTCTCCTTCGTCAGGTCGCGGGCGAACGGCTCGTCCTTCGTGGCGGCGGCGTCACGGGCGGCCCGGTAGTTCTGCGCCTCGACGAAGGCGTCTCGGATGATCTTCGTGACGCCGAGCCGGGTCGAGGGTGTCTGGCCCTTGCCGCCGTAGACGCGCTTCGGGTTCTCACCCAGGGCGCTCTTCACGCTCACCGAGTCGGAGATGAGCTGCTCGTCGATCGTGCGGCCGCCCCAGGTCTTGATGGCGACGCTCTGACCGCCGATCGGGTTGCCGGAGCCGGGCTTGACGACGATGCTCGTGATGCCGCCGGCGAGCGCATCCCGGAAGCCCTCGTCGTCGATGTCGATCGCGTCGATCGCCCGGACGCCGGCCATGTTCGGCGCGGTCATCTCGTTCGTGTCGTTGCCGGCCTCGCCGTTGGCCTCCTCGTGGATGCCGACGTGGCCGTGTGCCTCGACGAAGCCGGGGACGAGCCACGAACCCGCGGCGTCGATGACCGTCATCCCCTCGGGCGGGGAGACGTCCGGACCGATCGCGGTGATCCGGCCGTCCTCGACGACGACCGCGCCGCCGTCGAAGGCGGGGGCGGAGACGGGGACGACGTGGGCACCGGTGATCGCGAAGGAGTTGCTCATGGCACCAACGGTACGCGGGGGCGGGCGGCGGCGAGCGGGCGGAATACCGATTCCTGGCGTCGAGCGTCCGGGTGGTTCTACCGTCGCGGGATGGCACACCGGATCGACACCTGGCCCACGCACGAACGCAGCGAGCGACCGTGGCGGAGCACCGTCCGCGGGTGCCGCGACGACCGGCTGGTGACCACCGTGCAGGTGTCGCTGCCCCCGTCCATCGCGAGGGCTCGGTGGACGCCCGACGACGACACCGTCGCGCTGCTCGACCGGAGCGCCACGGCCCTGCGCACCCTCGACGTCCACCACGGCTCGCGGCTCGCACCGCTCGGGTCCGTGCTCGGCCGGACCGACGCCCTGGCGTCGTCGCGCATCGAGGACGCGTCCGCGACGATCGACGACCTGGCGCGGGCACTCGTCGGTATCCGGGCGAACGCGGGAGCCACCGCGGTCGTCCGGGCCGGCGGAGCCGTCGAGCACCTGGTGTCCGGAGCGGATTCGGGCACCGTCACCGATGCCTCCCTGCTCGAGGCACACCGTTTGCTGATGCGCGACGACCCGGTCGACGGACGGTACGCCGGCCGGTACCGAGACGTGCAGAACTGGATCGGCGGCGGCGCCACACCCCGCGACGCCGTCCACGTGCCACCGCCGCCCGAGCTCGTGGCACCGCTGATGGCCGACCTGTTCGCGTTCGTGCACCGCGTGGACCTGCACCCGATCGCCCAGGCCGCGATCGCCCATGCGCAGTTCGAGTCGATCCACCCGTTCACCGACGGCAACGGTCGGATCGGGCGGGCGCTGATCGGGGCCGTGCTCCGGCGACGCGGGGTGACGACCACGATCACGGCACCGGTGTCCGCCGCGCTCGCGGCGGACCGGCGGCGGTACTTCCGGCACCTAGAGCAGTACCGCGACGGCCGGGTCACCGGGTTCGTGGTCGACCTGGCCCTGGCGATCGGGACGGTGTGCGACGAGGCGACGCTGAGCGCCCTGCTGCTCAAGGAGCACGACGCCGACCGGTCGGCCGGCCCCTGCGCCTCGGGCCCGCACGCCGTGGTCGGCCGCGCAATCGCCGACGACCCCGTCCTGACCGAAGCGCACCTGGACACCCTGCTCACCGCCGACCAGGTCGAGCGTGTCACGCACGACCTGGTGCTGGCGGGCGTGCTCCGTCCGGTCACCGGTCGTCGCCGTGGCCGTGCGTGGGTCGCACCCGCCGTGGTCGCCGAGCTCGAGACGTTCGAGCAGCGGGTGCACGCCGCTGTGGGCGGCCGCGAGCGCACGGCGGCCTGACCGGGGGTACGGGCGAATAGGGTGGGACGGTGAGCAACGAGCACACCGCATCCACCCCGCCCAGCGCCGCCAAGCGGCCCGTGACACGGACCCACCACGGCATCGACTTCGTCGACGACTACGAGTGGCTGCGGGACAAGGAATCCCCCGACACCCTGGCGTACCTCGAAGCCGAGAACGCCCACACCGACGCCGCCACCGCGCACCTCGCGCCGCTGCGCGACCGCATCTTCGCCGAGGTGAAGAGCCGCGTCCAGGAGACCGACCTCTCCGTGCCGGTCCGCATGGGCGACTGGTGGTACTTCACCCGCACCGCCGAGGGCAGCCAGTACGGCGTGCACTGCCGTGTGCCCGTCGCCGGCCCCGACGACTGGACGCCGCCCGCCGTCGTCGAGGGCGAGTCGACGCTCCCCGGCGAGCAGGTGGTCCTCGACGGCAACGCGCTGGCCGACGGTCACGAGTTCTTCTCCCTCGGCACCTACGACATCAGCGACGACGGCACCCGCCTGGTCTACGGCATCGACGTCGAGGGTGACGAGCGGTACACCCTGCACGTGCGCGACCTGGCCTCGGGGACCGACCTCGGCGACGCCATCCCGAACACCGGGGCCGGCGCCACGTTCGACCCGGCCGGGCGCTACGTGTTCTACCCCACGGTCGACGAGTCCTGGCGTCCCGACAAGATCTGGCGCCACACGGTCGGCACCGCGGCGTCCGAGGACGTCCTGGTGTTCGAGGAGCCCGACGACCGCTACTGGGTCGGTGTCGGTGTCACCCGCTCCTCGCAGTACATCGTCATCGAGCTCGGCTCGAAGATCACGTCCGAGGCGCACGTCCTCGACGCCGCGGACCCGACCGGTGAGTTCCAGGTCGTCTGGCCCCGCCGCGAGGGCGTCGAGTACGAGATCGAGCACGCCATCGTCGGCGGCAGCGACCGGTTCCTGGTGCTGCACAACGACGGCGCCGAGAACTTCGAGCTCGTCGACGTCCCCGCCGACGACCCCACCTCCGAGCGGGACCGCCGCGTCGTCGTGGCGCACCACACCGAGCGCCGCATCGAGTCGGTCGACGCCTTCGCCGGACACCTCGCCCTGGAGTACCGGTCCGAGGCGCTCCCCCGCGTCGCGATCATCCCGATCGAGGGCGACGGCTACGGCGACGCGCACGAGGTCCCCTTCGACGAAGCACTGTTCTCGGCGGGGCTCGGCGGCAACCCGGAGTGGGAGCAGCCGACGCTCCGCATCGGGTACACGTCGTTCGTGACCCCCTCCGAGGTCAGCGACCTCGACCTGGCCACCGGCGAGGTCACCGTCCTGAAGCGCCAGCCCGTGCTCGGCGGCTACGACCCGGCCGACTACGTGCAGGAGCGCGACTGGGCGACCGCGTCGGACGGCACCCGCGTGCCGATCTCGCTCGTCTGGCGTCGTGACGCCGTCGAGGACGGTACCCCGGCACCGCTGCACCTCTACGGCTACGGCTCGTACGAGCACTCGATCGACCCCGGCTTCAGCGTCATGCGTCTGTCGATGCTCGACCGGGGTGTCGTCTTCGCCGTCGCGCACGTCCGTGGTGGCGGTGAGCTCGGCCGGCACTGGTACGAGAACGGCAAGACCCTGACGAAGAAGAACACGTTCACCGACTTCGTCTCGGTCGCCGAGCACCTGATCGAGTCCGGCCGGACGAGCGCCGACCGGCTCGTGGCCGAGGGCGGCAGCGCGGGCGGGCTCCTGATGGGTGCGGTCGCCAACCTGGCACCCGAGCGGTTCGCCGGCATCCTGGCCGCCGTGCCGTTCGTCGACGCGCTGACGAGCATCCTCGACCCGGACCTGCCCCTCACCGTCATCGAGTGGGACGAGTGGGGCGACCCGCTGCACGACGCCGAGGTCTACGGCTACATGAGCGAGTACACCCCGTACGAGAACGTCCGCGACGACGTGCAGTACCCGCAGATCCTCGCCGTGACCTCGATCAACGACACCCGCGTGCTCTACGTCGAGCCCGCGAAGTGGACCGCGAAGCTCCGCGAGGTCGGCGCTCCGGTGCTGCTGAAGACCGAGATGTCCGCCGGCCACGGTGGTGTCAGCGGTCGCTACGCGTCGTGGAAGGAGCGGGCGTTCGAACTCGCCTGGCTGCTCGACGTGCTCGGGCTCGCCGACGAGACGCCCGCCGCCGCGACCGCCAACCCGATCGCCGCGGGCTGACCCGCACCGCGCACTTCGTGAGCAGAAGAGGTCGGGTCCGAACGCGGGACCCGACCTCTTCTGCTCACCAAGCGAACAGCGGCGCTCACACGCGGTTGAGCGCGTGCACCGCCTCGTCGTAGGACTCCTCGGCCAGGCGCACCCGGTCTCCCGCGAGCACCCCGTACCCGAACGTGCCCTCACCCCCGCGCTCCGCGATCGCCGCGTTCGCCCGCAGGATGTCGAGGGCGTGCAGGGACCGCACCCGTTCGGTCAGCACGTCGGCCGCGGTGCCGATCCGCTTCCACAGGGCGTGCGGGAACGCGTCGTCGCCGAGCACGTCCATCGCCATCCGGGCGCGCATCGTCTCCTGCCACGCGGCCTCGGTGGTGGTCCGGTCGGCGGCCTCGCGCTCGGCGGCGGTGTCCGAGGTGTCGTCGGCCACGGCGGCCCGGACGAGTTCGCGCACACGCGGCTTCACGTCGGCGCCGACGTCCTGCGCGACCTGCTTCGGTGCGCGGAGCGACCACGCCGTCGGGGCCGGGCGCTCGGCAGCGTCATCGAGGGCGTCGAGCAGTTCGAGGAACGGCTCGCCGTGCAGGAACGCGACGACGTCCCGAACCGCCTGGTCGCGACGTTCCCGGGTCGAGGCGAGGATGCGCTCACGGGTCATCGCATCGACCAGGTCGTCCTGCGCCGGCGACGACGCCCGCGGCAGCCGGTCGATCAGGTACTCGGCCAGCGCCGCACGCGCGGTGACGCCCGCCAGGCCGTCCGCCGCCTCGGCGGCGCGGTCGACGGCCTCGCCGTCGGGGAACGCCGGGCGGTAGGCGCCCAGGATCGCGGCGATCTCAAGGGTGGTGTCGGCCGCCTGCCGGAGGTCGGCCGTGTCGCCGGAGCGGAGCCGGGCCTCCTGGCCGAGCAGCGCGACGCGCAGCTTGCGCACCCGCTTCGCCAGGATGCGTGCGGTCGTGCCCTTGGCCGGCTTCTCCTCGGTCTGGAGGCGCGGTGCCGGTGCTCCTGCCAGCCCGCGTGCCAGCTTGGACGCGACGGCGGCGGGGCCGGCGCCGACGGCCGCGAAGCGCCCGTCGAGGGCCGCGAACAGCTCGTGGGCGATCTGCGGGTCGACGCCATCGACGGTCTCGACCTCGACCTCGCGCCAGGTGCGCGGGGTCTCCGGAGCGTCGTCGTCGAGGCGCTGGGCGGTGACCTGGTCGTCGGCGAGTTCGGCGATCTGGTCGCCGTCCTCGTCGAGCAGTCGGGTGACGGTGCGGGTGGTGGTGATCCGGACGACGGGACGCAGCCCGCGACCGCGACGCTCCGTGAAGAGCGCGGCGAGGACCTCGTCGGGCACCGTGTCGGCGTCGTCGGTCAGGGGGAACTGCTGCTCGTGGCGGACCGTGTCCGACTCCGAGCGCTTGATGTGCCAGCCGGCGTCGGGGCCGCCCGTGCGGCGGCGCACGGTCACCCGTGCGGCCACCAGGTCGTACCGCTCGGTGTCCCAGTAGGTCGCGTCCAGTTCGAACGGCTCCTGGTGCTCGGTGCGGAGGATGCCGCCCGCGCCGACGAGGTCGGGGAGGGCACCGCCCTCGGGCAGGTCGTAGGTGCGCTCGATCTCGAGGTGCGTGTGGCTCACACGCTCTTGTCTACCAGGCGCTGCGAGGTTTCCCCGCACCCGGGGTTAGCCTGCAGGGATGAGCGACACGATCACCCGCGAGCAGTTCACGCCCGAAGCCGGCGGCGTCACGATGTTCACCACCACGTGGTGCGGCTACTGCGCCCGGCTGAAGAACCAGATGTCGAAGGCAGGGGTGCCCTTCACCGAGGTCGACATCGAGCAGACCCCGGGCGCCGCCGAGCTCGTCGCCGAGGTCAACGGCGGCAACCAGACCGTGCCGACGCTGGTGTTCCCCGACGGCACGACCGCGACGAACCCGTCCCTGGCCGAGGTGCAGTCCCGCATCTGAGCAGCGGCCCCTCCGCAAAACACCGGTGTTCACGCTCCGAACACGCGCATGACGCGGTTCAGAGTGCGAACACCGGTGTTTTGCTGTCAGCGCCGCGCGCCGGACGCGCGACGCGCCGGCGCTAGCCGCCGAGCGCCTCGGTCAGCAGCGCAGCCATCGCGTCGAGCTGGATGTCACCGGAGTCGACGACCTCTTCGTCCGAACCGTCGAGCGCGCGGGCGGCCAGGGACGCCTTCGAGTCGATGAGCTCGGCGATCTTGGTGTCGATCGTCTGCGCGGCGATGATGCGCCAGGCGGTGACGGGCTCTTCCTGTCCGATGCGGTGCACACGGTCGATCGCCTGGGTCTGCTCGGCGCTCGTCCACGACAGCTCGGCGAGCACGACGTTCGACGACACCTGCAGGTTCAGACCGACACCGGCCGCGGTCAGCGAGCAGACGATGACGGCGACGTCGGGGTCGTTCACGAACGAGTCGATCTCGGCCGTGCGCTGCGTCGGGGTCTGGTCGCCGCGGATCGTGGCGGTGCGCAGCCCGCGGCGGGCGAACACCTCTTCCGCCTGGTCCATCACGTCGAGGTGCTTCGCGAAGAACACGACCTTGCCGACGTTCGAGGCGAGCTGCGCCGCGTAGTCGGCCGCGAGCTGGGCCTTGGCCCGGCCGATGCGGCGGACCATCGAGAACACGTTCTCGCCGGTCGACGAGGCGTCCTGGTCCTCGAGCTCCCAACGCGCGACCTGGCGGACCAGCTTGTGGTCGATGCCGACGACCGGGTCCTGCCCGGTGCGGGCGTCGAGCGCCTGGTGGTAGCGGCGGACGAGCTTCGCGGTGAGCTCGCGCTCGGCGTCGCGGATGGAGCGACCCTCGTCACCGTCGAGCTCGACGGGGATGTCGGCGATCCGGCGGGCGGGGATGTCCGCGGCGACGTCGACCTTGCGGCGTCGGACGATGCCCTGGTCGATGACGGCACGGCGGGCTTCGACGAAGAACCCGGGATCGGCCGGCGTCAGACCGATCTCCTCGAGCTCGTTCATGAGCTTCGCGCGCGGCTTCTTGTCGTCGATCCAGCCGAGGTACTCCCAGATGGTGCGGAAGTCCTCGACCGAGTTGATCAGCGGGGTACCGGTCAGCGCCATGAGCAGCGGCGCCGCGGTGCGCTGCCGGATCCGCTCGGCGATCTGCAGCACGAACCGGGCGCGCTGCGAGTCCTTGTTCTTGATGAAGTGCGCCTCGTCGACGACCATCCCCTTGAACCCGAAGTTGCCGAGCCACCCGGCGTGCCGGTCGAGGATCTCGTAGTTCACGATGACGATGTCGGCGAACCCGTCGAGGTCGTTGCCGTCCCCGTGGATCACCGTGGCGCGGTGGTTCGGCACCCAGCGCTCGGCTTCACGCGCCCAGTTCGTCTTGACGACGTTCGGCACGACGACGAGCAGCGGGAACGCGTTCGCGGCATCGGCGGCGAGCAGCGACTGTGCGGTCTTGCCGAGGCCGGGCTCGTCGGCGAGCAGGAACGTGCGGTGCCCCTGCGCCGCTGCGGCGACGAGTTCCGCCTGGTGCTTCATGAGCGTGGTGCCCGAGCGCGAGTGCAGCGTCGTGGGCTCCGGCAGCGGCATCGACGCCGCTCCCCCGCCCGCGCCGTACTCGAACGACTTGAACAGCGGTCCGAACAGTTCCCAGTTCGCCAGGCGACGCGGGTGTGCGACGGGCTGGTCGGCGAGGGCGAAGTCCGGCGGCATGAACGGGTTCGCGAGCTGACGCTGCACGACCGCCTGCGGCACGACGGCCCGCACCGGGGTCTCGACCACCGCGGCGGGCTCGGACGCGATGACGAGGTCCTCCGGCTGCAGTTCCATGCCGCCGGCGATCATCATGTCGCGCTTGACCGCACGCGTCGCCTCGGAGACCTGGACCTCTTCGGCGAGGAGCTGGATGACGCTGGTGTCGCGCGCCGCCGTCTTCGCCAGGATCGTGGCCACGCCGTCGAGCCGCTTGAGCTGCTCGGCGCGCTGCGCGTCGGTGAGCTCCGTGTCGGCCTTCACCCGCGCGCGCTCTTCGCGCATGAGCAGGGCGACCGCCTGGAACTTCGTCCGGTTCGATGCCTTGAGCGGTCCGCGCTGTGCCGCGGCCTCGACCTCGCGCACAGCGCGGGCGAGGACGGGGATGACGCCGTCGTTGTCCAGCGGCCTGGTGCGACGTGACGCGGTCCGCGTCCCGCCGGCAGCACGCCGGGTGCCTGATCGAGCCAACGCTCCTCCTGTTCCGCCCACACGTCGGGGCGATCCGCCCGTGGGGCGGGAAGTCCTGCACCGGGGCCTGGCGCGGCTCCGGTTCGGCTGCGGGCCACCGTGGCCCACCGCATCGCCGGTCCCCGCATCGGGACGTCCGGTGGACTCCCGCGAGCCGTTCCACACGAGCACCTGCCGGGAGCAGGTTCGGACGGTCCGCGCCGGGATCCGGCGTCGTCACACGCACGTGATGCCCCCTCGGGGCGGTCACGGCCCGGTCCCCGCGTCGATCAAGTGATCGACGGCTGCGTCCGGAATCGACGCGGCACGCGGGAACGCGGTGCGTGCGCGCTCAGTTTACTCCCGGACCACCGACAGAGGCGACCGGCGCGTTGCCCGCGCGCGTCGCGACGGCGGACGGGAGGCCCGTGGCGGGCCCGACCCGCGCCTCCCGTCCGTTCCTCGGTCGCGTCTCAGACCTGCGGTGCGGACCGCGGGCGGGTCGAACCACCGGTCGGGAGGCTCGGGGCCGCGTCCGCCAGGGCGGCCTGCGTCGCGGCGAGGAGCTGCTGGGCGGTCTGGATCCCGTTGGCGGAGCCGGTGGTCGCCTGGCCGCCGGCGTGGGCGAGCAGCTGGGCGCCGATGGCCGGTCCGATGCGGTCCGCCTCGCGCGGGTTGCGCGCGACCCAGTCGCGGGCGATCGCGTCGGCGAGACGCTCGGCGGCGGCGCCGCGCTCGGCGTCCCCGCGGGACCGGTGCCAGAGCCCGGTGACCACGAGGTGGGCGACGACGGCGCCGACGTCACGGACCGGGAAGCCCCAGCCCGCGGTGTCGATGTCGAGCAGCCCGGAGATGCGCCACGGCTCGTCCTCGTCGACGAACACCTGCTCCAGGTGCAGGTCGCCGTGCACGACCTGCTTGGTCGAGCTCGACCAGCCGATGGAGCGGCGGCCGATGGCGTCGTACAGGCGGTCGATCTCCTCGGCGTCGCGCGGCAGGGCGGCGATGAGCGTGCGTCGGTGCCAGTCGGCGTGGTCCATCGCGTCGGCGCGCGCCTGCTGGGTCATCGGGACGGTGGCGACCCGGCCGCTCAGCGCGGCGAGCGACGCCACGAAGCGGGGGTCGTCGGCGATGTCGAGGATGCGGCTGCCGGCGGGCACGCCACGGATGCGCTCGAGCACGAGCAGGCCGTCGCCACGGCTGGACAGCACACGCGGCACGGGCAGACCGGCCGCGACGAACTGCTCGTGCGACTGCACGATCGGTGCGACCCGGTGCGGACGGACGATCTTCAGGAACAGGGTGCGTTCGGGGGCCTCGACGCGCACGACCGCGCGCTTACCGGGCCGGTACGCCGCCACGGTGAGCACCGGGTCGGTGACGGGCATGCCGAGCGTGGTCAGCAGCTCGGCGACGGCGTCGCGGTAGGTGACCTGCGGCAGCACCGGCAGGCCGGGGTCGTTCGGGTACGCCCACACCGACACCGGGTCGCCCGTCGCCGGATCGGTGACGATCGCGCTGTTCTGGTCGTGGGTGCCGCCGGTGTCGACGTAGGTCAGGACCGTGGCACGCTGGCCGTTGCGGTCCACCGTGTCGACCTCGTAGCCGTACAGGTAGCCGTTGCCCGAGGGCTCGACGGAGTGCGCCCGCGCGGCCACCACGGAGGTCCCGGAGCCGGCGAAGGCCTGCGGGATGACAAGCTCATGGTTGGGCCACACGACATCAGTCAACCGTGTCGCGCGGGTTTCGTCGCGTTCGTGCACGGCTCGGCGCGCGGCCGGTGGCTACCGTGGTCCGTGTGAACCCGGTCGCGCGCCTCCGCAGCTCCAGTCGCACGCCGTTCCTGCAGGTCGTGAAGACCGCCGTCGCGGTGGTCGCCGCCGTGCTCCTCTGCCGACTGGTCATCCAGGGGCCGTTCCCCACCTTCGCGGCGATCGCTGCCCTGCTCGTGGTGCAGCCGAGCATCAACCAGTCGTTCGTGAAGGGGCTCGAGCGGAGCGCGGGCGTCGTGATCGGCGTCGTGCTGGCCACCGGGTTCCACCTGCTGCTCGGCGACGGCGTGTTCGTCGTGCTGCTCGTCATCGTGCTCGCGATCCTCATCGCCTGGGCGCTCCGGCTCACCCCGACCTCAGCCACCCAGGTCGGGATCAGCGGGATGCTCGTGCTCACCGCCGGGGTCGTGACGCCGAACTACTCCGCCGACCGGATCCTCGAGACCGTGATCGGTGCGATCGTCGCCCTGGTCGTGAACGCGCTCATCGTGCCGCCCGTGCTGCTCGAACCGGCACACCTCGCCGTCGCGCGGCTCGCCCGTGACACCGCGGTGGCGTTCGAGCGGATCGCGATCGGCCTGACCGAAGGGTGGGACCGCGAGCGCTGGGACGAGGCGCTCGTCGCCGCCCGGGCACTGCGGCAGCAGCACGCCAAGGCCGAGGCATCCCTGGGGTCGGCGCGCGAGTCCCTGACGATGAACCCGCGCGGCGGCCGGCACCGGACGATCCTCGACCACGACGTGGTGACCACCGACCACCTGCGCGTCCTGGTGACCCGGGTCACCGGGATGACCCGCGCGATCCGCGACAACACCGCACCGGACCTGCGCGACGACCCGGTGGTGCACGGCATCGCGACCGAGGTGGCACGGATCGGTGCGGACGTCCGCGCGCTCAGTGCGCGGGTCGAATCGACACGACTCGACCCGGTGGACGGGGTCGGCCGGGCGGACGCCGCTGCCTTCGGACCGGACGTCGAGCCGTGGGCGGAGGCCTCGGAGCCGGCGCTCACCGCGCCGCTCGAGGTGGTGCGGCCGAACTCCCGGCACTGGGTGCTCATCGGGGCACTGCTCGAGGACATCCGACGGGTGCGTGGCGAGCTGCTCGGCGAGGACGACTAGTCGGTCCGGTTCAGCGCGCTGCGCAGGCCGCTCGGTCCGCTTCAGCGCGCTGCGCAGGCCGCTCGGTCCGCTTCAGCGCGCAGCGCAGGCCGCTCGGTCCGCTTCAGCGCGCTGCGCAGGCCGCTTCCGACGCCGTCCGGACGACGTCCGACCAGATCACGGCGGTCGGCACGACGTCGGTCGCGGTCGCAGCCGGGATGCCGGCGTCGGCGTACCGGCTGATCTCCGCGACGACGGCCTCGGTGCCGACCTCGCGTGCAGCACGGCTCGCCACGTCCGGCACGGCCGTCCGCAGCTCCGCGACCACGCGGTCGCGCGGAGCGTCCTCCAGCAGCGCGAGCGCGCCGATGCCCTTCCACGCGGCGTCCAGTTCGGCGCGCAGGCGCACGATGGCCGGGTGGTCGATCGAGTCGTTCATGATCCCCCAGTGCGGGCGGCGCATCGGGTCGCGCTGTCCGCTGCCGGAGCCTAGCAACGAAGCAAGCGGCGCTCACGTCCCTAGAACGTGGGACAGACCGTTCTGCTCTGTCCTGTGACGAGATTCAGCGAGTCGGACCCGGAGAACGGCCCTCCGCGCCGGTTCGATGCCACGATGGGTCCGAGGAGGTCCACTATGCGGCTGTTGGTGGTCGAGGACGACGACGAGATGCGTGCCCTGATGGAACGCGGACTCGCGGCCGAGGGGTACCGGGTCACGGCCGTCGAGAACGGTGTCGAGGCGCTCATCGCCCTCGGCGAGCAGGCGTTCGACCTGGCGGTCGTGGACGTGATGATGCCCGGCATGTCCGGCTTCGAGCTCGCGCGGCGGATCCGTGAGCGCGAGGACCCCGTGAGGATCCTGCTCGTGACGGCGCGCGACGCCGTCGACGACCGCGTGTTCGGGCTCGACGCCGGCGCGGACGACTACCTCACCAAGCCCTTCGCCTTCGCCGAGCTCACCGCCCGGCTGCGTGCGCTCGGCCGTCGCGAGTCCGCCGGGGCTCCCCGCACGATCGAGGTCGGGGACGTGTCGATCGACTCCGAGGCCCGCCGCATCTCGATCAAGGGGCAGCGCGTCGCCGTGAGCCCCACCGAGTTCGCCCTGCTCCGACTGCTCGCCCGCTCCGCCGGCAGTGTCGTCGACCGCCCGAAGATCCTCGAAGAGGTCTGGGACGGTTCGCAGCACGTCGACCCGAACGTGGTCGAGCAGTACATCTCGTACCTCCGCAAGAAGCTCACCGCGCACGAGGCCACCGTCGCCATCGCCACGGTCCGCGGTCGCGGGTACCGCCTGGATCTGCTCGGGGCGTGAACGGGGCCGACGACGCCCCACGATCGGACCGCCGACGCGGCGGTCCGATCCGGCCGCTGCGTCTGCTGTCCCTGCGTGCCCGGATCACGATCGGCTCGACGGCGATCGCCGCGATCGTCATCCTGCTGCTCGTCCTCGTGATGCGGTTCCAGGTCGTGAGCGTCGTCGCGAGTGCGACGCGCACGCTGCTCGACGCCGACGCCGACCCCTACGTCGCCACGCTCGAGGTCGACAGCGACCCCGACCTGTCGCCGCCGGGCAACGCGCAGCTCGTCGCCGTCGTGTCCCCGTCCGGCGAGATCGTGCTGTCGACGATGCCCGACCGTGTCGAGCAGGCGCTCGGCAGTCTGCGGTCCACCCCTGCCGGTACCTCGATCATCACCGTCTCCGGCTCGGAGTACCGCGTCGTGGTGGAGCACCCCGTCAACGAGGCCGGCCGATGGACGGTCGTGGCCGCCCGCAACTCGCAGGCCGAGGCCATCGTCGTCGACGACCTCACGACGACCCTGTCGTTGACCGGCCTGGCGATCCTGCTCGCCTTCGGCGTGGCGTCCTGGGTGCTCGCGACCACCGCACTGAGGCCGGTGAACCGGATGCGCCGCGAGGCCGAACGGCTCTCCGTCGCCCCGGAGCGTGCCGAGCTGCCGGTAGGCCCCGCGCAGGACGAGCTGGCGTCCCTGGCGACCACGCTCAACGCCTTCCTCGCCCGGACCCGGCAGGCGACCGAGCGCGAACGCCAGATGGTGTCGGACGCCAGCCACGAGCTCCGGACACCCCTGGCGATCCTGACGACCCAGCTCGACCTCGCCTCGCTCGACGGGAACGACGCCGCCGCCCTCGCCGCCCACATCGAACGCGCCAAGCACAGCGTCGCGCGGTTGTCACGGCTGGCGAACGACCTGCTCGCGCTGTCGCGGATCGAGGAGTCCGAGCGGCGTGAACAGGACGGCGACCGACGCCCCGAGACCGCGTGGTCGGACCTCGGCGACGAGGTGATGGCCGCGGTCGACCGTGTCCGGCTCATCGCCTCGGCGAAGGACGTCACCGTCGACTTCGACCTCGAGCCGCCCGTCGCCGTCGGCGGTTCCGGCCCGGGCATCGGCGGCGGCACCGTCGAACCGCGGTACCGGATCGACACCGGCGGGATGGCGCAGCTCGTCACGAACATCGCGGGCAACGCCGTGGCCGCACTCCCCCGAGGCGGCGGCATCTTCGTGTCCTGGCGGAGCACCGGCGGCGAAGGCGTCCTGCAGATCACCGACGACGGCCCCGGCGTGCCCGAGTCCTTCATCCCCGTGGCGTTCGACCGCTTCACGCGTCCGGACGAGGCCCGGACGTCCCGCCCGAACCCGGACCCGTCGACCGGTGTCGGCGCCCTGCCCGGCGGCTCCGGGCTGGGACTCGCGATCGTGCGTGCGGTGGCGGAACGGGCGGGAGGCACGGCGTCCCTCCGCAACGTGCCCGCCGGTGGACTCGAGGTCACGATCCGCCTGCCCGAGGTGCGCTGAGCACGACCGCTCACTGGAAGTCCCGCGAGCGGGTGCGGACGGACAGCGACAGGTGCTCGATGCGGTCCGCCACCAGGTTGACGACCCCGTCGGGCGAGCGCTCGAGGATGCCCCGGACGATCACCGCCGGGGACTCCCGCGCCACCCGGCGGAAGCGCCCCCAGACCCCGACGCTGCAGATGACGTTGACCAGCCCGGTCTCGTCCTCGACGTTCAGGAAGGTGATGCCGGAGGCCGTCGCCGGACGCTGCCGGTGCGTCACGATCCCGCCGACCTCGACCCGTCGTCCGGTCTCGGCGGTCGCGGTGTCCTGCACGCTGAGCACCCGACGGGCGGCGAGGCGGTCGCGCACGTGCCGGACGGGGTGGTCGTCGGTCGTCATGCCCGTCGACCACATGTCGGCGATGAGCACGTCCCCGCTCGTCATCTGCCCGAACAGCGGCGGCTGCACGAACACCTGCGTGTCCGGCAACTGGTCCGGGCGCTCGGCGGCCGCCTGGGCAGCCGACCACATCGCACCGCGGCGGTCGATGTCGAAGGGGGCGAAGGCATCGGCAGCGGCGAGTGCCTCGAGCTGCGGCGTGGTGAGCCCGACCCGTCGGGCCAGGTCCGACATGTCGCGGAAGGGGCCGTTCGCGTCCCGCTCCGCGACGATCTTCTCGGCGCTCTTCCGGCTGAGCGACGCGACCTCGGCGAGCCCGAGCCGCACGGCGAAGGCACCGTCGCGTCGGTGGCTCGCGGTGTCGTCGGGGAGCGCCTTGTCGAAGGGCAGCACCGGGGGCTGCTCGGTGGCCAGGCACGCGTCGTCACCGGCAGGGGCATCCCCGTCCGGCAGCGGTTCGAGCGTGGCGTCGACCCCGGACCGCAGGATGTCCGGTCGCAGCACGCGGACGCCGTGCCGTCGGGCGTCAGCGACCAGGGTCTGCGGTGAGTAGAACCCCATCGGCTGCGCCCGGAGCAGGGCCGCCAGGAACGCCCCCGGGTAGTGCAGTCGCATCCACGCGCTCGCGTAGACGATGAGGGCGAAGCTGATCGAGTGGCTCTCCGCGAAGCCGAAGTTCGCGAAGGCCTGGATCTTCGCGTAGATGGCGTCGGCGTCCGCACCGTGGATGCCGTTGTCCGCCATCCCCGTGTAGAGCTTGTCGCGCAGCCGGTCGATCTTCTCGTGCCCGCGCTTCGACCCCATCGCTCGTCGCAGCAGGTCGGCGTCGTCACCGGAGCAGTTGCCGACCGCGATCGCCATCTGCATGAGCTGCTCCTGGAACAGCGGGACCCCGAGGGTGCGTTCGAGCACGGGTTCGAGCGCCGGGTGCATGTAGGTGATCGGTTCCTCGCCCGTGCGTCGGCGGATGTACGGGTGCACCGCGCCGCCCTGGATCGGCCCGGGTCGGACGAGTGCGACCTCGATCACCAGGTCGTAGAACCGCCGCGGGAGCAGTCGGGGCAGGGTGCCCATCTGCGCGCGGGACTCCACCTGGAACACCCCGATCGTGTCCGCGCGGCACAGCTGGTCGTAGACCCCCTGTTCTTCCTTCGGGATGGAGTGCATCTCCCAGCGCTCCCCGCAGTGCTCTGCCGCCAGGTCGAACGAGTACTGCAGGGCCGCGAGCATGCCGAGCCCGAGCATGTCGAACTTCACGAGCCCCATGTAGGCGCAGTCGTCCTTGTCCCACTGCAGCACGGTGCGGCCGTCCATCCGGGCGTGCTCGATCGGCACGACCTCGCCCACCGGGCGGTCGGTCAGCACCATGCCGCCGGAGTGGATGCCGAGGTGCCGCGGGAACCCGAGGACGTCGCTCGCGAGCCCGACGACCGCCGGCGGGATGTCGTGGTCCTGGCTCTCGGTCACCGAACCCCACCGCTCGACCTGCTTCGACCAGGCGTCCTGCTGCCCGGGGCTGTGGCCGAGCGCCTTCGCCATGTCACGCACCGCACCCTTGGGCCGGTAGGTGATGACGTTCGCGACCTGGGCGGCGTTGTGCCGACCGTACTTGGCGTACACGTACTGGATCACCTCTTCGCGGCGGTCCGAGTCGAAGTCGACGTCGATGTCGGGTTCCTCGTCGCGCATCGCCGACAGGAACCGCTCGAACGGCAACCCGTACCGGATCGAGTCCACCGCGGTGATCTCGAGCAGGTAGCAGACCGCCGAGTTCGCCGCCGAGCCCCGCCCCTGGCAGAGGATGCCCCGACCGCGGGCGTACTGCACCATGTCGCGCACGATCAGGAAGTACCCCGGGAAGTTCTTCTCCTCGATCACGGACAGCTCACGCTCGATGCGCTCCCGCTTGCGGGGGTCGACGCCGTCGGCGCTGCCGGGGTAGAACCGCCGGGCACCCGTCCACGTGAGCTCGCGGAGCCACGACATCGCGGTGTGTCCGTCCGGGACGTCGAGGTCGGGCAACCCGGGCTGCACGGTCTTCAGCCGGAACCCGAGCTCGTCGGCGAGTTCCACGGTCCGCTCGATCGCGCCGGGGTAGCGACCGAACCGTCTGGCCATCTCGGCGCCGGAGCGCAGGTGGGCGGTGTCGGCGGCCGGCAGCCAGCCGTCGATCTCGTCGAGGCTGCGGCGGGCACGCACCGCCGCGAGCGCGGTCGCCACCGGGAACCGGTCGGGGGTGGCGTAGTGCACGTTGCCGGTGGCGACCAGGGGCAGCGCGTGCTTCGCGGCGAGGGCGGCCAGGGCGTCGTTGCGGGCGCTGTCGAGCGGGTCGCCGTGGTCGAGCAGCTCCACGACGACGTTGCGGCTGCCGAACCGGTCGAGCAGCACCCGGAGCGCGGTCTCGGCGGCGGACTCGCCACCCTGCTCGAGGGCCTGCCGCACGGAGCCCTTCCGGCACCCGGTGAGGACCCGCCAGTGCCCGTCCGCCCGCGCGGTGAGGTCGTCGAGGTCGTACTGCGGGCTGCCCTTCTCGGACCCGGCTGCCAGGTGTGCGCTCGTCACCGCGCCGGCGAGCCGGTGGTAGCCGTCCTGACCGTCGGCGAGCAGGAGCAGGTGCGAGCCCTCGGGGTCGGGCACACCGTTCTGCGGTTCGGTCAGCCCCAGGGACAGCTCGGTGCCGAACACGGTGCCGACCTGCGGGTACGACTCGGCGACCTCGGCCATCCGGGCGGCCCCGTAGAAGCCGTCGTGGTCGGTGAGCGCGAGGGCGTGCAGTCGGAGCCGAGCAGCTTCTTCGAACAGGTGCTCGGGCTGGCTGGCGCCGTCGAGGAAGCTGAAGGCCGAGTGCGCGTGCAGTTCGGCGTACGGCACCACGGGCCCGCCGTCGGTGTCGAGCGGTGACGGGACGTACGGCTCGCGCTTCCGCGACCACGCGGGGCTGTCGCCGCCGTCGCCGTCGTGCGCCGTGCCCGGGCTCCGCTTGTCGGACAGCGCGCGCTCGAACTGCGACCACGGGATGGGTGGGTTGCTGTAGCCCATCAGGTCACGCTCCTGTCGGTGGTGGTCGGGGTCACGTCGCGATCGCCTCGGCCCACCAGCGGTGGTCCGCCAGCACCAGGTACCAGGCACGCCCCTCGGCGTCGACGAGCTGCAGCCGGTGCAGGCGTCGACCGCCGGACTCCCACCACCGGACGACGAGCGGCCACGGGCCCGCCCAGGCCGTCACGGCCGAGAAGCCGCCGCCCCGGTCGCCCTCGGCACGGAACCGTTCGGGTGCGCCGGACAGCACGCCGCGCTCGTCGACGTCGACGCTCGCACCACCGACGGCGACGACGTCGACCGGTCGGGGGCGCTCGAGCACGGTGGCAGGGGGCGGGCCGGGCAGCTTGCCGGGCCACGGACGGTCGCGCACGGTCGCCAGGGCTCGCTCACCGCCGGCGGGCGCGTCGCCCCACGGCACGAGCACCACGCGCTCGGACAGGGTGCGGCCCCCGCCGATGCGCGGGCTCACCACACCGTCGTGGCCGACCATGCCCTGGATCCGGGCGAGGCCGTGGTGCACGCGCTCGTCCGGGCCGGAGCCCCACAGCCCGCGCTCGTGGTTCGCCATGTCGTCGACGGCGACCGGCTCGAGCACGACCGAGGTGACCGGCGCCTCGAGCCCGCTGGGGTCCACCCCGCCGGCGAGCTGCCACCGCACCCGGTCGACCACGTCGGCAGCGTCGAACCAGCGCGGGTGCGCCCAGGTCCGTTCGAGCAGGATGTCGCGCTCGTCGACGATCCCCACACGGATGGTCGTCGCCACGAGTCCCGCGGCCCGGAGTCGGTCGGCGAAGTCGTCGGCGGAACGCCGGAACGCGAACGCGATCTGGTCGGCACGGTCCAGCGGGGGTTCGAACGACGCCTCGACCCGGAGTTCCGGCGGGATCTCCCGCGCCGCGATCTCGCGGGGGTCGCGGCCCCCGGCCAACCGGTGCAGGAACGCCCCGGCCACGCCGAAGCGGTCCCGCACCTGTTCGTCGCCGAGTGCCGCGAAGTCGCCGAGCGTGGTGATGCCGAGCCGGTCGAGCACCGTCGTGAGGTCGGGGTCGCCGAGCACACCGAGCGGCAGGTGCGCGAGGAAGTCCGCCGATCCCCCGACGGGCACGAGCCGCACCCGTTCACCGGGGCGCACCGGACGGGCCCGGGCGGCCTGATCCGCCGCGAACGGGGTGTCGGCCACCCCGGCCCGCACCGCGGGGGCGCCGTGGTCGGCCGCGATGCCGGCAAGGGTCGCCGCCGCCGCGCGCTCACCGCCGTAGTACCGGGCCGGGCCGCGGGCGCGGAGCGCGAGGGTACCCGGCCGCAGCACCTCGACCCCGGGGACCGCCGCCTCGACCGCACGGATGACGGGCTCGAACGCACGGTGGTCGAGGGCGTCGTCGTAGGGCTGCACGAGGAGTTCGGGGCACCGTGCCTGGGCCTCACGCACGCGGAGCCCCCGCACGACACCCTGCTCACGCGCGGACGCGGAGCTCGCGAACACGAGCCCCTTGGCGGTCAGGGCGAGGGGCTGCTCCGGCGGGGTGCCACCGGCCCGAGCCGCCGCGATGACCGGCCAGTCCGGGCACCAGAGCACGATCGTCCGGGTCGGGGGTGGTTCGGGCAGTGCCGCCCCACGCGTGATCGCGTCGGTCCGGACGCGCCCGGAGGCGATCACGACGCCACCGCCACGGGCCGCAGCACGCGGGTGTCCCCGGAGCCCACCGTCGGCACCGGTGTGGCGGCCCGGACCGCACCGTCGGCCGCGGGCAGGAGCAGCTCGGCGGTCGCCGGACGCACCGCGCCGGCACGCCCGGTCGCGGTCACGGTGGCCCGGCGCTCCGTCAGGTGGCCGTGGCCCTGACCGATGCCGCTCCACGTCGAGGACGTGACCCGCAGCGTGACGTCCGCCCCGGGCCAGGAGCCGAGCGCGACGAGTGCGCCACCGCGCTGTCGCAGCCGAGCCGACAGCCGTGCCACGTCGCCCGGCACGACCCGGCCGAGCGGTCGGGTGAGGACGATCTGGGCGACGTCGGCCATCGCCGCCGTCACGGCGAGCCACTGGTCACCGGGATCGGGGACGAGCACGAGCCGTTCGAGGTCGATCCCCGCGGCGGCGGCGGCTTCGATCCCGAAGGACGGCACCCCGACGACCGCACACCACGCCCCGGCAGCCGAGGCCGCCTGCAGCATCGTGATCGCGAGCAGCACCGACTCGGGGACGGCGTAGGTGCCACCGACCCGGATCGCGCCGCCGGGCAGCAGGGGTTCGAGCGCCGGGGCCGTGGGGAGCCCGGCGGTGTCGACCCGCGTGGACTCCATGTCGGCCACCCGTGACCGCAGGGACGTGATGCGGTCGAGCGCAGCCCGGGCATCGCTCAGGTGGTCCGGCCCACGGCGCGCACCGCCACCGCCCGCACCGCTGCCACCGCGTGCAGCACCGCTCCGCCCGCCCCGGTCCGGGGTGGGCGACCGGAGTGCCGCCGCCGTCTGCATGCCCTCATATTCGAACATGTGTTCGATGATGTCAATCGCGTCCGACATCCGTGGACAGTCCTGGTCGAACACGTGTTCGGATCAGGGCATCAGCTCACCAGCTGGCGACCGACCCGACTCCGCCGAGCACCGACCGCGTCTTGGTCTCGACCTCGTCCGCCTCGTCCGCGGGCACCGACGACCAGGTCACCGCTCCCCCGGCTCCGAGGGTCCGGGAACGCACCGCCCCCGACTCGTCGAGCACGGTCACGAGGCTACGGATCGCCACCGACAGGTCGACCGCCCCGCTCGCCGAGAAGTACCCGATCGCGCCCGAGTACACCCCGCGCGGCGCCCCCTCGAGGCGGTCCGCGATCGCCGTGGCACTGCTCTTCGGCGCCCCGGTCATCGACCCCGGCGGGAACGCCGCGTGCACCACGTCGGCCCGCGACGTCCCCGGCGGCAGCACCGCCCCGATCGTCGAGACCAGCTGGTGCACGCTGGCGTACGTCTCGACGGCGCACAGCCGCTCGACGTGCACCGACCCGGGCACCGCGGTCCGCAGCAGGTCGTTCCGCAGCAGGTCGACGATCATCACGTTCTCGGCGCGGTCCTTCGGGCTCGCCGCCAGGTCGTCCCGCGCGGCTGCGTCCGCCACCGCGTCGGCGAGCCGCCGCCGCGTGCCCTTGATCGGCTCCGCGAGCACCGCTCCGGCCGCGTCGATCCGCAGGAACCGCTCCGGTGACCGGCTCGCCACGCGCAGCGGGCCGAGCCGCAGGAACGCACCGAACGGGACGGGGTCGGACGCCCGCATCCGCAGGTACTCGTCCAGGTGCGGGTCCGTACCGGGGCCGCCACGGGCCTCCTGTCCGACCGCGAAGGCGGTGGTGAGGCAGACCTGGAACGCGTTCCCCTCGCGGATCTCCGCGCGGCACACGTCGACCGCCCGCTCGTAGGCGGCACGCGTCACGCGTCCGGTCGCCGTGGACACCCCGGCCGGGAGGCCCGTGGCCGCGTCCACGACGCCGACCGACGTCGCGGGGGTGGGCACCTCCTCGAGCCACGCGCGGTTCCGCGCGCTGGCCGCCGGTTCCGCGTCGGCGACGAGCGCGAGCGCCCAGGCGCCACCGGTGTGGTCGACGACGACGGCTCGGTCGACGAACCGCAGGTCGGCGTCGGCGTGCCCGTCGGCGGTGCGGTCCGGGCCGCCGGACTCGCGGCCGAGCTCGTAGCCGAGGAACCCGACCCAGCCCAGCGCGAACCCGCACCCGACGACCGGCTCGGGCAGGCTGGGCGTGCGTCGGAGCAGGTCCGCCAGCACCGCGAAGGCCGGACGCTCCTCGGATCGGGCGGGCCCGAACCACTCCTGGGCGGGCGCGGCGAGCGTCAGGTGCGCACGACGGTCCTGGTGCCGGAACCGGGCGGCGAACGGCCCGTCCGTCCACGCCAGCACGGACCAGCGGGCCCGGGGCCGAGCCGTGGCGGGAGCACCGTCGGGCAGGCCGGAGTCGAGCCACACCAGATCCCCGGCGACCTGCGCCGCCAGGGCCGCGAGGTCGGGGACCGGGTCGAGTCGGCGGACCTCGACGCGGACGCCGGGGTCGGGGGTGCTCAGATCGCGGCGATCGTCCATGCGGCGGCGTGCGAGGCACCGGGCGCGAGCACCACGAGGCCGCGGTCCTCGCCGTCGTTGAAGGCGTCCGGGGCGCACGTCATCGGCTCGACGGCGAGACCGGCGCGGTGGTACTCGGGGACCACGTGGTCGGCGGTGTGCACCTGGGCCCAGCCGCACTCCGGCCCGAAGGTCGCACGGACCCCGTGACCGTCCGCCGCCGTGACCGCGATGGTGGCGAGGCCGGCGGCGTCCCGGTCGAAGCCGGTGAAGGCGTGGTCGATGAACCGGTCGCCGATCAGCGTGGGCGTGCGCAGGTCGAACTCGTCGTGCACGGGGACCAGGTCGGTCGGGACGAGCCGGTCCGGCGTCACCTCGAGCACCTGGGCGGCGGGGAGCGTCAGGGTCCAGTCGTCGACGGTGCCGGCACCCGCGACGAGGTAGGGGTGCGGGCCGGTCCCCCACGGCGCGTCCTCGGCGCCGGTGTTCGTCCCGGTGATCGTGGTGTGCAGCCCCTCGGCGTCGAGCCGGTACTCCACGGTGACCTCGACGCGGTACGGGTAGCCCTGCTGCGCCTGCACGGTCGTGGCGAGCACCACGCGGTCGTCCGCCTGCTCCTGCACGCGGAAGTCCGTCCACGCGACGAGTCCGTGCAGGGCGTGGTGCCGTGCGGGCTCGGTGATGGCGAGCTCGTGGTCGACGCCGCCGAAGGAGTACTCGCCGTCGACGATCCGGTTCGGCCAAGGGGCCAGGACGGCACCGCGGAAGACCGGGCGGATCTCGTCGGCGTCGAACGGGACGACCAGGTCTCGGCCCTCGTGCCGCAGGGTCCGCAGTGTCGCTCCGACGGTGGCGATGTCGGCCGTGTACCCGGCGGAGGCGATCGTCAGCGGGGACCCGGACAGCGGCGCGTCGTTGCTCATGCGCTCAGCGTATCGGGCCGCCGAGGCCTGACGGGCGCACGAAAAACCCCGCCGTTCCGAGGAACGGCGGGGTTGAGGGTGGATCTGAGGGGACTCGAACCCCTGACCCCCTGCATGCCATGCAGGTGCGCTACCAGCTGCGCCACAGACCCAGATCGTGCTGCTTTCGTACCAACCGGTTCCCCGGAGGCACCATAGAAGCGTACACCATGCGAACGCCGGGCGACGAAATCGAATCCGTCACCCGGGCGCGTCGCTGATCAGGCGGTGTGGTCCACCGGGAGCTCGAGCGGGATCGTCGGGCAGTCGGCCCAGAGACGCTCGAGCGAGTAGTACTGGCGGTCTTCGTCGTGGAAGACGTGCACGATGATCTCGCCGAAGTCGATGAGGACCCAGCGGCCCTCGGTACGGCCTTCGCGGCGGAGCGTCTTGGCACCGAGCTCGAGGAGGCGTTCTTCGACGGCATCGGCGATGGACTGCACGTTGCGCTCGTTCCGACCGGTTGCGAGCAGGAACACGTCCGTGAGCTGCAACGGCCCGGTCACGTCGAGAGCGACGAGGTCCTCGGCCTGCTTGGCGTCGGCCGCGAGTGCTGCGGCCTGCACGAGTTCCAGTGCGCGAGTGGAGGCGGTCACGGATTCCTTCCGGTCGTCGAACCGACGGACAGCCGGTTCGCTTGATGGGTCACGATCATAAGCCACCCCGCCGACAGCGGCCAGGCCAGGGTCGGCGGGGTGGTGGAGAACGGACGTCGGGGACGGCAGCGGTCAGCCGCCGAACGCGTGGGTGGTGAGCAGTGCGGTGATGATGACACCGGCCGCAGCCAGTCCGACCGCGCCGACCGTGACACCGAGGATCAGCGGCGTGCGCGACTCCTTCGGCTTGGCGGCGGCGAGCACGACCTGGCGGGTCGAGGTGTGGCTGGACACCGCGCGGCTGGCCCGGACCGGGCTGGCGTCGGTGTCGGGCTGCTCGTCCTGCTGCTCGAGCAGGCGGTCGACCTCGGCGCCGTCGATCGGCCGGTGCGACCCCGTCGACGACAGCGATGCCGGAAGGTCGATCGACCCCGTCAGGATCACCTCACCCGTCGCGTTGAGGGCGCCGGTGGGGTCGGCCAGGGCCGAGTTCGGCAGGATGATCGCGTTCGTGTTCGTCACCGCGACGCGACGGGTGCCGGTCTCGGCGTCGTGCACCTCGGAGTCGTTCGAGTCGTGCGCCTGCTGGGACCAGTGGCCGGCGGGCGGCGCGAAGGCGGTGGTCACCGGCTTCGGCTCGGTCGGACGCGGGAACGCGGCGGGGACCTTCGGAGCTTCGGTGGCGGGCTCGGGCAGCGGCACCTCGTTGGTGTCGTCGTCCTCGGCGTCGAGCGAGAGCGGGAACACCGCGGGGGTCGCTGCGGCGGTGTTCGTCGGGATCGGCACCGGCGTGACGGTGGGCTGCGACCCGGCAGCGGGAGCGGGAGCGTCCTCGGACGGCTCGTCCGCCGGGGCGACGTCGGTCGTCTCGTCCGCAGGGGCGTCGTTCACCGGCGCGTCCGACTCGGGGACGTCGGTCGCCGGCGTGTCGGAGTCGGTGACGTCGGCGGGCGGCGACCACGTCGACCGGTGGCGGCGGGGCTCCTCGGCGTGCGCGGCGGCTTCGTCGAGGGGCTCGAGCGCGTCCGGGGAGCCGTCGGCCTCGGTGGCCTGGGCGACCGCGGCCTGGTCGAGGACCGTCGGGGCAGCGGGCTGCTCGTCGTGCGTGGCCTCGGCGTCCGGAGCACTCTGCGGCCCGGCGGTGGGGTCGATCGTGTCCACCGACCCGAGGACGTCCTCGACGGTGCGGTCGGACGACTGGGGCGTGGGGTCCTGCAGCGGGACCGGCTGCACCGCCTGGCGCTCGGCGGCGCGGAGCTGCCGGATCTGCCGACGGGTGAGCCCACCGCTGCCGGGGACGATCTCGGTCGCGGAAGCGGGCGGGAACGGCGGCACACCGGCCGCGGGCGCCGACGCCGGGACGGACGAGGCAGACGCCGGAGCGGTCTGCGCCGATGCCGGCGCGGACGACTGGGCGGGGCCACCGGGGGCCGGGGCGACGTGCGACCCGGGACGGCGGGACTCGGGGGTCTCGGCGGCGGGTGCGGCGACGGTCGGGGGCGGCGTCGCGGGCTGCGAACCGGCCGCGGCGGCACGCTCCCGCTCGCGCGCCTGGCGCCGCGACAGGGGCGGCTGCGCGTCGGACGAACTCATGCAACGCTCCGATACAGATGGTGCTTGGAGATGTACTGGACGACACCGTCGGGAACCAAGTACCAGACGGGGAACCCCCGTCGAACCCGGTCACGGCAATCCGTCGAGGATATGGCCAGTGCAGGGACTTCGAGCAAGCTTACGTCCCGCTCGGGCAATCCGGTGAGGCTCAAGGCGTGTCCCGGACGCGTCACGGCCACGAAGTGCGCGAGGTCCCAGAGACCATCATGGTCTTTCCAGTCGACGATCTGCTGAACGGCGTCTGCGCCCGAGATGAAGACGAGCTGGGCATCTGGTCGCTGTTCGTGCAGATCCCGCAGGGTGTCGACGGTGTACGTCGGCCCCGGGCGGTCGATGTCCACGCGGCTGACGGTGAACATCGGGTTCGACGCGGTGGCAATCACGGTCATCAGGTACCGGTGCTCGGCGTCGGTGACGTCGGACTTCATGTACGGCTGTCCGGTGGGGACGAAGACGACCTCGTCGAGGTCGAACGCCCGCGCCACCTCGGACGCCGCGACCAGGTGCCCGTGGTGGATGGGGTCGAACGTGCCACCCATCACGCCGATGCGTGGCCGTCCGGTGGTCTCGAGCATCGAGTGGTCGGTCAGATCTTGGTGTGGCCGAACTCGTCGACACCCGTCTCGTGGTGGCGGGTGGCCTCGAACTTCTGGGAGTGGCGGTAGGCCACGTCGCGGAAGCTCCAGGTCACGAAGCCGAGGAAGATGAAGAAGAGGGCGCCGACCATGGGGAACACGAACGCGGGCGCCCCGGAGGCGTGCTCAGCAGCTTCTGCGAGGAGGGTCATCGTTCGTGCTCCGTTCGGTCGGGGAAAGACGCCGTTCAGTCTAGCCGCGGATCTGCCCGGAGCCGCGCACGATCCACTTCGTGCTCGTCAGCTCCGGCAGGCCCATCGGACCGCGCGCGTGCAGCTTCTGCGTCGAGATGCCGACCTCGGCCCCGAAACCGAACTCGCCGCCGTCGGTGAACCGGGTCGACGCGTTCACCATCACGACCGCCGAGTCGACCGTCGCCAGGAACCGTTCGGCGGTGTCGACGTCGTTCGTGACGATCGACTCCGTGTGGTGCGTCGACCACCGTGCGATGTGCGCCATCGCCGCGTCGACGTCGGGCACGACGCGGATCGACAGATCGAGGTCCATCGACTCGGTCGCCCAGTCGTCGTCGGTGGCACGGAGCACCCCGGGCACGATCGCCCGCGTGGCGTCGTCGCCGCGCAGCGTCACACCGGACGCCCGCAACCGGTCGGCCAGCACCGGCAGAAGTCGTTCGGCGGCGGCCTCGTGCACCAGGAGGGTCTCGAGGGCGTTGCACACGCTCGGCCGCTGCACCTTGCTGTTCAGGACGATGTCGACCGCACGCTGCTCCGGCGCGGAGGCGTCGAGGAACACGTGCACGACGCCCGCACCGGTCTCGATGACGGGCACCTGCGACTCGGTGACGACGGTCTGGATGAGTGCGGCGCTCCCCCGCGGGATCAGCACGTCGACCAGGCCGCGTGCGCGCATGAGCTCGGTGGCACCGGCGCGGCCGAACTCGTCGATGGTCTGCACCAGGTCGCGGGGCAGGCCGACCGACTCGACCGCGTCCTGGATCCGGGCGACGAGCACGGCGTTCGTGTGCTGGGCCGCCGATCCGCCACGGAGCACGACGGCGTTGCCCGACTTGAGCGCGAGCGAGGCGATGTCGACGGTGACGTTCGGGCGTGCCTCGTAGATCGCCCCGACGACACCGAACGGCACGCGCACCTGGGTGAGCTGGAGTCCGTTCGGCAGCTGCGACCCGCGCACGTGCTCCCCCACGGGGTCGGTCAGCCCGACGACGTGCTCGACCGCGGCGGCGAGGGCTTCGATCCGGCCGGGGTCGAGTCGCAGCCGGTCGAGCAGCCCGGACGAGAGTCCGCCGTCCTCGCCGGCGATGAGGTCGTCGTGGTTCGCGGCGACGATCTCGTCGGTCGCGGCACGCACAGCCGCGGCGATCGCGCCGAGGGCCGCGTCCTTGACGGCGGTCGTCGCGGTCGCGAGCGCCGACGAGGCGGCCCGAGCGGCCACGAGCTTGTCGGTCAGGGTCGGGGCGGGCGCGATCGACGACATGGACCGATTGTAGGTCCGCCCCTCGGTTCGTGACGGGCGTTCCGGACACTCGCCGTGCCTCCGGGCCCAGTCCGCCGCACCGACCGGTCACGACACGTCGCCCCCGCCCGCCGAGCGGTCACAGATCGTCGCTCCGCGCCGCCCGCACCGACGGTTCCCGACCACACGAACGCGTCGCGACGGTGAGTCGTGACCGCCTGGAGGCCCGCCACCGGTCCCGGGGACCCACACCGGGCCTCCAGGCGGTCGCGTCCACCCCGTGGGTCGGTCACGACACGTCGTCCCGCACCACGCGAGCGGTCGCAGATCGTCGCTCCGCGACGCCCGCACCGACGGTTCCCGACCACACGACCGCGTCGCGACGGGGAGTCGTGACCGCCTGGAGGCCCGCCACCGGCCCCCGGGACCCGCACCGGGCCTCCAGGCGGTCGCGTCCACCCCGTCGGTCGGTCAGGACACGTCGTCCCGCACCACGCGAGCGGTCGCAGATCGTCGCTCCGCGACGCCCGCACCGACGGTTCCCGACCAGTCGGCACCGGGCCGACGGCGAGTCGTGACCGCTCCGGGCGCAACCCGTCTCAGGGACGCGGCGCGGCGTGGAACCAGGTGCCGAGGTGTTCGCCCGCCAACGCGCGGTCGACCAGCGCCGTGTCGGTCACGAGCACCGCGGTGCCCGCCTCGGCCGCGAGCCGCGCGGCGGCGACCTTGGTCCCCGCTCCCCCGGTGCCGACGCCGGCGGTGCCGATCGAGCCGAAGGTGACCCCGGCCAGCTCGTCGCCGAACGGCACCTCGTCGATGCGGGTCGCGCCGGGCTGCTCCGGGGGTGCCGTGTAGAGCGCCTCGACGTCGGAGAGCAGCACGAGGGCGTCGGCCCCGAGCAGCCGGGCCACCAGGGCCGCCAGCCGGTCGTTGTCGCCGAAACGGATCTCGTGCGTGGCGACGGTGTCGTTCTCGTTCACGATCGGGAGCACGCGCAGGGCGAGCAAGCGGTCGATGGCGCGCTGGGCGTTCACCCGGTGTGTGGGGTTCTGCAGGTCACCGGCGGTGAGCAGGATCTGCGCCGCGACGACGCCGTGCCGATCGAGTTCCTTCTGGTACCGGAACATCAGGACGTTCTGCCCGGTGGCCGCCGCAGCCTGCTGCGTGGCGAGGTCGTCCGGACGGCCCTCGAGTCCGAGGAACGGGAACCCGGTCGCGATCGCACCGGACGACACGAGCACGACCTCGGTCCCCCGACCGTAGGCGGCGGCCAGGGCGTCCACCAGGGGGCCGATCTGGCCGGCGGCGTCACCGCTGACCGAGGACGAGCCGACCTTGACCACGATCCGCCGCGCACGCGGGATGTCCTCTCGCCGGGTGACGGGTCCGAGGTCGGTGCGGGCGGTCGTGTCGGTCATGCCGTGGTCAGTCCTTCTGGTCGCTGGTCTCGACCTGCTCGCTGGTGCCGAGCTGGTCGCTGGTCACCACGTCGTCGTCCACCCAGAGCCCGGAGACGCGCTCCTGCTCGAGCTCGGCACGGGCGGCCGCCTTGGCGTCCATCCGCTCGAAGTACTCCTCGCGCCGCTCGTTGCGGGTCGGACGCGAGGTCGCACCGATGCGGGCGTCGGTGCCACGGGCGCTCGTGATGAGCTCCGCGGTCGACGTGAGCGTGGGCTCCCAGTCGAACACCATGCCGCCGTCGCCACCGATGACGACGGTCGAGCCGGCGACGGCTCCGGCCTTGAACAGGCCGTCCTCGACGCCGAGCTTCGCGAGCCGGTCGGCCAGGTAACCGATCGCCTCTTCGTTGGTGAAGTCGGTCTGCTGCACCCAGCGCTCCGGCTTGGCGCCGCGGACGCGGTAGAAGCGGTGCTCCTCGCCACCCTCGGCGCGCACGGTGAACGGCTTCTCGTTGACCGAGCGGGGGCGGAGCACGATGCGCTCCGGCACGGGCTCGGCCGCACGGGCGGCGCGGGCCTGCTCGACGATGTCGGCCAGGGCGAAGGTCAGCTCACGGAGCCCCTTGCGGGACGCCGTGGAGATCGGGAAGACGCGGTAGCCGCGGCCCTCGAGCTCGGCGGTGACGAACTCGGCGAGCTCCTGCGCCTCGGGTACGTCGATCTTGTTCAGGGCGATGAGCTGCGGGCGCTCGAGCAGCGGCACCTGGCCCTCGGGGACCGGGTAACGCTCGAGCTCACCGAGGATGACGTCGAGGTCGCTGATCGGGTCGCGGCCCGGGTCGAGCGTGGCGCAGTCGATGACGTGGAGGAGCGCCTCGCACCGCTCGACGTGGCGCAGGAACTCGAGGCCCAGGCCCTTGCCCTCGGACGCGCCCTCGATCAGACCGGGGACGTCGGCGACGGTGAACCGGGTGTCACCGGACTCGACGACACCGAGGTTCGGGGTGAGGGTCGTGAACGGGTAGTCCGCGATCTTCGGCTTGGCGGCGGAGACGGCTGCGATGAGCGAGGACTTGCCGGCGCTCGGGAACCCGACGAGGGCGACGTCGGCGATGGTCTTCAGCTCGAGGCTGATGTCCCCCGCCCAGCCCTCGGTGCCGAGCAGCGCGAAGCCGGGGGCCTTGCGCTTCGTGGTGGAGAGCGCCGCGTTGCCGAGGCCGCCCTGTCCACCGGGGGCCACGACGACGCGCATGCCGGGCTCGGTGAGGTCGGCGATGACGTCGCCGGACTCGTCGTACACCACGGTGCCGACGGGCATCGGGAGCTCGAGGACCTCGCCGCTGACACCGCTGCGGTGGTCGCCCATGCCGGGCTGCCCGTTCTTCGACGAGCGGTGCGGGGAACGGTGGTAGCCGAGCAGCGTCGTCACCTGCGGGTCGGCGACGAGCACGATGTCACCGCCGTCACCGCCGTTGCCGCCGTCGGGCCCGGCGAGGGGCTTGAACTTCTCACGGCGGACCGACACGCAGCCGTTGCCGCCGTGCCCCGCGCTGAGGTGCAGGGTCACGCGGTCGACGAAGGTCGCCATGGGTCCACTCCTGGTGTTTCGTTGTGCCGACGGGATCGTCGGCGGGAAAAGCGAAGGAGGGGCGGGCACTCGGCCCGCCCCTCCAGCTGCAGTCGTTCGAACGACTACGCGTTGACGATGTTGATGACCTTGCGGCCACCCTTGGTGCCGAACTCGACCGAACCGGACGAGAGGGCGAACAGCGTGTCGTCGCCACCGCGGCCGACGTTGGCGCCCGGGTGGAAGTGGGTACCGCGCTGGCGGACGATGATCTCGCCGGCGTTGACGACCTCGCCACCGAAGCGCTTCACGCCGAGGCGCTGTGCGTTCGAGTCACGACCGTTGCGAGTGGAACTCGCACCCTTCTTGTGTGCCATGAGTTGACTCCCTTACGCGATCTTGGTGATCTTGACGCGGGTCAGCTCAGCGCGGAAACCCTGGCGCTTCTTGTACCCGGTCTTGTTCTTGAACTTCTGGATGATGACCTTGGGACCACGGAGGTCGTCGAGCACCTCGGCGGTGACGGTCACGTTCGCGAGCTCGGAAGCCGCCGACGTGATCTTGTCACCGTCCACGAGGAGCACGGGGGCGAGGTCGATGTTGCCCTTGTCGTCCGCCTTGGCACGGTCGATGGTCAGGATGGTGCCGACCTCGACCTTCTCCTGACGGCCGCCGGCGCGCACTACTGCGTAAACCACGTGGAAATCCTTACGTAACTCTGCTTGAGGGAAGTCTCGGGTGCCCACTTCTGCACGAGCGGCTCCCGGAAGGCCGGGCCCGATCGGCGACGCAGGCAGAACGGCCCGCTGACACCAGGGACCGAGAATACTCGATCACCCTGGGTCCGGTCAAACGGCGACACCCGTACGATTGCACGGTGACCGTGTTGATCGACCCACCGACGTGGCCCGCCCACGACACACTGTGGTCGCACCTCGTCAGTGATGAATCCTACGCGGAACTCCACGCGTTCGCTGCGCGGGCCGGTGTGCCGCGCCGTGCGTTCGACCACGACCACTACGACGTCCCGCTCGAGCGGTACGACGAACTGGTGGCCGCGGGCGCCTCGGCGGTGACCGGTCGCGAGCTCGTGCTGCGGTTGATCCGCAGTGGGCTGCGCGTGGCGCAGCGGGACAAGCGCAGCGGCTGACAGCGCGTCAGGGCGGCCGGGAGGCTCGGTTCGGGTCCGCCCGCGCGGCACCTCGCACGGCGCGTCGCCGGCTCGCAGGGCCGCGCGCACGGTGCGAGGTTCCGTACTCCGTGCGACGCGGAGACGGGCGCACCGAGTACGGAACCTCGCACGGGTCGGCGGAGGCCTCGCACCGTGCGAGGGGCCGCGGGCGGGCTCAGCGGGGCGCTGGACCGCCCCAGGGGTTCGCCGGGGGCTGCTGCTGGGGCTGCTGCTGGATCGTCGACGGCGGCACCGCGTCGGCGGGTCGGACGGTGCCCGGCATGCCCGGGGTCGTCGACGGGCCTCGTCCGCGGCGCGGTCGACCGAGCCAGAGCCAGGCCGCCGTGGCGGTCGCCAGGAGCATCACCGTGAACGGCAGACCGTTCTGCAGCGGCCGCGTGACCACGTCGATGACGAGCTGGGAAGCGCCTGCGGTGGTCGCTCCGAGCGACCCGGTGAAGACCCCGACGAGCATCAGGGCCACCGTGCCAGCGGCGCCGGCGAGGACCACGCGGAGCAGGAGCCTCGGCAGCGGACTGCGGCGGTCGATCGGCGTCAGGAACGCCAGGGCCAGGAAAGCCCCGACGTAGTACGGGAACGGCGCCACGAAGACCCCGGTCGTGAAGCTGCCGAGCAGGCTCGTGCCGGCGCCGTAGTGCCGGAACGGACTGACCACGAGCGAGGTGCCGAGCAGCCCGAAGAGCCCGGAGACGAACTCGACGAGCACCAGCGCCACCACGGCGATGAGCGCGCCGGCCGTGTTCGTCACCGAGGCTCCGGGCGCGAAGGCCCGACGCGGGTCTGCCGGGGCACGGGGCGGCCGCGGCGGGGCGTACGGCGCACCGGCACCGGGCTGACGCCCGTACTGCGGCACACCGCCCTGCTGCGGCGGCACGGGGCCACCGGGCTGCTGGGCACCCGGGCCGGGCGGTTCGGGCTGGGACCAGCCCGCACCGTAGTACCCACGCTGCTGCTGCGGGTCGCCCGGGTTCGTCACGTCAGTTCCCCAGGATCACTGCGCCGTCGGAGCCGTCGGCGTCGTCGGTCGACTCCTCCGTCGGCGTGGCCGGAGCGCTGATGCTCGGCGACGAGACCCGGCGGGAACGCGAGCGCCCCTGTCCGGGCTGCTTCGGCTCCGGGAGCGCCTGGAGCACCGAGTCGAGCAGGGACTCGGCGTCCGGGGCGACCGCACGCGGCTCGCGCTTGGGCGCCGCGGCGATCGGGATGTCCAGGATCGCGACGGTGTTGTCGGTCGGGGTCACGGTGGCGCTCGAGCTCACGCGACGGCGGGCCGGGGCCTTCGCCTTCGGTGCGGCAGCGGGCTCCGTGACGGCCGGAGCAGCGGCCTTCGGCGCGCGCGCCTCGGGCTCGACGACCACGGCGGGCTCGGCGGTTGCCGAGGACTCCGGTGCGTCCGACTGCTCGGCGGCATCGGCGGCCCCAGCCGGCGCGGCGGCCTGCTGGTCACCGTTCTGCTGGTCGCCGTTCTGCTGGTCTCCCCCGCGGCTCCCACGGCCACGACGACGACGCTTCGAACCGGTCGGCTGTTCGCCACCCGTGCTGTCCGTGCCGGTCGACGCGTCGGCCGACGACGGTGCCGTGGTCTCCGTCGCGGTCACGGCAGCCGCCGCTGCCTCTTGCTCGTCGTGCGACAGGGTCGAGGCGGCGATCCGCGACAGCGCGTTCTTCACGTCGTCCGTGATCTGGTGCGCCTGGCTGGACGCGCCGTGCGACGACCCCGACGACCCCGACGAACCGGAGTTCCCGTTGCCGTTGCCGCCGTTCCCGCCGTTGCCGGACCGGCCGTTCTCGTTGCCGTTCCCGCCACGGCCCTTGCGGCGACCCTTGCTCGGGCCCGGGTCGGCGTTGTTGTCGTTGATCTTGGCGTTGACCTCGTCGAGGGACTCGCGCAGACCGACACCGATCTTCTTGCGGGTCATCTGCACGAGGCCGAGCGAGGTGATCTCGGCGACCTGGTGTTTCGTGCGGTCACGGCTCAGGCACTCCACCAGGCGGCGGAGCACGAGGTCGCGGTTCTCCTCGAGCACCATGTCGATGAAGTCGACGACGATGATGCCGCCGATGTCCCGCAGGCGGAGCTGCCGGACGATCTCCTCGGCGGCCTCGAGGTTGTTCTTCGTGACCGTCTCCTCGAGGTTGCCGCCGGAGCCGACGAACTTGCCCGTGTTGACGTCGACGACCGTCATGGCCTCGGTGCGGTCGATGACGAGCGAACCACCGGAGGGCAGCCAGACCTTGCGGTCGAGCGCCTTGTCGATCTGCTCGTTGAGGCGGAACTCCTCGAAGGAGTCGGGGCCCTCGTACCGGACGACGCGGTCCTTGAGGTCCGGGGCGACGGCCGACAGGTACTCGTCGATGGTGCCGCCGGCGGCCTCGCCGTCGATGATCAGCTTCGTGAAGTCCTCGTTGAAGACGTCGCGGACGATCTTGATGAGCAGGTCGGGCTCGGAGTGCAGCATCACCGGGGCGTGGCCACCGGCGACCTTCTTCTGGATGGCCTCCCACTGGCTGGTCAGGCGCTGCACGTCGCGGGTGAGCTGCTCCTCGGTCGCACCCTCGGCAGCGGTGCGCACGATGACGCCCGCGTGCTCCGGCAGGACCTCCTTCAGGATCTTCTTCAGTCGGGCACGCTCGGTGTCCGGCAGCTTGCGCGAGATCCCGTTCATCGAGCCGTTCGGCACGTAGACCAGGTAGCGACCCGGCAACGAGATCTGGCTGGTGAGGCGGGCACCCTTGTGGCCGACCGGGTCCTTCGTGACCTGCACGAGGACCTTGTCGCCCGGCTTGAGCGCTGCTTCGATGCGGCGACCGTGGTTGCCGGTCTCGACGGAGTTCCAGTCGACCTCACCGGCGTAGAGCACGGCGTTCCGGCCACGACCGATGTCGACGAACGCCGCCTCCATCGAGGGCAGGACGTTCTGCACCTTGCCGAGGTAGACGTTGCCGATGAGCGACACGTTCTCGGACTTGGTGATGTAGTGCTCGGCGAGGATGCCGTCCTCGAGCACGCCGATCTCGATCGTCGACGAGCTGGAGCGGACGATCATCTGGCGGTCGACGCTCTCGCGGCGGGCGAGGAACTCGTCCTCGCTGACCACCTGACGGCGGCGTCCGGCATCGCGGCCGTCACGACGGCGCTGCTTCTTCGCCTCGAGCCGGGTCGAGCCCTTGATGCGCTGCGGCTCGGTGATGAGCTCCGGCTCGCGGCGGCGCGGCTCCTGGTGGTCGCGCGGCTCGCGGGCCTCGCGGTCGGCGCTCGAACCACGGCGACGCGAGCGACGGCGCGAGCCGCCCTGGTCGTCGCGGTCGTCACGGTCGCGATCGCGGTCGAACCGGTCCTCGCGGTCGTAGCGGTCGTCCTCGTCACGGTCGCGGTCGCGGTCACGATCACGATCACGATCACGATCACGATCACGATCGAACCGGGGCGCGCGCTGCGGCAGCTCCGGCAGCACCGGCGCGTGGAAGATCAGGCTGAGCGTGCTCGTGGCCTTCGGCACGAACGGCTCGTCAGCGGGTGCTGCGTCGTCGCTCGCCTCGGCCGTCGGTGCGGCATCGGCCGGACGGGAGGCGCGGTCCGCGTCCGCCCCGTCGGTCGCGGTCGCCGACTGGTCGCCCGTCACGACCGGCAGGTCACCGGTCAGCGTGCTCACGTCGTGCGGCTCGGCACCGCTGTCGGCGACGGCCTCGACCGCGACGGAGACCGCCCCGGTGTCGGTCGGCTCGACGGGCGACGCCGGCGAGGCCGGGGAGTCGGGCGAGTCCGGCGAATCGGGAGAGTCCGGCGAACCGGCCGACGCGACGCTGGCCGCGGGACGGGCGTCAGCGCCGCCCGTCAGCGCGAGGGTCTCGTCGGCGTGGGGTGCTTGCTCGGCGCTCCCACGGGCCTCCTGGCCGGACGACCGGGCGCGGCGACCGCCGAACAGGCGGCTCCGGCGCTTCGGCGCGTTCTCGTCGTTGGTCGTGTTGTCGTTGTTCTGCTCCACCATGGACTGGTGCACTCCTCGGCCCCACTCGCACCCTTTCGGGTGGCGGGAATTCTGTGTCGTGGCGGGCGGCGTCGACGCCCCCGCGCTCGCTGTCTCGTGATCGGTCCGCGTCAACTTCTCGTTGCGTCCGCGCCCGTTCCGGTCCGGGCACCCGGCCCGGTCCGGCTCGGCGTCGGAGTGACGCTGCCCGACCACAGTGCGCTCTCACCGCACCTGATCGTCCGGGTTCGGCCCGGTGGGGCGTCACTCGGAAAGCTCTCTTCGGTGTGCGGTTGGCCGCACGACCTCCAGGCATTATCGCATGCCGCACCCGGAAAGCACCGGAACCCGCATGCGATGATGACCGCGTGACCGCGTCTGCCCCTGCCCCCCGTCGTCCGATCGCGATGGCGGTCTTCCTGCTCGTCACCGGGATCGTCGGCCTGTTCGGCTCGTTCCGGCTCGTCCTCGACGAGTTCACGAAGTACCAGAACCCGAAGGCCGTCCTGAGCTGTGACGTGAACCCGTTCATCAACTGCTCCGACGTGATGGCCAGCTGGCAGGGGCACCTGTTCGGGTTCCCGAACCCGTTGCTCGGCGTCATGGGGTTCGTCGCCCCGATCGCCGTCGCGGTGCTGCTGCTCGCCGGGTTCCGGAACGGTTCGCGCTGGTTCTGGATCGTCTTCAACGCCGGGGTCTTCCTGGCATGGGTCTTCGTGACCTGGCTGTTCACGCAGACCGTCTTCGTCATCGGTGCCCTGTGCCCGTGGTGCATGCTCGTCTGGTCGATGACCATCCCGATGTTCTGGGTGTTCACCATCTGGAACACGGCGCAGGGTCGCTTCGGCGCCGGGGCGCAGCGCGTCGGGCGGTCGCTCCTGCCCTTCAGCTGGGCGTTCGCGCTGGCGAACTACCTGGTCATCATCGTCACGATCATCATCAAGTTCCCCGCGGTCCTCACCAGCTTCTGAGCCGTCCCCGCTGCCCCTACGCTCGGGATCGATGAGCGAGCACGAGAGCAGCAGGGCACGCCGGGACGCCGCACGGGAACGTGCGCGAGCGGCGCGGGCCGCGGAGCAGTCTCGACGCCGGCGCCTCCGCACACTCGGCATCAGCGGGATCGTCGTCGGTGGCCTCGCGGTGGTCGCGGTCGTCGTCCTGGTGATCGCGAACTCCGTGCAGCCCGCCGGGCCGGGTCCGCGGAACGCGGCGAGCGACGGCGTCCTGCTCACCGGGGTGCACGGCAGGATCGTGCCCGTCGAGACCCGGGCGGTGCCCGATGGTGGGACCCCGACGCCGACCGAGCAGGACGGCTCCAAGGCCGCGATCACGATCTACGCGGACTACATGTGCCCGTACTGCAACCAGTTCGAGACGGCCCAGATGCCCCGGATCCGACAGTGGGTCGAGGACGGCACCGCGACCCTCGAGCTGCATCCGCTCGGGCTGCTCGACCGCGTGTCGCTCGGATCGCGGTACTCCACCCGGTCGGCTGCGGCTGCCGCCTGTGTGGCGGACCACGACCCGGACGCGTTCCTGGCGTTCAACAGCTCGCTCTACGAACACCAGCCCTCGGAGAGCACGCGCGGACTCACGAACGACGAGCTGGCGTCCCTCGCGCGCCAGGCCGGGGCGACGGATCCGGCCGTGGCGCCGTGCATCACCCGGCAGGACTTCGCCGGGTGGGTCGCCGACGCCACGAACCGGGCGATGAACGACCCGGTGCCGAACTCGTCGCTCGACGGGATCACGAGCACGCCGACGATCATCGTCGACGGCGAGCAGTACAACGCGGACGGCGCGGCGTCCCTCGCCGACGTCGACGCGTTCGCGGCCTTCGTCCGGAAGCACGGCAGGGCGTCCTAGCCTTCCCCGCTCACGACGAACGGCCCCCGCTCCCGGATGGGAGCGAGGGCCGTCGGTCGTTCGGGGAGTGCTACTTCGCCGCGGCGTCGATCGCGGTGATGACGGTGCTCAGGTCGTCCAGGCGCTTGCCGTCGACGACGATCGTCGGCGTGCCGAAGCCCTGCGTGCCCGCGAGCGCCTCGTTCGTGGTGACGGCCTGCGTGGACTTCGTCACCCAACCCTTGAACTGCTCGGACGACAGGCACTCGGACAGGTCCGAACCGGTCGCGCCGCCCGCCTTGACGAGCTTCGCGATCTCGGAGTTCGTCAGGCCCTTGGTGCCCTCGGCCGGCTGGTTCTCGAAGAACTGCGTCTGCACGTCGAGGAACTTGTCCGGCGCGTAGTTCGCCACGCACATGGCGGCGTTCGCGGCACGGCTGGCGTAGCGGGAGCCCGCGTAGCTGCGGTCGAGGATCGACACCGGCTGGATCGCCAGGGTCGCGTCGCCCGACTTCACCTTGTCGAGGATCTGGTCGGAGTAGGCCGCCTCGAACTGCTTGCAGACCGGGCAGGCCCAGTCGACGTACTCGGTGACCGTCACGGCGCCGTCGCTGTTCGCCGTCGGGACCGGCGAGGCCGAACCCGTCGCGGAGACGGCCGGCGTGGTCACCGGGGTGACCTTGCCGTCCTGGCCGGTGAACTGGATCGCGCCGGTGGCCATGTTCTTCGGCCCGGCTGCGGACACCACGGGCGCGTTGTTCACGTTCACCGCGACGATCGCGATGATCGCAGCGATCGCCAGGATGCCCAGGCCGATGCCACCCTGCAGGAACCACTTGTTGCGGCGCTTGCGGCGCTTCTCGGCGTCGGCGCGCTGCCGTGCGACCTCTCGGGCGTGCTGACGCCGCTCGTTCTTGGTGGGTCGGTCGTTGTTCGTCACGTCGTCCCCGTCGCTCAGGCGAACCAGAGCGCGAGCTCGCGCGCGGCCGACTCGGGGCTGTCCGAACCGTGGACCAGGTTCTGCTGCACCTTGAGGCCCCAGTCGCGGCCGAGGTCACCACGGATGGTGCCGGGCGCGGCCGAGGTCGGGTCGGTGGTGCCGGCGAGCGAGCGGAAGCCCGCGATCGCACCGTTGCCGGCGACGCGCACGGCGACGACGGGACCGGACTGCATGAACTCGACGAGCGGCTCGAAGAACGGCTTGCCCTGGTGCTCCTCGTAGTGCGCGTCGAGCAGGTCGCGCGGTGCGGTGAGCATCTTCAGGTCGACGAGCTCGTAGCCCTTCGCCTCGATCCGGCGGAGGATCTCACCGGTCAGCTGGCGGGCGACGCCGTCGGGCTTGACGAGGACGAGGGTCTCTTCGAAGTCGGACACGCAGTACTCCCTGTGTTCGGGGTCGAATGTGGTGGTCAGTCCTCGCCCATGGCCGCTCGGCGCGCGGCGTTCTGACGGTCCAGTTGACCGCCCTTGACGAAGCAGAAGACCCACAGCGCCAGGAACACCACGGCGACCGCGAACATGAACGGTTCGATGAACCCGGTGGCGAGGATGGCCGCCTGCAGCAGCCACCCGAACCATACACCGGCCCGGTTGCCCGTCAGACGTGAGGCAGCTGCGAGGACGATGATCGCGCCGATGCCGCCACCGAAGGCCGCGGCGGGCGGCAGCGTGCCCTTGCCGAAGACGACGAGCATGGGGAAGAAGAACATGATCGCCTCGAGCACCAGCGTGATCGAGAGCAGGCTCTCCTGCGCCCCGCGTTCGCGGCGCGGCTTCCGGGTGCGCGGTGCGCGGCCCGGCCGGGAGGCCCGTGGTGCGTCCGTCACTTCGCCTCGCCTTCGCGGTGCACGAGGTCCATGACCGCGCCCACCATCACGATGGAGCCAGCGACGAGCACGAGGGCGTCCTCGGCGTCCGCCTCGTCGGCCAGGCTGCGCGCTTCCTGCAGTGCGGATGCCAGGGACGGCTCGACGACGACGCGGTCCTCGCCGACCTCGTCGACGACGACCCGGGCGAACTCGTCCGCGTCGAGCGCCCGCTCCCCCGGCGGCTGCGTCACGACGAACGTCGCGACGGTGTCCTTGAGCGCGCGGACGAACCCGCGGGCGTCCTTGTCGCCGAGGATCCCGACGACGCCGACGACGTGCTCGGACGGGAACGCGACCGGCAGCGCCTCGGCCAGGGCCTTCGCACCGTGCGGGTTGTGCGCGGCGTCGACGACGACGGTCGGGTCGGTCGCGATGGGCTGCAGGCGACCGGGGCTGGTCGTGCCGGCGATGCCCTCCGACAGGACGTCCTCGTCGAGGGCCTGGGCCCCGCGGCCGAGGAACGACTCGACCGCCGCGATCGCCACGGCGGCGTTCTCGGCCTGGTGCCGGCCGAACAGCGGCAGGAACAGGTCGTCGTAGCGGCCGGCGATGCCCTGCACGGTGATGAGCTGTCCGCCCACGGCCGGGGTGACGTCGACGACGCTGAACCCCGTACCCTCGACGGCCAGGGTGGACTCGGTGAGCTCGGCGGCGCGCTCGAGTTCGGCGAGGGCCTCGGGGACCTGTCGGCTCGACACGACGGCGGACGACGGCTTGACGATGCCCGACTTGGTGCGGGCGATCTCGGCCACGGTGGCACCGAGCTGCTTCGCGTGGTCGATCGCGATCGGCGTGAACACCGACACCTGGCTCTGCACGACGTTGGTGGAGTCCCACTCGCCGCCCATCCCGACCTCGATCACGGCGACGTCCACCGGCGCCTCGGCGAAGCACGCCAGGGCGAGCACGGTGAGCGCCTCGAAGAAGGTCAGCGGGAGTTCGCCCTTGTCGGCGAGCTCGCGGTCGGTGATCTCGAGCACCGGGGCGATGTCGTCCCAGTTCTCGACGAACCGGTCCGCGGCGATCGGCTGGCCGTCGACCACGATGCGTTCCCGGATCGACACCAGGTGCGGGCTCGTCATCAGACCGGTGCGCAGACCGTGTGCCCGGACGATGCTCTCGATGGTGCGCGCGGTCGACGTCTTGCCGTTCGTGCCCGTCACGTGGATCACCGGGTACGCCAGGTGCGGGTCGCCGAGCAGCTCGACGGCGCGGCGGGTGGCGGTCAGCCGGCGCTCGGGGGCCTGTTCGCCGATGCGGGCGTACAGGGCGGCCTCGACGCGGCGGACCTCGTCGTCGTCGCCGCCGTAGGGCACGGCGTCGGCCGGAGCGTCTCCGGAGGGGCCGACCGGGATCCGGATGCCGTCCTCGTCGCGACCGTCGAACTCGTCGTGTCCGACGAACTCCTCGTTCGCCTCGTGGCCGTCGTACTGGTCGTCGTCACTCATGCGCGTGCTACCTCCACGGATACCTTCGCACCGTCACCGACGTCGGTGGTGGTGTCGTCCGCCCCGAGGGGCTCGATCTCGACGCTCGTCGCCAGGGTCTCCCCCGCGATGAGCTCCTGGTGCGTGCGGACCGCGCCGTCGGCCGTGTCGTCCACCCGGAGGGTCAGGGCGATGCGGTCGCTGACGTCGAGGTCGGCGTCGCGGCGGGCCTGCTGGACGGCGCGGACGACGTCGCGGGCCAGCCCCTCGGCCTCGAGCTCGGGCGTGGTCACGGTGTCGAGCACGACGAAGCCGCCCTCGTCGAGGAACGCCACGGCCACCGAGGCGTCGGCCACCGTGAGGTCGAGCGAGTACTCGCCCTCGATCAGGTCGACGCCGCCGACGGTCACGCCGGAGTCGGTCGCGGTCCAGTCGCCCTTCTTGGCGGCCGGGATCACCTGCTGCACCTGCTTGCCGATGCGGGGGCCGGCGACGCGGGCGTTCACGGTGAGCTTCCGCTCGATGCCGTACTGCGCCAGCGACTCCTCGGCCTGGGCTTCGAGCACCACGCGCTTGACGTTGAGCTCGTCGCGCAGGATGTCGGCGAACGGTTCGACCGCGGCCGGGTCCGGCACCACCAGGGTCAGGGTGGCGAGGGGCAGGCGGACGCGCTTGCCGGTGGCCTTGCGGAGCGCCAGGCCCTTCGAGGCGACGTCGCGCACACGGTCCATCGCGTCGACGAGGGCGTCGTCGGCGGGGAACTCGTCGGGGTCCGGGAAGTCCGCCAGGTGGACGCTGCGCCCGCCGGTCAGGCCCTTCCAGATCTCCTCGGTGACGAGCGGCGCGAGCGGGGCGGCGACCCGGGTCAGGGTCTCGAGCACGGTGTACAGCGTGTCGAACGCCGCACGGGTCTCGGCTCCGGCGTCCGCGTCGGCCCCGGTCCAGAACTTGTCGCGCGAGCGGCGGACGTACCAGTTCGTCAGCACGTCGGCGAAGTCGCGGACGGCCTGGGCCGCGAGCGGGGTGTCGAGCGCGTCGAGGTGCGTCCGGACGTCGGTGACGAGGACCCGGGTCTTCGCGAGCAGGTACCGGTCGAGCACGTCGGTCGAGTCGGTCCGGCGCTGGGCCCGGTAGCCGTCGGGACCCGAGGCGTTCGCGTAGAGGGTGAAGAAGTAGTACGTCGACCACAGCGGAAGCATGAACTCGCGGACGCCCTGGCGGATGCCCTCTTCGGTGACGACCAGGTTGCCGCCGCGGATCACCGACGAGGACATCAGGAACCAGCGCATGGCGTCGGCGCCGTCGCGGTCGAAGACCTCGGAGACGTCCGGGTAGTTCCGGAGCGACTTCGACATCTTCTGGCCGTCCGAGCCGAGGACGATGCCGTGGCTGATGACGTTCTGGAACGCCGGCCGGTCGAACAGCGCGGTGGAGAGCACGTGCATGACGTAGAACCAGCCGCGCGTCTGCCCGATGTACTCGACGATGAAGTCGGCCGGGCTGTGCGACTCGAACCACGCAGCGTTCTCGAACGGGTAGTGCACCTGGGCGTACGGCATCGACCCGGAGTCGAACCACACGTCGAACACGTCGGTGATCCGGCGCATCGTCGAGTTGCCGGTGGGGTCGTCGGGGTTCGGCCGCGTCAGGTCGTCGATGAACGGCCGGTGCAGGTCCACTTCACCCTCGGCGTTCACCGGCAGGCGACCGAAGTCGCGCTCGATGTCGGCGAGCGAGCCGTACACGTCGGTGCGCGGGTACTCGGGGTCGTCGGACTGCCACACCGGGATCGGCGTGCCGAAGTAGCGGTTGCGCGAGACCGACCAGTCGATGGCGTTGCCCACCCACTTGCCGAACTGGCCGTCCTTGACGTTGTCCGGCACCCAGTTGATGTCCTGGTTGAGCTGGCCCATGCGGTCGCGGAGCTCGGTGACGCGGACGAACCACGACGAGACGGCCTTGTAGATGAGGGGCTTCCGGCACCGCCAGCAGTGCGGGTAGCTGTGCTCGTAGGACGCCTGGCGGAGCAGTCGCCCGGCGTCGCGGACGGCCTTCGTCAGCGGCTTGTTCGCGTCCGACCAGAGCATGCCGGCGACCTCGCCGAACTGCGACGTGAAGACGCCGCCCTCGTCGAGGGACAGCACCACGGGGATGCCGGCGGCGGCGCAGACCTCTTGGTCGTCGGCACCGTACGCCGGGGCCTGGTGCACGATGCCGGTGCCCTCACCGGTCTCGACGTACTCGGCGACCAGGATGCGCCACGCGTTCTCGTAGCCCTCGGCATCGGCCAGGAAGTCGAACAGACGCTCGTACTCGACGCCGTCGAGCTCGGTGCCCGTCAGCGTGCGCGCGACGGCGGCGAGCGCCTCGTCGCCCGAGGTGTAGCCGAGCTCCTTCGCGTGCGCGGCCACGGTGTCGGACGCGAGGAGGTACGAGGCGGAACCCGCTTCGCCACCGTCAGCCGCGCCTCCAGGCCCTGCCGGGACGACCGCGTACGCGATGTCCGGACCGACGGCCAGGGCGGCGTTCGTCGGGAGGGTCCAGGGGGTCGTCGTCCAGGCGAGTGCCCGCACGCCGGTGAGCTCGAGCGCGTCCGCGCGCGAGCCGTGCAGCGGGAACGAGACGGTGACGGACTGGTCCTGGCGCATCTTGTAGACGTCGTCGTCCATGCGCAGCTCGTGGTTGGACAGCGGCGTCTGGTCGTTCCAGCAGTACGGCAGGACCCGGAAGCCCTCGTACGCCAGACCCTTGTCCCAGAGCTGCTTCCACGCCCAGAGCACGCTCTCCATGAAGGTGACGTCGAGGGTCTTGTAGTCGTCCTCGAAGTCGACCCAGCGCGCCTGGCGGGTGACGTACTCCTGCCACTCGTCGGTGTACTGCAGCACGGACTTCTTGGCGGCGGCGTTGAAGACGTCGATGCCCATGGCGTCGATCTCGTGCTTCTCGGTGATGCCGAGCTGCCGCATCGCCTCGAGCTCCGCGGGCAGGCCGTGGGTGTCCCAGCCGAAGCGGCGGTGCACCTGCTTGCCGCGCATGGTCTGGTAGCGCGGGAAGACGTCCTTGGCGTACCCGGTCAGCAGGTGCCCGTAGTGCGGCAGGCCGTTGGCGAACGGCGGGCCGTCGTAGAAGGTCCACTCCGGGCAGCCCTGTCGCGCGTCGATGGACGCCTGGAACGTGTCGTCGCGCTTCCAGAAGGCGAGGATGCCCCGCTCGACGGCGGGGAAGCTCGGCGAGGGGACGACGCCATCGGCATCGGCGTTCAACGGGTACGGCACCGGGACTCCTTGTGGGTTCGCTCGATCTCCACGAGGACGGAAAACAGGTTCCGCGGTACCACCTCGTTTGCCGCCCAACGTGCGCTGTGCGACCGCTCTGTGTCGGGGGTGGTGACGGTCCCGAACCCGCCCGGTTCTACTGACGGAGGCGCTGGTGCGCTCCGCGTTCTTCCGGAAGCTCCCCGGTGATGGCCGGATCGACGCTCTTGGAACACGACTTTACCGGACGGGAGCATGCTTGAGTGATGCCTGTAGAAGAACGCCCCGAGTCACTCGTCACCGTCCTGATCGCGTTCGGGGCGAACCTGCTCGTCGCGATCGCGAAGACGATCGCCTCGCTCGTCTCGGGTTCGGCCTCGATGGTGGCCGAGGCGGCGCACTCCTGGGCGGACACCGGCAACGAGGTGTTCCTGCTCGTCGCGGAACGACGGGGCGGCAAGAAGCGGGACACCGCGCATCCGCTCGGGTACGGACGCGAGACGTACATCTGGTCGATGTTCGCCGCGTTCGGCCTGTTCACGGCCGGTGCGATCGTGTCGATCTACCACGGCATTTCGGAGTTCGGGGACACCGGGCCGGCCGAGGACGTCGTGCTCAACTACGTCGTGCTCGGGGTCGCGTTCCTGCTCGAGGGCACGAGCTTCCTGCAGGCGTACCGGCAGGCGCACGGTGCCGCGACCAAGCGCAAGGTCCCGGTGCTGCGGCACGTGCTGCAGTCGTCGAACCCGACGCTCCGTGCGGTGTTCGCCGAGGACGCGGCGGCGCTGATCGGCCTGGTCGTCGCGTTCCTCGGGGTGTTCCTGCACCAGGTCACCGGGCTGGCGGTGTTCGACGCGCTCGGCTCCATCGCGATCGGTGTGCTGCTCGGGGTCGTCGCGATCGTCCTGATCGACCGCAACCGCCGGTTCCTGCTCGGTCAGAGCACGTCCCCCGAACTCGAGAACGCGGTGCTCGTCGAGCTGCTGGGCCGGTCGCAGGTCGAGCGGGTCACCTACCTGCACCTGGAGTTCGTGGGGCCGTCGCGGGTGTACCTCGTCGCGGCCGTCGACCTGACCGGCAACGAGACCGAGGAGCACGTGGCGGTGCGGTTGCGTGACGTGGAGAAGTCGCTCGAGGACAGCCCGTACATCGAGGAGGCCGTCCTCACCCTGAGCTACCCCGGCGACGAGTCGTTGGTACCGACCGACGGAGACGTGCCCGAGGTCGTGCGGGACGGCACGGCTTCGGACGTGGCGTCCGGTGGGGCGGGGACCCTGCGTACGGAGTGAGCGTCAGCGGGTGTGCGGGCGTGCGGGCGGGTGTCGGGCGGGTGTCGCGGGACGCCGGCGTGTTCGTCCGACGCCGCCACGAGCTCGAGACGCCGCCGAATCCGGCGGCGTCTCGCCGGCGAGGCGGCGTTCCGCGAAGACGACGGCGTGTTCTGTGAGCGACCGACCCGCGGACGGGAGGCGCGGTGCCAGACCGCCACGAGCCTCCAGACCGACCGTCGGTCACGACCACCGCCCCGGGCACGACCGCAGGACGACGGCGTCAGCGGGCGTCGAGGCCCGCGACCACCGGGGTGAGCGCCGCCGCGACGTACTCGACGAGCGCACGGCGGCCGACCCCGTCGGTGACCCACACCCCGAACGCCGCGGCGGCGGCACCGAGCATCGCGCCGGACACCGTCTGCGGCCAGAGCGAGCGCGGCTGCTCCCCCGTGCGGCCCGCGACGAAGGCGGCGACGGCCTCGTGCTGCGCCGTCACCCGGACCGCGACGCCCGCTACCAGTTCGGGCCCGATGCCCATCACCTCGGCCTGCGCGACGGCCCACGGCACCCGCTCGGGGTCGTGGGCACGGGCTGCGGCGAGGAGCGCCTGCTCGACGGCCCGGACGACGCTCGGCTCGGTCGACGCGGCGAGGTACCCGGGCAGCCCGGCGACGGCGGCGTCGAGTTCGAGCCACATCACGTCGGCCTTCGCCGGGAAGTAGTTGAAGAACGTCGCGCGGCTGACCCCGGCGCGGGCGGCGATCTGGTCGACCGTGGTGCGTCCGTACCCCTGCTCGAGGAAGAGCTCGGCGGCGGCGTCCGCGAGCACCTCGGCGCTCGAGCGTCGGGGGCGGCCACCGCGGCGGATCGGTTCGTCCATGGGCCCCAGTAAACCGCTAGACTCGGTCAGCCATGATCTTGGACTCAGTACAGAAAACCCTCACCGCAGTCGCGGGCGCCTCGGCGGTCCTGCTCGTCCTGGCTGCCTGCAGCGGACCGGGCACGAGCACCGGGAGCAGCACCCCGGTCCCGGGCGGCACGCTCACCTACGCCTCCGGCGACGCCGAACCGACCTGCCTCGACCCGCACGTCGGCGGCAACTACCCGCAGGCGCTCCTGGCGACGCAGTACATCGAGGAGCTCGTCGGGCTCGAGGACGGCAAGCCCACGCCGGAACTCGCGACGAAGTGGACCACGAGCGACGACGGGAAGACCCTGGCGTTCACCCTGCGCGACGACGTCTCCTTCACCGACGGCACCCCGTTCGACGCCGCCGCGGTCGTGGCGAACATCGAGCACGTGCAGGACCCGGCCACCGCCTCGAGCACCGGCTACCTGGCGCTGCAGTCCATCACGAAGGCGACCGCCACCGACGAGCACACCGTCACGCTGACGCTGAGCCGGCCGGACAGCGCGCTGCTCGAGTCCTTCTCGCAGCCCTGGGTGGGCATGGAGTCCCCGAAGGCGCTCGAGCGCGAGCAGGCGACGAACTGCGAGTCCCCCGTCGGCACCGGCCCGTTCCGGGTCACCGGCTGGAAGCACGGCGACCGCGTCACCCTGACGAAGAACACCGACTACTGGGGCGCGACGAAGCCGCGCCTGTCCGGCATCACGTGGCGGTTCCTGCCGGACTCGACCTCGCGCTACGCCGCGCTGCAGTCCGGCCAGGTCGACGTGATCGACAACGCCCAGCCCGACCAGCTCAAGGCCGCGTCGGCGAAGGGCGCGATCCGCGACCTCGACGCCCCGCGCCCTGGTGCCTCGAACCGGCTCGAGCTGAACTCCGGGCACGGGGTGTTCCGCGACGAGGCGGTGCGCCAGGCCTTCATCGCCGGAGCGGAAATCGACCCCGGCCTGCAGTCGCTGTTCCTCGGCACCGCGAAGCGCTCGTACTCGGTGCTCTCGAGCGCCGAGCCGCTCGCGTACTCGGAGAAGAGCCGGTTCGACTACTCCCCCACCAAGGCGAAGCAGCTCCTCGACGACGCCGGGTGGAAGGTCGGGTCGGACGGCATCCGCGAGAAGGACGGCCAGCAGCTCACCGTGACGTTCCCCGTCTCGACGAACCAGTCGGTGCCGGCCGAGCGCAGCCTGTTCCAGCAGATCCAGGCGTCCGAGAAGGCCGTCGGGTTCAAGGTCGTCCTCGACGAACTCGACCTGTCGAGCTGGTACGCCGCCCTCGCCGCGAACGAGTACGACGTCGTCAGCGCCCCGTACACGAAGGTCGGCCCCGACGTCCTGCGCATCCTGTACGACAGCGCGAGCATCGAACCGGCACCGTCCGGCTACTTCGCGAACCTCGCCCAGCTCGACGACCCCGCGCTCGACCGGCTGCTCGAGCAGGCAGCCCGCACCTCGGAGGCCGACGAGCGTGCCGACCTGTACGAGCAGGCCCAGAAAGCGATCCTGGCGAGCGACACGGCGCTCCCCCTGTACGACCAGCAGAACCACTTCCTGGTCCGCTCGGCCGTGCACGGCATCCGGACCACCCCGGTCTCGACGCCCTGGTTCGGCACCGCCTGGATCGACCGCTGACACGGATGCGATGGGTCTGGTGGGCCGTCCGGCGGCTCGCCGGGGGCATCGGCGTGCTCTGGGCCGTCGCGACGATCGTCTTCGTCGCGATCCGGCTCATCCCCGGTGACCCGGCGCTCGCGATCCTCGGCGGACCGGGCTCGCAGGCCTCGGCCGAGGCCGTCGCCCAGGTCCGCCACGAGTACGGCCTCGACCAGCCGGCCCTGGTGCAGTACGCGGTGTTCCTCGGACGCCTGGCGACCGGCCAGCTCGGGGACTCGTACGCCTTCCGCACCCCGGTCGCGACGCTCCTCGCCCAGCAGCTGCCCGTCACGCTGACGCTCGCGGTCGCCGGTCTCGTCGTCGCGTGGGTGCTGGCGATCGTCGCCGCCTGGGCCTCGACGCAGCGCGGCCGGATCGCCGCCGGGCTCACCAGCGCCCTGAGCGTCACCGCGAGCGTGATGCCGCACTTCTGGCTCGGCAGCGTGCTCATCGTGGTGTTCGCCACGTCCCTGGGGTGGGTGCCGGCGGTCAGTGACGGCACCGCTCGCGGCTGGGTGCTCCCGGTGCTGACCGTGGCCGTGCCGGTCGCCGGGTACCTGGCCGAGACCGTGCGGGACGGCGTGGTCGACGCGCAGCGTTCGGCCTTCGCACTCGCCGCCCGGGGCCGGGGCGAGACCCGCCTCGGACTGTTCGGACGGCACCTGCTCCGGCACGCCGCCCTGCCCGGGATCGCGCTGTCCGCGTGGGCCTTCGGGTCGCTCGTCTCCGGAGCCGTGGTCGTCGAGTCCGTGTTCGCCCTGCCCGGCATCGGCCGAGCCCTGGTCACCGCCGTCACCCAGCGGGACATGCCGCTCGTCGCCGGCATCGCGATGGTGTCGGCCGCCGCGTACGTCGTCGTGCTCGCCGTGGCCGACCTGGTCGAACGTGCCGTCGACCCGCGCAGCACCGCACGGAACGCGACCTCCCGCCCAGTCGACGCCCGACGCCGTGGACCCGGCCGACCGGCGGGCGCGCGGTGAGCGGGATCGCCGACCCGGGCCTCCAGACCGGAGCGCCCGGCCACCAGACCGCCGCCGGCACCGAGCGCGTCCGTGGGGGGACGCTCGGCGCCGGCGGCATCGCCGCCGGGGTTGTCGTCCTGGTCGCCGTCGTGGCGGCGGCGTGGCCCGCCCTGCTCGGCGGCGGGGACCCGCTCGCGGTGCACCCCGCAGACGCCCTGGCTGCGCCCAGCGGCGCGCACCCGTTCGGCACCGACGAGTCCGGACGCGACGTCCTGGCACGGGTGGTCGCGGGGACCCGGGCATCGCTCGTCGTCGGCGTCGCCGCGACCCTGATCGGCGGCGGCGTGGGCGTCCTGCTCGGCGTCGTCGCCGGACTCGGTGCCGGGGCCGGACGACCCGGACGCCTGCTCGACGCCGTCATCGGCCGCGTCACCGAGGTCGCGTTCGCCCTGCCGCTGCTGCTCGTCGCCCTGGTCGTCATCGCCGTGACCGGTCCGGGTCCGGTGCCGGCGGTGCTCGCGGTCGGGTTCGCGACCGCTCCCGGTTACGCCCGGATCGTGCGCGGCCTGGTCCGGGCCGCCCGGAGTTCGCAGGTGGTCGAGACGGCGGTGCTGCTCGGCCGCTCCCCCGCCCGCACCGTGGTCCGGCACGTGCTGCCGACGGCGCTCTGGCCCGTCGTCGCCGTCGCCACGCTCGGGGTCGGGCAGGCGGTCGTGTGGGCCTCGGCGCTGAGCTACCTCGGGGTCGGCACGCCCCCGCCCGCGCCGGAGTGGGGCGCGATGCTCGCCGACGGTCGCACGTACCTGCAGACCGCGCCGTGGATGAGCACCTTCCCCGGACTCGCGATCGTGGTGCTCGCGACCGCCGTCACCGTGCTCGGCCGCGCGATCCGACGGACCGGGGCCGCGCGGTGAGCGCCGTCCTCGACGTCCGCGGGCTCACCGTCGCCATCGGCGGCACCCCGATCGTCAATGGTGTCGACCTGCGCGTCGACGCCGGCGAGTGCGTCGCCCTGGTCGGGGCGTCCGGGTCTGGCAAGACCGTCACCGCCCGAGCCGTGCTCGGCCTGTCCGCGCCCGGCGCCGCCGTGCACGCCGACGTGTTCGCGGTCGACGGCGTCGACGTCGGCGGGTACACGGAGCGGCGGTGGCGCCGGCTGCGGGGATCGCGGGTCGGCTACGTCGGCCAGGAGGCCCTGGGCGCGTTGGACCCGCTGCGCCCCGTCGGGCGCGAGGTCGCCGACAGCCTCCGCCTGCACACCGAGATGCGTGCGGCCGAGCGCGTGGACGCCGTGCGCGAGGCCCTGGCCGCGGTGGGCCTCGACCCGGACACCGCGACCGACGGCCGGCTCGCCGGAACGCTGTCGGGTGGGATGCGTCAGCGGGCCCTCATAGCCGCGGCGACCGTCGGGTCCCCCGCGCTGCTGGTCGCCGACGAACCGACGACGGCGCTCGACGCCGGGGTCGCCGTCACCGTGATGGAGCAGCTGCGGGCGGCGCAGACCCGGGGTGCCGGACTGCTCGTCATCACGCACGACCTGGGGCTCGTCGCGGGGTGGGCCGACCGGGTCGCCGTCGTGCACGAGGGCCGGATCGTCGAGCACGGCGCGGTCGCCGAGGTCTTCGCGGCCCCGACGCACCCCGCGACCTGGGCGCTGGTGCGCGCGGCCGGTGCTGCCGCGGCGCCCGGCGCTGCGTCGCCCGCTGCCGCGGCGCCCGGCGCTGCGTCGCCCGCTGCCGCGGCGCCCGCCGCTGCGTCGCCCGCTGCCGTTCGGTGCGAGGTTCCGGATGCCGTGCGAGGCGTCGAGGCTCCCACGGGAGCCGGATCCTCGCACGGTTCGGAGCCGACCTCGCACGGTGCGAGGGGGGTGCTCGCGGCGCAGGGGCTCTCGCGGGAGTACGACGGGATGCTCGCGGTGGACGACGTGTCGTTCGGGCTCGTGCGCGGCCGGGTGCTCGGGGTGATCGGCGCCTCGGGCTCGGGCAAGACGACGCTCGCGCGGATGCTCCTCGGGCTCGAGACGCCCGACGCCGGCACGGTCACGCTCGACGACGACCCCTGGGTCCCGCTGCCCGAGCGCGAGCGACGCCCCCGACGGCACCGGGTCGCGGCCGTCGTGCAGGACCCGGGCGCGACGTTCGACGAACGGTGGAACGTCGAGCGGGTCCTCGCCGACGCGTTCTCGCGCGGTGACGAACGGCGGGCACGCGGTGCGCTCGGCGAACGGGTCGACGCGGCACTGCGGCAGGTCGACCTCGACCCCGTGCTGCGGTCCCGCTCCCCCCGCACCCTGTCCGGCGGGCAACGACAGCGGCTCGCGATCGCCCGTGCGCTGGCGACCGACCCCGAGGTGATCGTGCTCGACGAACCGGTGACCGCCCTCGACGCGACCGTGCAGGACGCCGTGCTGCGGCTGCTCGAACGGCTCCGCGACGAGACCGGGGTGGCGATGGTGTTCGTGTCGCACGACCTGCGGGCGGTCCGGCGGATGGCCGACGACGTGCTCGTGGTGCACCGCGGCGCGGTCGTCGAGCACGGCCCCGCCGCCGAGGTCTTCGCGCGCCCGGCGCACCCCGTGACCGCGCGGCTGCTGCACGCCGCGGAGCGGCTGGCAGCAGGCCCCGCCGCGGGGACCGCATCCGGCCTCACGGGCTGAGCGACACTCCACGCGCGCTCGCGCCCGTGGACTGTCGCTGCGCGCGTGACGTCACCGACGGCCCTGGAACGGCCAGGAGGCCCGGGGCGCGTTCCGAGACGGAACGTGCCCCGGGCCTCCTGGCCGGGTTGCCGCGAGGCGGCCCCGTGGTCAGGAACCGGAGGGTTCCTTCTGCGCTGCGTCGGCCGAGATGATCGGGATCTCGCTCGTCGAGAAGTCCTTCGCCCAGTCGGACTGCGCGAGCTCCGACGTCGGGTCGTTGTAGTCCTCGATGACGCCGGCGATCTCGTCCTCGGAGCCGACCGTCGGGCCGGAGCCCATGAGCGGGCTCGCGGCGGTCTCCTTGGTGAAGTACACCGCGACCAGGCCGATCACGGCGGCGAGCATCAGGTAGAACGCGGGGATGTCCTCGGCCCAGCCGTACCCGGCGTCCTTCGCGGCGTTGATGAGCGCGGCGGTCGCGAGCGGGGTGGTCCCGCCGAAGAGCGACACCGACACGTTGAACGCGATCGCCAGGGCGCCGTAGCGGATGATCGTCGGGAACAGCGCGGGCAGCGTCGACGGCATGGTCGATGTGAACGTGACCAGCACGACGCCGAGGATCAGCAGGCCGGCGAAGACGCCGACGCCGGTGCCGGTCTGGACCAGCTTGAGGGCCGGCCAGGACAGCAGGATGAAGCCGATGCAGCCGGCGGCGAGCACCGGACGGCGCCCGAACCTGTCGGAGAGTCGGCCGCCGAAGGTGATGACGACCATCATGAGCAGCATCACGATGACGATGAGGATCAGGCCGAACGTGGCGTTCTGGCCGAGGTTCTGCTCGAGGTAGGTCGGCATGTAGGACAGCAGCATGTAGTCGGTCACGTTGAAGACCAGGACCAGGCCGATGCAGATGATGAGCGAGCGCCAGTTCTCGGCGAAGAGCTTGAGGAACGGGGTCTTCTGGCCCTCGCGCTCGGCGGCCTGCTCCTGCTGCTTCTGGAACGCCGGGGTCTCCTCGAGTTTGAGGCGCAGGTAGAGGCCGATCAGCCCGAGGGGGCCCGCGACGATGAACGGGATGCGCCAGCCCCAGCTGAGCAGGGCGTCCTCGGACAGGCCGAACTGCAGGCCGGTGACGATCGAGGCGCCGAGCACGTAGCCGGCGAGGGTGCCGAACTCGAGCCACGAGCCCATGAAGCCACGGCGCTTGTCGGGCGAGTACTCGGCGATGAAGGTCGCGGCACCGCCGTACTCACCACCGGTCGAGAAGCCCTGCACGAAGCGGGCGACGAGCAGCAGGACCGGGGCCCAGAAACCGATCGTGTCGTACGACGGGATCAGGCCGATCATGAGCGTGCCGGCGGCCATCAGGATCATCGTCAGCGCGAGGACCTTCTGGCGGCCGATCTTGTCGCCGATCGGGCCGAACACGGCACCACCGATCGGGCGCACGATGAACGCGGCGGCGAAGAAGCCGAACGTGGCGACGATGTTCGCGGCCGGGTCGCCCTGCGGCAGGAACACCTGCGAGATGGTGACCGTCAGGTACGCGAAGATGCCGAAGTCGAACCACTCCATGGCGTTGCCGAGCGCGGCAGCCGCGACGGCACGCTTGAGCAGCGACTCCTCGACGACGGTGACGTCGTCCTTCGTCAGATCGCGACGAGCGCGCTTCGCGGCGCCCTTCGTGCGCAACGGCCGATCGCCGTGCGGGTGGGGTGCGTTGTTCGGTGCCAAGTCGTTCCTCCGGGGTGCGGTGCTTCCTTCGGGCGTCCGGCGGACGGCGACGTTGCAGCTCCTGCGAACCCTGCGCTCGCCGGACAAACCCAGGAAGACTAGCAGGATCCGGGCGTGTCCGACAGTTCCGTGTGCTAGACGCTGCTCGGTGATGGCCGCGTCTGACCGGTCGTCCGGCTGCATGCGCGTGCGCGGCCGCTACGATTGGGGCACCGCGCGTCAGGCGCGGAACACTCAGGCACCTCATCACGGACTCGGTGCCGCACACACGTACGGAAGGCACACCCATGACCAAGCCCATGCCCGAGAAGCCGAGCGTCGACGGACTGGAGCAGGTCTGGGGGCCCGTCTGGGAACAGGACGGCACCTACCGCTTCGACCGCGACGCCGCCGGTCACCGCGACGCCGTCTGGTCGATCGACACCCCGCCGCCCACCGCCTCCGGCTCGCTGCACATCGGGCACGTGTTCTCGTACACGCACACCGACCTCAAGGCCCGGTTCGAGCGCATGCGCGGCAAGCACGTGTTCTACCCGATGGGCTGGGACGACAACGGTCTGCCCACCGAGCGCCGTGTGCAGAACTACTACGGCGTCCGCTGCGACCCGACCCTGCCGTACGACCCCGAGTTCACGCCGCCGTTCGAGGGCGGGGACGGCAAGTCCTCGAAGGCCGCCGACCAGCTGCCGGTGTCGCGCCGCAACTTCATCGAGCTGTGCGAGCGCCTGACCGTGCAGGACGAGCAGCAGTTCGAGGAGCTCTTCCGCACGCTCGGCCTGTCGGTCGACTGGACCCAGTCGTACCGCACCATCGACGACACCTCGCGGGCAAGTGCCCAGCGCGCGTTCCTGCGCAACCTCGAGCGCGGCGAGGCCTACCAGGCCGACGCCCCGACCCTGTGGGACGTCACGTTCCGCACCGCGGTCGCGCAGGCCGAGCTCGAGGACAAGGAGATGCCCGGCGCGTACCACGGCATCGCCTTCCACCGCACCGACGGCGGCGACGACGTCGTCATCCAGACCACCCGCCCCGAGCTCCTGCCCGCATGCGTCGCCCTGGTGGCCCACCCGGACGACGAGCGGTTCCAGGACCTCTTCGGCACCACGGTCCGCTCCCCCCTGTTCGACGTCGAGGTCCCGGTGCTCGCACACCACCTGGCGCAGAAGGACAAGGGCGCCGGCATCGCGATGGTCTGCACCTTCGGTGACACCACCGACGTCGTGTGGTGGCGCGAGCTGCAGCTGCCGAACCGCGCGATCATCGGCTTCGACGGCCGCGTGCGTTCCGACGAGCCCGCCTGGATCGAGTCGGCGACGGGCCGGGAGCTCTACGCCGAGATGGCCGGCAAGACCGTGTTCTCGGCGAAGAAGGTCGTCGTCGACGCCCTGACCGAGTCCGGCGAGCTGATCGGTGACGTCAAGACCATCCAGCACCCGGTGAAGTTCTTCGAGAAGGGCGACAAGCCCCTCGAGATCGTGTCGACCCGTCAGTGGTACATCGTCAACGGTGCGCGCGACGAGCAGCTGAAGAGCACGCTCCGCCAGCGCGGCGAGGAGATCGCGTTCCACCCGGACTTCATGCGCGTCCGCTACGACAACTGGGTCGGTGGCCTGTCCGGTGACTGGCTCATCTCGCGCCAGCGCTTCTTCGGCGTGCCGCTGCCCGTCTGGTACCCGCTCGACGCCGACGGCAACCCGGTGTTCGACCAGCCGATCGTACCGACCGAGGCACAGCTGCCCGTCGACCCGGCCTCCGAGCCCGCCCCCGGCTTCACCGAGGACCAGCGCGGCGTGCCCGGCGGGTTCCAGGGCGAACTCGACGTCATGGACACCTGGGCCACCTCGTCGCTGACCCCGCAGCTCGCGGGCAAGTGGGAGACCGACCCGGCGCTGTACGACCTGGTGTACCCGTACGACGTCCGCCCGCAGGCGCAGGACATCATCCGCACCTGGCTGTTCACGACCGTGCTCCGCAGCCAGCTCGAAGCCGACGTGGTGCCGTGGAAGCACGCCTCCATCTCCGGCTTCATCGTCGATCCCGACCGCAAGAAGATGTCGAAGTCGAAGGGCAACGTCGTCACGCCGCTGTCGATCCTCGAGCAGCACGGCGCCGACGCGGTCCGCTACTGGGCGGCCTCGTCCAAGCTCGGTACCGACGCGGCGTTCGACCCGCAGAACCCGAAGCAGATCAAGGTCGGCCGTCGTCTGGCGATCAAGGTGCTCAACGCGGCGAAGTTCGTCTACGGCTTCCCGCTGCCCGAGGGCGCCACGAGCGTCACCGAGGCCCTCGACGTCGACATGCTCGCCGAGCTCGGTGCCGTCGTCGAGCAGGCCACCGCGGCGTTCGACGGGTTCGACCACGCCCGTGCCCTCGAGATCACCGAGCGCTTCTTCTGGACGTTCTGCGACGACTACCTCGAGCTCGTGAAGGAGCGTGCGTACGGCACCGCGTCCGACGCGACGCACGAGACGCAGGCGAGCGCGGTCCTGGCGCTGCGCGGCGCGATCGACGTGCTGCTCCGACTGCTGGCACCGTTCCTCCCGTACGCGACGGAAGAAGTGTGGGCCTGGACCCACGACACCAGCGTGCACCGGGCCTCCTGGCCGACCGCGGCCGACCTGCCGACCGACGCGGCCCCCACCGGGCTGCTCGCGGCCGTCGGGCAGGCGCTCATCGGGATCCGCGGGGCGAAGACGGCGGCGAAGGCCTCGCAGAAGACGCCCGTGACGCGTGCCGTCGTCGCGGCGCCCGCCGAGACGCGGGTGCTCATCGAGCGCGCGGCGGTCGACCTGGCGGCCGTCGGCCGCATCGAGAACCTGTCGTTCGTCGACGGCGACGAGCTCGCCGTCACCGAGATCGAGCTCGCGGAGCAGCAGGCGTAACGTCGGCTCTCCGGGCCGGGTCGCGTCGGCGACCCGGCCCGTCAACCACCGGATCGGAGGCACGGATGCAGTTGGGCACACGCTGGAACGTGGGCGGGGAGCCGCCTGCGCGACTGCCCGAGACGATGGTCGTCGCCGTGCGCGGGGTCGAGGACGAGCTCGCGGCGGAGTCCGTCGACACGGCGACGTGGGGCTGGACCCTGACCTTCCTGGAGGGCAAGCCGATCGTCGAGCTCGACGACGGCACCTCGATCCACCTCGACGCGCTCGGGCACGCCCAGGTGACGAACCCCGACGACGCGGGCGAAGAGGGCTAGCGCGCGGCGCGCGCTGCGCGGTTTGGTTCGCTTGGAGTGCAGAAATGGTCGGGTCCCCGTTGGGGACCCGACCATTCCTACTCACGATGCGGGCGCCCCCGCCGGGGAGCGCCCGCGTGATCGCCGAGGGATCAGGACTCGGCGAGCCAGGTGCCGAGGACCTCGTTCACCTCGGCGGTGTGCGTGGTGAGCAGGCCGTGCGGGGCGCCCTCGATCTCGACGTACTTCGCCGCGGGCAGTGCCTGGGTGAAGCGTCGGCCGGTGGCGTCGATGGGCAGGATGTTGTCCGACGTGCCGTGCACGATCAGGGCGGGGACGGTGACCTTCGGGATGTCCTGGCGGAAGTCGGTCGGCCAGGTCAGGGGTGCAGCCGCGGACGCGATGGAGCCGGAGCCGGCCGCGATGTTCCAGGCGTTGCGGAACTGCTCCTCGGAGATGCGGGTGCCGAGGTTCTCCGACAGGTTGAAGAAGTCCTGGTAGAAGTTCGTGAAGTACGCGTAGCGGTCCTTCGCCACGTCGGCGGCGATGCCCTCGAAGAACGACATCGGGCCGGCACCGTCGGGGTTGTCGTCGGTGATGGCGAGGAACGGCTCGAGCGAGGCGAGGAACGCGACCTTCGCGATCCGGTCCTCACCGTGGCGGCCGATGTAGCGGGCGATCTCGCCGGTGCCCATCGAGAAGCCGACGAGGATCACGTCGCGCAGGTCGAGGGTCGTCAGGACCGTGTGCAGGTCGTCGGCGAAGGTGTCGTAGTCGTAGCCGGTGGACGGCTGCGAGGACTGGCCAAAGCCGCGGCGGTCGTACGTGATGACGCGGTAGCCGGCCTCGAGGAGCATCGGGACCTGCCCCTCCCACGAGTTGCCGTCGAGGGGGAAGCCGTGGATCAGCACGATCGGCTGCCCCTGGCCCTTGTCCTCGTAGTGGAGTTCGATGTCGACGCTGTTCTCGGTTCCGACGGTGATGGCACCCATGATCGTTCCTTCCCTGAGTATCGCGGAGAACGATCGTTCTCCGCCGATGTGGACTACAGTAGAGAACGCCCGTTCCCGGCGCAAGTCGAGAACGGTGAACACTCAGGGAACGGGGTACACACATGGCCACCAGCACCGTCGAGCCGGACGTCCGAGCACACATCGTCGAGGTCGCGGACCAGCTGTTCTACACGCGCGGGATCCAGTCCGTGGGGATGGACGAGATCCGCACGGGCGCAGGGGTCTCCCTCAAGAAGCTGTACGCGGCGTTCCCCGGCAAGGAGCAGCTCATCGCCGCGGTGCTCGCCGGCCGCCACGACATGTGGGAGCAGGGTGTGCACGGCGCGGTCGAGGCTGCGGCCAGCCCGCGCGACAAGCTCCTGGCGGTCTACGACTTCCTCGAGTCGTGGTTCGGCGACGACACGTTCCGCGGCTGCGGGTTCATCAACGCGTTCGGCGAGCTCGGCGCGACCTCGCCCGCGGTCGCCGAGATCGCGCGCGAGCACAAGGACTCATTCCAGCAGTTCGTGCAGCGGCTCACCGCCGAGGTCGTCGCCGACCCCGAGCACGCCGAGGAACTCGCCGCACAGCTCGCACTGCTCGCCGAGGGCGCGCAGACCACCGCGGCCATCGCCGGCACCACGGCTCCCGCCGCGCACGCGCGCCGTGCCGCGGTGACCCTGATCGACGCCGCGATGCGCTGACACGCGACGCGGGGCGGACGGGAGGCCCGTGGCGGCGGCGCCACGGGCCTCCCGTCCGCCCGCTGGTCGCGCCGGGCACGGGTGCGCTCGCCGGGCCGTTCCGGGCGTACCTGGTCGTTCCGGGTGCGGGTGCGCCCGCCGGGCCGTTCCGGGCGTACCTGGTCGTTCCGGGCGTACCGGGTCGGTTCTTTCGACCAGGTACGCCCGATTCCGCTTCCCAGTCCGGGTGTCATGGGAAGGAACGGACTCCAGCACCCGTGCATAGGGTGGGCAGATGGCAACCCCGTTCGACGTCCCGAGCACCCTCCCCTACGCCCTGCCGCCCTTCGGCGACGTGCGACTCGAGCACTACCGACCGGCGTTCGAGGCCGGCATGGCCGAGCAGCGCGCCGAGGTCGAGGCCATCGCCACCGACCCGCACGCCCCGACGGTCGAGAACACCCTGGTCGCACTCGAGCGATCCGGGCAGCTGCTGACCCGCGTCAGCCACGTGTTCTTCACGCTGTCGTCGGCAGACTCGACCCCGGAGCTGCACGACCTCGAGGCCGAGGTCTCCCCGCTCCTCGCCGCCCACCGCGACGCGATCACGCTCGACTCCCGCCTGTACGCCCGCGTGCAGGAGGTGCGGAGCGGTGCGGAGGCCGCCGGGCTGACCGGTGAGGCGCTGCGCCTGGTCGAGCGGACCCACGCCGAGATGACCTTGGCGGGCGCCGGCCTCGACGACGCGGGCAAGGAGCGCCTGACCGCGATCAACCAGGAGCTCTCGACCCTCACAACGACCTTCGAGCGGAACCTGCTCGAGGACACCAACGACTCCGCCGTGCACGTGACGAACGAAGACGAGCTCGAAGGGCTCGACGACGGGGCGAAGTCCGCCGCGGCCGCCGCTGCCGCGGACCGAGGCCTGGACGGCTGGCTCATCACGCTGCCGCTCTACACCGGACACCCGTGGCTGTCGTCACTGGCGAACCGTGACCTGCGCGAGCGGATCATGCGTGCCTCGCTCGCCCGCGGTCGTCGCGGCAACGAGTACGACAACCGCGACGTGCTGCTCCGCATCGTCCGGCTCCGCGCCGAGCGCGCCGAGCTGCTCGGGTTCCCGAACCACGCCGCCGTGGTCACCGCCGACGAGACGGCGAAGACCCCCGAGGCCGTCGACGGGCTGCTGTCCTCGCTCGTCGGCGCCGCGGCACGGAACGCTGACGACGAGCGTGCGGTCCGGTCGCGCACGGTCGGGTTCGACATCGAGTCGTGGGACTGGGCGTACGCCACCGAGATCCTGCGCGGCGAGCAGTTCGCCGCGGACAGCACCGCGCTCCGCCCGTACTTCGAGGCCGACCGGGTCCTGCACGACGGGGTCTTCCACGCCGCCGGCGCCCTGTACGGTCTGACCTTCACCGAGCGCCCGGACCTGCACGGCTACAACGACGAGGTCCGGGTGTTCGAGGTCACCGGCGACGACGGCGAGCCGGTGGGGCTGTACCTGCTCGACCTCTACACGCGTGACGGCAAGCGCGGCGGCGCGTGGATGAACCCGGTCGTCGAGCAGTCCGAACTGCTCGGCACCCTGCCCGTCGTGGTCAACAACCTCAACGTCGCGAAGCCGTCCGCCGGCTCCCCCACCCTGCTCATCCAGGACGAGGTCGAGACGCTCTTCCACGAGTTCGGCCACGCCCTGCACGGCCTCATCGCCCGCACCACCTACCCGCGGTTCTCCGGCACGAACGTCGAGCGGGACTTCGTCGAGTTCCCGAGCCAGGTGAACGAGATGTGGCTGTCGTGGCCGTCCGTGCTGGCGAACTACGCGAAGCACCACGAGACCGGAGCGCCCCTGCCGCCCGAGCTCGTCCTGGGGCTCAGCGAGTCCGAGGGGTTCAACGAGGGCTTCGGCACGACCGAGTACCTCGCCGCCGCACTGCTCGACCAGGCGTGGCACCGGCTCTCGGCAGCCGACGCCGCAGCGGTGACGTCCGTCGAGGACTTCGAGCGTTCGGCGTTGGAGTCCGCCGGCATCGCCGTCGAGGCCGTGCCGCCGCGCTACTCGTCGACGTACTTCGCGCACACGTTCTCGGGCGGGTACGACGCCGGGTACTACGGGTACATCTGGTCCGAGGTGCTCGACGCCGACACCGTGGAGTGGTTCCGCGACAACGGCGGGCTGGACCGTGCGGCTGGTCGACGCTTCGCGGAACGCCTGCTCGGGGTCGGCGGGGCGAAGGACCCGCTCGAGGCGTACCGGGACTTCCGCGGCCGCGACGCCGAGGTCGGCCCGCTGCTGCGGCGCCGCGGGCTGGAGTAGGCGCGGCGGCGCCACCGCGGCCGCAGGCGCCGGCCGGGGCCGCGGGACTGGGGCCGGGGGCCGGGGGCCGGGGGCCGCGGCGGCGGCGGCGGCGGCGGCGGCGGCGCGGGCACCGTACGCACAACCAAAGTCACCCCGAACCGCGCAACCGCGTTGTTCGGGGTGACTTTGGTTGTGCGCAGCGCTCCCGCGCCGGACGGCACGGCACGGCACCGCACGAACGACGAAGGCCCGCACCGATCACGGTGCGGGCCTTCACGCTGAAGACGACGAAGCGGGCTACGCCGACTTCTCGACGCGCTTGGCCCGGGGCCGCGGCACGATCGTCGGCGCCGCGTTCTCGAGCACGGACTCGCGGGTGATCACCACGCGGGCGACGTCGTCGTCGGACGGGACGTCGAACATCACCGGGCCGAGGACCTCTTCGAGGATCGCCCGGAGCCCACGGGCACCCGTCTGGCGCAGCACCGCGAGGTCGGCGATGGCCTCGAGCGCACCCTGGTCGAACTCGAGCTCGACGCCGTCGATCTGGAACATCCGCTGGTACTGCTTCACCAGCGCGTTCTTCGGCTCGGTCAGGATCTGCATGAGCGCCGCCTGGTCGAGCTGCGACACCGTGGTGACGACGGGCAGACGACCGATGAACTCTGGGATCAGACCGAACTTGTGCAGGTCTTCCGGCAGCACCTCGGAGTACAGGTCCTGGTGGTCGGTCGCGCTGTGCAGGGGTGCTCCGAAGCCGATCCCGCGCTTGCCGACGCGCGAGGACACGATGTCCTCGAGCCCGGCGAACGCACCCGCCACGATGAACAGCACGTTCGTCGTGTCGATCTGGATGAACTCCTGGTGCGGGTGCTTGCGGCCGCCCTGCGGCGGGACCGAGGCGACCGTGCCCTCGAGGATCTTGAGCAGCGCCTGCTGCACGCCTTCGCCCGAGACGTCGCGGGTGATCGACGGGTTCTCGGCCTTGCGGGCGATCTTGTCGACCTCGTCGATGTAGATGATGCCGGTCTCGGCGCGCTTCACGTCGTAGTCGGCGGCCTGGATGAGCTTGAGGAGGATGTTCTCGACGTCCTCGCCGACGTAGCCGGCCTCGGTCAGGGCGGTGGCGTCCGCGACGGCGAACGGCACGTTGAGACGCTTGGCCAGCGTCTGCGCCAGGTACGTCTTGCCGCAGCCGGTCGGGCCGATGAGCAGGATGTTCGACTTGGCGATCTCGATGTCGTCGCGGTCTTCGGCGGCGGTGATCTGCCCCTGCGCCCGGATGCGCTTGTAGTGGTTGTAGACGGCCACGGCGAGGGCGCGCTTCGCCGGGTCCTGCCCGATGACGTACTCCTGCAGGAAGTCGAAGATCTCCCGCGGCTTGGGCAGTTCGAAGTCCCCGCTCGAGGTGTCCTCGCCGGCTTCGGCCAGACGTTCCTCGATGATCTCGTTGCAGAGCTCGACGCACTCGTCGCAGATGTAGACGCCCGGTCCGGCGATGAGCTGCTGGACCTGCTTCTGGCTCTTGCCGCAGAACGAGCACTTGAGGAGATCGCCGCTCTCTCCGATGCGTGCCATTCCCGTGCCTCCCTGATTGGACATGCCGGCCGCGCTGTCGCACCACCGCTGGTGCACCGCTGCTGGTGGGCACCTCGTCGTGGACACGAGCCTAACCGCAACCGGTGACACCGACCGCGATGCCCCTCCGGAATCCGCCCGCGCGTTCGCCCAGGGCGTGCGAGCCTGCTACGGTGATCCGGACTTCTCTACATCTTGTAGAACAGCAGGTGCAGAACCACCCCGGAAGGAACCCCATGCAGAAGCGTCTCGCCGCCGGCGGCGCCGTCACCCTCGGTGTCGCAGCCGTCATCGTCCTCGGCAGCGCCACGGCGGCCAGCGCACACGTGTCCGCCACGGCCACGTCGACCGCAGCGAACTCGTACACCACGGCGACCTTCTCGGTCCCGCACGGCTGCGACGGCTCCCCCACGACGAAGATCCAGTTCCAGGTGCCGGAGTCCGTCATCGAGGTCACGCCGACCGTGAACCCGAACTGGACGATCACGAAGGCGACCGAGCCCTACACCGACCCGTCGGCCTCGGCATCGGCATCGGACGAGGACCACGCCGAGACGGCCGCCGAGCGCGTCACCAGCGTCACGTACACCGCGAAGACCCCCCTGCCCGCCGACGAGCGCGACACCTTCGCGCTCTCGTTCTCGCTGCCGGACGGCAAGGCCGGTGACCTGGTCGAGTTCCCCGCGATCCAGACCTGCGAGAAGGGCAGCGTCGAGTGGAACCAGGAGCAGAAGGCCGGCGAAGCCGAGCCCGAGCACCCGGCCCCCTCGATCACGCTGACCGCCGCCGAGGCGACGGACGACGACGGTGACCCCATCGCCGCGACCCCGTCGGCCGAGGCCGCCGGCACGACCGCGTCGAGCGACCCCGACCTGGTCGGCCGCTTCCTCGGCCTCGGCGGCCTGGTGCTCGGCGCCGTCGCCCTGGTCGTCGCCGTCGCCGGCACGCGTCGTCGGAGCTCCGCCAAGTGACACAGCGCGGCTCGCGTCGGCCCCGGCCTCGGTCCTCTGCCTGGAGGCTCGTGGCCGGGACCGCCGCGGCCGTCGCGATCGCCGGTGGCGCGGTCCTCGGGCTCGCCGGTCCGGCCAGCGCGCACAACTACCTGATCTCGTCCGACCCGGAGGTCGGCGGCACCCTGACCGAGCTGCCGAAGACGTTCGACATCACGACGAACGACAAGCTGCTCGACATCGGCGACTCGGGGTCGGGCTTCGCGTTCCGCATCGTCGGCCCCGACGGCAGGTACTACGAGGACGGCTGCGTCGACGTCGAGGGGCCGTCGATGACCACGACCGCCGCACTCGGCGACTCGGGCAAGTACACCGTCGAGTGGCAGATCGTCTCCGCCGACGGGCACACCGTCTCCGACGAGTACCCCTTCACCTGGAAGGCGCCGTCGGGCTTCACCCCGGCCTCGGGTGCGGCGAAGCCCCCGACCTGCGCCACCGCTGGTGACGACGACGCCGGCTCGGACACCACCACCGGCACCGCCTCGGGATCGAGCGACTCGGCGGCGTCCGACGCGATCTGGATCGGCGCCGGTGGCGTCGTGCTGGTCGGCGTGGTCGTCGCGGTGCTGCTGCTCCTGCGCCGCAAGCCGGCCCCGGAGTCCGACGACACCGAGGACTGACCACCGCGCAGCGACGAAGGCCCCGCACCGTTCGGTGCGGGGCCTTCGTCGTTCCTGCTGGTGCTACTTGACGAGCGCCGGCAGGTTCTTGCGGCTGGTGAGGACCTGGTCGATCAGGCCGTACTCCACGGCTTCCTGCGCGGACATGATCTTGTCGCGCTCGATGTCGTGGTTGATCTCCTCCGGCGTCTTGTTGGAGTGCTTCGACAGCGTCTCCTCGAGCCAGGTACGCATGCGGAGGATCTCCGCCGCCTGGATCTCGATGTCGGACGCCTGACCGCCACCCTGCTGGGTCGCGGGCTGGTGGATCAGCACACGGGCGTTCGGCAGCGCGAGGCGCTTGCCGGGGGTGCCACCGGCGAGCAGCACCGACGCGGCCGAGGCAGCCTGGCCGAGGCAGACCGTCTGGATCTGCGGACGGATGTACTGCATCGTGTCGTAGATCGCCGTCATCGCGGTGAACGAGCCACCGGGCGAGTTGATGTACATCACGATGTCGCGGTCGGGGTCCATCGACTCGAGCACGAGCAGCTGGGCCATGACGTCGTCAGCCGACGCGTCGTCGACCTGCACGCCGAGGAACACGATGCGGTCCTCGAACAGCTTGGCGTACGGGTCCTGGCGCTTGTAGCCGTAGGCCGTGCGCTCTTCGAAGCTCGGCAGGATGTACCGATTGGACGGAGCCGGGACGTTCTGCGCGCCACCGAGCATGGGGAGATGCATTCTCGTTTCCTTTTCTTCGGTGGTGATCAGGACTGGGCGTCGGGCTCGGCTGCGCTGGTGGGCGTCTCGCCGTCGCCGACGGTGCCACCACCGCCGATGACCTCGGCGCTCGAGGCGCGGAGGTGGTCGACGAAGCCGTACTCGAGCGCTTCCTGCGCCGTGAACCAGTTGTCGCGGTCGTTGTCCTTGAGGATCTGCTCGACCGACTTGCCGGTCTGCTCGGCCGTGAGCTCCGCCATGCGCTGCTTCATGTCGAGGATGACCTTGGCCTGCGTCTGGATGTCGGCAGCGGTGCCGCCGAAGCCACCGGACGGCTGGTGGAGCAGCACGCGCGCGTTCGGCGTGATGTAGCGCTTGCCGGGCGTGCCGGAGGACAGCAGGAACTGTCCCATCGACGCGGCGAGGCCGATACCCACGGTGACGATGTCGTTCGGGACGAACTGCATCGTGTCGTAGATCGCCATGCCGGCGGTGATCGAACCACCGGGCGAGTTGATGTAGAGGTAGATGTCCTTCTCAGGGTCCTCGGCGGCGAGCAGCAGCAGCTTGGCTGCGATCTCGTTCGAGTTGTCGTCGCGGACCTCGGAGCCGAGCCACACGATCCGGTCTCTCAGAAGGCGGTCAAAAACACTGGGGTTCAGTGTTGCTTCGGCCATGGAAAAGCTCCCGTTCAGTTGTCGCTTGTTGTCGAACTTATCGGGTGCAACGCACCAGTTCTCGTCTGTTCGCCGACAGCAATGCGGTGGTGCGGAAAACACGAGACGGGAGGCACGGTGCCAGCTGGCACCGTGCCTCCCGTCTTGCATGCTGGTGGCGTCGAGATCGTTACTCGGCGTCCCCTGCCGGCTCCTGCGCGACGCCCGCCGTGAAGGCGGACAGGTCGACTGCGTCGCCGTTGGTGTCCTTGACGGTCACCTTGGACAGGACGGTCGCGACCGCCTTCGAACGGGCGACCTCGCCGACCATGCCGGGGATCTGGCCGTTCTGGTCGATGACCTTGATGAACTCGGCCGGCTCCATGCCGTACTGCGCGGCGGCCTGGATGAGGTACTGGGTCAGTTCCTCCTGCGAGACCTGGATCTCTTCCTTCTCGGCGATCGCGTCGAGGAGGATCTGCGAGCGGAAGGCGGTCTCGCTGGACTCGGAGACCTCCTTGCGGTGCTCCTCGTCCTCGAGGCGGTTCTCCTGCTCGAGGTGACGGTGCACCTCGTCGGCGATGAGCTGCTCCGAGATCGGGATGTTGACGTCCTCGGTGAGCTTCTCGACGAGCTTGTCGCGAGCCGCGGCGCCCTGACCGAAGGTCTTGGACTTCGCGATCTGCTCCTTGAGGTCAGCCTTGAGCTCGTCGATGGTGTCGAACTGGCTGGCGATCTGGGCGAACTCGTCGTCGGCCTCGGGGAGCTCGCGCTCCTTGACGGCGGTGACGGTGACGGCGATCTGGGCGGTCTCGCCCTCGCGGTCGCCACCGACGAGCTTCGACTCGAAGGTCGTCGACTCACCGGCGGTCAGGGACTCGAGCGCCTCGTCGATGCCCTCGAGCAGGTCGCCGGAGCCGATCTCGTAGGAGACGCCGGTGGCCGAGTCGACCTCGTCGTCGCCGATGCTGGCGGTGAGGTCGATCTGCGCGAAGTCGCCGGTCTTCGCCGGACGGTCGACCGTCACGAGCGTGCCGAAGCGGGTGCGGAGGTTCTGCAGCTCCTCTTCGATCTCGTCGTCCGACACCTCGACGGCGTCGACGGTGAGCTCGTAGGAGGAGTAGTCCGGCAGGTCGAACTCGGGGCGGACGTCGACCTCGAAGGTGAGGACGAGGTCGCCGGTGAAGTCCGCGACGTTCGGCAGTTCGGCGACGTCGGCCTCGGCACGGCCGAGGATGCGCAGCTCCTGCTCTTCGACCGCCTGGCGGTAGAAGTTGTCGATGGCGTCACCGACGGCGTGGTTCAGGACCTCGCCGCGGCCGACGCGCTGGTCGACGATCGCCGGCGGGACCTTGCCCTTGCGGAAGCCGGGGATGTTGATCTGCTCGGCGATGTGCTTGTAGGCGTGGTCGATGCTCGGCTTGAGATCGTCCGGCGTCACGTTCACGGTGAGCTTGACGCGGGTGTCGCTCACCTTGTCGACGGTGCTGGTGGCCAAGGGATGTTCTCCTGTTGGTTGACGTTCGTGTGGTCGGTGGTGCTCGGAGGACCTGGTCGGGGCGACAGGATTTGAACCTGCGACCTCCCGCTCCCAAAGCGGGCGCTCTACCAAGCTGAGCTACGCCCCGTTGCTTCGTGCCAGGGATCAGCCGCGCACGCTGAGGGGCGCATGCGACCCCGGTGAGTCTAGCGGTCCGACGGCGCGCTGTTCCCGGGGGTTGCTCAGTCGTCCTCCGCGGCGCGTCGCAGACCCCGCCGCCACCGGATCCCGACGGCCACCTGGACCCCGAGTGCGGCCACCGCGAGCAGCAGTCCGACGGCGATCCGCCAGACGTGCAGCAGCGCGTGTGCGGGCTGCGACTGCGGGTCGCCGAACAGATCGGGGCGCAGGGACAGGACCGCGGCGGCGAGGACCACCAGCACATAGGAGACCACCCGCGACCAGCGGATGGTGCGCTCCGCACCGGCGTCCGGCTTCGGGATGACGCGCGTCGGCATGTCGGTGCTCGTTCGTCCGCTACGATGGTCGGGCTGCGCGTGGTGCGCAGGCGCGGGGATGTAGCTCAATGGTAGAGCCCCAGTCTTCCAAACTGGCTACGCGGGTTCGATTCCCGTCATCCCCTCCACAACCTTTCCGTCAGGGGTCGGCGAACCCCAGGGTGATCTCCGGGGAGTCGCCGAGATCCACCCGGGCACGCTTCCGCTCCGCCGCACGCAACGGCACGAGGTACCCGCCGTCCTTCGGGAACAGCGACGTCGTCCACGTCACCGAGCCGATCGTCACGCGCGCCGGGATCACACCCCACCCGTAGGTGAGCACCGGCGCGAGGTCAGCGATGACCTCGGCGGCGTCCGGCGGCACGACGGCGAAGAAGAACGGTGACGGGCCGCGCCACTCGATCACCTCGCCGCGGAACTCGAGCTCCATGCGGCGATCGTACGGCCGCGGACCTCGCACGGTGCGAGGGGCGCCGAACTTCGTGCGAGGTTCCGCACTCGGTGCGACGGGCGCGGGCTCGCACCGAGTGCGCAACCTCGCACCAGGCGAACCCTGGGCCCCGACCTCGCACCAGGCGAACCCTGGGCCCCGCCCTCGCACCACGCCGCGTGAGCCCGGACCAGCGGGACCCGGACGACGGACGCGCCCCGCGCCTCCAGGCCGGAGCCGGGGAGCACGGGGCGCGAGCCGCCGTCAGGACGGACGCGTCAGCGGTACGACGCGTCCTGTCCGTAGAGCACCTTCGTGAAGGAGGAGACGTAGGCGGACTCGTCGCCTCCCGGCAGGTTGTACGTCATGAAGACGCCGTACCCGTCGGCCTTCGTGCGCTGTGCGAGCGACACCGCGGTGGCCTGCGGGGTGTTCTGGATGTCGACCGCGGCGGCGGACAGCTTCGACTTCGGCAGGCCCGGGATCGTCGGCGCCGTGTAGGTGCCGTAGTACGGGTTCCAGGCGTAGTCGAGCTTGCCGCCGATCGACGGGTTCGCCGTCTTCAGGGCGTCGGACGACGGGCCGATGTCGTAGAACGAGATGATCTTGCCCGGCATGTCCGCCCGCAGGGCACTGATGAGCCAGCCGATGGACTGCTGGTTCGGCTGCGGGGTGCCGTTCACGCCGTAGTCGGAGTACTCGTCGTCCAGGTCGACGCCGTCGAGTCCGTACTTCTTGACCGTCGCCGAGACCTGCGCCGCGAAGTCCCGCGCCGCGGCCTTCGTCGGGAAGTTCGCGAGGCCGGCTCCCTGGTGGTTGCCGAGCACCGAGAGCGTGACCTTGATGCCCTTGGCCTGCAGCGGGCGGATCTGCGTGGCGGCCTGGTCGAGGGTCCGCTGCACGTTCTCGTTCTTGTACAGGACCGCCTTGCCGTCCTCGTAGTTGATGTTCGCGGCGAAGATGATCGCCACGTCGAACGCGTTCGCGCCGTTCGCCAACGTGTACCGACCGACGTTGGCGAGCTCGTCGTTGTTCACCTCGACGTAGGCGATGCTCGTCGGCCCCGACTTGGCGGGCGCAGCGTGGTGACCGTGACCGTGCCCACCGCCGTGGGACGCACCGTGCCCGTGCCCGTGGCTGGACCCGGACGAGGAGGGCGCCGCGGATGCTGCGGCGGGCACCAGTGGTGCCGCGAGCATGGCGACCAGTGCGGTCGCGATGCTGAACTTCGTGGACTGCTTCATGTGGTTCCTCCTTGGGTGGGACGGTCGGTCAGTCGGTCGGTCAGTTGCGCGGGAACCGGAAGGTGCGGACCTCGTAGGCGTCGACGGCGAACGAGGACGCGGCCGCTTCGGCCGACGCCTCGGCGACACCGAGCGGTTCCTCGAGCAGGGTCACCTCGACGGCAGCGCCGAAGGTCGCCTCGTCGGCCGAGACCGCGATGGCCCCGGTCCCCCGCTGCCCGGACGGCTCGTAGACGCGCACGACCAGGTCGCCCGACCGGTCATCGGCGAGCTTGACACTCGACAGCACGACGTCGCCCGACACCTGCACCAGCGGCTCGAAGCCGTGCGCGCCCGTGATCGTCCGCGCGCCCGCGTTCATCCGCACGCCGGCCGACGTAGCTCCGAGCTGGTCGGTGCCGATGACGATGCCGTACCGGTGCGTCTGCACGCCCTGGTCGGTCTCGGGGTCCGGGAACCGCGGTGCCCGCAGCAGCGACAGCCGCACGGTGGTGGTGACGTGCCCGTCGACGGCGTCGCGCGTGGTGTCGAAGCCGTGGATCGAGTCGTTCACGAGCGCGACACCGAAGCCGGGCTCGGCCACCAGCACGTAGCGGTGCATCGAGGTCTCGAACTTCGCGGCCTCCCACGAGGTGTTCGTGTGCGTCACCCGCTTCTGCGCGCCGAACTGCGTCTCGGCGACGGTGTGCTCGGCGCGGACGTCGAGCGGGAACGCCACCTTGAGGAACTTCTCGGTCTCGTGCCAGTCGGTCACCTGGTCGAACTCCAGGGTGCGGGACCCCGGCGCCAGGACGATCTCCTGCGTCACCGTCGAGTCACCGAACGCTCGGGACACGACGACCCGTGCGACCCCGGACTCGTCGACCGACGCGGTCAGCCCGGTGGTCGACACGAGGTCCTCGACGCGGTTGCGGTAGTACCGGTCGACGTCCCACGCGTCCCACATGTTCGGGAAGTCCTGGTGCAGCTGCAGCAGGTTCGCCGCCTGGCCGGCCGCGATCGCCTCGCGCCCGCTCGCCAGGTCGACGGCGCTCGTCACGAGCCCCTGCGCGTCGACGATGACCCGCACCAGGTCGTTCGCCAGCACGTACCCGCCGTCCCGCTCGGTCAGGGACACGGCGGTCGCCGCCGCCACGTCGGTCGCCAGGACGGCACCCTGCGCGGGTGCACCGGCCTGGAGGAACGGGGCCGGGTTCACGACGACGGCCGCGTCCCCGGTGCCGGCGAGCGCCGAGAGCGCCTGGTCGATGATCGTGGTCAGCGTCGCGGCCGTCTCGGCGTACCGCTCGACCGCTTCGCGGTGCACCCACGCGATCGAGGTGCCCGGCAGGATGTCGTGGAACTGCTGGAGCAGGACCTGCTGCCACAGGGCGTCGAGCTCGTCGTACGGGTAGGCGAAGTCGGTGCGGGCGGCGGCGGTCGCGGCCCAGAGCTCGGCTTCGATGAGCAGCTGCTCGCACCGGCGGTTGCCCTGCTTCGTGCCGTGCTGCGACGTGAGTGTGGCCCGGTGCAGCTCGAGGTACAGCTCCCCCACCCACACGGGCGGATCGGTCAGTTCGGACTTCGCCCGGTCGAAGAACGTGTCCGGGTGCTCCCAGCGGACCTTCGCGCTGCCCTCGAGGTCCGCCAACCGTGCGGCGGTGCCGGTCATCTCGCGGGTGGTGCCACCGCCGCCGTCGCCCCAGCCGACCGGGGCGATCGAGCCGGTGGCCAGTCGGTTCTCGCGGAACTGGCGGGAGGCCTTCGCGACCTCGCTGCCGGACAACCGCGAGTTGTAGGTGTCCATCGACGGGAAGTGCGAGAACACCCGTGACCCGTCGATGCCCTCCCACAGGAACGTGTGGTGCGGGAACTTGTTGACCTGGTTCCACGAGATCTTCTGCGTGAAGAACCACTCGAAGCCCGCACGGCGCATGAGCTGCGGCAGTGCCGGCGAGTACCCGAAGCTGTCCGGCAGCCAGACGCCCTTGGGTCGGATGCCGAACTCGCGCTCGAAGAACCGCTGGCCCTGCGAGAACTGCCGGACGATGCTCTCGCCGGTCGGCATCACGGTGTCGGACTCGACCCACATGCCGCCGATCGGCAGGAACCGGCCGGCCTCGACCGCGGCCTTGACCCGGGCGTAGACCTCGGGGCGGTGCTCCTTGATCCACGCGTACTGCTGCGCGCTCGACATGCCGTACAGGAAGTCGTCGGTCTGGTCGATGAGCTCGGTCATGGTCGACGTGGTGCGGGCGACCTTGCGGATGGTCTCGCGCACGGGCCAGAGCCAGGCGGAGTCGATGTGGGCGTGCCCGACGGCCGAGATCGTGTGCGCCGAGGCCTCGGCGGGAGCGGCCAGCACCTCGGCGAGCGCCGCACGGGCGTCTCCGGCGGTCTCCGGGATGTGCTGCAGGTCGAGCGCGTCGAGGGCGTCGTCGAGGGCCTGCAGGATCCGCATGCGCCGGGGCCCGGCGGGCAGCTCGGCCTGCAGTTCGAGCAGGACGTCGATGTCGAGGGCGAGTTCGTGCACCTCGGACTCGAAGACGGCGAGCTCCATCCGGCGGGTGGCGTAGAGGCGCTTCGAGGACGAGGTCTGCACGTCGCCCTCCTGCGTCGGCAGGAAGGGGTGGTAGTCGAGCAGGACGGGGTTCGACGCGGCCTCGACGAACAGTTCGACGGTCTCGCCGCCCTCGGCCCGCTCGGTGACCAGGACCCACTGGTTGCGCGGGTTGATCGACTTCACGGGGGTGCCGTCGGCCAGGTACACGAGTCCCTCGCACTGGAACCCGGGCATGTTCTTGTCGAAGCCGAGGTCGATCACGGCCTCCACCCGGCGTCCGGCCCACTCGGTCGGCACGGTCCCGGTCAGCCGGAACCACGTCGTGCCCCAGGCCGCGCCCCACGGGGTGCCGACCTCGTAGGGCTCGAAGGTGAGCGCGAGCCCCTCGGTCGGCGGGACCGGCTCCCCCGGCAACTCGTGCCAGTCGGCCTGGAGGGCCGTCGTGGTCGCGTGCACCGCGGGGGTGATCCGCTCGTCGAGCACCCGTCGGGCGCGTCCGGTGGTGAGGGGGATGTCGTCGTGCATGGGGCCTTCCGGGGTCAGGGCGTGGTCGCCGGGTGGGCGACGCGGACGGTGGTGGTGTCGAGGTCGGAGGGCACGTCGACGCAGCGGTCGATGCCGCGGGCAGCCAGCAGCGCGGTGTCCGACTGTCGGGAGCGCAGGACGACCTGGGGGCCGCGGCCGTCCGGTGCGGCCTCGGCCAGGGCGAGCCAGGCGGCGGCGAACCGACCGCCGGGGGCGCAGTCGGCGCGGGTGCCGTGCCGGTCGGTGCCGTCGGACAGCACGTCGTCGAGGACGAGCGCGGTGGCCGACGGTGCGGCGCGGGCATCGCGGGTGTGCTCGGCGCGGGCGAGGGCGGCGAACGCCTCGCCGGCGGGCTTCAGCCGTCCGTCGTTCGTGAACAGCCCGAGGTCGTACTCGAGCTCCGGGAAGTCCGCGAGCGACCGGGCGACGTCGTGGGAGCACCACCACGTCACCCCGAGCACCTGCTGCGCGTCGAGGACGTGCAGGATGGTCTGCTCGGTGAACGCGGCGGCGTCGGCGGGGTCGACGACGTTGGTGGGGGCGCCGACCTCCTGCAGCCAGTTCGGCCGGGCGGGGTCGCGGTTCCAGGCCGCGGCGAGCTGGAGCAGGTACTCCCCGTGCCGCACCGACCCGGCTCCGAGGGCGCCGTGCAGGGCCGCCGAGCCGTTGAACACCCACGAGTGCGTGACCGTGGCGTCACCGTGGTCCGCCGCGTGCTCGGGGCCGAAGGGCTGGGCGTCGTCGTACCAGGCCGCGTCGTACTGCGCGACGGTGACCAGTGGCCCGGGGCGCGACCCGGTGGCGGACGGGACCGACGAGGCGGGGTCGAGCCGCGCCTCCAGGCCGACCGACACGGACGACGCGGCCGACGCCGACGACCCGTCCGACAGCCCCGCCCGCGCCGCCGCGACCATCGCCGCCGCCCACGCGTGCCCCTGCTCCGCCGTGATCGCGTGCGGTGCGGGGTGCGGCGCGTGTGCGAACTGGTTGACCTCGTTGCCGATGGTGATGCCGAGCAGGTTGGGCTTGTCGGCGACCGCTCCGGCGAGCGCCCGGACGTACGCGGCGGTCGACGCGACCACGTCCGGGTCGGTGAACATGTTGCGGCGGTGCCAGCTGTCCAGCCAGGACGGCACGAAGTCGAAGCTCGACAGGTGCCCCTGCAGGGCGTCCACGTTGACGTCGAGTCCGAACGAGCCGGCGAGGTCGACGACCGTCGCGACGTCGTCGAGGGCCTGCTGCCGGATGAGCGTCCGGTTCGGCTGGACGACCGGCCAGAGCGGGAAGATCCGCACGTGGTCGGCGCCGATCGACGCGATGGCCTCGAGGTCCCTGGCGGTGTCCGACCGCGAGAAGTCGAGCCACGAGTGGAACCAGCCGACCGAGGGCGTGTAGTTGACCCCGAAGCGCATCAGCCCTTCACACCGCCCTCTTCGACGCCCTTGAAGAAGAAGCGCTGCAGGACGGCGAAGATCACGGCGATCGGGATGAAGGCGATCATGGTGCCGGCCGCGATCATCCGCTGGTCGGTGGCGAATGTGCCCTGCAGGTACTGCAACCCGACGGTCAGGGTGAGGTTCTCGGGCGACTGCAGCACGATGAGCGGCCAGAGGAAGTCGTCCCACGCACCGATGAACGAGAAGATCGCGATGACCGCGATGGTCCCCTGCACGGCGGGCAGCGAGATGTAGCGCAGACGCTGCAGGGCGTTCGCACCGTCCATCACCGCGGCCTGGTCGATCTCCTCGGGGATCTGCCGGAACGCGTTGAACATCAGCAGGACGTTGAGCGCCGCGATCATGCCGGGCAGGGCGACGCCGACCAGGTTGTCGGCGAGGCCGAGGTCCTTCACGGTGACGAACTGCGAGATGATCGTCGCCTCGCCGGGCAGCACGAGGGTGCCGAGGAACAGGCCGAGCACGAGCTTCCGGTGCCGCCACTGCAGACGGGCGAGGGCGAACCCGGCCAGGGTCGCGAACACGATGTTGCCGAGCACGTCGATCGCGGCGACGAGCAGTGAGTTGCCGATGTACCGCCACACCGGGATCGCGGCGGCGACCTTCAGGTAGTTCTCGATGGTCGGTTCGGACGGGATGAACGACGGGTTCGCCGTGTAGATGTCCTCACCGGCGCCCTTGAGCGACGTGGACAGCTGCCACAGGAACGGGCCGATCGTGATGAAGAGCACCACGATGAGCAGGACGTAGCGGACGACCTTCTCGCGGGTGGACATGACGCCCCAGACCGCGCGGCGCCGCTTGCGTCCGTCGCGTCCGTTCTGCCTGGAGGCCCGTCCCGCGCCCGTCGCGCCGGTCACGTCCGGCGTCGGGCTGGCTGCCCCCTGCGCGCCGCCGATGACGGGTTCGGTCGTGCTGGTCGTGTTCGTCACTTGTCCGCCTTGCTGTTCATCCGGGCGAGGGCGAGCATCGGCACGAGCGTCACGACGAAGAGCAGGAGGCTCAGGGCGGACGCGTAACCGAGGTTGCCGGTGAAGCCGCGGGCGTACTGCTGGATGAGCATGACGAGGGAGTTGTCCTGCCCGCCGGGCCCGCCGGTGCCGTTCGTGAGGATGTAGAGCTCGCTGAACACCCGGAGCGCGGAGACGCACACCAGGATCCCGACGAGCGTCATGGTGCCGCGGACCCCGGGCATCGTGACCGACCAGAAGCGCCGGACCGCGCCGGCGCCGTCGAGCGCGGCGGCCTCGTGCAGGTCCTTGCCGACGTTCCCGAGGGCGGCCAGGAAGATGATCATGTAGTAGCCGAGCCCCTTCCACACCGTCAGGCTGATGGCGCTGAGGAGCAGCAGCCACCGGTCGGTCAGGAACGGGACGCTGCCCTGCACGACGCCGAGGGCCTGCGCCATCTCGTTGATGACGCCGCGGTCGTCGAGGATCCACGTCCAGATGAGCCCGACGACCACCGCGGACGCGATGACCGGCGTGTAGAACGCGGTGCGGAAGAACGCGATCCCGGGCAGCTTCTGCTGCACGAGCACCGCGATGAGGAGCGGGAGGACCGTCAGCAGCGGCAGGCACACCGCCATGTAGATGACGCTGTTGAGCAGCGCCTCCCACACCTGCGGATCAGCGAGCAGGGTCTCGAAGTTCTGGACCCCGACCCACTGGCTGACGCCGCCGAGCGGGCTGGCGTTCGTGAACGACAACCGGACCGTGTTGATCGAGGGCCACAGGCTGAACGCGACGAGCCAGATCAGTGCCGGCAGGACGAGCAACCAGGGCGTGTACCAGCGGTTCGCACGCATGACGATCCTCCCTCTTCCTTCTCCGGGGCCGGATCAGCCGTTGGCCAGCAGGCTGTTCATCTTGGTCTGGGCGGTCTGCAGCGCCTTCTCGGGCGCCACCTGGCCCTTCATCGCGAGGGCGATCTGCTGGTCGAGGAAGTCCGTCATCGCGGAGTTCGCCTCGACCGGGTTGATGACCTTCGCCGTCTTCAGGGCCGCGTTCGCCAGGACCCGGGCCTCGCCGTTCACGGTGCCGTCGTCCTTCGAGAAGTACGGGTCGGACTGCGACGACGTGGTGGACGGGAAGATGTTGACCTCGTGGGCGAACGCCTCCTGGTTCTTCGCGTTCGTCATGAACTTCGCGAAGGCCTCGGCGGTGGCGAGGTGCTTCGACTTGCTCGAGACCGACAGCCCCTGCACGTAGAGCGGCGGGGTGTCGAGTGCGGGGCTGACGGTGACCTTGCCCTTGAGCGACGGGTTGTTCTTCTCGAAGTCGGCGAGCGAGGTGGCCCCACCGGTGGTCCAGGCGACCTTGGCCTGCGTGAACAGGGTGGAGTTGCCGAGGTAGTCGCTGTTCAGCACGTTGGAGGGCATGTAGCCGTCCTGGTACGCGTCCTTGTAGCGGTCGATCAGGTCGGCGGCCTTCGACGAGTCGGCGAAGGTGAACTTCGTGCCGTCGGCGTTGAGCACCTTGACGCCGGCGAGCGTGAAGTCACCGAGGCCGGGCTTCCGGCTCATCAGGTAGTCGGTCGGGCAGTTGTCGTGCATGGTCTTCGCCTGCGTGAACAGCTCGTCGGTGGTCTTCGGCGGGTTCTTCGCGTCGAGGCCGCACTTGGCGAACATCGTCGAGTTCCAGTAGTTCACGTCGGTGTTGAGGTACCAGGGGTACCCGAACGTGCCGTCCACTCCCTTGTACTTGTACGAGTCCAACGCGCCGGCGACGTACGTGCTGGCGAGCTTCGAGTCGTCCTTCGCGACGTCCTGCAGGAACCCGCGCTTCGCGAGCGGCAGGGCGATGTCCGGCGGCAGGTTGATCACGTCGGGCAGGCTGTTCGACGAGGCCTGGCTGAGCACCTTGTCGGCGTACCCGTCGCCGGGCTGGTCCTGCAGCTTGACCTTCGCGTCCGGGTGGGCCTGCTCGAAGTCCTTGATGACCCCGTTGAGGTACCCCGTGTAGGTCGGCGTGAGCGCCCAGGTCTGCAGGGTGATGGTGCCGCTGATCTCGCCGCCGCCGTTGTCGGCCGCGTTCCCGCCGCTCGAGCAGCCGGTCAGGACGAGCGCCGTGGCGGCGGCCGTCGCGAGCAGCGCGGTGGCGCGGCCCCTCGTCATGCGTGTGGTGGTCCTCATGGCGTCTGACTCCCTCGTCATAGCTGAACCGGTTCAGCAGCAGTCACCGAACCCGTGTGTGGCAGCCACTGTGGATGACTAAAGCGCTATAGTCAACCCCGTGGCCACCAAGCGTCGAACGACGATCGCCGACATCGCCGCGCGGGCCGGCGTGTCCATCAGCGCGGTGTCGTTCGCGTTGAACGACCGCCCCGGTGTCTCCGACGAGACCCGTCGCCGCGTGCGCGAGATCGCCCGCGAGCTGGACTGGCAGCCGCACACCGCGGCCCGGGCACTCGGCGGCGCGAAGGCCGGTTCCATCGGGTTCGTGCTGAACCGCCCGGCCCGGACCCTGGGCACGGAGTCGTTCTTCGGCGACCTGATCTCCGGCATCCAGCTCGGGCTCGCCGGCACCCACGTCGGCATGAACCTGCTCGTCGCGCGTGATGCCGAGGAAGAACTCGAGACCTACCGGGACTGGTGGCGCGGACACCGTGTCGACGGCGTGATCGTGATCGACCCCCGTCGCGACGACGCCCGGCTCGCCCTGCTCGCCGACCTCGGCATGCCGACCGTCGTCGTCGGCTCGCACCCCTCCCCCGAAGGCGCCGCCCCCACGGTCTGGATCGACGACTCGGACGCCACCGACACCGTTCTCCGGTACCTGCACGCCCTCGGGCACCGACGCATCGCGCACGTCGCCGGGCGGCCCGAGTTCGAGCACACCGCCATGCGCATGGACCGGCTCCGGGCCTTCGCTGCCGACGAGGGGCTCGACGACGCGGTCTCGGTACCGACGGACTACTCGGCCGAGGCCGGTGCGAGTGCCACCCGCACCCTGCTGTCGAGGAGCGCCCGACCGACCGCGATCATCTACGACAACGACGTGCTCGCCGTCGCCGGGCTGGGCGTGGCGAGCGAGATGGGCGTCGCAGTGCCCGGTGACGTCTCGATCGTGTCCTTCGACGACTCGGCGATGATCCGGCTCGTCCGGCCGGCGATCACCTCGCTCACCCGCGACACGGTCGAGCTCGGACAGCGTGCGGCAACCCTGTTGCGCGCGCAGATCGACGCCAGCGCCCCGCTCCCGTCCCGCCCGGGCCCCTCGCTCACCCTGAGCGTCCGCGAGTCCACCGGCCGCACCCCCGCCTGACCCTGCTGCCCCGGCTGCCCCGGCTGCCTCGCGTGACACGGTGCGAGGTTCCGGATACCGTGCAGCGGCTCCTGCCCAGCACTGACTCCGGAACCTCGCACGGGACAGTGATCCACGGGCACGATGAGCGGGCGTGGATCGAGTGGCCTGTGGAAGAGGGGGGATAACCCCACCCGGGGTGGGGAGAGGGCAGGATGGGGGAACGGCTCCGCGATCGCGAGGCTGGATGCATGACCGACACCGACCGCCTCGACCAGGCGCGAACCGTCCCGCTGGACGACGTCACGCCTTCGCCCGACCAGGCCCAGACCGTCCCGCTGGGCGACTCCGTGCCCCCTGGAGCCACCAAGCCGATGCCCCAGTACCCGCGCCAGCACCACCAGGACCCCCAGGACGCCCCGCAGTCCCCGCCGGCGTCGTGGAGCGCCACCCCGCGGGTCGGGTCCGGCCCGGTCGGTGGTTCCGGTCGCGGGTCCGGTACGACCGCCGGGCAGTTCTACCGCGACGCGTGGAAGCGCCTGCCGCGTGACTTCGGCTACATGGCGCTCACCGCCGTGCTGCTCTGCACGCTGTACTTCGCGTTCCCGACGGCGATCTTCGGTGGCGGGTTCCGAGACCTGTTCAACCCCTTCGTCCTGCTCATGTTCTTCATCGCGCTGTTCGTGGCGCGGTGGCTCGGACAGTTCGAGAAGCTCCGGATGAGCTGGGCCGACCCGAGGCCGATCCGCCCGGTGGACTGGACGCCCCGCTGGCAGCAGAACTGGTGGACCCGCACGGGGTCGGCCGTCGCCAACCCGCACTACTGGCTCTACCTGCTGCACGCCGCGGTCGTGTACCCGCTCGTCGCGGTCGTGACCGTCGGGGCCGGCGCACTGCTGATCCTCGGGTTCACCTGGCCGGTCGTCGTGGCGGGTGCCTGGGCGTTCGGCGGTGTGGGTGGGTTGTCGTACCCGAGCTGGGACTACGGCGTGGTGGTCGGCATCGGTGTCGCCGGGTTGCTGTCGATGGCCGCCTCGGTCGTGCTCTTCCCGCTCTGGGCCCGCGGGTCCGTCCTGGCGCACTACTGGGTCGACTTCGGCCTGCTGGGCGGCTTCCGGGCCGAGCAACTCGAGCAGCGGGTCGCAGGTCTGCAGGCCTCCCGCGCCGGTGCCGTCACCGCCGAGGGGCAGGCACTCCGCCAGATCGAGCGCGACCTGCACGACGGCCCGCAACAGCGGCTGGTGCGACTCCGCATGGACCTGTCCGCCGCCGAGCGCGCCTTCGAGAAGGACCCCGAGAAGGCCAAGCAGCTCATCGGTGAGGCATCCGAGCACGCCCAGGACGCCCTCGACGAACTGCGCGCACTGTCACGCGGCTTCGCTCCGCCGATCTTGCTCGACCGCGGACTCGTCGCGGCGCTCGAGGCACTGGTCGCCCGCACCCCGATCCCGGTGGGCCTGGACGTCCGGCTGCCCGAGGGCCTGGAGCTCGCCACGGAGATCCAGCGCAACGTGTACTTCACGGTGAGCGAGCTCCTGACGAACACCATGAAGCACGCCGGCGCCACCACCGCCGGGGTGTACCTCGGCCTGGTCGTCGACGCCTCGGGCCTCTGGTACCTGACCGTCAGCGTCACCGACGACGGCCGGGGTGGTGCCCGACCGCAGCAGGGCCACGGGATCGAGGGCTTGATCGGCCGCATGCGGGCCCTCGACGGCGACCTGGTCGTCTCGAGCCCCGAGGGCGGCCCGACCGAGGCCACCGCCCGGATCCCCCTCGGTGCCCTGAACGGCGTCCCGACGGCGGCGAACCAGCGGTCGTGACCCCACGGGAGCGTCCGCGCTCCCACTAGGCTGGTCGGCATGACAGACGGCCCGGATGCAGCACGCATCCGGGCCGTCGTCGTCGACGACGCCGTCCTGCTGCGCGAGGGCCTGGCCCGCGTGCTCGACGAGGCCGGCATCGACGTCATCGGGCAGTACTCCGACGCCCGGGCCTTCCTGGCAACCCTGCCCGAGGGCGCACCCGACGTCGTGGTGATGGACGTGCGGATGCCGCCGACCTTCACCGACGAGGGCGTCCGCGCCGCCGTCGAGACCCGCCGGATCGCCCCACGGACGGGCGTGCTCCTGCTCTCCCAGTACGTCGAGGCCACCTACGCCGAGGACGTCCTCGCCGCCGGCGCGACCGGCATCGGCTACCTGCTCAAGGACCGCGTCACCCGGCTCGAGGAGATCGACGACGCCGTCCGCCGCATCGCCGCCGGGGGCACCGTGCTCGACCCCGAGGTCGTCACGCAGCTGATGAGCCGCCGCCGCGACCCGCTCGCAGCCCTGACCCCGCGCGAGCGTGACGTGCTCGGGCTGATGGCCGAGGGCCGCACGAACGCCGCGATCGCCCGCGCCCTGGTGATCGGCACCGGTGCCGTCGAGAAGCACGTGTCGAGCATCTTCGGCAAGCTCGCACTCGAGGACACCGGAGAGGACCACCGCCGCGTCCTCGCCGTCCTCGCCTACCTCGGATGAGCCGAGCCCGAGGATGAACCGGGTGCCTGCGCCCCTGCTGGCCCTCACCGCGATGGTGTCCGTCCAGCTCGGCGCCGCGATCGCGAAGACCCACTTCGACGACGTCGGCGCGGTCGGGGCCGCCACGCTGCGGCTCGTCATCGGCGCCGTCGTGCTCGCCCTGGTGATCCGTCCCCGCGTCCGGCACTGGACGCGGGCGCAGTGGCTCGGTGCGGTCGGGCTCGGCCTGGCGCTCGGCGGCATGAACGTCTTCATCTACCTGTCGTTCGCGAGCATCCCGATCGGGGTCGCCGTGACGATCGAGTTCCTCGGGCCGCTCGCCCTGTCGCTCGTGCACACCCGGCGCTGGCGCGACGCACTGTGGGCCGTGCTGGCGCTCGCCGGGGTCGTGCTGCTCGGCGTCGGCCCGACCGCGGTGACCGAGGTGGGCGGTGTCGTCTGGGCGGTCCTGGCCGCCGGGTGCTGGGCGGGCTACATCGTGATGAACCGGCACGTCGGCGCCGCGATCCCCGGTGTCGACGGGCTCGTCGTGTCGATGATGGTCGCGATGCTCGTGTCGTTGCCGTTCGGGCTCCGGTCCGCGGTCGACGGCGTCCTGCGCGAACCGACGCTCCTGATCGTCTTCGGTGCCGTCGCCGTGCTGTCCAGCGTGCTGCCGTACGCGCTCGAGATGCTCGCGCTCCGCCGGATGCCGACGCGGGTGTTCGGCGTGCTGCAGAGCCTCGGCCCGGCGATCGCTGCCCTGGCCGGCCTGGTGGTGCTGGCCGAGGGGCTGTCGGTGCTCGAGACGGTCGCCCTGGCGTGCGTCACCGCGGCGAGCGTCGGCGTGACGCTGTCGGCGCGTCGCCGACGCGGCGGACCGGTGGGGTGAACGAAGAGGAGGCCCGGATCACGTCCGCCGGGAGCGGTGCGTGATCCGGGCCTCCGGAGAAGACCGTCTACTCGTCGCGCAGGAAGTCTGCGTACGTGGGTTCCGACTGCTCGCCCGACAGCAGGGCTGGATCGTTGATCCGACGCTCGACGTAGGCGCTGATGACCTCGGGCGGGGTGAGCACGTGGGCGACCCAGGACGGCACCGCTGCGTTCTTCATGGTGCCTCCTTCTGGGACAGGGGTCCGGACCGAATGCCTCGATCAGTGAGTTACTTGCTGACCCCGTGTTCGCTAAACCATCCTCGGGGTGCGGGCGGAAGTCAACGCAGTGCGTTCTGCGGACTCCGGTTCGCGCTGTCCCGGTCGGCACGGAGCGTGCGGTGCTTCACCGCGGAGCGCCACACCCACGCCTCGGCCTGCTGCCCGAACTGCGCCCACTCCACCAGCACGGCATCGCGGGTCCAGCTCTTCGCGAAGGCCTTCACCCGGACGTGGAAGGTCGGGAACTGGATCCACGCCCAGACCGGCTTCGGGGTGACGGCGTGGCAGACGTCGCCGCCGCGGGCGTCCTCGGACAGGGAGTACGCGCGCGGACGCTCGACCTCCGGGTGTTCCGGGGGCTGCCACCGGTTCTCGCGACGCCGTCCCACGACTGTATTCGAACGTGTGTTCGAACGACAGTCAAGTCGACCGCGTCGTCTGGACGAGCACCCGGGGCCGGACGGGCGTGTCGTCGGGGCACCGAACGGCGGGGAGCGTGTTCCGCTGGCGGGGTCCCGGGGCATAGGGTGCGGGCATGCAGAGCAGCACGGGGGTACGGGTGGTGTCGGCGGCCGCGGTCGTGGCGGCGCTGGTGTTCGGAGCGGCCGGACTGGTCGGGACGGTCTGGTTGGCGCCCTGGGACCTGCCCCGCGGGTTGCTCCTCGGCGCCACGGTCGTCGCCGGCATCGCCGCAGTCGTCGTGCTCGTCGCCGCGGTGCGCGCTCGGGACCGCCGGGCGCTCACGTTCGCGGTGTCCGTGCTCGCGTTCGCGCTCGTGTCGCTGGTTCCCGGACTGTTGATCGACGTGTTCCTCGTCGTCGCACAGGCGGCGCTCGTGGCCTTCGGTGTCGTCACCGTCCGGAGTGAGCCGGGAGTGCAGCGGGCCTTCGGCTGGATCGTCACGGTGGCGGCCGCGGCGTGGTTCGTCACCGCGCTGCTGTCGGAGACCGTTCTCCTCACGGCGCTCCCGCAGGAGTCGCTCGGCGTGGCCATCGCGGTCCCGGGGCTGCTGCAGACCGTCGCCTACCTGGCCGCGGCGACGCTCGTCGCGGTGCCGCTGCTGCGCCCGGTCGGCCGCGGTGTCGGCGTGCTGTGGGCCTCGGCCGAGGTGCGCTGACCCGGACTCCCGCCCGCCTCAGCCTGCGCGGGCCGCCAGTCGCTCGGAGCGTCGGCGTGCCTGCTCCCCGGGGTCCGGCACCGGGGCGGCCTGGATGAGTCGTCGTGTGTACGGGTCCTGGGGCGAGCGCAAGATGGCGTCGCGCGTCCCGTGTTCGGCGACCCGGCCGCCGTGCAGCACGACGACCCGGTCGCACAGGGTGTCGACCACGGCGAGGTCGTGCGTGACGAACAGGCACGCGAACCCGAGGCGCTCCTGCAGCTCGCGGAACACGTCGAGCACGCGGGCCTGCACCGACACGTCGAGCGCACTCGTCGGCTCGTCGGCGATCAGGAGCGCGGGGTCGAGGGCCACCGCGCGGGCGATCGCGACGCGTTGCCGTTGGCCACCGGAGAGTTCGTGCGGGTAGCGCTCGGCGTAGCCGCCGTCGAGACCGACGTCGGCGAGGAGCCGCTCGACCCGCTCCTCGACCTGCACCGCCGGCAGCCGGAGGATCTGGCGGAGCGGCTCGGCGACGGTCTGCCCGACCGTGTACCGGGGGTTGAGCGACCGGAGCGGGTTCTGGAACACCACGCCGACGTGCTGGCGCATCTGCCGGCGGGCGGCTCGTCGTGCGCCGGCGACGTCGGTGCCGTCGACGACCACCGAGCCCGAGGTGATCGGCGCGAGGCCGACCGCGGCCCGGCCGATGGTGGTCTTGCCGCTGCCGGACTCCCCCACCAGGCCGACGATCTCGCCACGGCCGACGGTGAACGACACGTCGTCGACGGCACGGAAGCGCCCGCGCAGGGCGCCGCCGTACTCGACCACGAGGTGCCGGACGTCCAGCACGACGGCCGGGGGCTCCGTGGCGGAGCCGAGCCGGGCCTCCTGGCCGGACCCGGTGCCCATCCGCGGGACCGCAGCGAGGAGTTCCCGCGTGTAGTCGGCGGACGGTGCGGCGAAGACCGCCGCTGCGGTGCCGGTCTCGACGACGCGTCCGCGGCGCATCACGACCACGCGGTCGGCGAGGTCCGCGACGACACCCATGTCGTGGGTGATGAGCAGGATCGCGGTGCCGGTGCGCTCGCGCAGCGCGCGGAGGACGTCCAGCACCTCGGCCTGCACCGTGACGTCGAGGGCGGTCGTCGGCTCGTCCGCGATGAGCAGGTCCGGGTCGGCGGCGAGCGCCATCGCGATCATCACGCGCTGGGCCTGCCCGCCGGAGAGTTCGTGCGGGTACTGGCCCAGGCGGCGTTCGGGTTCGGGGACCTCCACGGCGCGGAGCAGCTCGAGCGAGCGCTCCCGGACGGCGGCGCGGTCGTGCGTGCCGTCGGTGCGTCGGACGGCCTCGGCGAGCTGGAACCCGATGGTGAACACCGGGTTCAGCGCCGCGGACGGGTCCTGGAAGATCATCGACACGCTGCGGCCCCGGGCCGTCCGGAGGGTGCGCTCGTCGGTGCCGATGACCTCGAGGTCGCCGAGCCGGATGCTCCCCGAGGTGTGCGCACCGTCGGGGGCGATGCCCATCGCGGTCATCGCGGTCATGCTCTTGCCGGAGCCGGACTCCCCCACGACCGCGACGACCTCGCCCCGGGCGACGGTGAACGAGGCGTCGTCGACGGCGCGGACCACCTCGCCGTCGACGTCGAAGGTGACGGTGAGGTGCTCGACGGTCAGGACGTCGGTGGTGCCGCTCATGGGGTCTCCGGAGGGTCGGTGTCGTCGCGGGCGGCCTTGAAGGCCTCCCACTCCTCGAGCATCTTGCGGTGGTAGCCCTGCAGCCACTGCATGTAGTCGCGGCCGTTGAGCAGACGCTCGCGGACCTCGGCGTCCACGTCGCCCGTGCCGGTGCGGCCCGCACCCTCGACGACGGCGAGCCCGCGGCCGATGATGTCGCGCTGCCGGTCGAGGTACTTCCGTTCGCTGGCGAGCCAGGAGCCCCAGACGTCGGCCTCGGCGCGGAAGTAGTGACTGCGCTCGCCGGGGACGATGTGGCGCTTCACGAACCCGGAGTCGACGAGCCGCCGGGTGGCCATCGACACCGACCCCGAGCTGGCGCCGAGCGCTGCCTGCAGGTCGGACGACGACGAGTGCGGTGCGCGGGTCATCATCAGGTAGCCGAGCACCCGGGCGTCGGTGAGGGGCATGCCCGCGCCGTCGTTGAGCATCAGGGCGAACTCCTCGACGAACGCCTGGCGCTCCGGTCCGAGCAGCCGGTCGTCGTCGGGGGCCCCTTCGGCGGTGCCTCTGTCGTCGGTCACGAGGCCAGCCCGGCGGCCACCTCGGGTCGCTCGTCCGGGATCGACCACGGCTCCTGCGACATGCCGCCACCGCCGCGGATCGCCCGCACGGCGCCGTCCTCGTCGCGCGTGTAGGTGAGGTCCTCGTCGACCGAGCCGAAGCGGTTGCCGTGGGTCATCCGCAGGGTGTCGGCGTCGACGACCTCGAGCCGCGTGGGGGTGTCCATCGGTTCGGGGCCGGATGGGTCGACCTCGACGAGTCGGTCACCGATCCGGGCGACGTCGGTGACGCCCCACGGATTGGCGAAGCGTCCGGTGAACGTGGCGGTGTCGACGTCGTCGGGCACCGGGGTCCCCGGGGCGTCGGCGTCGGCCGCTGCGTCGAGCACGGCGATGACCGCCGTGGCGATGAGCGTGGCGGGTCCGGCGGCGGCACTCGTGAGCACGGACACGACGAGCCCGGACGCCGGGTCGAACATCGACTGGGTGATGTGGCCGGGGAACCCGCCCGAGTGGCCGCGGATCTCCCGTCCGCCGATCCGGTCGACGATGAACCCGGCGCCGTAGCCGCGGGCGGCGGGGTCGTCGGTGGCGCTCCAGGCCTTCCGCTGCGCGAGGCGCTTGGAGTGGTCGTCGAGCAGGGTGCCCTGCCCGATCACGTGCTGCGAGAAGTAGCGGACCAGGTCGGACGCGGTGCCGTGGAACCCGGTGGCGGCGGCCATCGCGCGGGTGTCGACGTGGTCGATGCGCTGCCGGTGCCGGGCGGTGTGGAAGCCGGTGTACCCGACCACGAAGTCGTCGGCGCGTGCGGGGTCCCAGTCGGGGCCGGTGTTCCGCAAGCCCAGGGGTCCGGTGATCGACTCCCGCACGAAGTCGTTGTACGACTGCCCGGACACCGCGGCGATGACCAGGCCGAGCAGGGAGTAGCCGAGGTTCGAGTAGTTGAACGACGAGCCGGTCGGTACCTTCTGGCCCCGGTCGAGCACGAGCGCCAGGAGCTCCTGCTCGTCGGGGAACGGGCGGAGCAGGGACCAGTAGTCGCCGTCGTGCCCGTCGCGGATGACACCGGCACCCATCTCCATGAGCTCGCGCAGGGTGGCGTCGGCGAGCGGGGAGCCGCCGTCGACCAGTGCCGGGACGTACGTGCCGACGGTGTCGTCGAGCCGGAGCGACCCGCGCTCGGCGAGCTGCAGCAGGGCCGTCGCGGTGAAGGTCTTCGAGTGCGAGGCGATGCGGAAGAGGTCGGTGGTGGTCAGGCGGCGCCCGGCCTCGACGTCGGCGTAGCCCCAGGCCTCGTCGAACAGGACCTCGCCGCCGTACCCGACGGCGACCTGCACGCCGGGCACCCGCAGCTGCCACACCTTGTACGACACCCACTCACGGATGTAGGGCAGGGTCTTCCGGTACGCGGAGAGGGTGTCGGTCACGATGGTCCTTTCGAAGGGCGGTGGTTCGAGTCTGGCGCGTCGGTCGCGACGGTGCCCGCCGCGACGCGGCGTGTGCCGTGCCGGTCAGCGCCGACGTGGGTCGAGCGCGGCGCGCAGCGTGTCGCCGAGCGCGATGACGGCGAGCACGGTCACGGCGAGGAACGCCGCCGGGGCGATGAGCATGTGCGGGGCCCGGAGGAACTGCGACGTCGCCGCGGACAGCTGCAGCCCCCACGAGATCGCCGGACGCTCCAGCCCGATGCCGAGGTAGGTCAGCGACGACTCGGACACGATGACCCCGCCGACGGTGATGGTGGCGAGCACGAGCAGCGGCGAGATCGACGACGGCAGCACGTACCGGGTGGTGATCCGCCACGTCGACAACCCCATCGTCCGGGCGGCGAGCACGAACTCGGCGCCCCGGACGCTGCGGACGCTCGACCGCACGAGCCGGGCCATCGTCGGCCACCCGAACAGGGCGAGCACGAGCGACACGGTGAGCACCGACCGCTCCCCCACGCTGTTCAGCACGACGACGGCGCCGAGCAGGAACGGGAACCCGAGGAACACGTCGGTGAGCCGGGCGAGGACGGCGTCCACCCACCCGCCGACCATGCCCGCGACGGTCCCGACGACGACCGCGACCATGCCGGCGAGCAGGGTCGTGAGCACCGCGACGGCGATCGACGACCGGGTGCCCCAGACGACGTTCGCGTACACGTCGCAGCCCTGCAGGTCGAAGCCGAACGGGTGCCCGGCGGTCGGTGACGCCCCGCTCCGGCCGAGGTCGCACACCCGGGGGTCGCCGTGGCCGAACAGGCCGGCGAACAGCTGCGGGAACGCCGCGATGAGCAGGACCACCACGAGCACCGACGCGGGCACCCAGAACCCCGGAGTCCGTGCGGCGGTGAGCAGTGGCCGGTGCCGGACCCCGACGACGGGTTCGACGGTGGTGCCGAGGGCTTCGGTGGTCATCGGGAGGCTCCTGTCCGGACGCGCGGGTCGAGGGCGGCGTGCAGCAGGTCGACGAGCACGCTCGTGACGAGGAACACCAGGATGAGGGCGGTCGAGATGCCGACGACGACGGCGCCCTCGTGCGAGCGGATGCCCTGGAACAGCAGGTTCCCGACGCCCGGCAGGTTGAAGATGCCCTCGATGATGACGGTGCCGCCCATCAGGTACCCGAGGTCGGTCGCCAGGTAGGTCGCGGTGGGGATGAGCGAGTTCCGCAGCACGTGCACACCCACGATCCGGCCCGGCGCGAGCCCCTTGGCGCGGGCTGTCCGCACGTAGTCGGCGTCGAGTGTCTCGATCATCGACGTCCGGGTGAGCCGGGACACTGCGGCCAGGCCGAACAGGGCGATCACGAACGCCGGCAGGACGTACGCGGTCGGCCACCCGGCGGTGACGCCCGCGACCGGGAACCAGTGCAGCCGCACCGAGAACACCAGCTGCAGGGCCACACCGAGCACGAACACGGGGACCGCGCCGACGACGATGGTGCCGACGAGCACCGTCTTGTCCAGCACGGTGCCGCGCCTGAGTGCCGAGACCACGCCGAGCCCGATGCCGAGGACGATCTCGAGCGCCCAGGCGCTCAGCGCCAGCGTGATCGTCACGGGCCACCGCGAGGCCATCTGCTCGCCCACGGGCTGCCCGTTGAAGTCGGTGCCGAAGTCACCCCGGAACAGGCCGCCCAGGTACTGCACGTACTGCAGCCACAGTGGCTGGTCCAGGTGGTACTCCGCCCGCAGCGCCCGCACGACCGAGTCGGTGAGGGGGCGCTCGCCGCCGAGCGCCTTGATCGGGTCGCCGGGCAGCGCGAACGTCATCGCGTAGATCAGGAAGGTCACCCCGAGGAACACGATGACCAGGCCGCCGAGTCGGCGACCGACGGCGAGCGTCGGACGCATCACGCGCCTCCCGACACGGCCGCCGACACCGGACGGGAGGCGCGGGTCGGGTCCGCCACGTGCGCCGCGCAGGCGAGGATCGCCCCGTACTGCACGCCCACGAGCTTCCCCACCGGGATCGGCTGCGCACCCGTCGACGCGTCCGCCTGCCAGTGCGCGTACCGCTCGGCCAGGCGGTCGCGGAGCCGCCGGAGCGGCGCGGACGCCGTGCCGGCGGCCGTCTCCGCCTCGACGGCGCGCAGGAGCATGCCGCCGTAGCGCAGGCGGAAGCAGCGGACGAGGTCCTCGCAGCCGAAGCGCTCCGCGACGGTGGCCGTGCGGTCGGCCGGTTCCCGCTCGGCCCGGCGGCGGTCGGTGTCCGAGATCCCGGCGAGCATCGGCACGAACGCCCGGGAGGCCTCGACGAACGGGGACGGGATCGAGAGCATCGGCGACGCCTCGTCGAGGAACGCCTGCAGTTCCGCACCCGAGGCACCGAGCTCGTCCGCGCACCGACGCAGCAGGTCGGCGTACGACTCGTCGGTCAGGGTCGGGTCGTCGGCGTCGGGGTGGCTCCAGTACGGCAGCTCGGCCACCATGCAGAGGGCGCCGTGGCGCATCGCCCACGCCGCGCTCGACCCGCCGTGGATGTGCTCGCCGGGGTCGACGCCGAGCTCCTCGAGGTAGGCGTACGCCGTCTCGATGCCGTCCATCGCGAACACCGCAGGGGCGAGCTCCCGCAGGTACGGGGACTCCGGCTCCCCGGTGTCGAGCGGCAGCCCGAGTGCGGCCGGCACCGCGTGCAGGGTGTCGACGACGTCGGGCAGGTCCTCGGACAGGTAGTAGTAGACGCCGCCCATCTCGCCGTTGTGCAGGCTCACGAGCAGGTCCGGCTCGGTGTCGTCGATGAGCCGCATGAACGCGAGCGTCTCGGGCAGCACCTGGTCGAAGTACACCGACTTGTAGCTGTTCGGGAACGTCCACTCGACCTGGCTGTCCGGCGCGGGCCGGTAGAAGTGCCGCGAGTAGAAGACCCGGTCGTGCGGGTCGTGGAACCACGCCTCGTTGAGCCGCATGCCGTCCGGATCGATCGTCGGGACGATGTGCCAGGTGACGTCGAGCCCGGCCACCCGCTCGTCGCCGAGGGCCGTCTCGGCGAGGTGCAGCGCCGTCCACGAACCGATCGGCTCGTTCGGGTGCACCCCGCCGACCACGACGGCCGCGTGTGACCCGGTGCCGATGCGGTAGCTGTGCAGGGGTTCGCCGAGGCGGCTCGTGCCGATCCGGGTGACCGTGACCCGGTCGGGGTGCGCCGCGGCGAGCGCGGCGAACCGGGCGTGCAGGTCGTCGACGAGCGGGAAGCCGTCGCGGTCGGGGACGTCGCGGACCAGGTCGAGGACGGTGTGCTGCTCCATGCCCGCCCTACTTCACGGCGATCTGCGCGATCACGGGGCTGCCCGCCACCGCCGGCAGCTTCGCGATCTTGTCACTCGTGACGTACGAGTACTTGTCGAAGAAGGTCGGGACGATCGGGAAGTCCTGCAGGACCGCCTCCTGCGTCTTCGTGTAGTACCCGTTCGCCTCGTCCTGCGACCCCGCGGAGTCGGCCTTCGCGAGCAGCGAGTCGACGTCGTCGGACTGGTAGTAGCCGGTGCACGGGGAGCAGCCGCCGGCCGTGGTGAACAGCGCGCGGAGCGTGTTCTGCTGGCTGATGTACAGCGCGCCCCAGTGGCCGAAGTGCGGGCCGGCGACGGTCTTGTCGGTGAGCTCCGAGTAGTAGGACGCCCAGTCGGTGGTGGCCTTCGCCTCGGCGTCGACGCCCAGGTTCTGCCGGATCTGGTTGGCGTACGCCTCGTACAGGGAGTCGAGGCCGGTGCCGCCCGGGTAGACGAGCGTCATGGTGCCGTCGAACCCGCCGGCGCTGGCGAGGAGCTTCTTCGCCGCTGCCGGGTCGAACTCGCAGGCGTCGCCGCAGATGCCCTCCTCGGTGCCGGACATCGACGGTGGGGTCAGCGCGGTGGCCGGGTCGTACAGGCCGCCGTAGATCGCGTCGTTGACCTCGTCACGGTCGATCGACATCGAGATCGCGCGGCGCACGTCGGGGTCGGAGTACCGGTCGTCCCACAGCGGGAACCCGAGGTAGTCGATGCCGGGGGCGTCGAAGGAGTGCAGGCGGTCGCCGAAGTCGGCCTTCGCGCTCGTCATCTTGTCGGTCGGCAGGAACAGCACGTCGGCGTTGCCGGCCAGGACGTCGGTGTACGCGGTGTTCATGTCGGAGTAGCTGCGGAAGGTCACCTCGTCGGTGGCGGGCTTCGTGCCCTCGTAGTCCTTCCAGGCCGTGACGGTGAACTCCTGGTCCGCCTTCCACGCCTTCGTCATCTCGTACGGGCCGTTGCCGATCGGCTTCTTGTCGTACGCCTTCAGGTCGTCGTACGCGGCCTCGGGCATCGGGTAGAACGCCGTCTGGGCCTGGCTGAGCTGCAGGGGGAACTGGCTGTCCGCGTGGGTCAGCGTGACCGTGAAGGTGTCCTTGCCGGTGACCTTGAGCCCCGACATCTCCTTGGTCTTCGGGGTGCCCTTCGCCGGGTTGAGGTCGGTGTACCCGACGATCCCGGCGAGCTGACCGCTGTTCTCCCACGCGTTCGGGCCGTATGCGACGTGGTTCCACGCCTTCACGTAGCTCTCCGGCGTGACGGCCTCGCCGTTCTGGAACGTCCAGCCGTCCCGCAGCGTGATCGTCCAGGTGGTGGCGTCGTCGCTCTCGACGCTCTTCGCCGCGACGTCGTGCAGGTCACCGTCGGCGTCGGTCTGGGTCAGCGGCGCGAAGACGCTCATCACCTGGTCGAAGGCCACGGTCTGTCGGCCCGGGGTCAGGTGGTCGGGCTCGCCGGTCGCGTAGACCAGGCTCGAGGGAGCGTCATCGTCGGCCGCGCCGCCCGCCGAACAGCCGGTCGCCACCAGTGCCAAGGTTGCCGCCGCGGCCAGCGCGGCGATCGTCCTGCGTCGCATGATCTCTCCTCGATCGGGTGCGGCCGGATCCCTGCCCGGTCGTCGTGGTGGGAAAGCTAGGACGGTTCGAATCCCGACCACAAGACTTCTTTCAATGCGCTCTGAGAGTTTTACCGCGCAGAAACACTGACGAAACGACACCCGTCGCGCGACCGGGCCCGTTGTGCCACGCTCGGAACATGCGCCACACACCGCACTTCCTGATGACCGACGTCGACGAGGTCCGACGCCTCATCACCGGGAACCCGTGGGCGACGATCGTGTCCCACACCGAGGCCGGATTGGTCGCCTCGCACTACCCGGTGCTGCTCGAGACCCCCGGCCCCGACGACGACCCGGACGCCCTCGTCCTGGTGTCCCACGTCGGCCGTCCCGACGAGGTCGCGCACGAACTCGGACAGCACGAGGTCCTCGTCGTGTTCCAGGGCCCGCACGGCTACGTCTCCCCCGCCTGGTACCCACCGGAGCAGTTCGTGCCCACCTGGAACCACGTCACCGCCCACGTCTGGGGCACCCCCGAGATCCTGTCCGACGACGAGAACTTCCGGGTGCTCGGCGAACTCGTCGACCACTTCGAGCACGTCATGCCGTCGCCGGTGTCGTTGCAGATCGACGAGGAGACCGCCCGCCGGATCGCGAAGGGCACCGTCGGCATCCGGATCCGCGTCACCCGGTTCGACGCCCGCGCCAAGCTGTCGCAGAACAAGGCCCCCGAGGTGATCGACCGCATCGTCGCCGGGCTGCGGGGCGACGGCCCCTACGCGTCGCCGGCGCTCGCCGATGAGGTCGAGCGGGTCCGGCCGGTCCCGTCCCCGATGAACGGCCTGGAGGCACGGTGACGGACATCCTGCTGCGCACCGTCCGGCGTGTGGGCACCTCCGGGGCCCCTGCCGACGTCCGCATCGTCGACGGTCGCGTCACCGAGATCGCACCGACCGGCACGCTCGACCCCACGAGCGTCGACACCGACGTGGTCGAGGCCGCCGGCGCCTGGCTCGGCCCGGGGCTCCGCGACCACCACACGCACTTCGACCAGTGGGCGCTCGTCCGCCGCCGTGTCGACGTCACCGGCTGCGACTCCGCCGAGGCGACCGCCGACCTGCTCGCCGCCGTCGCGCGGGCGGGCGTGGCGGACCGCGTCCTGGTCGGACACGGCTACCGCGACGGGATGTGGCCGCGCCCGGCACGACGCGAGCTGCTCGACCGTGCCGCACCGGGCCTCCCGGTCGTCGTGATCAGCGCGGACCTGCACGCGGTGTGGTGCAACGCGCTCGCGCTGGCGCACTTCTCAGCTGCTGTCGGCCGCCCGCTCGAGGCGGGCGAGGACGGGGTCCTGCGCGAGCAGGACGCGTTCGACGTGACCGGTGCGCTGTCGCAGGTGCCGGACGACCTGCTCGACGCCTACGTGGCGGACGCTGCCGAGGCCGCGGCGGCCCGCGGGGTGACGGGCGTGGTCGACCTCGAGATGCGCTTCGGGCTCGACCGCTGGCGCCGCCGGATCCACGCAGGCACCGACGCGATCCGGGTCGCGTCCGGGGTGTACCCGGCCGAGCTCGACGAGGCCATCGCCCGGGGTCTGCGCACCGGCGACGTGGTCGACGGCACGCGGGGCCTGCTCACGATGGGGCCGTTCAAGGTGGTCACCGACGGGTCGCTCGGCACCCGGACCGCCGCCATGACCGACGGCTCCGGTGTGCTCGCCTGGCCGTTCGAGGAGCTCGTCGCGATCACCCGCCGTGCCGTCGACGCCGGACTCGTCCCCGCGATCCACGCGATCGGCGACCGTGCGAACACCCTGGCGCTCGACGTCTTCGAGACCGTCGGGGCCCGCGGCACGATCGAGCACGCGCAGTTGCTCGTCGACACCGACGTCGACCGGTTCGCCCGGCTCGGGGTCGCCGCGTCCGTGCAGCCCGAACACGCCATGGACGACCGGGACATCGCCGACCGGCACTGGGCCGGGCACACCGACCGGGCCTTCGCCTTCGCCTCGCTCGCCCGGGCCGGAGCGCGCCTGCTGCTCGGGTCCGACGCTCCGGTGGCGCCGCTCGACCCGTGGGTGTCGATGGCGGCGGCCGTCGGACGGGACCGCGACGGGCGGGACCCGTGGCACCCGGCCGAACGGCTCTCGGCGCTCGTCGCCTGGCAGGGGTCGACCGACGGGCGGGTCGGGGTGTCCGTCGGCGACGTGGCGGACCTGGTGCTCGTCGAGTCCGATCCGCTGGCGGCGCCGTCCGCCGCACTGCGCGGCATGCGGGTGCTCGGGACGGCCGTGGCCGGGCGGTTCACGTACCGGGAGCTGTGACCAGGAGGGCGGGCGGCTGCGTCTGTGCCCCGTGGGCTACTTCTGGTCCTTCGGGCACCAGTAGAGCTTCCGGCCGGCCATGTCGGCCATCCGGATCTCGGTGCCGCACACCCGGCACGGCTCGCCCTGCCGGTGGTAGACCCAGTGCCGGTCCTTGCGGGAGCGCAGGGCCTTCTTGTGGTCGGCCTCGGACAGGTCGTCCATCGTCATCATCAGGCCGTCGCGGACGCCGTCGTGGAGCAGCTTCGACCAGTCGGCCCAGAGCGCCTTGGCCTGCTTGACGGTGATCTTCTTGCCGGGCTTGTACGGGTCGATGCGCTGCCGGAACAGCAGCTCGGCGCGGTAGATGTTGCCGATGCCGGCCACGACGGACTGGTCCATGAGCAGCTGCCCGATCGCGACGTTCCGACGGCGGACGTTGTCGACGAAGGTCTTCTCCGCCTCGGGCCCGTCGTCGTTCATCGGGTCGGGGCCGAGCTTGTCGAGCGCGCGCTGCACCTCGGCCGGGGTCTCCACGACGCACGCGGTCGGGCCGCGCAGGTCGGCGACGGTGTCCTCGGTGAGGATCCGCACCCGGACCTGGCCCACCGGGTCCGGCGGGAAGGACTCGATCGGGTCCTCCGCCTTCTCCTGCTCGGCCATCCGGTAGCGGGCGAGCCGCGGTGCGCCGATCGAGCTGAGCGACTCTTCGCGGTCGTCGTCGTCGGACAGCGCCTCGGCCGTGGAGATCACGCCCGCGAAGTCCCACGCCCCGTACAGCCCGAGGTGGACGCGGAGGAACAGGTCGCCCTCGAACTCCAGGAACATCTGCTTCGCCACCGCACGCGCGGCGATCATGCGCTTGCCGTCGAGCTGCGCGGCCCCGGCGGCGAAGCGACCCTGGGGGCTCGACACCTCGCAGCGCTTGCCGACGAAGTGCCGGGTGAACTGGTTGGCGATGCGGTGGACGGAGTGACCCTCGGGCATGACTACCGTTCTACCCGGTACCCCTGACGGGCCGGACTACGCGTCGATCTGGCGGCCGGCGATCAGCCCGGTGGTCTCGTACTCGGCGAGCTGGGCGATGCGGCGGGCGTGGCGCTCCTCGCCGGAGAACGGCTCGGCGATGAACAGGTCGACGAACCGGATCGCCTCGTCCTCGGTGTGCTGGCGTGCGCCGATGGAGATGACGTTGGCGTCGTTGTGCTGACGGGCGAGCAGCGCGGTCGACTCGTTCCACACGAGCGCGGCACGGATGCCCTCGACCTTGTTGGCAGCGATCTGCTCACCGTTGCCGGAACCGCCGAAGACGACACCGAGCGCCTGGACACCGGCGCGCTGGTCCTGCACCACGGCGTGCGCGGCGTTGATGCAGAACGAGGGGTAGTCGTCGAGCGCGTCGTACTCGGTCGGACCGTGGTCCACCACCTCGTGCCCGGCTTCGGTCAGGTGGGTTGCGAGGGTCTTGTTGAACTCGAGGCCGGCGTGGTCCGTTCCGAGGTGGATGCGCATGGAACCGATCATATTCCTGCGGCTCCGGGGCCCGGACCACCACGGACTACGGCGCGCGGAGCACCACGACGAGGTACCGGGTGGGGTCCTCACCCGGGTTGCGGTAGACGACGTCGGCGGGGTCGCCGAGCTCGATCCGGTCCCCCGCCGCCAGGCGCGTCGGCTCGCCGCCGACGACGACCTCGAGCACGCCGTCGACCACCCAGATGCAGTGCCGCAGGAACGCGTAGGCGGACGCCGGGTAGGCCACCTCGCGGCCGGCCGGGAGGCGCACCTCGGTGACGTCGGCGGGGAACGTCGCGCTCGAGACCGGACGGCGGCGGTACCCGGTGTCGGGATCGGTCCAGGAATCGGCGGTCGCGCCGCGCTGGACCCCGCGCGCCTCATCGGGGTCCGTCACCCTGGGCACCTCGTGCTCCAGGGCATCGTCGAGGAGCTGCGAGATCGTCAGGCCGAAGGCACCGGACAGACGACCGAGGATCGTCGCGGTGGGGCTGGAGACCCCGCGCTCGACGCGGTTGATCATCGCGCGGGAGACGCCGGACTCCTCGGCGAGCTCGGTGAGGCTCCACTTCCGCTCGGTGCGGAGCCGCTGGAGGCGTTCACCGAGCGCCCGCTGCTCGGCGACCGAGGTGTCGTCGGCGCCGGTTGCGGGATCGGGGTGCTCGTCGTCTACGATGTGAGACATGACGACAGCATATGCGACGAACGCGACGGGCCCGGTCATCGTCCGGGACTGCGAACCGCGCGACCTCGACGTCGTCCACGCGCTCCACGTCGACGCCGTCCTGCACTCCACCGCCATCTGGCAGGAGGTGCCGCATCCCCGCTCGTACTTCGACGGCTGGCTCGCCGAACGGCAGGCGGACGGGTACCCGGTGATCGTCGCCGAGGTCGACGGGCAGGTCGCCGGCTACGCCACGTACTCCCAGTGGCGGCCGCACCAGGGGTACCGGCTGACCGTCGAGCACAGCGTCTACGTGGTCGAGACGTTCCGCGGCCGGGGCATCGCGACGACCTTGATGGCCGAGTTGGTCGCGCGCGCCACCGCCGAGGGGCGGCACGTCATGATGGCCGGGATCTGCAGCACCAACACCGGGTCGATCGCCCTGCACGAACGCCTGGGGTTCACCACGGTCGCGGTCGTCCCCGAGGTCGGACGCAAGTTCGACCGCTGGCTCGACCTGACGATGATGCGGCTGCCGCTCGTCTGACCGTCAACGGTCAGTCCGCGCCCGGCATCGGGACGTCCAGGGGCGGTGGCGACGGTCGGAACGGCGGCGCGGTGTCACCGTGCGCGATCGGACGGTGGTCGGCGAACCAGGAGTACGCGACCGCTTCGTCGGCTTCGGCCGGACTCTCGTCGAGGCAGTCGTTGCACCGCGCGTGCCAGCCGGCCTCGTCGTGCCAACGGTGTGGATGGCCCTTCGCGACCCAGTCCGGCGACCACTTCACGTCGAAGGCGTACACGATCTCAGCGGCGATCCCCCACGCGAGGTTCTTGAGTGCATCGTCGCCGATGCCCTTGTCCCACGAAAGCCAGCCGTTGCGGAGTTCCTCGAAGACGTTGTCCGCGAGCAGCTCGTGGTTCTTGTCGCCCCACTCGTCGCTCGAGGACCGCACGACGACCGCGGGCACGCTCGGGGTCGTCGCCGGCCCAGCATCGCTCGCCCGGTCATCCCTGGCCTGGTCGGCGCTGTGGGTCCGCGCGTACCGCTCGCCGTCCGTCGTGTTCATCAGCCAGACCGAGTTCGCGAGGTCACCGTCGGACTCGCCGGCCTGGGGTGCGCTGACGTAGCGTTCCCGGACGGTCGCAATCCGGTCAGCGGCGCTCCGCTCGGGTTCGACGAACGCAAGCTCCGAACCGGCACGGACGAACATCCCGCTCGTCAGGAGCCCCCGACGGAGGCCGATCTCGACGGACCGCAGCGCCATCGCCCGGGCTCGGGTGGCGTCGGGTTCGTGATCGGTCCGCACCATGCGGTGCAGCGCGCGGAGGTCGGTCGCACAACCGTTCCGGTTGAACTCCGTCAGTTCGAGGAGCAGCTGTTCCTCGGGCGTCCGGGGCGCCGGCTCGGCGCTCGGTGTCAGGCCGTCGTCGTGCCGGACACTGCGCCGCTGGACCCGGGGGTCCTCCGCATCAGCGGGCGGGACGACGTCGATGTACGACTCGTGCCCGGGGAGTGGTTCCCGCATCGCGGCGATCGAGCCGTCCGGCATCGCGCGGACTTCTTCGGCAGGGAACGGGACGTACTCAAGGCCGGCGTCAGACAACGATCTCGTCCCCGTGTTCTTCGATGACGTTGCCGTCCTCGTCCCAGATGCCGTCATCCCGTGCGAAGGGGTCCAGACCGGCGGCGATCCGTCGGGCACGCTCGGCTTCGAACAGGGCATCTCCCTTCGGCGTGTCCATGATGTAGCAATCCCAGAACGGGACCTCGACGTCGCCCGGCTCGAGCGTGTAGACAGCAGCTACTCGTTCGACGATCTCGTCAGGCGTGCCCTGCCACTCGTCCCAGCCGGCACGTCCGGGCCCGTCCGGCTCGTACGTGCCGACGGACACGAGTCCCTCGGCGAGGAGACGGCGAAGGTTGTCGAGTACCCATTCGCGCGTCTCCTCGCGGGGACGATGTCGTTCGATCTCGAACGTCGATGCCCAGCCCCAGAGGTTCTCGCCCGTTCCGTTGTAGGTCGTCGCAAGGACGTAGTAGGTCAGTTCGTTCATTCGAATCCCTCTGGTTTTGCGTCATCGGGCAGTAGCAGGGCAGTGGCTCCTGCATCGCCGCGATGGAGCCGTCCGGGAGCGCACGGACTTCCTCAGCAAACAGGGCAACGTACTCAAGTCCGGCGTCAGACAACGATCTCATCGCCGTGTTCTTCGATCACGTTGCCGTCCTCGTCCCAGACCGAACGAAGTCGCGGGACAGTGTCCTCACCCGCGAGCTCGCGCCGCGATCGCTCTCGTTCGTACAGCTGCGCACCGGTGTCCGTCCGCATCAGGTAGCAGGCCCAGTACTGCACCTCGTCAGGAGCGAGATCGACCATGTAGATCGACGCGACTCTGTCGACGACGGCTTCGACGCTCCCGGTCCACGTCTCCCAGCCGGCATGCCCACCACCGTTCTCCTGGTAGTCGCCGACACACACGAGATCACGCTCGAGCAAGCGGGCGAGTACGTCGAGGAGCCACTCGCGAGTCTCGTTCAAAGGCCGATGGCGTCGCTTCTCGATGTTGCCGGTCCACGCCCAGAGGTTCTCGCCGGTCCCGTCCTGAACGGACGCCAGGCAGAAGGAGGTGAACTCGTTCATCAACATCATCCTTCCGGCATCGCGTCGTCGGGCAGGTCAGGGCATGGAGCCGTGCGGCATTGCACGGACTTCCTCAGCAGGGAAGGGGACGTACTCGAGGCCAGTGTCAGAAAACGATCTCGTCCCCGTGCTCCTCGATCACGTTGCCGTCCGCGTCCCAGATCCCTCCGAAGTGGTCGTCGACATGCGCCCAAGGATCTTGCCCAGCGGCCTCTCGTCGCGCTTCCTCCGCCTCGAACATGGCCACCCCGTGTGGCGTTCCCGTCACCAAGAGGTTCCACACCGTGTCGGAGCGCCCGTATCGCGCCGCTGCCCGTTCAACGAGCTCAGCGACGTCACCGCTCCAGTTCGACCACACGCCTCTGCCCGCGGCGTCGGCTTCGATCGACCCGAGGCCGACCAAGTCCGCTTGGAGCAGGTCCCGGAGGTAACCGAGGACTCGACCCTGCACGATCTCCTCCGCCTCGTGCGTCCTCTCGGCGATACCGATGTGCCACCCGTACAGTTCCGAGCCGACCTCATCGGACACATCAGCGAGTAGTTGGTATGTCAGCTCGTTCAACGGTGTTCCTCCGGTAGGTCGTGTCGTGGAGATCCCTTGGGCAGGTGGATCTTGTACTTGCTCTTCCCACCGGCGTTGATCTCGATGGTGGGTCCGCCTGACTGACTGTCTGGACGCCACTGCACCCGAGAGCCGTCAGGGAGTTCAACCGAGGTCGAATCAGGAGCTCCGCCGTCCATGGGTCTGCCCCCACGGGTGAGCTCCCTCCAGATGTCGACGAGTTCCTCCGGGGTGTCAACCTCGCCTACAGGTTTCTTCTTCGGCACCCGGCCGTACTTCCGCGCGTGTTTGATGGCTTCCGCGCCGGTCATCGGCCCGACCACGTCGGTCATGATCCCGGCGCCACCCGCGACCTCGCGGGGCTTGCCCGTGAGCGGATCGTGCGTCCAGGCCCACGCGTCCTGGTCCGCCTGCGCCATACGCTGCCGCATGGCATCGGCCGGGGTCTGCTGCTTCGTGTCCCCGCTGAGGCCGAACAGGATGCCCAGCAGCCCGAGCGCCGACAGTCCGCCGACGGCGCTGCCGGTACCGGCAGCGGTCCCACCAGCAGCGCCGAGCCAGGGCCACGGGAACTGGAAGGGTGCGGAGGGGAAGCCCGGAAGCGGCATCGGCGCCACGAGGCTCGCGGTGCGCACGTCGGTCTCATCCCCGGCGAGGCCGGCGGTCGAGTCACCGCCGGTGATGGCCCGGATCTGCGAAGCGAGTCGCCGCTGCCAGTCTCGCCACTGTTCGTTCCAGTCCGAGACCGCTGCCCGGAGCGTCGCGTCCTCGGCAGCGAGGCCGGGGATCTTGTCCCACGACGTGCTCGAGTCCGGCGGCTCGGGCAACGCGGCGTCGTGACGTTCGACCGCGGCGTGGAGTCCGCCGGCGAACGACGCGATCCGCTCGACCAGTGCGGCCCGTCGCATCTGGAGCTCGGCGAAGTCGAAGGACGCCCGATCGACGACTTCGTGCAGGCGCTCGGCGCTCTCGGCGAGCTCGGTCGCGACGGCGGTCGACCGGTGGGTCATGGCGGGCATCGCTGCGCTGACGCCGGTCATCTCGAACACCGCCGGCATGGTGGACCAGGAGTGCTCTCCGTCCGATGCGGCGCTCCGCACATCGCCGGAGGCATGTCGGAGGTCATCGGCGGCGGCCAGTACGGCACCCATGTCGAAACGTATCTCGTCGAGCGACGCCGCCGAGACCGCACCGCTCATCCCTGCACCGCGTGATCGGCGGTGCTCGCCATCTGACCGTCCGCTTCGTCGACGGCGGCGAGCGCGATCGTCCCGACCGCGCTGACCGCCTGGAGGTGCTTGCCGATCCTCGACGCTGTCTCGGTGCGCCCCGACGCGAACGACCGCAGCGCCGCTGCGATCTCCGGCGATCCGCTCGCCGCTTCGGCGAGCGCGTCGAGCGCTCGCGTGACCTCGTCCGCACGTCGGCTCACGCCGGATGCCGCCGTGCGCACGTTCGCCACGGTCCTCGCGGACGCCGCGCGGTCGACGCGGTACGACTCCCCCATGTGGATCCCCATCCCCTGATACTTCACCGGCCGGAAGCGACCGTAGCAGGGACTGGAGGCGCGGTGCCAGCCCGCGCCGCGCCTCCAGTCCGTCAGTCCGTGGTGTCGAAGATCGGACCGACGGTGCGGGACCGCTTCAGCTCGAAGAAGGCGGGGACCTTCGCGACGGCGACGACGCCGTCCCACAGGTCGAGCGCCTCCTGGCCCTTGGGCGCCGGGGAGATGACCGGTCCGAAGAAGGCGGTGCCCTCGACGGCGATGACCGGCGTGCCGACGTCCTGCCCGACACGGTCGATGCCGTCCTGGTGACTGGCGCGCACGGCGGCGTCGACCTCGTCGGTCCAGGCGTACTCGAGCAGGTCGGCGTCCAGGCCGAGCTCCGCGAGCACGGCGGGGACGACCTGCTCGGGGTCGGACTCCTGGCGGTGGTGGATGTGCTCGCCGAGGGCGTCGTACAGCGGCTTCACGACGTCCTGGCCGAGCCGGAGCTTCGCCGCCGTGACGATGCGCGGGTAGACCTGGCCGGCGTGCAGGCGCTCCTTGTAGCTGTCCGGCACGTCCTGGTCCTCGTTGAGGACGAACAGACTCATCACCTTCCAGGTCACGTCGAGGTCTCGGTGCTCGGCGACCTCGCCCACCCAGCGGCTCGTCATCCAGGCCCACGGGCAGTTCGGGTCGAACCAGAACTCCACGGCGGTGCGCTCGGTGGTGGGGTCGGTCGGGTTGTCCACAGTCGTCTCGGTCACGATCCGAGCGTACGCGGCGTCGCTAGGCTGGAGCCCATCGTCCCGCCGGCGCACGACGCCGTCCGGGGCCCCGTACGCGGACACCGATCGTCCGCGTCCCCAGCGAAGATGGAGCGTTGCGTGCCCGGAGAGAACCTCACCCGAATCGAAGCCCAGGAGCGCGCGGCCGTCGTCGCCGTGCAGACGTACGACGTCGAGCTCGACCTGACCCGCGGCGCCGACAGCTTCGGCAGCACCACGCGGGTGCGCTTCACCGCCACCGCCGGCGCATCGACCTTCATCGACGCCATCACGAAGACCGTGCACTCGATCACGCTGAACGGCACGGCGCTCGACGGCGCCGCGGTGAACGACGGCGTGCGCATCCGGCTCGACGACCTGCAGGAGCAGAACGAGCTCGTGGTCGTCAGCGACGCGCTGTACACGAACACCGGTGAAGGCCTGCACCGCTTCGTCGACCCGGTGGACGACGAGGTGTACCTGTACTCCCAGTTCGAGGTCCCCGACTCCCGCCGCATGTTCGCGGTGTTCGAGCAGCCCGACCTGAAGGCCGAGTTCTCCTTCACCGTGACGGCGCCGTCGCGGTGGCAGGTCGTCTCGAACTCCCCCACGCCGGAGCCGCACGTTGACGGCGACGTCGCGACCTGGGCCTTCCCGCCCACCGCGCGCATCTCGAGCTACATCACCGCGCTCGTCGCCGGCCCGTACGAGGTCGTGCGCGACGAGCTGACCAGCCGCGACGGCCGGACGATCCCGCTCGGTGTGTTCGCGCGCAAGTCGCTCGCCTCGTACCTCGACCCCGAGTACGTGTTCGACATCACGAAGAAGGGCTTCGCGTACTTCGAGGAGAAGTTCGACGTCGCCTACCCCTTCGACAAGTACGACCAGCTGTTCGTGCCGGAGTTCAACGCCGGTGCGATGGAGAACGCCGGCGCGGTCACCTTCACCGAGACCTACGTGTTCCGGTCGAAGGTCACCGACGCCATCAAGGAGCGCCGGGTCGTCACGATCCTGCACGAGCTCGCCCACATGTGGTTCGGCGACCTGGTCACCATGAAGTGGTGGAACGACCTGTGGCTCAACGAGTCCTTCGCCGAGTGGGCCTCCACGATCGCCACGGCCGAGGCCACCGAGTGGACCGAGGCCTGGACCACGTTCCAGGCGATGGAGAAGTCCTGGGCCTACCGCCAGGACCAGCTCCCCTCGACGCACCCGATCGTCGCGACGATCAACGACCTCGAAGACGTCCAGGTCAACTTCGACGGCATCACCTACGCGAAGGGCGGCTCGGTCCTCAAGCAGCTCGTCGCCTGGGTCGGCATCGACGCGTTCTTCGCGGGGGTCTCCGCCTACTTCAAGAAGCACCACCACTCGAACACCGAACTCCGCGACCTGCTCGTCGAGCTCGAGGCGACGAGCGGCCGTGAGCTGACCGAGTGGTCGAAGCTCTGGCTCGAGACCGCGGGCGTCAACACCCTGCGTCCCGAGATCGAGACCGACGAGTCCGGTGTCATCACGTCGTTCACCGTCCTGCAGGAAGCCCCCGCCGACTACCCGACGCTGCGCCCGCACCGTCTGGCGATCGGCGTGTACGCCTTCCAGAACGACGAGTCCGCGCCGTTCGGCGCCGACACGGCCTCCGCCGGCGGCAAGCTCGAGCGGGTCCACCGCGTCGAGATCGACGTCGACGGTGCCCGCACCGAGGTGCCCGAGCTCGTCGGCGTCCAGCGCGGCGACCTCGTGCTGCTGAACGACGACGACCTGGCCTACGCCAAGATCCGTCTCGACGAGCACTCCCGGCGCACCGCGATCGAGCACCTCGCGTCGATCGCGAACCCGCTTGCCCGCTCGATCGTCTGGGGTTCCGTGTGGGACGCCACGCGCGACGCCGAATCCCCGGCCAGCGACTACGTCCGCCTCGTGCTGGGCAACATCGCGACCGAGACCGAGTCGACGACCATCCGCACGACGCTCTCGCAGCTGCTGCTCACCGCACGCAACTACGTGGCACCGGGCTCGGTCGAAGTCACGGTCCGCACCGTCGGCGACACGCTCTGGCAGCTCGCGTCCTCGGCCGAGGCCGGCTCGGACGCGCAGTTCCAGTTCGTGAAGTTCTTCGCGCAGATCCCGTCCACGCCCGAGCACGTCGCGACCCTGCAGGGTCTCCGCGACGGATCGGTCACGCTCCAGGGCCTCGAGATCGACACGGACCTGCGCTGGGAGCTGCTCGAGGGCCTCGTGCTCGCGGGTGCTGCGGACAACGCCGAGATCGACGCCGAGCTCGCCGCGGACAAGACCGCGTCGGGCGAGCAGGCCGCGGCCCGCGCCCGGGCGACGATCCCCACGGCCGAGGGCAAGCTGGCGGCGTTCTCGTCGCTGGTCGACTCGTCCGAGCTGCCGAACGCCATCGTGCGCCAGACCACGGTCGGGTTCCAGCACGTGAACAGCCCGGTGCTGCTCGAGGGCCTCGTACCGAAGTACTTCGAGGTGCTCACGCGCATCTGGGCCGAGCGCAGCTACCACATGGCGGACACCATCGTCTCGGGCCTCTACCCGGCGCCGCTCGCGTCGGCCGAGCTCCGTGACGCCGCCGCCGCGTGGCTCGAGGAGCACCCGGAGACGCCGGCGCTGCGCCGCATCGTGTCCGAGAGCCTCGCGGGCACCGAGCGCGCGCTCCGGGTCCAGGCCGCCGACGCCTGACCCCTGCGCTGATCCGGCGGGGTCTTGGTGTTCCTCCAGGGACGCCGAGGCCCCGCCGCTTAGCATCGACCGGATATGAACTTGGCTGCAACGACCGAAGACACGTCCAAACTGGTCTCGAACGCGTTCACGGACTTCGTCGACACCTGGCAGGCGCCGATCACGATCGTCATCACGATCATCGCCGCGATCATCCTCCGGCTGATCCTGCGCCGGATGATCAAGCAGGTCGTCGACCGGATCGTGAACGGCGTCAAGAAGCGCCAGGGAGCCGCGGACACGCAGGCCCTCATCGCGTCGCCCGTGCAGACGGCTCGGGTCGTCCAGCGCACCCGGACGCTCGGCAGCGTCCTCGAGAACCTCGCCACCGTGGTCGTGGTCGCGATCGCACTCGTCATCATCGCCACTGCTGTGTGGAAGGGCGCCGCAGTCGGCATCGTCGGCGGGGCATCGCTCGTCGCAGCGGGTCTCGCCGTCGGCGCCCAGTCGATCGTCAAGGACCTGCTGTCCGGCGTCTTCATGATCCTCGAGGACCAGGCCGGCGTCGGTGACGTCGTCGACACCGGTCAGGCCACGGGCGTCGTCGAGAACGTCGGGCTGCGCGTCATGCAGATCCGCGACGTGAACGGGATCCTGTGGTTCGTGCCGAACGGCCAGATCCTGCGCGTCGGCAACCTGTCGCAGGGCTGGTCGCGCGTGCTCGTCGACATCACCGTGCCCTACGACACCGACATCGACGCCGTGCAGGACGCCCTGCTCAAGGCCGCCGTCACGATGTCGCAGGAGTCCCGCTGGCGGCAGCGGATCGTCGAGAAGCCCGAGATCTGGGGGCTGCAGTCGATCACCGATGCTGGCATGGTCTTCCGCCTGGTCGTGAAGACCCGCGCGTCCGAGCTCGACGTCGTCGGCCGGGAGCTCCGCACCCGCCTGAAGCACGCCGTCGACGAACTCGGCATCACCCTGCCCGCGATGGCGATGATCATGCCCGAGGGCTGGGAGAACGCCACCTCGATCAACGGCCTGCGCACTGTCCGGACCCAGCCGACCCCGGCACCCACCAAGCCCCGGCGGACCAAGCGCAACATCCTCGGGCAGCCGATCCGCACGGACGACCCCGACAGCGGGAAGGACCCCCGATGACCGTCCCCACACCCCCGAGCGGCGGCACGGGCGGGCCCGGAGCGCGCGGCTCGCTCGGCATGCCCGGCTCCCCCGGCGCGAACGGCTCCGTCGGGGTCCCGGCGCAGCCCATCACCCTGCGCGTCGGCGAGCACGGCGCTTCGGCCACGGGTTCGCTGTACGAGCGGATCGGCGGTGCCCCCACCTTCGACCGCCTCGTCCGGCGCTTCTACGAGGGCGTGCAGCAGGACGAGGTCATTTGGCCGATGTACCCGGCCGACGACCTCGAGGGTGCGATCTGGCGCCTCTCCGCCTTCCTGCAGCAGTACTGGGGCGGCCCGGGCACCTACAGCGAACAGCGCGGACACCCCCGCCTGCGGATGCGGCACAACCCGTTCAGGATCACCTCCGAGGCCCGGGAACGCTGGCTCCACCACATGCACGACGCGGTCGAGTCGCTCGAGCTCGCACCCCTCGACGAAGCCGAGCTCTGGGGCTACCTCGACCGCGCCGCCCACGCGATGACGAACACCTTCGACTGACCTGCGCCCGGCGCGACGCCGGCGCGGTGGACACCGCCCGTGGCGGACGGGAGGC
>NZ_JBEHCD020000004.1:0-419198 GCF_040223925.2 Curtobacterium sp. WHRI 8282
CGCGCCTCCTGTCTGTCTGCAGCCCGGTTCAGAACTCGCGGTTCAGTGACCAGGCCACCCCGCGGTAGCTGTTCGGGCCCCAGATGCCGTCGATGGGGCCGCTGTACCGGTCATGGGCGGCCGCCCACCGCTGCAGCGCTGCGATGGTCAGGGGGTGCTCAGTTCCGTAGAAGTTCCCTGACTGGTAGTACCCGCCGACCGCGAGGCGCTTCGCGACGAAGAACCAAGCGGGCGAAGTCATACGACCATCGATGTCACCCGAGTACCCGGCCCTGCTGGCCATGCACTGCAGCCGCTTGTAGAAGATCGTCCCCGGGACGCCGTCGAACTCCGTCGTGGTCGTCGGGACCGAACTGCACGCGGAGCTGATCCGCGTCGTCGCAGCCTCAGCCGGAGCCGTCTGGGCGACCGTGCCGGCAGTGAACAGGGTCACGATGAGTCCACCGACCAGGGCGAGGACGAGTTTGTTGTGGTGCATGGAGCCTCCTTTGTCGGCCTTCAACATTTCAGATGTTGAATCCGAGTGGACGCTCTTGGCAACTGTTGCCATCCGTGCGCATGCAGAAGGCCGGGCCCCCTCGGGACCCGGCCTTCTGCTTCGTGCATCAGGCGATGCGCTTGAACGCCTTGTCGACGTAACGGTCGACCGTGGCACGCGCTTCACGTGCGTAGTGGTCGATGGTCGCCGTCTGCTCCGCGTCCGGCGCGTACTCCCGGCCCAGCCGTGCGGTGGCCGCAGCGAGGACGCCGTCGGTCAGCTGCGGGTTGAGCGGCAGGATCGGGCCCTGCGTGTGCGTGCCGAACGACGTGCCGACGATCGCACCCTCGACCGGGGCTCCCGCCTGGTTGCCACCACCGGACACGACGTCGGCGAACGGGCTGACCCCGGCCGCGAGCTCGATCGTGGTGGCATGGTCCTCGAAGCCGGCGAGACGCTTCGGTGCTCCGGTGAGCAACGGGTACCGGGTCTCGAGCACGAAGTAGTTCACGCGGCGCTCGGCACCGCGGACGGCCCGGGCGTCGAACACGCCGAACCCGGCGACCGGCGCACCCTCGGTCGGCACGACCTCGTTCGTCGCCAGGTCGAAGCCACCGCCGACCGCGATGACCGGTACACCGTCGGTCGCGAACGCACGGAGCGCGCCGCCGATGCGCGTGACGTCGTCGCCCAGGGACCGCATCGCGCTGAGCGGTCCGTTGCCGATCACGACGACGTCCGCCGTGGTCGGGAGCTCGTCACCGGGCGCGTACTCGACGACCTGTGTCTCGATGCCCGCAGCGGCCGCACGGAGGACCAGGGCCGCGACATTGCCACGGTCGCCCGAGACGCCCATCTGCCGGGGGTAGACGTGCAGGATGGTCAGCCGGTCGGCCGTCATGCGGTCTTCTCCATGTCCGGGTGGCCCAGGGCCTTGCGGGCGATCATCATGATCTCGTAGTTGACGATGAAGTTCTTCGTCCCGCGGGTCGTCGAGCCGAGCTGCTCCATGTGCTTGATGGCTGCTTCGACGTCGGGCTCGACCCGGCCGATGCGGACACCGGCGTGCTCGAGCGCGATCGCGATCTGCCACGCCTTGTCACCGGAGACGACGTCCACGTGGTCGAGCTTCGAGAAGTCGATGTCGTAGATCCAGGAGATGTCGGGCGTGCCCTCGTCGATCGCCATGAGGACCTGCTCGGGCTGGTCCGGCAGGGCGTCGAGGTTCAGCTGCAGGCTCGCGGCGTTCTTGAACATCGTGAACTCGGCGGACTCACCCGCGATGGGGAGTCGCTCGCCCCGGCCGTACGCCGGCTTCATCGTGCCGAAGGCCTTGGTCACGGCGTCGGCACGGAACTGCGCACCGAGGGCCGCACTCGCCGTCGCGGTGGCCGCAGCGGCGTCGACCGCGTAGTGCAGGCCGCGGGCGGGCAGCCGGACCGGGATCTCGGCGCCGTCGAAACGGATCGTCGCGCCGTCGCCCGTGTGGGCCACGACCTCGGCGTCGGCGGTGTGCTGGGCACGGTCACCGGCATCGAACGAATCGGCGTTCTGCAGACCGTTCGGTGCTGCGGCGATGACCTCGTCGCTCGCACCGAACCGCAGGACGCGCTGCCCGGGGGCGCCGGAGTAGCCGTCGAGGAACTGGTCGTCGTGGTTCGTGATGACGTTCGCCGTCGACAGCGCGGCGGTGTCGAGCATCATCGTCGCCACGCGCTCGGTCTCGAAGAACCGGTACAGCTGGTCGACCTGCACGTTGAGCATGGTCACCGTCGAGGGCGACAGGATGCCGGCGAGCTCGACCGCGAAGGCCTCGTCGACCTCGAGGATGCCGATGTCGGCCTTGAGCCGGCCGGTCAGCGAGACCTCGGACAGCAGGGCCGACGCGATGCCCTGCGGCAGGTTCGCGCCGGACGGGTTCGTGAAGACCCGCAGCCCGTGTGCGCGGACGATGTCGGAGATCATGTGCGTCGTCGTCGACTTGCCGTTCGAGCCGAGCACGAAGACGACGCCGTTCGGGAACTGCTTCGTCACGTGCTGCAGGAAGTCCGGCACGAGCTTCAGGACGATGTACCCGGGGTAGGCGGACCCGCCGCCCCTCGCACGGGCAAGGGCACGGAGGATCCGCCCGATCAGGATCGGGATCAAGAAGCGCATGCCGGCTTACTCGAGGTAGTCGCGCAGCGACTGCGACCGCGACGGGTGGCGGAGCTTCGCCATCGTCTTGGACTCGATCTGACGGATGCGCTCACGCGTCACGCCGAACGTGTCACCGATCTGGTCGAGGGTCTTCGGCTGGCCGTCACCGAGGCCGAAGCGCATGCGGATGACACCCGCCTCGCGCTCGGACAGGGAGTCGAGCAGGCTCTCGAGCTGCTTCTGCAGCATCGTGAAGCCCACCGCGTCAGCCGGCACGACCGCCTCGGTGTCCTCGATGAGGTCACCGAACTCCGAGTCGCCGTCCTCGCCCAGGGGCGTGTGCAGCGAGATCGGCTCGCGGCCGTACTTCTGGACCTCGACGACCTTCTCCGGGGTCATGTCGAGCTCGCGGGCGAGCTCTTCCGGAGTGGGTTCGCGACCGAGGTCCTGCAGCATCTGCCGCTGCACGCGGGCGAGCTTGTTGATGACCTCGACCATGTGCACCGGGATGCGGATCGTGCGGGCCTGGTCGGCCATGGCACGGGTGATGGCCTGACGGATCCACCACGTCGCGTAGGTCGAGAACTTGAAGCCCTTGGTGTAGTCGAACTTCTCGACCGCACGGATCAGGCCCAGGTTGCCCTCCTGGATGAGGTCCAGGAACTGCATGCCGCGACCGGTGTAGCGCTTCGCGAGCGAGACGACCAGGCGGAGGTTCGCACCGAGCAGGTGCGACTTCGCACGCTGACCGTCACGGGCGACCCAGCGCAGTTCGCGCTCGGCGGGCTTCGAGAGCCCGGTCGCGTGCTGCAACTTGTCCTCGGCGAACAGGCCGGCCTCGATGCGCATCGCGAGCTCGACCTCCTGCTCGGCGTTGAGCAGGGCGACCTTGCCGATCTGCTTCAGGTAGTCCTTCACCGGGTCGGCGGTGGCACCCGTGATGGTCGTCGAGTAGACCGGCGCCTCGTCGTCGTCGGTCTGCGAGATGACGAGCGCACCGGCGGCGACCGCGGCAGCGGCGTCCGGCTTGGCCGTCTTGTCGTCGGTGTCGTCGGCCTCGTCGGTCGGCTCCTCGACGGGCTCGTCTGAGGCGATCGCCTCGTCGACGGCGTCGGTCTTCTTCGCCTTGGGCGCCGCCTTCTTGGCGGGCGCCTTCTTGGCGGGGGCCTTCGTGGCGCGCTTCTTCGGCGCTGCGGTGCCCTCGGTGTCCGTGGCGTCCTCTGCCACAGCGCCCTCGGGCTCGGTGTCCTTCGTGGGATCGATCGTCGTGCTCCGGGCAGCCATGCGATCACCTCTCTCGTCGTGCCACGTTCGTGGGGTCGTGGCCTCCCTCGCCGCCCAGGTCCCGCGCCGCAGTCCCCCGCGTCGTACGAGTCCTACCGTTCCGGGCAGCACTAGGACCCATGTCAAGTCCCCCGAGTTCACCGGCGCACCGAAGTGCTCCGACAGACAGGGGTCCCGAACGGGTCCGTGATCATTATTGCACGTGCCGCTTCCGCAGGCGTGCAACGAGTGCAACCCAGAGTGGCCCGACCCGTATTCCCTCTTCCGAGTGCAGCACGCGGCGGGTCCGACGGCGGGAGTGCAGGAGCATCCCGACGCCGAAACCGACCACGACGTACTGCACCGTGAGGGCGATCCGGAAGTTCTCCCAGGCGAACACCGTGGTGCCGGTGGCCCGCGCCGCCGCGTCGAGCACAACGCCGATCAGGTACATCATCACGAAGGCCGCCAGGAACCCGCCGACGTTCACCACGCCGTTCGCCGAGCCGAGCGAGCCGACCGGGTTGAAGGTCCGGGCGAAGTCGAAGCCGATCAGGGAACCGGGCCCACCGATCCCCATCGCGACGACGAGCAGCACGAGCAACCACGTCGGCGGGTGCCCGGGCCAGAGCAGGATCGCCGTCCAGAGCACCGCGAGCAGGACGACCACGCCGAGCACCAGGTTGGACCGGCGCATCGGGAACCGCGCGCAGAGCACGCCGAGCACCGGGCCGGCGACGAACCCGACGACCACGATGATCGTGAGGAACCCCGCCGCCTCACCCGGGGAGTACCCGAGCCCCCGGAGCATCGGGACACCCCACAGCAGCGAGAACACCGTGCCCGACGACTGCGTGACGTAGTGCGACCAGAACCCGAGCTGCGTGCCCGGGCGGCGGAGCGCGTGCCCGAACGTGCTGAACGCGGCACCCCACGAGTGCGGCAGCGGGATCGTGTCCGTCCGCACCGGCACGGGACCGTTCCGCACGAAAACCGCGGCGAGCACGAGACCGACGGCACTGGCCGCGGCCGCGACGCCGAACGCCGGGGTCCAGCCCACCGTGTGCAGGAGCACCGCGAACGGGAACGCCGACAGGATCTGGCCGATCTGCCCGAGGTTGCCGGTCCACTGCGAGATCTGCGGCAGGATCCGGCCGCTGAACCACATCGGCACCAGGCGGATCACCGAGATGAAGGTCATCGCGTCACCGGCGCCGACGAGCACCCGCCCCGCGATGGCCGGTCCGATCGACGGGGACACGGCGACGATCGCCTGTCCGACGACCAGCAGCGCGGCGCCGAGGAGCACCAGCCGGCGGGGGCCGACGCGGTCGAGGGCGATCCCCACCGGGATCTGCAGCCCCGCGTAGACGGCGATCTGCACGACGGCGAGGGTGGACAGGACGGCGGCGGAGACGGCGAACCGGTCTTGCGCATCGACACCGGAGACCCCGAGCGAGGACCGCTGCACCACGGCGAGGACGTACGCGAGGACCGCGACGCCCCAGATCAGGAAGGCACGACGGGAGTTCACCGGACCAGGCTACCGACGCGTCCCCGCGTCGATACGCGACGAGCGTCGTCGAGGTGCGTCACGTCGTGCGGGCGACCAGAGGACGGCCTGGAGGCGCGGTGCGGGGCCGCCACGGGCCTCCAGACCGTCCTGTCGGGACGTCCGGATCCCGCGACGGTCAGTCGGTCGCGTCGCCCTGGGTGCGCCGGTCGGCCAGGAAGCGCTCGAGCTCGGCCGCGATCGCGTCCGCCGTCGGCACCTCGCCGTCGACGCCGGTCAGCGGCGACGCAACGGGGTTGCCCTCCATGTACGTGTCGTGCCGCTCCTCGAGCACGGAGACCAGGCGCTGGAGCTCGGGGTTGCCGGCCACCTGCTCCTCGACGCGGGTCAGGAACTCGCGACCCGACTCGCGCAGGGCGTCGGTCGGGAAGATGAGCCCGGTTGCGGCGGCGATGCCGGACAGCGCCGCGACGGCGGCGTCGGGGAACTCGGTGTCGGACAGGTAGTGGGGCACGAGCAGCACGAGCCCCGTGACCTGCGCGCCCGTCTCGGCGAGGCGGTGCTCGACCAGGTGCAGGACGTTCGCCGGCGCCTGGGTCTCGGGCTTCCAGACGCTCATCTGCTCGACGAGGTCGGCCCGGGTGCCGGAGACGGTGAGGCTGATCGGACGGGTGTGCGGGACCGGCATCGGGATGGACTGCACCCACGTGGTGTCGGCCACCTGCAGGTCGGCGGCGAGCCCGGTGACGGCCCGGACGAAGCGGTTCCACTGGAAGTCCGGCTCGTAGCCCGACAGGAACAGGAACGGCTGGCCGATCTCGTCGCGCACCAGGTGCAGGGCCAGACGGGGCGGCTCGACGGCGCTGATGTGGTCGTGCTCGAAGGTGATGACCGGCCGACGGGCCCGCCAGTCGAGCAGCACGTCGGGGTCGAACTCGGCGACGAGTTCGGTGTCGAGGTCCTCGAGGATCGAGTTCGTCACCTGCGCGACGGCCGATCCGGCATCGGCGAAACCGGTCAGCCCGGCGATCAGGTGCAACCCTGCTGGCACGGTCGGGGCGTCCGCGTCGAACGTGTAGAGCTCCTCGGGGTGGTTCACCGTCCCCATGCTAGGCGGGGCCTCCGACGTCCCCGGTGCGCGACGACCACGCCGACAGCGAACAGGCCCTCGGTAGGGTTGGAGCATGGTCCGACCGACGCTCTCCACCACCAGTTCATCCCCCGAGACCACCACCGCCGACGTGCTCGTCGTCGGGGTCCGCCCGGGCTCGTCCGGCGAGGCCGACAGCACCGCCGTGCTCGCTCCCACCGCCCTGGGCACGCTCGACGCCCTCGCCGGCCTCGACCTCGCCGCGATCGGGGTGACCGGCGCGAAGGACCAGCTCGTCCGCCTGCCCGCCACCGGCGTCGGTGCGAAGTCGGTCGCGCTGATCGGGCTCGGCTCCGCCACGGGTGCCGCGGCGATCCGCGCGGCCGCCGGCAGTGCCGTGCGACAGCTCCCCCGCGTCGACTCGATCACGCTCGCCCTGCCCACCGACTCTGCCGAGCTCGTCGACGCCGCCCTCGAGGGCGCTGCGCTCGGCGCGTACACCTTCACCCGGCACAAGGGCACCGGCACCAAGGCCCCGGCCCGCGGTGACCAGCGCATCGAGGTCGTCGCGCCCGCCGACGTCGCAGCCGACGCCGCCGTGCGCCCCGCGATCGTCGCCGACGCCGCGTCGCTCGTGCGCGACCTCGTGAACACCGCCGCGGGCGACCTCGGGCCGCAGGACGTCGCCGACGTCGCGACCGGGTTCGCCTCGGACCTGCCGCTCACCGTCGAGGTCCTCGACGAGCAGGCGCTCGAGGAGCAGGGCTTCGGCGGCATCCTCGGTGTCGGCCGCGGTTCGGCGCGTCCCCCGCGCCTGGTCGTCGTCCGGTACGCGCCGGAGTCCGCCACGAAGCACCTCGCCCTCGTGGGCAAGGGCATCACCTTCGACTCGGGCGGCCTCTCGCTCAAGCCCGCGGCGTCCATGCTCGGCATGAAGACCGACATGACCGGTGCCGCCACGGTGCTCGCCGCGACCGTCGCCGCCGCCCGCCTGGGGCTGAACGTGCGCGTGACCGCGTGGCTCGCCCTCGCCGAGAACATGCCCTCCGGCACCGCGACCCGCCCGGGCGACGTCCTGACGCTGAAGAACGGCACCACGGTCGAGGTCACGAACACCGACGCCGAGGGCCGCCTGGTGCTGGGCGACGGGATGGCCGCCGCGTCGCTCGAGCAGCCCGACGCGCTCGTCGACGTCGCCACGCTGACCGGCGCCCAGGTCGTCGCGCTCGGCGACCGCACCACCGGCCTGATGGGCAGCGACGACCTCGTCGCGAAGGTCCGTGCCGTCGCCGAGGGCGTCTCGGAGCCGATCTGGCCGATGCCGCTGCCCGAGGAGCTCGAGGCCCGGCTGTCCAGCGACGTCGCCGACATCGTCAACGCCACGGTCGGCAACCCGGCCGGCGGCATGCTGCTCGCGGGCAAGTTCCTCGAGCGCTTCGCCGGCGAGGGTGTCCCCTGGGCGCACCTCGACATCGCGGGTCCGTCGGAGAACAAGGGCGGCGGGTACGCCTGGTTGGGCAAGGGTGCGACGGGCGTGATGGTCCGGACGCTCATCGCTCTCGCAGAAGACCTCCAGTCCGAGTAGTAGGTTTGGTACCGGTGGGAACGGCGCACCGACGCGCCTCCCACCGGTACTGCACGGGACGGGACCGGAACCACGCGGTCCGACCGTCGGACGCCGCCCTCCGCGGTGTCCACGTAGGGCCCGATCGGCCCGACACGCACGAGGGAGTTGCACCAGGTGACGGAACAGACTTACGACGTCGTTGTCCTCGGTGGCGGGAGTGGTGGGTACGCCGCTGCGCTCCGGGCCGCCGAACTCGGCATGAGCGTCGCGCTCATCGAGGGCGACAAGCTCGGAGGGACGTGCCTGCACCGCGGCTGCATCCCGACCAAGGCGCTGCTGCACGCCGCCGAGATCGCCGACGGCACGCGGGACGCCGAGAAGTACGGCGTGATCGCGGAGTTCGCCGGTGTCGACGTGCCCAAGGTGATCGACTACCAGCAGGGCGTCATCAACTCCAAGTACAAGGGCCTGCAGGGCCTGATCAAGGCCCGCGGCATCACCGTGGTCGAGGGCTGGGGACGTCTGACCTCGCAGAACACCGTGCAGGTCGGCGACCAGACCGTCACCGGCAAGAACATCGTGCTCGCGACCGGCTCCTACTCGAAGTCCCTTCCAGGGCTCGAGATCGGCGGTCGCGTGATCACCTCCGAGACCGCACTCCGCATGGACTACGTCCCGAACAAGGTCGTCATCCTGGGCGGTGGCGTCATCGGCGTCGAGTTCGCCAGCGTCTGGAAGTCCTTCGGCGCCGAGGTCACCATCGTCGAGGGACTGCCGCACCTGGTCCCCGCCGAGGACGAGTCGATGTCGAAGCAGCTCGAGCGTGCGTTCCGCAAGCGCGGCATCGAGTTCTCGCTCGGTGTCCGGTTCCAGGGCGTCGAGCAGCACGAGAACGGCGTCGTCGTCACGCTGGAGGACGGCAAGACCTTCGACGGTGACGTCCTGCTCGTCGCCGTCGGCCGTGGCCCCGTCACGCAGAACGTCGGCTACGACGAGGTCGGCGTGGCGATGGACCGCGGGTTCGTCACCACGAACGAGCGTCTCGCCACGAACATCCCGAACGTCTACGCCGTCGGCGACATCGTCCCCGGCCTCCAGCTCGCGCACCGCGGCTTCCAGCAGGGCATCTTCGTCGCCGAGGAGATCGCCGGCCTCAACCCGGTGGTCATCGAGGACAAGAACATCCCGAAGATCACCTACTCCGACCCCGAGGTCGCGTCGGTCGGGCTCTCGCAGGCCAAGGCCGAAGAGCAGTACGGCGCCGACAAGGTCGACTCGTACGAGTACAACCTGGCCGGCAACGGCAAGAGCCACATCATCGGGACCTCCGGCTCCGTCAAGGTCGTGCGCGTCGTGGACGGCCCCGTCGTCGGGGTCAGCATGATCGGTGCCCGCGTCGGCGAGCTCATCGGCGAAGCCCAGCTCGCCGTGAACTGGGAGGCCTACCCGGAGGACATCGCTCCCCTGGTGCACGGTCACCCGACCCAGAACGAAGCCCTCGGCGAGGCGTTCCTGCACCTCGCGGGCAAGCCGCTGCACGCGCTGTGACCGGCACCGGTCAGCGCACTGTGACAATGACACCAACAACCACTGCAATCCCCCGCGAAGAGGAGTCCACCCGATGAGCGAATCCGTCAACCTCCCGGCGCTCGGCGAGAGCGTCACCGAGGGCACGGTGACCCGATGGCTGAAGAACGTCGGTGACCGGGTCGAGGTCGACGAGCCGCTGCTCGAGGTCTCGACCGACAAGGTCGACACCGAGATCCCGTCGCCGATCGCCGGCGTCGTCGAGGAGATCCTGGTCCAAGAGGACGAGACCGTCGAGGTCGGCACCGCCCTCGTGAAGATCGGTGACGGCTCCAGCTCGTCCGACGGCGGTTCGGACTCGTCCGACTCCGGCGCCGACGACGCGAACGCCGCCGCTGCCGACGCCGAGGAGCCCGAAGGTGCTCCGAGCACGGAGCAGGAGGCCGAGACCCCCGCCCCCGAGCCCACCGAGCCCGAGCCCGCCCCCGCCGGTCAGACGCAGCCCGCCGCCCCGCAGGCACCGTCCGCCCCGCCCGCAGCAGCGCCGGTCCCGGCCGCCGCTCCGGTCCCGCCGCCCGCAGCCGCACCGCCGGCAGCCGTGCCGGCCCAGGCCGCTCCGGCAGCCGCACCGGCTCCGGCGTCCGCGCCGAGCGCCACGGCCGCCGCCGCGGTGCCGAACCCCACGCAGGACGGCGCAGCCTCCGGCTACGTCACCCCGCTGGTGCGCAAGCTCGCCAACGAGCAGGGCGTCGACCTGTCCACGGTCACGGGCTCCGGTGTCGGGGGGCGCATCCGCAAGGAGGACGTCCTCGCCGCCGCCGCGAAGGCCCCGGCCGCCTCGGCTGCAGCAGCACCCGCCGCCGCTTCCGGCCCGTTCGTCGCCGAGGTCTCGCCGCTGCGCGGAACCCGCGAGAAGATGACCCGCCTGCGCAAGGTCGTCGCCGAGCGTGCCGTGCAGTCGATGACCTCGACCGCACAGCTCACGAGCGTCGTCGAGGTCGACGTCACGAAGGTGGCGCAGTTCCGCGATGCCCACAAGGCGGAGTTCCTCGAGAAGACCGGCTCGAAGCTCTCCTTCATGCCGTTCTTCGCCCTCGCGGCGTCCGAGGCGCTGAAGGCCCACCCGAAGATCAACTCCACGGTCGAGGGTGACGAGATCGTCTACCCGGAGACCGAGAACGTCTCGATCGCGGTGGACACCGAGCGCGGGCTGCTGACCCCGGTCATCAAGGACGCGGCCTCGCTGGACCTGGCGCAGTTCTCGAAGTCCATCGCGGACCTCGCCGAGCGCACCCGGAACAACCAGCTGAAGCCCGACGAGCTCGCAGGCGGCACGTTCACGCTGACCAACACCGGTTCGCGTGGCGCGCTGTTCGACACCCCCGTGGTGTTCCTGCCGCAGTCGGCGATCCTCGGCACCGGCATCGTCACGAAGCGCCCGGCGGTCGTGAAGGTCGACGGCCAGGAGGCCATCGCCATCCGCTCGTTCGTCTACCTGGCGCTGTCGTACGACCACCGGATCATCGACGGTGCGGACGCCTCGCGGTACCTCGTCGCGGTGAAGAACCGTCTCGAAGAGGGCAACTTCGCCCCGAACCTCGGGTACTGATCACCAGCAGCACGGCCGACGGCCCCGGTTCCCCTCGTGGGAGCCGGGGCCGTTCCCGTTCCCGGTCGGGTTCGGCGTCACCCGCCGCCGAGCAGGGTCAGCGCGGCGACCGCCGACCCGACGGTGACGACGAGCCCCACGAGGACACGGCGGAGCGGGAGTCGTCGTCCGGCTCCGAGTGGGACGCCGTGCTCGACCACGTCCCGCAGACGATCGAGCAGTCCGTCCTGCCCATCCGGTGTCGGCGGTTCGCCGAACACGAGGTCGCTCGGCACGGGGGTCCACCGGAACGGGCGGGGCGCTGCGGCGGCACGGACGACGTCGAGTGCTGCTCGTGCGCTCGGCCCGTCACCGTCGAGGGCGTCCTGCAGCGCGCCGAGCACCTGGGCCTGGGCGGGGTCGGCCGGGTCAACGCGGTCCCACACGCTCCGGGCTGCGAGCACGAGGGTCCGGGTCGCGTCCGCCGGGTGCGCGGTGCGCGTCGGGGTCGTCGCGTCAGTCGGGTTGGTCGGGCTCGCCGCGTTCGTCGGGCGGTCGCAGAGGACGACCGCACCGGAGTCGTCCACCAGCACGTCGTCGATGCCGGCGGTACCGAGCAGGACCGCGCCGTCGTGCACGGCCACCAGGAGCTCCAGGAGCGGGACCGTCAGGGTCACCGCGACCCCGGTCGTCGGGGTGCCGAGCCGGTCGAGCGCCGGCGCGAGCGGCGTACCCGTGGGCCGGTCGAGGTCGACCACGAGACGCCCAGTCGGCGTCCGACCGACCGCGGACACCGGGACGAGGTGGCGCTCGGCGGCTGCGGAGCGGTCGGCGACCCACGTGAGCACGTCGTGCTCGTCGTGCCCGTCGTGCCCGTCGTGCCCGGCGTGCCCGTCGTGTTCCTCGTGCTCGTCGCGCTCGTTGCCGGTCGCGATCCAGCGATCCGGGTGGTGGTCGGTGCTCGTCTCCATGGCGAGCAGCGTGGCGGTGGCGCGGCGGGCCTCCAGGCTCTCCCGCACCATCTGTGGACAAGACGTGTTCGCGCACAGCCGGACACGCGACGGTCTCCCCCGGCGCACGGAGGCCGTATCCTGTTCGCATGGCACGCAGCTCTTCCACAGACAAGAAGGCGAAGGAGCCGGGGCGTCTCAAGCAGATGTTCCAGGTCTTCCAGATGACCCGAAAGGCCGACCCGTCGTCGGTCTGGTGGTTCGCCCTCGCCTTCGTCGGTCCGGTCGTCCTCGGTGTCCTGCTGGCGCTGCTCCTGCCGGGGCAGAACTGGCTCGCGATCGTCCTGTGGATCGTCGCCGGTGTGCTGCTCGGTGTGCTGCTCTTCCTCATCGTGCTCGGTCGTCTGGCCGAACGTGCCGCGTACTCGCAGATCGAAGGCCAGCCCGGCGCCGTCGGTGCCGTGCTGTCGAACTCGCTCCGTCGCCAGTGGCGCTCGAGCGAGATGCCGGTCGCGGTGCACGGTCGCTCGCAGGCAGCGGTCTACCGCGCCGTGGGTCGCCCGGGTGTCGTCCTGATCACCGAGGGCCAGCGTGGCAACCTCAACCGCCAGGTCGACGAGGAGCGCCGCAAGGTCCAGCGCATCGTCCCGAACGTCGCCGTGCACGTGCTGCACGTGGGTGACGGTACCGGTGAGAGCCTGACGCTGCACAAGCTGCCCCGCGCCATGAACAAGCTCAAGAAGTCGCTCAACCGCAACGAGGTCCTGGCGGTCGCGAACCGTCTCGACTCGCTGACGCAGAGCCCCGCGGCCTCGATCCCGAAGGGCATGGACCCGATGCGGGCCCGTGCCGGACGGCCGCGCTGACCGAAGCCCCACACACGACACGAGGACGCCCCCGACCACCTGGTCGGGGGCGTTCTCGTGCGTGCCGGGTGCGTGCGGGGTGCGTGCCTCGCTCGAAGCCGGTCTTGCACGGTGCGAGGTTCCGTACTCGGTGCGGGAAGCGCAGGCGGGCACCGAGTACGGAACCTCGCACCACGCAGCCCGGCTCAGCGCCGGACGAGCACCGTCCCGGCGATGCGGTCGTGCGCACCCCGACTGTCGCGGTCGATGATGAGCGCCGGGACCACCAGGCAGAGCAGCACCGTCCGGAGGATCGGCCGCCACACCCCCACGTAGCCCCCGCGCATCGGGACGACCCGCAGTCCGACGCAGATGTGACCGAACGACCCGGACAACAGGCAGATGAACAGGATCTGCAGCACGGCGAAGATGGCGATCTGCACCCAGGAGTGCGCGATGTCGCCCGAACCGTTCACCGGCGACCACACGCCGGTGACGTAGGCGACCAGGTCGGCCAGCGCGCCGTCGATCAGCAGCGCCACGACCCGCCGGCCGATCCGCCCGACACTCCGGGGGCCGGACTCCGGCAGACCGAGGTCCTTGCCCGGCCACCCGTCCGGGTGCTCGGAGGGCGCGGACGGACTGGGAGTGCTGCGGGCCATGGTCCCCAGCGTAGGCGACGGCCCGGGCGTAACACGCCCGAAACAAACCAGTCATGTCCGGGAAACCCCGTGTCAATAGCCTCGTCGGAGGTGCCTTGACCGGTGCCTCCGACATCACCCAACCCATTGGAGATCGGCCCCATGTTCAGCGATTCCTCCGAGGTCCTGGCCTTCATCAAGGACACCGACGTCAAGTTCCTCGACATCCGCTTCACGGACCTGCCCGGTGTGCAGCAGCACTTCAACATCCCGGCATCCACCGTCGACGAGGACTTCTTCTCGGTCGGCCAGCTGTTCGACGGCTCCTCGATCCGTGGGTTCGCGTCGATCCACGAGTCCGACATGCAGCTGATCCCCGATGTGACCACGGCGTACGTCGACCAGTTCCGCGCCGAGCGCACGCTCATCATGATCTTCGACATCTACAACCCGCGGAACGGCGAGATCTACGGCCGTGACCCGCGCCAGGTGGCGAAGAAGGCTGAGAAGTACCTCGCGTCGACGGGCATCGCGGACACCGCGTTCTTCGCCCCCGAGGCCGAGTTCTACATCTTCGACGACGTCCGCTACTCGGTCACGCAGAACGAGTCCTTCTACGCGGTCGACTCCGAAGAGGGCGCCTGGAACACCGGTCGCGACGAAGAGGGCGGCAACCTCGCCAACAAGACCCCGTACAAGGGCGGCTACTTCCCCGTGTCGCCGGTCGACAAGACCGCCGACCTGCGCGACGACATCACCCTCAAGCTGATCGACGCCGGCTTCGAGCTCGAGCGCTCGCACCACGAGGTGGGCACGGGCGGCCAGCAGGAGATCAACTACAAGTTCGACACGATGGTCCACGCCGCGGACGACATCCTGAAGTTCAAGTACATCGTCAAGAACACCGCTGACCAGTGGGGCAAGGTCGCCACGTTCATGCCGAAGCCGCTCTTCGGCGACAACGGCTCGGGCATGCACACCCACCAGTCGCTCTGGTCGGACGGCAAGCCGCTCTTCTACGACGAGAACGGCTACGGCGGGCTGTCGGACCTCGCCCGCTGGTACATCGGCGGCATCCTGAAGCACGCCTCGGCGCTGCTCGCCTTCACCAACCCGTCGATCAACTCGTACCACCGACTGGTCAAGGGCTTCGAGGCGCCGGTCAACCTGGTCTACTCGGCCGGCAACCGCTCGGCGGCGATCCGCATCCCGATCACGGGCACCAACCCGAAGGCCAAGCGCATCGAGTTCCGCGCGCCCGACGCCTCCGGCAACCCGTACCTGGCCTTCGCCGCGCAGCTGATGGCGGGCCTCGACGGCATCCAGAACCGCATCGAGCCGCACGAGCCGGTCGACAAGGACCTCTACGAGCTCCCGCCGGAAGAGGCGAAGGGCATCCCCCAGGTCCCCGGCTCCCTCGACGAGGCGCTCGACGCGCTCGAGGCGGACCACGAGTTCCTCACGAAGGGCAACGTCTTCACCGAGGACCTCATCCAGACCTGGATCGACTACAAGCGCGAGAACGAGATCCTCCCGCTGGCCCAGCGCCCGCACCCGTTCGAGTACGAGCTGTACTTCGGCGTCTGAGTTCCGCTGACACCACACGAAGGGCCCCGCACCGTCAGGTGCGGGGCCCTTCGCCGTACCGGCCACGTTTCGGGGTGGGCGACACCTCACGGGCTGCGCCGCCCGTGAGGTGTCGCCCAGCGCGAGAGGCCGCGGCCACCGTCAGCGCGGGGTGCTGACGCGACCGCCTGGAGGCCCGGTGCCGGTCCGGCGGGCGGGCGCCGGGCCTCCAGGCGGTCGCGACGCACGTTCCTTCCCATCGCAGCTGGACTGGAAAGCGGAATCGGGGGGTCCTGGTGGGCAAGTGCCACCACGGACGCCCCCGTCGGCCCGGGACGGCCGGGGGGGCCCGGCCCCCCCCCCCCCTCCCGTCTGCCGTCCGGTCGCGACCAGGACACCTAGGCGACCGCGTCCGCCGGCTCGCGCTTCTGCAACCGCTGCCCGACGACCGCCGAGACGCCGTCCTGCCGCATCGACACCCCGTACAGGGCGTCGGCGATCTCCATCGTCCGCTTCTGGTGCGTGATGACGATGAGCTGCGACGACTCGCGCAGACGCTCGAACACGGTCAGCAGGCGGCCCAGGTTGGCGTCGTCGAGTGCCGCCTCGACCTCGTCCATGATGTAGAACGGCGACGGCCGCGCGGTGAAGATCGCGACGAGGAGCGCCACCGCCGCCAGGGACCGCTCGCCGCCGGACAGCAGGGTCAGGCGGTCGATCTTCTTGCCGGCGGGCTTCACCTGCACGTCGATCCCGGTGCCGAGCAGGTCGGTCGGGTCGGTCAGGTTGATGGACCCCGAGCCGCCCGGGAACAGGATCGGGAAGATGACGTCGAACGCTTCCTTCGTGTCGTTGAACGCGGACTCGAAGATCGTCTGCATCTTCGTGTCGAGCTCGTCGATGATCGTCAGCAGGTCCGTCCGGGTCTTCTGCAGGTCCTCGAGCTGCTCGGCGAGGAACGCGTGCCGCTGCTCGAGCGCCTGGAACTCCTCGAGCGCGAGCGGGTTCACCTTGCCGAGCTGTCCGAGGTCGCGCTCCGCGGCCTTGAGCCGGCGCTCCTGTTCGGCACGGACGTAGGGCACGGTCTCGACGTCGGCGGGGTCGATCTCGTCGGTCGTGTCGAACTCGGGCAGCGCCGGGCCGCCGGGCAGGGTGGACTCCGCGTCGACGAGGGCCACGTCGTCGGTGTCGGCACCCGCTTCTGCCGCTGCTTCCTCCGGCTCGGTCACGCCCGCGGCCTCGGTGGCGGCGGCCGCAGCCGCGCGCTCCGCCTCGCGGTGCTTCCGCGCGCGCACCCGCGGGTCCACGAGCACGTCGACGGGCACCGGCACGTGCGGCCCGTACTCGGCCACCAGCACGGCCTCGGACAGCCCGAGCTCGCTCTGCGCCCGGTCGAGGACGCCGGACACGTGCAGCTTCTTCTCGTAGATCTCCATCTCGAGCGAGTGCACGCCGTCGGTGATGGTCTGCAGGCGGTCCCGGAGCTCGCGCTCCTCGTTGCGAATCGTCTGCAGCTCGGTGTTGCGCTTCGACCGCTCGGCTTCCTCCGTCGCCAGCTGCACCCGCGCTTCGGCCAGCGAGCGGTCGACCGCTCCGAGCACCCCGGGCAGGTCGGCGAGGACGGCTTCGGCGGTCCGGATCTGACCACGGCGGATGACGGCGAGCCGCGCGGCCTCCTCGGCGGCGGCGCGCTCGGCCTCGAGCTGGCGGTCGAGCTGGTCGGCGCGGTTCCGTTCGGCGCGCACACGCTCGCGCACGGTCTCCACCTGGATCCGCTGCTCGACCTCGGCGGCACGTGCGGCCTCGAGCGCGTCCTGCAGCGCGGGACGCTCGGACGCGTCGACCACGGGGCGCTCCTGGTCGGTGAAGGCACGGTGCGCCGACTCGGCCTCGGCCAGCACCGCCTCGGCGGTCTCGACGGCGCCGTCGGTCTCGGCCAGCGCGGCACGCAGCCGCTCGACCTCGGCCGCGGCGTTCTCCGCCTTCGCACGCGTCGACGCACTCGTGCGGTCGTACTCGGCCTTCGCCCGCGTGTAGGCGCGGGAGGCTGCATCGGCCTCGTCCGCACGGCGGCGTGCGTCCTCGACGGCGCTGCGCGCGGCCTGGAGGCCCGTGGCCGCGTCCTCGGCGTCGGTCGCGATCGCGTCGCGTCGCGTCACGGCGTCGTCGCGCTCCGCGACGAGCTCGATGCGCGAGGTCACGCGCTCCCCGCCGCCGGTCACGCGGACCGCACGGACGAGGTCGCCGGACCGCGTGACCACCGTGGCGTGCGGGGCGGCCGTGAGCACGGCCTCCAGGTCGAGGTCGTCGGTCTCCGCGACCAGCGTGTCCCGCAGGATCGACGCGAGCGCCAGCGGTCCCTGCACCAGGTCCGTGGCACGGCGGACGCCGGCCGGCAGGGTCTCGGGCAGGGCCGCTGGGACGGACGCGGCGTCCGCGACGACGACGTCGATCCGGCCGAGGTCGGCAGCGCGGGCGTGGTCGACGGCGTCGAGCGCCGCACCGCGGTCGTCGGCGAGGACGGCGTCGGCGAGTCCCTCGAGCGCGGTGGCGATCGCGGCCTCGAACCCGGGCGACACCGTCAGGCTGTCGGCCAGGCGACCGACGATGCCCGCGCGACCGGCGTCGATCAGTGCCTGCGAACCGTCGCGGACCTCGATCGACATGCCGAGCGCGGTGACCCGCGCGTCGAGGGCGTCCCGCTCGCGTTCGAGGGCGTGGAGCCGGTCGCGCTGCTCGTCGCGCGCGGTCTGGGCCCGTTCGAGCTCGGCGCGCGCCTGCTCGAGTGTCTGCGCGAGCGCGGTCTCGTCGACCCCCTCGGACGGGTCGACACCGAGTTCGGCGAGGGCCGCCGCGGCACGCTCGGCACGCTCCCCCGCCTCGGCCAGAGCCCGCTCCCGCCGCTCGCGGTCGGCGACGGCGGAACCGCGCTTCGACCGGGCGACGTCGACGGCGCTGGCGAGCCGCTGCGCCTCGAGGTCGTGCTGCGAGACACGGGCAGCCTGGGCGGCGATGCGCTCGTCCAGGGCGTCCAGCGAGGCGCGGGCGTCCCGCACCGCGCGGGCGGTCGTCGCCGAACCGCCCTGCATCTCGTCGGCGCGGGCGGCGAGGCGGTCGGCCTCGGCTCGGACCCCGGCGACCTGCTCCTGGGTGACGGTCGGGCCCTGCTGCGGTGCGTCGGCCTGCTGCGCGAGGAACATCAGGCGCTGGTTCGCCAGGCTCGACAGGCCGCGGAGGCGCTCCTGCACGCTCTCGAGCCGGTGCACGACGGTGCGGGCGCGGTCGACGTCGTCCCCGACCATGCTCTGCTCGACGTGCTGCTGGCGCACCCGGGTCTGGTCGAGCCGCTCGGTCAGGACGATGCGCTCGGACTTGCGGCCCGCCTCGACCTCCTGGTGGTCGTGCAGCTCACGGCGCAGGCGCACCACGTCGTCGGCGAGGATGCGGGCCTTGGCGTCGCGGAAGACCGCGGCCACCGACTGGGCCTTGCGTGCCACCTCGGCCTGCCGCCCGAGGGGCTTCAGCTGCCGCCGGATCTCACCGGCCAGGTCGGACAGGCGGGTCAGGTTCGTCTGCATCGCGTCGAGCTTGCGGAGGGTCTTCTCCTTGCGACGGCGGTGCTTCAGGATCCCCGCGGCCTCCTCGATGAAGCCGCGGCGGTCCTCCGGGGTGGCGTGCAGCACCTTGTCGAGCTGCCCCTGCCCGACGATCACGTGCATCTCACGGCCGAGGCCGGTGTCGCTCAGCAGCTCCTGCACGTCGAGCAGCCGGCAGTTCTCGCCGTTGATGGCGTACTCGCTGCCGCCGTTGCGGAACAGCGTGCGCGCGATCGTCACCTCGGAGTACTCGATCGGCAGCAGGCCGTCGCTGTTGTCGATGGTCAGCAGCACCTGGGCACGACCGAGCGGACCGCGGGTCGAGGTGCCGGCGAAGATGACGTCCTCCATCTTGCCGCCGCGCAGGGTCTTCGCCCCCTGCTCCCCCATCACCCAGGCCAGGGCGTCCACCACGTTCGACTTGCCGGAGCCGTTCGGACCGACGATGCACGTCACGCCCGGCTCGAACGCGAACGTCGTCGGCTGCGCGAAGGACTTGAACCCCTTGATGGTCAGGCTCTTCAAGTACATGCGGTCTCCGGATGCTCTGGTTGGCGTCAGGCTAACGCGTGCGGGCGCGGGGACGGGGTTGGCACACGGGGCAGATGTGGCTCGACCGGTTCATGAAGGCCTCGCGCACGATCGTCGTGCCGCAGCGGGGACACGGCTTCCCCTGCTGCCCGTAGACGTTCAGACGCTGCGAGAAGTACCCGGACTGCCCGTTGACGTTGACGTACTGGGCATCGAAGCTCGTGCCGCCGTCCTCGAGCGCCCGGCGCAGGATGGCGCGGACCTCGTCGAGCAGCCGACGCAGGTCGGCACGGGTGAGGCGGTCGGCGGCGCGGCCGTAGTGCAGCTTCGCGGCCCAGAGCGACTCGTCGGCGTAGATGTTGCCGATGCCGCTCACGACGCCCTGGTCGAGCAGCACCCGCTTGATGCCGCTCGACCGCTTCCGTGCCATCGCGGTGAACCGGTCGTCGTCGAAAGCGGGGTCGAGCGGGTCACGGGCGATGTGCGACACCTGCCCGGGCACCCACCGACGCCACACGGCATCGGGGTCGATCGCGTCGACCTGCCCGCTGAACCCGGCTGGAGCACCGTCGATCGTCGGCACCATCGCGTCGATCGCCATCGAGCCGAACGTGCGCTGGTCGACGAACTCGAGTTCCACCGGGGGCTCCGCCGCACCTGCGCGGTCGGTGCCCGAGGGCTGTACGTCGATGAGGATCCGACGGTGCTTGGCCGCCGGTCGACCACGGCCGAGCAGGATCTGCCCGCTCATGCCGAGGTGGGCGACGAGTGCCTCGGGGCGGTCCCCGTCGTGCTCGGGCTGCAGCGGCATCCAGAGGAACTTGCCCCGGCGGACGGCAGCGGCGATCGTGCGACCGGTCAGTCGGTCGGCGAAGTCCTCGGCGGGGCCGTCGTGCCGGGTGAGGGCACGGTCGTCGACCACGTCGACGTGCAGGACCCGCGCGCCGCTGACGGCGGGTTCGAGGCCGGCGCGGACGACCTCGACCTCGGGGAGTTCGGGCACGCGGTCAGGCCGCTCGGCCGGACAGCCGGGTCCAGGCGTCGAGCGCTGCGGCCATCTCGGCGGCCTTCTTGCTCGACCCGGTGCCGGTGGCGATGTCCTCGCCCTGCAGGACGACCGTCGCCATGAAGGTCTTGTCGTGGTCCGGGCCGGTCTCGGTGACGCGGTACGCCGGGTTGCCGAGCGAACGACTCGAGGCGAGCTCCTGCAGGCTCGTCTTCGGGTCCATCGCGGCGCCGAAGCGGTCCGGGTCGATCATGAGCGGTTCGACCAGGCGGAGGACGAGCTCGGTGGCCGGGTCGGGACCGGCCGACAGGTACGTCGCGCCGATGACGGCTTCGACCGTGTCGGCCAGGATCGACGACTTGTCGCGCCCACCGGTCTGTTCCTCGCCCTTGCCGAGGCGCAGGTAGCGGCCGAGCCCGATCATCCGGGCGATCTCGGCCAGCGCCACGGTCGACACCAGGCTCGCCCGACGCTTGGCGAGGTCACCCTCGTCGAGGTCGGGGAAGGACCGGTAGAGCTTCACGGTCACGGCCTGGCCGAGGATCGAGTCCCCGAGGAACTCGAGGCGCTCGTTGTGCTTGATGCCCCCGTGCTCGTAGGCGTAGGAGCGGTGCGTCAGGGCGAGCTGGAGCAACTCGAGGTCGATGTCGGCCCCGAGGATGCCCTGCAGACGAACGACGTCCGGCCCCGCGGGGCGAGACCCCGCAGCGCCGGACGTTGTCGTCATGCGTTCGGTCCGATCAGACGTCGGCGACCTTGCGGCCCTTGTACTCCATGTACAGGGGCGTGCCGGCCGAGTCCTCGACGACCTTCGCGCGGTGCGGGAGGCTGTAGGTGACCTGACCGTTCTCGATCGTCTTCACGAGCTGGATCGGCGTGGCCTTCCACTGCGAACGACGGGCGTGCGTGTTCGCACGGGACTGCTTGCGCTTGGGAACGGCCATGGTGAATCTCTTTCGGTTGGTCGGTGGTCGGTACGGGGGCTGGCGGTGTCGGGACCTACTCGGTCTCGGCCCGCTCCTCGCCCTCGGTGGTCTTCGGTGCGGTGGTGTCACCGTCGGTGCTGTCGTCGAGCTCGATCGCGCTGAGCGCTGCCCAGCGGGGATCCAGCACCTGACGAGCGGGCTGCTCGCCGAGGTCGGCCAGACGCTCGCCCGTCACCGGGTCGAGTCCTGGGCAGTCCGGTCGACAGACCGGCTGGAACGGCAGCGACAGCACCACCGCATCTCGAACGACCTGTTCGGTGTCCACGTGGTCATCGCGAACGAAGAAGTCGAAATCCTCCGAGGCATCATACGCGAACAGCTCGGCGAAATCGACCTCGATCGGTTCGCTGATGTCGATGAGGCAGCGCGAGCACTCCCCCGTGGCGTCGGCCGAAGCGTGTCCGGACACGAGGACGCCCTCGTGCAGGCCTTCGAGCTTGACGTCGATGTGCAGTTCGGCTCCCTGTCGGACGCCGATCAGACCGGCCCCCATCGCGTCGGGCACCTCGATGTCGAGCGAGTGCTCGCGCATCTCACCCGGCCGGTGCGCGAGGTCGCGCACGCGCAGGGCGTAGGGGCTGTTCACGGGGGAAGACACGATCGACAAGCCTAGCGCGATCGGGGCCGAGAGTCGAGGTGGCGACAGGCGTGTCCGGACGCGGTGGGCGCCGTGCGCGTGCCGGCCGGGCTGTGCAGGCGCGCTCAGCGGGCCGCGAGCGCGTCGGCGACCGTCTTCGGCACGTAGGGCGTGACGTCTCCGCCGAGCGATGACACCTGCCGGATCAGCGAGCTCGACACGTGCGACCGCGACGCCTCGGGCAGCAGGAACACCGTCTCGACGTCGGCCAGGTGGCGGTTCATGATGGCCATCGGGGTCTCGTAGGCGACGTCCTCGCCGGACCGCACGCCCTTCACCAGGACCTTGGCCCCGACCTGGCGGCAGTAGTCCACCAGCAGGCCGGACGTCCACTCGCCCACCGTGACCGTGTCCGGCGCGCCGACCTCGACCAGCGAGTCGCGGATGAGCCGCACCCGGTCGACCGCCTCGAACATCGCCGGCTTCTTGTCGGGGTTGTGCACCACGAGGACGTGCACCTCGTCGAAGAGCCCGGCCGCGCGGCCGATGACGTCGAGGTGCCCGAGGGTGACGGGGTCGAAGGAACCGGGGACCACCGCGATCTGCGCCATGGCAGCGACGATACCGCGCGTGCCGTCGTGCTCCGGGGTCAGTTCTTGCCGAGGAACGCCGCGTCGGACTCGTCGAGGCGCCGGGCGAGGGCGTCACGGAGGGCCGGGGACCCCTCGAGCTCGGGATCGGGTTCGAGCACGCGCTCCGCTTCTCCGCGCGCGTCGACGATGAGGTCGGCGTGCTCGACCACCCGGAGCAGGTTGAGCGAGGACCGCCCACCGGACTGCCGTTCGCCCAGGACGTCACCTTCGCGTCGGAGCTCGAGGTCGACCCGGGCGAGCTCGAACCCGTCGTCCGAGGCGGCCACCGCGTCGACGCGCTCGCGCGAGGTGGTCTCGAGCTCGGCCGAGGTGACCAGCAGGCAGACCCCGGCCCACTGCCCACGACCGATGCGGCCGCGGAGCTGGTGGAGCTGCGAGACCCCGAACCGGTCGGCGTCGAGGACGGCCATCATCGCCGCGTTCGGGACGTCGACGCCGACCTCGATCACGGTCGTCGCCACGACCACGTCGAGGTCGCCGGCGGCGAAGGACGTCATCACGCGGTCCTTCTCGTCGGCGGTCATCCGGCCGTGCAGGACCGCGATCGAGCGCCCGTCGAGCACGGGCATGGTGCGCATCCGCTCGGCGGTGGCGAGCACGGTCGCCGGGGCACGCTTCGGGGCGTCGTCCTCGCCCTCGGCCGGCTCCGGCTCGCCGTCGTCCTCGGTGTGGGCGTCGTCGATCGCCGGGCAGACGACGAACGCCTGGCGACCCTTGGCCAGTTCTTCGGCCATGCGGGACCAGATCCGGGGTTCCCACCCGGGGTGCTCCGCCAGCGGGACCGTGAAGGTCTCGACGCCGGCGCGCCCCGCCGGCATGCCCGTGATGGTCGAGACATCGAGGTCGCCGAACACCGTCATCGCGACGGTGCGCGGGATCGGCGTCGCGGTGAGCACGAGCACGTGCGGCGGGGTCGTGCCCTTGGTGCGGAGGGCCTCGCGCTGCTCGACACCGAAGCGGTGCTGCTCGTCGACCACCACGAGCCCCAGCTCGGCGAAGTCCACCCGGTCCCCCAGGAGCGCGTGGGTGCCGACGACCAGCCGTGAGCTGCCCGACGCCGCGGCGAGCAGGGCCCGGCGACGCTCGTCGGTGGACTGCGACCCGGTCAGGATCACCGGTCGGAGCTCGGCGGCCAGGTCCGGCCCGAGGAACTTCACGATGGAGCGCAGGTGCTGGGCCGCCAGCACCTCGGTCGGGGCGATGAGCGCGGACTGGCCGCCGGACTCGGCCACCGTGAGCATCGCCCGGATCGCCACGAGGGTCTTGCCGGACCCGACCTCGCCCTGGATCAACCGGTGCATGGGCCAGGTGCGGGCGAGGTCCTGGTCGATGTCGGCACCGACGGCCCGCTGGTCGTCCGTCAACGTGAAGGGCAGGGTGGCGTCGAAGCGCTCGAGGATGCCACCCGGGGCGGCCACGCGCGGGGTGGCCGCGGTGCGACGGGCCGCGATCCGGCGCTGCACCAGGGCGGTCTGCAGCACGAACGCCTCGCGGTAGCGCAGGGCGTCCTGCGCGCGCTTGAAGTCCGCGACCTTCTCGGGGCGGTGCAGCAGCTCGAGCGCGCGGCGGAACGGCACGAGGTCGAGCCGGGACCGCGCGGACGCCGGCACCGGGTCGGGCAGGTCCGGCAGGGTGTCGAGGACGATCCCGATGGACTTCGCGATCTGCCACGACGTGAGCGAGGCCGTCGCCGGGTAGATCGGGATCGGCTGGCGCGACCAGCGGATCGCTTCGTCGGAACCGGGTTCGGCCGTGGCGCGGGGGTCGTCGGGGTCGAACAGCTCGTAGTCGGGGTGGGCGAGCTGCCGGGCACCCCGGTAGTCGCTGACCTTGCCGGAGAAGATGCCCCGGGCGCCGGGGACGAGGTCCTTCGTGCGCCAGCCCTGGTTGAAGAACGTGAGGGTGAGCAGGCCCTTGCCGTCGCCGATCTTCGCTTCGAGGATCGAGCCGCGGCGCGCGCGCATGGTGCGTTCACGGACGTCGACGACCTCGGCCACGATGGTGACGGGTTCGCCGATCGCGAGCGAGTCGAGGGCCGTCAGTGCACCACGCTCGGCGTAGCGGCGGGGCGCGTGCTCGAGGAACTCCCCCACCGTGCGGTAGCCGAAGGCCTTCTCGATCGCGGTCGCCGTCCGACCGCCGAGCACGTTCGCGAGCCGCGAGTCGAGCGGCGCCGGACCGAGGTCGGGCGCGGCCGGCGCAGCGGGGGTTCCGGAGGTGACCACGCTCCAACGGTACCGGGCACGACCGACCCCACCCGCGCCTCCCGAGCGGCCTGTGGAGAACACCGGACCGGACCCGCCGGGCCGATACGGTGGCTGCATGACCCGCATCATCGCCGGCGCCGCCGGCTCCCTGACGCTCCGGGTGCCGAAGTCCGGCACCCGCCCGACGAGCGACCGCGTGCGCGAGGCGCTGTTCTCGTCGCTCGAGGCACGGGGGCTCGTCGAGGCCACGTCGGTGGCCGACCTGTACGCGGGGACGGGCGCGCTCGGGCTCGAGGCAGCGTCCCGCGGTGCGGCCGAGGTGGTCCTGGTCGACCGGGCATCCGCCGCCGCGCAGGCCTGCCGGGCGAACGCGAAGGCCGTGCAGCAGCGGGTGCCGGGCGTCCGGATCGACGTGCAGCCCCAGCCGGTGCTCGGGTACCTGCGCGGGACCGTCCGCACCTTCGACCTGGTGTTCATCGACCCGCCCTACGACGTCACCGAGCACGAGCTCGCCGAGGTGCTCGAGGCCCTGGCGCCGAAGCTGACGCCGGATGCCGTCGTCGTGGTCGAGCGGAGCAAGCGCTCCCCCGAGCCCACCTGGCCGGCGGGGCTCGCGCCGTTCAGCAAGCGCAGCTACGGCGAGACCGTCGCGTGGGAGGCCGTCGCCGCCGGCTGAGGCAACGGGGTCAACCGGGTCAGCCGGCGGCGCCGTCCCAGTCGGCGTAGGGGTCCCAGCCGGTCGTCGGCACGACGGCACCGGCGCGCAGCAGGTCCGCGTCGCCGCGCTCCCGCACGACACCGATGCGCCGGAAGCCCCCGGGCAGGACCGCGCCGGCCGGGAACGTGGCGAGCAGTCCGTGGTCCTCGCCACCGTGCAGCGCGACCTCGTCGAGGTCGGTGGCGGCATCGAGTTCGAGCGTCACCCGGCTGGCACGGGCGAGCCGACCGGCGTCGATCGCCAGGCCGTCGGACAGGTCCAGCATCGCGGTGGCCCCGGCCCCGGCCGCGAGCGGCCCGTCGGCGATCGGGGGCACCGGGCGGCGCTGGCGTCCGACGTCGGGGTCGACGTCCGCGCCGCTCGCGACCGTCGCGGCACGGTCCGGCTCGCCCCGGCCGTCGACGCCCTCGCGGAACAGCCGGGACAGCCCACGGGCGGCACGTCCGAGCTCGCCGGACACCGCGAGCACGTCACCGACGCTCGCACCCGACCGCAGCACGGGCGCGCGGCCCAGCAGGTCGCCGAAGGCGGTGACGGCCACCGTGAACGTCGCCGAGGTGGAGAGGTCTCCCCCGACGACCCCGCACCCCGGCGCGAGCGCGTCGACGGCGAGCCGGAAGCCGTCGGCGATGCCCTCGAGGACGGCGACGGGGGTGTCCTGCGGTGCGGCGAGAGCGATCACGAGGCCGCTCGGCACGGCACCCATCGCGGCGACGTCGGAGAGGTTCGTGGCGGCCGCCTTCCAGCCGATGTCCGTCGGCGACGACCACGCCCACCGGAAGTCCGGACCGTGCACCATCATGTCCGTCGTCACGACGAAGCGGCCGTCGGGGGCGGCCACGACCGCGCAGTCGTCTCCGGGGCCGAGGATCGGCGTCCCTGCGGGCAGGCGACTCGTGATCCGGTCGAGGACGACGAGTTCGCCGAGCTCCCCCACCGTCGGTCCGGCCCAGGCGTCGTCCGTCGCATCCACACGAGAACGGTAGCCTGGACGACGATGGACACCGCGCGCCGCACCCCTCGCACCCTCGCGATCGTGGGGGCCGTGATCACCATCGCCGCCGGGCTGACCGGGTGCACGAACGCCGTGTCGATGTCCGCAGCCCCGTCGGCCAACGCAGCGGCGTGCGCCGCCGTGCAGGTCCGGTTGCCCGCGACCGTGGACTCGAAGTTCGACCTGCGGAACACGAACGCGCAGGCGACCGCTGCCTGGGGCGACCCCGAGGTGGCGATCTACCACTGCGGTGTCGCCGTCCCCACCGTGTCCGACCTGCCGTGCTTCTCACAGGGCGGCGTCGACTGGATCCGCGACGACCGGGGCGACCAGGTCGTCTTCACGACGTTCGGTCGGTCACCGGCGGTGCAGGTCGTGGTCGACTCGACGAAGACCACGTCGACGGTCGTGCAGGAGCTGTCCGACGCCGTGTCGTCGCTGCCGAAGGACGGACACGAGTGCCTCGACCCCGACGACGTGCAGGGCTGACGCCCGTCAGCGGACGGCCGCGCGACCCAGCTCGATGAGCTCGGTGACGAGCTCGCCGTAGGACACCCCCGACGCCGCCCAACAGCGCGGGTACATCGACAGCGGCGTGAAGCCCGGCATCGTGTTGACCTCGTTCACGACGAAGCCGTCGTCGGTCAGGAAGCAGTCGACACGGGCGAGCCCCGAACCACCGATGGCCTCGAACGCGCGGGCACCGATGGAGCGGATCTCGTCGGTCTGGTCGTCGGTCAGCGGTGCCGGGCAGAGCAGCGACTCGTCGCCGCCCAGGTACTTCGAGGCGAAGTCGTAGAAGCCGTCCTCGGCCACGACGATCTCGCCCGGCAGGCTCGTGCGCGGCACTCCGTCACGGCCCTCGAGCACGGCGACCTCGACCTCGCGGCCGACCACACGGGGCTCGACGATCACCTTGGAGTCGTGCTCGAATGCCAGGTCCATGGCGGCACCCAGCTGCGAGGGCTCGTCGACGCGCGAGACACCCATGCTCGACCCGGCGCGGGCCGGCTTGACGAACAGCGGCCAGCCGTGCGCGGTGATCGTCTCGGCGACGTCCACCGGGTCGGCCGCCCACTGCCGGCGCAGCACGGTGGTCCACGGTGCGACCCGCAGCCCGGCGTGCTCGAGCACGGCCTTCGCGACGTGCTTGTCCATCGCCAGTGCGCTCGCGAGCACGCCGTCGCCGACGTACGGCAGCCCGGCGATCTCGAGCAGGCCCTGGATCGTGCCGTCCTCGCCGAAGGGGCCGTGCAGGATCGGGAACACCACGTCGACCGGGATCGCGGTGACCGTGCCGTCGGGGTGGGACACGACGAGTTCGTTGGTGGCCGGCGAGGTCGGGAACGCGATCCGCGTGCCGTTGTCGGGCACCGTCGGCAGCGCGCCGTCGCGGATGGTCCACTGCGCCGGGTCGTCCGACTGCAGCGTGAAGGCACCGTCCTGGGTGATCCCGATCGGCACGAGGTCGTACTCGGCCCGGTCGACGACGTCCATGATGCCGCCGGCGGTCACGCAGCTGATCTCGTGCTCGCTCGAGCGACCGCCGAAGAGCACGGCGACGGTGGTCCTGGGCATGGGGGTTCCCTCGGGGATCGTGGGCACGGGAGTCCCTTCGTGACTCGGTGCGGGACCGGTCACTCGCCCTGCGGCTCGTCGGTCTCGGTGAGGTGCGGCGCGATGTTGCGCGGATCGAGCCTACCGGCGAGGACCTCGCCGACCTGGCTGACGATGGGCATGTCGACGCCGTTCGCCGCGGCCAGCTCGAGGATCGGGGCGACCGAGGCCAGCCCCTCCGCCGTCTGGTTCATCTGGCGGACGACCTCGTCGAACCGGTAGCCCTGGCCGAGCAACCGCCCGGCGGTGTTGTTCCGCGACAGCGGCGACTGGCACGTGGCGATGAGGTCGCCGAGGCCCGCGAGCCCGGACAGCGTCGACGACTGCGCGCCGAGCGACACCGCGAAGTCGGTCATCTCGGCGAGGCCGCGCGTGATGATCGAGGCCTTGGTGTTCTCGCCGTAGCCGACCCCGTCGACGATGCCGATCGCGACGGCGATGAGGTTCTTCAGCACGCCGCCGAACTCGGTGCCGATGACGTCGGTGTTGATGAACGACCGGAAGTACGGGTTCGTCGCGACGGCGGCGACGTCGGTGGCGGTCTCCAGCGACGACGACGACACCACGGCGGCGGTCGGCTGCCGACGGGCGATCTCGAGCGCCAGGTTCGGGCCGCTGGCCACCGCGATGCGGTCCTGGTCGATGCCGAGGCCCTGCAGCAGGACCTCGCTCATCCGCAGACCCGTGCTCTTCTCGACGCCCTTCATCAGACTGACGACCGGCACGTCCGCGGGCAGCAGCTCGCGGATCGCGGCGAGGTTCGAGCGCAGGGTCTGCGAGGGCACCGAGACGTACACCTGCGAGGCGCCGTCGAGCACGCGCTCGAGGGACGTCGACGCGGTCAGGGTGCGGGGCAGGTTGATGCCGGGCAGGTAGTCCGAGTTGCGCTTGGTCTCGGTGATCTCGCGGGCGACCTCGGGGCGTCGGGCCCACACCACGGTGGACGCACCACCCTCGGCCAGCACCTTCGCGAACGTGGTGCCCCAGCTGCCGGCACCGATCACGGCCACCCGGGGCTTGTCGGTCGACTGCATGACCACCCGGATCGCGGCGGTGTCGAAGGCCCCCGGAGCCGCGGCGGCGGGGTCGGGTCGGTCGTCGTGGGGTCGGAGGTCACTCAAACCGGCCGGTCTCCTTCTGGTTGTTCGCCGCCGGGTCCCAGCGGGTCGCGGGTGCCCGTTCGCCACGGAGCACCTCGAGCAGCGCGGTGATCTCGCGCATGACGAGTTCGGTGGCCTCGCCGAGCATCTGCTGGTCGATCTGCCGGCCGCGGTACGCCGACAGGTCGACCGGGTCACCGATGATCACGTCGACGCGGGACGGCGGGAACAGCCGGAGCTTCTTGCCGTACCTGGCCATGATGTTCTGCGTACCCCAGTGGGCCATCGGGATGAGCGGCACGTCGTTCTCGAGCGCGATCCGCACCGCGCCCGTCTTGCCGCGCATCGGCCACAGGTCGGGGTCGCGGGTGAGCGTGCCCTCGGGGTAGACGATGATCGCCCCGCCCTGCTCGACCAGGGACCGGCCTCCACCGAGCGGGTCGCTCAGGCGCGTCCGGCCGGAGCGTTCGACCGGGATCTGCCCCATGCCGGACATGAGCTTGCCGACCACGGGCACCTTGAACAGCGACGCCTTCGCCAGGAACCGCGGCGCCCGCTTCGAGATGTACACGGCGGTGCCCACGACCAGGGGGTCGATGTTCGTGAAGTGGTTCGGTGCGAGCACGAACGCGCCCTCCGCCGGCAGGCGGTTCGGGCCGTGCCAGTGGTAGCGCGCCGAGAACCGGAACGTCGGGATGACGATCGAGGCGACGATCCGGAACGCGGTGTTCAGCTCACCGCGGCTCCACCGGCGCCCACGCACGGGGAGGCCGGTCGTGACCTGCGCGTCGGAGCCGCCACGGGCCTCCAGACCGTCGCCTCTCGCTTCTGCCGGCACCGTGCCTACCCAGCGAAGTCGAAGTCGGCGCCGAGCTTGCGCAGCTTCGGGATGAAGTGCTCGTAGCCGCGGCTGATGATGCCGACGTTGGTGATGTGCGACTCGCCGTCGGCGGTCAGCGCCGCGATGAGGTGGCTGAACCCGCCACGCAGGTCGGGGACGCGGACGTTGGCGGCGTGCAGCTTCGTCGGACCGGTGATGACGGCGGCCTGCTCGAACGGGCGGCGGGCCACGCGGCGGTCGTGGCCGGGCAGCCCCTCCTTGTGCACGACGATGTCGGCACCCATCTCGTTCAGCGCGTCGGTGAAGCCGAAGCGGTTCTCGTAGACGGTCTCGTGAACGATGCTCTGGCCCTCGGCCTGGGTCAGCGCGACGACGAGCGGCTGCTGCCAGTCCGTCATGAAGCCGGGGTGCACGTCGGTCTCGATGACGACGGGCTTCAGGGTGTCCAGCTCGCGGTAGAACCGGATGCCGTCCTCCTGGATGTCGAACCCGCCGCCGACCTTGCGGAAGACGTTGAGGAACGTCATGAGCTCCTGCTGGTTCGCGCCCTCGACGAAGATGTCGCCGTTGGTGGCGAGCGCGGCGGAGGCCCAGCTCGCGGCCTCGTTGCGGTCGTTGATCGCGCGGTGTGTGTAGCCACGGAGCGACTCGACGCCTTCGATGAAGATGACGCGGTTCGGCTCGACCGAGACGATGGCGCCCATCTTCTGCAGGATCGCGATGAGGTCCATGATCTCGGGCTCGATCGCGGCGTTCCGCAGCTCCGTGACGCCCTTGGCGAGGGTCGCCGAGAGCAGGACCTGCTCGGTGGCGCCGACGCTCGGGTACGGCAGCTCGATCGAGGCACCCTTCAGGCCGTCCGGGGCCGTCAGGTGGATGCCGTTGACCTGCTTGTCGACGACCGCACCCATGGCGCGGAGGGCGTCGAGGTGGAAGTCGATCGGACGGTCGCCGATGCGGCAGCCGCCGAGGTCGGGGATGAACGCCTCGCCGAGCTTGTGCAGCAGCGGACCGCAGAACAGGATCGGGATGCGGCTCGACCCGGCGTGCGCGTCGATCTCGGCGAAGTGCGCCGACTCGACCCGCGACGGGTCGAGGATGAGTTCGCCTCGTGCAGGATCGGTGATGCGCACGCCGTGCACCTCGAGCAGCCCGCGGACCACCTTGACGTCGGAGATGTCCGGCACGTCACGGAGGATCGACGGGGTGTCACCGAGCAGCGACGCCACCATGGCCTTGGTCGCGAGGTTCTTCGCCCCACGGACCTCGATGCGTCCCACGAGCGGCTTGCCCCCGCGGATGACGATCTCGTCCGACTTGAGGCCCACGCGCGCCCCTGCGGCCGCTGCGTCCTGTACGAGAGAGTTCACTACTTCACCGGCAATGTCTTCGGCCGCCAACTGGAGCGGCGGGATTCGAACTCCGTGATCGAGGTCTCGTCACGGAGGGTGAGCCCGATGTCGTCGAGCCCTTCCATCAACCGCCAACGAGTGTAAGCGTCGATCTCGAAGGGGACGTCCACATCCCCCAGCGACACGCGCTGCGTCTCGAGGTCGACCGTCGCCTCGATGCCCGGGTTCGCCTCGATGGCGACCCACAGGCGCTCGACCTCCGGTTCGGTCACGATCGCCGTGACCAGGCCCTGCTTGCCGGCGTTGCCCTTGAAGATGTCCGCGAAACGGGGCGAGACGACCACCGTGAAGCCGAAGTCACGGAGCGCCCAGACGGCGTGCTCGCGGGACGAGCCGGTGCCGAAGTCCGGCCCGGCGACGAGCACACGGGCGCCCTGGTAGCGCTCCTGGTTCAGCACGAAGTCGGGGTCCTGCCGCCACCCGGCGAACAGGGCGTCCTCGAAGCCGGTCTTGGTGACGCGCTTCAGGTAGACCGCGGGGATGATCTGGTCGGTGTCGACGTTCGACCGCTTGAGCGGCGCGGCGATGCCGGAGACGGTGGTGATCTTGTCCATCAGAAGGTCCCCTCGGTGGCGGTGGCGGACGTCGCCGCCGCGATCTCGTCGTCGGTCTCCAGGTCCCACGGGCTGGACAGCGTGCCCCGCACCGCGGTGGCCGCGGCGACGAGCGGCGAGACCAGGTGTGTGCGGCCGCCCTTGCCCTGGCGACCCTCGAAGTTGCGGTTCGAGGTGCTCGCGCAGCGCTCCCCCGGTGCCAACTGGTCCGGGTTCATCCCGAGGCACATCGAGCAGCCGGCGAACCGCCACTCGGCACCGAACTCGGTGAACACCTTGTCGAGCCCCTCGGCTTCGGCTTCGAGCCGGACCCGCGCGGAGCCGGGCACGACCATCACCCGGACGCCGTCGGCCTTGGTGCGGCCCTTGATGATCGACGCGAAGGCCCGCAGGTCCTCGATGCGCGAGTTCGTGCAGGAGCCCATGAACACCGCATCGACGGCGATGCCCTTCATCGGGGTGCCGGCGGTGATGTCCATGTACTCCAGGGCGCGGCGTGCGGCGGCCTGGTCGTTGGGGTCGCTGTAAGCGGCCGGGTCCGGCACGCTCTCGGACAGCGAGACGCCCTGGCCGGGGTTCGTGCCCCAGGTGACGAAGGGCTCGAGATCGTCCGCGTCGATGAACACCTCGGCGTCGAAGACGGCGTCCTCGTCGGTGGCGAGCGTCTCCCAGTACGCGACGGCGTCGTCCCAGTCCTGCCCGGTGGGCGCGTGGTCGCGGCCCTGCACGTAGTCGTAGGTGGTCTGGTCGGGGGCGACCATGCCGGCGCGGGCACCGGCCTCGATCGACATGTTGCAGATCGTCATGCGGCCCTCCATCGAGAGGGCGCGGATCGCGGAGCCGCGGTACTCGAGCACGTAGCCCTGCCCGCCGCCGGTGCCGATCTTCGCGATCACGGCGAGGATGATGTCCTTCGCCGTCACCCCCGGGCGCAGCGTGCCCTCGACCGTGATCGCCATCGTCTTGAAGGGCTTGAGCGGCAGGGTCTGCGTGGCGAGGACGTGCTCGACCTCGGACGTGCCGATGCCGAACGCCATCGCGCCGAAGGCTCCGTGGGTGCTGGTGTGCGAGTCGCCGCAGACCACGGTGATGCCGGGCATGGTCAGGCCGAGCTGCGGGCCGACCACGTGGACGATGCCCTGCTCCTTGTCGCCCAGGGAGTGCAGCCGGACGCCGAACTCCTCGCAGTTGCGACGGAGGGTCTCGATCTGGATCCGGCTCGTCGGGTCCGCGATGGGGCGGTCGATGGCGAGCGTCGGGGTGTTGTGGTCCTCGGTCGCGATCGTCAGGTCGAGGCGGCGCACCGGTCGCCCGGCCTGCCGCAGGCCGTCGAACGCCTGCGGACTCGTCACCTCGTGCACGAGGTGGAGGTCGATGTAGAGGAGGTCGGGGTTGCCGTCCTCGCCCTTGACCACGACGTGGTCGTCCCACACCTTCTCGGCGAGCGTCTTTCCCATCAGCTCAGCCCTCCTCGTCCTCGTCGTTGCGCCGCGACCGCGGCCCGATCAGGCGACTCTACCATTGGTATACCAACGCGCGGCACCCCGCCCGTCGCGGGTTCGTCACCCCTCGGCGGCACAGCCTGGAGGCCCGTGGCGACTCCCCGACACCCGTCGCGGTGGGAAGATGGTGACGACATGACGACACCTGCGCACTCGACCCGGACCATCAACCTCGAGGGCGCGGCACGCGCCGCGATCGCCGGTGGCGCACCGCTCGCGCTGCTCATCGCCCTCGGCATGCCGGGGTACGCAGCCTTCGCCATGTTCGCCGGGTTCACCGCCATCTTCGGTGCGACCGAGCCCTACCGGCAGCGTGCGGTCACCACCGGTGTCGCTGGTGCACTGCAGGCGCTCTGCATGTTCGCCGGCATCGGGGTCGGGCTCGTCGGGTCGCCGCTCTGGCTGCAGGCCGTGGGTCTCGTCGTCGTCCTGGTGGTCGCGGTCTGTACCCTCTCCACGCTCCGGGCGATCCCCGCGCAGCCGATCTTCCCGGTGTTCGCGTTCGTCGTGTCCGCACTCGTGCCGATGCGCCCGGCGGACGTCCCGCTCGTCACGACGATCATCGTCTGCTCGGTGGTCTGGGCCTGGCTCGTCGCGATGTCCGGTGCGGTCCTCCGTCGGGTGTTCCACCCGCACGCCCCGCACCGGTTCCGCCCGCTGGCCGACCGCAAGCACCGGTCGCTCGCGATCCTCGGGACCCCGGCGCTGTGGGAGACCGTCGCGCTCAACGTCGTCGGGTCACTCGTCGCCGGTGCCGTCGCGGAGTCGATCCCCGGGCTCGGACACCCCTACTGGGCGGTCATCGCGGTGGTCTCGACCCTGCCGGCGATTCGCCAGCGGCACACCGTGGTCCGCGCCGGGCAGCGTGTGGTCGGCACGATCGGCGGCACGGTCATCGCGGTCGGCATCCTGCTGCTCGAGCCGTCGGCGTGGTGGATCGTCGTGCTGGCCGTCGTCGGACAGTTCTTCGCCGAGATCTTCGTCGCCCGGAACTACGCCGTGTGCCTGCTGTTCCTCACCCCGCTCGCCCTGGCGGTGTCGTGGTTGAGCCTGCCCGAGGCACCCCAGCTGCTGGCGCTCGACCGCATCGCGCAGACCGTGCTCGGTGCCGTGGTCAGCGTGGGGCTGCTGCTCGTCGGGCGTGCGATCGAACGCCGGCGTGGCCGTGCCCTGGGTGCGACGAGCGCGATCCGGACCGTCTGACGCGCCCGGTCGTTCCGGGCGTACCTGGTCGAACCGGGCGTACCTGGTCGAACCGGGCGTACCGGGTCGAACCGGGCGTACCGGGTCGAACCGGGCGTACCGGGTCGAACCGGGCGTACCGGGTCGTTCCTTTCGACCAGGAACGCCCGATTCCGCCTGCCATCGCGCGTGACAGGGGAAGGAACGGGCGCGGACGGCGGACGGGAGGCCCGTGGCGGCGCCGCCACGGGCCTCCCGTCCGTCCGTGGTCGCGACCACCGCGTCCGTCGCTGACGCGAGCCCGCCAGCCCCACCCCCGCGTCAGTCGCGCGGCTGGATGTTCCAGGCGTCGATGACGGGGCGACCGTGCTCGTAGCCGAGGATGCTGACCGAGGCGGTGCCGAGCTTCAGCACGGCGCCGTCCTGCGGCGCGAGCCGGATCCACGCGGCACCGAGTGCCCGCAGCACGTGGCCGTGGGCGATGAACACCGCGTCGTGGCCCTCGGCGAGCACCGGGCGGGCGCGGTTCAGGATGCGCTCGACGCGGACCCGGACCTCGGCGGCGTTCTCACCGGGGGTGTCGCCGGCGGGGACCCCGTCGGTCCAGAGGTCCCACGGTCCGTGGCGCAGCACCTTGATCTGCGGGGTGGTGAGGCCCTCGTACGCGCCGTAGTCCCACTCGTACAGGTCCTCGTCGAGCTCGGGCTCGACGCCGATCAGGTGCGCGGTGTCGCGGGCGCGCTGCAGCGGGCTCGACAGCGCCAGCGCGAACGACCGGTCCCCGAGGTACCGGCCCGCGCGCTTCGCCTGCTCGACACCGTTGTCGGTGAGCGGGATGTCGGTGCGGCCGGTGTGCTGCCCGCTCTTCGACCACTCCGTCTCTCCGTGACGGACGAGGACGAGTTCGCCGGGGCGTTCCGAGGTCATGAGTTCCTTCCGATCCAGAGGCCGAGCGCAGCTGCGCCGACCGAGACGACGAGCATCCCGAGGCCGTTCAGGACGGCGAGCCGGGTCTTGCCGGATCGGAGGAGCTGTACGGTCTCGACGCTCGCCGTCGAGAACGTCGTGTACCCACCCATCATGCCCGTCCCGAGCACAGCGACCGTCGAGGCGGGGACGGCGCCCGCCTGCCCGAGGCCCGTCAGGACCCCGAGCACGAGCGACCCGGACACGTTGATGAGCAGGGTCCCGACCGGGAACCCGGCGAACCGGGAACCGGCGAGGCGGCCCTTGACGACCCCGTCGAGCACGAAGCGCAGGGCGGCGCCGGCTCCCCCGCCGACGGCGACCAGGACCAGTTCGACCGGGCTCATCGGGCGTCCTGCAGCGGTTCGGGGCGGGTGCGGGGCCGGGTGGCCGCGGCGACCCACAGACCGAGGACGACCGCGACGAGTCCGAGCACGACCGAGAGCAGGGCGTACCCGCTGCCCGCCGTCCAGCGGCCGAGGTCGAGCAACTGCGCGGTGTCGTCCGCCAGCGTGCTGTAGGTCGTGAAACCGCCGAGGACGCCCGTGCCGACGAACAGCCGGACCGCGCGACGACGACCGACGTCCGGGCCGCGGCGTGCGAGCGCGTCGAGCAGGAAGCCGAGGCAGAACGCCCCGGCGACGTTGATCACGAGGATGGCCCAGCTGATCCCGTCGTGCGCGGGGAACGCCGCGGCGAGGAGTGCGCGGACGGCCGTCCCGATCGCGCCGCCGAGGGCGACGAGGGCGACGAGCCTCCAGCGCAGGTGCAGTGGGCGTTCGGCGTGCATCGTGCTCCCGTCGCGAGGCGATCGTTCCCCGGGCGACGGGGACGATCCAGGCTAGCCGAGACGACGAAACCCCCGCCGAGCCGGAGCTGGACGGGGGTTTGCGTGCTGGTGACCCCAGCGGGATTCGAACCCGCGTTACCGCCGTGAGAGGGCAGCGTACTAGGCCGCTATACGATGGGGCCGCGGCTGTTGTCGGACTCGGAGCATGTCACCTGTGGTGACCCCAGCGGGATTCGAACCCGCGTTACCGCCGTGAGAGGGCAGCGTACTAGGCCGCTATACGATGGGGCCGTTCCGACAACTCGACAAGTATTGCACAAGGCTCGCATCCGCACCAAAACGGGGCGTGTCGCCCGGGTGTGCCGCCATGTCGGAGCAGGCATACGGTGGATCGATGACGGCGGACCACGACGCGATCGCAGCGCCTCGACACGTCGGCGGCAGCCCCTCGGCCACGGTCCGGATCGGCCTGTCCGGGTGGCAGTACGACGGCTGGCGTGGGGACTTCTACCCCGAGGGCCTCGCGAGGCGGCGGTGGCTCGAGCACGTGGCGTCGCGGTTCCCGACGGTGGAGCTGAACGGATCCTTCTACTCGCTGCAGCGTCCGGCGCGGTACCGGGCGTGGCGTGCGGCCTCGGGCGGGCAGCCGTTCCGGTTCGCGGTCAAGGGCGGCCGGTACGTCACGCACATGCTGCGGCTGCGGAACGTCGAGACCGCGCTGGCGAACTTCTTCGCCTCGGGTCCGCTGGAGCTCGGGGACACCCTCGGGCCCGTCCTCTGGCAACTGCCCGAGCGCCTGCTGCCGACGCCGGAGGTGCTCGACGCGTTCCTCGGGGTGCTCCCCCGGACGCACGGTGCGGCCGCTGAACTCGCACGCCACCACGACGACAAGGTCCCCGCCGAACCGGACGGTCTCGTGGAGCCGGAGGAACCGGCGAGGCCGATCCACCACGCGCTCGAGGTCCGGGCGGCCGGCTTCGGGAACGAGCACCTCGACGTGCTGCGCCGGCACCGCGTCGCCCTCGTCGACTCGCACGCCGGCGACTTCCCCCGCTTCCGGGCGGACACCGGGGCACCGCTCGCGTACCTCCGGCTGCACGGCGCACCCCGGACCTACCACGACGGGTACTCACCCCGGGCACTCGGCGGGTGGGCGACGACGGTCCTCGAGCACGCCGAGGCCGGCCGTGACGTCTACGTGTACTTCGACAACGACGCCGAGCGGCACGCTCCGTGGGACGCCCTGACGCTCGACCGCCTGGTCGCGGCGCGACTGCGCCGCGCTTCGTGAGCAGAGATGGTCGCCTCGGGCGCACGGACCCGACCGTTCCTGCACACGATGCGGACAGGAGGCGCGTGGCGGCGCCGCCACGGGCCTCCAGGCCGCGCAGCGCAGCGCAGCCCTAGAGCGTGAGCGACTCCCCCGGACGCAGCACGACGAGCGACCCGGCGGGCTCGACGGCCTCGCGGAGCCGCCCCGTGTGCATGCCGAGCCCGACCTCGGACAGGGTGGCCTCGTGGATCGGGTACGCGCGGGACGGCGCGATCGCGGCGACGTAGTCCATCATCTCGGCGACCTTGAGCCACGGCGCCCCGACGGGTGCCGCGAGGACCTCGACCGGGACGCCCGGGTCCGTGTAGGAATCGCCGGGGTGGAACAGCCGGCCGTCCACGAGCACGCCGGTGTTGTCGACGATCGGCACCGAGGCGTGGATCAGCTGGTGCCGAGTGCCGTGGAAGGTGAGCGCGAAGGGCCCGATCGTCCGGTGGTCACCGTCCGTGACGACGTCCACCGTGACACCCGCCTCGGCGAGCGCCGCGCGGACCCCTTCCGGTCCGATGACGACGGCACGGGGGTTGGCGTCGAGGATGCGCCGGACCTGCTCGGGGGTGACGTGGTCCGGGTGCTCGTGCGTGACGACGACGGCGACGACCCCGGTCACGTCGACCGGTCGGGTGAAGTTCCCCGGGTCGAGGACCAGGCGGGCGTCCCCCTCGGCGATGACCTGGCAGGCGTGTTCGAGTTTGGTGACCTCCATGCGGGCGACCCTACGCGGCACCGTGCGAGCGGGGACCCGTGGTCGCGCGGACGACCAGGTGCGCGGGTGCCGCCGCGATCGGGCCGGCGACACCGCCGTCGACCTCGGCGAGCACCGCCCGTGCAGCGGTGCGTCCCTGGGCCACCGGGTCCTGCGCGACCGTGGTGAGTCCGACGGTGGCGCCGTACTCGTGGCCGTCGATCCCCATCACGGACACGTCCTCCGGGACCGCGAGACCGGCTCGGCGTGCGGCGAGCAGGACGCCGAGGGCCATCTCGTCCGAGGCGCAGAGCACCGCCGTCGGTCGCTCCGACGCGGGCTCGGCGAACAGCACGGCCCCGGCGGCGGTCCCGCCGGCGAACGAGAACCGGCCGTCGAGGGACCACCGTTCCGGCACGGCCTGTCCCGACGACCGCACGGCGTCGAGGAACCCGTCCCGCCGCAGGTGCGGCACGGCGACGTTCATGCCGGCCTCGTCCTGCCCGCCGACGTAGGCGATGCGCCGGTGGCCGAGGCCGTGCAGGTGCTCGACCGCGATCCGGGTGACCTCGCGGTCGTCGACGCCCACGTTCCGCAGGCCCGGTGCCGGGCCGCCGATGACGACGATGGGGTGCCGGCTGAGTTCGAGTTCGGCCCGTTCGGTGGCGTCGAGCACCAGGGAGAGCAGGACGAGGCCGTCGACGCGGTGCCGCAGCATCGAGCGTCGGAACGCCCGGTCGCGGTCGCCGCCCGGGCCGCCGAGGTTGTAGAGGACCAGGTCGTACCCGGCCTGGCGGAGCTCCGCGTCGACACCGCCGAGCGCCTTGACGTAGAACCAGCGGTCGATGACGGGCACGACCACCCCGACGGCGCGCTGACGACCGGTGGCGAGGCCGGCCGCCGCCGAGCTCGGGACGTACCCGAGTTCGTCGGCGACCCGCTGCACCTGCTCGATCGTGGTGTCGGCCACGTTCGACATGCCGCGGAGCGCCCGCGACACCGTGGACTTCGACAGCCCCGTGACGGTCGCGATCTCCTGGATCCCCATCGGTGCGACCCGGGAGGCCGTCAGCCGTCCGTGCCGTGCGTCACGTCCGCCGGTGCGTCGGGTCCACGGCGTCGGGCAGCCACCGCGGGCACGCCGCGGTCCGCCCGGCGTTCCGGTACCCGTGCGGTGCGCGCCTGCCGTCGTGCAGCCGGAGCGACCTCGTCCCAGCCGGCGTGCTGGTGCACCCGTCCGTCCGCGCCGGGTCGAGGCCTGCGACCGGTGGGGTCGGTGACCGACGTGTGCACCGGGGCCACCGCGGGCGCAGCACCGACGCCCCGGGGTACGGACGCACCCGTGCCGTCCTGCGGTGCGGTGCGGCGGAGGACGGCGACCCGCCACCGGTCCAGGGCGACGACGCCGAGCACGCACACGAGCAGGGTGAGCGCCCAGCCGAGCGCCGGTCGCCCGGTGAGCTCGCAGAACACCGTCACGCCGAGGAACAGGACGCCGAACATCCCGACGAAGCCGATCGACTCCTCGATGCGGGCGGTGGGACGGGTGGGTCCGCGCTGCGCCATGGTCGTCAGCCCTTCACGCCGCCGGCGGTGAGCCCCGCCACGATGCGCCGCTGGAAGATCAGGACGAGGACCACGAGCGGGATCGTGACGATCGTGCCGGCGGCCATCACCGCCGTGTAGGGCTCCTGGTGCGGCTGCGACCCGGCGAACGAGGCGATCGCCACGGTCACCGGCTGGGTCGCGTCGCTCGACAGCTGCGACGAGATGAGGTACTCGTTCCAGCTCGAGATGAACGCCAGGATCGCCGTGGTGAACACCGCGGGCGCCGCGAGCGGCAGGATGATCCGCCGGAACGCCTGCACCCGGGTGCACCCGTCGATGCGGGCTGCTTCTTCCAGGTCCCACGGCATCTCGCGGAAGAACGACGCGAGCGTGTACACGGTCAGCGGCAGCACGAACGAGATGCTCGGCAGGATGAGCGCCTGGTACGACCCCATCCACCCGATGTCGGTGAACAGCTGGAACAGCGGCGAGATGAGGGCGACGCCGGGGAACATCGACGCGGCCAGGATCGCGCCGGCGATGAGCGACTTGCCGCGGAACTCGAGCCGGGCGAGGGCGTACGCCGCCGTGGTGCCGACGAGCAGGGCGATGATCGTCACGACGCCGCCGATGAGCAGGCTGTTGGCGAGTGCCCGACCGAGGTGGTTGCCGAGCGACGTGGAGAACGCCGTCGCGTAGTTGTCGAGCGTGACGTGCGTCGGCCACGGGGTGGCGTCGAACGTGAACCCGACGTCGCGGAAGCTCGTCACCACCATCCAGTAGAACGGCAGGAGGCACCACACGGCGATGACGATCGCCTGCACGGCCGTGCGGATGCGCGGCCCGGTGTCGCGGCGCACGCGCACCTCGGTGCGGTCGACGGCGCGGTCGCGTGCTGCTGCGGTGGACCGGGGGCGGTCTGCTGCGAGGGTCACTTGAGTTCACCCTTCTGCTGGGCGGCCTGCGTCTGCACGACGTTGGCGCCGAGGAACCGGACGAAGACGAACGCCACGATGAAGATCACCAGGAAGGTGATGGTCGACAGCGCCGACGCGGAGTTGAAGCCCTGCCGGATCTGTTCGACGACCAGGATCGACAGGGTCGTGGTGGCGTTGCCGGAACCACCGCCACCGCCGGTGAGGATCGCGGGCAGGTCGTACATGCGCAGCGCGTCGAGCACGCGGAACAGGATCGCGACCATCAGCGCGGGCTTGATGAGCGGCAGGGTGATGAGCACGAAGCGCTGGAACGTCGAGGCGCCGTCCATCTTGCCGGCCTCGTAGACCTCCTCCGGGATCAGCTGCAGGCCCGCCAGGATGAGCAGCGCCATGAACGGCGTGGTCTTCCAGGTGTCGGCGATGATGACCGCCCACCGGGACGCCCACTCGCCGCTCGTCCACAGGATCTGCTGCCCGAGGACGTGGTTCAGCACGCCGTTCGCGTCGAAGATGAAGTACCAGAGCTTCGCGGTGACGGCCGTCGGGATCGCCCACGGCACCAGGATCGCGGCACGGACGAGGGCGCGGCCCTTGAAGTTGCGGTTCATGATGATGGCCATCCACACGCCGATGACCGTCTCGGCGAGCACGGTGACGACGGTGAAGAAGAACGTGTTGCCCATCGACACCCAGAACTGGGAACCGAGGCTGCCGGGCGGGCACGTGACGTTGCCGCACTGCTGACCGAGCCAGTGCGCGTAGTTCGTGATGCCGGCGAACCCGCCCTGCACGAACAGGCCGGTGGCCTTGTCGAGGCCCTGGTCGAGCTGGAACGACTGGATGATCGCACTGACGACCGGGTAGCCGATGACGATCGCGAGGAGCAGGATCGTCGGGCCGATGAGGTACACGGCCCACCGGCCGTGCTCGGCGTTGAGTCCGCCCTTGCGCCGTCGGCGCTTCGGTTCCATGCCCGTCGGGTTGGGGATGGCTGCGGGGATCTCGGTTGCTGCTGACACGTGTCGGCCTCCTTGCCGGGGGTGTCGGAACACAAGTACGGGGCGGACGGGAGGCCCGTGGCGGACCCGCCACGGGCCTCCCGTCCGATGCGGCGTGAGCCGCTGTGTGTCAGCTGCTGGTCGCCGACTTCAGGGCGTCCTGCATGTCCTTCATGGCTTCGTCGACCGACTTCGATCCCTTGAGCGCCGCGTAGGTGTTGTCCTGGATCGCCTTCGTCACCGCCGGGTAGAACGGCGTGACCGGGCGCGGCTCCGCCGACTCGATCGACTTGAGCAGCGTCGGCAGGTAGGGCAGCTTCGCCGTCAGCTCGGAGTCGGTGTAGAGGTCACCGACGACCGGGGCGAGCGACCCCTGCGTCGCGAAGAACTTCTGCGTGTCGTTCGAGATGAGGAACTCGAGGAAGTCGTGCGCCGTCGCCTTGTGCTTCGAGTACACGCTGATCGCCGCGTTGTGCCCACCGAGCGTGGAGGCACCGACGCCGTCGGCACCGGGGATCGGCGCGATGCCGAACGTGTCCTTGACCTTGCTCGAACCGTCGGTCTTCGCCAGGTTGTAGACGTACGGCCAGTTGCGCAGGAACAGCAGCTTGCCGGCTTCGAACGCGGTGCGGCCCTGCTCCTCCTGGTAGGTGATCGCCTCGGCCGGGATGTTCCCGTCCTCGAACGCGTCGACCAGGTTCTGCAGGCCGGCCTTGGCGTCCGAGGTGTCGACGTCCGGGTCGCCGCTCTTGCTGAGCACCGAACCACCGGAGCCGTTGATCGCCTCGGAGGCGTTCACCGTCAGACCCTCGTACTTCGCGAACTGCCCGGCGTAGCAGCCGATGCCGGCGTCCTTCGCGATCTTGCAGTCGGCCATCATCTCCTTCCACGTGGTCGGAGGCGTCTTGACGAGGTCCTTGCGGTAGTAGAGCAGCGCGCCGTCCGAGGTCTGCGGCGCGGCGTAGAGGGTGTCGTTGTAGGTGGCGGTCTTCACCGTCGACGGCAGGAGCTTCGAGGTGTCGATCTTCATGTCGCCGGTCAGCGGCGTCAACCAGCTCTTCGCGGCGAACTCGGCGGTCCAGACGACATCAACGTCGACGACGTCGTAGTTCGCGTCCTTGGCCTGGAAGTGCTGCACGAGGTCGTCGTGCTGCTGGTCGGCCTGGTCGGACTGCTCCTTGAAGGTGACCTTCTCGTCCTTGTGGGCCTTGTTCCACTTCGCGATGAGCGGGCGGACGACGTTCGAGTTGTCCTTGCCCTGCACGTAGGTGATGGGTCCGCGGCTGTCCTGGCCGCTCTTGGCGTCGTCCGAGCCGGCGCCGGAGCTCCCGCTCGAGCAGCCGGTGAGCACGAGGCCGATGACGGCGACCCCGGCAACGGATGCGAACCGCACCCTTGAGCGTGTTGTCTTCACAGCGTTGTCTCCTCGTTGAGATCACCAGGGGGCATCGACCGGGTTCGACGACACTGCCCTGGAGCAAGCGCCGCTGCCTGCTGGTGGAGGAAGCTACGCCCGGTCCAGCGGGAGCGCAACCGGTTGCATCGGTTCCGTGACCTGAGCGTGACCCATGAGGTTCCCGTGGCTTCCTGGGTGAGCGCTCACCCCCGTCGGGGGCACACGCGCCGCGCTGCGGAACCCCGCACGAACCCCGCCACTGCGGGTCCGGTCCGTTGTCCGGACACCGCGGGCGGTCGTAGCGTCCCGACCATGACCCTGCACTCCTCCGTCACCGTGCCCGGCCCCCGTCGGGTCGTCAGCGTCGACCTCGACGCTCCGCTGCCGCGCCTGGTCGCCGACGAGTCGGGTACCTCCGCGCTCGTCGTCGGTTACCGCGACGGCTTCCCCGTCACCACCCTCGACGTGCTGCTCACCGCGGACCCGGCCGACGCCGCCCGCGCTATGGCGCCCCTGGTGGACGGCCTCGCACGGACCTCCGGTGCGACCCAGACCCCCATCCCCGACCTCGACCTCCCGCTCATCTCGATCGTCGTGTCGACCATCGTCACCCGGGTCGAGGACATCCGGAAGCTGCTCGACTTCCTCGAGCACCTCGACTACCCGCGGTACGAGGTCATCCTCGTCGACAACCGCGTGAAGCTGCCCGAGGTCGACGCCCTGCCCGGGCTGCTCGAGGGCCGCGACGTCCGGCTGGTCACCGAACGCCGTCCGGGCTGCTCCGCCGGTCGCAACGCCGGGGTCGCCGCGGCGCACGGCGAGATCATCGCGTTCACCGACGACGACGTCCGGGTCGACGCACAGTGGCTCCGGTCCATCGGCACGCGTTTCGTCCGCGAGCCCGAGGTCGCCGCGGTCACCGGGATGATCCTGCCCGTCGAGCTCGAGACCCCCGCGCAGATCTGGTACGAGGCGTACTACGGCGGCTTCAGCGGCGAGCGCACCTTCCAGCCGGTGACGATCGTGCCGGACGACGTCCCCGGGGTCATGCGTCACGCGCAGGCCCGGGCCGTCCGCCCCGATGGCTCGGTGCAGAAGCACTTCGCCGTGTACGGCATCGGCGGCTACGGCGCCGGCGCGAACTGGGCGGTCCGACGGTCGGCCTTCGACGCCGTCGGCGGGTTCGACCCCGTGCTCGGTGCCGGTGTGCCCGCCCGCGGTGGCGAGGACCTGGCGATCTTCATCGACATCCTGTGGAGCGGTGGCCGGATCGGCTTCGAACCCCGCGCGGTCGTGCACCACCGGCACCGACAGGACCTCGCCGGGCTGCACGGGCAGCTCCACTCGAACGGCGTCGGGTTCACGGCGCTGATGTGCGAGCTCATCGCGAAGGACCGCCGGCACGCGATCGTGCTCGCGCGGCTGATGCCCCGCGCCGGCAAGATCAAGCTGAAGCAGCTCGTGTCACGACTGGCCGGCCGGCGTGACGCCGCGGCCGAGAGCATCACCGAGGCCTCCACGACCCGGATCCCGCGCTCGCTGGCCTACCACGAGTTCCGCGGCTTCCCGGCGGGCCCGGCGGCGTACTTCCGCAGCCGTCGGTTCTGGCGCGAGGTCGAGGAGGGCCGCTTCCGCCCGTAGGCGGCGTGCAGGAGACGTCCGCACCGGAACGGACGGGAGGCCCGTGGCAGCGTCGCCACGGGCCTCCCGTCCGTTCCGGTGCGTGCTGTGGAGCAGTGCACGCGGTGCGTGCCGTGCACGCGAAGCGCGGTCACCCGCGCCGCGGTCACCCGCGCCGCGACCGCCCGACGACGTACCGCCACGGTCCGCCCAGCGCCGCCACGAGCTCGACGCGCTTGAGGCCGGCCGTCGCCTCGCGGAACGCGTCGTCGACGGGCCACCCGCCGACGGCGTCCACCGCGGCGGACACCTGGTCCGCATCCGCGCCGGCGCCCTGTCCGAGCGCCCCGAGCTGCCGCAGCGCCCCGACCGCCCGACGGAGCACGGCCAGTGCGGTGCGGGGTCGCAGCATGAGCTTCGCGACCCACGCACCGAGGCCGGTGCCGTAGCCGAGCGCCTGCGAGCGCAGCGCCGCACGGTCCGGCCGGTGCTTGTGCCAGACGACGGCCGAGGGCTCCACCGCGAGCGCACCGCCGGAGAACAGCACCCGGGTGAACAGGTCGGGGTCCTCGCCGGCGCGGGCCAGGGTGCCCGGGCCGAGTGCGACGTCGAACCCGCCCAGGGCGAGCGCGGCCGAACGGCGGAGCGACATGTTGGCACCGGTGCCGAACGCGCCGACCGAGAACGGGAACAGCGGCAGGTCCGCCGGCGGCGCCGACGTGCGGAACACCCGGCGGTCGGTGTTGCGCGCCCAGGTCACGCGCTCGTCGAAGTACCGCTGCGTGGGGGTCCGGAGTTCGCCGCTGGGCACGAGGCCGGTCACGCAGACGACGTCCGCGTCGCGGGCGTACGCGTCGGCGAGCGCTGCGAGCCAGTGCCGGTCGACGACGACGTCGTCGTCGACGAAGGCGACCACGGCCCCGGACGCGAGGGCGAGTCCGGCGTTCCGTGCGCGCGAGACACCGGGTCGGGCCTCCAGGACGTACCGCAGGCGCGGATCCGCGAGCGACGTGACCACGTCGCGGGTGGCGGTGGTGGTGGGCGCGTTGTCGACGACCAGCACCTCGAAGTCGTCGTGCTCGGACGCGAGCACCGAGCGCACGCAGCGGCGCAGGTCCTCGGGCCGGTCGCGGGTCCCGATGACGACGGAGACGCGTCCGACCGGCGGCCCCGCGGGGGCGGCCGGGAGGCCCGTGGTGCGCAGGGCGCGCAGGGCCGGTCCCAGCTCGGCCGGGTCCACGCCGCCGTCCGCGTCGACGCCGACGTCGACGAACCCGGCGATCTCGCGTCCGTCGCGGACGAGCAGGCGGGCGCGGCGGAAGCCGGTGGCGCCGGCGAGTCCGACGGCGGACGCGGCGAGCGCCTCCTGTCGGTCGACGGCGCCGACCCAGGCCGCGCCGGCCCAGGCGGGCACGTCCGGGGACGGCATCGCGGGCGTGAGCGTGAGCACGCGGGTGGTGGTGGCCTGCTGGTCGGTCATGGTCCGATGCTCCGGTGGGGCTGCTGCAGGGTCAACGGCGGCCGCCCGCGGTTGCGGCGACGGTCGTCCGACTTGCGGTTTGCCGCCAGCACACGCCCCCGGACGGTAGGATCGTGAGGACGACTCGGCGGCAGCACGCCGGGCACGAGGAGGACGCATGTCGATGGGCCCCACCGACGAGCTCGGCGCCGTGCTCCCCTCGGAACAGAGCGTCTTCGTGGTCGACTCCGTGACCTGCGTCTGCGGCCACGTGCAGGACGCCCACGAGCACTACCGTCCGGGCACGGACTGCGCCCTCTGCGACTGCCAGAAGTTCCGCAAGAAGCGCTGATCAGGCCTTCCGGGCACTGATCGATCGGGGGCGGTGCGGGAAACCGCCGCTTCCCCGCAGACGGGCACGGGTCGCCTTGTCGGCCCCGGAACGGCGCGGTTAGCGTCGCGTCCATGGCCATCTCCCCCGCGGTCCCCGCGTGCATCGTCCTCGCCCACGAGGACCCGGCACACGTGCGCCGACTCGTCGAGGCGCTCGACCCGTTCCCGGTGTTCCTGCACTGCGACGCGCGCACCCCCGAGACGGTGTTCCGCGCCATGACCGACGGACTGCCTGATCGTGTCCGGCTGCTCCCCCGGATCCGGACCGGCTGGGCGCGCTGGGAGAACGTCGCCGCCGAGGTGTCCGGCTACCGGGCTGCCCTGGCCGAGACCGACGCCTCGCACGTGGCCGTGCTGACCGGCAGCGACTACCCGCTCGCGAACCCCGCCGAGATCACGGCCCTGCTCGAGGCGCACCGCGAGGAGTCGTTCATCTCGGTCAACCCGCTGCCGTTCGCACCGTGGGGCCGTGACGGCGGCATCTCCCGCATCCGCTTCCGGCACTGGGCGTGGCGGAAGCACATGCTCCGGCTGCCGGTCCCCCGCCGCGTGCCGGCGAACGTCTCCTTCGCCGGGGGCTCACAGCTCAAGGTCCTCGCCCGCCGGCACGCCGCCGCCGTCGTGGACACCGTCGACCAGCGCCCCGACCTGGTCCGGTTCTGGCAGCGCACCTGGGTCGCCGACGAGACCTTCGTGCCGTCGGTGCTCAACTCGCCGTCGCTGACGCCGGGGTTCGCCGACGAGCACGTCTCCCAGCCGCTCTGGTGGATCGGGTGGGACGGCACCGCGCGGAAGAGCCCGCCGTGGTTGACCGTCGCCGACGCGGGGCAGCTGCTCGAGCGTCGGACGGACGCGGACGTCGAGGTGCAGCACCTGTTCGCACGGAAGTTCTCGACCGACCGGAGCGGTGACCTGCTCGACGTCGTGGACGCAGCCTTCGGGCTGCGCCAGGGCGCGGCGTCGGCGTCGGCACGGCGGGACGCGGCAGCGGTGGTCGCACCGTGAGCTTCCCCCCGCAGACCCGCCGCGAGGCCCGCGCAGCGCGCGAGGCCGAGGCGCCCGCGCCCATCGCCCGGGAGCCCATCGTCCCGGAAGCCACCGCACCCGTGCCCGAGTCGCTCGACACCGGATCGGTCGCCGTGCGGAAGGGCGCCTCCGTCCTGTTCGGCCGCGGCCTGCTGTACGTCGTCGTCTGGTCGATGCAGCTCGTCGTCTCGTCGCTCATCTCTCCGGTGCTCGCACACCTCATGCCGCCGGCCGAGTTCGGCGTCCTCGCCTCGGCCATCGCCCTGTACCAGGCCCTCGTCGTCCTGGCCGTCCTCGGCATCGACCAGGCGTCGGTGCTGCAGCGGGCCGAGGACGGCGACGACCGCCGGGCGCGCGGCCTGCTCGCCGTCGGCATGGTCACCGCGATCATCGTCACCGTCGCGGCGCTCACCACGATCCCGGTCTGGGCAGACGCCGCCGGCTTCGTCGGCAACCACCCGCTGCTCCTCGTCGCGGTGCTCTGGACCGGCCCCGCCGCCATCGTGCAGATCTCCCTCGCGCTGCTCGTTGCCCAGGACCGCATCCGGGTCTTCGCGGTCACGAGCCTGCTGTCCTCGATCGGCGGCTCGGTCATCGGCCTCGGGCTCCTCACCTGGGTGCAGGCCGACGCGACCACCTACGCGTGGGGCGGCGTCGTCGCCCAGGGCGTGGCGATGGTCATCGGCATCGCGGCGACCCGTCCGCGTCTCGCCGGCCTGTTCGACCGCAAGACCACGGCCCGGGCGTTCCGCCTCGGCGTGCCGATCGCCCTCGGCAACCTGTCGTACTTCGTGCTGAACGCCGGCGACCGGATCGTCGTCCAGCGGCTGCTCGGCCCGGACGAGGTGGCCCGCTACCAGATCGCCTACGTCGTCGGCTCGGCCGTCATCCTGCTCCTGACCTTCACCAACCAGGCGTGGGCGCCGCACTTCGCCGCCCTCCGCGACCCGGTCGCCCGCCGGCAGCTCGCGATGCACTCCCGCGACGAGCTGTACCGGATGCTCGGACCGGTCCTGCTCGCGGTGACCCTGGTGTCACCGGTCGCGCTGCCGATCCTCGCCCCGGCGTCGTACCGCGTGCAGGAGCTCTCGGTCGTCGTCTTCGTCGTCGCGATCACCGCGTTCCCCGTCGTCGCCAGCGGTGCGACCGGACGCCTGCTCCTGGTCGAACGCCGCGGTGTCGCCGTCGGGGTGATCGCCGCGATCGCCGGCGCAGTGAACATCGGCGCGAACCTCGTGCTCGTGCCCGTGCTCGGCATCGCCGGCGCGGGCCTGGCCACCGTCGTCGCCTACGCGATCCTGGCCGCCATGCAGCTGCTGGCCCTGCCCGACCGCCGTGAGTGGCGCGGACCGGGTGCCCGGATCGTCCTGACGACCCTCGCCGCGCTCGTCGTGGCCGCCGCGTCCCTGCTCCTGCCGCAGGACGTCCTCTGGAACTGGGTCCGCATCGCCGGGGTGGTCGCCTGCCTCCCCTGGTTCCTCCGCCGACTGAAGACCGCAAGGGGTGGTGTCTCGTGAGACCGCGACAGACTGCACACGACGGCACCCGCCGACTCCGCGTCGGCGTCCTGGTGACCGGACTCGCCATCACCGGCGGACTCGAACGCTGTGTGCTCGAGGACACCCGCGAGCTCGTCGCCGCCGGCCACGAGGTCGAGGTCTGGCACCGGAACGCCCAGTCGCCGCGCGCCGCCGAGGGCCCACCGCCCTACGAGGCGATGGGCGTGGAGCTGGTGGAGGCCACCGACTACCGGTTCGGGATCACGACCGCGCTCCGCGACGCCTGGCGGTTCGCCCGCGAGGGGCTGCGGATCCGACGGTCGCACCTCGACGTCCTCTGGTTGAACCGGCCCGAGTACCTGCCGTTCGGCCGGGTCGCGTCGCTCGTCTCCGGAGTCCCGCTCGCGGTGCACCTGCACCACGCGCCGAACTACCGGCGGCTCGGCCCGATCGCCGGCGGCCGCACCCGCTACTTCGCCGTCTCGCACGCGATGGCGCGCGCCTGGGCGGAGTCCGGCGTGCCGACGGACCGCATCACGATCGTGCCGAACGGTGTCGACACCGACGCGTTCCCGGCCGCCACCCCGGCATCGGTGCACGACGCCCGCGCGGCACTCGGCATCCCCGAGGACACCCCGACGGTGCTGTACTACGGTCGGCTCACCCGGTCGAAGGGCGTGCTCGCCCTCCTGGAGGCATGGGGTCGCGTCCGCACGGCCGCTGCGGCACGCGTGCCGGTCACCACTCCCCCCGTGGCCGGTCACGCGGCGCCCGCGCCGCTCCTCGTGCTGGCCGGTGCGCTCTACCCGGAAGAGGCCGACGCCGTGCACGCCGCGATCGATGCGCTCCCCGCCGGTTCCGTGCTCGTGCTCCCCGAGCGGGACGACGTCGTCCCGCTCCTGCACGCCGCCGACGTCGTGGTGGCGCCGTCCCTCGAGCCCGAGGGCTTCGGGCGGGTCGTGGTCGAGGCGATGTCCGCCGGCCGTCCGGTCGTCGCCGCCGCATCGGGCGGCACCGGGGAGATCCTGTCGGGCGACTGGGCGCGCTACACCGTCGACCCAGCCGACCCCGACGCACTGGCGGAGAAGCTGCTCGACACCCTCGACGACGCCGAGCTCGACCCGTCCCTCGCCGCACGGTGCCGCGCGTGGGTCCGTGACCGCTACGGGCGCGAGCCGCACGTGCGAGCGCTGCTGCTGGCGCTGCTGGCACACGCCCGGCGCTGACCGCGCCGGGCTCGGCGCCGTCAGCCGGCGGCGGGGCCCGTGGACGGCAGCGTGGCCCGGGGGCTCTCGCCGTCGGCAGGCACGTCGATCGTCATCCAGTCGACCAGCAACGACCCGGCGGCGTCCCGGGGCGGCAGGCCCTCGAGGGATCCCGTCTGCACGACCAGGTGCATGCGTTCCACGGGGATGTCCTGCGTGGTGCTCCCGACGACCTCGTCGTCGACCAGGAACGACATCCGCGACGGCGTCCACTCGATCGTGTACGTGTGCCAGTCGGCCAGCGACGCGTCGGTCTCGTGGTGGACGCACTTCTCGGCCGGGTCGACCAGACAGTGCACGTTCAGCCAGGCGGGCGCACCGAGCGCGCCCTCGGGGAAGTCGATCTCGCCGTGCGCCCAGACGTTCTCGTCGCTCCAGAGCAGCACCGCCACCCCGTACCCGTCGACCTCGTCGCTCTTCATCCGGATGCTGTAGCGCCCGGAGGTCTGACCACCCCATCGTCCGTCGACGAGCGGGACGACCCCGCCGGCGAGCGGGGTGCCCGCCTTCGTCGTGCGCAGGTGCATGTCGAGCATCCCGTCGTGGGCGCTCAGCGTGGACGCCTGGTACCGACCGGTCCCCGCGGTGTCCGCGAAGCCGTGGTAGACGGTGAACCGGTCGTCGTAGGCCGCCTCGAACCCGCCCGACGGGGTGGTGTCGTCGAAGTCCTCCGAGAACACCCGCTTCCAGCCGTCACCGTCGCCGGTCGGCATCGCGACCCCGCTGGGTCCGGGGCCGACGGACGTCGTGCCGGTGGTCGCCGCGGCGACGGCACCGACCGCGACCACCAGGGCCGCGGCCACGATCGCGACCCGTCGTCCTCGTGTCCGGAGCGGGGTGCGGTGGCGGGAGGCGCCGAGGCCGTGCGCCGGTGCGGCACCGTGCGCGGCGGCCGACTGCTCGGCGACGGGGCGGGGGCCGTCCTCGTCCGGGGTCATCCAGCTGCCCACGCGCGGACCTCCGAGAGACCGACGTTGATCGTGCTGTTCGAAACCCCGGTGGTGGTGAACCGCACCCAGGTGACGTTCCGGGCGGTGAAGTCCACCGTCCGGGCGCTGCCGTCGTTCGGGAGCTCGCCCACGGCGACCTGGCTGCCGTCCGAGAACGTCAGCGTGCCGCTCGTGATCTGGTCGTCGCTGTTCGGACGGTCGTGCAGGACGATGCGCTGGAGCGCGACCGGGGCGGCCCAGTCGAGCTGTATCCAGATGCCGGTCCGTCCCCAGGGCACGGCCCACTCGGCGGTGTGGTCGACCGGGTGGCCGGACACCACGCCGTCGACGGCCTTCGCGACGGTCTGGCCGTCGGCCGGGTTGTCGGCGATCGCCGTCGGGGTGGCCGAGCCGGTGACGTCCCGCAGGCCCGGAGCGGGCGTGGGCGTGGGCGTCGGCGTCGGCGTCGGGGTCGGGGTCGGGGTCGGCGTCGGCGTCGGCGTCGGCGTCGTGCCGCCGCTGCTGCTCGCCGGCGACAGCGCGCGGATCTCGGCGAGGCCCACGTTCTGCGTGCCGCCACTGACCGAGGTCACCGTGAACCGCACCCACGTGACACTGCGCGCCGCGAACGTGACCCGCTGCACCGCACCACCGTTACTCAACGCCGGCACCTGCACACTCGAGCCGTCCGAGAACGTCAACGTCCCGCCCAGCACCTGGTCCACCGAGTTCGGCCGATCAGCGAGGTCGACCGCGTCCAACGCCGTCGCCTTCGCCCACCCGAGCTGGATCCACGTCCCCGCACGACCAGAGGGCGCGACCCACTCCGCCGTCGGCGCATCCGGGTACCCGCTCACCACACCATCGACCGCCTTCACGGCCGTCTGACCGTCAGCCGGGTTCTCCGCACTCGCCGACACCGACGCCGAACCCGTCACGTCCGTCCGCGTCGGGGTCGGGTCCGTGGGGTCGGTGGGGTCGGTGGGGTTCGTCGGCACCGGCGAGCCGGCGGTGTACTGCCTGCTGAGCCACGAGGTCTCCGGTCGCGCCGAGCAGGCCTGGTACGACGCGCAGGTCTCACTGTCATGGGCGGCGTAGGTGAAGAACGCGTCGGCCTTCGCCTGGGTCTGGGCCGTCGTCAGGTTCGCCGGACGGTCGGCGATCGGGTACCCCATGTACCCGGTGAAGCCGTGCGCGCCGGTGTACTGCCGCTGCACCTGGTCGGTCAGGTACGCGACCGTGTGGTGGTCGCTGTGGTCCCCGTCGCCGTACTCGCCCTCGTGGTCGAGGGTGTGGATGTCCGTCGGTGCGAAGTCCTGCACGATCCCCTGCAGCGTCGCCCGGAGCTGCGCGAGCGTGTACGTGGCGCTGTGCGGGGCGTCGGCGACGGTGTGCAGGGTGTCCATGTCGCCCGTGTACAGGCGCTGGAGGCTCTCGTACCCGTTCGCCCAGAAGCCGTTGCCCTCGACGTTGCCGTCCGGCAGGTCCATGAAGACCAGGCTGATCCGCGGGTCGGCAGTGAGGGTCTCGGTGAGCAGGGTCCGTCCGGCGACCGTCGTGGAGCCGGTCGTCGACGCCGGGTCGACGCCGGCCATGCTCGCGTAGGCGGCCATCAGCCCGACCTGGCGTTCCTGCCAGTACCAGTCGGGCTTGCCGGCGTCACCGGCGGTGACGATCACGGAGCGCACGCAGCGTCCCGCGTCGATGTCCTTCCGCAGGTCCGTGCCCTGGAAGAGCAGGTCGTCGTCGGGGTGGGCGACGACGTTGAGCACCCGCCCGGCGCTGCAGTCCGCCGCCGCGGCCACGGCGGGCTGGACCGCGAGGTTCGGCGCGACCAGCACGGCGAGCACCGTGGCGACCACGCCCGCGACGGACGCGACGGTGGCCCGTCGCGTCCGTCGCGGTCTGTCGGAGGTCGGTTCAGTCGGTTGCATGGCGCAGGCCCTCCGTCGTCAGTTCGTACATCGCGGTCGTCCCCGACGACCAGACCCGCTTCCAGTAGGGCGAGGACGCCATGGCGGCGGCGAGCTCCTGGTAGTCGGCGTCGCTCTGGTAGCCGTACCGCTCGTCGTAGGCGCCGAAGGGCTCCGCGACCAGGGCGTAGTAGCCGGTGGCCGACCAGTTCACGACCAGTTCCCGCGTCACGTTCGACAGGTCGGCCTCGGCGTCGTAGCCGCCGGTCGGGTCCGGGTACGGGCCGAGTGCTTCGCGGGACAGGTAGCCCACGTCGAAGTACCGTGCGCCGGTGTTGCTCGGGACGGCGTTGGCCGAACCGGTGAGCAGCATCACGGAGCCCGCGGGCGCCGTGCGGTCGTAGTACTGCGTCGCTGCGGACTGGCTCCGGGTCATGACGCGGTTCCAGTCGAGCGAGGTCTGCCCGAACGCACCGATCGCGACGAGCGCTGCCACCGCTGCTCCGGCGACCGCGAACCGCACGGCGGACGGGCGCATCCCCCGCTGCAGGACCGCCGCGACCGGGGCGAACCGACCGGCGGGCATCGGGAGCGCCGCCGCCAGGATCGCGATCCACGGCGTCGCGAAGAGCACGACGCGGAAGACGCCTTCCTGGCCGTAGTTCGTGGCGACGAGCAGCGAGATCGGGCTCGCGGCGGTGGCGAGCAGCGCCCAGTGCGTCCGGTCGCGCCGCATCAGCACGGTCACCAGGGCGATGAGCCCGAGCACCACGAGCGCGGCTGCCGGGATGTCGAACGCCAGGCGCGTGACGAGCGGCTTCGGCAGGACGGTCATGTCGTGCGCGGGCGGCTGCACGTTGTCGAGCACGCGTCCGACCGCAGCGAGCGACAGGAACCGTCCGAGGATGTCACCGTTCAGCGCGGCGAAGACCACCGCCGGCACGAGCACGACGACGGGCAGCCACCAGGGGCGGAGCATCCGGAAGACGATGAGCGTGACGAGTGCGGCGACCGTCAGGTACGGCGAGATCTGGTGCGTCACGGCGAGCACGATGCCGATGAGGGTGATCGCGATGATCCGCGAGAGCCCCACCCGCCGTGCCCGCGGCTTGGCGGCGACCGAGCCGTCGGCGGTGGTGACGGCGGCGTCGCGCAGCGGTCCGGTGGCGAGCACGAGGATCACGATCGACATCAGGATGCCGGTCGACTGCGGCGAGAAGTACGTGGTGTTGAGCGAACCGGTCATTGCGGTCAGCAGCGCTGCGATCCACGGCCGACGGGCGCCGGGCAGCCAGTGCGCCGCCAGGACCCCGACCGCGATGGTCGTGCTGAACGCGAGCAGGACCGGCACCCAGGCGGCGATGAGGATCGTGTTGACGATGCCCCCGACGTCGGCGACCCAGGCGGCGCCCGCGAACAGGCCGGACCACGTCTGGAAGATGTCGGCCGACGGGTTGGTCCCACCGAACTGGCGGATGTACTCGACGACACCGATGTGCCGGGCCGCGGCGGTCACGGTCGGCACGCCGTACGTGATCGCCTGGGCGAGCTGCACGACACCGCCGAGCACGACGACGGGCACGGCGAGCCCGCGGCCGCGCACCAGGGCGATGACCGCGGCGGCGACGACGAGCACGAGGCCGACGACCAGGCCCGGGCCGAGCGAGCCGAACAGTCCGGCCGGCACCGGGTCGCCCATGTGGGTGAGCGCGGCGACGACCACGACGACGAGCCCGCCGAGCGAGAGCGCCGTCACGGTGGCGGTCGTGCTCCACCGGGGCCGAGCGGTCGCACGGTGCATGAGTCCGGCGCGACGGAGCTCTGCCACGTCACGGGGTACCGAGACGGCGAGCGCCGCCGCGGTGAGCACGACGACACCGACGAAGGGGGCCGCCGGCGCCCAGATGTGGAAGGTCGCCATGGTGTACCCGATGGCGATCGTGCCGACGAGCGACCCGGTGACGGCGAGGACGGCGAACCGTGCGAGGGACATCGGACGGACGAGCAGCATCGGGGCGACCCCGAGCAGGGCGAACAGGAAGACCGCGACGGCGCTCGCCCGCAGCGTGGGCAGCTCGACGACGCTGCCGACGGCGGCCAGCACGAGCGTCAGCACGACGATCGCGGCGGCACCGAGTCGCGCCGCTGGCCCCATCGCGCCACCGGGGGTCGGTCGCGCCGGCCCGGCGGTGTCGAGGCCGCGCTGCAGCTCGTGGCGGCCGTGCGCCGTGCGGTCGATCGTTCCCGCGCCGCCCATGCGTTCCCGGAGCGCCAGGACCGGAGCGGTGAGCACGGAGCGCCGCTCGACGCGACGCAACCGACGCTTCGTCGCCGCGAACTCCGCGTCGACGGCGTCGACGGTGTCCGCCTCGCGCGCGGTGCTCGTCCCGTGGCCGTTCGCCGGAGCAGCGTCGGCAGCGTCGTCGCCCTGCTCGAGGCCGAGGCGCGCGAAGGCGCTGATGGCCTCCGGTGCCGCGTCCACCGAGGCGGTCAGCGTGTCGCGGTCGAGTGCGTTCTTGGTCATCCAGGCTCCGAGTCCGTGGCCGTGCGCGGCAGCGGCGGCGCGGAGCGACGCGACGTCGTCCGCCGATCGCTGCCACGCGATCGCGGCCGGTTCGACGGCGATCGCGGATCCGGCGAACAGCAGTCGTGTGAAGAGGTCGAGGTCGTCGCCGCCGCCGACGCGGGTGCCGGGGCCGAAGGCGGTGTCGAACCCACCGATCCGGAGCGCGGTCGCGCGGTGCACGGCGAGGTTCGCGCCGGTGCCGTAGGCCGAGGCGGCGAAGGGGTGCAGCGGGAGGTCGTCGACCGGGTCGTCGAGCCGGAACACCCGGCGGCGGACGGTTCGCCCACCGGGGGTGCGGTCGTCGTGCCAGCGCTGCGCCGGCGTCCGGAGCTCGGCACTCGGCACGAGCCCGGTGACGCAGGCCACGTCCGGGTCGGCCGCGAAGGCACGGGCGATCGCGGCGATCCAGCCGCCGTCCACGACGGCGCCCTCGTCCACGAACGCGACGACGTCGCCGGTCGCGACGAGCAGGCCGGCGTTCCGCGCGGCGGCGAGGCCGCCGTCGGGCGCGGCGATGGTGGTGACGCGGCGTCCGCCGATGTCGACGGTCGCCACACCGCCGTCGTCGGCGCCGTGCGAGACGACGACGACGTCGAAGTCGGGGTGCCCGTTCGCGAGCACCGACCGCATGGTCGTGCCGGCGGCACCGTCCGTGCAGAGCACCACGGTGACGGACGGCAGCACCAGACCTGCTGCCGGCCGACGCTCGGGTGCCGGCATGGGCCGAATCGCGCGCTGCAGCGCACGGACGTCGATGGTGCCGCCGATGCGGCGGCGTTCGGTGATCTCGGCCTCGACGAAGCCGAGCGGCTCGCCGTGGTCGCGCACGAGCAGTCGTGCACGCCCGTACCCGGTCGATCCCTGCAGGGCGATGACGTCCCGGTGGCTCGACGCGTGCACGTCGGCACGGTCGACCTCGCCGACCCAGAGCGCGCCGTCCCAGGTGGGGACGAGCGGCCCGGTCACGACCGGCGAGAGGACCATCGCCAGGGTCGCGCGGGTCACGGTGTGCCCACCGGCTGCGGGAGCGGGGCGGGTGCGGGCGGGGTCCGCACGACGACGGTGCCGAGGACCCGGCCGACGGCGTAGCCGGCGACCGTCGAGACGACGGAGAGCGCGATCGCGTACGCCCGCAGGCCTCCGCCACGACCGACGTGACGCAGTTCGCGCAGCACGGCGCCCGGGATCACGCGGGTCAGGTAGGTCGACTCGCTGGCGAGCGAGTCACCCGTGCCGACCCGACGGCTCAGCACGGCCTTCGAGATGCCCTCGTAGTAGCTGCGGCGGCGCAGGTAGCGCATCGTCACACGGTCCGGGGAGACCCGGTGCGAGACGTTCGAGCGCGGTTCGTGCCGGATCCGCGCGCCGGGACGGGCCTGGGCGATGCGGATGCAGAGTTCGGTCTCCTCGCAGCCGAGCGGCTGGTTGCCGACGCGGCCGATGCCGGAGCGGAAACCGCCGGCGAGCAGGATCGCGTCGCGGCGGAACGCCATGCTCGACCCGATGACGTTGCGGACGTCGCCCGGGGTCTCGGGCAGCCCGCGGTACGAGCACCCGACGATCCAGAGCAGTTCGTCGGCGTACGGGCCGGGGCCGGTCGCGGCCGGCCAGGACGGCGTGGCACGACCGCCGACACCGACGACGTCGGGGTCCTCGAGCGCGGTGAGCATGTGCCCGAGCCAGTCGGGGTCCGCGGTGGCGTCGTCGTCCAGGAACGCGACGACGTCGGCGTCGGTCAGGGCGACACCGGTGTTGCGGGCCCCGGAGAGTCCGCGGTCCTCGGTGTTCGGGACGACCCGCAGTTCCGGCCAGCGCGCGGCGGCGCGGGCCAGGAGCTCGGGCTCGTGGTCGATGACGACGACGACCTCGGGGCCCTCGGGCTGGCGCTTGGCCGACTCGACGCTGTCCTGCAGGTCACCCCAGCGCTGCTGGGTGTAGGCGCAGATGACGACCGCAACGGTCGTCACGCGACGTCCTCCTCGAGGGCGACGACGGACGCGACGACGGACGCCCCGGCGACGACGGATGCCCCGGCGACGGCGGACGCAGCGACCGGCGACGCAGCGGCGGGCGCAGCAGCGACAGGAGCAGCAGGCGGCGCGGCCAGCTGCTCGGCCGGCGGGACGACGCTCATCGCCGCGCGACGGACCTCGGCACGGCCGATGGCGGCGCGACGACGCTCGTGCATGATCGACTTCAGCACGCGGATGCCGTCGGTCACGGCGTTGAGGTTGCTGGAGCCGTGCACCCGGAGCTTCTCGTGACTCGGCACCTCGGTGATCGCGAGCTCGGCGGCCGACCAGCGGCAGGTCAGGACGGTCTCGATCTCGAACCCGTCGCCCCACAGCATCGAACCGTCGGCCGGCTTCGGCAGCTCGGACGACAGCAGACCGATCTCCGGCAGGACGTCCGCCCAGAAGGCGTTGTAGCCGTAGCAGAGGTCGCTGTAGCGGGTGCCGAGGATGATGTTGCAGAGCATGTTCAGGCCGCGGTTGCCCATGTTCCGGACGATCGTGATGTCGTCGCTGCCACCGCCGAGCGAGTACCGGGTGCCCTTCGCGACGTCGGCGCCGTCGATGAGTGCCTGGACGAACCGCGGGATCTCGTCGGGGTCCGCGGAGCAGTCGGCGTCGAACATGACGACGATGTCGCCGGTGACGGCCTCGAAGCCGCAGGCCAGGGCGTTGCCCTTGCCCTTGCGGGTCTGGTGCACGACGCGGATGTCGGGCATCACGCGCTGGGCGGCGGCGATGGTGTCGTCGACGGAGTTGCCGTCGACCAGGATCACCTCGTACACGGGCGGGAGCTTCGGGAGGATGATCTCGAGGTTGCGGGCCTCGTTCCGTGCCGGGATGACGACGGAGACCCTCGGGTCTGCAGGGCGAACGGTACGTGCGGGCATGGCGCGGTCCTGTCGGGTCAGGGTTGCTGTCGGGTGGTGGCTCGTCGAGACGAGCGGCGCGTCCTCGGATGACGCATCGACGACGGTGACCGTCGTCGGTCGAGCAGCGGGACGCGGGTACGACGCCGCCTGCTTGCCGCGGGTGAGTGGGTACTCTCCCCCGCGGTTCCAACCATCGCCGTGGCCAGCGGGAGGGTCAATGCGCGGTGCGGTCCCTTGCGGACACCCGGGTGCGGATACGGAAACCCGCAACCCTCGTGCAGGTCGGCCCTCCGGCGCGGCGGCCGGCGGGCGGTGGACGCAGGACGAGCGGACGGGCGCGCCCCGCAGAGCGGCAACGCGAAGCGCTGCGCGGGGCGCGCTGACCGAGCCTGCGAGGGAGGTGTGCCAGCCGGCACCGCGCCTCCCGTCCGGTCGTGGGCCGGTCTCAGACCTGCGGCACGTCCGCCGTCTCGAAGGCGGCCCGCAGCGCGACCGCCAGCTCGGCGACGTGCGGTTCCCGCAGCAGCGACGTGTGCTCGCTCGCGATCCGCACCATCTCGGTGGGCCCGCGCAGCAGGGCGGACCACCCGGCGGCGTCGGGGTTGGCGTCGGCGAGGACGTAGGTGGCCCTCCCGTGGAACGGCGTCGGGTGGTGGCGCCTGGTGACGATCTCGGCCTGGTCGAAGAACGCGTCGAAGTCCTTCTGCCCACCGTGCCGCAGCACGCCGGCCGTGTACGCACGGAGCCGCTTGGCGAACAGCGCCCCGTACGGCACACCCGCGGGCAGCACCCGCCTGACGGCGCGGTCGAGCCCCCGCTGCACGGCCCGGACGGCGGTGTTCGGCTGGTCGCGCGGCTCCATCCGGCCGAAGTGCAGGCGTGCCTGTTCGGACTTCGTGCGGGGCAGGTAGGTGTCGAGCAGGACGACGTGCTCCACCTGCTCCCCGCTCTCGGTCAGGAGCCGGGCGATCTCGAGCGCGACGAGTCCGCCGAGCGAGTGCCCGACGAGCAGGTACGGGCCGCGGGGCTGCACGATGCGCATCAGGGCGAGGTAGCGGCGGGCGCTCCGCTCGATGTTCCAGTCCGGCATCCCACGGCGCTCGAGGGCGTGCTGCTGGAACGCGTACAGGTCGTGTGCGGGCAGGTGCCGCGAGAGCGGCAGGAACGTCAGCGCCAGGGCACCGCCACCGGCGAAGCAGAACACCGGCGGACGGCCGCCCTCGCGCGCCTCGGACACCTTCACGACGTCGGGGTGGCTCGGCAGCGCGCTCGTCCCGCTCCGCACCCGTCGGGCGAAGGCGCGGAGCGTCGGGTGCTCGAGTACGTCCGAGGAGCGCAGGTCGACCCCGAGCCGGTCCTGCACGACGGCGAGCATCTCCTCGGCGGACAGCGAGTCGCCGCCGAGCGCGGAGAAGTCCTCGTCCAGGTGCACGCCCCGGAGGCCGAGCACCTCGGCCCAGATCTGCCCGACGACGAGCTCCCACTGGTCGTACTCGCCCTCGACCATCTCGGTCTCGACGCTCGGCGCACCGGGGAGTTCGGCCCGGTCAACCTTGCCGCGCTCGTTCCGCGGCAGTTCGGTCATCGGCACGATCGACGCCGGCACCATGTACTCGGGGAGCCGCTCACGGAGCGCCCGGCGGAGCGCGCCCGGTGCCGGGGTGCGGTGCCCCGGGCGACCGACCACGTAGGCGACGAGCCGGGTGACGGAACCGGGGTCGACCTGTGCCGTCACGACCGCGTCGTGCACCTCGGGGACCGCGCGGAGGGCCGCCTCGACCTCACTCGGCTCGACCAGGTAGCCGCGGACCTTCACGGCGTCGTCGGATCGGCCGAGCAGCACGAGCCGCCCGTCGGGGTCGACGCGTGCCAGGTCGCCCTGCCGCCAGCTCGGGGTCCCGACGGGGATGCCGGCGACGGCCTCGGCTTCGCCGGTGTGTCCGGCCCGTTCGGCGGTCTTCTCCGGCGCGCCCCAGTAGCCCGCGGTCAGGGCGTCGGAGACCACGACGAGCTCGCCGGTCTCCCCCGGGTCGGCAGGGCTGCCGTCCTCACGGAGCACGAGGACCGTCTTGCCGGGCAACGGCCACCCGGCGGGCACGACGCCCTCGGGCACCGGCTCGCCCGGGGTCACCGGGCAGTAGGCGACGCACGCGGTCTCGCTCGAGCCGAAGGCGTTCAGGAGCAGCGTGTCCGGGTCCAGGTGGGGTCGGGCCGCGGCGAGGTCGGCGCCGGTGACGGACTCGCCCGTGGTCATCAGGAAGCGCAGCCCGCCGAGCACCGGTGCGGTTCCGGCTGCGGTCCCGTGCGACCCGGGGGCGCTCTGCGACCCGATGATCGAGCGCAGCAGGTGCGGGGTGCAGACGAGCACGTTCACGTCGTCGTCCCGGAACCGCCCGAGCAGTCGCTCGACACCGAGTTCACGCGGCTCGAGCAGCACGATGGTGCCGCCGCAGAGCAACGTGTCGAACGAGAACAGGAGCCCGGCGGCGAAGGACAGCGGCAGGACGACCCCGAGCCGGTCGCCGGGGCCGAGGCCGAGCGCGACCGCGTCCTGCTCGGCATCGGCGATCTGCTGCCGGTGCGTCAGGACGACGCCCTTCGGCATGCCGGTCGAGCCGGAGGTGAAGACGATGGCGAAGGGGTCCCGCCCGCCGGGGCGCACGCCGACGGTGTCCGCCGACGGGGCCGCGCCGGGACCGCCCGCGTCCAGCGGTTCGCCCGTGTCCAGCAGTTCGCCGAGTGCGTGCACCCGGCCGTCCCGCTCCGCGACGACGGCAGCGGCCAGCGCCGCACGCTCGGTGTCTGCCACGATCTCGTCGACGCCGGCGAGCCGGGCCACGTGCGCCAGGCGTGCTGCGGGCAGGTGGTCGTCGAGCACCACCACGGTCCGTCCGGCACGCACCAGCGCGAGGATGCCGATCACGGCCTCGGTCGACTGCCCCGCCATCAGCCCGACCGGCTTCGACGCCCCGCCCGGGGTGTCGCCGACGCCGGCGCCGCTGTGGTCGTCGGGTCGGAGCGTCACGGCCAGGGCTGCGGCCAGCGCGCGCGAGGCCCGGTCCGCTTCGGCGTAGGTGTACGGGCGGCCGTCGCCCGCGAGCGCGGCGGCGTCGCCCCGGAGTGCCACCACGCGGTCCCAGCGGTCCAGCACGGAGTGGTCGGCCGCCGCGGGCACGGCTGCGGGGTGGTTCCAGGGATCGACGGTCGTTAGCGGGTCGACGGAGGTCACGATGACACCTCGGGTGCTCAGCAGCGGACCGCCACGACTCCCGCGACGGTCTTCCGACCGTAGGTCCGCGCTCCCCCCGCCCGCGAGCAGTCGAGAGCCCGGTGCGGGGAACCGCAACCGGCCTGGAGGCGCGGCCTGCGCCCGCCACGGACGGTACGGCTCCGGAACGACCGGACCACCGCCGTGGGCGCCTTCCGCACGGCGGCTCGCGCCGGCTCGGGGATCGTGCGGTTCCGCGCAACCTCCGGATCAGCCGTGGCGTGACCGTGGATGAGCCGTGCATCCCCGATGAGGACGCTCGGAACCAGCGGGGCCGCGAACGAGAACAGCCTGGAACGAGAACAGCCCCCGGGAGATCCCGGGGGCTGTTCATCGAGTGCTGGGGTACCTGGACTCGAACCAAGAACGACGGTACCAGAAACCGCTGTGTTGCCAATTACACCATACCCCAAAAGGCCTGTCGGCCTTCTGGCCCGGTCACCCGGGGCACGATCAACTACTGTACAGCATCCCGGAGGTCCGCAAGACCACCCACCAGGTCTCGGTGCACGGCGGCGGCGGTCGCGGCTCCGTGTCCGGCGGCGACGATGAGCTGCTCCGGCCCGGGAGGGGTGACGTCTCCCACGGCGTAGAGCCCCGGGACGGACGTCCGGCCCACCCGGTCGACCACGAGGAGTCCCCGCGTGTCGCGCTGGAGCCCCTCGAGTGCTCCGGGCGTGTCGCCGTTCTCGGCCGTGTTCCCGCTCGTGGCGCTCGTACTCGTGGTGGCGCTGGTGCGCAGCCAGTCGAGGTCGGCGTGCCACACCGGTCGGACGAACCCACCGGTCCGCGGCTCGACGTGGCCGTCCGCGAGCCGGACGCCGGTCATCCCGGAGCGATCGCCCTCGAGGTCCTCGACGACCCGCTCGTCCACGACGACCCCCGCCGACGCCAGCCGAGCACGGCCGGCGTCGTCGAGCGGCGCCACCCCGTTCGTGTAGACGATCAGGTCGTCGGTCCAGGAGGCGATGAGCAGCGCCCGGTCGACCACGTCGTCGGTCTCGCAGATGAACGCGAGCGGCTGCCCGGCCTTGTCGTACGCATCACACTCGACGCAGCTGTGCACCGCGGTGCCGTAGAACGCGCGGAGCATCGGCAGCGCCGGGAACTCTTCACGCAACCCCGTCGCCACGACGACCGTCCGGGCGCGGGCCTCGAGCTCGGTGCCGCGCCACGAGCCGTGCACCCGCCAGGTGTCCGTGTCGACGTCCGGGGCCACCAGGTCGACGACGGACTGGACGACCGTCGCCTCCGGGTACCCCTCGACCTCGGTCCGCCCGAGCTTCCGGAGCTCGAGCGGCGAGATGCCATCGCGCGTCAGGAACCCGTGCGACCGGAGCGTCGCGGCGTTCCGGGGGCGGTTCGCGTCGACGAGCAGCACGGTGCGCTTCGCACGGACCAGGTTGAGCGCAGCGCTCAGCCCGGCCGGACCAGCGCCGATGATCGCCACGTCGTGCACGACCGGGACGGTGTGCGCCGTGCTGCTCACGGTCGGTCAGCGCGCCGCGAGGGCGCGGAGCCGGGTCAGGGTGGACTCCTTGCCCAGGATCTCCATCGACTCGAACAGCGGCGGACTGATCCGACGTCCGGACACCGCCACGCGCAGCGGGCCGAAGGCGACGCGGGGCTTCAGGCCGAGCTCGTCGATGAGGGCTGCACGGAGCGCGCCCTCGACGGCCTCGGTGGTCCAGTCCTGGACGCCCTCGAGTGCCGCGGTGCTCGCCGCCAGGACCGTCGCCGTGTCGCCCTTGAGCGAGGCCAGGGCGTCGTCCTCGACCACCAGGTCGGCGTCGGAGGTGAACAGGAACCCGAGCATCGCCGGTGCCTCGCCGAGCAGCTGCATGCGCTCCTGCACGAGCGGAGCAGCCTTGGTCAGGACCTCGAGCTGCTCCGGGGTCGCCGGGTCGCTGATGAACTCCGACAGGTACGGCAGCAGGCGCGACCGGAAGTCCTCCGGCGCCAGCAGACGGATGTGGTCCCCGTTGATCGCCTCGGCCTTCTTGTGGTCGAAGCGGGCCGGGTTCGGGTTCACGTCGGTGACGTCGAACGCCGCGACCATCTCGTCGATCGAGAACACGTCGCGGTCGGGGCCGATCGACCAGCCGAGCAGCGCCAGGTAGTTGACGAGCCCCTCCGGGATCATGCCGGCGGCACGGTGGTGGAACAGGTTCGACTCGGGGTCACGCTTCGAGAGCTTCTTGTTGCCCTCCCCCATCACGTACGGCAGGTGCCCGAACACGGGGATGGAGGGCGCGAGGCCGATCTCGTACAGCGCCTCGTACAGGGCGATCTGCCGCGGCGTCGACGACAGCAGGTCCTCACCCCGGAGCACGTGGGTGATGCCCATCAGGGCGTCGTCCACCGGGTTCGTGAACGTGTACAGCGGCGTGCCGTTCGGGCGGACCACCACGAAGTCGGGGAACGTGCCCTGCTTGAAGGTGATCTCACCGCGCACCAGGTCGTCGAAGCTCAGGTCACGGTCGGGGACCCGCAGCCGGAGTGCCGGCTCGCGGCCCTCGTCGCGGAAGGCCTGGCGTTCGGCATCGGTCAGGTCACGCTCGTGGTTGTCGTACCCCTGCTTGGGGTCACGACCGGCGGCCTTGTTGCGGGCTTCCATCTCGTCCGGCGTGACGAAGGACTCGTAGATGTGGCCGGATTCCTTGAGCTTCGCGATCACGTCGTCGTAGATCGCGGTTCGCTCGGACTGCCGGTACGGTCCGTGCTCGCCGCCGGCGTCCACCCCTTCGTCCCAGTCGAGCCGGAGCCAGCGGAGCGCGTCGAGGATCTGCGCGTACGACTCCTCGCTGTCGCGGGCGGCGTCGGTGTCCTCGATGCGGAACACGAGCTTGCCGCCGGTGTGGCGGGCGTACGCCCAGTTGAAGAGCGCCGTACGGATGAGCCCCACGTGCGGGGTCCCCGTCGGGCTCGGGCAGAAGCGGACGCGGATGTCGGAGCCGGAGGCGGTGGTGAATGGCGCAGTCATGACCCGTCAACCCTACCGCGGCGCCTGTCCCTCCCACCGGCCCTGTGGATGGGTCGCAGAACGCAGAAAACCCCTGACCACGAATGGTCAGGGGTTCCCTGGTTCTTCTACGTTAAGTCCGGCGGCGTCCTACTCTCCCACAAGGTCCCCCTTGCAGTACCATCGGCGCTGAGAGGCTTAGCTTCCGGGTTCGGAATGTGACCGGGCGTTTCCCTCTCGCTATGACCACCGGAACACTCTCGACCAGATCATGCATTTGGTCTCAAAGCTGTCCCAGCTACCATCTCCCGTGAAGAAGACAGAGCGGTGTATTCAGTTTCGATTCCCGATCGTCTGTCGGGAACCACAAAGTGGACGCGAGCCCGTGCAACAAGTGCACGGAAATCAGTGTGTTATCAAGTCTTCGGCTTATTAGTACCGGTCAGCTCCACGGGTCGTTAGTCCCCGCTTCCACATCCGGCCTATCAACCCAGTAGTCTGCTGGGAGCCTCTCACACTCAAGGTGCATGGAAATCTCATCTCGAAGACGGCTTCCCGCTTAGATGCTTTCAGCGGTTATCCGGTCCGAACGTAGCTAATCAGCGGTGCCCTTGGCAGAACAACTGACACACCAGAGGTTCGTCCATCCCGGTCCTCTCGTACTAGGGATAGATCTTCTCAAATTTCCAACGCGCGCAGCGGATAGGGACCGAACTGTCTCACGACGTTCTAAACCCAGCTCGCGTACCGCTTTAATGGGCGAACAGCCCAACCCTTGGGACCTACTCCAGCCCCAGGATGCGACGAGCCGACATCGAGGTGCCAAACCATGCCGTCGATATGGACTCTTGGGCAAGATCAGCCTGTTATCCCCGAGGTACCTTTTATCCGTTGAGCGACAGCGCTTCCACAAGCCACTGCCGGATCACTAGTCCCGACTTTCGTCCCTGCTCGACCTGTCAGTCTCACAGTCAAGCTCCCTTGTGCACTTACACTCGCCACCTGATTGCCAACCAGGTTGAGGGAACCTTTGGGCGCCTCCGTTACTCTTTGGGAGGCAACCGCCCCAGTTAAACTACCCATCAGGCACTGTCCATGAACCCGATCAGGGTCCTACGTTAGACATCCAAAGTGACCAGAGTGGTATTTCAACAATGACTCCACGAACACTAGCGTGCCCGCTTCACAGTCTCCCACCTATCCTACACAAGCCACTCCGAACACCAATACCAAACTGTAGTAAAGGTCACGGGGTCTTTCCGTCCTGCTGCGCGTAACGAGCATCTTTACTCGTAGTGCAATTTCGCCGAGTTCGCGGTTGAGACAGCTGGGAAGTCGTTACGCCATTCGTGCAGGTCGGAACTTACCCGACAAGGAATTTCGCTACCTTAGGATGGTTATAGTTACCACCGCCGTTTACTGGGGCTTAAATTCAGAGCTTCGCCCAAAGGCTAACCCTTCCTCTTAACCTTCCAGCACCGGGCAGGCGTCAGTCCGTATACATCGTCTTGCGACTTCGCACGGACCTGTGTTTTTAGTAAACAGTCGCTTCCCACTGGTCTCTGCGGCCTTCAACGCTCACGGAGTAAATCCGGTCACGTGTCCGGCCCCCCTTCTCCCGAAGTTACGGGGGCATTTTGCCGAGTTCCTTAACCACGATTCTCTCGATCTCCTTGGTATTCTCTACCTGACCACCTGAGTCGGTTTCGGGTACGGGCGGCTGCAACCTCGCGTCGATGCTTTTCTCGGCAGCATAGGATCACTGATTTCCCCTTACGGGTACGCGTCGGATCTCAGGCACACAGACGACGGATTTGCCTATCGTCAGCCCTACATCCTTACACCAGGTTCACCTTACGGATACCATCGCCTGGCTCAGCTACCTTCCTGCGTCACACCTGTTCATACGCTAACCGCACCAGCATGGGGTCGAGCGTTAGACCGGCCACCATCACCCCGAAGGGATCCGGTTGTACCGGGTTAGGACTCTTAGCACCACTGGATTAGCTTGGGCGGTTGTTCGCCGGTACGGGAATATCAACCCGTTGTCCATCGACTACGCCTGTCGGCCTCGCCTTAGGTCCCGACTTACCCAGGGCGGATTAACCTGGCCCTGGAACCCTTGGTCTTTCGGAGGACGGGTTTCTCACCCGTCTTTCGCTACTCATGCCTGCATTCTCACTCGTGTAGCGTCCACGGCTGGATCACTCCGCCGCTTCACTCGCCACACGACGCTCTCCTACCACTCCGCACGACTGAACCACGAAGGCTTGTCTATAGTGCGAAATCTACAACTTCGGTGGTGTGCTTGAGCCCCGTTACATTGTCGGCGCGGAATCACTTGACCAGTGAGCTATTACGCACTCTTTCAAGGGTGGCTGCTTCTAAGCCAACCTCCTGGTTGTCTGTGCAACTCCACATCCTTTCCCACTTAGCACACGCTTAGGGACCTTAGTTGGTAGTCTGGGTTGTTTCCCTCTCGACGATGAAGCTTATCCCCCACCGTCTCACTGCTGCGCTCTCACTCACCGGCATTCGGAGTTTGGCTGACGTCAGTAACCTGTTGAGGCCCATCGGCCATCCAGTAGCTCTACCTCCGGCGAGAAACACGCAACGCTGCACCTAAATGCATTTCGGAGAGAACCAGCTATCACGAAGTTTGATTGGCCTTTCACCCCTATCCACAGCTCATCCCCTCCATTTTCAACTGAAGTGGGTTCGGTCCTCCACGACGTCTTACCGTCGCTTCAACCTGGCCATGGATAGATCACTTCGCTTCGGGTCTAGAACATGCGACTCAAACGCCCTATTCAGACTCGCTTTCGCTACGGCTGCCCCTCACGGGTTAACCTCGCCACATATCACTAACTCGCAGGCTCATTCTTCAAAAGGCACGCCGTCACCCCTACTAAGGAGGCTCCGACGGTTTGTAAGCAAACGGTTTCAGGTACTATTTCACTCCCCTCCCGGGGTACTTTTCACCTTTCCCTCACGGTACTTGTCCGCTATCGGTCATCTGGGAGTATTTAGGCTTATCAGGTGGTCCTGACAGATTCACACGGGATTTCTCGGGCCCCGTGCTACTTGGGATACACATCCGGCCATAACACCATTTCGTCTACGGGGCTGGCACCCACTACGGCCCGGCTTTCAAACCGGTTCGACTATGATGCGCTGTAACCGTCCCAGTCCGGCAGAACTGAGTGACGTGTCCCACAACCCCGACCATGCAACGCCCGCCGGCTATCACACATGATCGGTTTAGCCTCATCCGCTTTCGCTCGCCACTACTCACGGAATCACATGTTGTTTTCTCTTCCTGTGGGTACTGAGATGTTTCACTTCCCCACGTTCCCTCTACCCGCCCTATATATTCAGGCGGGAGTCACCAGGTCGCAAAACGCCTGGCGGGGTTTCCCCATTCGGAAATCCTCGGATCGAGGCTCGATTATCAGCTCCCCGAGGCTTATCGCAGATTTCTACGTCCTTCATCGGCTCCAGATGCCAAGGCATCCACCGTTTGCTCTTAGAAACTTGACCACAAAGATTAAAATTGCGATCCAACGTCACCAATCAACAACCTAAAAGTCTGATCATGGATGACGCGAATCAAAGATGCTCGCGTCCACTGTGTAGTTCTCAACATACGATCGGCACCAGCACTCCCCCACCACAACGGTAGGTTCACCCTGGCCCGAAGAAGGACCCGTAGGCCCAACCCCCACCACCACTCACGTGACGACAGGAAGCCTGGTCCCTCAGGACCCAACAACGTGCACCAGCCAGCAGCTCCACCCCGACCCGTCCCAACCCTGCAAGCAGAGCGTACTGAGGTCGGAAGCATCACTCCCAACTGCACTGTCAATGTTCCACCCATGAGCTACCCGTCGGACACGTTCGGTCCGAATCAGGCGCCTGGACCATGCGTGCCCCGATAAGGGACAACACGAGGCCAGATGCTCCTTAGAAAGGAGGTGATCCAGCCGCACCTTCCGGTACGGCTACCTTGTTACGACTTAGTCCTAATCACCGATCCCACCTTCGACGGCTCCTTCCACAAGGGTTAGGCCACCGGCTTCGGGTGTTACCGACTTTCATGACTTGACGGGCGGTGTGTACAAGGCCCGGGAACGTATTCACCGCAGCGTTGCTGATCTGCGATTACTAGCGACTCCGACTTCATGAGGTCGAGTTGCAGACCTCAATCCGAACTGAGACCGGCTTTTTGGGATTCGCTCCACCTTACGGTATCGCAGCCCTTTGTACCGGCCATTGTAGCATGCGTGAAGCCCAAGACATAAGGGGCATGATGATTTGACGTCATCCCCACCTTCCTCCGAGTTGACCCCGGCAGTCTCCTATGAGTCCCCGGCATAACCCGCTGGCAACATAGAACGAGGGTTGCGCTCGTTGCGGGACTTAACCCAACATCTCACGACACGAGCTGACGACAACCATGCACCACCTGTACACCGACCACAAGGGGGCGACCATCTCTGGCCGTTTCCGGTGTATGTCAAGCCTTGGTAAGGTTCTTCGCGTTGCATCGAATTAATCCGCATGCTCCGCCGCTTGTGCGGGCCCCCGTCAATTCCTTTGAGTTTTAGCCTTGCGGCCGTACTCCCCAGGCGGGGCGCTTAATGCGTTAGCTACGACACAGAAACCGTGGAAAGGTCCCTACATCTAGCGCCCAACGTTTACGGCATGGACTACCAGGGTATCTAATCCTGTTCGCTCCCCATGCTTTCGCTCCTCAGCGTCAGTTACGGCCCAGAGATCTGCCTTCGCCATCGGTGTTCCTCCTGATATCTGCGCATTCCACCGCTACACCAGGAATTCCAATCTCCCCTACCGCACTCTAGTCTGCCCGTACCCACTGCAAGCCCGAGGTTGAGCCTCGGGATTTCACAGCAGACGCGACAAACCGCCTACGAGCTCTTTACGCCCAATAATTCCGGACAACGCTTGCACCCTACGTATTACCGCGGCTGCTGGCACGTAGTTAGCCGGTGCTTTTTCTGCAGGTACCGTCACTTTCGCTTCTTCCCTACTAAAAGAGGTTTACAACCCGAAGGCCGTCATCCCTCACGCGGCGTTGCTGCATCAGGCTTTCGCCCATTGTGCAATATTCCCCACTGCTGCCTCCCGTAGGAGTCTGGGCCGTGTCTCAGTCCCAGTGTGGCCGGTCACCCTCTCAGGCCGGCTACCCGTCGTCGCCTTGGTGAGCCATTACCTCACCAACAAGCTGATAGGCCGCGAGTCCATCCCCAACCAAAAAATCTTTCCACCACCAGACCATGCGGCCAGTGATCATATCCAGTATTAGACGTCGTTTCCAACGCTTATCCCAGAGTCAGGGGCAGGTTACTCACGTGTTACTCACCCGTTCGCCACTAATCCACCCAGCAAGCTGGGCATCATCGTTCGACTTGCATGTGTTAAGCACGCCGCCAGCGTTCGTCCTGAGCCAGGATCAAACTCTCCGTAAAAAAATACAGACCCAACACCCGAAGGCATCAGACCGAGTTGATTCTGACTGTTGACTGTCTACTGACAATCTTCAATCCAAAAGGAATTGCTTCATGACCCAGTCAGCAAGCCGACCAGGCACGAGGTCAATCAATAAATTGGCATTGACAATGTGCACGCTGTTGAGTTCTCAAGGACCAGACGCACTCCCCGCTCGACCCATCACAGGTTCCGCCAGAGAGGCATTCGTCTTGTACAACCTCCTGGGCGCACAACCAGAGGTCGTGGTTCCGAGGAGTTGGTTGCCTGAGCGGGACCCCGTCCGGACTGCATCTCCAGGTGTTCAACCCGGTGATCGTCTCGGCCGTTCCGTTCTCCGCCTCAGCGGCAACGAGTGATTACTTTACGCAGAGGTGAACGGCAGCGCCAAGCCGGGCCACATCCCGGGCGTGTCGCCATCTGCGCCGCGGCTGGGCACTGCCCCGAGAACGACGAACGGCCCGCTCCCCACCTGGGGGAACGGGCCGTTCGGCAGCGCTGTCAGTGCCGGGCGATGACGGGGTTCTTGAGCGAACCGATGCCGGAGATGGTGACCTCGACGATCTCGCCGTCCCGGATCTGTCCGACACCGGCCGGGGTCCCGGTCAGGATGACGTCACCGGGCAGCAGGGTCCAGATCGAGGACACGAACTCGACGAGCGACGGGATGTCGTGCACCATCTCGTTCGTCGAGGCAGCCTGCCGGAGGTCACCGTCGACGCGGGTCTCGATGCGGATGTCCGACGGGTCGATCTCGGTCTCGATCACGGGGCCGAGCGGGCAGAAGGTGTCGAACCCCTTCGCCCGAGTCCACTGCCCGTCGCGCGCCTGCAGGTCACGGGCGGTCACGTCGTTGGCGATCGTGTAGCCGAGGATGACGCTCGCGAAGTCCTCACGCCGGACGTTCTTCGCGAGTGAACCGATCACGATGGCGAGTTCGCCCTCGTGGTCGACGCGTCCGATGTCGGCGGGGAGGCGGATGGGTTCGTCCGGACCGATCACCGAGGTGTTCGGCTTGAGGAACACCACCGGGTCGTCGCCGGCGCGCTCGTCCATCTCCGAGGCGTGCTCCGAGTAGTTGAGCCCGACGCCGATGACCTTCGAGCGCGGGATGACGGGGGCGAGGAGCTTGGCGTCGGCGAGTGCCACGCGCTCCCCCGTGGTCTCGAACCCCTGGTACATCGGGTCTCCCGCGAGCACCACCAGGGCGCGCTCGTCGAGGATGCCGTACCGGGGGTCTTCACCCTTGCTGCTGAACCGTGCGATCTTCACCGTTCGACCCTACCCACGCCCGCCGGTCGATCAGGACGCGTCGGTCAGCTTGGTCATCCAGCCGTGGGGGTCGGGACGACGGCCGTACTGGATGTCGGTGAGCTCGTCGCGCAGGGACATCGTGAGTTCGCCCGCCCCGACGGTCGGCGAACCGATCGTGAAGCCGTCGCCCCGGAGTTCGGCGATCGGGGTCACCACGGCGGCGGTGCCGCACGCGAAGGCCTCGGTGATCGAGCCGTCGGCGACGCCGTCACGCCACTCGTCGAGGGTCACCCGGCGCTTCTCGACGGTCAGGCCGCGGTCCTCGGCCAGCTGCAGGATCGAGTCACGCGTGATCCCTTCGAGGATCGAGTCGGAGTCGGGCGTGACGAGGGTGCCGTCGGACTTGACCAGGACGACGTTCATGCCGCCGAGCTCTTCGAGGTACTTGCCCTCCACCGAGTCGAGGAACATCACCTGCTGGCAGCCGTGCTCGTAGGCCTCTTGCTGGGGCAGCAGCGACGAGGCGTAGTTGCCGCCGGTCTTCGCCGCACCGGTCCCGCCCTTGCCGGCACGGGCGTACTGCGTCGACAGCCAGATCGACACCGGCTTCGGGCCCGAGGTGAAGTACGCACCGGCCGGGCTCGCGATGCAGTGGTACGCGACGGCCTGTGCAGCCCGGACCCCGAGGAACGACTCCGTCGCGATCATGAACGGCCGCAGGTACAGGCTGGTCTCGGGCGCCGAGGGCACCCAGTCGACATCGGTCTGCACCAACTGCCGGATCGACTCGACGAACGCCTCGACCGGGAGCTCCGGCAGAGCGAGCCGTCGGGCGGACCGCTGGAATCGCCGGGCGTTGGCGTCCGGTCGGAACGACCAGACCGAACCGTCCGCGTGCCGGTAGGCCTTGAGCCCCTCGAAGATCTCCTGGGCGTAGTGCAGGACACTCGCGCTCGGGTCGAGGGACAGCGGCCCGTACGGGTGGATCGACGCGCTGTGCCAGCCGTCGTCGAGCGTCCACTCGACCGTCGCCATGTGGTCGGTGAAGTGCTTGCCGAAGCCCGGGTCGGCGAGGATCTGCTCGCGCTCGGCGGCCGCGCGACGGTCGGCGGACGGGGTGCTGGCGAACTCGAGTCCGAAGGCGGTGTCGGTGCTCATGGGGAGGACTCCTTCTCAGGCGGTGGTGGTGCGTGCCGTGGCCGCGGCGGCGATCGCGTCGCCGATCTCGGCCGTGCGACGCGGCGTGGTGCCCCGGTCGGCGAGGTCGGACTCCACCGCAGCCGTCACCGCGGCCGCCAGGTCACCGCGACCGATGTGGTCGAGCAACAGGGCGACGGAACGGATCGCGGCGGTGGGGTCGGCCAGCTGCTGACCTGCGATGTCCGGCGCGGAACCGTGGACCGGCTCGAACATGCTGGGGAAGGTGCCGTCCGGGTTGATGTTGCCCGAGGCCGCCAGACCGATGCCGCCGCTGATCGCGCCGGCCAGGTCGGTGATGATGTCGCCGAACAGGTTGTCGGTGACGATGACGTCGAACCGTGCGGGGTCGCGCACCATGTGGATGGTGACCGCGTCCACGTGCTGGTAGTCGACCGTGACGTCCGGGTACTCGGCGCCGACGGCCGCGACGGTGCGCTGCCAGAGGGCTCCGGCGTGCACCAGGACGTTGCTCTTGTGCACGAGGGTCAGGTGGCGACGCGGGCGTCGGTCCGCCAGCGCGAAGGCGTACCGCACGACCCGCTCGACACCGAAGGCGGTGTTCAACGAGACCTCGGTCGCGATCTCGTGCGGGGTACCGGTCCGGATGGCACCGCCGTTGCCGACGTAGGGCCCTTCGGTCCCTTCGCGCACGACCACGAAGTCGACCTCACCGGGGTCGGCGAGCGGTGTCGGGACGGCCGGGTGCACCGTCGTCGGCCGGAGGTTCACGTAGTGGTCGAACGCGAAGCGGAGCTTGAGGAGCAGCCCGCGCTCGATGATGCCCCCGGCGAGCCGCGGATCACGCGGGTCACCGCCGACCGCTCCGAGCAGGATCGCGTCGTGCTGCGCGATCGCTGCCATGTCGTCGTCGGTCAGGATGTCGCCGGTCTCCAGGTACCGTGCGGCGCCGAGGGAGAACGGGGTCTCCTGCACCACGAGGTCGTCTGGCAGGACCGCGTGCAGGACCTTCAGGGCCTCGTCGACGACCTCGGGGCCGATGCCGTCACCACGGATGACCGCGAGTCGGATCGTCTGCGCGCTGCTCATGTCCGCCACTCCCCTAGAGCGTGATGTCGATCTCGCGGAGCGAGGACGCGTCGATCGCCGAGCGGACGTGCTCGAGGATCTCGGCCGGCACGGGCGAGTCGACCGTCAGGACGCTCAGCGCCTGGCCACCGGCGGCTTCGCGCGAGATCTGCATCGCGGCGATGTTGATGCCGGCCTGGCCGAACTCCTTGCCGTAGACCGCGACGATGCCCGGTCGGTCGGTGTACTCCATGACGACGTGGTGCCGGTCGAGCGGCACCTCGACGTCGTGCCCGTTGATCTCGACGAGCTTCTCGACCTGCTTCGGGCCGGTGAGCGTGCCGGACACGCTGATCGCCGGGCCGTCGGACTGGGCACCGCGGATCGTCAGCACGTTGCGGTACTCGGGGCTGTCGGTCTCGGTGATGAGGCGGACGGTGACCCCGCGCTGCTCGGCGATGAGCGGGGCGTTGACGTACGAGACCTGGTCGCTCACGACGTCGGTGAAGACGCCCTTGAGCGCCGCGAGCTTCAGCACGCTGACGTCGTACTCGGCGAGCTCGCCGTGCACCTCGACGTCGATGCTCGTGACCGGCGAGGTCGCCAGGGCGGTGAAGACCTGGCCGAGCTTTTCGACGAGCGGGATGCCGGGGCGCACGTACGGGTCGATGACCCCGCCGGCCACGTTCACCGCGTCGGGCACGAGCTCGCCGCCGAGGGCGAGACGGACCGACTTGGCGACCGAGACGCCTGCTTTCTCCTGCGCTTCGTCGGTGGAGGCACCGAGGTGCGGCGTCACGACGACGTTCGGGAGTGCCAGGAGCGGCGAGTCCTTCGGGGGCTCGGCGACGAAGACGTCGAGGCCGGCGCCGGCGATGGTGTTCGCCGTGAGTGCACGGTGCAGGGCGTCCTCGTCGATCAGGCCGCCGCGGGCCACGTTCACGACGAACGCGGTCGGCTTCATCAGGGCGAACTGGGCGTCCGAGATCATGCCGAGGGTCTCCGGCGTCCTCGGCATGTGGATCGTGGTGAAGTCCGCTCGGCGCAGCAGGTCGTCGAGGGAGACGAGCTCGACCCCGAGCTGCTGCGCACGTGCCGTGGTGACGTACGGGTCGTACGCGATGACCGTCACGCCGAAGGCCTGCAGCCGCTGGGTGATGAGCGCGCCGATGCGGCCGAGGCCGATGATGCCGACGGTCTTCTCGTAGAGCTCCACACCGGTGTACGACGAGCGCTTCCACGCGCCGGCGGCCAGCGAGGCGTGGGCGGCCGGGATGTGCCGCGCGAGCGACAGGATGTGCCCGACCGTGAGCTCCGCCGCCGAGATGATGTTCGAGGTCGGGGCGTTCACCACCATCACGCCGGCGGTCGTCGCGGCCTTGATGTCGACGTTGTCGAGGCCGACGCCGGCACGGGCGACGACCTTGAGGCTCGGTGCCGCGGCGATCGCCTCGGCGTCGATCTTGGTGGCGGACCGCACGAGGACGGCGTGCGCGTCGGACAGCGCCGCCAGGAGCGCCGGACGGTCGGTGCCGTCCACGTTCCGGATCTCGAAGTCGGGCCCGAGGGCGTCGACCGTTGCGGGCGAGAGTTCTTCGGCGATCAGGACGACCGGCTTCGACACAGCAGCTGTTTCCTCACTCGAGACGGTTGGTATCCCACCATGCTATCGACGCGGGCCGGTGGTTACGACCGCGGGAGCGGTCCTGTGGAGAACCACACGACGGCCGGGAGGCGCGGGGCGGGGCCGCACCGTGCCTCCTGGCCGTGGGCGGGTCGCGTCAGAAGTCCAGCAGCGTCGGGACGAACAGCTGGAGGTCGAGCCAGAGGGCGCCGGCACCCGCGAACGCGACCACGAACACCGCGATCGTGACGGGCAGGCTCGCGCGCCGGGTGATGACGATCGCCGCGACGAACGCGACCGGCGCGATGAGGATGTCGAGCACGAGCCACAGCCACGGGGTGCTGGTCTGCAGCGAGTCGCCACCCGAGGTCGTCTGGAGGAACGCGTTGAAGGCGTCCACCCGCTGGTTGATCTGCGTCAGGTTGCCGACGGCCTGCACCGTCATGTAGGCGAACAGCGCCGCGAACACCACCCAGACCACGATCTTCGCGACCACGGGGGCACTGTTCCGGCGGGTCGTCGCCGGCACTGCCCCGGTCACCCGAAGCTCCGCGTCAGGAGGAACGGCCAGGGGAAGAGCACGACGGCGCCGAGGAGCATCCAGAGCAGGCGGGTCCGGGTGCGGCTGCTGCGCGCTGCCCAGAGCACCACCGTGAACCAGAGTGCCGGCGCGAGGATCGCGAGGAAGCGGAGCACCTCGACGAAGAGCGTGAGGACGGTGTCGACGCCGGAGACGTACGCGGTCGAGGCGGTGAGGAGCCAGGCCACCGTGTAGAGCAGGTAGAGGCCCCCGAAGACGCCGAACCCGACGAGCGCGCCGGAGGTCTCGGGGGCTTCGGGGTCACGGGCTCCGCGGTCGCGCACCGCCACCGGGTTGTGCGCCGCGTCGACGTGGGTGGCGTCGTCCGCGTCACCCCAGCTGAGGGCGGCGTCGTCGGTGTCGACGGCGTTCGGCACGTCCGGGTCGATCGACCCGTCTGGTGGGGATGCTGCCGTGGTCATGCCCCGATTCTACGAGGGACACGACCCCGGGGAGACCAGCGACGGCCGGGAGGTCGACGTCAGACGTCGGCCGGCTGCGTCGCGAGGACCTCGGCGACGACGTCGCGGACGGCCGGGAAGAGCGGGTGGCTCTCCATCAGGCCCGTGAGGATCTCGGTGAGCGCGTGCGCGGTCGCCCCGGAGCGCAGGAGTGCGTGCAGCTCGATCGACTCCGGGTCGTTCTCGTCGTCGAACGCGAGCGCCGCGCGGACCGCACCGAGCAGGTGTTCGACGGGCAGGCCGCGCTCGGCGAGCTGCGACGCCGGGCCGACGAAGCGTTCACGACGGCCGAGCTTGCGGAGCGGGTTGCGGCCGACGCGTGCCGTGGAGTCCGGCAGGTGCGGGTTCGCGATGCGGGAGAGGTTCGCGGCGACGTAGCGCGCGTGGTCCTCGGGGTCGAAGCCGTGCTTCGCGATCAGCAGTGCGGTGGTCTCGGCGAGCACCCCGTCGACCTCGGCGCGGACGGCGTCGTCCTCGAGTGCTTCGCGGATGAGCCGGATGCCCCGCACGTAGCCGTGGTAGGCGGCGGTGGCGTGCGCCGTGTTGACCGTGTAGAGCTTGCGCTCGACGAAGGGCTGCAGGTCGTCGACCCAGGTGACGCCCTCGATCGTCGGCGGTTCGGCGTCGGAGCCGAGGAACGGGGTGCGCTCGATGACCCACTCGTAGAACGGTTCGAGCACGACGTCGAGGCCGCCGGACTGCCCGAGCACACCGGACTGGTCCGGGACGATGCGGTCGATCGCGCAGTTCGCGAAGACGGCGGCGATGTCGCGGTCTTCGAGGATGGGGGCGCGGCGGATGCTGGCGTGCAGGGAGTCGGTCGCGTTGAACGCGTTCTCGCAGGCCACGATCGTGACGTCACCGCGCTCGAGCGGACGTGCCGCGAGCCCTTCGGCGATGAGCGGCGCGACGAGCGGGAGCGTGCGTGCGCCCACGGCGGTGGTCACCACGTCGGCCTCGGCGATGGCCTGCACCACGCGCTCGCGGTCGGTCTTGCTGCTGAGCGCACGGAACCCGTAGACGAGGTGCTCGACCGGCATCTCGCCGACCTCGTGCACCACGAACCGGCCGGCTTCGTTCAGGGCCGAGACCACGCGTTCGTCGACGTCGACGAAGGTGAGCTCGTAGCCGCTCGCCACGAGGAACTGGCCCACGAACCCACGCCCGATCTTGCCGGCGCCGATGTGGACCGCTCGCTTCGTCACCGCCATCGAACGATCATCCCATGCTGGTCGGGGCGGTCCTGACCGCGGGTGCGCAGCACGGCCGACGGGTGTCGGGAATCGTCCGCGCGCACGGCGGAGGGACGCCGGTCCGCGGCGTCGGGGCTGGAGAAGAGCTGCTGCATAACGTTCGGGTCACATCGCGAGGCGGCGGTGCAGGTGCACCGCCGCCTCGTCATCGAGTGGTTCTCGGAAGACTACCGCGCGGCCGAGCCGTCCACGTAGTCGCCGTCGTTCTGCTTCCACGCGAAGAGCGCGCGGAGCTCACGGCCGGTGGCCTCGATCGGGTGGCCCTCGCCCTTGGCACGGAGCGCCTTGAACTCCGGAGCGCCGGCGTCCTGGTCCTCGATGAAGCGCTTCGCGAAGGCACCGTTCTGGATGTCCGCGAGCACCGCCTTCATGTTCTCCTTGACGTCCGGCGAGATCACGCGCGGGCCGGAGACGTAGTCACCGAACTCGGCGGTGTCGGAGATCGACCAGCGCTGCTTGGTGAGGCCGCCCTCCCAGATGAGGTCGACGATGAGCTTGAGCTCGTGCAGGACCTCGAAGTAGGCGATCTGCGGCTGGTAGCCCGCCTCGACCAGGGTCTCGAAGCCGTACTGGATGAGCTGCGAGGTGCCACCGCAGAGGACGGCCTGCTCGCCGAACAGGTCGGTCTCGGTCTCCTCGGTGAAGGTCGTCTTGATGCCGCCGGAGCGGAGGCCACCGATGGCCTTGGAGTACGACCACGCGAGGTCCCAGGCGGAACCGGACGCGTCGACCTCGACGGCGACGATCACGGGGACGCCACGGCCGGCCTCGTACTCGCGGCGGACGGTGTGCCCCGGGCCCTTCGGCGCGACGAGCGACACGTCGACGCCCTCGGGCGCCTCGATGTAGCCGAAGCGGATGTTGAAGCCGTGGCCGAAGACGAGCGTCGCGCCCGGCTTGAGGTGCGGGCGGATGTCCTCGGCGTAGACGATGCGCTGGACCTGGTCCGGCGCGAGGATGACGACGACGTCGGCCCAGGCGGTGGCGTCGCCCGGGGTGTGGACCTCGAAGCCCGCCTCTTCGGCCTTCTGCCGGCTCTTCGAGCCCTCCTGCAGGCCGATCTTCACCTCGACACCCGAGTCACGGAGGTTGAGGGCGTGGGCGTGGCCCTGCGAGCCGTAGCCGATGACGGCGACCTTCTTGCCCTGGATGAGCGTCAGGTCGGCGTCGGCGTCGTACACGATGTCAGTCACGAGGGTGTGTCTCCTTGGTTCTGTGGTCTGTGCCGGGCACCATCGGCGCCCGGGAAGGGTGTGACGGGCGCTCAGCGCACCCGGTCGGTGATGCTCTTCGGTCCGCGGCCCATGCCGAGGAGGCCCGCGCGGGCGAGTTCCTTGACGCCGTAGGGCTCGAGCACGCGGAGGATCGCCTGGATCTTGCCGGGGTCGCCGGTCACCTCGACGATCAGGGAGTCGGTCGCCACGTCGACGACCTGGGCACGGAACAGGGTCACTGCTTCGAGCACCGCCGAGCGCGTCTGGTTGTCGACGCGCACCTTCACGAGCATGTGCTCGCGCTGGACCGACTGCGAGAAGTCCAGTTCGACGATCTTGATGACGTTCACCAGCTTGTTGAGCTGCTTCGTCACCTGTTCCAGCGGGAGGTCCTCGACGTCGACGACGACCGTGATCCGGCTGAGGCCGTCCACCTCGGTGTTGCCGACGGCGAGCGACTCGATGTTGAACCCGCGCCGGGCGAAGAGTCCGGCGACACGGGTCAGCAGACCGGGCTTGTCCTCCACGAGGAGGGAGAGGACGTGGCTCATGCGGTTTCTCCCGTCATGTCGGCGTCCTCGTCGTCCCAGGTGGGCGCGAGTGCCTGGGCGTACTCGATGGAGGAGTTGCTGACGCCCTGCGGGACCATCGGCCAGACCATCGAGTCACGGCTCACGACGAAGTCGATCACCACCGGGCGGTCGTTGGTCGCCAGGGCGAGCTCGATCGCGGCGTCGACCTCGTCGGCCTTCTCGACGCGGATGCCGAGGGCACCGTAGGCGTCGGCCAGCTTCACGAAGTCCGGGACGCGGCGCGAGGCGTGCCCCGTCTCGAGGTCGGTGAAGGAGTGCCGGCCGTCGTAGAACAGCGTCTGCCACTGCCGGACCATGCCGAGCGACGAGTTGTTGATGATCGCGACCTTGATCGGGATGTCGTTGATGACGCAGGTCGCGAGTTCCTGGTTCGTCATCTGGAAGCAGCCGTCGCCGTCGATCGCCCAGACCACGCGGTCCGGCTGTGCGACCTTCGCACCCATCGCCGCGGGGACCGAGTAGCCCATCGTGCCGGCGCCACCGGAGTTGAGCCAGGCGTTGGGCCGCTCGTACTTGATGAACTGCGCGGACCACATCTGGTGCTGGCCGACACCGGAGGCGTAGACGGCCTCGGGACCGGAGAGCTCACCGATGCGCTTGATGATGCCCTGCGGCGCGAGGAGTCCGTCGGTCGGCTCGGCGTACCCGAGCGGGAAGTCGGTCTTGAGCTGGTGGAGCTTCGCCCACCACTCGTCGGTCGACGCGCGGTCCTCGACGGCGATGCCGCCCCAGGCGTCGAGCAGGTCGACCAGGACCTCGCGGGCGTCACCGACGATCGGGACGTCGGCGAAGCGGATCTTCGAGATCTCGGCCGGGTCGATGTCGACGTGCACGACCTTGGCGTCCGGGGCGAACTCGTCGGCCTTGCCGGTCACGCGGTCGTCGAAGCGGGCACCGAGGGCGACGATGAGGTCGCTGTCCTGCAGGCCGAGCACCGCGGGCACCGTGCCGTGCATGCCGGGCATGCCGAGGTGCTGCGGGTGCGAGTCCGGGAACGCGCCGCGCGCCATCAGGGTCGTGACGACCGGCGCACCGGTCGCCTCGGCGAAGCGGAGCAGCTCGGCGGTCGCGCGGGAGCGGATGACCCCGCCACCGACGTAGAGCACCGGGCGCTTCGACTCGGACAGCAGCTGCGCGGCCGCGGTGATCTGCTTGCCGTGCGCCTTGGTCACCGGGCGGTAACCGGGCAGGTCGATCTTGGGCGGCCACACGTACGGCGCCGACTTCTGCTGAGCGTCCTTCGTGATGTCCACCAGCACGGGACCGGGCCGACCGGTCGTCGCGATGAGGTGCGCCGCGGCGAGGGTCGCCGGCACGTCGGCCGGGTCGGTCACCAGGAACGAGTGCTTCGTGATGGGCATCGTGATGCCGACGATGTCGGCTTCCTGGAACGCGTCGGTGCCCATCAGCGTCGAGAACACCTGACCGGTGATCGCGATGAACGGCACCGAGTCCATGTAGGCGTCGGCGATGGCCGTGACGAGGTTCGTCGCACCGGGGCCGGACGTCGCGATGGCGACCCCGACCTTGCCGGACGACGAGGCGTAGCCCTCGGCGGCGTGGCCGGCGCCCTGCTCGTGACGGACGAGGATGTGGCGGATCGTGGTCGACGCCATCAGCTCGTCGTAGAACGGGATGATCGCGCCGCCCGGCAGGCCGAAGACGTCGGTGATCCCGAGGTGCTCGAGCGTCCGGAGGACGGCTCCCGAGCCGGTCAGGATCTCCGGCGACCGGCGTGCACCGGCGGCCGCGGACAACGGAGTTGCTTCCGTGGGCATGAGTGGTCCTTGCCTGAGTGGTGGCGGTGGTGCGGGTGTCGGACGCTAGCCCGTGACCGCGCCCTGGGCGGCGGACTTGACGAGCTTGGCGTACTTCGCGAGGACTCCGCGGGTGTAGCGCGGGGGCAGCGGGGCCCAGCCGTCACGGCGGGCCTCCAGCTCGGCCGGGTCGACCAGTAGGTCGAGCGAGCGAGCCGCGATGTCGACACGGATGCGGTCGCCATCACGAACGAAAGCGACTGGACCTGCGTCCACTGCTTCCGGTGCGATGTGGCCGATGCACAGGCCGGTTGTGCCGCCTGAGAATCGACCGTCGGTCAAGAGTAGTACATCCTTGCCGAGGCCCGCGCCCTTGATGGCCGCGGTGATCGCGAGCATCTCGCGCATGCCCGGGCCGCCCTTGGGGCCCTCGTAACGGATGACGACGACGTCGCCCTTCTCGATCTTGCCCTCGGTCAGGGCGTCCATCGCCGCACGTTCGCGGTCGAACACGCGGGCGGGGCCCTCGAAGACGGAGGCGTCGAAGCCCGCGGTCTTCACCACGGCGCCCTCGGGGGCGAAGGAGCCCTGCAGGACGGTCAGGCCACCGGTCTCGTGGATCGGGTTGTCGAGCGTGCGGAAGACCTCGCCGTCGAGTGCCGGCGGGTCGATCTCGGCCAGGTTCTCGGCGACGGTCTTGCCCGTCACGGTCATGCACTCGCCGTGCAGCAGGCCCGCGTCGAGCAGCGCCTTCATGATCACGGGGATGCCGCCGTTGCGGTCGACGTCGACCATGACGTACTTGCCGAAGGGCTTCATGTCGGCCAGGTGCGGGACCTTCGAACCGATGCGGTTGAAGTCGTCCAGCGACAGCTCGACCTCGGCCTCGTACGCGATCGCCAGCAGGTGCAGGATCACGTTGGTCGAGCCGCCGAGGGCCATCGCGACGGCGATCGCGTTCTCGAACGCTTCCTTGGTGAGGATCTGGCGGGCGGTGATGCCGTGCTCGAGCATGTTCACCACGGCCTCGCCGGAGCGGTGCGCGTAGTAGTCGCGGCGACGGTCGGCGCTCGGCGGGGCGGCGGAGCCCGGCAGCGACATGCCGAGCGCTTCGGCGACCGAAGCCATCGTGTTCGCGGTGTACATGCCACCGCAGGCGCCCTCGCCGGGGACGATCGCACACTCGATCTTCTTCAGCTCTTCCTCGCTCATGGTGCCGGCCTTACAGGCACCGACGCCCTCGAAGGAGTCGATGATGGTGACTTCCTTCATCGTGCCGTCGGCCTGCTTCACGTAGCCCGGCATGACCGAACCCGCGTAGAGGAACACGCTCGCCAGGTCGAGTCGCGCGGCGGCCATCAGCATGCCGGGCAGCGACTTGTCGCAGCCGGCGAGCAGGACGGTGCCGTCGAGGCGTTCGGCGTTGACGACGGTCTCGACGCTGTCCGCGATGACCTCACGCGAGACGAGGGAGAAGTGCATGCCCTCGTGGCCCATCGAGATGCCGTCCGAGACGGAGATGGTGCCGAACTGGAGCGGGTAGCCGCCACCGGAGTGCACGCCCTCCTTCGCACCCTGCGCGAGGCGGTCGAGCGAGAGGTTGCACGGCGTGATCTCGTTCCACGAGGACGCGATGCCGATCTGCGGCTTGCTCCAGTCCTCGTCTCCCATACCGACGGCCCGCAGCATGCCACGCGAGGTGGTTGCTTCGATCCCGTCGGTGACGACCCGGCTGCGCGGCTTGACGTCGATATCAGGCATGGGATGAGTCTAGGACGCTTTGGGATACCAGCCGTGCACCCCCGTGCATTCTCATGCTCCGGGCCCGCGATCAGCGGGTGGCGCGGAGCCTCGCCAGCTGCTTCAGGACCCCGGTCAGGGCCGCGGGGTCGGCGATGCGGTACCCGGCCCGGGTCTGGCCCGGCCCGACCTTCACCCCGACGTCGCCGTCGCCGAGCACGCGGAAGGCGTCCTCGTCGGTGACGTCGTCGCCGGCGAAGAACACCGCGTCGGCGCCGTGCAACTCGCGGAGCCGGGCGATCGCGTCGCCCTTCGTGACGTGGCGCACCGCGAACTCGACGATGTCCTTGCCACCGCGCTCGAGCACCTCGGGGTCGGCCTCGTGCGCCGCACGGCTCGCCGCCGCGTTCGCCTCGGCAGCGACCTCGGCGGAGACGCGGCGCGTGTGCACCCCGTGCCCCGCGGGCTTGTGCTCGATGACGACGCCCGGGAACCGTTCGCCGACCGCGTCGAGCGCGGCGCCGATCCGTGCCACACGACCGACCTCGTCATCGGACAGCGCGGCCTCGTCGTGGCCGTCCACGCGCCACTCGACACCGTGCGAGCCGACGAGCGCCATGTCCTCGGGTGCGTGGGTCACCGCGGCCAGGCTGCCGAGCGGACGCCCGGACACGAGCACCACCTCGGTGTCCTTCGCACGGTGCAGGGTCAGGACCGCGGCCCACGAGCCGGGCAGCGCGCCGACCTGCGAGGGGTCGTCGGCGAAGGGGGCCAGCGTGCCGTCGAAGTCGAGGGCGACGATCAGTCGCGGCGCAGCCGCGAGCGTCTCGAGGGCCGTGTCGATGGCGGTCTGGTCGGTGGTGGTCTCAGTCATCACGTGCCTCCCGGGTGTCCTCGGCAGCCCTGGCGGACTGGGCGTCCTGGTCGAAGATCGACATGTTGTCGGTCTGCGCCTCACGGTGCTGCTCACGCGGGTCGGCGGCGGACGGGTCGATCTGGGCGTTCCGCGGCGCGTGTCGGTCGAGCGCCTCGAGGAACGAGCGCGACCAGCGCGCCACGTCGTTGTCGCGGACGCGCTTGCGGAGCGCGCGCATGCGCGTCGACCGCTCGCGACGCGGCATCTGGATGGCGCGCTCGATCGAGTCCTTGAGCGCTCCGATGTCGTGCGGGTTCACGATCACGGCCTGCTTGAGCTCGTCGGCGGCACCGGCGAACTCGGACAGGATGAGCACCCCGTCGTTGTCGAAGCGGGCGGCGACGTACTCCTTCGCGACCAGGTTCATGCCGTCGCGCAGTGCGGTGACGAGCATGATGTCGGCGGCCAGGTACAGCGCCACCATCTCCTCGCGCGGGTAGCCGTGGTGCAGGTACGAGATCGGCTGGTGACCGATGACGCCGAGGTCGCCGTTGATGCGGCCGACGCTCAGCTCGATCTCGTCGCGGAGCGCCGCGTACGAGTCGACACGCTCGCGACTCGGGCTCGCGACCTGGATGAGGGTGGCGTCCTCGACCGCGATGCGGCCGTCCTCCACCAGCTCGCCGAAGGCCTTGATGCGGTGGCGGATGCCCTTGGTGTAGTCGAGCCGGTCGACACCGAGCAGCACCGTCTTCGGGTTGCCGAGGCTCTCGCGGATCTCGCGAGCACGCTCCTGCACCTCGGGCTTGCGGGCGATCGCCTCGAAGCTCTCGGCGTCGATGGAGATCGGGAAGTGCCTGGCCTCGACGTGGCGCACCGTGATGCCCTTGCGGCTGCGCGGGGCTGCCGGGTCGTCCACCGGGACGTCGATCGTGGTGCCCTTGGTCGTGTAGCCCTTGATGTGCCGCACCGCGCGCAGGAAGTCGCTGGCGTCGTCGTGGCGCTGGAAGCCGATGACGTCGGCGCCGAGCAGCCCGTCGAGGATCTGCGCACGCCACGGCAGCTGCGCGTAGATGCCGACCGGCGGGAACGGGATGTGGTTGAAGAAGCCGATCGTCAGGTCGGGACGCTTCGCACGGAGCAGGGCCGGCACGAGCTGCAGCTGGTAGTCCTGCACCCAGACGATGCCGTCCTGCTCGACGATCTCGGCGATCTGCGTGGCGAAGCGCTCGTTCACCCGCTTGTACGCGTTCCACCAGTCGCGGTGGTAGCTCGGGTGCTCGATGACGTCGTGGTACAGCGGCCAGAGCGTGTCGTTGCTGAAGCCCTCGTAGTACTCCTCGACGTCGTCGTCGGAGAGCGGGACGGGGACGATGTGGATGCCCTCGTTGTCGAACGGTGCGACCTCGACCTCGGCCTGCCCCACCCAGCCGACCCAGGCTCCGTCGTTCGCGCGCATCACGGGTTCGAGGGCGGTGACGAGGCCGCCCGGCGAGTGCCGCCAGCCCTCGTTGCCGTCCTGGTCGACGACGCGGTCCACCGGGAGTCGGTTGGAGGCGACGACGAACGAGTAGCGGGTCTGTTCGGTGCGGTCTGCAGGCATGGGGTGGTGTGATCTCCGTTCCGCCCGGCCGGGGCCGGGTGCGTCGGTGCGTCGTGCGTCGGGTGCGACGGCCGGCGTGGTGCGCCGGGCGCGCTGCCGAAGTTACCAGCGTGGGGACAGCGCATTCACGGCGGATCGGCGGTTCCGCTACGCTGCAGGCACGTGTCGGGGGGACACGGGTGCTGGAGTGCGGCGCCGGCCTCCCGGTCGGAGAGGACCCCCAGCCGTGAGCGAGAACCCGCCCAACCAGCCCGTCCCGCCGTCGCAGCCCGGCCCCGGCCAGTCCGGTTCCGGCCAGCCCGTCCCGCCGTCGCAACCCGGTCCCGGCCAGTCCGCCGAGAACGGCCAGCCCGCCTGGCAGCAGCAGCCTGGAGGCCCGCAGCAGTGGTCGGGTCAGCCCGCCCCCGCCGCACAGCCGTCCGATGCGTTCGGCCGCTTCCTGCGCTCCGTGTCCGGTCGCGACTGGCTGGCGGCCGTGCTCGCCGCCGTCGGCGGCTGGGTCGCGGCGTACGTCGTCGCGGGACTCTCACTGCTCATCACCGTGGGCCTGCTCGCATCCGGCGGCAGCGGTCCGGCAGCTCCGTCCACCGGGTCCGGCACCGACTTCGGCGCGGGCTCGGCCCCCGACGTGGAGTCACTGCTCTCCGGCGTGAGCGTCCTGCTCGGTGCGCCGGCGCAGCTCGTGGCCCTCGCCGACCTCGGCCGTCTGCACCTGTCCGGGTCCATCGGGTTCCTCGGTTCCGGTTCGGGCTCGCTCGCCGTGGTGCCCGCGCTGGTCCTCACCGCGCAGGTCGTCCTGGCCGTCGTGCTCACCCGCCGGATCCGTACGCGTGGCCTCGGTCGCACGCAGGTGCTCATCACGGCGGTGGTCTCCGGCCTCGTCACCACCGTGCTCACGAACGTCGCGGCCGCCCTGTTCGCGATCCGGTTCCCGTCGGTGTCCGGCGCGGTCATCGAGCCGGTGCACGCCGTCGGTGTCGGGAGCATCCTCGGCGCGTTCGTCATCGGTGCCCTGGCCGCGCTCCTCGCCCGGCCCTCCGTCCTCGCTGGTGGCAACGTCTTCGCCGCCCGCCTGCTCGGCACACTGCGTGTCGCCGCGTCGCAGCTCACGGTCCTCGTCGTGCTGGTCGCCCTCGTCGTCCTCGTCGTCGCCGTCATCGCCCAGCCGTCCTTCGGCTCCGCGTTGCCGCTGCTGCTCGGCAACGTCGCGGTCGGGCTGACCGCGCTCGGGTTCTTCGGTGGTGTGGGGACCTCCGGCTTCGGGTCCGCCAGCGACACCGCCTCGGTGTTCAGCGGGGCCGGCGGCTGGACCTGGCTGGTCGTGCTGTTCGTCGTCGTCACCTCGGTCGTGGCCGGGCTCGCACTCGCCGTCCGCCGCAACGACCGGATCCGCACCACCCTCGACTGGGTCGTCACGCCGCTGGTGTGGTTCGCACTCGGTCTGCTGTTCTTCGTCCTCGGCACCGGCGTCGCCTCGTACCAGGTGAGCAGCACGAGCTCCGTGGACGCATCGGGGTCGATCGGCGTCGCGCCGTGGACGCCGATCGTCTTCGCCCTGTGGGGCGGCGTGATCGAGGTCGTCGCCCGGTACCTCGCTCCGGTGCTCCTGCCCCGCCTCGGTGGTGCCGCGGTGCTCCGGACGTCGCGTCTGGTCGGGGCGGACCCCCGCCCCGTCGTGCCGCAGGCGTTCCCGGCCGGGCCCGTCGCCGGTCCGGGCGCCCCCGTGGCACCCACCGCCTCCGCCGACCCGGCCGCTCCCGGTGCTCCCGCTGCGCCCGGCGCGCCTGTCGCCGCCGACGCTCCGGCCGCCGCCGCGTGGAACACTCCCCCGGCCGCCGGCCAGCAGGCCCCGTACCCGCCGGCCGGGTCCGGCCAGGAGCCCGCGGACGGCCCGCAGTCGATCTCCGGCGCGCAGCCGTCGTACGGGTCGCAGCCGCCCTACGGCACGCAGCCCCCGTACGGCGCACCACCCGCCTACGGGTCGCAGCCGTTCATCGGCGGTGGTGCCCCCGCTCCGGCACCGATGTCCCCGCGGTCCAAGAAGATCCTGGTCCGTTCGCTCATCGCCGGCGGCGCCGTGATCGTCGTCGTCATCGCCGGCGCGGTCACGACGAGCGTCCTCCGCGCCAACGTGTGGGGTCCGGCACCGACCGTCAAGTCCTACGTGCAGGCCATCGCCAGCGGTGACGCCGACACCGCCGCCGACCTGAGCGAGGTCCCCGACGACGCCGCGATGCTCGACTCGAAGGTGCTCCGGAGCGCGAAGGACCGCCCGTCGGACATCCGCGTCGGCCGGGTCGCCCGGACCGGTGACACCGCGATCGCCACCCTGAGCTACACGCAGGACGGCAAGAACCGCTCCGGCCAGGTGTCGTTGCGGCGCACGGGCACCTCGTTCCTGGTGAAGGACGAGTGGCGTGTCACGCAGCCCCTCGCCCAGCAGGTCACCCTGACGGCCTCCGACGTGCTCGAAGGTGCACCCGTGACCGTCGGCGGCAAGGAGATCGGGGAGATCAGCGAGGGCAAGTTCACGTCCCTCGCCTACCCCGGCACCTACCAGGTCTCGGTCGGCGGGACGAAGTACTTCACCGGCGGCACCGAGAAGGTCTCCGTGGGCACGGCCACGTCCGGCTACGTCGACTTCGCACCGAAGGCGACCAAGGCACTCGAGCAGGACGCCGAGCGGTACGTGACCGACCTGATCGACGACTGCGCCGAGAAGACCGAGCTCCGGGCACTGAGCGGTTGCCCCTGGTACGGGCCCTACGACGCCGACGGCGGCGTGCAGTACGACGTCACGTCGAAGCCCGAGCTGCAGGTCGAGGCGTCCCGCGCCGGCACCGTGATGGTGACGAGCACGAAGGACGGGAGCGTCTCGTACAGCTACACCTCGTACCTCGGCGACAAGAAGCGCGGCGAGGATTCCTTCGATGTGAACCAGTACCTGAAGGTGGAGGACGGCAAGCTCGTCTCCGCCTACTGAGCAGGAGCCGACTGAGCGGCTCCGCAGCACCGCGACGGCCGACCCGGGATCTCCCGGGTCGGCCGTCTCAGTAGGCTGACGAGCATGGTCAGGACACGGGCGTGGTGCAAGGGCGACACGGTCGAGCGGGACTTCCCCGTCGACCGGATCTCCGACCTCGTCGCCGATCCGGACACGTTCGTCTGGATCGACTACACCGACCCGACGTCGGCCGATCTCGAGCAGATCGAGGAGGAGCTCGGCATCCACGCGCTCGCGGTCGAGGACGCCGTCGAGCACGGACAGCGGCCGAAGCTCGACCGGTACCGGGACAGTCTGTTCCTGGTCGTCTACGACGTGGGCGGCACGGACGACGAGGGCGACCTGATCACGCACGAGGTCAAGGCCTTCGTCACCGAACGGGCGCTCGTCACGATCCACGGGTCCGACGTCGACACCACCCCGATGGAGCACCGGCTCACCGCGAACTCCGACATCGCCGAACACGGCGTGCCCTGGCTCGTCTGGGCGCTGCTCGACGCCGTCGTCGACCGGGCGACCGACACCGTCGAGGACCTGGAGCGGCAGATCGACGCGCTCGAGGACGACCTGTTCGAGCCGGGCGACCCCCGTGAGCAGCAGATCCAGCGGCGGTCGTTCCGGCTCCGCAAGACCCTCGGGGTGCTCCGGCGGCTGGTCGTCCCGACGCGGGACAGCGTCGCCTCGTTGCTGCACGGTGACGCGGAGACGATCTCGAACGGCATCCGGCCGTACTTCCGCGACGTCGAGGACCACCTGGTCTCGATCGCCGACTCGGTCGAACAGCTGCGCGACGCGGTGTCGAGCGTGCTCGACACGACCCTGAACCTGGCGTCGAACCGGCAGAACACCGTCATGAAGAAGGTCACGAGCTGGGCGGCGATCATCGCGATCCCGACGGGGGTGACGAGCTTCTTCGGGCAGAACGTCGAGTTCCCGGGCGAGGGAGCCTGGAGCGGGCTCTGGGCGTCGCTCGCGATCATCACCGCGTCGTCGCTCGTGCTCTACCGCGTCTTCAAGGCCCGCGACTGGCTCTGACCGCGTAGGGTTCCGGCACCCGAACGGTCCGAGGCCCCGCCGACGTCAGAGCGCGAGCGCCAGGACCCCGGCGACGACGGTGAGCGGCGCGACGATGCACCCGAGCGCCATGTACCGGCCCCACGACAGGTGCACGCCCTCGGCCGACAGCCGCGCGTGCCACAGGAGCGTCGCGAGTGAGGCCCACGGGGTGATGAGACAGCCGGCGTTCACGCCGATGAGCAGGGCCGCGTACCGCACGGCCTCGTGCCCGGCGGCAGGTTCGAGCACCAGGTACGCCGGCAGGTTGTCGATGCCGTTCGCCGCCACCGCGCCCGCACCGCCGAGCAGCAGCAGCGGGCCGGTCCCGGTGCCGCCCTGCAGCGCGTGCACGATCGGGTCGGTGATGCCCGTCGTGTGCAGCGCCTCGACCACCACGAAGAGCCCGGCGGCGAACAGCAGGGTCGACCACGGCACGCGGGACACCCGGAGTTCGGACGGGGACCGGAACGCCGCGACCACGACGAGCACCACGGCGGCCAGGACCGCAGCGATCCACACGGTCACCCCGGCCGTCAGGGCGACGACGAGCGCGACGAGCACGGCGGAGGCCGCCCAGAAGAACACGGGGTCGCTCGGTGTGCGGACGGACACCGGCGAGTAGCGGCCGAACAGCTTGCCCCGGAACACCACGAGCAGGACGACGCACGGCACGACCACCCCGGCGACCGCGGGCCAGGCGATCAGCCCGGCGAACGGCAGCGGGCCGCCGAGCCCCATCCGGTCGACGGCGAGCAGGTTCGTCAGGTTCGACACCGGCAGCAGCAGCGAGGCGGTGTTCGCGAGCCAGACCGTGGTCAGGGCGAACGGCATCGGGGGCAGTCCCACACGCCGTGCGAGCGAGATGACGATGGGGGTGAGGAGCACCGCGGTGGTGTCGATCGACAGGAAGACGGTGCAGAGCACGGCGAGCACGACGACCGCACCCCAGAGTCCGATGGTGCGTCCGCCGCCGACCCGGGCGGCGACGTCGGCGAGGCGGTCGAACACTCCGGCGTCCGCGGCCAGCTCGGCGACGATGGTCAGTCCGAGCACGAACCCGAGGACCGGCAGGACCCGGTCGGCGAGGACGGCGAGGTCGTCGAGGGGCAGCAGCCCGAACACGACGCAGACCGCGCCGACCACGAGCAGGGCCGCTCCGATGACCGCTTGACGCACGAACACTCCTCTGGCAGACACCGCGGCAGGGTGACCGGCGGCGCTCCAATGTACGGGCCGGTAGCGTTGTCAGCACGACGACAGGAGGCCTCTGTGCGCAAGTTCATGTTCAACGGTGCGGTGTGGAGTTCGCTCATCAGCGGCTACAGCGTGCTGCAGACCACCCGCCAGGGACCGCGCGACTGGCGGCTCGCGCTGACCTGGGTCGCGTGGCTCGCCACGACGATCGTGGCGATCGGCACGGTCGTCGAGGACGACCGCGCGGTCAAGGCGCGCCAGTAGGACCAGACGCGGCAGGCGGTCGCAGACGCGACCGGCCTGACGGACGGGAGGCACGGTGCCAGCTGGCACCGTGCCTCCCGTCCGTCGTCCTGGCCGTCCAGGACACGCCGATCCCGTCACCGGGTCAGCGCTCGGACTCCGGGATGCCGGAGGTCTGGATCGGTCCGGTGAAGAGCGCACCGCGCTCGTCGTCGCCGAACAGCTGCGAGTCCCCCTCTGCCGGGCGTCCGCGTCGCCGCGGCGCCGTCGCGCTCGGCTCGGTGAGCTGCACCCGCTGGACCGGCAGGGCGTCCGGATGGGTGCGCTGGAGCCACTCGACCATCTCCTCACGGACGTAGCAGCGGAGGTCGAACAGGCCACCGGCATCGGGTGCGGTCACGAGGATGCGGACCCGGACGAGTCCCCCGACGGCGTCCGTGACCTGGAGCACCTTGACCCGGCGGTCCCAGATCGTCGAGGTGTCGAGGATCCGGTCGAGCTCCGCGCGCATGTCGGCCGGGCTCACCCGCCAGTCGAGGTCGAACTCCACGGCGCCGAGCAGTTCGCTGCCGGTCCGCGTCCAGTTCTCGAACGGCGTGCTCGTGAAGTACGTCGACGGCAGCACGAACCGACGGTCGTCCCACAGGTGCACGACGACGTAGGTCAGGGTGATCTCCTCGATCCGGCCCCACTGCTGCTCGACGACGACGACGTCGTCCACCCGGATCGACCCGGAGAACGCCAGCTGCATACCGGCGAACACGTTGCCGAGCGTGGACTGCGCGGCGAGGCCCGCGACCACGGAGATGAGGCCGGCGCTGGCGAGCACGCTCGCACCCGCCGCCTCGACCCCGTCGAAGGTCAGCAGGATCGCGCCGACCGCGATGATGACGAGCACGGCGACGGTGAGCCGCCGGATGATGAGCACCTGGGTGCGGATGCGACGCGCCTGCCGGTTGTCGGGCACGTCGATGCGGAAGCGGTGCAGCCCCAGGTCCTCGAGGAAGATCGCGACCTGGCACGCCAGCCAGCACCCGGTCGCGATCGTGACGATGAGGAAGGCGTGCGCGACCTCGTCGCGCCACGGGTAGGCGTCGGCGTTCCGCGGGATGCTCGACGTGAAGGCGATCCAGAGCAGGACGGCCAGCAGGACGGTGCGGAACGGGTGCTTCGTCCGTCGCGAGAGCACGCCGGCCCAGCGTTCCCGGCGCGCGATCGCCCGGAGGACCAGGTGCAGGACGAGGGCGACGACGGCGGTGACGAGCAGGGCGAACCCGATCGCGACGAGGAGTCGGAGGAGGATGTCCATCCCTCCATGCAAGCAACGGACGACGGTCGTCGTTCAGGATCGGGGCACCGTCGGCTGTGCGGACGTTCAGCAGCTGCGGTTCGACCGAACCGGGGTTTGCGTGACGGCCCGGTCCGGTGCGCATGTAGGTTCTCTCGCATGACAGCGCAGAACGACACGGGTGGCAACCGAGCGCCGGCGAACGACTTCTCGCACGAGCAGGAGGGCTACCAGCACGGTCTGAAGCCCCGGCAACTGCAGATGATCGCGATCGGCGGCGCGATCGGCACCGGCCTCTTCCTCGGTGCCGGCGGACGCCTGCACACCGCGGGCCCCGCGCTCGCGCTGACCTACCTGGTCGCCGGGATCTTCGCCTTCTTCATCCTGCGGGCCCTGGGCGAGCTGGTGCTGCACCGTCCGTCCTCGGGGTCGTTCATCTCGTACGCCCGCGAGTTCTACGGCGAGAAGTTCGCGTACGCCGCGGGCTGGATGTACTTCCTGAACTGGGCGATGACCTCGATCGTCGACACCACCGCGGTCGCGATCTACCTGCAGTACTGGTCGGCCTTCACCGCCGCACCGCAGTGGCTGCTGGCGCTGATCGCCCTGGTCGTCGTCCTCGCGGCGAACATGGTCGCCGTGAAGGTGTTCGGTGAGCTCGAGTTCTGGTTCGCCCTGATCAAGGTCGCCGCGCTCGTAACGTTCCTCGTCGTCGCGATCATCTGGCTCGTCTTCGCGTTCCCGGTCGAGGCCGGTGGCGAGGCCGTCCGGACCGGCTTCTCGATCTGGGGTGACAACGGCGGGCTGTTCCCGAACGGGCTGCTCCCCGCGGTCATCGTGATCCAGGGTGTCGTCTTCGCCTACGCCGCGATCGAACTCGTCGGCACCGCGTCGGGTGAGACGCAGAACGCCGAGAAGGTCATCCCGCGCGCGATCAACTCGGTCGTCTTCCGCATCGCGGTCTTCTACGTCGGGTCGATCGTCCTGCTCTCCCTGCTGCTGCCGTACACGGCCTACAAGGAGGGCGAGAGCCCCTTCGTGACGTTCTTCTCGTCGCTCGGCAACCCGCACGTCGGCGCGATCGTCGGCGGCATCATGAACTTCGTCGTGCTCACCGCGGCCCTGTCGTCCCTGAACGCCGGCCTGTACTCCACCGGACGTGCGCTCCACTCGATGGGGATGAACGGTTCGGCGCCGAAGTGGACCACGAAGATGTCGAAGGGCGGTGTCCCCTACGCCGGCATCCTGCTCACCGCGGCGTTCACCGTCGCGGGCGTCGTGCTGAACTACTTCGTGCCGAGCCAGGCGTTCGAGATCGCCCTGAACATCGCCAGCCTCGGCATCATCACCGCGTGGGGCACGATCATCCTGTGCCAGATGCGGCTGCGCCAGTGGGCCAAGCAGGGGCTCGCGAAGGAACCCTCCTTCAAGCTCCCCGGGGCACCGGTCACCGCCTGGCTGACCCTGGCGTTCCTCGCCTCGGTCATCGTCCTGATGGCGATCGACTACCCCGTCGGCACGTACACGATCGCGTCGCTCGTCATCATCATCCCGCTGCTCATCGTCGGGTGGTTCCTGCAGCGTGACCGCATCCTGCGCATCGCCGCCCTGCGCGAGGGCGTCACGGGCCCCTACCCGATCGGTGTCCGCGACCCCGCCGCCTCGGTACGGCGCGACGGCGACGGGAGCTAGCGCTCCGCTTGTCCCCGGAACGCAAGGCCCCCAGCGCCGAACACGAGCGGTCCGGCACCCGTCGCTACCATCAGCGGGTGCCGGACCGCTCTGTTTCTCCCACCCTCGACCTGCAGCTCAGCTGGCGAGGTGCCTACGGACGCCTCCGGGTGTTCCCGGATCGTCTCGAGGCCGAGACCGACTACCAGCGCGAGACGCGCACGACGGTGCCGATGGACGCGGTGCAGGGGTGGCGCCTCGGACCGTGCGACGAGGACGCCGTCTGCGTCGAGTTCCTCGCCGGGCAGGACACCTACCGGGTGCTGCTCGACACCCCGGACGAGCAGCTCGCTGCGCTGGCGATCCGGAAGGTGCTCGGCCCGCCGCTGGAGTCCTGAGGACGCCGGTGCCGGGCCGCGGGAGGCCGCGGCGCGGCTGCCCGGTTGCGCGGTTGCCCGGGGGCCCGGGGGCCCGGGGACTGGGGGCCAGGTCAGTCGTCGCTGTCGACGCGGTCGGTGACGACGTCACCGGAGCCGGCGTCGATGCGCACGCTGTGCTTGGTGCCGGACGAGTCGAGCACGTCGCCCTCCCAGACCACCGTGCCGACGTGGTCGTCGAGTCCGAGTTCGGTCACGGTCCCCGCGTGCAGGTCCTGGAAGGCGTCGACGGCCTGCTTGACGCTCAGGTCGGCGGCGGCGACGAAGCGCTCGTGCTCGGCCTTGTCGTCCGCGTCGGCGGCCTCGGTCTGCGGGGTGCCGGCGACCGAGGTGCCGTCGGCGTTCGTGTGCACCTCGTGCTCGGTGCCGTCCTTCGTCACGACCAGGACCTCGTAGGCGGAGGCGCCCTGCTCCTGCTCGACCGAGATGACGGTGCCCGAGCCGACCTCGCCGCGTGCGGTGGCGACCGCTGCGAGCAGGGCCGTGTTCGAGCCGGTGGACGCGACGCCGGACGCACCGGACGACGACGAACCGGAGCCCGACGAGTCCGTCGCCGACGAGCCGACCGAGCCGGAGCCGGCCGAGCCGGTGTCGTCGTCGGAGTCGTCGCTGGCGCAACCGGTGAGTGCGAGCGCCGCGACGATCGGCAGGGCGGCGAACGCGGCGATGCGGCGGGCGGAGGGCTTCTGGTGCTGGGTGCGGAAGTTCATGTGGACGAGCATCGCGTCGGGGTGCTGAAGCAGCCCTGAAGCCGCCTGTTCAGCCGCCGAGTGCGATGCGGACGACGAACCGCGCGCCGCCGAGCGGGGACGTGACCACGGTCGTGTCGCCGCCGTGCGCCCGCACGGCGTCGCGGACGATGGCGAGGCCGAGCCCCGCGCCACCGGCGTCCCGGCTGCGGGCCTCGTCGAGACGGACGAACCGCTCGAAGACGCGCTCGCGCTCGTCCTCGGGGACGCCGGTGCCGTCGTCGTCGACCGTGAGCACCGCGGACCCGTCGTGCTCGGTGAGCGACACGGCGACGCGTGTGCTCGCGTGCCGGACGGCGTTGTCGACGAGGTTCCGGACCACCCCTGCCAGCACGCGCTCGTCGCCGAGGACCCGCGCTGTCGAGATCGCCGAGCCGTCCACCCGGACCGCCGGGGCGTCGCCGTCCCGCGCGGGCGCGTCACCGGCCGTCGACCGCGCTCGCGCGCGGGCCACCGCGTCCAACGCCAGGTCGTCGAGGTCGACGGGGCGACGCGTGCGGATCCCGCCCTCGTCGAGGCGGGAGAGCTCGAGCAGCCCGGTGACCAGGTCCTGCAGGCGCACCGCCTCGGACCGGACGACGTCGGCGAGGTCGGCCACGTCGGTCCGCTCCGGGTGCGCGACGGCGACCTCGGCGTGCTGCCGGATCGACGCGATCGGCGACCGGAGTTCGTGGGAGGCGTCGGACACGAAGCGCCGCTGGCTCTCGGCGGATCGTTCGAGGCGGTCGAGCATGGCGTTCATGGTGCTCGCGAGCCGGGCGACCTCGTCGCCGGTGTCCGGCACCTCGACCCGGGCGTCGGGACGGGCCGCCCGGATCGTCTCGACCTCGGTGCGCATCTGCTCCACGGGCCGCAGCGAGCGCCCGGTGACGGCCCAGGTGACCGCGACCAGCACGAGCACCAGCACGGGCACCCCGACGGCGAGGAGCACGACGGCGGTGCGGACCGCGGTGTCGGCCTGGTCTAGCGTGGTGCCGTATACGAGCGTCGCCTCACCGCCGCCGGGCAGGTCCACGTCGTCCGCCACGAGCAGCCAGCGTTCGCCGTCGTGGGTCCACCGGGACTCGTCGGCGGTGGGCAGTGCGGCGCCGTCGGCGTCCTCGCCGTGCGCCAGGACCGCCCCGCCGTCGCCGATCACCTGCACCAGGACGTCCTCGTAGCCGGTCACCGCGGCCGCACCGTCCGTCTCGACCCGCGAGGACACCTGCTCGAGACCGGCCTCGGCCGAGGTCCGCACGCCGTCGAGCAGCACGAGCCGCAGCACGACGACGAACGCGACGGCGCCGAGGACCAGGGCCGCGAGGACGACGACCCCGGCGCCGAGGGTGGTGCGGGCACGGACCGACCGGGGGCGCCGTGGCCTGCTTCGTGCGGGCCCGCTCGCACGGGGGTTGACCGGCCGCTCAGCCACCGTCGGCCGCCAAGCGGTACCCGGCGCCACGGACCGTCTCGATCGCGGCACGCCCGAACGGCCGGTCGAGCTTCCGGCGGAGGTGTCCGACGTACACCTCGACGATGTTCGGGTCGCCCTCGAAGTCGACGTCCCAGACGTTCTCGATGACGTCGCGCTTCGACCGGACCTGTCCCGGGTGCCGTGCGAGGTACTCGAGCACGGCGAACTCGCGGCTGGTCAACTCGACGGGGGTCTCGCCCCGGGCCACGGTGCGCGCCGCGGGGTCGACGACCAGGTCGCCGAGGGTCAGCACGGTGGGGCGCTCGCTGGCACCCCGTCGGACGAGCGCCCGGAGCCGTGCGACGAGCACCGGGTGCGAGAACGGCTTGGTGACGTAGTCGTCGGCCCCCGCGTCGAGCGCCTCGACCTGGTCCCACTCGCCGTCCTTGGCGGTCAGCATGAGCACGGGGGTCCAGTCGCCGTCGGCGCGGAGCTGCGCGCACACGGCCCAGCCGCTCAGGCCGGGCATCATCAGGTCGAGCACGATCGCGTCGTAGCGGAACTCACGCGCGTGCCACAGACCGTCCACGCCGTCGTTCGCGACGTCGACCGCCCATCCCTCGGCCTCGAGGCCGCGGCGCACGCCGTCGGCGAGCCGGACCTCGTCGTCGACCACCAGCACACGCATGGGTTCGATCCTGTCGTGCCCCGCTGAAGCAGGGCTGAAGCGACCGGCTCAGACCAGCAGCAGGATCCCTGCGATGACGGACGCGACGGCGATCGCGAGCGCGATGAGCAGGAGCACGAGGTGCACCGTGTAGAAGGTCGTCGGCTTGCCGGCGGCGTCGCGGGCACGAGAGTCCTTCGCGACGCGCTGGAAGAAGCGCGGCCAGGTGACGACGTTGAAGACGGCGCCGATGAACAGGACGACTGCGGCGAAGACGAGCACGGGACGATCCTACTGAACGCCGGTCTCGACGATGCTGGTGCCGCGATGCCGGGCAGGTGGTGCTCGGCCGCCCCCAACGCGGCCGAGTCCCGACCCGGCAGGCCACAGGATCTGTAGCACCTGCTACAGACTCTACACGGCCTGTCCGGCAGCGTCGAGGGACTACGCGGTCTCGAGCGCGGCCTCGGCGTCGGCGAGGGCGGCACGCTCGGCGTCGGACAGTGACGCCCGTGCGCCCCGGACGCCGTCGTTGATCTCGACGATGCGGCGGCTGAGCCGGGTCGCGGGGTCGTCGGTCGGCGGGTAGGCGTTGTCCACCCCGATCCGTTCGTGCAGCGGCGCCAGGCGGCGCAGCGCATCGTCCACGCGGCGGGCCCGGCGCCGGCGGGAGACCCGGTGGCCGACGACGAGCAGCAGCATGCCGGACGCCACGCACAGCACGGCTCCCGGCGTGGTGACGTCGTAGGGCAGCGAGAGCGCGTGCGTGACGTCGAGGTCACCGGCGACGTGGGCGACGTCCATCACGACGACCACGACCATGCGGACGACCCCGAGCACCCCACCGAGGACCAGGACCCACAGCCCCACCAGGTCGGTGGTCGTCCGGGCTTCGCGGAGCCGGAGCACGCAGATGAACCCCGTCGCGCCGAGGGCGACTCCGAGGTAGACGGTCTGCGCGATCGAGTAGACGGTGGCCGCCGGGTGGGAGCCGGCGTCGAGCATGAAGGTCGTCGTGGTCGCGGGCTTGTCGAGCACGGTGAACGCGACGACGACCACCACGACGACCACGGCGAAGGACACCCCGACCGCGTTCCGGAGCCAGGGCCGCGCAGCACCGACCGCCTTCGCCACGCCCCACAGCAGCGTGCTCGTGCCGGCCACCATGAGGCAGTCGCTGACGACGGTCACGACGTTGTACCCGCCGAGCAGCGGGTCGAGCCACCGGTACAGCGGGTCGACGTTCGTCACGATGGTGGCGGCGAAGAGCAGGAACGTGAACGCCAGCGTGCGGTCCTGCCCCCGTTGCAGGACCAGCAGCACGATCGTCCCGACGATGAGCAGCACCGCCTGGACGACGGCGATGATCACCCGAAGACCCCTCGGAAGGCGCTCGGGCGGCCGCGGTGCTGGCGGATCACCGTGGCCAGGCGGTCGGCGAAGACCTCGGCCTCGTGCTCGTAGGTGTTCGAGAACATGCCCCGGGCCAGCGCACGCTCGACCTTGTACTCGGGCAGGTCGGGGATGACGTCGCGGATGTACGCGCTCTGCGGGGCGTGCTCCTGGTGCCGGTGCAGGACGTGCCCGAGCTCGTGGCCGATGACGAACGACCGGAACGTCGGCGAGGCCGTCGGCGAGATCATCACGAGGTGCGCGTGCTCGAGCGTCGCCACGAAGCCGCACACGGGCTCGGCGGCCAGGAACGACTCCTCGCGCACCACGATCGGCTTGCCGACGACGTCAGCGGCGGCGGCGACGGCCTGGTCGACGTCCGACCACCCCTCGGCGGCACCACGAGCCCAGAACGCCTCGACGAGGGCGTCGGTCATGCGACACTCCCCCGCTGCGATTCCTCCTCGAGCACCTCGGCGATGCGCCGCAGCGCGTCGGGTGAGAGTTCACCGGGGAACGTCCGGGCCGCGAAGCCGCTCACGCGGGCGGAGCGCAGGGACCGGACGAGGGCGAGCTGGGCACCGATCCGTTCCGGTACCTCGCTGTCCTCGAGCAGGAAGCGCTCGTCGACCTCGAAGTACCCGGCCAGCAGGCGCAGGAGCTCGGTGTCGCGGTTGCGGCGACCGTCGCCGGAGAGCATGTAGGTCCACTTCGCCCGCGACAGCGACCCACCGTGGGCCGCGACGTACTCCTCGATCGAGGAGAACGGCACCGGGGCGCCACGCTGGGACTCCTCGAAGTCGAGGAGCAGGTTGAGGCGGCGCGCGAGCTCGGCGGCGTCGAGCGCCCCGCCCTTCAGATCACCCGTGTCCATGTCGGACTCCTCCCCAGCCGTGTCCGCGCGAGGTGTGGGTCCGGCGCGTGGACGCCATGCTAGCGCGGGCGCCCGGCACGCGCGCCGCTAGCCTCGTGGGCATGCCCCGCCGCTTCCCCGCCACCGTCGCGGCACCGGTCGAGCACGAGATCGTGATCACGAAGTCGCGCTTCATCACCACCGTCGCGCCGGTCTCCGGCGTCGAGGACGCCGACCGCGTGATCGCCGAGGTCCGCCGGCGGTACTGGGACGCCCGGCACAACTGCACGGCGATGGTCACCGGCGTGCTCGGGGACCAGGCCCGTTCCTCGGACGACGGGGAACCCTCCGGCACCGCGGGCGTCCCGATGCTCGAGGTCCTGCGACGCCGCGGCCTGACCGACGTCGTCGCGGTCGTCACGCGGTACTTCGGCGGGGTGAAGCTCGGCGCCGGCGGACTGGTCCGGGCCTACTCGACCTCGGTGTCCGAGGCGCTCGACACGGCGGTCCTCGTCCGCCGTGAGGCCCTGACGCAGGTGCGCTTCGACGTCGACCACGCCGACGCCGGGCGGCTCGACAACGTGCTGCGCGACTGGGTCCGACACCACCACGCGACGCTCGGCCCGACCGAGTACGGGCAGGCGGCGACCTTCGAGGTGTGGGTCCCCCACGAGGCGCTCGGCGCCCTGACGGCCGACCTCGCCGCCGCGTCGGCCGGTTCGCTCGAACCCGTCATCGGCGAGGAGCGGATCGTCGACGTCCCCACCGACTGAATCCGCGGTTCCTGCACACCTCGGGCGTGTCTCCGCTTCTGCGCGGAAACCTGCCCGGAACGCACGAACGCCCCGACTCGATGAGCCGGGGCGTTCGTCCTGCGGTGCACCCCCTCGGACTTGAACCGAGAACCCACTGATTAAGAGTCAGTTGCTCTGCCAATTGAGCTAGAGGTGCATGTTCCGGCTTCCGTGCCGCAACGGGAATCAACAATAGCATGGGTTTCGCGCGCCCACGACCACTCGTGGGCGCACGACGCGAACAGGAGCACCATGACCGACCGTCTCGTCCCCGGCGACACCGCCCCCGACTTCACGCTGCCCGACCAGGACGGTGTGGAGCACTCCCTCGCTGCCCTTCGTGGCAAGAAGGTCATCGTGTACTTCTACCCGGCGGCGTCCACCCCGGGCTGCACCACCGAGGCCTGCGACTTCCGCGACAACATGTCGTCGCTGCAGGCCGCCGGCTACGAGGTCCTCGGCGTCTCGAAGGACGAGCAGGCGAAGCTCAAGACGTTCCAGCACGAGCAGGCGCTGACCTTCCCGCTGCTGAGCGACCCCGACCTCGCCGTGCACAAGGCCTACGCGGCCTGGGGCGAGAAGAACAACTACGGCAAGATCGTCACCGGCACGATCCGGTCCACGATCGTGGTCGACGAGGACGGCACCGTGCAGCTGCCGCTCTACAACGTCAAGGCGACCGGTCACGTGGCGAGCCTGCGGAAGAAGCTCGGCCTGGTCTGAGGACCGGCCACGCACCGGAGGCCCGGTGCCGGTTCTCGGAACCGGCACCGGGCCTCCGGTGTGTGGCGGACCAGACCGTCTACTCGGCCGGACGCGCGAGCGCGGCCGTCACCGACCGCGACAGCACCAGCGTGATGCCGAGCAGGGCCGGGACGAGCAGCAGCCAGCCGACCGCGGCGACCCGGAAGACGCCCTGGAACGCCCCGATCGCGATGGCGCCCTGCAGCACCTGCCAGACGATGATGCCGGAACGCACCCAGGCCCGGCCCTGCCACAGGCCGTTCAGCAGCGCACCGAGCCAGAGCGCGGCGATGGCGACGAGGACCGTGAGGGCGATGCCGGAGGCGATGCTCGTGGCCGGGGCGACGAGCAGTTCGACCACCAGGACGACCGTCACCACCACCAGCGCGAGGAACTCGAGGCCGACCACGGCGAGCAACCCCAGCATCGCCGGCGACCGGCGCGCGACGGGTGCGGAGGGATCGGTGTCGTTCGGGGTGTCGTCGTGCACAGTGATCCTCCAGCATCGGAACCCTTGATTTGGCCCTACCAGTATGGAACGATATTGGAGGTCGTTTGGACGGCACGATGTGGTGTGCGTCTCCCGTGGTTCATCGCTCCTCCCCCGAGCGTCTCGCGGGCGTCAGACACGCTTCCTGCGGACTCCTCCCCACAGTTGTCCCCTCCATGCCGCATGCATGGTCAGCGTTCCGATCCCCCGAACCACGGCCCCGGCCTGCCGTTCGAGCATCGACATCAAGGAGCACCACACATGGACTGGCGTGACAAGGCTGCCTGCCTCACCGCAGACCCCGAGCTCTTCTTCCCCGTCGGGAACACCGGGCCCGCCGTCGACCAGATCGAGAAGGCCAAGTCGGTCTGTGCGCGATGCACGGTCACCGAGATGTGCCTGCAGTACGCACTCGAGAACAACCAGGACTCGGGTGTCTGGGGTGGTCTCAGCGAGGACGAGCGTCGTGCGCTGAAGCGCCGCGCCGCCCGCGCTCGCCGCGCGTCCTGACCCCGGTCGTCTGACACCACGACGCCCGTCGTCCCCTCGGGGGCGGCGGGCGTCGTCGTGCGCGCGGGGCGGGCGCGGCGCAGCGCGGCTGCGCACAACCAGAATGCGTCCGCGCCACGTGATCGGCTTGTGCGGATGCATTTTGGTTGTGCGGACGTTCGCGCAACCGCCTGGAGGCCCGCTGCCGGTCCGCCGTGCAGCCGCCGCGCCTCCAGGCGGTCGCGTCGCGAGCTGCGACGGAGTCCGCAGGGCTGGCCGTCGGCGGACACGACCAAAGCGAACCCGCGCCACACGAGCGCAGGGCGCGGATGCACTTCGGTTGCGCGGACGACGAGCGCGCCAACCGCCGGGCGGCGTCAGGCGGGTGCGGTCAACCAGCGGAACGGGATGGTGATCGTCACCTCGGTGCCGCTGCCCGTCAGGGTGTGCCAGTCGATGGTGCCGCCGAGCTCGCCCTGGATGAGCGTGCGGACGATCTGCGTGCCGAGGCCCGAACCGACCTTGCCCTCGGGGAGCCCCACGCCGTTGTCGCGGACCTCGATCTCCAGGTGGTCGTCGAAGCGGCGCGCGACGATCTCGACCTCGCCGTCACGGCCGTCCAGCCCGTGCTCGACGGCGTTCGTCACGAGCTCGGTGAGGCCGAGGGCGAGGGGCGTCGCAGCCTCGGACGGCAGCACCCCGAACTCGCCGGTCTTCTTCGGGTGCACGGTCGTGTTGTGCGACGCGGCGACCTCGGTGACGAGCTTGAGCACCGAGTCGAACACCTCGTCGAAGTCCACCGTCTGGCTGAGGCCGCTCGACAGGGTGTCGTGCACGACGGCGATGGCGGCGACGCGGCGCATGGCGTTCTGCAGCGAGGTCCGCGCTTCGTCCGAGTGCGTACGACGCGCCTGGATCCGCAGCAGGGACGCCACCGTCTGCAGGTTGTTCTTCACGCGGTGGTGGATCTCGCGGATCGTGGCGTCCTTGGTGATGAGCTCGCGCTCCTGGTGCCGCAGTTCGGACACGTCGCGGCAGAGCACGATGGCACCGATGCGCTCACCGTGGTCGCGGAGCGGGATCGAGCGGAGCGACACCGTGACGCCCTTCGACTCGATGTCCGCCCGCCACGGTGCACGGCCGGTGACGACGAGCGGCAGGGACTCGTCGACGTCGAGCTGGGCGCCGATGAGCTCGGTGGTGACCTCGGCGAGGGACTTCCGCTCGAGTTCCCCCTCGAAGCCCATGCGGTTGAACGCGCTCAGGCCGTTCGGGCTCGCGAACGTGACGATGCCGGCGGTGTCGAGGCGCAGGAGGCCGTCGCTGGCACGGGGCGCACCACGACGTGGGCCCGCCGGCGCACCGAGATCGGGGAAGTCACCGGTGGCGATCATGCCGAACAGGTCGTTCGCGCTCGCGGTGAAGTTGAGCTCCTGGCGGCTCGGGGTCCGCATCTCGTCCTGGTTGGAGTGACGGGTGACGACGGCGATCGGCCGCTCGGTGGTCTCGGCGCTCTTCGCGCTCAGGCGGCGGAGCACCGGGATCGCGCGGACGCGGGTCGGGGTGTCCTCGTACCAGTCCGGTTCGGCGGAGTCGACGACCCGTGACCCGGCGAAGCTCTCGGTAACCTGGCCGCGCCACTCCTCGCGGATCTCCTGGCCGACGATGTCGCGGTAGAACAGCGTCGCCGCAGAGCTCGGCCGGGCGTGTGCGACGGCCACGAACGAGCCGTCCTCGGCCGTCGGCACCCAGAGCACCATGTCGGCGAACGACAGGTCGGCGAGGAGCTGCCAGTCCCCCACGAGCAGGTGGAGCCACTCCACGTCTGCTTCCGAGGAACGGCCTTGCGCGAGGACGAGGTCACTGAGGGTCGACACCCAGCCAGTCTAGGTCCGCCGCCTTGTGGAGAACGTCGTCCTCTCCACAGGGTAGACCGGTTCGTATTTCGTATGTCGCACGCCCCATACGCTCGCTCCAACGACGGAAGGGGCAGGGGTGGCAGAGCAGGCACGCCGCATCGATCACGAGACGACGACGGCGCACCCGCCGCCGTTGCGGATCGTCGAACCGCCGCCGGAGCCCGCCACGGCGACCGGTCCCCCGGACCCGGCGACGACGGCACGAGCGCTCGGGCTCTGCGTCGCCGAGGTGCTCACCGGCGCGCGAGAGGTCGACAGCATCGCCCGGTGGATCAGCGACGACGTGCAGCGGCACCTGCAGCAGCGGGCCGCGGTGGCAGCGCACGCGCGGGGCTCCGGTCGGCGGGCACGCGGGCGCCCGGTGCTCCGGGTCGGCAGCGTCCTGGTGTGCCGCCCCGCGGCGGGCGTCGCCGAGGCGACGGTGGTCGTGCACACGCGCAGTCACGCGCGAGCGGTCGCCATGCGACTCGAAGAGCGACACGGTCGCTGGCAGGCGACCGCGATCGGGGTCCTGTAGCCGGGTGGCGGACGGACGGGAGGCCCGTGGCGGCGCCGCCACGGGCCTCCCGTCCGTCGGCGGTCACGCTTGGTGAGCACGAATGGTCGGGTCCCGACGTGGGACCCGACCATTCCTGCTCACGATGCGCTCGCGCGCGGACGCTAGTTCTTCTTGGCCGCCTGGCGACGCTCGGCGCGGTTGCTCGCCGCGGCCTGACCGGAGGCCGTGGCCGCGTTGCCGAACGCGGAGCCCTGCTCCGGCTCGGCGGCCGCTTCGGCCTCGGCCTGGGCGCGCTGCGCGCGAGCGGTCGCGGCCTGCTCGAGGCGACCCTTCTCGTCGCGGACCTCGACCTCGCCGTCGATCGACGGAGCCGAGTACTCGAGGCCGGAGACCTCGTCCTCGCCGAGACCCTTGGCCTCGATCACCGCGTTCTCGCCGTCGGACTGCACCTGGACCTCGAGGTTGAACAGGTAGCCGACGGACTCTTCGCGGATCTGCCCCATCATCGTCTGGAACAGGGCGTAGCCCTCGCGCTGGTACTCGACCAGCGGGTCGCGCTGCGCCATCGCGCGGAGGCCGATGCCGTCCTTGAGGTAGTCCATCTCGTACAGGTGGTCGCGCCAGCGGCGGTCGATCACCGAGAGCACCACGCGACGCTCGAGCTCACGCATCGCCTCGTCGCCGAGGAGCTCCTCACGCTGCTGGTAGGCCAGCTTGGCGTCCGAGAGGATCTCGCGGGCGAGGAAGTCACGCGACGCCTTGCCCTTCGAGCCGGCCTCGGTGATGACCTCGTCGATGGAGATCGAGATCGGGTACAGCGTGCCGAGCTCGGTCCACATGGCGTCGAGGTCCCAGTCGTCCGGGGAGCCTTCGCCGGTGTGGCTGTCGATCACGTCGTCGATGACGGCCTTGAGGAACGACTGCGCACGGTCGTGCAGGTCGTCGCCCTCGAGGATGTGGCGGCGGTCGCTGTAGATCGCCTCGCGCTGGCGGTTCAGGACGTCGTCGTACTTCAGGACGTTCTTGCGGATCTCGGCGTTGCGGCCCTCGACCTGCGCCTGGGCGGACCGGATCGCACGGCCGACGAGCTTGTTCTCGATCGCCAGGTCATCCGGCACGTTCGAGCGGCCCATCAGGCTCTCGGCGGCACCGGAGTTGAACAGGCGCATCAGGTCGTCGGTCAGCGACAGGTAGAAGCGGCTCTCGCCCGGGTCACCCTGACGGCCGGAACGACCACGCAGCTGGTTGTCGATGCGGCGCGACTCGTGGCGCTCGGTACCGAGCACGTACAGGCCGCCGACGGCGCGGACCTTGTCGCCCTCTTCCTCGACCTCGGCCTTGACGCGCGCGAACACGTCGTCCCACTCGGCCTCGTACTCGTCCGGGGTCTCGGTCGGCGACAGGCCCTTGACGTGCATCTCCTGCACGGCGAGGAACTCCGCGTTGCCACCGAGCATGATGTCGGTACCACGACCGGCCATGTTCGTCGCGACGGTCACGGCGCCGAAGCGACCGGCCTGGGCGACGATCGCGGCTTCACGTGCGTGGTTCTTCGCGTTGAGGACCTCGTGCTTGACGCCCTGCTTGGCGAGGAGCTTCGACAGGTACTCGGACTTCTCGACGCTCGTGGTGCCGACGAGGACGGGCTGGCCCTTCTCGTGGCGCTCCGCGATGTCCTCGGCGACCTGCTCGAACTTCGCCTTCTCGTTCTTGTAGACGAGGTCCGTCTGGTCGATGCGCTGCATCGGCTTGTTCGTCGGGATGGGGACGACGCCGAGCTTGTAGGTCGACATGAACTCGGCCGCCTCGGTCTCGGCGGTACCGGTCATGCCGGAGAGCTTCTGGTAGAGGCGGAAGTAGTTCTGCAGCGTGACGGTGGCGAGGGTCTGGTTCTCGGCCTTGACCTCGACGCCTTCCTTCGCCTCGATCGCCTGGTGGATGCCCTCGTTGTAGCGGCGGCCCATCAGGATGCGGCCGGTGTGCTCGTCGACGATGAGCACCTCGCCGTTCATCACGACGTAGTCCTTGTCCTTCTTGAACAGGGCGACGGCCTTGATGGAGTTGTTCAGGAACGAGATGAGCGGGGTGTTCGCCGACTCGTACAGGTTCTCGATGCCGAGGTAGTCCTCGACCTTCTCGATGCCGGGCTCGAGGACACCGACGGTGCGCTTCTTCTCGTCGACCTCGTAGTCCTCGCCCGGGGTGAGGCGCTTGGCGATCGAGGCGAACTCGGTGAACCAGCGGTTGGCCTCGCCCGAGGACGGACCGGAGATGATGAGCGGCGTGCGGGCCTCGTCGATGAGGATCGAGTCGACCTCGTCCACCACGGCGAAGAAGTGGCCGCGCTGCACCATGTCCGAGGCCTGCCACGCCATGTTGTCGCGCAGGTAGTCGAAGCCGAACTCGTTGTTCGTGCCGTACGTGATGTCGGCGGCGTACTGCTCGCGGCGCTCGGCCGGGCTCTGGTTCGCGATGATGCAGCCGGTGGTCATGCCGAGCGCGCGGAAGACGCGGCCCATGATCTCGGACTGGTACGACGCCAGGTAGTCGTTGACCGTGATGACGTGCACGCCGCGCGACGGGATCGCGTTGAGGTACGCGGCGGTCGTCGCGACGAGGGTCTTGCCCTCACCGGTCTTCATCTCGGCGATGTTGCCGAGGTGCAGTGCCGCGCCACCCATGAGCTGCACGTCGAAGTGCCGCATGCCGAGGGTCCGCTTCGCGGCTTCACGCACGGCGGCGAACGCCTCGGGCAGGAGGTCGTCGAGGGTCTCGCCGTTGGCGTACCGCTCGCGCAGCTCCTTGGTCTCGTCGTGGAGTTCCTCGTCGGTGAGGCTCGAGAAGTCGTCCTCGAGGTCGTTGATGGCCGAGGCGTACGCCTTCAGCCGACGGAGGGTTCGTCCTTCGCCGATGCGGAGGACCTTCTCCAGCACGTTTGCCACGTGAACTCCTTACGAGGTCGTCGCGCGCGACCTGCACGCCCGATCGACCAGTCATGCTAGCAACCCGCGAACGCACGGCGCTGTGAGCGGCGCGGCTGCCCGCGGACACGGGTGTGCGCGGCCCGCGAACGGACCGCGCACACGGTGCGGGACCGGTGGTCCCGAGTGGGATCAGGCGATCGCGGCTGCGCGCTCCGCGTCGGCGTCGACCGCGGCCGGCGCCTGGCCGGCCGGCACCTCGTCGATGCCGATCACGCCGTAGTCCCAGCCCTTGCGTCGGTACACGACACTCGGACGGCGGGTCTCGGCGTCGAGGAACAGGTAGAAGTCGTGCCCGACGAGCTCCATGTAGTACAGGGCGTCGTCGACCGTCATCGGGGCGGCCTCGAAGACCTTGTGCCGGATGACGACCGGGCTGTAGACCTCGTTCTCGTCCTCGGCGGTCTCCTGGTCGACGACCGGGACGGCACCGGTCGCGACGTCCTCGATGAGCTTGCCGTCGGCCGGGACGACACCCATGCCGTCGAAGCCGCTGCCGGCGGCCTCGGCGACCGAGGTGGGGCGGTGCCGGCCGTGGTGCACCTTGCGGCGGTCACGCGCCCGACGGAGGCGTTCCATGATCCGCGCGAAGGCGAGGTCGAAGGCGGCGTACTTGTCCGACGCCGCGGACTCGGCCCGTACGAGCGGCCCCGGTCCGATCAGCGTGAGCTCCACGCGGTCCTCGCCCTGGCTGCCGCTCGACTTCTCGTGGTGGCGGCTGATGCGCACCTCGAAGGCGAGGGCGCGGTCGGCGAGCACGTCGATCTTCTCGGACTTCTGTTCGACGTAGGTGCGGAAACGGTCGGTGACCCCGACGTTCCGGCCCGTGATCGTCACGTCCATGTGGCGGCTCCCATCCAGTGTCGGCGCGTCGCCTCCGTCCGGCGACCCGAACGCCTTGTCGCGAGGCTAGACCCGGCGCACCCTCGGCGTCACGGGGAGGCGGCGAGTCCGTCGGACACTCACCGGACACACAGCGGCCACCGGGTGTTCACCGAGCGTCAGTCGTCGACGCTCGCCACGGCGACACAGCGCACCACCCGCCCGCCCGCAGCGCGCACGGCACGGACGCCCTCGGCCATCGTCACTCCCGTGGTGACGACGTCGTCGACGAGCACGACGTCGCGGCCGTCGACGCAGGACGCGCGCAGGGTCCCGACGGTCGCGGCGACGCGTTCCACCGCCGACCGCTCCTTCTGCCCCGGTCCGGATCGCCCGCGTCCGGCCGGGGTGCGGACGAGGCGCCCCGTGTGCCGGACACCACCACGGGCGAGCAGCAGCACCACCGGGTCGAACCCACGCCGTCGGGCACCCGCGCGGGACGGCGGCACCCGGAGCACCACGGTGCCGTCCGGGGCCGCGGCGAGCGCCGCGCGGACGAGGGCACCGAAGCGGACGCCGAGCGGTCGGGCGACGTCGACCCGGCCCCGGAGCTTGAGTTCGAGCACCAGGGTGCGGACCAGCCCCTCGTACTCGAAGGCGGCGTCGAGCCGGACGCCGGCGACCAGCCGGACCCGCCGGGGCCGTGCGTCGAGCGCCGCGCGGCACGGTGGGCAGAGCGCGCGGTCCGGGCGGCCGCAGCCCAGGCAGGCGACGGGCAGGAAGAGCCCGAGCACGGCGAGCAGGGCATCGCACCAGGGGGTGGGGGCGTCATCAGGGGACATGCCCACGACTGTGGTGGTGACCGGACGACGGCGGTGGGCCGGTGCGCCGGACGGTGGACGGGCCTCCAGGCCGGGTGGGGTGTGGAGGACCGTCGTGTCAGCGCTGGACGCCGAGCACGTCGGCGGTGACGCCCGTCGTGTCCCAGCCGCCCCCGGTGGACTGCAGGACGTTGCCGCTCGACATCCGGAGCAGCAGCGCGCCACCGCTGCCGCCGCTGATCGCGGTGGCGCGCCCGTCGGGCTTCGGCAGGGTGCTCGACTTGCCGCCGATGGTGGTGCGGACGATGTTCGGACCGGTGGGGGTCTGCCCGACCGAGGCGACGTCGGTGTCGCTCACCCACGCGGCATCGACCGCGGTGCCGCTGGCGGCCTGCACCCGGACCGGGGCGCCGAACGAGGTCGGTGACCGGTCGGAACCGCGGATGATCGCCATCACGTACAGGCCGGGGCCGTCCGAGGTCTGGATGAGCGCGAGCGCCCTGGTCGAGTCGCGGGACACCTGGAACGACACGAGGTCGCCGCGCGGCAGGGTGGTGCGCACCTGGTGGGGGTCGCCGCCGAGGCCGTACGCGGTGATGTGACGGGTGTCGGACTGCTGCCCCGCCCAGACGAAGCCGAGGTCGTCGACGGCGGGGGCGATGAGGTCGTCGCGGGCATCGACGCGCAGGCGGTCCTTGCCGCGCACGACGACGACGCCGTCCCGGTTGCCGACGGCGGCCGTGGTGCCGGACGCCGACAGGGCGATCGAGGTCGGGTCGAGGCCGGCGATCGCGGCCCCGACGCCGCTGCCGAGCTCGGAGACCTTGCCGGTGCCCGAGGCGGCGTAGCCGACGACGCCGTCCTCGTCGACCAGGGGTCGGGGGTCGACGTCGGGGTTCTGCTGGGCGTCCGCTCCCCCGGAGTCCGGCACCGACAGCGTCGCGCCCTCGATCGTCATCGAGACCGACGAGATGGTGGCGACCGAGGCGAGGGACTTGCTGAGCTGTTCCCGCATCCGGACCTTGTCGACGGTGCTCGCGCGCAGGGCGTCGCTCGACAGGTCGACCAGGGCGGTGCCGCTGTCGATCGTCACCGCGTTGAGCGACAGCTGGGTGCCCTCCGGGAACGACGAGACGACGGCGCCCTTCAGCCAGTCGGCGGGCCCCGCGAGCAGGGCGCTGGCGATGCGGGTGCTCGTGGAGGACCGGGCGAGGAACCAGCGCTGGTCGGGCACGAGGAAGCGGTAGGTCGGGTCGTAGAAGTACAGCGCGTGCGGCTGGAACACCGACTCGAAGCTGACCGGCGACAGGATGATGCCGTCCGGGGCGTAGGCGATGCGCCACTCGCCGTCCTCGCGGACGAACTGGAACGTCAGCGTCGACGAGGTCGGGCGGACGGACTGGGTGTACTCCCCCTCGGAGTCGACCGTGGCACTGGCCGTCATCGTGTAGGTGAGCTCGCTGTCGTCGGCGCGCTCGACGGTGCCGCTGCCGTCGCGGATCGTGACGCCCTGCCGCGGGTTCCACCGCTGGGCGAAGTCGGCGGCCAGGAACTGCCGGGCGATCGCGTAGTTGTCCTGGGCACCGGTGGCTGCGGCGATGAACCCGCGGAGGATCGCCGTCTGGTCGGACCCGGTGATCGGTTTGTCCGGCCGGAAGTCGACGCCCGAGAGCGACTCGTCCTTGATCGTCTGCCCGGTGCGCACGGCACCGTCGGTCGGGATGGCCGCGCAGGCGGTGACCGCGAACAGGCTGACCGCGGCGAGCGCGACGGCGAGGACGTGGCGGATCCGGTGGCGCATCAGGACTCCTCTCGCACGGCGCGGGGGCCGTCGTACGACTCGTCGAGCTCGGGCAGCGGGATGGCCGAGGTGGCGGTGGTGCCCTGCTCGTTGCGGGGCAGGGTGAGCACGAAGGTCGATCCCTCGCCCGGTCGGGACCACACGTCGATGCGCCCGCCGTGGAGCTTCGCGTCGCCGAGGCTGATCGCGAGGCCGAGCCCGGTGCCGCCGATGGTGCGCTTCCGGCTCGGGTCGGCCCGCCAGAAGCGGTCGAACACCCGTGCGGCGTCCTCCGGCGGCATGCCGACGCCCTGGTCGCGGACGGCGATGGCGACGGTGCGTGCGTCGCTGTCGACGACGACCTGCACGGGCTTCGCGTCGCCGTGCTCGATGGCGTTGCCGACGAGGTTGCGCAGGATGCGGCGGACGCGCTTGGCGTCGAGCCGCATCGTGGTGTGGCCGCCGGGGGTCGCCAGCTGCAGCTCGACGCCGGCGCGTTCGGCGAGCGGACGGAACTCGTCGACGATGTCCGCGGCGAGGGACGCCGGGACGACGGGTGCGGTGTCGAGCTGCACCGCCTTGGCGTCGTACCGCGAGATCTCGAGCAGGTCGGCGAGGAGCATCTCGAAGCGCTCCACCTGGGCGTGCAGGAGTTCGGCGGACCGGCCGACCGACGGTTCGAACGCGTGCCGGGAGTCGTAGAGCATGTCGCCGGCGAGCCGGATCGTGGTGAGCGGGGTGCGGAGCTCGTGCGACACGTCGGACACGAACCGCTGCTGCACGCGGGAGAGCTCGGCGAGCTGGGTGATCTGGCGGCTGACCGCCTCGGCCATCCCGTTGAAGCTCCGCGCCAGGGTCGCCAGGTCGTCCTGCCCGCGCACCGGGATGCGTTCGTCGAGGCGCCCCGCGGCGATCTTCCGGCTCGTCTCGGCGGCACCGCGGATCGGCACGACGACGAGCCGGACCACGAGCGACGTGACCAGGGCGATGAGCACCATGAGCGCCACACCGCCGATCGAGAGCGTCTGGGAGACGAAGTCCAGGGTCTGCTGCGCGTCGGAGAGGTCGTAGACCAGGTACAGCTCGTACTGGCCGGCGCTCGGGATCTGCAGCGTGGACCCGACGGCGAGGCCCGGCACCCGGCGCCCGTCGTCCTCGAGTTCGACGGGCTGCAGGCTCAGCCGCCCGGTGTTCTGCGCGACCTCCTTGCGCAGGGCATCGGTGATCACGGCGTCCGGGAAGCCCTGGCTGGCGATGGTCTGCAGCGTCTGCGCGGTGGACTGGTCCGGGCTCCGCTCGATCGCGATGCTCGTGCCGCCCGGACTCGTCGTGTTCGACAAGATCGCCTGCCGGGCCTCGTTCTGCAGCGTCTCGAGCTCGGACTGGTTGTTGTCCTCGCCCGCGGTCGCCGCGTCGAAGATCCCCTGGGCGACGATGGTGGCCCGTGCCGACTCGGACTCGATCTGGTCGCGGCGCTGCGAGTAGACGTTCGTCGAGATGCTCACCATGACCGCGGTGCCGATGATCCCCACCGCGAGCCCCGTCGTCATCACGGTGATGGCGACCGAGCGGAACATGAGCGAGCGCCGCCACAGGTACGCGATCGGACGCCAGGCGCGTCGGAGCCAGCGCCGCATCCGGCGGCGGCTGCGGTCGACGACGCCGATCGAGACGGTGGCCCCGCCGGCCCCGCCGGCGCGGCCCGAGCGGCGTGCCGAGCCCGACGGGCGCGTCGAGGGTGGCACGGTGCTCAGGCTCCTCCGGCGCGGTACCCGACGCCGCGGACCGTGGTGACGGTCTTCGGGTTGTCCGGGTCGTGCTCGATCTTCGCGCGGAGCCGCTGCACGTGCACGTTCACCAGGCGGGTGTCCGCCTTGTAGTGGTAGCCCCAGACCTGCTCGAGCAGCATCTCGCGGGTGAACACCTGGTTCGGCTTCTCGGCGAGCGCCCGGAGCAGGTCGAACTCGAGCGGCGTGAGCGCGATCACGGTGTCGCCGCGGCGCACCTCGTGCCCGGCGACGTCGACCGTGACGTCGCCGACGTGCAGCACGGTGGCGTCGGACGCGCTCGGCCGCAGGCGGGTCCGGATGCGGGCGACGAGCTCCTTCGGGTTGAAGGGCTTCACGACGTAGTCGTCGGCACCGTTCTCGAGCCCGAGGACGACGTCGGCGGTGTCGCTCTTCGCGGTGAGCATGATGATCGGCGTGCCGCTCTCGGCACGGATGCGCTTGCACACCTCGATGCCGTCGATGCCGGGCAGCATGACGTCGAGCAGGACGAGGTCCGGCTTGGTGGCGTGGAACGCGTCGACGGCGTCGTTGCCGTCGGCGCTGAACTCGGGTTCGTACCCCTCGGAGCGGAGCACGATGCCGATCATCTCGGAGAGGGCCTGGTCGTCGTCGACGACGAGGATGCGCGGTGTCATGTGATCTGGACTCCGGGTGGCGTGCGGGTGCCGTGGTCGGCACGTGTCCCCACACGATAGCCGAGGCCCCGCCGAGCCGGGTTTTCCGCCAGGATGGAGGTGGACCGTGCATCGCTGGCTCGGTCCGACACGACGAGGGGGCTGGAGTCATGTCCGATTGGCACACACCGGGCGGTGGGCAGCAGGGTGCGCCGACGCCGCCGGCGTCCGGACCCGGACCCCTGTCTGGAGGCCCGCCCCGCTTCTCCGTGCCGCCGCAGCCCGCCCCGGGGCCGGGTCCGGGGCGACCGGGCGGCCCGTCCGGCGGCTCGCGTCCGGTGATCCCCCTGCGCCCGCTCGGCCTCGGTGACGTCCTGGCCGGCGCGTTCACGGTCTTCCGCCGGAACGCCCGCGTGCTGCTGCTCTGGAGCGTGCTGCTGAGCGGTGTGCTCGGCCTGCTCTCGACGCTGGCCAGCACCTTCGGGCAGCAGGCGCTGCAGTCGCGGATGTTCTCGGCCCTCGACGGCGGCAGCGGTGCCGACTCGGTGGTCGCGGGCACGCTGACGCTCACGGCGCTGCTCTCGGTCGTGCTGCCGTTCCTCGCCTACCTCGGTCGCGGGTTCCTGGTGGCGCCGGTCGCCGCGGACACCGGGCAGCGGGTGCTCGGCCGTCGAGCCACGTTCCGGGGGCTGTGGGCGCTGCTCGCCGGCCGCCGGTGGTCCGTCGTCGCGTGGATGCTCGTGCAGATCGGGGCCGGCGTGGTCCTCGCGATCCTGGCCGGGCTCGTGTTCTTCGGGGTGTTCGCGGCCATGGGTGCCGCCGACTCCGGCACCGGGTGGTTCGTGCTGGCGCTCGTGCTGTTCGTGCTCGGGATCGGTGTCGTCGTCGTGTGGCTCGCCACGCGCTTCGTGCTCACCGTCCCGACCATCGCGCTCGAGGGCCGGCCGGTCTTCGCCGCTGCCGCCCAGTCGTGGCGCCTGACCCGCGGAGCCTTCTGGCGGACCTTCGGCATCCTGCTGCTCGTGCAGCTCATGTTCGGGTTCGCCGCATCCATCGCGTCGATCCCGCTCACCATCGGCGCCGTGCTCATCGGGGGCACCTTCGACCCCCTCGGGCAGACGGGCGGCACGTCGGGTGCCGGTACCGGTGCGGTCATCGCCATCGTCGTCGGGAGCCTGCTCGCGATCGCGGTGCAGTGCGTCACCGACGTGCTGAGCGCGTCGATCACCACGTTCCTCGCCATCGACCGGCGGATCCGCACCGAGGCGCTCGACCAGCGGATCGCGTCGCACCTCGACTCGGGGCAGCCGACCGACCCGTTCGCGCCGTCCGAGCCCGTCGCACGCCCGCCGTGGCCGCCGCAGCAGCAGTGGGGTGGCCAGCAGTGGCCGGGGCAGCAGTGGCAGGGGCAGCAGCAGCCGTGGCAGCCCGCGCAGCAGCAGCCCTGGCAGCCCGGTCAGCAGCAGCAGCCCTGGCAGCCCGGTCAGCAGCAGCAGCCGTGGCAGCCGGGTCCGGGCCAGGCCCCACCGAACGGCTCCGCGTGACGGCGGTCGACCCGGACGAGGCGCGGCGCCTGCTCGAGCGTGAACTCGAGCGGTCCGCCTACGACGGTGCCCGGCCGACGTGGTGGGACCGTGCCTCGCGCTCCTTCCTCGACTGGCTCGGGTCGCTCCGCGCCGACGGCATCGACTCCCCCGCTGCGGCCCGCACGGCGCTGGTGATCGCGATCGTGGTCCTCGTCGCGGTCGTCGTGCTCGTCGTCGTCGCCCGCGGACTCCCCCGCCGGCGCGCCCGGGCCGGTGACGGTGACACCGGCGGGGTGTTCGACGCCGACGACCTGCGCTCCGCCCGGGAACTCCTCGAAGCGGCACAGGCCGCGGTCCGTCGCGCCGACTGGTCAGCAGCGGTGCTCGACGGGTTCCGCGCGATCGCCAGGGGCCTCGGCGAGCGCGATCTGGTGCCCGACGTGCCCGGAGCCACCGCGCGGACGATCGCCGCACGGGGCGCCGTGCCGTTCCCCGCGTCGGCCGGTGCACTCGACGCGGCAGCGACCGCGTTCGACGCGGTCCGGTACCTCGGCGGTGAGGCCGACGAGGCCGCGGCCCTCCGCGTGCTCGACACCGAGCGCTCCGTCCGGCAGGCCCGCCCCGCCCGCGCCGAGGGACCGGCGGTACCGGCATGACGACCGACACCGCCACGCGGACGAGCACCGGGCCGACTCCGGCTCCGGCTCCGGCTCCGACCGAGGGACGCCGGTTCCGCGTCGGGTTCTGGGTCGCCATCGTCCTGGTCGGCGTCCTGCTCGCCGCCCTGACCGCCCTCGTGCAGGGCACCGACCCGGACGCACCGCGCGCGCTCGACCCGACCTCGACGACGGCGAGTGGTTCGGCCGCCCTGGTCAGGGTGCTCGAGCAGCGGGGCACCGCGGTCTCCGTCACCGACACCGTCGACGGCGTCGGTGGGATCGACGGCGGCACGGTGTTCATCGACGACGCCGACGGGGCGCTCGACCCCGACGTCGCAGAACGGATCGCCCGCACGGCGCGGCACGTCGTGGTCGTCGGCACGAGCGGCGCCGGGCTCGAGGCACTGCTCGGGTTCCCGGTCGACCCGGCCGTCCAGGTCGACGGGGACGCCACCGTCTCGACGGCCTCGTGCGGGATCCCGGCGGCGGCCTCGGCTGCCCGGGTCACCACCGCCGGCTCCGGGTACACCGTGGACGACGACGACGCCGCCGAACGGTGCGCGCCGACGGGCGACGGCGGCTCGCGCGTTTGGGGCCTCGTGCGCACCGCGACGCCGGGCGGCGACGTCACCCTGCTCGGCACGACCTCGGCGTTCCGGAACGACACGATCGCCACCGCCGGGAACGCCGCGCTCGCCCTCGGGCTGCTCGGCGCCGACGAGCGACTCGTCTGGTACACCCCGGCGGTCGGCACCCCCGACGCCGCCCCGACCCTCGGCGAGCTCGCCCCGCCGTGGGTCCCGAGTGCCCTCGCACTGCTCGCCCTCGTCGCCGTCGCAGCCGGTGTCTGGCGGGGCCGACGGCTCGGCCCGCTCGTCGTCGAGCGGTTGCCCGTCGTCGTCCGTGCTGCCGAGACCACCGAGGGGCGTGCCCGGATGTACGCCCGCACCCGTGACCGCACCCACGCCCTCGACACCCTGCGCATCGCGGCCGTCCGCCGCATCGGCCGGATGCTCGGACTCCCCCGTTCGGCCCACGTCGACGAGGTCGTCCGGGCCGCGGCCCAGGCCACCGGCATCCCGCACACCCGTGTCGGTGCCGTGCTCGTCGGCGGGACCACCGCCGACGACCGTGCACTCGTCGACGGCACCGCGGCGCTCAACGACCTCGAACGCGCCGTGCGCCGGGCGACCTCCGGCGACCGACCCACCTCTGACCCCGACCGACCAGGAGCACGACCGTGACCGACCTGCCCCCTGCCACCACCGAGCACACCGCGCCGGAGCACGACCCCACGACCGCGGCCGTCTCCGACCTGCGCGACGCGTTCGGCCGGGTCCGCACCGAGGTCGCGAAGGCCGTCGTCGGCCAGGAGGGCGCGGTGTCCGGCATGATCGTCGGACTCCTCGCGCAGGGGCACGTGCTGCTCGAGGGCGTCCCCGGTGTCGCGAAGACCCTGCTCGTCCGCAGCCTCGCCGCCGCGATGACGCTCGACACGAAGCGCATCCAGTTCACGCCGGACCTGATGCCCGGCGACGTCACCGGGTCGCTCGTCTACGACGCCTCGACCGGCACATTCCCATTCCGCGAGGGCCCCGTCTTCACGAACGTCCTGCTCGCCGACGAGGTCAACCGCACGCCGCCGAAGACCCAGTCGGCGCTGCTCGAGGCGATGGAGGAACGCCAGGTGAGCGTCGACGGTGACGCCCGTGCGTTGCCGGACCCCTTCTTCGTCGCCGCGACGATGAACCCGATCGAGTTCGAGGGCACGTACACGCTGCCCGAGGCGCAGCTCGACCGGTTCCTGATGAAGCTGACCCTCGACATCCCGCCGCGCGACGTCGAGTGGCAGGTGCTCCGTCGCCACGCCGACGGCTTCGTGCCGCGCGACGTCCGGTCGGCCGGCATCACCCCGGTGGTCGGCGTCGACGAGGTGGTCCGTGCGCAGCGTGCCGTCCGCGCCGTCGGTGCCCGCGACGACGTGCTCGCCTACATCGTCGACCTCGCCCGGGCCACCCGGCAGGCACCGTCCGTCCGTGTCGGTGTCAGCCCCCGCGGTGCGACGGCACTGCTCGCGGCCGCCAAGGCCTGGGCCTGGCTCACCGGCTACGACGCGATCACCCCGGACCACGTGCAGGCCATGACCCTGCCGGTCTGGCGGCACCGCCTGCGGGTCGCCGCCGACGCCGAGCTCGAGGGCGTCGGCGCCGACGGCGTGCTCCAGCAGGTGCTCGAGCAGGTGCGGGTGCCGATCTAGTGGCGGTCTCCGGCCGGTTCGTCGCGCTCCTCGCCGTCGCCCTCGTGCCCACCGTGCTGCTCGGCAGCGGGTGGGCCGGTCTGGCGTGGGTCGGGGTGGTGCTCCTCGCCGCGGCCCTCGACGTCGTGCTCGCCGCCGACCTGCGACGGGTCCGGGTGGAGCGGCGGATGCCCCGGCTCGCCCGACGCGACAGCACCGCGGACGGCACCCTCGTGCTCGCCAACGACGGCTCCCGGACGGTCCGCGGTGTGGTCCGCGACATGTGGGAGCCGTCGGCCGGCCACCGTCCCCGTCGGATCCGGATGACGGTCCCCGCCGGGGAACGACGGACGGCCCGGATGCGCTTCACACCGTTCCGTCGTGGTCGACGCCGCACCACCGGGGTCGCCGTGCGGTCCTTCGGTCCCCTGGGCCTCGCCGCACGGCAGCGGGTCGTCGCGGCACCGGGCGAACTCGTCGTGACGCCGCCGTTCCGCTCCCGGCGGCACCTGCCGTCACGGTTGGCACGGCTCCGCGAGCTCGACGGCGAGACCACGCTGCAGCTCCGCGGGCACGGCACCGAGTTCGACTCGCTGCGCGACTACGTGCGCGGCGACGACGTGCGGTCGATCGACTGGCGCGCCACCGCGCGGCGGCAGGACCTCGTCGTCCGCACCTGGCGGCCGGAACGCGACCGGCGCGTCGTCGTCGTGGTCGACGCGGGCCGGGCGGGTGCCGGCCGGGTCGCCGACGAACCCCGACTCGACACGTTCATCGAGTCGGCGCTGCTCCTCGGCGCCCTCGCGGCAGCCGCCGGTGACCGCGTCGACCTGGTGGTGCTCGACGACACGGCACACGACCGGGTGCACGGCGCCACCCGCACCGACGTCGTGCAGCGCTTCGGCGAGGCACTCGCGATGGCCGAACCCGGGCTCGCTGCGACCGACTGGGCATCCGTGCCCGCGCTCGTCGACTCGATCACGACCTCGCGCGCCCTGGTCGTGCTCGCCTCGAGCCTCGACTCCGTCGGCGCCTCGGGCGACCTGCTCGCCGTGCTCCCCCGGCTGTCCCGACGGCATGCGGTCGTCGTGACGAGCATCGAGGACCCGGCCGTCCAGCAGATGGCACGCGGCGGGGTGGACCCGACCACGGCGATCCGGACCGCGCGGGGCGGACGGGTGCCGGGCCTCCCGACCGGCGCGGAGCGCGACGTCTACCGACGCGCCGCCGCCGAACGCAGCCTGCTCGACGCGGACGGCGCGGCCGACGTCGCACGGCGCTCCGGCGCCGAGGTCGTGCGCGGCGCACCGGCGGACGTCCCGCCGCTCGTCGCGGACGCGTACATCCGGGCGAAGGCCACCGGCCGGCTCTGAACCGGGACGGACGCTAGCCGGCCACCAGGGCGGTGGAGCCGCGCTCGAACTCCTCGAGGTCGCCGCGCTCCCCCGCTCGGTACGCGCGGCCGCCGAGCACCCACTGGTAGGCGAGCACCGCGACCAGGGCGAGGGTACCGATGCCGATCTTGATCGGCCACGGCCAGTCCTGCCGCGTCACCACGCCCTCGACGATGCCGGACAGCAGCAGGGTCAGGGTCAGGCCGATCGCGATGGTGATGAGCGCACGGCCGTCCTCGGCGAGGGCCTGGGCGCGGGTGCGTCCGGACCCCGGCGCCACCCACGACCAGAAGATCATCAGCCCCGCGCCGCCGGCGAGGAACACCGAGTAGAGCTCGAGCTGCCCGTGCGGGGAGATGTAGAGGAAGAAGTCGGCCAGGCGCCCCTGGGAGTGCATGATCGCCGCGGAGACCCCGAGGCTGACGGCGTTCTGCATGATCGAGAACGGCACGAAGACGCCGGTGATGCCGAACGCCACCATCGTCGCGGCGATGTAGGCGTTGTTCGTCCAGACCTGCGCGGTGAAGGCCCCGAGGCCACGGTCGGAGTAGTAGTCGACGAAGTCCTGCGTTGCGTACCGGCGCAGGGCCTCGTCGCTGCCGAACGTCGCCGTCGCACCGGGGGTGGTGGTGATCCAGACGGCGACGATCGCCGCGATCGCCACCGTCGCGAGCGCGACCCAGATGGTCACCCAGCGGATCCGGTAGAGCGCCGCGGGCAGCTGCCGCGTGAAGAACAGGGCGACGGCGGTCAGCGGGTCGACGGGGGTCCCCGTGAACCGCAGGCGGGCGCGGAACAGCGTCAGCGAGAGCCGGTCGCCGGCCACGGTGCGCGGTGCGGCGCCCCGGATGCGGGCGAGGTCGGTCGCGGCCTCCTGGTAGCCGGCGACGAGCCGGTCGACGTCCGCACCGGACCGGTGCCGGGCACGCGCCAGACGGTCGAGCTCCTGCCACCGGTCACGGTGCACCTCGGTGTAGGCATCCAGGTCCACGTGTTCCCCCTCAGGTCGCGCGATCTCCGACAGAATGATCCCATGCCGAAGCCCCGCACGCCGCGTGACCTCGCCGACGCCCGGTTCTCGCGCGACCTCGACGAGACCGCCGACGAGCTGGTGGTGGGCGAGGGCGTCGCGCTCGACGTCCAACCCGCCGGACTCGTGCTGCGGCTCGCGGCCGCGCTGCTGGACGGCCTGTGCGTCCTCGTCCTGTTCGTGCTCGCGCTGTTCGGTGTCTCGCGGCTCTGGCCCAGCGGCATCGACCCGGCCTGGGGTGCAGCGCTCGGCATCGTGCTGCTCGTCGTCGTGCTGGTGCTGGTCCCCGCGGCGGTCGAGACCGTGACGAAGGGACGGAGCGTCGGACGGTTCGCCACCGGCACCCGGGTGGTCCGGCTCGACGGCGGCGCGATCGGGTTCCGGCACGCCTTCACCCGGGCGCTCGTCGGCCTGTTCGAGCTCTGGATGACGTTCGGCTCGGTCGCCCTGCTCGTCGCGCTGTTCGGCAGTCGGCCCCGGCGCCTCGGCGACCTGCTCGCGGGCACGATCGTGCAGCACGAGCGCCTGCCGAAGCAGCGGGACCCCGAGGTGCTGCTGCCACCGGAGCTGACGGCGTGGGCCGTCGTCGCGGACGTCTCGGCGCTGCCGCAGCGGTTGGAGAACCGCCTGGGGGCGTTCTTCCGCGGGGCTGCTCTGATGCGCCCCGAACTGCGCGAGGCCGCGGCGCAGACCCTGGCGGCCGAGGTGTCAGCGTTCGCGCACCCCGTGCCGCCCGTCCCGCCCGAGGTCTTCCTGGCCGGGGTCGTCGTGCTGCGGCGCCGACGGGACGTCCGGGCGCTGGGTGCCCGCGCCGAACTGCTCACCGCCGCGGGTGCGACGGCGGCGGCGCCCCCGCCCGGCTTCCCGCGCTGACGCGCGGCGCGACGGGCTGCGCGCTGCGCCGCTGCGCGCTGCGCGCTGCGCCGCTGCGCGCAGCGCCGGAAGAGTTCGCACAACCAAAGTCACCCGGCACCACACAATCGCGCGGTTCCGGGTGACTTTGGTTGTGCGGGCCGCCCCGCGGCGCTCAGTAGCGGTAGTGGTCCGGCTTGAAGGGACCCTCGACGGGGACACCGATGTACGCCGCCTGCTCCGGACGCAGCGACGTCAGCTGCACCCCGAGGGCGTCGAGGTGCAGGCGCGCGACCTTCTCGTCCAGGTGCTTCGGCAGCACGTACACGCCCGTCGGGTACTCCTCGCGCCGGGTGTGCAGCTCGATCTGCGCGAGCACCTGGTTCGTGAACGAGTTGCTCATCACGAACGACGGGTGCCCGGTCGCGTTGCCGAGATTCATGAGCCGGCCCTCGGACAGCACCAGGATCGACCGCCCGGTCGGCAGCCGCCACTCGTGCACCTGCGGCTTGATCTCGACCTTCGAGACGCCGGGCAGCGCCTCGAGCCCGGCCATGTCGATCTCGTTGTCGAAGTGCCCCACGTTCGCCACGATCGCCAGGTGCTTCAGCCCGAGCATCTCGTCGACCCCGACGACGCCCAGGTTGCCGGTGCACGTGATGACCATGTCGACGGTGTCGACGACGTCCGCCAGGCGCGCGACCTGGTAGCCGTCCATCGCCGCCTGCAGCGCGCAGATCGGGTCGACCTCGCTGACGATGACACGGGCACCCTGTCCGCGGAGCGCCTCGGCCGCACCCTTGCCGACGTCGCCGTAGCCGACGACGAAGGCGACTTTGCCGCCGATGAGCACGTCGGTGGCGCGGTTCAAGCCGTCGGGCAGCGAGTGCCGGATGCCGTACTTGTTGTCGAACTTCGACTTCGTGACGGAGTCGTTGACGTTGATCGCCGGGAACTTCAGCTCGCCGTTCCGGAACAGCTCGTACAGACGGTGCACGCCCGTGGTGGTCTCCTCGGTGACGCCCTGGATGTCGGCCGCGATGCGGGTCCAGCGGTCCGACGATGTCTCGAGCGACCGCGCGACGGTGTCGAGCACGATCTTCCACTCGGTGCTCGCGTCCGGCTCGGCGACCGGAGCGGCGCCGGCCGCCTCGGCGTCGGCACCGGTGTGCACGAGCATCGTGGCGTCGCCGCCGTCGTCCAGGATCAGGTTCGGCCCGGTCCAGTCCGCGCCGGCCGCGGTGGCCTCGTCGCTCCAGTCGAAGATGCGGCTGGTGCACCACCAGTACTCCTCGAGCGTCTCGCCCTTCCACGCGAACACCGGGACACCGGCGGGGGCGTCCGGGGTACCGGTGGGTCCGACGGCGACGGCGGCGGCGGCCTCGTCCTGGGTGGAGAAGATGTTGCAGCTGGCCCAGCGCACCTGCGCGCCGAGGGCGACGAGCGTCTCGATGAGCACCGCGGTCTGCACCGTCATGTGCAGGGACCCGGCGATGCGCGCGCCGGCGAGCGGCTGCGACGCCGCGAACTCGTCACGCAGGGACATCAGGCCCGGCATCTCGTTCTCGGCGAGGCGGATCTGGTGCCGGCCCGCCTCGGCGAGGGACAGGTCGGCGACGCGGAACGCAGCAGCGGTGCGGGTTTCGGTGGGCATGCCCACAGTCTTCCATGCCGGGAGGCGCGGATCACCAGCCGATCCCGGTCACGTCCCACGGGCCTCCCGTCCGACCACCGCGGCACGTCGCGGACGCGAGCCGTCAGTCGGCGTCGCGCGGCAGCGGCTCGCGCCGCACCACCTGCCAGCCCCGCGGGACGCGCAGGGTGGCCGCGTGGCGGGCGCAGAGGTCGTAGCCGTGCGGTTCGACCCGGGTCGACAGCGGGCCGACGACCACCATGGAGTCGCCGTAGTCGTACGTCAGGGTCGACGAAGCGCTGTTGGCACACGCCACCTTGCTGCAGATCCGCACGTCCATCTCGTCAGGGAGCCTAGCGGAGCGTCCGGCGCGCACCGGTCCCCGCGTACGATGTGGGGATGCGTCGGAAGCCTCGCCTCGTCACCCCGGTCGACCGCGGTCGGGGGCGCTCCCGGCACGGCCGTGGCGGGCGTTCGAGCGTCACCGGACCGGAGCTCGCCCCGATCATCACCCGCGCCGAGGCGTTCGACCGGATCGTCGGTGACAGCGCGCACTACCTGCTCGGTCTCTGGCCCGAGGAGCTCTCCGGCGTGGTGTTCCAGGTGGCGGACATGCCGAGCGACACGACGCTGCCGGACGAGATGCCGCGCTGGCGCATCGACCGCGACACCCGCCGCGTGACCGTCTTCCGGATCCCCGTCGAACGGGTGAACCGGAGCCCCGAGAAGGACGACTCGGACCGCCGCATCATCATCGAGACCGCGGTGTTCCGCGCCGTCGGCGAGCTGATCGGCAAGGACCCCTGGGACCTGGCACCGGACCGCTACCGCCACTGGTGAGCCACGGCGGTCCGCCGACGACGTCCGTCGACGCGCGTCCGCCGGACGTCAGGGGTAGACGCGGACCGGGGTCGACACCGCGGTGGCCGGACGGATCGGGAACCCGGCGATCCCGTCGTCCCCGAGGTAGCTGACGCCGGCGACGACGCCGTCGGCACCGGTGAGCGTGAGCTGCTTCGCGGTCTGGACCGACAGGGTCTCGGTCGCTCCCGACGGCACCTCGACCCGACGCTGCTCGTCGCCCGAGCGGATCGTCACGGTGCGGTCCGATCGGGTCGGGTTGACGAGGTTCAGCCGTGCGCCGTCGCCCGGGGCGATCGAGGTGATCGCCCGCTCGCCGAGCGGCTCCGCCGACGCGAACCAGCCGAGGTCGGTGCCGTCCCCGTCGGTCGGGGTCGTCGTGCGGGCCCCGGCGACGATCGGGACGGTCGAGGTGATGGTGAACGAGTACCGGCCGTCCGGGAAGTCGTCGAGCGGGACGTCGGTGACGACGCCGGGTTCGGCGGTGGCGTTGACGGTCGTGCCGCCGCCGTCCGCCGTCGTGATGCCGAGGGTGACGCGTGCGGACCGCTCGCCGGGGACGAACAGCCGGACGACCGGTGCGGCGTCCGCGGTGTCGCTGCCGCGCTGGGCCGCCTTGGCGTTCGCGAGGGCGACCGCGGGGATCACCTGCGAACGCGTGGGCGCGGCGCCGCCGGAGACGATGTCGTAGCCGCCCGGCGTGAGCGTCCGGACGACGGTCTCCTGCATGTGTGCCACGATCTGGCCGCCGGATGAGGTGACGTGCACGACGGTCGAGGCCGCGTCGGAGACGAAGCCCGAGAGCGGGACGACCTTCTGCGTGTTCGGCGCCACGACGATCCCGGTGGTGCCCGGCGCGCTGACGGTGCCGTTGCTGTCGAAGATCGCCAGGTCGACGGTGGCGTTCACGTCGGTCGGGTTCGACAGCGTGACGAGGCTGGTGCGCCCGGTCTCCGTCGAACCGCCGACGAGCCAGGTGGACTGGCTCGGGTCGTCGCACGAGGCGGCACCGGCGCCGACGAGGTCGCCGTTCGAGACGCTCTGGAAGCTGCTGCCCGCGACCTGCGGCGTGGTCTCCCCCGCCGGGGCCGTCAGCAGCCGGGGGTCGCTGCCGCCGGTGGTCGAGGCGTCGAGCTCGGACCGGTCGACCGTCGAGCCCGTGGTCGCGGTGGCGACGGTGGCGGTGCCGACCGTGCTCGCCTGGGTCGCGTCGTTGCCGGCGTCGTCGGACAGGCGCAGGGCGCTGCCGGCGCAGACGCGCTCGGCAGCGGCCGGGATCGGTGTGACCGTGCGCCCGGCCGGACGCCCGGGCTCGGAGTCGGTGCCGTAGGCGTGCGCCGCGGTGACGGCGCCGGCGGCGACGACGACGGCGACCGCCGTGGCGGTGCCGCGGACGACCCACCGGCGGACGGAGGCGGGGGTGCGGCTCATTCGTCTCGCTCCTCGTCGAAGGTGGTGGCGGGTTCCTCGGCCTCGATGACGTTCGAGGTGGCACGGCGGCGGCGCGGTGCCGTCGGGACCGCGAGCAGGGCTGCGGCGCCGAAGACCACGCCGAGCACGACGAGGTACAGCACGTGGGTGGCCTGGGTCGCGGCGGAGCCGGAGCGGGTGCGGTCGACCTCGCCGTCGTAGTGGAACAGCTGCCCGTTGGTGGTCTCGCCGATGCTCGTGAAGAGCGCGTTCTGCCCGATGGCGCCCGCGGCCCGGTCGTGCACCGTCTGCGCCTCGGGGTCGTCGTCGGCGTCATCGATGAGCACGAAGCTCACGCCGAGCTCGCGGAGCGCCGGCCGCGGGTCGTACCCGCTGCGGCTCGCCAGGTTGCCGGCGAGCGTGGTGAGGCGTGCGCCGGACTCGCTCAGCCGGAGTGCGGTGGCGTCGAGCGTCGACTGGTCGTCGAGGGTGGAACCCTGCCCGCGCTCGAGCGTGACCGCGAGCGATCCGTCGTCCTGCGGGACGACCACGAGCGTGCCGACGTCCGGGTTCGCCTGGGCCTCGGCGTTCACGTAGGCGCTGAGCACCCGGCCCGTGGTCGGCTCGATCGTGGCCGTGCCGAGGTAGAACGCTGCGAAGGCCGGCGCCACGGCGACCCCGGCGAGCACGGTCGCGACGAGCCCGGTGACCGGGGCGGCCTTGGGCAGCACGTCGATGCCGATGCAGGCCGCGACCACGAGGGCGAGCCAGTACACGGACAGACCGCTGCCGGGCCAGACGATGGTGGTGGTCGAGCCGACACCGGTGACGGTGACGTGGGTGGCGGCGAAGGCCGTCGCGAAGCCGAGGAGCGCGATGACGAGCGCCGAGCCGGCGACCGCCCAGCGGTGTCCGAGCATCGCCCCGATCGCGGCGACGGCCACGGGGAGCGCGAGGACGGCCATCACGATCGGCAGGGCCGCGGCGACCAGTCCGAGCCCGGAGGTGGCCGGGAGCCAGCCGGTCCAGTCCGGCAGGGGCTGCCCGATGGCCAGCTGGAGCGCGGACGGCGCCCGGGTCGCGGACGGCACACCGGGGTCGGCGAACACGGCGAGCAGGTTGCCCCGTGCCGCCTGCGCCAGGATCAGCGGCAGGAACAGCACCGCGGTCGGCACCGGGATGAACACGCGACGGTGTGCCCGGCGCCAGCCGACCAGGAGCGCCACGAGCCAACCGATCAGCAGGACCGGCAACAGCGACGGCGCCGAGGCGGCGACGACGGCGAACAGGAGCGATGCGCCGGAGGCCCACGCCCACGAGCGGTGCGCCTCGAGCACGGCGACGAACAGCCACGGCAGGACCAGGTGCGCGATCACGGCGCCGAGGTGCCCGGTGGTCACCGCGCCGACGAGCGACGGGGCGATCGCGTAGAGCGACGCACCGATGACCGGGACCCACGTGCGGGTCGTGACCTTGCGCACTGCGAACCAGGCGCCCAGGGCGGACAGCGGGAACGCGACGAGCATGACGAGCACGACCGCGGTGGACGGCGACCAGAAGACGATCGAGCCGAGCACGGCGAGCACCGCGGCGAAGGGGTCGGACGGGCCGGTGAAGCCCGTGCCGAGCGAGTGGAAGCCGTACCCGACGTTCTGCCAGAGCTGTCCCGGGGTCGCGGAGAGCGGCAGGAGTCCCCCGCCGGTCAGGGCCGGCGACCCGAGCAGCGGGTAGAGCGTCACGACGCTGAGGACCGCGGCGGCCAGGACCACCCAGATGCCGCCGTCGCTCAGGAACGACGCCCGCGCGATCGGGGCGTCCTCGACCCGGGCGAGTTCGACGTCGCGCGAGGTGGTGCGGTGTTCGTGCACCCGCCGCCAGCTCACGCGGAGCGGCTCGACGGCTGCCCACCCGAGCTTCTTGGTGCGGGCCAGGTTCTTGCGCGCGCGCCCGGTGCCACCGCCGAACGCGACGGCGAACGCGGCGGAGAGTTCGGGGACCACGGCGGCGGGGTGCTTCGCGACGAGGTGTCCGAGCGCGCGGCCGATCGCGAACGGCACGAGCGTGAGCCAGTGCAGCCAGACCAGCGCGGCCGGCGCGTAGGTCATCCGGCGGTGCAGCTGCGCCTGCCGGTGCATCCGGACGCGCCGCGCCTCGGACACACGCTTGCGACCGAACTCCTCGATCGGTCCGGCGCTGGTGACCTTGGCCTCCGGCACGAGGGCGACGCGGTGTCCGGCGAGACGGACCCGCACCGAGAAGTCGAGGGCCGCGTCGACGTCCGGCAGCGCCGGGTCGAAGCCGCCGAGTTCGTTCCAGACCGAGCGGCGCACCAGCATGCCGCCAGCGGCGACGGCGAGCACGTCGGTGTTGCGGTCGTGCTGGCCCTGGTCGAGCTCGTCCTGCACCAGCACGATCGACCGGCCGAAACGGGTCATGCTCTCGCCGAAGGCACGGATGAGCGAGGGGTCGTCATCGGCGACGAGCTTCGGACCGGCGACGACGACGGACGGTGCGATCTCGACGGCGGACAGCAGCTCGGCGAGCGCGGTCGGTGCCGGCGCGTTGTCGTGGCCGAGGATCCACAGCCACTCGTCGACCGGCTCGTCGGTCGCTGCGGGCGGCGCGCTGCGCTCGCCCTGTCGGACGGCGTCGCCGAACGCCCTGCCCGCGGGGAGACGGACGAGCTGCGCGGACCCACCGAAGGACAGTTCGGCGGTCGATCCGTCGGTCGTGCCGACGTCGACGACCACCAGGTTCTCGGGGTGGCGGGTCTGGGCGGCGAGCGCGTCCAGGGTCCGGTCGAGGTGGGCCGCCCCGTTGGCGGCGACGAGGATCGCGGTGACTCTGGGCTGCATGACGGGCGTCACTCTACGGTCTGGAGGCGCGGTGTCGGCTGCGCACGGCGGCGCGCCGTGAACCTGTGGGCGCGCTCACTGCACGGTGCGGGACGGGCGGAGGTGGTCGCCTTCCGGCGCCTTCGTCGCAGGCTCCTCAGGGGCGCAGTCGCACGGCGCTGGCGCGCCGTGAACGCTCCTACGCCCGCTTCCGCAGCTTGCGGCGTTCGCGCTCGGAGAGGCCGCCCCAGATGCCGAAGCGTTCGTCGTTCTCGAGCGCGTACTCGAGGCACTGCGCCCGGACCTCGCACGAGGTGCAGATCTTCTTCGCCTCGCGCGTGGAGCCGCCCTTCTCGGGGAAGAACGCCTCGGGGTCGGTCTGCGCGCAGAGCGAGTCGACCTGCCAGGCGAGCGGGTTCTCCTCGTCGTCGGTCTCCGGACGTCGGACACCCGGGACGCCGAGCGCCACGGGATCGACGTGCCAGTCCTCCGGAACTCCGGCGTGGAACTCGGAACCGTTCACCCTGATCACCCCTGCCGCCTCGACAACGAACCCCAACTCTTGCGGCCGTTGCCTGTAATTACAGCGGTGTCATTCGCCTGAGTCAAGTCGCGGATCATAGAAGCCACTGACCGCTCCAGCGTGTCATGTCCCCCGTTTGGGCGTGTCGCACCGCACAGGTGGGCCTTCCGGGGGACAACTGACGCGTCCTCAGGCGCTCAGGAGGCGCTGCGACGGGCCTCCCACGCGCTCGACACCATCTCGTCCAGGGAGTGCCGCATCGCCCACTCGAGGTCACGGGCGGCGGCCTCGCCGGTCGCGACGATGCGGGCCGGGTCGCCGGGGCGCCGCGGTGCGATCTCGGGGTCGAAGGCGATCCCGGTGCCCGCCGCCATGGCGTCCATGATCTGCCGGACGCTGACGCCGTCGCCGCTGCCGAGGTTGTAGGCACGCTCGAGCGGCTCCCCCGCCTCGAGCTTCTGCGCGGCCACCGCGTGCGAGTGCGCCAGGTCGGCCACGTGCACGTAGTCACGCACGCAGGTGCCGTCCGGGGTGGCGTAGTCGTCGCCGTTGATCCGCGGGGTCCGGCCGGCGAGCAGCGCGTCGAAGACCAGCGGGAACAGGTTGTGCGGGCTGGCGTCGTACAGGTCGGGCTCCCCCGAACCGACGACGTTGAAGTACCGCAGCGACGTGGTGGTGAAGCCCGCGGCGACCTCCATGTCGCGCAGCAGCCACTCGCCGATGAGCTTCGACTCGCCGTAGGGCGACTCCGGGTTCTTCGGGGTGGACTCGACCACGGTCTCGACGTCCGGGGTGCCGTAGACCGCCGCGCTCGACGAGAACACCGCCTTGGTGACGCCGGTCTCGGCCATCGCACGCAGCAGGGTGGCCATGCCGGTGACGTTCTGCTCGTAGGTGTGCAGCGGACGCTCGACCGAGACGCCGGCGTACTTGAACCCCGCGACGTGGACCACGCCGGTGACCTCGTGCTCGCGCAGGGTGCGTGCGACGAGCTCGCCGTCGAGGATCGTGCCCTCGACGAACGGCACGTCGTCCGGGACGAACGCGCGGAAGCCGCTCGAGAGGTCGTCGAACGCGACCGTGTCGATGCCGGCCGAGCGCAGTGCTCGGACGACGTGGGACCCGATGTACCCGGCACCGCCGGTGACCAGCCAACTCATGCTCGCCACGCTAGCGGACGTCGGCGACGCCCCGGTCGCGGCGCCGGTGTCGCGCCCTAGGCGCCGGTGGCGATGAACACGGTGGACGTGATGCCGTCCGACGAGTCCGCCTCGACCGTCACGTCGCCCTCGTCCGGCGTGACGAAGCACGACTCGCCCTTGCGGAGCAGGGTGGCGGACTTCGCGCCGACGAGCGTGACGACGCCCTCGGTGCAGACGGCGATCGACGGGCCGACCAGCGGGGCGACGCCGCCGGTGCTCAGTCCCGCGGGGCGACCGTCGCCGTCCACCCGCAGCAGCGCGAACCCGACGCCGTCCGGCGCGAACCGGTCGACGCCCGGGGCGATGCGCTCCGGCTCGAGGACCGGGGCCGGGTACGCGGTGAAGTCGAGCACCCGCAGGAGCTCCGGTACGTCGACGTGCTTCGGCGTGAGCCCGCCGCGCAGCACGTTGTCCGACGGCGCCATCAGCTCGATACCGAGCCCGTCGAGGTAGGCGTGGATGTTGCCGGCGGGCAGGTACATGGCCTGCCTAGCGGCGAGCGTCACCCGGTGCATGAGCAGGGAGACGACGATGCCGGGGTCACCGGGCCAGCTGGTCGCCAGGTCGCGGACGGTCGCGGTGTTCGGGGTGAGCAGGTCGTCGTCGAGCGAGACGGCCAGGTCGCTCGCGGCCTGCACCACGGCGAGCGCCGACTCGTCGGCGGTCTCGAGCCAGCGGACGGTGTCCTCGAGCCCGTGCAGCAGGTGCACCTCGAGCGGACCGAGCCGTCCGGTGCCGGCGTCGAGCACGCGCACCTCGGCCAGGGTCTCCTCGACGGGGCGGAAGCCGCTCAGCGCCTCGAACCGCTCGCTCAGCGCGACGACGAGCTCGGGCTTCGGGAACGGGTCCTTGTAGTTGCGGGCCGGGTCGTCGAGCGGGATCCCCTCGCGCTCCTCGCGGGCGAACCCTTCCTCCGCCTGCTCCGGGGTCGGGTGCGCCTGCAGCGAGAGCGGTGCCGCCGCCGCGAGCACCTTGAGCAGGAAGGGCAGGTCGGTGCGGTCCGGACCCAGTGCGGTCTCCGGCTCGTCGGCGATCCAGTCACGGAGCGTGTCGGCCCCGCCGACCATGGCCGGGTTGACGACGACACTGGGGCTGCCGGCGTGGGCGCCGAGCCAGAGCTCCGCCTGCGGGGCACCCGTGACGGTACGGCCGAGGAGCTCCGGGATCGCGGTGACCGAGCCCCAGGCGTAGTCGCGGGGGGTGTTCGTGATGCCGAGGAACATGGGCCAGAGCCTACCGGCGCGGCGCGCGACACTAGAATCTCCGCGATGTCTGCAAGCACGGTCGAACCGCCGACCCGAGGATCCCTCCGCACCTCTTCGCCCCGGTCGACCGACCCGACCCGGTGGGACATCCAGGGGCTCCGCGCGTTCGCGGTCCTGGCGGTCGTGCTCTACCACCTCTGGCCGGCACGTCTGCCCGGCGGGTTCGTCGGCGTCGACGTGTTCTTCGTCATCTCGGGTTTCCTCATCACCGGACACCTGCTCCGCGAGCTCACCGCCACCGGCCGGATCGGACTCGCCGGGTTCTGGGCGCGCCGGGCGAAACGGCTGCTGCCCGGGGCGTTCATCACCATCGTCGCGACCGGTTCCGCCGTCCTGCTGTGGGTGCCGAGCGCGCTCTGGGGGCAGTACGGACGCGAGCTCATCGCGTCGACGGTGTACGTGCAGAACTGGCAGCTGGCAGCCGACTCGGTCGACTACCTGGCGCAGGGCAACCGGCCGTCGCCGTTCCAGCACTTCTGGTCGCTGTCGGTCGAGGAGCAGTTCTACATCGCCCTCCCGCTCCTCCTGCTCGCCGCACTGTGGGCCGCTCGCCGCATGCGCCGATCGGGTGCCGACCCGGTCACCGTCACCCGGGTGCTCCTGGGGGCCGTGGTCGTGCTGTCGCTCGCGTGGAGCATCATCCAGACGCAGACGGCCCCGGGTGTCGCGTACTTCTCGACGGCGACCAGGGCGTGGGAGTTCGCGCTCGGCGGCCTTGCCGCGACCCTCCCCCTGACGGCACCGCGGACGACGCCGGCGCGGTCGGTGCGCATCGTCGGCGCGTGGCTCGGCGCAGCCGGGCTGGTGGTGTCGTTGTTCGCCATCACCGCGTCGACGCCGTTCCCGGGCATCGCCGCGGCCCTGCCCGTCGTGTCAGCCACGCTCGTCGTGCTGTTCGGTGGGCACTCCGGCCTGCAGCGCGTCGGCCGGTCCACCCCGGTCGCGTTCCTCGGCCGGATCTCGTACGCGGTCTACCTCTGGCACTGGCCCGCGGTCGTCCTGCTGCCGATCGTGCTCCGCCACGACCTCACGACGAAGGACCGGCTCGCGATCCTGGTCGGCTCGGTCGTGGTCGCCGCCGTGACGACGCTCGGCATCGAGGAACCCCTGCGGTTCTCCGCGCGGGTGCGGTCGCTCCGCCCGCGGCGGGTCGCGCTGTACGGCGTCGTCAGCACCGCCCTCGTCGTGGCGCTCGGTGCCGCGTCGCTCACCGCCCTGCACGTGCAGCAGGTCCAGGCGGCCGAGTTCCAGGAGCGCCTGAGCACCGGTGACGTCCGGTGCTTCGGAGCGGCGGCACTGATCTCGTCGTCCGATCCCTGCGTCAACCCGGCGCTCGCGGCGGTCCGCGTCCCCGCTCCCGCGAACGCCCTGGAGGACGACTCGAACCGGCCCGCGTGCTGGTCGAACGACTCGAGCGCGTTCAACGTCTGCGCGCTCGGCCCGAAGTCCGGCTACACGAAGCACCTCATCGCGATCGGCGACTCGCACAACAACGTCTTCGTGGACACGTACGAGAAGATCGCCGAGGCACGCAACTGGCGCATCGACGTCGCCGGGCACCAGAGCTGCTACCTCACCACGGCGGTGCAGAGCGCTGGCTCGCAGAAGCAGGTCGACGACTGCAACGCCTGGAAGCAGAACGCGATGGCGTACCTCCGCTCCCACCGGGACCTCGACGGTGTGATCGTGACGCACTCGACCGGCAACGGGCCGGTCGAGCCGGCGGCCGGCGAGTCCGAGGAGGACGCCGTCGTCGGCGGCCTGGTGCAGGCGTGGCAGGCCGCGGCCGACGTCGGGATCCCGATCGTGGCGCTGCGCGACAACCCGGGCGCGCGACCGGACATCGTGGCCTGCGTGGGGCAGATGTCCGGACCGACCACCGACGAGTGCGACTCCAGCCGTTCGGTCGGGTTCACCCTGTTCGACGGCTCCGAGCAGGCGGTCGCCCGGATGCCGGACAAGGCGCGCCTGATCGACCTGTCGCGCTACTACTGCACCGACACGATCTGCCCGGCGGTCATCGGCGGCGTGCTCGTGCACCGTGACCGGACCCACCTGACGAACACCTTCGCGGTGACCCTGGCCCCGTACCTCGGCGACGAGATCGCCGGCGCACTCGACACGTTCGGCGGCGACGGTCGTCGATGAGCACGTACCCTGACGTCGTGACGAACACCTGGCCGCTGTCCCGCGGGACCGTCCCCGAGCGCGAGGCGTTCTCCTTCGGGGCAACCCTGCTGTTCGTGCTCTTCGCCGGGGACGCCGTCCCCAACACGCTCACGTGGGTGGGCGGGGCGGTCCTCTGGGCGCTCGTCGCCGCGTGGGGTGTCTCGATCCTGGTCCGGGCGCGTCCGCCGATCGTCCGGACGCCCTGGGCGCTCTGGTTCTTCCTGGGCTGGTGCCTGGTGTCGGTGGCGTGGTCGCACTGGCGTCTCGCGACGCTCGCCAGCATCACCGCGCAGGTGATCTGCGTCGCGGCGGCCTTCGCCGTCGCGTCCACCCTCACCTGGCGCCGGATCCTGGACGCGCTGAGCCTCGCCATGCGCTGGGTGCTGCTGGTCTCGCTGCTGTTCGAGGCGTTCGTGGCCGTGGTCGTGCGCCACCCGATCGTGCCGGTCTGGACCGACTACGGCGACCGGGACATCCCGGACGCGTTCTACTTCTCGCGGGCCGAGCTCCTGACCGGCGGACGCATCCAGGGTCTGCCCGGCAACGCGAACCTGCTCGCCATGGTGGCCCTGCTCGTCGCCATCGCCGTCGCCGTGCAGTTCGCCGAGGGGCGCATCCGGCGGAACCGTGCCGTCGGCTGGCTGGTCCTGGCCGCCCTGGTGCTCGCCCTCACGCGGTCGTCCACCGTGCTCGTCGCGGCGCTCGTCGTCGTGGTCGTCCTCGTCGTCGCGCTGTGGATCCGGAGCGTCCCGACCGAGCGGCGGACCCCCAGGTACCTGGTCGTCCTGCTCGGCGCCGCGGTGGTCGCCGTGGTCTCGTCAGCGGCGAGCGGAGCCGTCTCGGAGCTGCTCGGCAAGGGTGCCGACGCGACGGGCCGCGGGCAGATCTGGGACCGCGTCCTCGGCCTGGTCGATCAGCACCCGGTGCTCGGGTGGGGCTGGATCGGCTACTGGTGGCCGAGCATCCCGACGCTGGCCGACCTGGCGCACCGGAAGGGTGTGACCTACCTGCAGGCCCACGACGCGTACCTGGACGTGTGGATGCAGACGGGGTTGATCGGGCTGGTGCTGTTCGCCGTGTACGTCCTGACCACCCTGAACCGCTCGTGGTCGTCGGCGACCCGCATCGGGTACGGGGCGACGCAGGTCCCACGGCCGTTCGACCCGGTGTCCCTGCTGCCGCTGCTCGTCGTCGTCGCACTGCTCGTGCAGTCCGTCGCCGAGTCCCGGTTGCTCTACCAGGGCAACTGGGTGCTGTTCGCCCTCATCGCGATCAAGACGCGCATCGTCCTGGTCGGCGAGGAACCCCACTCCACGGGCGACGGCCCACGCACACCGGCCGCACGACGCGAGTTCCGGCTGCCGACCGGGCGCTGACCGCCTCCCCGGACACGGATCGAGCACACCGGGGCCGTCAGCGCTCGAGCAGTCGCGCGCACGGCACCCGTGCAAGCCACGGTGCCTTCCGGACGGCGACCGCACCCGTCGGGTCCCCGTCGCACGCCGCGACCGCCGCCGGGATCTGTGTCGCCCAGACCGGACCATCGCTCCGGCGGGTCGGGCCCGGCCCGACGTTGCCCAGCGTGGCGACGACCACCACCGCGACGACGCACCAGCCGGTCAGGAGACGGACGAACCGGGTCGGCGACGAGCCCGAGGCCTTCCGCCTCGGCTGCTCCCCCAGCAGGACGCTCGCCGCGACGACTGCGCCGGCGAGCAGCAGCAGGCCGGACGCAGCGGCGTAGCGCAGCGGCGGGACGGCCGCGAGGGCCGCGGTCGGCGCCGCCCAGGGCTGCGCCTCGCCGCCGTTGGCGTACAGCGCCGCCCACCACAGGCCGCCGGACGCCACGGCGAGCGCCACGATCACCCACCGGGCTCGCCACTGCGCGACCACGACGGCGGCGACGAGCACGGCGGTCAGGAGCAGGACGGGGACGACCACGACGCCCCAGCCGTGCGTCACCACGGAGCGGACGGCGGCTCCGACGTCGGGGTTCCAGATCCCGGCGACCGGCTGCAGCACCCAGCCGGCGATCACGTCGGCGATCGTCGGCGAGCCCGCGGTGCGCGAACGGTGGTCGGTGGCCGCCGTCACGATCTGTGCGACGCCTCCGGTCAGGGCGACCACCGTGACCGGGACGGCGCGGGGCCACGCCCGGGCTCCGGACGGATCCCGTGGCGGCCACCACGCGAGTCCGAGGAGCGGGAGGAACAGCACCGCCTGCAGCTCGGAGAGGACGACGAGGCCGGTCAGGACGGCGACGACGGCGGAGCCCCACCAGGTCCGTGCCCGGTACGCGAGCAGCCACGGCACCGCGAACAGCAGGAACCAGTGGAGGTTCGCGGCGTTCCCGGCGATCTCGAACGGGGCGAGGGGCAGCAGGGCGGGCACCGCGGCGAGCAGCGCACGGAGCGGCCACTGCGGCACGACCTCGCGGGACAGCACGAACACGGTCGCCGCCACCGCCCCGACGACCAGGCAGGCGCCGACCGACAGCGCCCGGGCGTACTCCTCGACGGGCAACGACCATGCGACGTCGACGAGGACCCGCGGCACGAGGTGCAGGTACCCGGCGTACGGGTGCAGGAGGGAGTCGACCGGGCCGAGGGCGAGGCGTTCCCGGAGGAACACACCGCCGTCCTCCGCCCACACGGTCCCCCGGGTCGCCGGACCGAGGCGCCACCACGTGAGCGCGGCCACGACCACGCCGACCACGAGTGCGGCGCCGACCGCGCCGAGGGCGTGGAACGGGCGGGGGATCGTGCTCGCGGGGCGCTGCATCGTCGGACGACGCTAGCCGGTTCATCACGGATCAGCGATATCGACGCTCCGCGATGCCCGGCTCCGAGGCGCGTGCGCCAAGATGGTCGGGTGACGGACGGACGGTTGACGAAGCGTGTGCTCGCGCGCCGCTACCTCTCCGCGTGGGTCGGGTTCTCCGCCGGTGGACGGTTCAGCCAGGCGCTCGCGACGGTCATCGTCCTGTTCGCCTTCGGTCAGCCGACGGTCGAGGCGCTCGTCGGACGCGCCGGGGTCTGGGCCGTGCTCGTCGCCCTCGTCGTCCTCGCCGGGCTCAGCCTGCTCGGCCAGCGCTACCGGATCGAGTGGCACGGGGTCCTCCCGCTGTCGCTCCTGGCCCTCGTCGGCTACTGCGCCCTGAGCGTGCTCTGGAGCGAGTACTCGTGGGTCGCCCTGCGGGGGCTCGTCAGCACCGTCTGCTTCATCGGCCTCGGCCTGTACCTGGCGCTCGGCCGCGACCTGGTGCAGCTCATCCGGGCGTCCGGCGACGCCTTCCGCATCCTGCTCGTCGCCGCGCTCGGCCTCGAGGTCCTGTCCGGGCTCGTCCTCGACCTGCCGATCCCCGCGTTCGGGATCCAGGGCACCATCGCCTACGGCGGCCCGATCCAGGGCATCGGTGGCACCCGCAACTTCATGGGGTTCATCGCGGCGATGGCCCTCGTCACCTTCGTCGTCGAGTTCCTCACCCGCTCGGTGACCACCTGGCGGGCGATCGGGTCCGTCGCCCTCGCCGTGATCGCGCTGATGCTGGTGCAGTCCCCCATCACCGGTCTGGCGATGATCGCCCTCGCGGTCACCGCCCTCGCACTGTGGTCGCTGCGGCACGCCCGCCCGACGACACGGCCCGTGGTCAACGGGGTCCTGGGCGGGACGGTGCTGCTCATGGTCGCCGTCGCCGTGCTCGCCCGGCACCGGGTCCTCGCCGAGATCGGCGCAGCGGGCGGTACCGCGACACGGCTCGACCTGTGGTCGCAGATCAGAGTGTTCATCGGCCAGTACCCGATCCAGGGCTGGGGCTGGGTGGGGACCTGGCCCCGGGAGGCAGTCGTCCCGTACGTCACCTTCATCGACCCCGCCGGGCACCGGTTCACGTCCGGGCTGAACGCGTTCATCGACGCGTGGCTGCAGATCGGTCTCGCCGGCACGATCATCCTCGGGCTGACGGCCGTGCTCGCGTTCGCACGCGCGTGGGTGACGGCGACGACGTTCCCCGGCGTCGCCTACGTGTGGCCGGCCGCCGTCCTGGTGCTCCTCGCGGTCACCAGCACGGCGGAGAGCTACCTGCTGCACGGCGCGGGCCTGATGGTCTTCGTGGCCGTCCTCGTCATCGCGGCACGACGTCGGTCGTGGCGTCGGCACCTGCCACGCACCTGATCGCCGAGCCGTGTGCCGACGGACACACCACCGCGCCGTCGAACGCGCTCCCGTCACCGGGTGCCCCTAGACTGCCCGGGACCGTCAGGGGGACGGTCCTCGTCGTCAAGGAAGCACCACATGCGCCTGCACCGCCGCCTCGCTCTCGTCCTGACCACCGCGCTCGTCGCCACCGGCGTCGCCGTCGTCGCACCCGCGACCGCGGCCGACGCCGCAGCTCCGGCGACCGGTCGCTACACGCCGATCGACACGACGCGCGTGTGGTCGGGCGCGCTCGGCACGACGCCGAAGGCCGTGAAGATCGCCGGTTCGGCCGGGGTGCCGACGAACGCGACCGCCGTCGTCGTCAACGTCGAGGTCGCGAAGCCGACGGCCGCCGGCTACGTGCGGGTGACGCCGGCCGGCAAGGACGCCACCGTGGCCACCCAGGACTTCGCGGCCGGCCAGACGATCGCGAACCTCGTGACCGTCCGCCTGGTGAACGGGTCGATCCAGGCGAAGCTCTCAGCGGGCACCGCGAGCGGGTACTTCGACGTCGCCGGCTACTACGCCGACGGCGCCGGAGCGACGTACGCCCCGCTGGACGCCGCCCGCGTGTTCAGCGGCCCGGTCGGCACCAACCCCGTCCCCGTGCCGCTCGCCGGCCGCGGCGGGATCCCCGCCGACGCCACGGCCGTCGCCGTCAACGTCGAGGTCAGTGGGCCGACGACGGCGGGCTACGTCCGGGTGACGCCCGCCGGGCAGGACCCGCAGGTCGTCACGCAGCTGTACTCGGCCGGGCAGTCGCTGTCGAACCTCGCCATCGTGAAGCTCGTCGGCGGTGCGGCGCAGGTGAAGCTCTCGAAGGGATCGGGGACCGTCTTCATGGACGTCGCCGGGTACTACTCGAACGCGTCGACCGGTTCGGTGTTCGTGCCGATCGACACCACGCGCGCCTTCGCCGGAGCCGTGTCGACGACCGCGGGCACCGTCCGGCTCTCCGGCGTGGCCGGGGTCCCGGGCACCGCGACCGCCGTCGTCGCCAACGCCGAGGTCACGAAGCCCACGACGGCCGGGTACCTGCGCCTCACGCCGGCCGGACAGGACCCCCAGGTGGCGACGCAGCTGTTCGACGCCGGACGGCCCGTCGCGAACCTCGTGATGGCCAAGGTCACCGGGTCGAGCGTCGACCGCCGGGTGCAGGCCAAGGTCTCGCGCGGCTCGGCGCAGCTCCACCTCGACGTCGCCGGGTACTTCCTGGACGGCTCGAGCGGGACCGGCTTCGGCGCCGACGTCTCGTGGCCGCAGGGCGGTTCGCCGTCGGACTACCCCGTGGGCCAGGCGTTCGGGATCGTCGGTGTGAACGGTTCGCTGCCGAACCAGGACAACCCCTCGCTCGCCCCGCAGCTCACGTGGGCAGCCGGGTCCACGAACGGGACGTCGCAGCCGGCGACACAGCTCTACGTGCTCGCCGCGAACCCCGGAAAGGCCGCGTCGGTCTGGCCGCGGACGAACCGCGACCCGGGTGGCACGACGGTCACGAACCCGTACGGCACCTGCACCGGCGGCTACGACCAGGCGTGTTCCTTCATGTACGGCTACACCCGAGCGTACGAGGACACCCACACCCGTGGGGTCCCCAACCCGTCCTCCCACCGCTGGTGGATCGACGTCGAGACGGGGCTGTCCTGGCTGACGGCCGCCGATGCGAAGGACCACCAGACGCAGAACCGCGCGGACATCGAGGGCATGGTCGCCGCCCTGCGGGCCGCCGGGGTGTCCACCGTCGGCATCTACTCCACCGGGTACCAGTTCTCGCAGATCGTCGGCACCGTGCCGACGTCGTCGCCCCTGCGCGGACTGCCGAGCTGGCTCGCCGTCGGCGAGGACGGGGTGGCGGCCGCGCAGAAGGCGTGCTCCGGTGCCGGGCTGACCGCCGGCAGCCAGGTCCGGATGGTGCAGTACGTGGTCGACGACCAGGACCGCGACGTCACCTGCGTCTGAGCCGCGACGAGCGCCGGACCGGAGGCGCGGTGCCCGCCCGCACCGCGCCTCCTGCCCGGCGATGTGCCAGGACACCGCCGTCGTGCGGCGGGCGGATCAGCCGTACCGTCAGGCGCGCGGCCGGCGCCGGAAGCGGCGCTGGAGTCCCCACCGGGTGACGCGGACCATGGCCTCGACGACGACCGAACGGCTCATCTTCGAGACCCCGTGCACACGATCGCGGAACCGGATCGGCACCTCGACGATCCGTCTGCCCAGGTCGTCGACCCGCAGGGTCATGTCGATCTGGAAGCAGTAACCCTTCGAGTCCACCGTGTCGAGGTCGATGCGCGCGAGCGACTCGGCCCGGTAGGCGCGGAAGCCCGCCGTGACGTCCCGCACGGCGACGCCGAGCAGGATCCGGGCGTAGGTGTTCGCGCTCCGGCTCAGCGCCTGCCGCGACAGCGGCCAGTCCACCACCGACCCGCCCGGGACCCAGCGCGACCCGATCGCGAGGGCGACCGACTCGTCGTCGCGAACGGCGTCGAGCAACGCCGGCAGCCGGTCGGCGGGGTGCGAGCCGTCGGCGTCCATCTCGACGAGCAGCGGGTACTCGCGTTCGAGTCCCCACCGGAACCCGGCGACGTAGGCGGTGCCCAGGCCGAGCTTGCCGCTGCGCTCGACCAGGTGCACCCGCGGGTCCGTCGACGCGATGTCGCGGACCACCCCGGCCGTGCCGTCGGGGCTGCCGTCGTCGACCACCAGGACGTGCGCCGTCGGCACCGCCCGGAGCACGGCGGCCGTGACCGCACGGACGTTCTCGGCCTCGTCGTACGTCGGGACGACGACGAGGGCCGAGGCTGGTGCCGGCGTCACCGGTTCGTCAGGCGCCGCTTGATCTTGCCCGCGACGCTGCGCGGACCCTCGGTGCGGAAGTAGTGCACAGCACGGCCGACGTCGTAGCGGACGCCCGACAGCGGCTTGCGCTCGGGCACGCGCACGCGCATCTGGTGCGGTTCGACGGCCGAGACGGTGTCGCGCACCGACTTGTCCGCCGCGCGGACGGGGTTCCGGCAGAACTCGACGAGCGGTGCGAGGACGTTCTCCCACGTGAACTGCTCGCGGATGCGGTCGACGTTGCCGATGAACTCGGCGCGGGCCTTCTTGTCGAAGAGCGCGGTCTCCAGCGCGTCGGCGAGGCCGTCGATGTCCTGCTCGTGCACGGCGATCCCGAGCTTCTCGGCAGCGACCAGGTCACCGAAGGAGTCGCCGGCGGTCGTCACGATCGGCAGACGGGCCCACAGGTAGTCGAGGATCCGGGTGCGGAACGAGAACGTCGTCTCGAGGTGCTCGTAGTGCGTCGAGACACCGGCGTCGGCCTCGAGCAGGTACGCACCGCGCTCCTCGTACGGGATCCAGGCGTCGTTGAAGAAGACGTTCGTGCCCGTGAGTCCGAGGGCGTCGGCCTCGGCACGCACCTTGGCGACGATGTCCATCTCGGGCACGTCCGGGTTCGGGTGCTGCACGCCCATGAAGAACAGCTTGACGTTCGGCTTCCGCTCGGCGAGCCGGCCGATCGAGCGCACGAGCGTGATCGGGTCGAACCAGTCGTAGATCCCGCCACCCCACACGACGAGCTTGTCGGTCTTGCCGATGCCCGGCACCACGCCCTTGACCCGCTGCTGGTCGTGCACGGGCGGCGTCGAGGAGAGGCCGAACGGCACGACGCCGATGAGCGAGCGCAGGTCGGGATCGCGGGAGTACGTCCGGGCGTTCACCCGCCCGGACCCGGCGAGCTGGCCGAGCCAGAACATCCGCTGCCGTTCCGAGGCGCAGATGAAGTAGTCGCCGAGCTCGAGCTGGTGGTTCAGCGTGTCCGAGGCGTCGAGGATCTGACGGTTCCACTGGTCGACGTCGTCGCTGCGGCCCTGCTCGAGCTGCTCGAGGTGCAACGGGTCGTAGACGTCGACGACGAGGATCTTGCGCGTGGACTCGAGCACCGGGAACAGCCGGAGCGCGTGGCCCTGGACGATGATGACGTCCGCCCACGCCTCGTGCTCGACCATCTGCCGCGGGTGACGGTGCGGCACGGTGACGACGTCGTACGACGGGTCGATCTGCGACGAGCGCGTGAGGCTGATCACACGCACGTCGTGCTCGTTCGCGAGCTGCTTCGCCATCTGGGTGGCGCGGATCGCCGGTCCGGCCATCTTCTCGCCGATCGAGTCGCCGGTGATGATGAGGACGCGACGACGGGTCCCGACCTCGAGCACGCCGAGCGAGTGCACGATCTTGTCGTAGCCGGCCAGGTAGTTCTCGATCGGGTACGCGGGCTCGTCACGGTTGCCGAACAGGCGCAGGAGCTCGCGGTCACTGCGGACACGGCTCGCCTGGATCGCGCGGCGCGACTCGGTCATCGAGGGCAGCTGCTCGACGAACTGGTCGACGCCGTAGATGCCCGCCATGCTCGTCTTCGGCACCGGGATGGTCGGGACGCTGTCGTCGCCCGGGTTGCGGAGGTCGAGCTCGGTGGAGTCGAGTTCACCGCGGCCGACGGCCCGGCGGACGGCCAGCGCGAGCGATCCCGGCAGTGCCGCCGCGAGCTGCTCGTCACCGAGGTTCTTGTACAGGGTGAAGAGCGCGTTCCGCTCGAGCAGGTACGTCTCGCGGAAGTCGCCGAACTTGTTCATCGACGCGTGGTGCTTGTGGAACGCGACCGACTTCGGCTGGTAGCGGAAGCGCCACCCGAGCAGGTTGAGGCGCCATCCCAGGTCGACGTCCTCGTAGAACATGAAGTAGCGGTCGTCGAACCCGCCGAGCTGCTCGAACAGCTCCGCACGGATGAACATCGCCGCACCCGTACCGAACAGCACGTCGGTCTCGGATTCCCAGCGGCCGGTGTCCGGCGACCCGGCGAAGGGCTTGTAGCCCATGCCGTACCAGGTCATCGCGGCCTCGGTGAAGTCGACGTTGACGCCTTCCCAGTCGAGGACCTTCGACGCCACGGCACCGATGTCCGCGCCGGCGGCGAAGGTCGCCATCGCCTCGCGCACCCAGCCGGTGTCCGGACGGGCGTCGTTGTTCAGGAACGCCACGATCTCGCCGGAGGAGTGCTCGACGCCGAGGTTGCAGCCGCCCGTGAACCCGAGGTTGGCACCGGAGTCGACGAACGTGAAGTCGAGGTCGGAGGCCTTGAGCCGTCCGACGTGCTCGGGGCCGGAGCCGTTGTCCACGACGATGACCTCGAGCCGGTCCTGCGGCCAGTCCTGCTTGCGGAGCTCGGCGATGCTCGTCAGTGTGTCGTCCGTGCCCTTGTAGTTCACGAGAACGACGGACACGACTCCTGGCTTGCGCTCTGTCACGGCGAGTTCCTCCAGCTGCAGCCGCGGGCGCGGCACGGGTCGGTGATCCGGCCGTCGAGGATGCCCGACGGCCGACAACACCCTACAAGGCGCAGCACGGCGCTCGGCGGAGGTCGTGCCCGGGTCGGGCACAATGGGCACCGTGACGCACCACTCGATCCCCACGGCCCCCGCCCCGTCCCCGCTCGCCGCCGAGTACGACGCGATCGCTCGTGGCGACCACGCGACGGGCAGCAGGGGGACGATCCGCTTCGCGGTGTCGACGGACGACACCACCGAGGGCAAGGGCGACCTGTTCGTCGCGCTCGGTCTCGCCCGGGCGCTGCGTGCCCACGGCTGGGGCGTGGACCTGTGGCCGATCCGCCGCTGGACCGAGGACGTCCCCGACGACACCACCGTGCTCGTCAGCATGATCGAGTCGTTCGTCCCCGGACTCGTGCCGTCCCGGACCGCCACGGTGGCGTGGGTGCGCAACTGGACGGCACAGTGGGCATCGTCGCCCTCCCTCGCCGAGTTCGACGCCGTGTGGGCGTCGTCCTCGATCGCCCGCGACGCCCTGTCCGAGGTGGTCGACGTCCCCGTCGAGGTGGTCCCGATCGGCGTCGACCTCGACCTGTTCCGGCCCGACGTGGACGGGACGCCCGGCCCGCGGACCGGACGCACGGTCACCACCGTCAACTTCTGGGGTGCCAGGCGCGGCGTGCAGGACGTGCTGCAGCAGGTGGCGCCGGCCGAGCCCGTCGTCTGGTTCGCCGCCAACGTGGAGCACGTCGATGCCGCCCCGGGCGTGGAGCTCCGGCCGGCGGTGTCGTACTTCGCCCTGCCCGAGGTCTACCGGGCCGCCGCGTTCGTCGTCGACGACGTCATCGCGCCGGCCGCCGAGTTCGGCACCCTCAACTCACGGCTGTACGAGTCGCTCGCGTGCGGCGCGCTGCCGGTGACGAACTGCGCGCTCGGTCTCGACGAGCTCGGCCTGACCGACGTCCCGGTCTTCACCGATGCCGCCTCGCTCGAGCGCGCGATCGCGATGCCTGCCGACGAGCGCGACGAACGCGCCGAACGGCTCCGGAACGTGGTCGTGGAACGCCACTCGTACGCCCGACGAGCCGAACAGGTCGCGCCGTCGCTCGACGCCGCGCTGGAGCGCGCAGCGACCCGCTCGGGCGCGCGGCACCCGCTGCTGCGGTGGGCGGCGCTGCAGCGCGAGGTCCTGCGCGCGACCGAGCAGGAGCGCGACGTGCACCGCGCCGGGGTCGACGACATCAACCGCCGGCTCATCGTGTCCGAGGAGGCGGTCGCGGTCCTGGACCGGGCCCGACAGGACGCCGAGGCCGCGCGACGGCACGCCGAGGCCGAGCGTGACGCGATCGCCACCCGGTACGACGCCCTCACCCACTCCGCCGAGTTCCGTGCCCTCGACCGGCTCGGCGGCGTGGCACGAGCCCTCCGGCGCCGCGGCTGACACCGCTGCCGCGGCTGCGTGCGCCGCGGACGTGACGACGACGGAACGGGAGGCGCGGTGCCAGCTGGCAGCTGGCACCTGGGCCGACGCCGGCCGGTTCTGGGCCGACGCGCCAGCGGCGGACGGGCCGTGCCCGGTGGGGAGCCTCCCGTTCCGTCGTCCCGGACCCGCTACGAGACCGTCACCGTCTTGGTGCCGAAGTCCTTGTAGGCCCCGCCCGGCAGCTCCTGGTACCAGATGCGCACGGTGTGCTTGCCCGGCTTGACGCCGCTGAGCGTCGTCGCCAGACCGACGTCGGAACCCCATCCCGGGTGTGCCCGCTCCACGTCGGTCCGGACCGCGTTCGCCGTGCCGGAGGCCGCGCCGACACCGTCGAGGTGGATCTTGTACCTCACCGGGGCGAACGTGTCCGGGTCGATCGCCCAGCCCTTGACGGCGACGGTCCCCCGGCCGCCCGTCGCGGCGTCGTAGGCGCCGTACACGGCTCCGGTCTTGCCGGTGGGTGCGGGGACGGCGTCCTGCACGGTCACGGACTTCGTGCCGAAGCTGACGTAGTTCCCGCCGGGCAGGTCCTGGTACCAGACCGTCACCGTGTGGGTGCCCGCCTTGACGCCGGTGAGGGTGACCGCGAGCCCGAGGTCGTCACCCCACCCGGGCTTGGCGGCGGCGATGTCCGCACGGACCGCGTTCGCGCTGCCCGCGGCGGCACCGACGCCGTCGAGGTGGATCTTGTACTTGACCGGGTCGTAGCGGTCCGGATCGATCGCCCAGCCCTTCAGGGCCACGGTGTTCGGACCGGCGGTGGCCTGCTCGAACGAGCCGGTGACGGCGCCGGTCTTGCCCGTGGTGCCGGTCGACGGCGGGGCCGCGACCGTGACGGTCTTCGTCCCGGCGCTGACGTAGGTGCCGCTCGGCAGGTCCTGCCACCAGAGGGTGACCGTGTGCTTGCCGGGGGTGAGGCCGGTGAGCGTGGTCGCCAGGCCGTGCGACGATCCCCACTTCGGGTAGGACTTCGCGACGTCGCTGCGGGCAGCGCTCGCGCTGCCGGCCGCCGCTCCGGCACCGTCGACGTGGATCTTGTACCGCACCGACGCGTACGTGTCCGGGTCGATCGCCCAGCCCTTCAGCGCGACCGAACCGATGCCGCCGGTGGCCGACTCGAACGAGCCCTTCACGGCGCCGGAGGTCCCCGTCGACGCCGTGACGGTGACGGCCTTCTGCGCCACGCGCACCCAGGTCGCGCCCGGCTTGTCCTGGGTCCAGAGCGACACCGTCCGCGATCCCGCCGCGACGTTCTGGATCGTCCTGGAGAAACCGACAGTGCTGCTGGCACCCGGGTACTTCGCGGCGATGTCGGTCCGCTGGACGTCGGCGGTCGCCGAGATCGCGCCGACACCGTCGACCTGCACCTTGTAGGCGGTCGCGGCGGACGAGTCCCGGTCGAGCGCCCACCCGCTCACCGCGATCGTGCCGGTGCCGCCGGTGACGGTCTCGAGGCTGCCCACCGGGGCCGCTGCCGGCACGGTGACGTCACCGCAGTTGAGCAGCGTGTTCGCGCCCGCGCCGACGTTGATGCCGAAGACGCAGACGGTGTGCTTGCCCGGCGTGATGCCCGTGAGCGTCGTCTGGAAGCCGTGTGCGGTGTTGCCCGAGCCGAGGCGCGAGGCCAGGTCGGTGCGGTTCGCGTCGGCCATCACCGACGCCTTGCCGACGCCGTCGACGTAGAACTGCGCCTTGATCGAGGCGGTGGTGTCCGGGTCGGCCGTCCAGCCGCGCACGGCGATGGTGCCGCCCACGTTGCCGGACTGCGAGTCGACGTGCCCGATCGGCGAGGACCCGCCCGTGGGCGATCCGAACCAGTCGGTGTACATCCGCCAGAAGTTGCGGTTGCCGTAGGCCGAGCAGGAGTCACCGGTGCCGTAGAGGTTCGACATCGCCGCCGTGTTCGGCGTGTACGGGGTGTAGATGTACAGGCCCGCGGTCGCCTGGTTCTTGATGTAGACCGTCTTGCGCCCGCACGCCGCGTTCGGGTTGTAGAGGATCGAGTTGTTGCGACCCGCCTGGTACGCCCACGACGTCGGCGACGCCTGGTAGCGCTTGAACTGCAGTGCCGCGGCGTAGACCTGCTGGCCGAAGCCGTAGTACGCCGGGTCGCACGGGGCGGTGTCCGGGCAGGCGAAGCCGGTGGCGTGCAGGTACATGTAGCTCGTCGGCGAGTTCGTCGCGACGATGCCCTGCTCCTTCTGCAGCAGGACCAGCAGCACCTTCTGGCTGATCCCGCACGCGGCACCCACCTGGGCGATGACCGTGGCTGCGGACTTGTTGCCGCCGGGGATCGCCGAGCACCGGTTCGGGACGACCCCGATGGCGCTCATGTTCTGCGTGAAGTCCTTCAGGCAGGCCGGGCCGCCCGAGGCGCGCTTGCAGTTCGGTGCGACGCTGTTGAGGAACGACTGGACGGCCGATCCGCTCATCGCGTCGCCGTCGTAGAAGTTGGCGTCGCTGATGATGTTGCCCGGGTCGAAGTTCGCGGGGACCGCGGCCGAGGCCGGTTCGGTCGTCGTCTGCTCGGACACGATCGTGCCGATGGTCAGGCCGCTCACCGCGATCGCCAGGGCGGCGGTCATGCCGAGCACCGCACGCAGGGGTCGACGGCGACCGCCACGGTCGAGGATGGAACGCATCACGGCACCTCCGCCGTCATCGGCTCGGACGTGGTCGACTTCGACCCGACCGAGTACTGCAGGGTGATGGACCACGTGCCGGTCGACACCTGGCTCGCGGGGAACGACGCCTGCGCGCAGTTCACGGACGAGGCGCTGGCCTGGGCCGTGCTCGTCGCGCTGCGGGTGACGCCGCCCTTCTTCGCCTGGAAGGTGCAGGTCCCCGAGGCGTCGGTGGTGCCGGACACCAGACCGCCCGCCTGGAGCGTCTTGCTGCCGGCGTCCCAGCCGGAGAACGTGACGACCGCCGTCGCCGGGAAGTCACCGGGGTCGACGTCGGGCTGCGGGGTCTCGCCGCTGCCCGGGAAGGCCGTCGGGACGTCGTCGTCGGACGGCTCCGCGGTCGGCTGGGTCGACTCGGGCGTCGAGGGCGTCGAGGGGGTCGCACTCGGCGACGTCGTCGGGGTCGCGCTGGCCGTCCGCGTCGCGCTGGGCGAGGGTCGGGGGTCGTCGCCGGAGGAACACCCCGCCGCGAAGAGACTGAGAGCACCGACCACCGCGAGCGCAGCGATCGACCGTGGAGCAAGCTGCATGCTTTCGGGCCGTCCTGTGGTTGTTGACAAGGGTCCGGGTTGCATCAACGGTAACCCCAAAGTGAAGGTTGAGAGTTGCTCTCGCGCACTTTGCCCCCCGCTCGGGGGCGGAGTCGCCAGGGATACCGCGCACGGGGCGCGCGGCGTTCCCCCGCGGTGCAATGAGTATGCTGTTCCGGTCCTGCCCCCACGAACGAAGAGACGTATGGTCGACCAAGCCCGCATGACGGCGCTCGCGAACGAGCCCCTCGTCGTGATCGGCGCTCCGACGAGCGCCTTCAAGGGCACCTGGAGAGAACTGCGCGACGTCTTCCGTCAGCGCGAGATGCTCGGGATGCTCATCCGCCGCGACCTGAAGGCGCGGTACAAGGACTCGGCACTCGGGTTCGTGTGGACGCTGGTGCGTCCGCTGACCCAGCTGATGATCTACTACTTCGTGATGGGCAAGATCCTCGGCTCGTCACGGGCGATCGACAACTTCGCGATCTACGTGTTCACGGGCCTGACCGCCTACACGCTGTTCAGCGAGATCGTCGCCGGCTCCACCGGGTCGATCGTCGGCAACAGCGGTCTGATCAAGAAGGTCTACGTGCCGCGCGAGGTCTTCCCCCTCGCGAGCGTGGGCGCCGCCCTGGTCAACTTCCTGATCCAGTTCGCGATCCTCATCGCCGCGACCGTCGTGCTCGGGGTCTTCCCCTGGCACGAGGGGTTGATCTACCTCATCCCGTCGCTCCTGGTGATCCTGGTCTACGGCGCGGCGATCGGCCTCGTGCTGTCCGCGCTCAACGTGTACCTGCGCGACGTGCAGTTCGTGATCGACGTCGGCCTCATGGTGCTGCTCTGGGCGTCGCCGATCGTCTACTCGTACTCGATGGTCGTCGCCGAGCTGAAGGTGCAGTGGCTGCTGGCGGTCTACACGAACAACCCGCTCACCCTGTCGGTGCTGGGTCTGCAGAACGCGATCTGGATCCACCCGACCCCCGTCGACTACCCGCCGCACCTGATGATGCGCCTCGGCATCGCCCTCGTGATCGGGCTCTTCTGCCTGCTCGGGGCGCAGCGGGTGTTCTCCCGGCTGCAGGGCAACTTCGCGCAGGAGCTCTAGACCATGGCCATCAGCACCCCCGTCGCCCCGGCGACCTCCGGCGCCCACACCGACCGCCCGGACGTCATCGTCATCGACCACGTCCGCAAGCGGTTCGTCGTCCGCAAGGACAACACCATCCGCGAGCGGATCGTCACCCTGGGCCGTGCCGGACGGAAGCACCGGCAGGACTTCTGGGCGCTCGACGACGTCACCGTCTCGATCCAGGCCGGCACCACCGTCGGGCTCATCGGGCAGAACGGTTCCGGCAAGTCGACCCTGCTGAAGGCCATCGGCGGGATCATCCAGCCGACGTCCGGCACGGTCGCGCGCCGCGGACGCCTGGCGGCCCTGCTCGAGCTCGGCGCCGGGTTCCACCCGGACCTGTCCGGCCGCGAGAACGTCTTCCTCAACGCGAGCCTGCTCGGCCTGACGCGCAAGGAGACCGAGGAACGCTTCGACGACATCCTCGCGTTCTCCGGCATCGGCGACTTCATCGACACCCAGGTGAAGTTCTACTCATCCGGCATGTACGTGCGACTCGCCTTCGCGGTCGCCGTGCACACCGACCCCGACGTCCTGCTGGTCGACGAGGTGCTGGCCGTCGGTGACGAGGCGTTCCAGCGCAAGTGCCTCGACCGCATCCGCTCGTTCCAGGAGCAGGGCAAGACGATCATCATCGTCACGCACTCCCTCAGCCAGGTGCAGGAGATGTGCGACCGCGTCGTGCTCCTGAACAAGGGCAAGGTCCTGCACGACGGGGACCCGATCGGTGCGGTCAGCCTGTTCCGCGACGTCCTCGAGGAGCGTCGCGCCGGTGAGCTCAGCGCCGACGTGGCGGTCGGCCGCGGCACGGTCGTCGGGGCCTCGGTGCACGCCGACGGCAAGGGCCAGCGCGACGGCGTCACGCCGGGCGACGACCTGCTGGTCGACATGGAGTTCGAGCACCTGGACGGCGTCGAGGACTGGGAGGCCGCGGTCCAGATCAACAACACGGCCGGACAGGTGGTGTACGGCACCACCACCGGCATCATGGGCATCCACCTCGACCCGCTGCACGGCCGCAAGAAGCTCCGCCTCCGGATCGCTGACACGAACTTCGGCACCGGCAAGTACTTCATCAACGTGTCGATGATGGACTCCGCCGGTCGGCACCTGCACGACCTGCCCGAGTGCGACTCGTTCGAGGTGCCGTCGTTCGGCGACGCCGTCGGCAGCGTCTACGCGAAGCCCTCCATCGAGGAGCTGGGCTGACGATCCCCGACGGCGTGACCAGCACCGCGGTCGTCGTCGTCAACTGGAACCGCGCCGACCTGACCACCGCGGCCGTCCGCGCCGTGCTCGCCGAGGGCGCCGCCGACGACGTGATCGTCGTCGACAACGGATCGACCGACGACTCCGTCGCCGTGCTCCGGCGCGATCTTCCGGACGCCGTCGTGATCGCGCGGGACGACAACGGAGGGTTCGCAGCCGGCGCGAACACCGGTATCCGGCACACCGACGCCGACGTCGTCGTGCTCCTGAACAACGACGCGGTGCCCGCGCCCGGCTTCGTCGCGGCGCTCCGCGACCACCTGGCGCAGGCGGGGCCGGAGGTCGCGGCGGTGACGGGCCGCATCGTGCTCGCCGGACGCTGGACGGGCCTCCCGATCGGCGTGACGCCCGCACCCGACCAGCGCGTCCTGCGCGACCACGACGGCCGTCCCTGGACGCCGTCGGCGGACGGCGAGGTGCGGCTCAACTCGACCGGCGTGCGCGTCGACCGCGACGGGAACGGCATGGACCGAGACTGGTTCGCGCCCGTCGACCGGGCCGCGGACGTCGACGTCTTCGGGTTCTCCGGCGGGGCCTCCGCCCTGCGGCGGAGCGCCCTCGACGACGTCGGCCTGCTCGACGAGTCCCTGTTCATGTACTACGAGGACACCGAGCTCGCCTGGCGGCTCCGCCGACGCGGGTGGCGCGTCGAGCACGCCGCCGGCGCGGTCGTGGAACACGACCACTCGGCGTCGTCCGGCGTGCAGAGCGACCTGTTCCTCTTCCGGAACGCGAGGAACCGGATGGTCGTCGCGCTCTGGCACGCACCGTGGCCGACCGTCCTGCGCGCGAGCGCCCGGACCCTCTTCCGCGGCCTGCGCGGGTTGCGCTCCGCATCCACCCGTCGGGAGGCCCGGCTCGTCCTGGCAGCGTTCGCGGACGTCGTCGGGGCACTCCCGTCGCACCTCGCGCGGCGGCTCCGCGAGTCGCGGCGCGCGTCCGTCCCTCGTCGCAGCGTGGACCCGGGCGCATGAGCGCGGAGGGCTATCCTGGTCACTCCCCCGCCGACGGACCCGACCGTCGCGCCCCCGTTCGGAAGGACCCACGCGTGCCGCAGCTCCCCGTCCTCGTCGACGGGACCGCGGTACCGCGCGAACTCGGCGGTGTGGGCCGGTACGTCGAGGGCGTCGTGTCACACCTGACCGACCCGGCGCTCGACGTCCACCTGGTCGTCCGACCCGTGCACGCCGAGCACTTCCGCGCCGTGGCGCCGCACGCCACCGTGCACACCGCGCCGGCGTGGACGGACTCCGTCCCGCTGCGGTTCCTGTGGGAGCAGACCGGCCTGCCGGCACTCGGCCGCAGGATCGGCGCGCGGGTGCTGCACTCCCCGCACTACACGTTCCCGTTCGGCTGGCGCGGCGGCTCCGTCGTCACCCTGCACGACGCCACGTTCTTCTCGAACCCCGAGTGGCACTCCCGCCTGAAGCGCACGTTCTTCACCTGGTGGAGCCGTCGATCGCTGCGCAGCCGCCCGGTCGTCATCGTGCCGAGTGCGGCCACCGCGACCGAGGCCGCACGGGTCGTCAGCGGGATCCGCGCCGACGTCCGGGTCGCACCGCTCGGCGTCGACCGTGCCGTGTTCCACGAGCCGTCGATCGCCGAGGTCGAGGACGCCCGGATCGCGGCGACACTGCCCGAGGGCGCACCCTGGATCGCGTTCCTCGGCACGATCGAGCCCCGCAAGAACATCACGGCCCTGCTCGACGCCTACGCCACCGTTCGGGCGTCGCGAGCGGCCGCCGGTTCGGACACCCCGTGGCTGGTGCTCTCCGGGGCACGCGGATGGGACGAGTCCGCGATCGCACGGCTCGACGTCCTGCAGCCCGACGACCACGTGATCGAGGCCGGCTACCTGCCCCTCGAGGACCTGTCCGGCTACCTCGGTGGGGCGGAGTTCGTCGTCTACCCGTCGCTCGGCGAGGGCTTCGGCCTGCCGGTGGTCGAGGCGATGGCCGCAGGCGCCTGCGTCCTGACCACCCGGCGGTTGTCGCTGCCCGAGGTCGGCGGCGACGCAGCGGTGTACACCGAGCCGTCCGCTGACGCACTGGCCGAGGCGATGGCCGCGCTGCTCGACGATCCCGCACTCGTGGCGTCGCACCGGGCGGCCGCGCTGGCGCGTGCCGACGTCTTCACCTGGCAGGCCACCGCGGGCGTGCACGTCGACGCGTACGCCGCCGTCGCCGGGGGTGCACGGTGATCCGGGTCGCGGTGCTCACGGTCACCTACAACACCGGCGAGACCATCCGACCGTTCCTGGCGAGCGTCGCCGCTGCGTCGTCCGAACCGGTCGCCGTCGTGATCGCGGACAACGGCTCGACCGACATCGACGCACTGCGGGCGATCGGCGAGTCCTACGGCGCCGTCGTGGTGTCCTCCGGGGGCAACCGCGGCTACGGCGGGGGCATCGACGCCGCGCTGAGCGCCCTCGACGACGTGCTGCCCGACGTCCGCCCCGAGTTCCTGCTCGTCACGAACCCCGACGTCGTCCTCGCACCGGGATCGATCGACGAACTCGTGCGCGCCGCCGACCGGCTGCCGACGGGCGGGTCGTTCGGGCCGCGGATCCTGGACGAGCAGGGCGAGACGTACCCGTCCGCGCGCCAGTTGCCGTCGCTCCGGACCGGACTCGGCCACGCGGCGTTCTCGCGGTTCTGGCCCGCAAACCCCTGGAGCCAGCGGTACTGGTCCACGACGCAGGTCGTCGAGCGTGAGGCCGGCTGGCTGTCCGGCGCGTGCTTCCTCATCCGCACCGATCTGTTCCGGCAGCTCGACGGGTTCGACGAGTCGTACTTCATGTACTTCGAGGACGTCGACCTGGGCCAGCGCGTGGGTCGCTCCGGTCGCACGAACGTGTACGTGCCGACCGCCGTGGTCACCCACACCGGGGCGCACTCGACGTCGTCGAACCGTCGCCGGATGGAGATCGAGCACCACCGCAGCGCGTACCGGTTCCTGTCGCGGAAGTACCGGGCGTGGTGGCTGTTGCCCCTCCGTGTCGTGCTGCACGCCGGTCTGTCGCTCCGAGCCCGCTGGGTCACGCGCAAGTAGCGCGAGCCGGCGGCAGGTGTCAGGGGCCGGGGCGCAGACGCCTGCATGCGGCGCGAGCGGCGGCGAGCAGCACCGCGGCCCGGGCGTCGAAGGAGTGCTCCGCCGCGATCCGATCGGCGACCGCAGCACGCTCGGCAGCCGCCGGCCACGCGTGCGTCGGGTCGAGCAGGGCGGCCACGTCGTCCCGCGAACGGGCGACGGCGAGCGTCGGGACGTCGAGCACGTCCCCGAGGCCGGCGACCTCGTCCGTGACGACGACCCCACCGGACGCCAGCACGTCGAAGACCCGGTTCGACACGAAACCGCCCGCCGCCATGTCCGGCCAGTGGTCGTTGAGGACCACGCGGGCGGACGCGTACGCCGTCGCGACCTCGGTCCGTGACAGCGCGACGGCCCCGAGCATCGCGGAGGGCACGACGCCGTCCCACCCCGGGCCGTGCACACGCAGGTCGGTGCCGAGTGCGACCGCGTCGGCGACCACCGGCCGGGCCGCGCCACGGGTCGACCCGACGAACACCACGTGCCCCGCGTCCTGGCCTGCGACCGACCGGGCGGCCGGGTGGAACACCGCCGGGTCGGTCGCCTGCAGCAGTGCCCCGACCGGCACACCGGCACGTGCGGCGGCTTCCGCAGCCCACACCGGACCCGCAGCGAACGCCGCGTCGAACGACCGGAGCTCGGTGTCCGAGACGTCGTCGGGGTGGCTGATCACCCACAGCAAGTTCACCGACGCCGGGTTCGGCGGCACACGGTCCAGCCCGCGGATGACGAGCGTGATGTCGTCCGCGGCGTCGTCGTCCCGGACGTGCGCGTCCCGCCGGTCGACGCGGACCCGCTGGCCGAGGCCCTCGAGCGCGCCCGCGAGCTCGGTGGCGAAGTGCACGTCGCCCCACCCGTCGCCCTCGGGCCCGGCCGGGGCGGCGATCTTGACGGACCAGGACAACCGGTCGTCGTCGGAGCGCGATCGGGGCGCCGGGATGACGGGTCGCGCACCCCACGGGGGCAGCGGGGGTCCGGCTGCGACCGCTCCGTCGCCGTCCGGCGCCCGGTCGCGCCAGACCGAGAACGCATCCACCGTCGCCGCGTCGACCGTCCGTCCGGAATCAGCCGAGCGGGTCAGCGACCACACCGCACGCACGGGTCGGCCGTCGCGGTCGGCGACCGCGCGGGTCCAGCTGGTCAGGGTCATCCGCTCGTCCGGGAGGCACGGTGCCGGCACCAGGGAAGCGCCCGGCACCGAGACGGCCGGCTGGTCCGCTGCGAAGACCGGCACCGCGGCGAGCGGGGAGTCCTGGCGGTCGTCCGCCTGGCTGCGGACCGGACTCGTCGACCCGTCGTCGGACCAGGGAAGTACTCCCGGGCGCAGCAGCCGCACGCCGTCCCGCTGCGAACCGTCGGGCATCCGGATGCGGGCCTGGGCCACGCCGTCGCCGCCGGCCTGTGCGAGGACACGCAGGTCCTGGTCGGTCACCCGGACCGTCGAGTCGAGCGCCAGGAGCACACGCCCGACCCCGGCGGCGACCCCGGCGTTGATCGCCGAACCGATGCCGTCGACCGGCGCCGAGCGGACCCAGGGGATCCCCCGCGCCTGCTCGCCGACCGGCGACGCATCGGCGACGTAGCCGACCGCGCGGACGTCCGCCGAGGGGCCGAACGCCAGACGAGCCGCGGTGACCATCGACGGCAGCGCGTCGTACCGGTCGGACCGGCTCACCAGCAGCACCGTCACCGACACCTCGAGTGCCGGCAGGGCACCGTCCCAGCCGACCACCCGCTCGGGGTGGGCCGGTGTCACCGACGTGGGACGGGCCTCCGGGCCGGAGACCGCCGCGTCAGGCCGACGCCGACGGAAGAGTGCCATGCGAGGACCGGCCGCGCCGACGTCAGACGGCGAGCAGTCGCTGCAGGTAGACGCCGTAGCCGCCCTTGACGAGCGGTGCTGCCAGGTCGGCGAGCTGCGCGTCGTCGATCCAGCCGTTGCGCCAGGCGATCTCCTCGATGCAGCCGATCTTGAAGCCCTGACGGTCCTCGATGACCTTGACGTACTCGGACGCCTGCATCATCGACTCGAACGTGCCGGTGTCGAGCCAGGCCGTCCCGCGGTCGAGGACCTGGACGCCGAGCTCGCCCGCCTCGAGGTAGCGCTCGTTGACGGTCGAGATCTCGAGCTCCCCGCGGGCGCTCGGCTCGATCGTCTTCGCGATCTCGATGACCTTGTTGTCGTAGAAGTACAGGCCGGGGACGGCGTAGTTCGACTTCGGCTCCGTCGGCTTCTCCTCGATGGACACCGCGGTGAAGTCGTCGTCGAACTCCACGACGCCGTACGCCTTCGGGTCGGCCACGTGGTACGCGAAGATGGTGGCGCCGGCGACCTCGGTGTTCTTCCGCAGGTTCGTGCCGAGGCCCGTGCCGTGGAAGATGTTGTCGCCGAGGACGAGCGCGACGCTGTCGTCGCCGATGAAGTCCTCGCCGATGACGAAGGCCTGCGCGAGGCCGTCCGGGCTCGGCTGGACCGCGTACTGGATGTCCATGCCGAGGGACGAACCGTCGCCGAGCAGGGCACGGAACTGGTCGTTGTACTCCGGCGTCGTGATGACGAGGACCTCGCGGATGCCGGCCATCATGAGGGTCGACAGCGGGTAGTAGACCATCGGCTTGTCGTAGATCGGCATGAGCTGCTTGCTGATGCCCTTGGTGATCGGCCAGAGACGGGTGCCGGAACCCCCGGCCAGGATGATGCCCTTCATCGCGCTGTGCTTCCTTCGTTCGTTACTTGGTCGTGCGGAGCGACTCGGTGTACGCCACGCACTCCTCGTAGGTGGGCAGCAGACCCGCGGCGGCGGCTTCCTCGAGCGTCGGCGCGCTGGTGTCCTTCTCGGACAGGACCGGCTCGCCGAGTCCGTCGGGCAGCTCGAGGCCGACCGTCGGGTCGAGGATGGTGATCCCCTTCTCGCGCTCCGGGTCGTAGTGGGCGCTGACGAGGTAGTTCACCGTGGACTGGTCCTCGAGCGCGACGATGGCGTGCCCGAGACCCTCGGACAGGTAGACGGCCCGACGGTCGACGTCGTCGATGCGCACGGAGTCCCACTGCCCGAACGTCGGCGAGCCGACCCGGATGTCGACGATGTAGTCGATGAAGGCGCCGCGCACCGCGGTCACGTACTTGGCCTGGCTCGGCGCGACGAGGGCGTAGTGGATGCCCCTGGCCACACCGGCCGAGGAGATCGACATGTTCACCTGTCGGAGGTCCAGCGGGTGACCGACCGTCTCTTCGAGGACGTCGGCGCGGTACGCCTCGAGGAATGCTCCTCGTGCGTCGCCGTGCTGGACGGGCGTGAACTCCCACGCGCCGGGGATCTTCAGTTCGCGGATCTGCACGGCTGCACCCTACCAAGCCGCCCGCCCCGGGACGCGTCGGCAGGCCGTACCTGCGCCGGTCCGTGGGTTCGCATAGGCTGTCATGGCCTCGCGCACCTGCCGGACCCCATGAAACGAGACACTGCGAACCCGTGAAGCTCTTCATCCAGATCCCCTGCCTCAACGAGGAGAACACCCTCGCCAGCGTCATCGACTCCATCCCGCGGGAGATCGACGGCATCGATGAGATCGAGATCCTGGTGATCAACGACGGCAGCACCGACCGCACCGTCGAGGTCGCCAAGGAGCACGGTGTCAAGCACTTCGTGCACCACACCACGAACATGGGGCTGGCCCGCTCCTTCCGGGACGGCGTCGACTACGCGCTGCTCCACGGCGCGGACATCGTCGTCAACACCGACGGTGACAACCAGTACCCGCAGTCGCAGATCGCCGAACTGGTGCAACCGATCCTCCGGAAAGAGGCCGAGATCGTCATCGGCGACCGGCAGACGCGGACCATCGAGCACTTCTCCGGCTTCAAGAAGCTCATGCAGCGCTTCGGCTCGTGGGTCGCCAGCCGCGCCGCCGGGCTCGACCTGCCCGACGCCGCGAGCGGGTTCCGCGCGTACTCGAAGTACTCGCTCATCCGCCTGAACATCGTCACGCGCTTCAGCTACTGCATGGAGACCATCGTGCAGGCCGGCTACAAGCGCCTGGCCATCGCCTCGGTGCCGATCACGACGAACCCGAAGACCCGCGAGTCGCGGCTGTTCAAGAACATCTGGCAGCACATGTTCCAGTCGGGTTCGGCGATCGCCCGCGTCTACCTGATGTACCGGCCGATGGCGCTGTTCCTCTGGGTGGCGGCGATCCTCGGGGCGCTCGGGGCCTGGCCGCTCGTCCGGTACCTGGTGCTGCTGGCGATGCACACCGGCGGCAACCACCTGCAGTCGATCATCCTCGGCGTCGTCCTGTTGATCACGGCGGTGCTGAGCATCGTGATCGGCGTGGTGGCGGACCTGACCCGCCTGAACCGGACCCTGGCCGAGGAACAGCTCGACCTGCAGAAGCTGCAGCGGTATGGGGACTGAGCGCGGAGCGTCCGTGCTCGACCGGCGGACACGCTTCGCGCTCTGGGTCCGTCGACCCGGCAGCTGGGTGGAGATCGCGGCCTGGGCTGCGCTCGCAGCGTTCGTCGTCTGGACCATCGGACCGGCACTGATCGGACACGGCACCTTCCTGAACACCGGCCTGCTCGGTCGGTACACCCCGTGGGGTTCGCTGTTCCAGTCGACGGCGACGTCGACCAACATCCTGAACAGCGACACGATCGACACCGTCGCGCCGCAGACCTCGCTCCTGACCCGCCTCGCCCACGAGGGCGTCTTCGGCGCGTGGAACCCCTACGTCGCCGGCGGCGCGGAACTCGGCGGCGTGCCCGACTCGGGCGCGTGGTCCCCGCTCGCGCTGCCCTGGTGGATCCTCCCCCTGGCGGCCGCGCCGGGCTGGGTGAAGCTCCTCGAGATCGTCGTCGTCACGGTCGGCATGTCCCTGCTGCTGCGCCGCTGGGGTGTCCCCCGCGCTGGCTGGGCGATCGCCGCCCTCGTCTACTCGTCGTCCGGCTTCATGGTCGCGTGGTCGAACTGGCCGCAGACCCGGGTCGCGGCCTGCATCCCCCTGCTCTTCTGGGCGATCGACCGCGCCGCGGTGGAGCTCCGCGCGCGTGACGTCATCGCCGTGGGCGTGCCGCTCGCGTCGATGCTGCTCGGCGGGTTCCCGGCCATCGTCGGCTACGCCCTCTTCATCGGTGGGCTGTACTTCCTCGTCCGCACGATCGTCGCGCACCGACGGTGGGTCCCCGTGGTCGTGAGCGGGGCGATCGCGGTGGGCGGCATCCTGTTCGGCCTGCTGCTGTCCGCGTGGCAGCTCGTCCCCTTCGCCATCAACGCCACGAGCCTGGTCGACTTCAGCGGCCGTGGGCAGAGCGGCCCGAACGGTCTCGGCACCCCGCCGCTCGTGAGCGCGTGGGTGCCCGACATCTCGTTCGTGCAGAGCACCGGCCCCGCCTGGGGCATCCGCAACCCGGTGGAGGAGTACTCCTACCTGGGGATCGCGGCCGTGGTGCTCGTCGCCGTGGCGGTCCTCATCCGCCCGGCGACGCACACCGCCGCGGCCCTGCCCGACGACGCCACGCCGGCCGTCCGCGCACGGCACGACCTGGCCCGACGTCGCACCCGCGGCGTCGTCGCGATCGTCGCCTCGATGCTGGCGCTCGCGGTGGTCATCGTCTACCTCGGCGGCCCCGTCCTGTCCGCCGTCCGCGAGCTGCCGGTCTTCGACACGAACCCGATCGGTCGCGCTCGCGTCGTCGTGATGTTCCTCGCCGCGGCCATGGCCGGGGTGGGCTTCGGCCGCCTCGTGCAGCCGGAGAACCTCCGCGACGAGCTGGCACGCTTCCGCGCCGCCGGGCCCCTCCGGCGCGCCGGTCGGATCGCGGCCGTCGCCGTCGTGCTGTTCACCGCCGTCGGCGTGGGGATGCAGACCCTGCTCGCGATCCCGCCGATCGCGGAAGAGTACGTGCACCGCACCAAGCTCGAGATCCTGGCGGTCGGCATCCTCGGCGCGGTCACCGTCGTGCTCGTCGTGCTCGTCTGGGTGTTCCGGTCGAGGGTGCTGGCGACCGTCGCCGCCATCGGGGTCGTCGCGCTCGTCGTCGTCCCCGCGGTGACGGCCACGAAGCCCTGGTGGCCGATCGCGCCCACGTCGACGTTCTACCCGACCACCCCCGCCATCGACTACCTGCAGGAACACGTCTCCGCGCAGGACCGCTACGCCGCCACCGGCAGCGCCATGCTCCCGGGGTCGTCCTCCTACTACCGGATCCGCGAGACCACCGGACACGCGTTCCAGACGGGCGAGTGGAAGGACCTCATGCGGGCGGTCGACCCGGACACGTACCCGACGGCCACCTACCTGACGTTCGAACCGAACCTCATGCCGTCGCTCGCCCGGTCGGGGATCCTCGACCGGCTCAGCACGAAGTACCTCGTCGCCGACCCGTCGGGGCCGCTCGCCGGCACCGCCGAGCCGGGTGCAGCGCAGACGAAGTGGTCCGACCTGACCGCGGACAACCCCTCGGTGGACTCGGCCAGCAACACCGGCCCGGTGAACGGCATCACCTTCACCGGTCCGCCGGCCCCGACCCTGACGCCCGGGGGCATGACCCTCGACGTGGCGATCGTCGCCGACGACTCCGGCAAGACGATCACCTCGACGTCGACCCACGTGCCGGGCCTCGGCGGCCCGCGGAACGTGGCACTCCAGGGCTCCACCATCCCGACGTCGACCTCGTGGCACGTCCGGATCACCGTGACCGGGCAGGACAAGCTCGTGCCGATCGGCACCGACGACGCCGGCGACGCCGTGATGAGCATCACCCGTCCGGTCGCCGGCGACGGCGTCCGCGTGGTGCACACCGGCGATGCGACGATCTACGAGCGCGGCAACGCCCTGGACCGCGTGCGCTGGGCCTCCGGCCAGGTGGTGGAACGCACCGGACCGGCGCGCGTCCGGGCACTCGCCGACCAGTCGCTGCCGGACTCGACCGTCGTCCTGAGCGCGCCGTCCGAGCACACGGCCGACCCGGACTCGAGCGCCGAGATCACCCTGCGCGACAGCGACGTGAACAGCACGGTCGCCGAGGTCGACGCCACCGGGAGCGGCTGGGTGGTCGTCTCCGACTCGCTCCAGCGTGCCGGCTGGACGGCGACCGTCGACGGCGAACCGACCGACCTCGTCGCAGCCGACGACGCCGGCGCCGCCGTGTGGGTCCCCGGCGGCGAGCACACGGTGGAGCTGCGGTACGCGGTGCCGGGCGCCCGGACCGGGTACCTGCTGACCGGCGGCAGCATCGTCCTCGCCGTCCTCGCCTGCACCGTCGTCACCCTGCTCGTCCGGCGCCGCCGCAGGCGTGGCGACGACGCGGCAGGGCTGTGACCGGCTGGTATCGTCAACCGATCCACGGTCGGCCGGCGATCCTGAACGGGACGCCGACGACCGACGCACCACCGGACGGCCACCGCCGACCGGAGCACACCGATCCCAGAACCACACCGACTCCGAAAAGGAACCAGACCTCGTGAAGATCCTCGTCACCGGCGGAGCCGGCTTCATCGGCTCGAACTTCGTCCGACGCACCCTGCAGGACGCGTACCCCGGACTCGAAGGCGCCGAGGTCGTCGTCTACGACGCACTGACCTACTCGGGCAACCTCGAGAACCTCGCCCCGGTCTCGGACTCCCCCCGGTACACGTTCGTGCAGGGCGACATCCGCGACGCCGCGAAGCTCGACGAGGTGATCCCCGGCATCGACGCGATCGTGCACTTCGCCGCCGAGTCCCACGTCGACCGGTCGGTCCGCGACTCCGGCATCTTCGTCGAGACGAACGTCGTCGGCACCCAGCGTCTGCTCGACGCGGCGCTCCGCCACGGCACCGAGCGCTTCGTCCACGTGTCCACGGACGAGGTCTACGGCTCCATCAGCGAGGGGTCGTGGGACGAGGAGCGCCCGCTCGAGCCGAACTCGCCGTACTCGGCGTCGAAGGCCGGCAGCGACCTGCTCGCCCGCAGCTACCACCGCACGCACGGGCTGAACCTCTCGATCACCCGCTGCTCGAACAACTACGGGCCCTACCACTTCCCCGAGAAGGTCATCCCGCTCTTCGTCACGAACCTCATCGACGACCTGCACGTCCCGCTCTACGGCGAGGGCAACAACATCCGTGACTGGCTGCACGTCGACGACCACACCCGCGGCATCGCGATGGTCCTGACCCGTGGTCGCGCCGGCGAGATCTACAACATCGGCGGCGGCACCGAGCTGACCAACAAGGAGCTGACGCAGCTGCTCCTGGACGCGACCGGCAAGGACTGGTCGTACGTCGACCGCGTCGCCGACCGACTCGGCCACGACCTGCGCTACTCGGTCGACATCTCGAAGATCAGCAGCGAGCTCGGCTACGAGCCGCAGGTGCCGTTCGAGCAGGGCCTCGCCGACGTCGTGCAGTGGTACCGCGACAACCGCAGCTGGTGGGAGCCGCTCAAGGAACGCGCCGCACTCTCCTGAGCCGCCGCGGCCCAGGAGCACACCGGCGTGCTCCTGGGCCGACCCCTGCTCGACCGCCACCCCCGACACGGAAGCGACACCATGACCCGGTACCTCATCACCGGCGCCGCCGGCATGCTCGGCCACGACCTGCAGCACGCCCTGGCCGGCCGCGACGTCACCGCCCGTTCCCGTGCCGAGCTGGACATCACTGACCCCGCGGCCGTCGACGCCGCGGTCGCCGGGCACGACGTCGTGATCAACTCGGCCGCCTACACGAAGGTGGACGACGCGGAGACCCACGAGGACACCGCGACCGCGGTGAACGCGGACGGGCCGGCGTTGCTCGCCGAGGCCGCGGTGCGGCACGGGGCCAAGCTCGTGACCATCTCGACGGACTACGTCTTCGACGGCAACGGCACCGCTCCCTACGCCGAGGACGCCCCCACGGACCCCCTGAACGCCTACGGCCGGTCCAAGGCCGTCGGTGAAGCCCGCGTCCGCGCGATCGCGCCGGACTCCTCGTACGTCGTCCGGACGGCGTGGATCTACGGCGCACACGGACCCAACTTCGCCGCGACCATGCTCCGGCTCGCGGCGTCCCACGACACCGTGAGCGTGGTCACCGACCAGGTCGGGCAGCCCACCTGGACCGGAGACCTGGCCGCACGCATCGTCGAGCTCCTCGACGCCGAGGCCCCCGCCGGCATCTACCACGGCACGAACAGCGGCCAGGGCTCGTGGTACGACTTCACCCGGGCGATCTTCTCCGAGAACGGTCTCGACCCGGAGCGCGTCCTGCCGACCGACAGCGGTGCCTTCGTCCGTCCGGCACCCCGCCCGGCGTACAGCGTGCTCGGCCACGACGCCTGGTCGCGCGCGGGCCTCGCCCCGATGCGCGACTGGCGCGAGGCGTTGCACGCGGCGACCGAGGCCGGGATCTTCCGCGCATGACCCAGCCGTCCACCCTGGTGGTCGGCGCCGGCGGGTTCCTCGGCGGTGCCGTGCACCGGTCACTCGTCGGTTCGGGCGCAGCGACCACCGCCGCCCGCGTGCCGTGGGACGACCAGGACGCCGCCGTCGAGGCACTCGTCGACGCCTTCCGCTCGGTGCGGTCGCAGCCCGGCCGCTGGCGTGTGCTGTGGTGCGCGGGCACGGGGGTCGTCGCCACCGGAGCCGACGTCTTCGACGAGGAGCAGCGTCTGATCGCCCGGGTCCTCGACGCGACCCGGGACGACCCGTCCGGAGACGGCACGCTCTTCTTCGCGTCGTCGGCCGGAGCGGTCTACGCCGGCAGCGTCGAACCGCCCTTCGACGAGGGCACCGAACCGCTCCCGCTGGCTCCCTACGGCCACGCGAAGCTCGCCGCCGAGGCCCAGTTCCGGACGTGGGCCGCCGAGACCGGCACGCGCCTGGTGGTGGGGCGGATCTCGAACCTCTACGGCCCGGGCGCGAACCTCGGCAAGCCGCAGGGGCTCGTCTCGCAGCTCACCCTCGCCCACCTCGAAGGCCGGCCGTCGTCGATCTACGTGCCGATGTCGACCACCCGCGACTACCTGTACATCGACGACGCCGTCGACATGGTGCTCCGGACCATCGACCTCGTCGAGCAGGGTCCCCCTGCGGCCGCGGTCACGAAGATCCTGGCCTCCGGTCAGCCGGCGACGATCGCCGACGTCATCGACGCGGTCGAGCAGGCGATCGGCAGCCGCCTGGACATCCGCGAGGGCGCCGACCCCTCGGCCACGTTCCAGGGACTCGACCTCCGCATGCGGTCCGAGGTGCTGCCGCAGGTCGGCGACCGCACCTTCGTCCCGTTCCCCCAGGGGGTCGCGACGACCGTCGAAGCCATCCGCGCCCGTCGCGCACCCATCGGGGCCAAACCCGCCGAGCAGTAGGATCGCCGCATGCGTGATCGCCCCGCGGGCCGCATCGGGTCGTTGGACGGACTCCGTGGCGTCGCCGCCGCCGTCGTCCTGATCCACCACGGACTCCTCGTGGTGCCGACGCTCTCCGACGGCAACAACGGCCAGCCGATCCCGGCGAACCGCGCCTGGCTCGTCGACACGCCCCTGCACGTGTTCTGGGCCGGCGGCGAAGCGGTCTTCGTCTTCTTCGTCCTGAGTGGTTTCGTGCTGACGCTCCCCGCACTCCGCCGCGCACAGGACTGGATCGCCTACTACCCGAGCCGCCTGCTCCGGCTCTACATCCCCGTGATCGCCTCGGTCGGCCTGGCGCTGGCCCTGTTCCTGCTCGTCCCTCGAACCACCGAAGCCGGGGCCTCGGGCTGGCTGCTCCGGCACGTCGAACCGCTCACCGCCGGCGGCCTGCTGGGCGACCTCACCCTGGTCGCGCCGACCCGACTCAACAGCCCGCTGTGGTCGTTGACGTGGGAGGTCGCGTTCTCCCTCCTGCTGCCGCTCTTCGTGCTCATCGCGAAGGCCACGCACCGGGTGTGGTGGCTCACCGCGATCGCGGCGCTCCTGCTCTCGGCACTCGGCCGGCAGTACCGCGAGGACTGGCTGATGTACCTGCCGATGTTCCTGCTCGGGTCCGCCCTGGCAGCCGGGTGGGAGCGGATCCCCGAGATCCGGCGTGGCCCGGGCTGGGTCCTCGCCGGACTGGCGGTGCTCGGCATCACGTTCGAGTGGTGGCTCCCCCGCTCCCTGGTCGGCATCCACGTCCCGATGGTGGTCGTCGCCTCGGCCGGGCTCATCGTCCTGCTGTGCGGGAAGTGGCTGCCGGCGGAACGCGTGATGCTCGGACCGGTCCCCCGGGCGCTCGGACGGCTCTCCTTCAGCCTGTACCTGGTGCACGAGCCGATCACGGTGTCGGTCGCCTACCTGCTGCCCACCTCGGTGCCGTGGCTCACGATGCTCGTGGCGATCCCGGTCGCCGTCGTGGTCGCCGGGCTCTTCGCCCGGCTCGTCGAGCTGCCGGCGCACCGGCTGGCCAAACGGGTCGCTCGGACGATCACCGCGCGACGCGGACGCGTCGGCGGCCCGCCCGCCCGCGCCGACGACGCACGGCTCCCGGACGACGACCGCCGCGCAGCCTGACGGGCGTCAGGTCCCGGGACCGGGACGCAACGACTCTGCGGGCTGGAGGCGCGTGACGGCGCCGCCACGCGCCTCCAGGCCGCCCTGTGGTCGCGTCACCTCGTCGAGGGGACGCTCCCGGCTACCGGGCGCGTGCGGCGGTGAGCAGGGTGCGGTACCGGTCGCCGACGGCGCCGACGGTGTGTGCCGCGGCGGTGTCGGCCGCGGCGCGGCCGAGCCGCTCGGCCAGCGCGGGATCGGCGAGCAGGCGGTCGATCGCCGCCGCGAGCGCGCGGGCGTCGCCGGGTTCGACGAGCAGTCCGTTCACGCCGTCCTCGACGACGTCGACGATGCCGGGGACCGCCGAGGCGACGATGGCGCAGCCGGCCGACATGGCTTCGAGGAGCGCCACCGGCAGGCCGTCGCGGTCGCCGTTGGCGGCCGGCACCGACGGGTAGAGCGCGATCGCCGCCTTCGCGTACTCGGACGCGAGCGCTTCCTTCCCCTGCGCGCCGAGGAACGTCACGGCCGAACCGGCACGGGCCTGCAGCTGGGCGCGCAGCGGACCGTCCCCGACCACGGCCACCTCGGTGGGCTGCTCGGCCATGCGGTCGAGGGCGTCGAGGAGGACGGTCGCGCCCTTCTTCTCGACCAGACGGCCGACGAAGAGCACCCGGCCGGGCACCCGGGTCTCGCGCTCGACGGCACGCGTGATCGGATCGAGGTCGACACCCATCGGGACGACGTGCACCTGGTCGTCACGGGCGCCGAGCTTCCGGAGTTCGCGCGCCATGTCGGTGCTCATGCAGGTCACCGATGCGGCGCTGCGGATGACGGACCGCTTGACGGCCTGGAGGACCGGGTGGCGCAGCGCGTACAGGTCGCCGCCCAGCGTGGTCACGACGCGGGGCAGGTCGCCGAGCACGACGCGGCCGACGGCTCCCTGCGGGATGATCCAGTGCAGCAGCGCGACGTCGGGCTGCGAGCGGCGGCGCTCTCGGCCCAGCGCGGCGGCCATGGACACGAAGAAGAACGGGACCTGCAGCCAACGGGACTTCTTCGCCCGCAGATTGTCGACGATCGCGCCGTCCGCCAGGTCACGCCAGCGCGACGGGAAGTAGCCGAACCGACGGACCTCGACGTCCCCGATCCGCTGGTGCGCGCGGGCACCCTTCGTCATCGGGGCGACCACCACCACGCGGTACTCGTCCGACAGTGCCGTCGCGAGGTCGAGCACGAAGCCGGGCGTGCCGTCGCCGGCCTCGGCGGGGAAGGTCGACGCAGCGACGAGCAGGGTCGGGCGGAGTTCCGGATCGGGTCGCATCCAGCGCGCTCCCTTAGAGTTGTCGGTCGATGGACGCACAACAGCCTACGGGGTCGGCCGCGGGGTCCCCGGACCCGCTCGACACCTCCGCCGACGCCGCGATCGGCGCCGTCCCGACGACCGGACGGCGGGCCCGTGTGCTCACCGTCGTCAAGTGGGTGGCGGCCGTCGTGGCCCTCGCGTTCCTGGTCTGGAGCATCGCGCGGCAGTGGGACGCCATCAGTCGCGACTTCGTGCGGCTCGACGCCGGCACGATCGTCCTCGGCGTCGCCGCGACGATCGTCGCCCTCGTGGCGAACATGCTCTCCTGGCGGGCCATGATGTCGGCGAGCGGGTTCCGGGTGCGCCTCGCCGCGGCGTCCTCGATCTTCTTCGTCGGGCAGCTCGGCAAGTACATCCCCGGCGGCGTCTGGTCCATCGCCGCCCAGGCCGAACTCGGGCGCGCACACGGCCTGCAGCGCACCGGCAGCGCCGTCGCGGCACTGGCGTCGATGCTCGTGAGCATGGTCACCGCGGCCGTCGTCGGGATCGTCGCGGTCCTGCTGGCCTCCTCCACCGGGTTCGCGACGTTCTGGTGGCTCATCCCGCTGATCGTGGTGGGGCTCGTCTGCCTGACCCCGCCGGTGCTCGGCCGCCTCATCGCCGTCGCGTTCCGGATCCTGCGTCGCCCCGCCCAGGACACCACCCTCACGTGGACGGGCACCGTCATGTCGCTCGTCTGGTCGCTCGTCATGTGGCTGGCGTACGGAGTCCAGGCGACCCTCGTGCTGCGGGTCTTCGGAGCCGACTCGCCCACGCTCTTCCCGGTGGCCGTCGGCGCGTACGCCGTCGCCTGGCTCGTGGGGTTCGTGGTCGTCATCGCCCCGGCGGGGATCGGGCCGCGCGAGGGCATCCTGGTCCTGCTCCTCGGCAGCGTGGCCGGTGGATCGGCACCGCTCGCCCTCGCCGTCATCAGCCGGGTCTTCATGACCATCGGGGACGTCGTGCTGGCCGGGGTCGGCGCACTGCTCGCGGCGCGCCACCGCCGGAAGACGGCCGCCGCCGCGCTGGGCGGTGGCGCTCCGGGAGCGCCCCGTGCCGACTGATAGGGTCGGCGTTCGGCCGCGCCGCGCGCACGGCAGCACCACGAGGAGGCGCACCACATGACAACGCTCCACGTCATCGTGGACCAGGTCGTCGCCCCGGTCCCCGGGGGCATCGGTCGGTACGCCGAAGAGCTCACCCGCCACCTCATCGAGCACGCCCCCGCCGGCTGCGAGGTGTCCGGCGTCGTCTCGGCGGTGGGCCGCGACGAACTCACCCACATCCGGACCCTGCTGCCCGGGCTCGCCGACCTCGTCCGGCTGCCGCTCCCGCGCCGCGAGCTCTCCCTCGCCTGGCAGGGCGGGATCGTCGGCAGCCTGGCGAAGGGCATGGTGCACGCCCCGAGCGTGCTCGCCCCGTTGGTCCGGCACGACCGTTTCCAGGACCCGGGCCGGCAGACCGTCGTCACCGTGCACGACACGGTCCCGTGGACCAACCCCGAGACCCTGACGCCGCGCGGCGTCCACTTCCACAAGGCGATGGTCAAGCGTGCGTGGAAGCACGCCGACGCCGTGGTGGTGCCGACCCACGCGGTGGCGAGTGCGCTCAACGAGATCCACCGGTTCGACGACCGGCTCCGGGTCATCGGCGGAGCGCCGAGCGGGCGGCTCCGGCTGCCCGTCGACGCCGATCTCCGCGCCGAGCGGCTCGGGCTGCCGGAGCGGTACGTGCTGGCCGTCGGCACGCTCGAGCCACGGAAGGCGCTGGGATCCCTGATCGAGGCGATGGCGCACCCCGACGCGCCGACGGACATCCCGCTCGTCATCTCCGGCCCGGACGGTTGGGGCGACGTCGACGTGTACGGCACGGCGGAACGAGCCGGTCTCTCGCGTGACCGGGTGAAGGTGCTCGGGCGGATCGACGACGCCGACCTCGCCGTGGTCTACGACCGGGCCACCGTGTTCGTGTTCCCGAGCCTGGCCGAGGGGTTCGGTCTGCCCGTCATCGAGGCGATGAGCTTCGGCACCCCGGTCGTGCACTCGGACGACCCCGCCGTGTCCGAGGTCGCCTCCGACGCCGGTGTCACCGTCGCCATCGGTCCGAAGGAGTCCTACCCGGAGCGGCTCGCGCAGGCCGTCTACCAGGTGGTCAACGACCCCCTGCTCGCCGGGCAGCTGGCCGTCGCCGGCCCCGATCGCGCACGCATGTACGACTGGAGCGATTCCGCCGCCGAGACCTGGCAGCTGCACGCCGACCTCTGACGGTGTGCAGCTGCCCGTCCGGCGGTCAGCCCGTGTACGAGTAGGTCGTGACCCAGTCGATGTACAGGTGGCCGACCCCGCCCCAGTTGCCCACCTGGAACATGTAGCGGTGCGCGGTGGTCGGGACGTCCCTGGTGACCGTCTTGATGACCTTCCCGTCGAGCGAGTACGACACGGACTTCCCGGGGATCCACTCGATCGAGTAGGTGTGCCACGAGCGCCACGTCGTCCCGGTGCTCAGGCTGGTCGCCGTCGCTTCACGTCCGGGCGTCATCGAGTGGTGGTGCAGCATCGGTGCGGACTCGAAGTTGGCCTCCGGGTAGTCGATCTCCCCGTCCGACCACTTGTCCGACGTCGGCCACAGCATGAAGGCGGCACCGTTCCCGTTGCCGCCGGCGGCCATGGCGCGCACCGTGAACTTCCCGCCCTTGTGTCCCCACGCGCCTGTGGGCGAGCCGAACGTGCCGGCTGACCCGCGCTTGCCGTCGAGACGGACGTCCATGTTCCCGTTGATCGCACTGATCTGCGTCCCCGAGTAGTACATCCCGCCCGTCCCGTCGGGGTAGGGCTGCCACGACTTCGCGTAGGACGCGGCGAACTTCCCCTTGGCCGCCGCGGTCGTCCGGAAGTCCTCGCGGAACGTCTGCTTGAACTTGCCGATGTTCCCGACCGGCGCGGAGGTGTTCGCTGCTGAGGCGGCGCTCACCTGACCGAACGGCCCGGCGACCAGCACGACTCCCAGGAGCACGACGGAGAGTGCGGCTCTCGTGATCGCGCGATTCTGCATGAGCTGTCACTCCCTGACATGACGATTCGCACCCGTTCCCGTGGGTGCCGGACGGCCGGCCCTCGGCCGTCCGGGGTCCACGGTAGTTGCGTTGTCCATCCTGCGCGGGGGGTTGACTTCGCCAGGGCGTCCCCAGTACGAGGGGTGCCGAACGGTACGGGGAGCGCAGCGGACGTCAGAGGGAGTCGCGGAGGCGCGCGGCCTTCTCCTCGACCAGGCGCTCGAGTCCTTCGGCGTACTCCGTGAGCCGCGCCGCGACACCGGGCTCGGAGGACCCGATGATCCGCGCGGCGAGCAGCCCGGCGTTCGCGGCGCCGTTGATCGCCATCGTCGCGACCGGGATGCCGGCCGGCATCTGGACGATCGACAGGAGCGAGTCGAGTCCGTCGAGCCGTGCCAGCTGGACGGGCACGCCGATCACGGGCAGCGTCGTCATCGAGGCCACCATGCCGGGCAGGTGGGCAGCCCCACCGGCACCGGCGATCACGACACGGATGCCCCGCTGGGCGGCACCCCTGGCGAAGCGGTTCATCTTGTCGGGCGTGCGGTGCGCGGACACCACGTCCGCCTCGAACGGGATGCCGAGCTCGGCGAGGATGTCGGCCGCGGCCCGCATGGTCGGCCAGTCGGAGTCCGACCCCATGATGATCGAGACGAGCGGCTGTGCTGGGGCTGCGGAGTCGGTCACACGCCGAGCCTAGCCGAGCAGCACCCGCCGCCAGGTGTCACCGTCACGGCCGATCGTCCGCGCGTCGCGGACCCACCGCTCGGCCCGTTCGTCGGGCGCCCCACGCTCGACCGCGCCGCGGACGGCTACCCGCCAGGCGTCGACGTCGTCGGGGACCCCGACCGCTCCGTACCGCTCGGCCACGGCGTACGACGGCCGGTCGGAGACCACGGCCGGCAGCCCGAGTGCCGTGTACTCCAGGAACTTCAGGTCGCTCTTCGCGCGGTTGAACTCCTCGTCCCGCAGCGGCGCGACTCCCGCACGCCAGCGCGCGCGGTGGGCGACGAGCCAGCGGGAGAACGCCGGGTAGTGCCCGTCGGGCACCTCGATCCGGCGGAACCAGTCGGCGTCGCCGTCCTCGGTGACGCCGATGACCTCGAGCCGGATCGGGGTGCCGTCGGCTGTGGCCAGGTCGGCGAAGACGTCCCGGAGCAGTTCGAGGTCGGCGGCGTGGGTGAGCGTTCCCATGTACAGCACGCGGTGCTCGCCGGCCGGCCGTTCGTCGTCGTCCTCGGTCGCGCCGGAGGTCCACAACCCCGGGTCGAGGGCGTTCGGCACGACCACGACGTGCCGGGCGACCGGACGCACCACCTCGGCGAGCTCCGGCGTGCTCACGATCACGGTGTCGGCGCCGCGCACCAGGGCGTCGATGGAGGCCAGGCGGTCCGGGTCGTACTCGGCACGGGCCAGTCGTGCCCGGCCGGACACCGTGAAGAAGTCGTCGTCGACCTCGGCCACCACCCGGATCCCCCGCCGCGCCGCGGTCTCGAGGAAGGGCTGCACGACGGTGCGCGGCAGGACGTCGCGCTGCACGAGGACCGCGGTGTACGCGGTGGTGTCGGCGCCAGCGACGAAGGCCACGGGATCGACCTGTCGGACCTCGGCGGCACCGGCGTCCGACAGGTGCTCCACCCGGCGCACGACGCGGACGTGGGCGGACGCGGGGTGTGCACCGCCCCCGCCCGCGACGACGTACCCGAGGACCGGCAGCGGCACGGCCCGAGTGGCCGTCGCCTGCTGCTGCTCGGGCGGACGCTCGTGCTCGGCATCTGGACGCGGCGCACCGACGACGGCGCGGCGGAGCCGACGGACGGCCCGGCGGACGAGATCACGCGGCATGGCGCCATTCTCCCGCACCCGCCGGACGGTCGCAGCCGCACCCGCCCAGGCGACCGCTCCGCTCGCCCTCGTGGTCGCGGTCGTGGTCGCGGTCGTGGTCGTGGTCGCGGTCGCGGTCGCGGTCAGCGCACCTGCACCGTCGCGCAGCCCAGCGACGTGTCGCCGCCCTTCCCGATCCCGACCGCGGTGAGGCACACCGATCGCTTCCCGGACGCGACCGGCACCGACCCGGTGAACCCGTGGTGCTCGCCGCCGCCGTGGACACGGTCGACGTCGCTGCGCTGCCGATCGGCGACGAGACTGCCGACGACCCGGCCGCCGACGCTCACCCGGACCGTGACCGGACGCTGCACGGCGTCCCGGTCGAACGCCCACCCCCGGACGCTGACGCGGCCAGCCGATCCGGACGACGCAGATTCGCTCCGGCCGACCGGGGCCGCGACGGGCACCGTGACGCTCCGGCACGGGCTCGCCGTCCGGTCCGCGCCGCCGTCGATGTTCCGGGCGATCGCGCACACGGTGTGCTTCCCCGCCCCCGAGGCCACGATCTCGGCGAACCCGTGCGCGGGACCGGCGCCCCAGGTCCGGTCGACGTCCGCCCGGGCCCGACCGGCGGACCGGGACGCGACGACCCGTCCGTCGACCGTGAACGCGACCGTGCTGGCCGTGTCCGGAGCGTCCCCGTCGAACGCCCAGCCCGTCACGGCGACGCCACCGACCGCGACGGTCACCGACTCGAGGCCGACGTACGGGTCGTGCCGGAGGGCACGCACCTGCACGCACCCGAGCTCGGCGTCGGACCCCGCGCCGATGTTCACCGCGGTGACGCAGACCCGGCGGAGGCCCTCGGCGGCCGGCACCGCGGTGTCGAACCCGTGGGGCTCCCCGACGCCGTACGCCGCGTCGATGTCCGGGCGGGTGCGGTCCGCGCTCAGCACGCCGGCGGCGACACCGTCCACCGTCGCCCGGACCCGGACCGGCTGCGTCGGGTCGTCCTCGTCGAAGGCCCAGCCGCGCACGCGGACTCCTCCGCCGGCACCGACGACGGCCTCGAGCGCACCGCGCGGGGCCAGGTCGGCGGTGGGCACCCCGAGCCGGGCGTTCGCGACCAGCGCCTGCGCGTAGGAAGAGAACCACTTGCCTGCAGCCGGGGCACCGTTGCAGGTGCCGTCGCTCGCGCCGGGGGTCTTCACCCACAGCAGGGCGTCGAGCGCCGTGCCGTCGGACACCACCCGGGGCGAGGTGCCGAGCCCGGCGCCCGGCCCGTTGCACCAGGTTCCGCGCCAGCCCTGCCCGTTGCGCGAGGTGTCGATCACGTAGTGCGAGCCCCCGGTCGCGGCGGACACCTTCTGCGCGTACGCCTGCTCCTGCGCGGTCGGGTAGTAGTTCGCGACGTTCGTGAAGAACCCGCGGGCCTGCTGCACGCCCGCACTGTTCAGCCGCGACGCCATCAGCGCCGGCTGCACCCAGTTCGAGTTGCCGGCGTCCAGGTAGGCGGGGACCCCTGCGGCGGTCAGCCCGGCGACGGTGCGGGACAGGATGCGGTAGCGCTGCTCGTCGAGCGCGGTGCTGCACTTGGCGTTGCTGAGCATCGCGAGCGAGTCCGGTTCGACGATGACGGCTGCACGGTGCCCGGCGAGAGCCGCGGTGACCTGGTCGACCCAGGCGTCGTAGGACCGCTCGTCGAAGCCCCCGGCGGAGTACCCGCCGCAGTCGCGGTCCGGGATCGCGTAGAGCACGAACACGGGGGTGGTACCGGACTGCTCGGCCCCCGTGAGGGCGGTGCTGATCGTCTTGGTCAGCTGCGTCCCCTGGCTCCAGTCGCCGAGCCAGGTGGCGACGGGGTGGCCGGCGATGGTCCCCGCCGCAGCGGCTCCGGCCGGGTCGGTGGCGGCGAGGGCAGCCTGGGCCTTCGCGGCCTCGCTCGTGGGCGACCGGTACGGCCCGGCTCCGTAGAGCGACGCGGACGTGGCCGAGCGGATGGTGGCGGCCGAGGTCGCTGCGGACGCGGACGCGGTCGGCAGCAGGCCGGCGACGGCTGCGACGAGGGCGACGGCGGCGCCGCAGACGGCGGCACGGCGCGGACGGCGGCGCATGGGGACTCCCTGGACGGTGGGCACGGACCGTTCCAGGGGAACACGCGGTCCCGACCCCCGCCAGCCTCCCGACCGGGTGCCACCCGAGGGGGTGTCCGCAGAGCGGCCGACAAGTGCGTCCCGCACCCGGGACGCTACGGGAGGCCCGTGGCGGCGTCGCCACGAGCCTCCAGTGACGTCATCCGGTCACGTCGGTGACGCGACCTCAGTCGTCGAAGTGCGCTGCGGCCGCGCGGGCGCGGTACACGACGTCGTCGACGTCGTCACCGAGCACCGTGACGTGCCCGATCTTCCGGCCGGGCCGGGGCGCCTTGCCGTAGAAGTGGTACTTCGCCTCGGGGAAGGCCTCGAGCGCTGCGGGGTACCGGGCGGCGAGGTCGCCGTCCGCGGGTCCGCCGAGCACGTTCACCATGACGGACGCCGGGGCGAACGAGCCGGTGGCTCCGAGCGGCAGGTCGAGGACCGCTCGCAGGTGCTGCTCGAACTGGCTCGTGGTGGCACCGTCGATGGTCCAGTGCCCGGTGTTGTGCGGACGCATCGCGAGCTCGTTGATCAGGATGCGTTCGTCGTCGGTCTGGAACAGCTCGACGGCCAGCACGCCGGTCACACCGAGTTCTTCGGCGATGCGGACGGCGATCGACTCGGTCAGGTCGGCGATCCGGCCGGCGCTGTCCGGAGCGGGTGCGATGACCTCGGCGCAGACCCCGTCGCGCTGCACGGTCTCGACGAGCGGCCAGGCGACGACCTGCCCGGAGGGTCGGCGTGCCACGGACTGCGCGAGCTCGCGGGTGAAGGGGACGAGCTCCTCGACCAGGAGGGCCTGGTCGCCGCCGGCCTCGGCCACGGCGATGAACCAGTCGTCGACGTCGGAAGCGTCCGAGACGACCCGGACGCCCTTGCCGTCGTAGCCGCCCCGCGGCGTCTTGACGACGGCTCGGCCACCGTGCTCGGCGAGGAAGGCACGGAGTTCGTCGGGACCGTGCACGGCGGCCCAGTCGGGCACCGGCAAGCCGAGTTCGCTCAGCCGGCGGCGCATGGTGATCTTGTCCTGGGCGACGGCCAGCGCGTCCGGACCGGGGTGGACCGCCACGCCCGCGTCGACCAGGCTGCGCAGGACGTCCTGCGGCACGTGCTCGTGGTCGAAGGTCACGACGTCGACCTGCCGGGCGAACTCGAGCACCGTGGCGGCGTCGTGGTAGTCGCCCTCGGCGGTGGCGGCGATGCCTGCGGACATGCCCGGCCCCTCGGCGAGCACCCGGATGTCGATCCCCAGTTCGACCGCGGCCGGCACCATCATCCGTGCCAGCTGTCCCCCACCGATGACCCCGACGCGCAACGCCATGCTGTGTGATCCTTCCGGCGTTCCCACCGCATGGTGTGAACGCGTTGTCTACAATCGCTGTTCGGGTCGCGCTCTGCACGACCGGTCACAACTCTACGGATCCTGGAGGGCTCGTGCGGCGCCTCATCGCCCAGCTGGCACGCTTCGGCGTCGTCGGTGCCGTCGGCTTCGTCGTGGACACCACGGTGTTCAACGTGCTGCGGTCGACCCTGCTGAACCCGGAGGACGTGCACTCGGGACCGTTCTGGGCGAAGGTGGTCTCCACGACGGTCGCCATCTTCGTCAACTGGATGGGCAACCGGTACTGGACGTTCCGCGAGCAGCGACGGGCCGTTGCCACCCGCGAGGGTGTCGAGTTCGTCGTCGTGTCCCTCGGCGGCATGGTCATCTCGCTCGGCTGCCTCGCCGTCTCCCACTACGTCCTCGGCTTCACGTCGGCGCTGGCCGACAACGTCTCCGGCAACGTCATCGGGCTGCTGCTCGGCACCGTGTTCCGCTTCTGGCTCTACAAGGTGTGGGTCTACCACCCGGAGCGCGTCGGACGCACCGGACCGGACGAGCGCGCCGGAGCCGACACCGTCGAGGACGCGACCGTCGCCGCGACGACCCGGTCCGAGGCGTCCGGCCAGTAGTCTCGGAGCGATGCAGCACGCACCGCACCCCCTCGTCACCCGGGCGGAGGCCCTGCGGACCGCGGTGCTGACCGCCGCGTTCGGCCTCTGGCTCGTCCTCTGGGCGCTCGTCGTCCCGGCGTTCCAGGCACCGGACGAGCCGGCCCACTTCGACGCCGCCCTGCACGTTGCGACCGGCTCCGGGTGGCCCGACCCGGGCACCCTGCACGTGTCGAACGCCGTCGGGGCCGCGCAGCAGGAGCAGGCCTCCGGGGATGCGTCGTCCTGGTCGACCGTCAGCGCGCTGCTGCAGGAACACCCTGGGGACTCCGGGACGGTGAACCAGATGACCCAGCACCCCCCGACGGCGTACCTGGCGGACGCCGCCGTGCTCCGGGTCCTGCACCACGGCTCGCTGCGCTGGGACCACGCGCTCGTCGCCCTCCGGCTCGTCGACGCCGCGCTCGTGACCCCGCTCGCGCTGCTGACGTGGGCAGCGGTCCGCCGCCTGACGCGCTCGCCGCGCGCGGCACTGTTCGGCGCCCTCGCCCTGTTCGCCGTGCCGCAGCTGGCGTCCGTCGGCGCGTCGGTGACGAACGACGCCCCGGTGCTCCTGCTCGGTGGCACGGTGGTGTGGCTCGCGACCCGGCTGCTCACGGGCGACCTCCGCCGCCGGACCCTGCTCGCCCTCGCCGTGGCGCTCGGACTCCTCGTCGCGACGAAGGGCACGGGGCTGCCGGCGATCCCCTTCGTGGCGCTCGTGGTGCTCGTCGCGGGAGCGGGCACGCTGACCGGTGGTGCACGATCCCTCCGGACGGCCGCCGCACTCGTCGTGGCGGGGGCGATCGGTTCGTGGTGGTGGGTGCGCAACCTCCTCGTGTTCCACACCCTGCAACCCGACGGCTACGCCGCGATCCGGCCGGACCGTCCGTTCCCGGCGGGTGAGCACCCGTCACCCGGGCACTTCCTCGACGTCAGCTGGGGAACGCTCGCGCGGACGTTCTGGGGGTCCCCCGGGCAGCGGGCGCAGGTGAGCATCGGTGACACCCTGACCGCCGTCCTGACCGCCGTCGCACTCGTCGTGCTCGTCGGCTGGGCGTTCCGGCGCGGACCCACTCTGGTGCCGGCGGTGTGCCTCGCGGTGTTCCCCGGACTCCTGCTGCTCCTGCAGACGGCGAGCAGCGCCCGGGCGTACCTGGACACGACCGAGGTGGCCGGCACCCAGGGCCGCTACCTGTTCCCCGCACTCGTGTGCCTCGTGGTGCTCAGCGCCCTCGCGTGGCGGCGGCTCACGGGGCCGGGCGCCGGACGGACCGTGCTCACCCGGTCGCTCGCCGTCGCGCTGCCGGCGGTGGGGCTCTGGGGGCTCTCCGTCGTCAGCGCCTGGTTCTGGAACGCCGCCGACGGCCCCCTGTCGGCGACGAGCGTCGCGCGGTACGGGGCCACCGGTCCGGTGCCGTTCGCCGTGGTGCTCCTGGTCGCCATCCTTGTCGCCGCCGGGATCACGGTCGGCGTGGGCGGGGTGTGGCGGCCGTGGCCCGTCTCGGTCAGCGCTCGGCGACCTGGATGACGTCCACCGAGCAGGACTGCTGCGGGGCGCCCTTGGCGTCCGAGCAGACCTGGTAGACCGGGAACGTGCCGACCACCGGTCCGATGGCGGAGTAGTCGCGGACCTGCGGGTCGCGCGGGTTCGTGTAGTTCAGGAAGTACTGCACGTCCGCTTCGCGGAGCAGGCCGACGAAGGCCGGGTCCTGGTAGTCGTACGCCTGCCCGTCCTCGCCGTACATCTGGGCACCGAGCCGGAACGCCACGAGCACCGTGTTGCGGGTGTTCGTGCCGAGGATCCTGCTGCCGGCGGGGATGACGTCGGACGCCAGGAGCGCGTCGACCAGCGGCTCGTCGGGGTGGATGACCTCGCCGAGGACCTGTCCGGCCGGGATGCCCGACGGGCGGACCTCGTACGTCGAGAACGGGGCGCGGACACCGTTCACGTTCTGACTGTACGAAGCGACCACGACCAGCACACAGCCGAGGACGGCGACGACCTTGCGGATGCGTCGACCGCGCCGCACCGTGCGCCAGAAAGTGGGCAGCAGGGCTCCGGCGACGAGCACCGAACCCGTGAAGAGCGGCAGGTAGTACCGCGCGTTGCCACCCAACGACTCCACCGTCGCGATGCCCGCGTACCCGAGCAGGTACACGCCGGAGAACAGCCCGACGATGCTCGTGAAGACGAACCGCCGGTAGTGCACCACCCCGGCGACGGCCGCACCGACGAACACCACCCCGATGGCCAGGGCGAAGGGCGCGAACGAGCCGATGCGGGTGAAGTAGAAGGGCAGCGCTTCGAGGCGCTGCTCGACGTAGTACCGGACCTTGCCGACGAGCGTCGTCGTGCTGCTCTCGTCGGGCTCGGCCGCGACCGGTGTGCCGGCAGGCAGCCGGACCGGCAGCTCGCGCTCGGCGGTGTACACGCCGGCCTCGTACAGCGACGGTGTGCGGTCCTCGTTCGGCGACACCGCCAGCCCGTTCGGCGGCGCGGGGATCCGGACCTCCTGGTAGTCCTTGCCGGACGAGTCGGAGAACTTCTTCGAGACGTTGACCGTCAGTGACGATCCGAGCTCGATGCCACCGAACTTGGCCGACAGCGCCCCCACCCAGGGCGCGGAGAACAGCACCGCCGTCAGGAGCGCGACCACCGGCAGCAGCAGCGACCGCGGTTCTCGTGCGTCCCGCCGGTCCTGGAACCACCGGACGAGCGCCCACGACGGCACCACCACGAGGAACACGGGGACCAGGAACGCCTTCGTGCAGTACCCGATGGCGCACACCAGTCCGACGACCGCCGCGGCCACGACGATGCGCCGGACCGAGCCGTGCCAGGCGCGGTCCGCCGCGAGCAACGACCACACGAAGAGCAGGCCCCACAGCAGCACGAGGGTGTCCGGCGTCTGCAGGGCGACGTTCGCCAGCATCAGCGGGGCGGTCGCCACGATCGACCACGCGGCGGTCCAGCCGTTGCCGGTCGTCCGCAGCAGCAGCCACGCGCCGACGCCCATCACGGCGGTGCTCGCCGCCAGGTTCACGATCGCGAACGCCGTGCTCGGTCCGAACCCCATCACCATGAACGGCGCCATCAGCCAGGAGACCATCGGGGACCAGTAGCCGTTGACCGCCTCGGCCCAGTGCCCGCCGGCGTACTGCTCGGCGATCGACATGTACGAGATGCCGTCGATGTTGGTCACTTCGAGCCGGGTGCGGTAGGCCACGACGCCGACCAGGACCGCGGCGACGAGCAGCAGCGCAGCGTTGGCCAGGATCGAGGAACGCGACGGGTGCCGCCCCTCGTGGAACGCGCCGAACCGACGACGGTGACGCTCCCGCTCCCGCGTCCGTGGTCCGGCCGCGTGCGCGACAGCACGTGGCGGCACGGTCGTCCCCGTGTCTGTGTCCGCAATGCCCGTGCTGCCGCCCCCCGGGATGATGCTCAGCGCCCCATGCCGCGGTACGTGAAGCCCGCCGCGGTCCAGGCGTCGCGATCGAGGCAGTTGCGGCCGTCGATGACCACGGGTGACGCCACGAGCGCGGCGGCGGCGGTCGCGTCGAGCTCGCGGAACTCGGTCCACTCGGTGAGCACGAGCACCAGCTCCGCTCCCCCCAGTGCCTCGGCCGCGCTCTCGACGTAGTCGAGCTCGGGGCGCACGCGGCGCGCGGTGACGACGGCCTCGGGGTCGTACGCCGAGACGACGGCGCCGAGTTCGTGCAGGCGGGCCGCGATGTCGAGGGCCGGCGAGTCGCGGACGTCGTCGGAGTTCGGCTTGAAGGCCAGGCCGAGCACCGCGACGCGCTTGCCGCTGACGACCCCGCCGAGCAGCTCCTGCGCCAGCTCCACGACGTGGGCGCGACGGCGCAGGTTCGTGGCGTCGACGTCGGCCAGGAACGCCAGGGACTCCCCGACGCCCAGCTCGTTCGCCCGCGCCTGGAACGCACGGATGTCCTTCGGCAGGCAACCGCCACCGAAGCCGAGGCCGGCGTTCAGGAACTTCCGGCCAATGCGGGCGTCGTGGCCGATCGCGTCGGCGAGCGCCGTGACGTCGGCACCGGCGACCTCGGCGATCTCGGCCATCGAGTTGATGAACGAGATCTTCGTGGCGAGGAACGCGTTGGCGCTGATCTTCACGAGCTCGGCGGTGGGCAGGTTGACGACGAGTCGGGGCGTGCCGGTGGACAGCGCCTCGGCGTAGACCTCGTCGAGGGCGGCGACGGCCTGTTCGCCGCCCTCGCCGTCGGGCACGCCGTAGACGAAGCGGTCCGGCGCGATGGTGTCCTGCACGGCGAAGCCCTCACGCAGGAACTCGGGGTTCCAGACGAGGGTGGCACCGGGGACGGCTTCGCTGACCTCGGCGGCCAGGCGTGCGGCGGTGCCGACCGGCACGGTCGACTTGCCGACGACGAACTCGCCCGCGGACAGGTGCGGGGTGAGCGCGGCGACGGCGGCGTCCACGTAGGTCAGGTCTGCGGCACCGGTCGGACCCTGCGGGGTGCCGACGGCGAGGAAGTGCACGCGGGCGCCGGCGACCTCGGCCATGTCGGTAGTGAAGCGGATCCGACCGGACTCGAGGGCCTCGGTCAGGATCTCGGGCAGGCCCGGCTCGAAGAAGGGGGCCTCGCCCGCAGCGAGCCGCTCGATCTTGGTGGGGTCGACGTCCACGGCGACGACCTCGTGTCCGAGTTTGGCCATGGAGGCGGCGTGCACGGCACCGAGGTAGCCGCAGCCGATCACTGAGATACGCACGTCGAAGACGGTACCGGTTTCTCGCCGAACTCTCATCACGGCGCCGCAGCGACGCCCGCGGCGACGCCCGCACCGGCCGGGGTCAGGCCCGCACGTCACCCCACGGCGGACGGTCCGGACCGCCGACGATCTCGTCCCAGTCCGGCTCACGGTGCCGGCGCCTGGCCTCGTACGCCTCCACCAGGTCGTGCAGGACGGCGACGACGAGGTCGGCGTGCGGCACGTCGGCGAGGACCACCGCCGGGTCGTCCCCGGGGAACACGAGCACGTCGCCAGAGCGGAACAGCCCCTGCAGCCCGCGGCGCCGCACGGTGACGTCGTAGCCGCGGGAGTGCAGCAGCTCCCGCCGCGTCCGCGTGCCGAGTCCGTTGACCACGACCAGGCGACGGGTGGTGACGACGTACCGCTCCGACATCCAGCGGAACAGCGGGACGGCGCCGCCGAACACGACGAGCACCACGACGACGAGCGCGACGACGGCGTTCAGCCACGCCAGCTGCGCCTGGAACACGCCGAAGCCGAACCCCCCGGCCGCGGTGACGAGCACGACGAACACCGCCGGGCGCACCAGCCGACGAGCGTGCGGTCGCAGGCGCGCGACGACACGTTCGGGCGGGGGCTCGGCGGTCATGCCGTCATGCATACCGCAGGTGGGTGACGTCTCCCACCGCGACGCCCCTGGTGCGCCCCGCCTGGTCCCGGATCGTGATGCGACCGGCGTCGTCGATGCCGGTCGCGTCGGCCTCCTCGACGGTGCCGTCCGGCAGCTCGAGGCGGATGCGGCGACCGATGGTGCCGCACGCGGCGCGGACGTGGGACCGGACCGTCTCGGCGGCGGGACCACCCGTGACCAGGCCGGCCACCGCCTCCAGGACGGACCGCAGGAAGGCGGACAGGACCGCGTCGGCCAGGGCGGGTGCGTCGTCGACCGCGCCGGCGAGCAGGAGCGAGGTGGACGTCGGGGTGGGCAGCCGATCAGCCGGGATCGTCAGGTTCACGCCGGCCCCGACCACGACGCTGCCGTCGGCGGCGACCTGGCAGAGGATCCCGCACACCTTGTCCCCGGCGACCTGCACGTCGTTCGGCCACTTCACCACGACGTCCGCGCCGGTGGGGAGCACCGACGCGATCGCGTCGCGCATGGCCGCGCCAGCCACCAACGGCAGCCAGCCGCGGTCGTGGTCGTCCAGGTCCGCCCGGACGAGCACGCTGGCGGCCAGCGTCTCACCGGCCGGAGCGGTCCAGGTGCGGTCGAGCCGACCCCGGCCCGCGGTCTGGTGCAGGGTCGCGAGGACGCTGCCGTGCTGCTGCTCCGGAGCGGCGGCGAGCAGGTCCGCGTTGGTGGACCCGGTCTCGGCGGGGGCGGTGATCGTCGCGCCCGCCGACCGGACCGCCTCGCTGGTGGCGGGGAACGACGGCGACGGGGATGTGGACATGCACGCAAATGTACGGGCAGGAACCGTGGGGGTCCTCCAACCGGCAGCGTCCCACCCGCCGGTAGGGTGAGCGGGTGACTTCAGGAGACACCCCCGATCTGTCGACGACGGCCGGCCGGCTGGCCGACCTCCGCGACCGGTACCACGAGGCCGTGACCGCCGCGGGCGAATCCGCCATCGCCAAGCAGCACGCGAAGGGCAAGGGCACCGCGCGCGAACGCATCGAGCAGCTGCTCGATCCGAACTCCTTCGTGGAGTTCGACGAGTTCGTGCGCCACCGCACCACGTCGTTCGGCATGGACGCCAAGCGCCCCTACGGTGACGCGGTCGTCACCGGCGTCGGCACGATCCACGGGCGCAACGTCGCGGTCTACGCCCAGGACTTCACGGTCTTCGGCGGGTCCCTCGGCGAGGTCGCCGGCGAGAAGATCATCAAGGTCATGCAGCACGCGCTGAAGACGGGTGTGCCGATCATCGGCATCCTCGACTCCGGCGGCGCCCGCATCCAGGAAGGCGTCGTCGCGCTCGGCAAGTACGGCGAGATCTTCCGCCTGAACACCCAGGCTTCCGGCGTCATCCCGCAGCTCTCCATCGTGATGGGCCCGGCGGCCGGCGGTGCGGTGTACTCCCCCGCGCTCACCGACTTCGTCATCATGGTCGACAAGACCAGCCACATGTTCGTCACCGGTCCGGACGTCATCAAGACCGTCACGGGCGAGGACGTCGGCTTCGAGGAGCTCGGTGGCGCCCAGACGCACAACGCGGTCTCCGGCGTGGCCCACTACCTGGCCGAGGACGAGACCGACGCGCTCGACTACGCGCGCTCGCTCATCGGGTTCCTGCCGGACAACAACATGTCCGACCCGCCGGCCTACGACGTCGCCCCGGAGCTCGAGACCACCGACGCCGACCACGAGCTCGACCTCGTGATCCCGGACTCGACCAACCAGCCGTACGACGTCACCACGATCATCGAGCACATCGTCGACGACGGTGAGTTCCTCGAGGTCCAGCCGCTCTTCGCGCCGAACATCCTGATCGGCTTCGGCCGGGTCGAGGGCCGCACGGTCGGCATCATCGCGAACCAGCCGCAGGCGATGGCCGGCACGCTGAACATCGACGCCGGCGAGAAGGCCGCCCGCTTCGTGCGGTTCTGCGACGCCTTCGGCATCCCGATCCTGACCCTGGTGGACGTGCCCGGCTACCTGCCCGGCACCGACCAGGAGTGGACCGGCGTCATCCGCCGCGGCGCGAAGCTGCTGTACGCCTACGCCGAGGCCACCGTCCCGCTCGTCACCGTCATCACCCGCAAGGCCTACGGCGGCGCGTACATCGTGATGGGCTCGAAGCAGCTCGGTGCCGACATCAACCTGGCGTGGCCGACCGCCGAGATCGCCGTCATGGGCGGCCAGGGTGCCGTCAACATCCTGTACCGCGCCGAGATCAAGCGCGCCGAGGAGTCCGGCGAGGACGTCGCCGCGGTCCGCACGAAGCTCGCGAACGAGTACACGTACAACGTCGCGTCGCCCTACCTGGCAGCCGAGCGCGGTGAGCTCGACGGCATCATCCAGCCGCACGCCACCCGGGTGTCGGTGATCAAGGCCCTCCGGTCGCTGCGGGGCAAGCGCGCCACGCTGCCCCCGAAGAAGCACGGGAACATCCCGCTCTGATGGGGCGCCACGCAGCAGCCGTCCCCTCGGACGAACCCGCCTCGGTGGCGGACGTCCGGGTGGTCTCCGGCGACCCCACGCCCGAGGAGCTCGCCGCCGTGGTGGCCGTCCTGCAGCGGCAGGCCGACGAAGCCGCAGCGGCCGGACGCGCCGCCGTGGTCGTCGAGCCCCGCACGGGGTGGGACGCCGCGGCCCGCGGACTGCGCCGCCCGCTCGACCACGGGCCGGGTGCCTGGGGCCGATCGCTCCGCTGATGTACCCCTGGTGCGCACGCGACCGGAACGGTTGCAGGGCGCACTTCCCGGTCGGTATCCCCTCACTCGGGGGACACGATCAGCGAATACGGACCGGAACTGCCGGAATTGTCCCCCATAATGACGACTGACATGCAGCTCGTGCGTGGGCATAGTAGTTGGTGTTCGGTGTCCTTCAACGAAAGACATCGCAGGACGGTGGCCGACTAGGGTACGAAGCCACCGCCCGCTGCGAGGCAGGGCGACATTCGGGTTGTCGCTCAGCCTCGGGTCGTGAACGGGCCGGTCGGTATCCGACCGGCCCGTTCCCCGTTTCCGGGGCGTGTGGCGGCTGCGGGCGGGTGCTGCAGCGGCTGTCGGGGCGGGGCCGATGCCGACGCGGAACGACACCGTCGACGTCGTACGACACCGACACGGTCGCTTCCGCGCGTTCGCAACAGTTGCGCGCGGGTCAGAGCGACACCGTCGACGTCGTACGACAACGACATGGTCGCTCCCGTGCGCGCGCCAGCCCGGCGCACCACGTGACGGCCGGGAGGCCCGTGCCGGGGCCGCCACGGGCCTCCCGGCTGTCCCCCATCGCGTCCAGCGCCGCCCGCACGTCCGGCGCACCACGCACGTCCGCAGCGCCGTCCGCACCACGTTCGCGACGATCCGCCTGTCGATCACGTGGTGCATCGTCGCGGAACGCGCGCGCGTGCCGCGCTCAGCGCGCGCTACGCCGGCTCGTGCCGCGGGATCTCCAGCCAGAGTGCGACGGAGTCGTCCTCGTCACCGTCGTCGTCGTCCAGCCCCGCTCCGAGCGCCGCGGACTCGCTGGCCGCGCCGTCGAGGCGGAGTCCGACGACGGTCACCGCGGAGTCGGACCCCTCGCCGACCGTCCGCACGATGACGTTGTCGGCGTCGCGGGCCTGCCGGAGCGCCTCGGCGACGCGGGCGTGGATGCGGCGGATGTCCGGGGCGTCCAAGTCGTCGAGCCCGCCGTCGTCGTGCAACTGCACGGTCGCGCCGCGGCGACGCAGGCGCATCACCTCGTCGCGGACGTCGTCGGACAACAGGGACCGGCCCCGGATCTCGTCGCGGATGGCCTGCTCGAGGTGCAGGCACTCGGCACGGTCGGCGTCGTCGAGGTCGCCGCAGGAGTCGATGATGCGCTGCAGCATCGGCAGGGCCATCCGGGTGGTCTGGCTCAGCCGGAACTGCCGCTCGAACACGTGGGCGTCCTGCGCGGCCTGCCAGTCCGCGGTCTCCTGCTCGGCGAGGACGAGCTCACGGGTGTTCCGGATGGCGCGGCTCATCGCGGCGGCGAAGACCGTGGCGATCGCGACCCAGGCGACGCTGCCGACCACGCCGAGCCCACCGAGCGAGCCGAGACCGGCCCAGGCGACGGTGTACACGGTCAGGAACAGCACGCCGGCCCATGCGAAGGGTCCGCGGCCGCGCACGACGAGCACCACCATGAGTGTGCCGATGGCCGCGATCCACCAGGTGGCGGACCCAGGACCGCGACCCTCGACGAGGACGGGGGCGGCGATCACCGGCATCACGATCGCGGTGGCGAGCGAGAAGCAGGCCGTCCAGACCGGCAGGACCCTGCCGGGGACGAAGAGTGCCAGGCCGGTGGCCGCGGCGTACAGGACCATGCAGGCGATGATCGGGGCGACCTGGTCGACGCGCGGCAGCGTGGCAGCGGCGAGGACCAGGTGGTAGACGGAGAACAGCGACGCCAGGCCGAGGGCGATGCTCGCCGGCAGGGAGACCTTCATGCGGTCGTCCTCGCGGCCGGCGACCACGTCAGCACGATGCGGGTGCCCTCGCCCGGTGCGGTGTGCACCTCGGCGCGACCGTCGACGGTCGCGACCCGCTCCACGATGGAGCGACGGACACCGAGCCGTTCGGCGGGGATGGCCGCGACGTCGAACCCGCGGCCGTCGTCACCGACCTCGACGAGCACCCCCTGGCCCTGCTGCTCGATGCGGACCCAACGGGAGACGTCAGCGTCGCCGGCGTGCTGCACGCTGTTCACCGCGGCCTGCAGCGCCGCCGAGGCCAGCGCGTCGGCGACCGACGCGGGCAGGCGGACCGACCCGGTCGGCGTCGGGACGAGGCGGACCGGGGCGGGCAACGCACCCACCCCCTCGCGGATGCGCGCCCGGAGTTCCCCGAGGGCGACCGGCGCGACGTCGCCGGGACCGTCGGTGGCCGCTGCCTCGAGGTGGTCGATCGCGTTCCGGGCCATCCGCGCGGCGAGGGTCTTGGCCTCGAGCGTGTCGGCACGGGCGGCGGAGAGCAGCGTCGTGAGCACGCTGTCGTGCACGATGGCGTCCACCTGGACCCGCTCGACCTCGGTGGCGTGTTCCCGGATGGCGAGCGAGTACCGCCGCACGGCCGTGGACTGCGCCGTGTCGACCGACGTGGCCGCACGCCGCAGCACCACGGCGATGACGAGCACCGCACCGCTGAGCAGCGCCGTGTAGACACCGTCGAGCAGGACGGCGAGGACCCCGACGTCGCCGCCGAGCGGGCTGAGCCGGATGACGACGTACACCGCCGGCACGAGCGCGGTGTAGACCGTCGCACGCCACGTGGCGAAGCCCATCGCCGCCGCCGTGCAGCCGACCGTGCAGAACCACCACGGCCACGGCTGCTGCGCCGACGGGATGGGCTGCTGCACGGTCGCCGTCCACGTCACGAGCACGACGAGGAACAGCAGCGCGCAGACGATCTGCGCCAGCTGCGCGACCCGCTGCACGAAGGCCGAGACCCCGATGAACACGAACGACGCCGCGAGGGCGAGCATCAGCGTCGGCCCCCAGAACGGGTCGAGGTACGGCAACTGCTGCAGGACCGCGGGCGCGTCGACGATGCCGAGGCCGATCGCCGCCATCGCGAGGAGGATCGCGAACGCGCGCTCGACCGACGCCTGCGTGATCGAGGCACGGACGCTGCGCGCCGGATCGGCGCCGAACGGCGCCGGTTCGACGACCGTCCGCGCCGACTCAGCCGCGGTCGCCATCCGTGTCAGCGACCGTCGCCGTCGGGGTCGATGCCCGAGTCGAGTCCGGGGAGGATCCCGTCCTCGACGGCTCGACGCAGCAGGTCGACCTTCGTCGGGGCCGGGCGACCGACCTCGACGTACTTCACACGGATCCGGTCGAGGTACTCACGGGCCGTCGAGTAGCCGATGCCGAGCTGCTGGGCGGCGAGCTTGAGCGGGAGACCCGAGGCGTAGAGGTGCAGGATCTCGCGCTCGCGGCGGCCGAGCTGCGCCTTCGCGAAGTCGCGGTCGGCGTCGATGGCGCTCGCCCACTCGAGGTTGTTGAGCACGTCACCGCGTGCGACGGTGGCGACCGCGGCCATCACGGTCTTGGTGGCCGAGGACTTCGGGATGACGCCTGCAGCCCCTGCTGCGAGCGCCTCACGCACGTTGGCGACACGGTCCGCGATGGAGTGCACGAGCACCGCCGATCCCGTCCCCTGCACGCCCTTGACGTTCTCGGTCACGGTCGAGCCGTCACCGAGGGACAGGTCGAGGACGACGACGTCGACCTCTCGCCCGCCGAGGTTCTGGACGTACTCGGGGACGCTGGCGGCGGTGAGCACCACCTCGAACCCCTCGTTCTGGCACGCCGCCTGGATCCCGAGTCGGACGGACTCGTGGTCGTCGACGATCGCGACCCGGACCGGCCTGGTGGCCGCCCCTGACGTCTCGGTGCTGGTGGTTGTCGTTCCTGCTGCCACAGTGGCCTCTCGTTCCGATGCGCGACGCCGGCCCCTGAAACCGGAGTGCCATCAACGACCCAGGATACCCAGCCCGGACTCAGGTGCGGGGCTTCTGGGCTGCGCCACGCTGGCCGGTCCGCCGATTGGTGGACACCCCGACACGCAAGGACCCGGCCTCGCGCGACCACCGGACCTCAGCGTGCGGGGACCAGGCGCGCGACGGCTTCCAGGTGGTGGGTGTGCGGGAACAGGTCGAAGGCCCGCAGTGCTTCGAGCCGGTAACCGAGGTCGGCGAACGTCGCGACGTCGCGGGCCAGCGCCACCGGGTCGCACGCCACGTAGACGACCTGCTCCGGCTGGAGCGCGGCGATCTGCACGACCACGTCACGACCGGCACCGGCGCGGGGCGGGTCGAGCACGATCGTGCCGGCGCGGAAGCGGTCCTTCTCGGCGCGCGAGGCGTTCGCCACCGTGTTCGTCAGCCAGCGGTCCACGCGGCCGGTCTCGGCGCGGGCGCCGAGCCACTCGGACAGGTTCTCCTGCGCGTGCTCGGTGGCACGGGCGGCGCTCTCGACGCTCGTGATGCGCGCCTTCGGGCCGACCAGGTCGCCGAGGGCGGCGGCGAGCAGGCCGACACCGCCGTACAGGTCCAGGTGGGTGCCCTCGGGGTCCAGGCGGTCGCGGTCGACCAGGTCCTGCACGGCCTCGGTGAGCACGGTCGCCGCGGCGCGGTGCACCTGCCAGAACCCGTTGTCGTCGACCTGGAACGTGCGCTCCCCGACGACCTCGGTCACCACGGTGGGCTTCTGGTCGTCGATGACGAGCCGCGCACCCTCGGAGCCACTCGGCGCGAGGACGTCGATGACCGAGGAGCCCGGGAGCGCGCCGCGGCCGAGCGGGGCGCTCTGCTGCACGACGGCGGTCGCGAGCGGCAGGCCGGTGACCGGGATGACGGAGTGGGAGCGGGCCGCGAACGGGCCGGCGGTGCCCTGCTCGTCGACGTGCAGCCGGACGCGGGTGCGCCAGCCGAGGCCGTTCGCCGCGTCGTCGCCGGGCGCGGCCTCGACGACGACGTCGTGGCCGAGCACCTCGGCGAGGTCCATCCGTGCGAACCGCGCGAACGAGTCGACGAGGACGTCGTGCTTGAGCGTGCGCTGGTGTGAGAGGGCGATGTGACCGAACTCGGCACCACCCGGGCGCGTCTCGGGGTCACGCTCGAGCGCGGCCTCGGGCCAGACGTGGTCGACGCGGTGCTCGCTCGGCGTGATGACGCTGACCGTGTCGGCGCGCCAGAACGACTTCTTGCGGTCCTCGGTCACCCGGGCGACGACGCGCTCCCCGGGGATCGCGTCCGAGACGAAGACCACCCGTCCTTCGTGTCGTGCCACCGAGATGCCGCCGTGGGCGATCCCAGTGACGTCGAGTTCGAGCAGCGTGCCGACGGATTCACCCATGGTGAGATGGTCCCATGCGTCTGTACCTCGCGAGTACATCCCCCGCCCGCCGAGCACTCCTCGCCCAGTCCGGGATCGAACCCGTGCTCGTGTCCCCCGGCGTCGACGAGGACGCCGTCGGCGCCGCCGCCGCGGCATCGCTCGGCCGTGCCCTGACCGGACCGGAGCTCGTCTCGCTGCTCGCCGTCGCCAAGGCGTCGGCAGTCGCCGACTCCGCGGTCGCCGGGTCCCCGGTCGACGGGGTCGTGTTCGGCGGGGACTCCGCGTTCGAGGTCGACGGACAGCTGTACGGCAAGCCGCACGACCCCGCAGTCGCCCGGGAGCGCTGGCGACAGATGCTCGCCGCCGGCGGCGGGACGCTGTGGAGCGGACACTGCGTGATCGATCGACGACGCGACGACCGGCACCGGGACCCGGAACCGGCCACGGGACGGCCTGGAGGCGCGGCACCGGCCCGCACCGTGCCTCCCGTCCGGTCCCTGGTCACGTCCACCGCCGGCGTCCCGCAGCTGGGTGCCGTCGCGCCCGGCGGGTCGGCGCTGGCCGCCGGTGGCGACCGCGTGGTCGCGGTCGACAGCGCGGTGCTGACCTTCGCCGACGATGTGTCCGTCGACGAGATCGACGCGTACGTCGCGACGGGCGAGCCGCTCGAGGTCGCGGGTGCCTTCACCATCGACGGCCGTGCCGCGGCGTACATCACGCGGATCGACGGAGCACCGTCCGCCGTGATCGGGATGTCGCTGCCGGTGCTGCGATCGATGCTCCTCCGGGGCTTCGGCATCGCCTGGCACGACCTGTGGACACTGTAGACATCCGCACCTGTTCCGGGTGGTTCTTTGTGGGTGCCAGTCAAAACGCACTCCCGCCACACGAATACGCTGATGTGTCATGCCCCGTATCAGCAAGGTCCTCATCGCGAACCGCGGCGAGATCGCCGTCCGCATCATCCGCGCGGCCCGCGACGCGGGCAAGGCATCGGTCGCCGTCTACGCCGACCAGGACCGCGATGCCCTGCACGCCCGCCTCGCCGACGAGGCCTACGCGCTGAACGGCACCACGAGCGCCGACACGTACCTCGTCATCGACAAGATCATCTCGGTCGCCCGCCGCTCCGGCGCGGACGCCGTGCACCCGGGCTACGGGTTCCTCGCCGAGAACGCCGACTTCGCCCGCGCCGTCATCGATGCCGGGCTCGTCTGGATCGGCCCGTCGCCGGAATCGATCGAGCGCCTCGGTGACAAGGTCTCCGCGCGCCACGTCGCCGAGAAGGTCGGCGCGCCGCTCGCCCCCGGCACCATCGAACCCGTGCAGGACGTCTCCGAGGTCTTCGACTTCGTCGACCAGGTCGGTCTGCCCGTCGCGATCAAGGCGGCGTTCGGCGGTGGCGGTCGTGGTCTGAAGGTCGTCCGCGACCGTGCCTCCGTCGAGGAGCTCTTCGAGTCCGCCACGCGGGAGGCGATCGCCGCGTTCGGTCGGGGCGAGTGCTTCGTCGAGAAGTACCTGGACAAGCCGCGCCACGTCGAGACCCAGTGCCTGGCGGACGAGCACGGCAACGTCGTCGTGGTCTCCACCCGCGACTGCTCCCTGCAGCGTCGTCACCAGAAGCTCGTCGAGGAAGCCCCGGCGCCCTACCTGACGCCCGAGCAGCAGACCGCGCTGTACGAGTCGTCCAAGGCGATCCTGCGCGAGGTCGGCTACGTCGGTGCCGGCACCTGCGAGTTCCTCATCGGCGCCGACGGCACCGTGTCGTTCCTCGAGGTGAACACCCGCCTGCAGGTCGAGCACTGCGTCTCCGAAGAGGTCACCGGCATCGACCTGGTGCGCGAGCAGTTCCGCATCGCCGAGGGCGGCGTGCTCGACTACTCGGACCCCACGCCGCGGGGACACTCGTTCGAGTTCCGCATCAACGGCGAGGACCCGGGTCGCAACTTCTTCCCCGCGCCCGGCCCCGTGCACGCCTTCAACGCACCGTCCGGCCCCGGCGTGCGTGTCGACTCGGGCGTCGTCTCCGGTGACGTCGTGTCCGGCTCGTTCGACTCGATGCTCGCGAAGCTGATCGTCACCGGCGCCACCCGTGCCGAGGCGCTGGAGCGTTCGCGCCGTGCACTCGCCGAGTTCGAGGTCACGGGCCTGCCGACCGTGCTCCCCTTCCACCGTGCCGTGGTGTCGGACCCGGCGTTCGCGACGGCCGACGACGAGCCCTTCAGCATCTACACGCAGTGGATCGAGACCGACTTCGTCAACGACATCCCGGCGTGGAGCGGCTCCCCCGAGGAACTTCCGGCCCCGGCTGCGCGCGAGAGCGTCGTCGTCGAGGTGCAGGGCAAGCGCATCGAGGTCACCATGCCGTCGATCGTCGGTGGCGGTGCTGCCGGTGCCGGTCTCGCCGGTCGTCGCCCCGCCGGCCCCACCGCTCCTCCGAAGCGCCGCTCGTCGGCCGTCCGCGGGGGCCTGGCGAAGTCCGGGTCGTCCGTCGCGTCGCCGATGCAGGCCACCGTGGTGAAGCTCGCGGTCGCCGAGGGTGACACCGTGGTGAAGGGCGACCTGCTCGTCGTGCTCGAGGCCATGAAGATGGAGCAGCCCGTGCAGGCCCACAAGGACGGCGTCGTCACCGGCCTGAACGCCCCGGTCGGCCAGACGGTCTCGTCCGGTCACGTGCTGCTCGAGCTCGCGTAGCCCGAGCGCTTCTTCTCGCAAAACACCGGTGTTCGCCGGTTGAACACGCGCACACCGCGGTTCGACTCGTGAACACCGGTGTTTTGCTTCATCGAACACGATGCACTCCGGCTGCCTCGAGTGCCACGGGGCCGTTGCCGCCCGGCTCAACATCCGGCCACGTCACGCGGACGACCTTTCGAACGGAGCGGTGCGCACGGAGCCGGTCCTCTCGGAGCTTCTCGTCGATGACGACGCGCTCAGGGGTCCGACCAGCGCGCATCGTCCGGTCGCGGTACTTGACCAGCCCGTCGAACTCCACGACCACGCCGGCGTCCTCGAACCAGAAGTCCACCCGGCCGATCAGGCCGGCCGCATCGCGGAACTCCTGCTGCAGCACCGGCGCCGGGAACCCCGCTTCTGCCCAACACAGCCGCGCCACTGACTCACCCGGCGAGTCAGCAGCCGCGTCCGCGAACTCGATCGCCCGTCGCGCGCGGGTGGACGCCCGCGGACGAGGCTCCCGGCTGCGCAGTTCGGCGAGCAGCGCTTCCTGCGACACTCCCCGGGCCAGCACCGCGTCCAACACGACCACCGCAGTGCGGAACGACGCTCGGAGCGCGACGTCGACCCCGGTGACCACGAGGGTCGTGACGGGCAGGCCGCCGACGCTCGCACAAGCGATGGGACGACCCGCCCCTCCGACCTTCTGCAGATGCGCGCGACGTTGACCGGTGGCTCGACGCGGATCGGTGGCGACGACGTGCTCGGGGAACTCCCCGAGCCACGGGAGTCCGAGCATCGCCACAGCCGACTCGTGGGAGATCACGAGGGCGGGGTGGATGTTCGGCGCGACCGCATCGACCCGTGCACGATGGCGCTCCGCTGCACTCGCTGCTTCGAACGCGTCTCGGTCGACGTACCGGCCGGCTGTGAGGCGGATGAGGGTTCCTCGGCGAGCGGCATCCGCGAGCCGTCGGTGCGCTCTCGGATCGGGATCGCCCGGAGCCGCGCCGAACACCGTGATGTGAGCCATGGCCCCACCGTCACGGCTCCCGCACGGCCCACACGACGGCGACCCTCTCTTTGTGATCAGCCGTCGCTCCCCCACCCCCTGTGGAGGAACAGCAAAACACCGGTGTTCGCGCTCTGCACCGCGTTGTGCGGGTGTTCAGAGCGCGAACACCGGTGTTTTGCGGACCGGTGCGCCTACGACACCAGGGGGCGCACCGCGGCGGCGAGGGCGTCGACCAGGCGCTGGGCCTCGGCGGGGGTGTCCGCGACCGTGTCGAGGTAGACCTTCACCTTGGGCTCGGTGCCGCTCGGGCGGACGATCACCCGGGCGTCGCCGGACAGGTCGTAGCGCAGGATGTCCGAGGGCGGGAAGCCCGCCACCCCGTCGGCGTAGTCCGTCACCGTGTGCACGTCGAGCCCGCCGAGCTCCGTCGGCGGCGTGACCCGGAGCGACGCCATGATCTCGCCGATGCGCGACAGGTCGTCGACGCGCGTCGCGACCTGCCCCGAGGCGAACGCGCCGAACTCGGCGGCGAAGGCCTCGAGGTGGTCGGCGATGGTCGAGCCCGACGCGGCGAGCTCGTCGGCGAGGGACAGCAGCTCCAGCGCAGCCGAGATGCCGTCCTTGTCGCGCACGACCGACGGGTCGACCAGGTAGCCCAGGGCCTCTTCGTACCCGAACAGCAGCTCGGGCACCCGCGACACCCACTTGAAGCCGGTCAGGGTGTCGCGGTACTCCAGCCCGTGGCGCGCGGCCACCCGGGCCAACGCCGGCGACGAGACGATCGACGCGGCGAGGGTGCCGGTCGCGCCGGACTCCGACGCCCGTGCGGCGGCCCGCCACCCGAGCAGCCAGCCGACCTCGTTGCCCGACAGTCGACGGTAGGAACCGGATCCGTCCGGGATCGCGAGTGCGAGCCGGTCGGCGTCGGGGTCGTTCGCGATCACCAGGTCGGCGCCGACCGCCAGACCGCGGGCGATCGCCAGGTCCATCGCGCCGGGCTCCTCAGGGTTCGGGAACGACACCGTCGGGAACGCCCCGTCCGGCTCGATCTGCTCCGGCACGACCGCCGGCTCGGCGAACCCGGCCGCCGCGAACACCGCACGAGCGGTCTCCCACCCGACGCCGTGCATGGCCGTGTAGACGACCTTCGGCTGCGCATCGCCCGCGAGTGCGGGAGCGGGCACGATGGCGGCCGTCGCGGCCACGTAGGCGTCGACCAGGGCCGACGTCGCCACGGTGTAGTCCGTGCCGCGCGGCAGGTCCGTGACGGACCCTGCGGCGACGGCGTCGATGGCGTCCGCGATCTCGCCGTCGACGGGCGGGACGATCTGCGAGCCGTCGTCGTCCTGACCGAGGTAGACCTTGTACCCGTTGTCCCGGGGCGGGTTGTGGCTCGCGGTGACCATGACGCCGGCACCGACGTCGAGGTGCCGGACGGCGAACGCGAGCACCGGCGTCGGCAGGGCCGAGGGCAGCAGGGTGACCTCGAGCCCGAGGCCGCGCATGACCTCGGCCGAATCACGTGCGAAGACGTCCGAGTTCACCCGGCCGTCGTACCCGATCACGACGCTGCGCGAGCGCCCGGTGTCGATGAGGAACCGTGCGAGCCCCGCAGCGGCCTGGGCCACGACGACCCGGTTCATGCGCCGCGGGCCCCAGCCGAGCTCCGCGCGGAGTCCGGCGGTGCCGAACTGCAGCCGGCCGTCGAACCGCTCGGCGAGCGCCCGGACAGCGGGACCGTCACCGTCGGCCGCCGCGTCGATCGCCGCGGCCAGCTCGTCGCGGGTCTCCGGGTCGGGGTCCTGCGCCAGCCACGCCCGCGCGGTGCCGAGCACCTGGTCGAGGTCGAGCTTCACGACGCCGGCTGCCCGAGTGCGGCGACCACGCGTGCGAGCAGATCGGCGATCACCGGCTCGGCCTGCTTGCCGGCCTCGAGCACCTCGGTGTGCGACAACGGGGTCTTCTGGATGCCCGCGGCGAGGTTCGTGATGAGCGAGAACCCGAGGACCTCCATGCCGGCCTGACGGGCGGCGATGGCCTCGAGCGCCGTGGACATGCCGACGATGTGCCCGCCGATGGTCTTCGCCATCTGGACCTCGGCCGGGGTCTCGTAGTGCGGGCCGCGGAACTGCGTGTAGACACCCTCGTCGAGCGACGGGTCGACCGTCCGGGCCAGCTTGCGCAGCCGCGCCGAGTACAGGTCGGTGAGGTCGATGAACGTCGCGCCCTCGAGCGGGCTGTCCGCGGTCAGGTTGATGTGGTCGCTGATGAGCACCGGCGTGCCCGGGGTCCAGTGCTCCTTGATGCCGCCGGCACCGTTGGTCAGCACCATGATCGAGGCACCGGTCGCCGCGGCCGTGCGGACGCTGTGCACGACCCGACGGACCCCGTGGCCCTCGTAGTAGTGGGTGCGGGCACCGATGACGAGCGCGTGGCGGCCGTCGGCGAGGCGGATCGACCGGATCGTGCCGGAGTGCCCGGGGACGGCCGAGGCGCTGAACCCGGGGACCTGCTCGGCCGGGATCTCGGACACGGTCTCACCGATGATGTCGGCGGCCTTGCCCCAGCCCGAGCCGAGGGTCAGGGCGATGTCGTGCCGCTCGATGCCGGACTGTTCGGCGATGGCGGCTGCGGCGTCCCGCGCGACCTCGAACGGGTCGGCAGCGGGGTCGTTCAGCGGGTTCTCGGTGCTCATGCCCCAACTCTAAAGGGCGGACTGCACGCTCAGTGCTCGCCGAGCGCCCGGTCCACCGCCGCCGTGATCTCGCCCTGGTCGAAGTGGTTCGCGATGACGATGACCTCGGCGTAGGTGTCGCCGATCGCCTCGACGAACTCCTGACTCGTCAGGATCACGTTGGCGTCGTCGGAGACGTGCCGCACGGACGCGACGTCCGCTGCGACGACGGACGCGGAGAGCCCGAGGGCGTCGAGCGCCTTCTCGGCGTTCACCTTGAGGATGCCGCTCGACCCGATGCCGGCGCCGCAGATGGTCACGATCTTCACGCGGAGACCCCCATGATCGTGCGGACCTCGTCCGCCGTGGTCGCCGCCGCGATCCGCCCGGTCACGGTGGCGTCGTTGAACAGGTTCGCGATCTCGCCGATCGACTCCAGGTGGGTGCCGACCTCGGCCACCGCGAGCCCGAGCACCACACGGACGGGGTCGTTGTGCGGGTGGCCGAACGCAACAGGAGCAGCCAGCGTCACGATCGCGAGTCCGTCCCGCACGACGGCACCACCCGGCCGGGCGTGCGCGAACGCGAGCCCCGGCGAGATGACGATGTACGGCCCGTGCTCCTCGACCATGCCGATCATGGCGTCGGTGTACTCGTCGGTGGTGGCGCCCGAGGCGACGAGCGCACCGCCGACCAGGCGCATCGCGTCACGCCACGCGGGCGCGTCCGCACCGAGGAGGACGGCGGTGTCCGGCAGCGGTGGCAGTCCCATGCGTCAGGCCTCCTGGTACCCGGCCGTGATGGTGGCGATGATCTCCTCGCGGTCCTCGAGCGGCAGGAACGACCCGAGCGCGGCGTTGATCTGGAACGCGGCCAGGTCGTCGAGGTCGTAGCCGAACGTGCCGGCGAGCAGCGCGAGCTCCTTCGACAGCGAGGTCCCGCTCATCAGGCGGTTGTCGGTGTTCACCGTGACGCGGAAGCCGAGCTGGTAGAGCACGTCGAACGGGTGGTCGGCGAGGTCGTCGCCCCACGCCGCGATCGCACCGGTCTGCAGGTTGGACGACGGCGAGACCTCGAGCGGGATCTCGCGGTCACGGACCCACGAGGCGACCTCGCCCAGGGAGGCCAGCGTCGAGCCGTCCCCGGCGTCGGACAGGGCGACGTCCTCGAAGATGCGGACGCCGTGCCCGAGGCGGAGCGCCCGGCCGTCGACGAGCGCGGACCGGATGGACGCGAGCCCGTCGGCCTCGCCCGCGTGCACGGTGACGGGGAACAGTTCGGACCCCAGGTAGTCGAAGGCGGCGCGGTGGTTCGAGGCGGGGAACCCGGCTTCGGCACCGGCGATGTCGAAGCCGACGACCCCGGCGTCACGGTGCCGGACGGCGAGCTCGGCGATCTCGAGCGACCGGTCGGCGTGCCGCATCGCGGTGACGAGCTGGCCGACGCGGATGCGCCCACCGGCGGCGTCGACGGCTTCCTCGATGCCGGCCTGTACCGCCTCGACCGTCTGGTCGAGGGTCAGTCCGCCCTGCAGGTGCTGCTCCGGCGCCCAGCGGACCTCGCCGTAGACGACGCCGTCGGCGACCAGGTCCTCGACGAACTCGCGGGCGATCCGGGTGAGCTGCGGTGCGGTCTGCATCACCGACGTGGTGACGTCGAACGTCTTCAGGTACTCGACCAGTGAGCCGGAGTTCGACTGGTCGGCGAACCACTGCCCGAGCTCGGCCGGGTCGGTGGTGGGGAGCGACACACCCGCCGAGGCCGCGAGCTCGATGATGGTCGCGGGACGCAGGCCGCCGTCGAGGTGGTCGTGCAGCGAGACCTTCGGCAGGTCGTTGATGACTGCCCCGGCGTCGGGCAGGCGGTAGGTCGGGGCGTCGGCGCTCATGCCCCCAGGCTATCGGTGGTCACCGCCGCCGCGCAGGCACCTGTGCACAACCCACAACGGAAGACACTGGAGGCTCCCCACAGCTGTGCAGGGAGCCTCCGGTCGGTCGGGTGGCTGGGTTCAGGACCCGATGCGCTCGCGCACGATCGGCCCACGTGCCGTGGCAGCGGAGCCCGCCGGGCCGATGGTCCACGCACCCTCGAGCGACTCGAGTGCGCGCGGGATCCGCGACGCGTCGTCGGAGTGCAGCGTCCAGAGCGGCTGGCCCTCGGTCACGATGTCCCCCGGCTTGACGTGGAGCTCGATGCCCGCACCGGCCTGCACCGGGTCCTGCGCGCGGGCACGACCGGCCCCGAGCCGCCAGGCCGAGACCCCGAACGGCAGTGCGTCCTGCTGCGTGAGGACCCCCGACGTCCCAGCGGTGACGACGTGCTGTTCGCGGCCCACGGGCAACGCGGCGGACGGGTCCCCGCCCTGCGCCTCGATCATCCGACGCCAGGTGTCCATGGCGCGGCCGTCCGCGAGCGCCGCTGCGGGGTCGGCGTCGGGCAGTCCGGCCAGCGTGAGCATCTCGGTCGCGAGCGCTACGGTCAGCTCGACGACGTCGGCGGGGCCACCGCCGGCGAGCACCTCGACCGACTCCCGCACCTCGAGCGCGTTGCCGATCGTCAGCCCGAGCGGGACCTCCATGTCGGTCAGCAGCGCCGAGGTCGCGACCCCGGCGTCGTTGCCGAGGTCGACCATGGTCTGCGCGAGCTCCCTGGACGCCTCGTAGGTCGGCATGAACGCGCCGGACCCGAACTTGACGTCGAGCACGAGCGCACCGGTGCCCTCGGCGATCTTCTTCGACATGATGCTCGACGCGATGAGCGGGATGCACTCGACCGTGCCGGTGATGTCGCGGAGCGCGTAGAGCTTCTTGTCCGCGGGGGCCAGGCCGGACCCGGCGGCGCAGATGACCGCGCCGACGTCCTGCAGCACCTGCATCATGCGGTCGTTCGAGATGGACGCCTGCCACCCGGGGATCGACTCGAGCTTGTCGAGCGTGCCGCCGGTGTGGCCGAGCCCGCGGCCGGACAGCTGCGGCACCGCGACGCCGAACGACGCCACCAGGGGTGCCAGCGGCAGGGTGATCTTGTCACCGACCCCGCCCGTGGAGTGCTTGTCGACCGTCGTCTTGCCGAGCGACGAGAACGACATCCGCTCCCCCGACGCGATCATCGCGAGCGTGAGGTCCTTGATCTCGCGCCGCTCCATCCCGTTCAGGAAGATCGCCATCGCCATCGCGGCCATCTGCGGGTCCTCGACGTAGCCGCGGGTGTACGCGTCGACGAGCCAGTCGACCTCGGCGGTGCTCAGGGCCCCGCCGGAGCGCTTCGTGCGGATGAGGTCGACGGTGTCGAACGGCTCGACGGCCATGTCAGTGCTCCTGCTGGTAGGTGGCGAGGGTCCGCGGCCCGAAGGCGTCCGGCAGGACCTCGTCGATGGTGCGGATGCCGGAGAGCGTCTCGAGGAGCATGCCCTCGGTCGAGTGCTCGAACAGCAGCTGGCGGCAGCGGCCGCACGGCATCAGGGTCGCCCCGTCGCCGTCGACGCACGTGAACGCGACGAGCTTGCCGCCCCCGGTCATGTGCAGCTGCGACACGAGGGAGCACTCCGCGCAGAGCGTCACCCCGTAGCTCGCGTTCTCGATGTTGCAGCCGGAGACGATCCGCCCGTCGTCGGTGAGCGCGGCGGCGCCCACCGGGAACGACGAGTACGGCGCGTAGGCGCGCCGCATCGCGGCCGTGGCGGCGTCCCGCAGGACGCCCCAGTCCACGTCGTCGACCGGGAGGCCCGTGGCGGCGTCCGTCGGGTCGGTGGCGGTGACCGCCTGGTCACCTGGTTGCTGCGTGTCGGTCATGTGTCGTGCCTCCAGGCCGTCAGCTCTTGATGTAGGGCTTGCCGGACGCGGCGGGGCCGCGCGACTGCCCGACCAGGCCGGCCACGGCGAAGATCGTCACCACGTACGGCAGCATCAGCAGGAACTCGCTGGGCACGGGTGAGTCGATCGCTCCGAGCGTGTTCTGCAGGTTCGACGCGAAGCCGAACAGCAGCGCCGCGAGCGTCGCCTTGATCGGGTCCCACCGGCCGAAGATGACGGCGGCGAGCGCGATGTAGCCGGCGCCCGCGGTCATGTCCTTCGTGAACGGCCCGACCGCGTCGAGGGTGAAGTACGCCCCACCCAGACCGGCGATCGCACCGGCGAGGGAGACGTTCCAGAACCGGGTGCTCGTGACGTTGATGCCCACCGTGTCGGCGGCCTGCGGGTGCTCGCCGACCGCGCGGAGGCGCAGGCCCCAGCGGGTCTTGAACAGGCCGAAGGTGACGACGGCCACGGCGATGTAGGCCAGGTAGACGACGACCGTCTGCTCGAAGAACACCGGACCGATGACCGGGATCTGGTGCAGCAGCGGGATCTCGACCTTCGGGAACCGGATGCCGATGTTCAGGGTCTCCTCGTTCGGGGAGAGCACCTGCGAGTACAGGAAGCCGGTCAGGCCGGAGATGAACGCATTGATGACGACACCGACGATGACCTGGTCGACCAGGTACTTGATGCTGAACGCCGCGAGGACGAACGACACGAGCATGCCGGCGACGAGCGCGGCGACGAGGCCGACCCAGGGCGACCCGGTGATCGACGCGACCATCGCGGAGCTGAACGCACCGGCGAGGAACTGACCCTCGATCGCGATGTTCACCACGCCGACCCGCTCGGAGATGACGCCGCCGAGGGCACCGAACACGAGCGGGACGCTCAGGCTCAGCGCGCCGAGCAGCAGGCCGGGGATCGGCAGGGACGAACCGGCCGCGGCCCACGTCAGGAACCCGATGACGAAGACGACCGCGAACACCGACGTGACCCACAGCGGGACCCGGCGGAGTGCCCGCGTCTCGATGAACGCGTACACGGTCAGGATCGCGAGCAGGACGATGACGACGATGCCCGTCCCGAGCGCGGGCAGCGGGACGTTCGGCAGCGCGAAGAAGTCACCGGCGTTCGCGAGGCGGAACGTGGTGGTGCCGGAACGCGGCAGCAGGCCGAACAGCACGATCGCGATGAGCGTGAACACGCCGTACCCGATCGGGAGCTTCCAGCTCCTGGTGGTCTCGACCGGACGGGCCGCGAGCGGCGACGCGGGGGCCGCGGTGGGGCTGATGGTGCTCATGCGGCGACCGCCTTCTTGCTGGTCTTGCTCGTCTTCGTGCGCTTGCGTGCACCCGGCTGCGGGATCCGGAAGATCGCGCGGACGAGCGGCGGCGCCGCGATGAAGAGGACGATGAGGGCCTGGATGACCCCGACGATGTCGATCGGGATGCCGTTGGCGGCCTGCATCGCGTAGCCACCGTTCTTCAGCACGCCGAACAGGATGGCCGCCCAGAACACACCCCAGGGCTTGGAGCGGCCGAGCAGGGCCACGGTGATGGCGTCGAAGCCGATGCCGGCGTCGATGCCCGATGTGAAGCCCGAGGTGACGGCGCCCTGCACCTGGTAGGCGCCGGCGATGCCGACCAGGGCACCGGAGATCAGCATCACCCAGATGGTCAGCGACGGGACGCTCATGCCGGCCACACGCGCGGCACGGGGGTTCTCACCGATGGTGCGGAACCGGAAGCCGAGCGACGACTTGTTGACGAGCCACCAGACGACGACGACCGCGATGATCGCGACGATGAACCCGAGGTCCACGCCGTACCGCACGCCGAAGAGCTGCGGCAGCAGGGCGCTCTCCTTCGTGGCGGGCGAGATCGGGTTGCTGCTGCCCGGGGCCTGCAGCAGGCCCGGGGTGCGGAGCAGGTAGCTGACCAGGTAGAGCGCGACGTAGTTGAGCATGATCGTGACGACCACCTCGTTCGCACCCGTCCGGGCCTTGAGCACCCCGACGATGCCGCCCCAGACCGCGCCGCCGACGATGCCGGCGAGGATCGTGAGCGGGATGTGGATCGCGGCGGGCCCGTCGAACGAGAACCCGACCCACCCGGCGGCAGCAGCGCCCATCAGGATCTGGCCCTGGCCGCCGATGTTGAACAGCCCGGCGCGGAACGACAGCGCGATCCCGAGCCCGGCGGCGATGAGCGGAACCGAGTAGTCGACGGAGCGCGTGAGCGGCCCGACCGCCTGCTGGAACGAGTCCGCGCCGAAGTTGAACACCGAGCCCTGGAACAGCGAGGCGTACGCGCCGCCGACCGCGGTGCCGACCGCTTGGAGCATGTCCGTCGGGCGGGCGAAGAAGTACCCGGCGGTGGCACGGACGTTCTCGTCCGTCACCGCGATGAGGATGCCGCAGGCGACCAGCGCGAGGACGACGGCGAGCACCGTGACGAGCACGGACCCGTTCAGGATCCCCTGCAGGGCGGCCTGCCAGCGGTCACCACCGGCGCCGTTGCGGCGCTCGGTGTCCTCTGCCGAGTCCGTCATCAGGTGCGGGGTCGACTCGACCTCCTGCAGACGGTCGTCGGTGAGCGGGGCGTCCGCGGTGCCGTGCGCAGCCGGGGTCGGCTGCTGCGTGTTGTCTGGCGGTGGGGTGGTCACGCTGCCAGCTCCGTTCCGGTCGTGGGTGTGGCGTGGATCTCGCCGGCCGAACCGGTCATGCGGCCAGCTCCGTTCCTTCGGGGATCTCCCCGGCCATCATGAGGCCGAGGACGTCGCGGGGGGTGGTCGCGGGGACGATGCCGACGATGCCGCCGCGGTACATCACGGCGATGCGGTCGGCCAGGGCGACGACCTCGTCGAGCTCGGTGGAGACGACGATGACCGGCACCCCGGTGTCGCGGGTGGCGACGATGCGCTTGTGGACGAACTCGATCGAGCCCACGTCGATGCCGCGGGTGGGCTGCGCGGCGACGAACAGCCGCAGTTCACGGCTCAGTTCGCGCGCCAGGACGATCTTCTGCTGGTTCCCGCCGGACAGCCGACCGGCCGCGGTGGTGCGGCCGGGGGTGCGGATGTCGAACTCGGCGATCTTCTCGTCGGCGAAGGCGTCGCGTTCCGCCGACCGGATCGTGCCGGCGCGGACGAACTCGGCGTGGTCGGCCCGGTCGAGCATCAGGTTCTCGGCGATGGTGAACTCGCCGACCAGGCCGTCCTCCTTGCGGTCCTCGGGGACGAAGCCGACGCCCGCGTCGAGCACCTGCTTGACGCTCCGGCCGGTGAGCTCCTTGCCGTCCAGGGTGATCCGGCCGGCGTGGGCGGGCTCGAGGCCGATGATCGCCTCGGTGAGCTCGGTCTGGCCGTTGCCCTGCACCCCGGCGATCGCCAGGACCTCGCCGCGACGCACCGTGAAGGAGACGTCGTCGACGAGCACGATGCCGGACGGGTCGGTGACGGTGAGGTGTTCGACGACCAGGGCGTCGTCGCCACCGGTCGAGGGTTCCTTGTCGACCACGAGCGAGACGGCACGGCCGACCATCAGCGCGGCCAGCTCGTTGTTCGTGGCGGTCGGCGAGGCTTCGCCGACGACCTTGCCGAGACGGATGACCGTGATGCGGTCGGCGACCTCGCGCACCTCGCGGAGCTTGTGGGTGATGAAGACGATCGCGGTGCCGGCTTCGCGGAGCTGGCGCATGATGCCCATCAGCTCGTCGGTCTCCTGCGGGGTGAGGACGGCCGTCGGCTCGTCGAACACCAGCACGGAGGCGTCGCGGGACAGCGCCTTGATGATCTCGACGCGCTGCTGGACGCCGACGGGCAGGTCCTCGACCTTGGCGTCGGGGTCGACGTCGAACCCGAAGCGGTCGGAGATCTCCTGCACGCGCTTGCGGGCACCGGCCAGGTCGAGCCGCCCGCCGAAGGTGGTCTGCTCCTGGCCCAGCATGACGTTCTCGGCGACGGTGAACACGGGCACGAGCATGAAGTGCTGGTGCACCATGCCGATGCCGGCGCGCATGGCGTCACCGGGGCCGTCGAAGTCCTGCACCACGTCGTCGAGCAGGATCTCGCCCTCGTCGGCGTCGTACAGGCCGTACAGGACGTTCATCAGGGTGGACTTGCCGGCGCCGTTCTCACCCAGGAGGCAGTGGACCTCACCCGGCTCGACGGTGAGCGAGATGTGGTCGTTGGCGACCAGGGCGCCGAACCGCTTGGTGATGCCGCGGAGTTCGAGCTTCATGTTCGGGAGTCTATTTCTGTCTCGCGCGCGCCACGCGGGCGCACGGTGTCGCGTGCACCCCGCGGATGCACGATGTGGTGTGCGCCACCCGGGCGCACGAGAACGCGGGCGAGGGATGCTCCCCCGCCCGCGTTCACCGGGTCAGGACTGGGTCTTGACCTTGATCGAGCCGTCGATGATGCCGGCCTTCACGTCGTCGAGCTCGCCCTGCAGGCCCTTGTCGACCTTGGACTCGAAGTCGTGGAACGGCGCGATGCCGACGCCGTCGTTCTCGAGGGTGCCCACGTACGGGTCCTTCGAGAACTTGTCGTCAGCCGCCTGCTCGACGACGTCCTTCACGGCCGGGCGCATGCCCTTCTCGACCGAGGTGAAGGCGATGTCCTTGTAGCGGGGGTCGGCCTCGTAGAGGTCGCTGTCCGCACCGATCAGGACGGAACCGTTGTCGGCGTCCTTGATGGCCTCGGCGGCGGACTGGTAGATCGGGCCACCGACGGGCAGGATCACGTCGGCGTCCTGGTCGAGGAGCGTCTGCGCGACGGACTTGGCCTGCGTGCCGGCCTCGAAGCCACCGGTGAAGGAGCCCTTGCCGGTGTCGACGTTCCAGCCGACGACCTTGACGTCCTTGTCCTTCTGCTCGTTGTAGTACTTCACGCCGTCCGCGAAGCCGTCCATGAAGATGGTGACGGTCGGGATCTGCATGCCACCGAAGGTGCCGACGACGCCGGTCTTCGAGTAGGACGCCGCCGCGTAGCCGGCGAGGAACGCCGCCTGCGAGGTGTCGAACGTGATCGGCTTGACGTTCTTCGCGTCGATCGAGTTGTCGTCGATGATCGCGAAGTCGGTGTCGGGGTTCGCAGCGGCCTGCTTCTTCGTGGCGTCGGCCAGGTTGAAGCCGACGGTCACGACGAGGTTGCAGTTCTGGCCGATGAGCTGCTCGATGTTCGAGTCGTAGACGGTGGCGTCCTTCGACTCGGCCTCCTTGTAGGTGGCACCGAGGTCCTTGGCGGCGTCCTTCATGCCCTCGTAGCCGAGCTGGTTGAACGACTTGTCGTCGAACCCACCGGCGTCGGAGACCATGCAGGGGCGGAAGTCGGTCTTCTTCGCCGAGTCGGTGGTGGACGGCGCCGAGGCGCAGCCGGCCAGGACGGCGACGGTGCCGGCGAGCGCGAGGCCGCTGAGGACGACCTGTCGGGTACGAGATGTCACGGGTTGGTTCCTCCGGGGAGCGTGCCCGGACCACGTGCGTTCCGGGCGATCGTGGCGACAGTACACGACCGTCGGGCCGGTACAGGACCCGTTGCGGGGCTCCTGCGGATCGGTTACGGGATCGCGACCCCGCCGAAACGCGCCCGTAACGCGGGGCCGCACGCAGACCCCCAGTTCGAGGGGTTTCTCGGTGGAGCGCTACAGGACGTCGCCCCGGCCGCTGATCTTCAGGGCATCCACCACACCCTTCACCCGCTGAGCGTTCGCGCTGGTGGTGACGAGCAGGGCGTCCGGGGTGTCCACGACGACGATGTCCTCGACGCCGATGAGCGAGATGAGTCGCTGGCTGTGCGAGATCACGATGCCGCTCGACGAGTCCGCCAGGATGCGGGCACCGTCCCCGAGCACGGCGAGGTTGTTCGGCCGACCGCCGGACTGCAGCTTGGCGAGGGAGGCGAAGTCCCCCACGTCGTCCCAGTCGAAGTCACCGGGGACGACGGCCATGCGTCCGGCCGCGGCGGCGGGTTCGGCGACCGTGTAGTCGATCGCGATCTTCTCGAGCATCGGCCAGACGGCGTCGACGACGGCGCCGCGGGCCGAGGTGTCCCAGGCGTCGGCGAGCTCGTTGATGCCGGCCAGCAGCTCGGGCTTCGTCCGGCCGATCTCGGCGAGCAGCACGTCGGCGCGGGCGATGAACATGCCGGCGTTCCAGAGGTAGTTGCCCTGCTCGACGTACGAGCGGGCGGTGTCGAGGTCCGGCTTCTCGACGAACGACTTGACGGCGTGCGCAGTGGGGGCGCCCTCGATGTCGAGTCCGGCGGTGTCGGCGTTGATGTACCCGAAGCCGATCGCGGGTTCCGTCGGGGTGATGCCGATGGTCGTCACGTAGCCGGCGCGGGCGACGGCGACGGCCTCGCGCACCGAACGACGGAAGCCGCGGGCATCCCCGATGACGTGGTCGGCGGCGAACGAGCCGATGACGACGTCGGGCTCGCGGCGCACCAGGATCGCCGCGGCCAGGCCGATGGCGGCCGTGGAGTCCTTTGGCTCGCTCTCGAGCACCACGTTGTGGTCCTCGACGCCGGGCAGCTGCGACTCCACCGCGACCCGGTGCGCACGGCCGGTGACGACCATGATCCGCTGGTCACCGGCGAGCGGCGCCAGGCGGTCCCAGGTCTGCCGCAGCAGCGAGGTGCCGGAACCCGTCAGGTCGTGCAGGAACTTGGGTGCGTCCGCGCGCGACAACGGCCACAGGCGCGATCCGATGCCCCCTGCGGGGATGATCGCGTAGAAGTCTTCGAGAGCGTCAGCCACGCGCTCACCGTACCGGTCCCACCGGGCGGATCCTGGGTGGTCTCCGCACGATTCCCGCATGCGGGCTCCCGCAGCGTTGTTCACCCGGCGCGCGCGTCCCGTTCACGTCGTCGGCCCCGCCGGGTCACGTCATGCCCGGAGCATGGGCAGCACCATGAGCGCACGCAGCGTGGAGCGCGGCACGTCCCCCCGGACCGTCGCCGTCGTGACCGAGAGCTTCCTGCCCACCCTCAACGGCGTGACCACCAGTGTCCTGGCGGTCCTCGACCACCTGGAACGACGGGGTCACCGCGCGGTCGTGATCGCCCCGGACACCCCCGGCCTCGCTCAGTTCCGGTCGCGCAGCGCCGTCGAGCGCTACCGCTCCTTCGACGTCCACCGCATCCCCGCCGTCGCCTACCGGCAGTTCCCGGTGGCGCTCCCCCACCCGGTGCTCGACACGATCCTCGCCGCCTCCGGCGCCGACGTGCTCCACGCCGCGAGTCCGTTCCTGTTGGGTGGGCGCGCGATCACGGCAGCCGGGAGGCTCGGCATCCCCTCCGTCGCCGTCTTCCAGACCGACGTGGCCGGGTTCGCCCGCCGCAACGGCCTGACCGCGACCGTCCCGTTGGTGCGGAAGATCCTCGGACGCATCCACGCCGGGGCCTCGCTGACGCTCGCCCCGTCGAGCGCGACGGCCGCGATGCTCGCCGATGAGGGCGTGCCCCGCGTCGCCCGCTGGGGTCGCGGCGTCGACACCGAGCTGTTCCACCCCGCGCGCCGGTCGACCGGGCACGTGCGGGCACTCCGCCGCCGCCTGGCCCCGAACGGTGAGACCATCGTCGGCTACGTCGGACGCCTCGCCCCGGAGAAGGAGGTCGAGCGGCTCGCCGAGCTCGGCGGTGTCCCCGGCATCCGGGTCGTCGTGGCCGGAGGGGGTCCGTCGCGGGCGATGCTCGAACGTCGGCTCCGGCACCTCGACGTCACCTTCACTGGCCCCCTGCGCGGCGACGCCCTCGCCGACGCGTACGCGGCGCTCGACCTGTTCGTGCACACCGGTCCGGCCGAGACCTTCGGGCAGACCCTGCAGGAGGCCCACGCCTCCGGCCTGCCCGTGATCGCGCCGGCGTCCGGCGGCCCGCTCGACCTGGTCGCCCCGGGGCTCGACGGCGAGCTCTACGACGCCGATGCCCCGCAGGCCCTGCGGCACGCGGTCCTGCGGCTGCACCACGACCGCGCGCTGGCGGAGCGGATGGGTTCCGCCGGTCGACTCCGGGTCGAGGGAACCACCTGGGAGGCCGTCGGCGACCAGCTCCTCGACCACCACGACACGGCCCGCACCATCGGCGCGCCGCCCGTCGGACGGGGCCTCCGGGCCGGTCGGGACGAGAAGGTCAGCGCCCGCGCATAGGATGGGTCGTGTTCCACACGAACACGAACGGCAAGGGCTCGCCGATCGGGCGAGCCCGTCCTATGGAAGGACGAGCTCATGGCTGAGCACACCGGCGGGGGTACGGCGACCGCGGTGCCCGACGTCTCGATCGAAGCCCCGCGGGCTTCTCGGACGCCACAGGGCACGCTCTACCGCGGTTCGATCGGGATGTGGTCGTGGGTTCTCCACCGCATCACCGGCGTCGCGATCTACTTCTTCCTGCTCGTGCACATCCTCGACACGGCGCTCGTGCGGCTCTCACCCGAGGCGTACAACGCGGTCATCGGCACGTACAAGACCCCGATCATGAACCTCGGCGAGATCGCGCTCGTCATGGCCATCGTGTTCCACGCCTTCAACGGCCTGCGGATCATCCTGATCGACTTCTGGTCGAAGGGCCCGAAGTACCAGCGGGCCATGTTCTGGATCGTCATGGTCCTGTGGGCGGTGGCGATCGCGGGCTTCCTGCCCCGCCAGCTCATGAACCTCGTCGCGGACTTCAACTGAGGGGCACGAACATGACCACGCAGATCGTCGAACCTCCCCGCTCGGCCGCAGCCGCCCGCAGCACCACCAACTGGGAGAAGTGGGGCTGGATCTACATGCGCGCTTCGGGCGTGCTGCTCGTCGTGCTGATCTTCGGCCACCTCTTCGTCAACATGGTGGCGGGCGAGGGCGTCAAGCAGATCGACTTCGCCTTCGTCGCCGGCAAGTGGGCCAACCCCTTCTGGCAGGTCTGGGACTCGCTCATGCTGGTCCTCGCCCTCATCCACGGCTCGAACGGCATGCGCACGATCGTCAACGACTACGTGTCGAAGCCCGGCATCCGCAAGACCCTCCTCGTCGCGATCCTGGCCGCCTGCGTCGTGCTGATCGTGCTCGGGCTCCTCGTCTGCTGGACCTTCGACCCGTGCCCCGCTGGCGCCGCTGCCGCCGACCTGCCGTCCTTCTGCCCCGCGCAGTAGCACCACCACCGTTGCTGCCCGCGTTCCCACCGTCTACGGAAAGACCCCTGTGACCGAGACCACCGTCCACCACCACCAGTTCGACATCGTCATCATCGGCGCCGGAGGCGCGGGCATGCGAGCCGCGATCGAAGCCGGCCCGAAGGCGAAGACGGCCGTCATCTCGAAGCTCTACCCCACCCGGTCGCACACCGGTGCGGCACAGGGCGGGATGGCCGCGGCCCTCGCGAACGTCGAAGAGGACTCGTGGGAGTGGCACACCTTCGACACGATCAAGGGCGGCGACTACCTGGTCGACCAGGACGCCGCCGAGATCCTGGCGAAAGAGGCGATCGACGCCGTCATCGACCTCGAGAACATGGGCCTGCCGTTCAACCGCACGCCCGAGGGCAAGATCGACCAGCGCCGTTTCGGTGGCCACACCCGCGACCACGGCAAGTCCCCGGTCCGCCGGGCCTGCTACGCCGCCGACCGCACCGGGCACATGATCCTGCAGACGCTGTTCCAGAACTGCGTGAAGCTCGGCGTCGAGTTCTACAACGAGTTCTACGCGCTCGACCTCATCATGGTCGACGTCGTCGGTGACGACGGTGTCACCCGCCAGCAGCCGGCCGGCGTCGTCGCGTTCGAGCTCGCGACCGGTGAGCTGCACGTCTTCCACGCCAAGGCGATGATCTTCGCGACCGGCGGCTTCGGCAAGATGTACAAGACCACCTCGAACGCGCACACCCTGACCGGCGACGGCGTGGGCATCGTGTGGCGCAAGGGCCTGCCGCTCGAGGACATGGAGTTCTTCCAGTTCCACCCGACCGGGCTCGCCGGGCTCGGCATCCTGCTGACCGAGGGCGCCCGCGGCGAGGGCGCGATCCTCCGGAACGCCTCGGGTGAGCGCTTCATGGAGCGGTACGCCCCCACCATCAAGGACCTCGCACCGCGTGACATCGTCGCGCGCTGCATGGTGCAGGAAGTCGCCGAGGGCCGGGGTGCCGGACCGAACAAGGACTACGTGCTGCTCGACTGCACGCACCTGGGCGCCGAGGTCCTCGAGACGAAGCTGCCGGACATCACCGAGTTCGCCCGCACGTACCTCGGCGTCGACCCCGTCGTCGAGCCGGTGCCCGTGATGCCGACCGCGCACTACGCGATGGGCGGGATCCCGACGAACGTCAAGGCCGAGGTCCTGTACGACAACACCACCGTCGTCCCGGGCCTGTACGCCGCCGGCGAGTGCGCCTGTGTCTCCGTGCACGGTTCCAACCGCCTCGGCACCAACTCGCTGCTCGACATCAACGTCTTCGGCAAGCGCTCGGGCAACAACGCCGCCGAGTGGGTCCAGACCGCCGAGTTCCTCCCACTGCCGGAAGACCCGGCGGCCGGCGTCCGCGGCATGCTCGACCAGCTCCGTGCCTCGACCGGTACCGAGCGCGTCTCCGCCCTCCGCAAGGAACTGCAGGAGGAGATGGACAAGAACGCCCAGGTGTTCCGCACGGACGAGTCGCTGGCCCGCGTCACCGAGACCCTGCACACGCTCCGCAACCGCTTCATGCAGGTCTCCGTGCAGGACAAGGGCAAGCGGTTCAACACCGACTTGCTCGAGGCCGTCGAGCTCGGGTTCCTGCTCGACCTGGCCGAGGTCGTCGTCTACTCCGCGCGCAACCGCAAGGAGAGCCGTGGCGGCCACATGCGCGACGACTACCCGAAGCGCGACGACGAGAACTACATGCAGCACACCATGGCGTACCTGACGGGCGACCCGCACTCGTCACTCGCCGACGACCACATCACGCTCGACTGGAAGCCCGTCGTCATCACGCGGTACCAGCCGATGGAGAGGAAGTACTGAGATGACCGACACCCTGGTCTCCGACGCACCCCGCACCGACACCGTGCAGGACGCTCCTCCCGGATCCTTCTCCGTCACGGTCATCGTCCGTCGCTTCGATCCCGACGTCGACGACGAGCCGCGCTGGCAGGACTTCGACGTCATGATGCTGCCGACCGACCGCATCCTCGACGCCCTGCACAAGATCAAGTGGGAGCAGGACGGGTCCCTGACCTTCCGCCGCTCGTGCGCACACGGCGTCTGTGGGTCCGACGCCATGCGCATCAACGGCCGCAACCGCCTGGCGTGCAAGACCCTCATCAAGGACCTCGACGTCTCGAAGCCGATCTACGTCGAGGCGATCAAGGGCCTGCCGCTCGAGAAGGACCTCGTCGTCGACATGGAGCCCTTCTTCCAGAGCTACCGCGAGGTGCAGCCGTTCCTGCAGTCCTCGTCGGCCCCGACGCCCGGCAAGGAGCGCGTGCAGTCCGTCGCCGACCGTGCCCGCTTCGACGACACCACGAAGTGCATCCTCTGCGCCGCGTGCACGTCGTCCTGCCCGGTGTTCTGGACCGACGGGCAGTACTTCGGCCCCGCCGCGATCGTGAACGCACACCGGTTCATCTTCGACTCCCGCGACGACGCCGCGAACGTCCGTCTCGACATCCTCAACGACAAGGAAGGCGTCTGGCGCTGCCGCACGACCTTCAACTGCACCGACGCGTGCCCCCGTGGCATCCAGGTGACGAAGGCGATCTCCGAGGTCAAGCAGGCGATCATGCGCGGCCGGGCGTAGTCCCGGCTCCGTCCAAGGCCCAGCACCACGCCGACCGATAGGCTCCCGACCATGACGTTCGCGGACACCCGCCCCATCCTCGACCAGCTCGGCTACACGACCCGGTACGTGCAGCTCCCCGGCGAGACCCTGCACGAACCGCCGGTCGAGGGGGCGCTCCGCATCGTCCAGACCGACGCCTCCGGCTACGCACTCGAGGTCGTCGACTACGGCACGGCTCGTCGTCTCGCGCAGGCCACGGGCGAGGACGACGCGGTCGAGATGCTGCGCCGGTTCCTGAACCGTCCGTTCCCGGAGCCGCGCGACATCCCCCGCCACGAGCTCGAGGGGCTCCGCGACCGCGCGGCGTCGACCTACCCGCAGCTCGCGCAGCAGGTCGCGCAGGCCGGCGAGCAGGGGCTGACCATCCAGATCCCGGCCGGTGTCCCCGTCGACCGCATCGGTGGCCCGGACGGCTACCTGCTGCACCCGCTCGACACCCCGCTGTCCAGCCGGTCGCTGCCCCCGCACGTGACCTCGTCGCCGGAGACCCACCGGTACGTCGTCGACCGGCCGTTCCTGGTGAACGTCCGCTTCGTCCAGCCGTGGTTCGAGCAGCCGGGCGGGGCCCTGCGCTTCCAGATCGCCGACCCGTCGGCCACCGTGCGTGACCTGGTCGTCGACGGTGCGCTCGTCCGTCTCCGGGTGGTCTGAGCCCTCCGACACACGAACAGCCCGCCCCGCGCTCGACGCGTGGGGCGGGCTGTTCTGGTCCGTGGAACTACCGCAGGTCGGGGCGGTCGTACTGCGCGCCGGCCGGGCTCGACGGCAGGCAGCCGAACACGATCGCGGCGGCGCTGACGAAGAGCGCGATGAGCCAGAACGGGCCTGCCAGGTTCGCATCGTGCACGCGACGCCAGCCCAGGGCGATGCCCGGCACGATCGTGGCGAGCCACCAGAGGAAGTAGAGCCCGAGCAGCACGAAGGCGAACGGCGACGGCGCGCTGCTCCCCGTGGGGTTGCCGTACTCGTCGACGGCGCCATTCGCCCCGACCGTCGCGAAGAGGACGGCGTAGAACCCGCCGAACAGCACGATGGTCACGATGGCGTTGGCGAGCACCGCGTACCAGAACTCACTCCGGCTGGCGCGGCCGTCGAACCGGGCGTACTTCTTGAAGAACCGGGTGAACGCGTCGAGGAACCCGATGCCGTACCACGGTGCCCAGAGCGGCGGGACCCCGTCGGGACTGAGCGGGATCGGCTGCGCGAACTGCGGGTACGGGTCGGCGTACGGCTGCGCGTACGGCTCCTGGTACGGCTGCTGCCCGTGCCCAGGCTGCTGCCCGTACTGAGGCTGCTGCCCGTACTGAGGCTGCTGCCCGTACTGAGGCTGCTGCCCGTACTGAGGCTGCTGCCCGTACTGAGGCTGCTCGCCGTAGCCGGGCTGCTGCCCGTAGCCGGGCTGCCCCTGCGACTGGTCGCCGTCCGGCTGGCCCCACTGGGGCGTCCCGCCGTTGCTCATCGGTTCGTCCCGGGCCGGTCGTACCGTGCGCCCTGCGGGTTCGACGGCAGCAGGCCGAAGACGATGCCGACGACGCCGATGAACAGCGCGATGATCCAGAGCGCCCCGGAGAGGTTCGCATCGTGCAGGCGTCGCCAGCCGAGGGCGAGCGACGGCACCAGGGTCGCGAGGCCCCAGAGTGCCAGCAGGACGAGCACGACCCAGAAGACCGGCGGGACCGGGTCGACCACGGTGATCTCGTTGCCGTAGTAGTCGACGGTCCGGCTGTTGAGCGTGGTGAGGCGGATGACGGTGCCGATGGCCACGAGTGCCCCGGTGACGATCGTGTTCGCCAGGAACCACCACCAGAACTCACTCCGGCTCGCACGGCCGCTGAACGTGGCGTACTTCGCGAAGAAGCGCGCAACTGCCTTCGGGAACGAGATTCCGTACCACGGGGCCCATCGCGGCGGCGTCCCCGCGGCGTCGGTCTGCTGACCGGGCTGCTGCGGGGGCGCCCACTGCTGCGTGCTCTCGGTCATCGGGCGCCCTGCGGACGGTCGAAGCGCGCACCCTGCGGGTTCGAGGGCAGCAGGCCGAAGACGATGCCGACGATGCCGACGAAGATCGCGATGATCCACAGCGCGCCCGTCAGGTTCGCGTCGTGCAGGCGGCGCCAGCCGAGGGCGAGCGTCGGGACGATGATCGCGAGGCCCCAGAGCAGGAACAGGATGCCCGAGATGACGAACAACGCCGACGGCTCGGTGACGGTCGACTGGACGCTGGTGGACGTCGAGGACGACATCGACACGGTCGAGCGCTCGGAGGTCGCGAAGCCGATGCCGTACAGGATGCTGAGGACGATGGTGACGATCCCGTTCGCCAGGTACCACCACCAGAACTCGCTCCGGCTGGCCCGACCGCTGAACGTCGCGTACTTCTTGAAGAAGCGGCCGACGGCCTTGCCGAAGGAGATCCCGTACCACGGTGCCCAGAGCGGCGGTTCGCCGTTCGGTCCGGTCGGCGGCTGCTGGCCGTACTGCGGTGCGCCGCCGTATTGGGGTGTGCCGCCGAACTGGGCGTTCGGCTGGTTGTTCGGATCCTGCGGGTACTGGTCGCTCACGTGGTCCCCCTCGAGTGTTGGCTGATGTTCACGGTCGAGTCAACCAGAACTCCTGAGGGGCCGTCAGAACCGGTACGCGCGTCAGCCCTGCAGCGGACGGTCGTACTGCTGCCCCTGCGGGTTCGACGACATCAGGCCGACGATCAGCGAGAACAGGATGCCGATCGGCGGGATGACGAACAACAGCGCGAGCAGGCCGCTGAGGTTCACGTCGTGCAGCCGCCGCACGGTCAACGCGATGAAGCCGAGCGCGCAGGCCAGGCTCCAGAGGCTGCCGAGACCGTCGGAACCGTCGTCGATGAACGGCAGCACGTTGAACCCGTTGCCAATGATGCCCGCGGCCGCCGAACCGATCAGGTACCAGAGCGCCCAGAACCAGTACTCCGACTGGCTGGCCCGGCCGTCGAACCGCACGTACTTCTTCCAGAAGCGCAGGAACGCCTGGGGGAACGGGATGCCGTACCAGGGCGCCCAGAGCGGCGGCTCGGACCTGCCGCCACTCGGCCGCCCCGGACCGGGCTGCGCGGACTGGCCGTACGGGTCCCGGGGCGGGTACTGGTCACTCATCGTGGGGTTCCTTCCGGCGGGGCTGTCGGTCCACACAGAGTGTGGCACTCCCCCGAGCCGGCGAGCGTCATCCGTGCGAACGACTCTGGCCCCGACCGTGCACCTGACCCGACCGTGCGGTCAGGGCAGGAGCGCGAGCTTGCCCCCGGGGTGCCCGGACTCCAGCAGCTCCGCCGCCGCCTTCGCCTCGGCAAGCGGGAAGGTCCGCGCCACCGGGACCTCGAGCTGTCCGGCGCCGGCGAGGTCGATGAGCCGCTGCCGCACCGAGTCACGGAACGCCTTGCTGGCCGGCTGCGCCCCGCCCACCGCGGCGATGCCGTCCGATGCAGCGCGCGCCTGCGCGGCGATCGTCACGATCCGTGACCGGTCCGCGACCAACGCGAGCGAGACGTCGACGGCCTCGTCGGTGCCGACGCAGTCCAGTGCCACGTCGATACCGGAGGGTGCGAGGTCACGGACACGCGCCTCCAGGCCGTCGCCGTACGCGACCCATTCGCCACCGAAGCGTCGCACGACGTCCGCACCACGTTCCGACGCGGTGCCGATGACGCGGGTGCCGAGCAGCCGCAGCTGCTGGAGCAGGCTGACGCCGACCGCGCCCGAGGCGCCGTGCACCAGGACGGTGTCGCGCCCCTCGGCGCGGGTGACGCGGAGCATGTCGGCGGCGGTCGAGCCGGCGAGGAGCAGGTTGGCGGCCTCCGGGAAGCCGAGCGACGCGGGCTTCGCGAAGACGTCGGCCGCGGGCACCGTGACCGACTCCGCCCAGCCGCCGCTGATGCGGAACGCCAGGACCTCGTCGCCGACCGCTCCCCCGCCGGACGCGATCTGCGTGTCGGGGCCGACGGCGGACAGGACGCCGGCGACCTCGTACCCGACGGCGATGGGCAGGTCCGCGGGGTCGCCCTGGCGGGTGTGCTTGGTGTCCGCCGGGTTCATGCCGGCGGCGCGGACGGCGATGGTGACCTCGCCGGAGGCGGGCGCCGGCACCTCCGTGTCGACGTACTCGAGGACTTCGCTGCCGCCGAACCGCGGGGTCACCCAGTGCTTCGTCATGCGGGCGACGGTACGCCGGTAGCCTGCTGGCGTGACGAGCCACGAACGACCGACGGGCCTCGCGCTGACCTTCCGGCACGACGGCGCACTCCTCCTCGAGCTCCTGCACGGCTGGTACGACGCCTTCGACAGCGCCCTCACCCGCGTGGACGACGAAGACCGGATCCGAGCCGTGCTGCGCTGGTGGATCGCGACGACGCCCACGTCGACCGAGCGCCGCTCGACGTTCCCCGCCTGGCAGGAGTTCGGGTCGGATCGTGCGTTGCGGATGTTGATCACGGAGCAGCCGAGCGCTGCGGCGAGGAAGCTCGCGTTCGGCACCGATTCCGCCTCGAGCGGCTTCGCGAAGACCCTGGCGACGGGGGCCACCGATCCGACGTCGCGGGCATCGCAGTTGTTCATCGACGGTGTCGCGCGCGGGGCCCTTCGTGTCTTCCGTAACGAACAGCAGCGTGCCGAGAAGCGTCTTGCCGGAGGGAAGTACCTCCCGATCCTCGAGGGGTACCTCGAGGAGATGCGTTCGTACGTCGACGTCAGCGACCAGTATGGCGCCTACCACGACGTCCGTACCGGCATCGGTGCGATCCTCGACAACGAGGAGTACCTCGCGCTGTCGACTGATCCTGGAGCTCGGGCGCTCTACGCGGAGCTGCTCGAGGAACAGAACAACTTGTACAACTGGTACATGGACCTCGCGAAGGGCGGGCACGAATGGGCTCGCAGGAGGCACTGACCCCAGCGACAGCCGCACGTCGTCGGTTCAGCGCCAATCCCAGGAGAACTTCCACTCGAGCGCGTCGAGCGCGGACGGGGCCACCTCTGGATGAAGTCGCGAGAAGTTCTCCTTGAACAGGTCCATTCCGCGGATCAAGTCGTTGTCGACGGAGGCCCAGCCGATCTGTGACAGCGTCTCATAGTCGCGCATGACCTCCTCGAGATCACGGTGAACCGTGTCGGGAAACGACTCCACTGCCATCCAGAACGCACCAGGTGTCGCACTGCGCCCCTTCCCGGTCAGTTGCACTACTGCTTGGCTGAGAGCAACATTCACGACCAAGTGCGGTCCTTCCGTTCAGCCCAGGTCACCCGGGCGGGGCTGGATGCCGGACCCACCTTCACGCTCGTTGTGATCGCCAGGTTGTTCTTCAGAGGCGGGATCCGCTCCCGATTCCCGATCGCCGCACCGATCGCTCGGCCGTGTGCTCTGGTCCTCACCTGACGAACGCCTTTCTTGTGATCATGGGGCCAGACCGGCTCTCGGGTCTCCTTCGAGGAACTGCGCAGCGTCGGCCACCGCACCGGCGGGAGCGATGATCTGCACCTCCTGCAGACGACCGTCCGGCTGTCAGAAGGGTCCTCGACCAGGCCCAGTCAGAACGGGCATCAGACCTGCGCTAGTGCCCGAGGAGCTTCTTGCGGAGCTCCTTGTACCGTACGGACCCTTGTACGCGGCTCACGAAATCGTCGACGGCCGCGGAGCGGTCCGAATAGTCGTCGACAGATTCCTCGGTGCTCCGTTCATTCGTCGTGGAGACCCGCCATCCGTCTGCTGTCTCGTAGATGCACGGGGTGTTCACATCGTTGGAGGGCCGCCGCATCCAGCAAAAGGGAACGCCCGCGGCCTCGGCGACGGCGAGTTCGCGCATCACGTCGATGTCATCCATGAGTTCGTCCTGTTCTCAGTGCAGAGGAATTTCGCGGAGTACGCCGAGGACCTGGAGGATCTCGGCCGGCAGCGGCAGTTGTACCTGCACTCCGCCGCCCGGAGAGCCGAAGCGACCGACTGCTGCGATCTCACCACGATACGCACCGAGGGATCCGAGGTCGTCCGCCGTCTTGTTGCGCTGCTGGAGCAGTGCGTCAACGAGTTCCTTGTGGTCCCCGTCCAAAGCGTCGTACGCGCCCCCTAGATCGCCGACGTCGTGGACGACCTCGTACTGGTGGTACTGGTTGGCGTCCTCCAAGTAGGGCAGACCGCGTTCATCGTAAACGTCCACGTGCTGGCGACGACCGCCACCTGGACATCGTCGGGAGCCGTCGCTCTGGTACTCGACGAATCCGTGCACCCTCTTGACGAAGTCACCGATGGCCTCCTCACGATCTGAGTAGTCCTTAACGGACTCCTCGGTGGCGCGCTCGTTCGTCGTCGAGACACGCCAACCGCCATCCATCACGTAGATGCTCGGCATGTCGGCCTCGTTCGAAGGCCGCCGCATCCAGCAGCAACGAATGCCAGCAGCTTCGGCCACGGCGAGCTCACGCGTCGCGTCGACGTCGTCCATGGTTCGTCCTACCTTCTCCGGCCGCTGCTCGAGGGCGTCGAGGACCCGGAGCATCCCGGCCCACGGTATCGGCCCGACAATCCCGAACCGGCCGAAAGCGACGCTCGGCCGTCGATACGCTGGTCGGGTGGCCTTCTCTTCGCTCCGCGCAAACCTCGACCGCTCCGGTTTCACCTCACAGTTCGTCGCGCTCCCCGGTGACGTGCTCGACGGACCGCCGCTCGAAGGCGCGCTCCGTATCGAGCCGTCCGGGACTGGCTTCGAGTTGCAGTGCGTGGATTACGGCCAAGCGCGAGTGATCGGACGCGCAGAGGACGAGGACGGCGCAGCGGAGGTGCTCCGTGCGTTCCTCCGCCGCCCGATGCCGGCGCCCAGGACGATCTCACGCAGAGAACTCGGGAGGCTCCGAGACTCGTCTGAGCGCTACCTTCCCGAACTGGCCGACCAGATCCGGTCCAGCGGCGGACAGGTCCTCATCCAGCTGCCCCCAGGAATCCCCGTGGACCGAGTCGGTGGGCCCGACGGATGGCTGCTCAACCCGTACGCCGCCTCGTTCGAATCGCGAGCGCTTCCGCCGACCGCGCTGTCGCTCCCGTCGACCGTCCACCCGTACGTGACGACGGAGAACGTCCTCGTTCACGCCCAGATCACACTCCCCTGGTTCGGGCAGCCCGGCGGCGCGGTCCGCTTCTCGATCGCGGAGGGTGCGGAGACGATCCGCGATCTGCTCGTCAGCGGCGCGCTGCAGAGGATCGTCGTTCAGGACTGAACGGACGGCCGCGCCTCGTGCCGAGAGACCGGAGTCAATCGGGAAGCGCAGGCTCGGCGAATGCTCGCCGGGAATCGGTCTCGAGCGCGCACTGCTCGATGCGGTCCACGGGAACACGCGCCACCGTTGCGAACGGCAACGAAACGACCCCTCCCGAACCAGGCACGGTGCGGGGCGCCCTGCGCCGTCCACCGGAGCACGTTCAACGTGGACTCGACCGTCGACGTCATGCCAGCGGGAAGCTCCTGGGGGTGATCGATGCAGCCAGTGGGCGCGTTCGAGGTCAGCTCGATCTCGGGTGACACCAGCAGCAGAGGACGCGATTCGACGCGCAGCATCGTCACCGTCTCCGTCTCTGAACACGACATCTGTCCAGTCTCCCGAGCCTCGGTCGCCTCGCCATCCCAGGACTTCCGAGTCCTGCACGACGTAACGCTCCAACGTCTCGTGATCGCCGAACTTCACGAGCGTCGGCTCGGTGACGACCCGCTCATGCCCAGCACTGCGCAAGAGGACCACGAGCACCTCGAGGCACGGTATTGCGGCGTAGTCCGATGGATCAGCGGCACGACGGAGTCGTTCAGCGCGAAGCAGCGGACGCCGCGGCCGCGAACGCCGAGCGGGCGTCGAGCTGGAGCGCGCACTCTTCGATCTGGTTCAGCGGCACCCGTGCCACGGCCGAGAACTGCACCGCATGGGCCTCCGGGAGAGCGCCGCCGAAACGGACTCGGTGTTCCGTTCCCGATGCGCTCCAGGTGAGGAGAACACCGGCGCCGTTTTGCTCCATAGTGAACCCTTCGGGGAGTTCGTGCTCTTGGTCGGGAAGCCAATGTGCGATCGGCAGGCCACGAGCTTCGCGAATGTACCCACTCGCGTCCGCGACGATCCACAATTCCGCGTCCGTGGCCGACCCGAACCGTGTGCCGGTCAGGGCGCCACGCCCCCGGTCTCCACGCCACTCCTCGACCGACGTGCCTGACACCGAGTACCGCTGCAGTGTCTCGTGATCGCCGAACTGCACCCTTCGCGGTTCACACGTGACGAGGTCGTTTCCGGCACGCAGCAGGACGTCCTCGAGGTACTGGAGGTCGGCGAACTCGCCTGGTTCGCTGTCGGTCAACTCAGGATTCCCATTCTCTTGAGGTCGGTGACGGAAACGAACTCAATCGGATCGCCCGGCTTGAAGAACCGCACCTGCAGTCCACCGCCAGGGTGCCCGAAAGCCGGAGCGATCTCGCTCACCTCGATCTTCAGTCCCTTTCCTTCGAATGCAGCGGCATCAAAGTCGAACGTCGAGTACTTGTCGCTGAGGTTGGACGGCGGCAACGCTCGCTCTTCGAATGACGTCCCGGGGAACGAGAGGAATTCGCCCTTGTCCGCACCGAGCCGGTCCAACTGCGACCCGTACTGCTGCACGAACAACTGCGGATCCGTCCAGTCGACGCGATGGCCAGCAACAGCTCCCGCGTTGCCCGGGTACTCCGGCGCGTACGACTGCCACTTCTCGTTCCAGTCGATGTACCGGTCTTCCCAGCCGTCCCGCGTGAGGTAGTTGCCGTCGGCGTCCTTGCCGTACAGGCTGTTCGGATTGCCCCAGTCGTCGACGAGAGCGCGCACTTCGTCGCTCATCCCCGCGCCCTTGTACGTCGGGTCGTCAGGAGCTCGGTAGTTCTCACCGAGCTCGTCGAAGTGGAGGTGCGGCTGGCCGTAGCCGGGCCGCTCGGCATCGCCCCGGGCCGACTCGTCACGCTCCCAGCCGGGACCACTGGGATCGTCGGAGAACACCGGGTCCGTCGAACGGTCGTAGTGGTGCGGGGGCGGAGTCCCGGACCCGTCGTGCCCGTCGCCGTCCGGCCGACCACCACCGGCGCCGTGATCGGCATCCGTGCCGTGGCCCGACCCACCGTGCCCGGCCGAATCGCCCCCGTGCCCTGCACCGCCGTGCGACCCCGACGTCGAACCGCCGTCGCCTGTCGCCGTCTCGCCATGCTCCCCGCGCCCACCGGCCCCCACGAGCGCCGGCTCCCGCTCCGGCGCGTGCACCGTCGCGTCGCCGCCGTCGGCCCGCGCGTTCGCGTCGCTCCCCGCCCGCACGTCCGTGTCCGCCTCGGTCCGAGCAGGCGGCACCTCGACGTCGGTGTCGCCGTGCCGTCCGTGCAGGTAGTCACCGAGCCCGGTCTTGAAGTCGGCGAGGCGCCCGGTCGACCCGACGGCGTCGTCACCGACACCCTTGGTCATGATCGTCTTGAGCTCATCGAGCCTCGGCAGCACCTTGGTCAGGCCCTTCGAGACCCACGCGCCGGCATCGACGAGATCGAGGTACTTCCCCGCCTTGCCGATGGCCCCCGCGACTTCGCCGACCTTGCCGACGGCGCCGAGCTTGCCCGCCTGCCCGACGATCGGGACGACGATCGAGCCGATCCCCCACAGCGCCTGTCCGGCGGCGCGACCGGGGTCCCTGCCCCATTCGTCCCAACCGACGGTGGCCTTCCCCAGCTGGGTCCACGCCTCGCGCTGGAGGTCGGGGTCCTTCTGCATGGTCTTCGTGTTGAAGCCGGTGAGGGCGAGGACTCCGCTCCACGACGTCGCCGCGGTCCCAAGGTGGAAGCCCGTGCCGTCCAGACCGACGAGGGTGCCGAGTCCCTTCACGGTGCCCCAGATGCCGTCGACGGCCACGCCCGTGAGCATGTTCGGCAGGAAGTCGACGGTCTTCTCGGAGCACGATTCCTTCCGCTCCGATGCGGTCCCCCACGGCAGCTTCGTGCCGGCGGGCAGTTTGTCGTACCCGTAGGCGAGGGCGTCGTCCGAGCCACTGCCGCTCATCGCGTGCAGCGGTTGCAGGCCGGACAGCCCGCGGATGGTGTTCGCGCAGGTGCGCTCGGCAGCCTGGTACGCCACCACCTGGGCGGCGACGCCGTTGATGATCGCGTTGTTCTCGTCGGTCAGGGTCTCGTCCTGGTCCCAGGACTCGACGGTCGCGTTGTTGCCGTACTCGGTCGTCGCGGTCTTCGGGGTGAACGCGTCGACGTCGCGGTGCAGCTGCTCGGCACGCGTGACGTACGCCTTGAGCGCAGCGACGATCGGTGTGACCTCGGTGACGAACGTGTCGAGCGCCTTCGCCGCGGTGTCCAGGTCGTCGCCGAACGTCGTGCCCTGGGGCCCGATGGGCGTCATGACCGCGAAGAGTTCCTGATCGCTCGGGCCCTCGTAGGAACCGGAGATGCCGCTCCAGGCGGTGACGATGTCGGCCGTGCCGTCGCGGACGGCCGACGCGACGGTCCGCAGCGAAGCGGCGCCGCTCGTGATCGCCTCGAGCTGGACGTCCGTGTACGGGATGGCTCCCGTCTTGACGACGCCGGTCACCGGTCGAACATCCCGTCGAACGCGCGGAAGTCGCCGTTGGTGGACGCCGTGACGGCGTTCGCCTGTGCCGTGGCAGCACCCATCTCGTCATCGCCGTCGACGATGGCACGTGTCGCGCCGGCAGCGCCGTAGAGCGACGCCTGGATCCGGTTCTGGATCCCCGTCAGTGTGGCCTGCCGGTGCTCGAAGAACCCGGCGAGCGCCTCACCGATCACCAGTGACTGTGCTGCCGTCGCGGCGTCCTGCACGACTTCTCCGACACCCTGGATCGATCCGTCCGCGGATCCGCCCAGAGCGTTGTTCATCGTCGTGGTCTTGGTCGAGACGTCCGTCAGGACGGCCTCGACCCCGGCGGGGTCGACCCGCCATCCGTCGACCACGTCAGCCGATGTTGCCGACGGCCGACTTCGCCTTGCTGATGGCCGACTGCGCCGACTCGTCGTTCGACTGCAGCGATGCGCGCAGCGTCGCGATGATCTGCTTGACCTCGCCGGCGACGGTGTTCCACCGCTGTTCCTTGGCGTGGTACTCGTCCGAGACGCCGTCGGCCTGGTAGTCGGCCATGGCTGCCTTCACGTCGGAGTCACGCTGCGCGATGAGCGACTCGAGCTGCGCCGCGACGGCGTTGAAGTTGTCCTGTGCGTTCTGCGAGGCCGCGACGTCGTAGTCGCGACGATCTGCCTGGTTGCCACCGCTCATGGTGTTCTCTCCCTCTCCCCGAAGATCCGTCAGGCGCGGCCGCTGAAGCGGGCCGCGTCGAAGTTCGAGCTGCCCTCGAGCGAGCTCGTGGACTGCGCCATGTCCTGGTCGCCTTCCTGGAACGAACGGTCCATGCCCGAGATGCCCTGCAGCACGCTCGCGAGCGCACCGTTCAGCTCGTTGGCGATGGTGTCGGTCTCGGCCTTGAAACGGTCGAAGGCCTGTCGACCGGCACCGTTGAAGCGACCCTGCAGCGGCTCGGCCGAGTCGGCCAGCTTGCGCACGAGCGTCCCCAGGTCACCGGAAGCACCGGACGTCTGCTTGGTCAGGTTGGTCAGGACCTGAGCCCCCATCGCGAACTTCATCGCGCATCCTCTCCGTCGTTCCCCCACCCCGAACGGGTGACAGCGAATACACGCAGCGTAGACCACGTCCGCCGCGCGCGTCACCCTCCGGTTCTGACATGATCGTTCCTGCCGAGGGGAGGTGGGGCATGTCGTCGATCGTGGTCGAGTCCGTGGTACCCGTGCTGACCTGTGGTCGCTGCGGGGTCGCGACGAGCCAGGGCCAGCGCTTCTGCACCGACTGCGGTGCCCTCCTCGGGCGCACGATCGGCTCCGCCGAGTACGACGCCGTGCAGGGCGTCGCCACGGCCCCGGCCGGTGCTGTCGTCCTCGCCCGGCTGGTGGACGTCGTCGTCTGCCTGCTCGGCGGTGCCGCCGGCGCCGCCCTCCTCTTCCTCGCCCACACCGCGGTCCCCTCCTCCGACCCCGTGGGCACCGCCGTCGCCGGAGCGGTCGCCGGGCTCGTCGTGACGACCGCGATCGTGGTGATGCGTGCCTCCAGGACGGGCCGCGGGCCGGGCGGGCTGCTCCTCCGTACCCGCGTCGTCGACGTCGACGACGCGCTGCCCGCCGGGCCCTTCCGACAGCTCGCCCGGCTCGGTGGCGGTCGGCACCGACGTGCGCCCGGAGCCGGCCCCTGGGCCGCGGCGACGGGCACGCTGACCGCGTCACTGAACCGCGGACGCGAGCCGCTCGATCCCGCCGTGCCCGCGCTCGGCACCGCCTTCGGTGCCGCCGCGTCGGCGGGTGTCCGTCCGGGGTCGGCGCCGCTGCCTGGAGGCGCGGTGCAGGCTGGTCTCGACGCCACCCGTCGCGCGGGGTTCGGTCCCACCCCCGCGGCCGGGTTCGCGGCGGTGCCCGCGCCGACCGCACCGGTGGCCGACGACTCGGTACCGCCCGACGCGGTCGTCCTGCGGTTCGACTCCGGCGCCGTGCACTGGTTCGCCGGAACCTGCGTGATCGGCCGGAACCCCGAGGCGGAGCCCGGTATCGCCACGGTCGCGGTGCCGGACCTGTCGCGCACGCTCTCGAAGACGCACGTCGCTCTCGTGCAGGCCGGCGGAGTCGTCCTGATCCGTGACCTCGGTTCGACCAACGGCACCTCGGTGGTCCGTCCGGACGCCTCGTTCGAGGACCTCGTCCCCAGCGTGGACCTGCCCGTGCCCGCCGGTTCGACGGTCCGGATCGGCGACCACGCCTTCGTGGTCGCCCGGATCGGGGCCACGACGTGAACCCGCTCCGACACGACACCGCCGAGGACGACCGTCCGGGCGCGACGCACCCGCTCGTCGACTCGGCGGGCGACGGCAGCATCCGCTACGAGACCCGCGCGGCGATCGTGCGGCTCGGACGTGCCCAGGCGGACCTGCTCGCCACCGCGGCAGGCGGGGGCGCCCGCCCGATCCTGGTGACCGACGGCCTGTCCGTCGTGACCGAGGCCTTCCGCCAGGCGTTGCTCGACTGCGGCGGGGCGTGGGTCGTCCGCGGCGACGACGGCCTGCGGAACGGACTCGACGGCGGACGGCTCGACGACTTCACGGACGCGCTCCGGACCGGCCCGCCGACCTCGGTGCAGGACGTCGCCGTCGGGTACCTGCGCCCCTGGACGCCGACGGCGGAACACCTCGTCGTCTCGGTGTCCGTCCGGCACCGGGCCGCGGACGAGACCGTCCTCGGGGCCACCACCGAACTCCTAGCGACGGAGCTCGCCGGGGCGGCACCGACCGGCTGGGGGACGCACGAACCCGCCGGTCAGGCGTGGGACCGGCACACCCTCACCGAGGCCGCTCGCTCGCGGATGCCCGACTCCACGCGGTTCCTCGCCGTCGGTTCGCCCGACGCGCCCCTCGCGGTGACGATCGCCGCGCAGCGCACCGAGCACGGCGTCGAGGAGCTCACCACCGGGCTGCTCGCGGTCGGGGCACTCGGGGACACCGTCTCCGAGATGCGGGTCGCCGCCGTCCCGCAGGTGCTCGGGCGGCTCGCCACGACGCAGCTGCCGCTCTTCGCCCTGGTGCTCCGGCGCCCGGGCCGCGCGGACCTCGCGCAGGCGCCGCGACTGTCCCCGCCCCCGCTGCCGGTCGCGATGCTCCTCGGTGCGCCGGCCGTCCGGCAGCTCGACCTCGACGTCGAGGCGATGCGCGACCGCTTCGGCGCCGTCATCGCCGGACGCCCTCGGATCCCGGCGCTCGTGCTGCCCTTCGGGCGGCGGCAGGACCGCAACCCGGTCGACGAGCTGGCCGACGTCATCGACCACATCGGGCCCGACCGCGTCGCCGACGCCGTCGGGATGGACGACCGGACGAGGGAGCAGGTGCAGCGTGCCGCGGAACAGTGACTCGATCCTGCTGGAGAGCGTCTCGACGCACCGCCGACGACTCCGGCAGGCGTTCGTGCTCGGTCGCCTCGCCGACCGCCGGTTGGTGAACGACAACGTCAAGCGGTTCATCGGCAGCGTGGTGCTCGCCGCGGTCGTGGGGGTCGGGTGCCTCGGGTACTCCTTCGTCACGAACGCGCTGGCGCAGCAGGCCGCCCAGCAACAGGCGCAGCAGACACCGCGACCGGTGCCGACCACGCAACCCCAGCAGGAGACCAATTGAGCGACTTCACCCGCGTGACCGTCGTCGGTGTCGGCCGCCGTGCAGACGTCGTCGTCGCCTCCGACGAGCCGTTCGCCGGACTGCTGCCGCGGCTGGTCGACATCCTCGACGAACCGATCGCGGACAGCGCGCAACCCGTCGCCATCGTGCGCGTCACCGGTGAAGAGGTCTCCCTGGCAGCGGACGCCGCCACACAGGAGATCGCCGACGGCGAGGTCCTGCACCTCGTCCGTCGCGCCGACGCACCACCGCCGCCCGAGGTCTCGGACGTCACCGACGCCGTCGCGGACTCGCTCGGCCGTCGTCGCGACGGCTGGGGCACCGCCGCACGCTGGTCAGTCGCCGCCGCCGCCGTCGGGGCCACCGCCTCGGTCGCGGGCACCCTCGTGGTCGCCGCGTTCACCGTCGCCTCGGTCCGAGCCGCGTTCGACGGCGGGACCGTCTCCCCCGCACTGTTGCCGTCCGTGCTCGTCGGCAGCGGCGTGGTCCTGGCGATCGCGGCGCTCGTCGCGGGTCGTGCCGGGGCACGCTGGACCGGCATCGCCCTCACGGCCGCGGCCACCGGGCTCGCGCTGCCGATCGGGCTGGCCGTCGGACCGGTCGTCGGGCGGGACGGCGACCAACCCGCGATGGTCGCCGCCCTGGTGCTCGTCTGGGCGTGGATCGCGCTCGGCCTCGGACTCGGCGTCGGACAGCGCACGCGGACGATCGGCGTCGCGGCCGTCGTCGGCGTCGTGCTCCCGCTGCTCGGCATGCTCACCTGGCTCACTCCGGCGCCGCAGGCCGCCGGCTGGGGCGTGGTCGGGATCGCAGCCATCGCCGTCTGCGGGCTCCTGCCCTCGGTCGCGATGTCCTCCGCCGGACTGACCGGCCTCGACGACCGTGTGAGCGGCGGCGAGCCCGTCGCTCGCGCCCGCGTCGTCACGGCGCTCGAGGACGCGTACCGAGCACTCGACTGGACGACCGCCGCGGTGGCCGCCCCCATCGCCCTCGCCGGCGCCGCACTCGTCTCCGACCGCGACCCCTGGGCCGTCGGGCTCGGCGCCGCGGTGGTCGTCGTCGCCGCACTCCGCACCCGCGCCTTCCCGCTGACGCTGCAGGGCGTGCTGCTCTGGAGCGCCGTCGTGGTCGCCGCGGTGCTCGGGCTCCTCGGTCACGCCACCACCGCACCGTTCCAGGTGCTCGGCGCGCTCGCAGGCCTCGGGGTGCTCGGAGCCCTGCTCGCCGGGGTCCGGCCGGCCGCACACCAGCGAGCGCGCCTGCGGTCGCTCGGCAACGTCCTCGAGACGATCTCGGTCGTCGTGGCACTGCCGCTGCTGCTCGGCACCTTCGGCCTCTTCGCCGCACTCCTGGAGACGTTCTGACCATGCGGCTCCTCGACGACGTCGTCCCCGCGCTCGGGCGGGCGTTCTTCGGCAGCGTGGCCGGTGGTGCACGCGAGCTCGACGATGCGCACCGGGCCATCCGGCAGGCCGTTCCCACCAGTCGGCGCATCGCGTTCGCCTCGCTCCGGGGCGGCACCGGCTGCTCCGTGACCGCGGCAGCCGTGGCGACCGTGCTCGCCCGTCGTCGCTCCGGACGGGTGCTCGGCGTGGACGGTGCCGCCGGGCTGCGCTCGTTCGCCACCCACGCCGGCGCCGACCGGACGGACCCGACGCCGCGGTCCGAGCGCCGCGACGCCGCCCGGACGTCCTGGGACGCGACCGACGGTCTGGCGGTGACCCCGCCCGGACTGCACGTGCTGCGGATCGGCGACCCGCGCCTCCCGAGCCGACAGGCCGCACCCGCCGAGTGGACCGACGCCGTCGAACCGATCGCGCGGTTCTTCGACGTCGTCGTCGGGGACTGGGGGTCCAGGAGCCCGTTCGTCGACCTCGGCGCCGTGGCTGCCGATGCCCACGTCGTCGCCCTCGTCACCGGCCCGGACCGCCCCGCAATCGAGGAGGGCGTCGCCCACGCCGACGCCGTCCGGCGGCACGCACCGGACACGCGCGTCCTGGTCGTCCCGGTCGACACCACGGGGGCTGGCCTCCGGGCCGCGCGCACCGCCGTCCGGTGGCCCGGGCACGCCGTCCACCCGATCCCGGGCGACCCGAGCGTCGCCGGGGGCGGCGAACGCCCCACGGCCTCGCGGATCGCGCTCATCCACCTGACGGCAGCGCTCGTCGACGCCGCGGTCGACCGTCGCACCAGCCGCACGACCCCGGAGGTCGCCCGGTGAACCGCGTCGTGCACCGGCCCGCCCGGGTCTCCACCCCGCTCGTCCGTCCCGAGGCCGAGCAACTCGCCCCGCCACCGCAGCTCCCGGAGGGGCCGAGTGGCGGCCTCCCGCTGCAGTCGCTGCTGCCGGTCGTCGGTGCGATCTCGTCGGTCGTGATGATGGTCGTGCTCCGGGGCAACAACCCGGTGCTCATGGTCGTCGCCGCCCTGGTCTTCGTGGTCGCCCTCGTCGGCGGCCTCGGCATGGCCTTCACCCAGCGGGGCAACGCCGTCCGGAACCGGCGGACGCAGCGCGAGCGGTACCTCGACTACCTCGAGGAACTGCGCGGCGACCTGCGGACGCGCACGACCGCCGTCCGGGAACGGGCCGAGCACGTCGACCCCTCGCCCGACACCCTCCCCCGTCTCGTCGGTGACCCGGCACGCCTCTGGGAACGGCGGCGCACGCACGGCGACTTCCTGCGGGTCCGCGTCGGATCAGGTGACGTGGGGTGGCTCGACCTCGCCGTGCCGCCCGACCAGAACCCGGTGCAGCCGCTCGACCCGCTCATGCTCGCCGAGCTCGAGCAGGTCGCCGAACACTACGGCACCGTGCACGCCATGCCCATCGCAGTCCGACTCGACGGCGCCGGGGACGTCTCGGTCGTCGGCGACCGCGACGCCGTGCTCGAGGTCGCACGGGCACTCGTCGTGCAGCTCGCAGCGCTGCACGCCCCGGACGACCTGCACCTCGCCGCGGCGTTCCCGGCGGCGCGCGCCGATGACTGGGACTGGTTCGACCTGCTCCCGCACGCGCGGATGGACCGCACCTTCGACGGGCCGCTGCGCGCGCGCCGGGTCGCCGAGGACGTCCCGGCGCTCGCCCGCACCCTCGCCGGCGAGCTGGGCGAACGCGCCCGGACCGCCGCGATGTACCGGCGGTCCGGTGACTCGGCCAAGCGCAGCGACCTGCCGCGCCTGGTGGTGTTCGCGGACGAGCACGGCGCCGTCGCCGTTCCACTCGCGCTCCCCGAGGGCGAGACCCGGCCGGAGGACCTCCGGATCACGGTCGTGCACCTCGTCGCCGACCGGCTGCACGAACCGTCGGACGTCCGGGTACGGGTGACTGCGAGGTCGGACGCCCCGGGTGCCGACCGTGGCACGGGCGCCGCATCCGGTGCACGCACGACGCTCCTCGAGATCGTCGACGCCCGCGACGTCGAGGAAGGTGAGCCCGCTCCGGTCCAGCTCGCCGTCTGCGACCCCGTCGCCCCGCCCCTCGTCACCGCCGTCGCGCGAGCGCTCGCACCCCTCCGACTGTCCGCCGACACCGAGCAGCGTGCCGAGTCGTCGGCCGCCATCGGCGTCTCGGACCTGCTCGGGGTCGACGACGTCGCCACGATCGACCCGGACCGCACCTGGCGCCCCCGAGCCCCGCGGGACTTCCTGCGCGTACCGATCGGTGTCGACGACTTCGGCGCTCCGCTGCTGCTCGACCTCAAGGAGTCGGCGCAGCTCGGCATGGGGCCGCACGGTATCTGCATCGGTGCGACCGGATCCGGCAAGAGCGAGATGCTCCGCACCCTCGTGCTCGGCCTCGCGGTGTCGCACCCGCCGGAGGACCTCGCGATGATCCTCGTCGACTACAAGGGCGGTGCCGCGTTCGCCCCGTTCGCCCGCCTCCCGCACGTCGCGGGTCTCATCGACAACCTCGCCGACGACCCGCAGCTCACCCGGCGTGCTCGGGCGTCGATCGCCGGCGAGGTCCGACGGCGCCAGGAGATGCTGCGCGACGCCGGATCGGCGCCCTCCATCACGCACTACCGGGAACTCCGCACCCAGCGACCGGACCTGCCGCCGATGCCGCACCTCGTGCTCGTCATCGACGAGTTCGGCGAGCTGCTCACCGCGGAACCCGAGTTCGTCGACCTGCTCCTCATGATCGGGCGCATCGGACGATCGATCGGCGTGCACCTGCTGCTGTCGAGCCAGCGCATCGAAGCCGGCAAGCTCCGCGGCCTCGACACGTACCTGTCCTACCGGCTCGGCCTGCGCACGTTCTCCGAAGCCGAGAGCCAGGTCGTGCTCGACACGGGCGACGCGTTCCACCTGCCCGCCGTGCCCGGCTACGGCTACCTCAAGGTGGACACGAGCGTGTACACGCGGTTCCGATCCGGCTACGTGTCCGGCCCGGTCGAGGACGCCGCTCCCGCGTCGGCCGTCACCACGTCGTCCGCGGACACCGCCCCCGAGCCGTTCGAGCTGCCCGTCTACAACACGCTGGCGGCCGAGGACGACGCACCCGGTGAGGTCACGCTCGAGGCACCCGACGTCGGGCGGAGCGTCGTCGACGAGGCCGTCGAACGCCTCGACCGCGGCGACCGCGACACCACGCCGGTGTGGCTGCCGCCGCTGCCGACGCGTCTCGCACTCGGCGCCGTCCTCGACCCCAACGCCGTCTCCGACCCGACCGGGGTCACGGTGCCGATCGGCCTGCTCGACGACCCCGCGCGGCAGCGACAGCGGCCGTGGATGCTGGACCTCACGCGGGGCGGCGGACACGTCGCCGTCATCGGAGCACCCGGATCCGGCCGGACCACGTTCCTCCGCACGCTGGCCGCATCGATCGCGCTGACCACGACGCCCCGCCAGGTCAGCGTCTACGGGATGGACCTCGCCGGCGGCGGCCTCGGTCGCATCGAGGGCTTCCCGCACGTCGGCGGTGTCGCCACGCGTGCTGACCGGAACCGCCTGCTCCGGCTGGTCGAGGAGCTGCAGGCGATGATCCGCCTGCGCGAACGGGTGTTCCGCGACCACGGCATCGACTCACTCGCGATGCTCCGCACCCGGCACGCCGCCGGCCGTGTCCCCGAACTGGGATCGGCGGACGTGGTGCTCCTCGTCGACGGGTTCGGCGTGATGCGCACCGAGTTCGAGGAGCTCGAGGACGCCTTCGCCGACCTGCTCCAGCGCGGCGGCAGCTTCGGCATCCACGTCGTCCTCGGGCTCACCCGGTGGAACGAACTCCGGCTCGCGAGCCAGCCACTGATCGGCCAGCGGTTCGAACTGCGCCTCAACGACCCGGCCGACTCCACGATCGCCCGCGCTGCCGCGGCGACCCTGAAGTCCGGCGAGCCCGGTCGAGTCCTCACCGACGGCGAGTTGTTCGGCCAGGTTGCCCTGCCGGTGCTCGACGACGTGGAGGACGGTGTGGTCGGCGACGAGCTCGGCGCCCTCGCGCAGCGGGTCGCCGACAGCTGGGGCGGTCCGGCTGCCGCGCCGATCCGCCTGCTGCCGGAGTCGTTCGACCCCGCCGAGCTCCCGGACCCGCTCGACACCCCGACGACGGTCCCGTTCGCGCTCCGCCAGGACACGATGGACTTCGTGGCCTTCGACCCTGCCGTCGACCAGCACCTGCTGGTGTTCGGTGACACGGCCAGTGGCAAGACCGCGCTCCTCCGGGGGCTGGCGGCCGGGTTCATGGAACGTTCGACGCCGGACGAGCTCGTCCTCGCCTTCATGGACGTCCGCGGCAGCGCTGCGGCCGGGACGCCTGACGACTTCCTCGGCGGGCACGCGGCGAACGGCCGGGACGCCCGGGGGCTCGCCGCGGCCATCGCCGCGGAGCTCGAGCAGCGCGCCGCCGGCACGTCCACCGGACCACGGCCCCGCATCGTGGTGCTCGTCGACGACTACGACATCGTCGCCTCGGCCGGCACCGACCCGCTCGCGCCCCTCATGCCGTACCTGCCGTCGGCGCGTGACCTCGGACTCCACGTCGTGCTCACGCGGCCCGTCGCCGGTGCGGCACGCGCGATGTACGACACCGTGATCCAGTCGATCCGCGACTCGGGTGCGACCGGGCTCGTGCTGAGCGGCGAACGGTCGGAGGGGCAGGTGTTCCCGAAGGTCTACGCGGAGCAGTTCCCGCCCGGCCGTGGGCGTCTCGTCCGACGCGGGACGCCCCCGCGCATCGTACAGGTCGCCCACTTCCCCACGGCGACGACCGTTGCCCCGGCGCAGGCCGACCCCGCCGGTCAGACGACCGTGCTCGACCCGAAGGGAGCCGTCGATGCCCCGTGAGGTGAACATCCTGTCCGCTGCGGCGCCCTCGTCGCTCGCACTGGTCGAGGCCGGAGCGAAGATCGCGCCGGATCTGCGGGTGCGAACGCTCGACCGCGTGGTCACCGAGATCGTCGACGACCGCGGGCGGGCCGTCCTGAGTGTCCAGATGCCCGAGCGTGTCGAGAACGCCGCCGAGATCGCACGACTCGCCCCGTGGGCGACGCGCGCCGCGCCCGTCTGGTGGACCGAGGCCTGGGTTCCGTGGGGGCCGACGGGCGAGGTCGGTGTCGCGATCGTCCAGGCCTTCGCAGCGTCGATCGATGCCCAGCTCCTCGTGGAGGACGGCGCGTGAGCACCACACCCCCGACCTCGGCTCCGTTGCCGCCCATGCCCGGCTCGCGGCGGGCAGCCGCGCAGCGCGCCCGGACCGTGCTCGTCGCCGGGGTCGCCGGCGGCACCGGCACGACGACCGTCGCGGCACTCCTCGCCGATGCGGTCGGCGGACGTCTCGGCGTGGTGGTCCAGGCGACGGACCACTCCGGTGGCGAGCTCGCCGCACGACTCCCCACCCTGCAACCGGCCACCTCACGCGTGACGGTGCACGACATGGGGGCGCACGTCGGCCCTGCCGCCGTCCTCGCGGCGACGCCGGAGAACTCCCTCGTCGTGGTCGGGCGGGCCACCGCCGACGGTGCGGCGGACGTCCGGGCAGCGCTCGCGTCCATCGCCGATGCTCCGGACCCGACCCTCATCGGGCGATCGGTCGTGGTGCTCGTGGACCGCGGCGCGGCGCAAAATCCGGTGGACACCCGTCGGCTGAGCGACACCGGGGTCTCGGCGGTCCTCGTGCTGCGCGCCGACCGCGCGCTCGGCCGTCCCGGTCGGGTCCAGGTGGGAGCGATCAGCGACACCACGATCACGACGGTGTCCGGTCTGCTCACGGCCCTGGGCTGGTAGCCGCGACCGGTGGACGAACGGGAGGCCCGTCACCAGCTGGTGACGGGCCTCCCGTTCGTCGGTGCTGACGTCGTCAGGCGCGCGCGGACCGGATCCGCTCGGTGAACGCAGCGTGCAGCGGGTGCTCCGCAGCGAGACCGGTGATCTGCGTGGCGACGTCCGCGTCGGACGCGTCCGACGCCAGCAGCGCCTGCAGTTCGACGCTCTGCTCGTCGTCCGCGACGTCGAAGCGGAGTGCCGCACCCATCGCGTCCAGCAGCGCCGTCGGCTCCGTGCCGTCCTCGGCCAGCGCGGCGGCGGGCGAGACGAACCGCTCGTCGCGCGACAGCTTGCGGAGCGGCTGGCGGCCGACGCGGGTCACCGTGTCGGGCAGGTGCGGGTTCTCGAACCGGCCGATGATCGCCTGCACGTACGCGCGGTGCACCTCGGGGTCGAGCTCGTGCCGGCGGATGAGCAGGTCGCTCGTCTCGGCGAGCACGGATTCGAGCTCGGAGCGCACGGCGGGGATCGCGATGGCGTCCGAGATCTTGTCGGCCCGGGCGACGAAGCCGTGGTACGCGACGGTGGCGTGCCCGGTGTTCACCGTGAAGAGCTTGCGCTCGATCGATGCGGCGAGGCCGTCGACGTAGTGCGCGCCGGGGATCTCCGGCTCGTTCCCAGCGAACGGCGTGCGGTCGATGGCCCACTCGTAGTAGGTCTCGACGGTGACGTCGAGTCCGCCGCCCTCGGGCTGTGCGGGCACGATGCGGTCGACGGCGGTGTTCGCGAAGACGGCCTTGGCCAGGGCGGCGTCGCGGCCGTCCTCGGGCAGGGCGGCGACGATGAACTCGCGCAGCCGGTCCGTGGCGTTCAGCGCGTTCTCGCACGCCATGACGGCGATCGGTGCGGCGTCCGCGTCACGGGCGACGAGCGCGCGCGCGATGACCGGGGCGATGAACCTCAGGACGTTCGGGCCCACGGCGCACGTGACGATCGCTGCGGTCGCGATCTCGGCGACCACGCCGTCCTCGTCCTGCGCGCTGTTCAGTGCGCGGAAGTTCGTGACCTCGTGGTCCTGGGCGCCGGCCCCGACCTCGTGCACGGTGTACGAGTCGGCTGCGGCCAGGGCGTCGATGAGCGGGGCGGCGACGTCGGCGAAGACGACCTCGTACCCGGCTTCGTGGAGCAGGAGCCCGACGAAGCCGCGGCCGATGTTGCCGGCGCCGAAGTGGACGGCGGTGCTGGTGCTCACTCGTTGACCTCGCCGAGGATCGACAGGATCGCGGCGGTGTCGGCGGCGTCGGTGAGCTTCTGGACCTCGTCCTCGTCGGAGAACACGATCGCGATCTTCGACAGGATGTCGAGGTGCTCGTTGTTCACGCCGGCGATGCCGACGACGAAGCGCACGGGGTTGCCGTCCCAGTCGATCGGGCTGGCGTAGCGGATGAACGACAGGGCGGACGACTTGATGGCGTCCTTCGCGTCGTTGGTACCGTGCGGGATGGCGAGGAAGTTGCCCATGTAGGTGGACACGCTCTTCTCACGCTCGAGCATGGCCGGGTAGTAGTCGGCCGTGACCGCGCCCGCAGCCTCGAGGATCTCGGCCGCCTCCTTCATCGCTTCCGACTTGGTCGGCGCGGTGTCCTCGGTGTGGATGCGGATCTGGCTCTCCTGCAGGACGGGCATCGGGGGTTCTCCTTGTGTTGAGGACGAGATGGAGGGGACGGGTCAGCCCCGTCCCCTCCGATACTGCACTTCGTTACTGGTTGTGGCGTTACTGGTTCTTCAGCTGCTCGACGACCTGGTCGTACTGCGGAGCGTTCATGAAGTTGCCGACCGACACGTGCTGCGCGTTCGGGTTCTTCTGCTTCGCGCGGTCCGTCAGTTCTTCCTGCGTGATGATCAGGTCCTCGTCACCGGACAGGTTCGCGATCGCCTTGTTGGAGACCGTGACCCCTTCGATGCCCGCCTTCTTGATCTTGTTGCGCAGGACGCTGGCGCCCATCGCGCTCGAGCCCATGCCGGCGTCGCAGGCGAAGACCAGGTTCTGGACCTTCGTCGCCGTCGCCGTGCTCGCCGAGCCGACGCCGCCGAGGGAGGCCTCGGCCTCTTCCTCGTTGGCCGGGGAGTTGTTGCCGAGCAGACCGGCGGTCGCCGCGTTGACGTCGCGGCCCTTGTTGGCCTGGAGCTTCGCCATGGCGGCGCTCATGTCTCCGTCGTTGCCTGCGGCGCGGTCGCGCTTGCGGGTGGCGAGGAGGAAGAACGCGGCGACCGCGAACGTCACCGCCGCCGAGAACACGACCGACAGGATGACGCCGACGAAGCTGTCACGGGGCGTGTTGCCGAGCACCGCGATGATCGAGCCCGGAGACGCCGGAGCGGTCAGGCCCGAGTTGAAGATGACGTTCGTCAGCACGCCGGTGCCACCACCGAGGATGACGGCGATGAACAGGACCGGCTTCTGCAGCACGTACGGGAAGTAGATCTCGTGGATGCCACCGAAGAACTGGATGATGATCGCGCCGGGAGCGGTCGAACGGGCGATGCCCATGCCGAAGAAGGAGAAGGCGAGCAGGATGCCGAGGCCCGGACCGGGGTTCGCCTCGAGCAGGAAGAGGATCGACTTGCCCGACTCCTTGACCTGGTCGACGCCGAGCTGGTCGAGCACACCGTGGTTGATGGCGTTGTTCAGGAAGAACACCTTGGCCGGCTCGATGAAGACGCTGGCCAGGGGCAGGAGGGAGTGCGTGATGAGGAACTCCACCGCGACACCGAGCGCGTCGGCGATACCGGTGAAGACCTTCGACAGCCAGAAGAACCCGGCCAGGAACAACCCGAACCCGAGGATGCCCGCGGAGTAGTTGTTGACCAGCATCTCGAAGCCCGGCTTGATCTTGCCGTCCCACAGGCGGTCCATCTGCTTGACCAGGTAGGCGCCGAGGGGGCCACAGATCATCGCGCCGAGGATCATCGTGGTACCGGAGCCGAGGATGACACCCATCGCGAAGATCGAACCGACGACGGCACCGCGGGTCTCGTAGACCATGCGGCCACCCTGGATCGCGATCGCGAGCGGGATGAGGTACGTCAGGATCGGGCCGACGACGCCGACGACGCTCCCGTCGCGGGAACCGCCGAGCGCCGCGACCGGCGTCCAGCCGTCCGGGATGAAGAAGGCCGTGATGATGCCCCACGCGATGAAGATCGCGATGTTGGGCATGACCATGCCGGAGAGGAACGTGCCGAACTTCTGAACGGCGACGCGTGCGCCGCCCCGCGACTTCGCGGGTGCGTCGGGCGCTGCAACGGACGACGTTGTCATGTGCGGTGACTTTCTGTGTGGTGGAGCTGCTGCGTGGTGATGGGAGGGGTGGTGCTGGGGGTGGTGGTTCAGGCGGCGTGCGTCGCGGCCGCGGCAGCGGACTTCGCGGCCGCCGCCGTGCTCGCGGCGAGTGCCGCCGTCGCCATCTCGCGGGCCTGTTCGAGCGTGTAGCGACCGAGTTCGGCGCGCACGTCGGCCAGGGCCGCGGGGGTCATCGAGAGGGTGGTGGCGCCGAGACCGACCAGGACGACGGCGAGCAGCGGGTCGGCTGCTGCCTCGCCGCAGATCCCGACGGCCTTGCCGGCGGTGGCGCCCGCGGTGCCGAGCTGCGCGACGAGGCGCAGGACGGCGGGGTGCCACGGGTCCTGGTAGGACGCGACGGTGCCGAGCATGCGGTCGGCGGCCATCGTGTACTGGGTCAGGTCGTTCGTGCCGATCGACACGAAGTCGGCGTTCTGGAACACCTGCTCGGCCATCAGCGCGAGCGACGGCACCTCGGCCATGACACCCGCGGTGCGGATGCCGAGTTCGCGGGCCAGGGTGACGAAGTACTCGGTCTCCTCGGCGTCGGCGACCATCGGGGCCATGACCCACAGGTCGGCCTCGGTCGCGGCGTCGGCCTGCGCGAGCGCGGTGAGCTGGTCACGCAGGACCTCGGGGTGGTTCCGCAGGGCACGCAGGCCGCGGCGCCCGAGGGCCGGGTTCTCCTCGTCCTTGTCGGTGAGGAACGGCAGGGGCTTGTCGGCGCCCGCGTCGAGCGCGCGCACGACGACCTTCTTGCCGGGGAACGCCGCGAGGAGCTGACGGTACGACTCGGTCTGCTCGTCGACCGTGGGGGCCTTCGGCGAGTCGAGGAAGAGGAACTCGGTGCGGAAGAGCCCCACGCCCTCCGCACCGAGAGCAACGGCGCCGGCGGCGTCGGCGGGGCTGCCGAGGTTCGCGAGCAGGGGCACGACGTGGCCGTCTGCGAGCGCACCCGCGGTGAGCGGTGCTGCTGCGGCGGCGAGGCGGTCGGCGATGCGCTGGTCGACCTCGGCCACGAGCGCGTCGGACGGGTCGGTCGAGACGGTGCCGGCCACGGCGTCGACGACGACGTGGACGCCGTCGGCCAGGTCGTCGGCACCGGTCACACCGACGATGGCGGTGATGCCCTTGGCACGGGCGAGGATCGCGGTGTGCGAGGTCGGGCCGCCGTCACGGGTGACGAGCGCCAGGACCTTCTCGAGGTCGAGCAGCGCGGTGTCCGCCGGGGCGAGGTCGCGGGCGACGAGGACGAAGGGGGTGTCCGACTCGGGGACGCCGGGGGCGTGCACGCCGCGGAGCTTGGCGATGATGCGCTGGGCGACGTCGTCGAGGTCGGCCGCGCGCTCCCCCATGTAGCCGCCCATGCCGACGAGCAGGTCGCGGAACTGGGCGAACGCCTCGTACACGGCTCGCTCGGCGTTGGTGCCGCCGTCGATGCGGGTGTGCACGTCGTCGAGGAGCGTCGGGTCCTGCGCCATGAGCGCCTGGGCCTCGAGCACGGCCTGGGCGTCGCCACCGGCGAGCTGCCCGCGCTTGTTGAGGTCGTCCGCCACGGCGGCCAGTGCGTCGTGCACGGCCTGCTTCGCGTCGTCGGCCGAGCCCACCAGGGCGTCCTTCGACGGTTCGCCGAGCGGGTCAGCCATCCGGAGCACGGGGCCGTGGGCAACGCCACGGCCGACGCCGGTGCCGAGCAGTTCGGACATTCGAGACTCCTTCATCTCACACGCGCTTGCGGTGGGGTGGATCGTTCGGTGCACACGACACGGGAACGGACCACGCCCGTGCGGCTGAGCAGCACACTACCCCGCTTCGCGTTGACAAACAAACACATCCGGGGATAAAAATACAGAAACAGATGCCCGTTTGCGTCTGGCGGATCGAACGCAGGGGACGACATCGCGCATGTCGTGCCCGAGCATGTCCGTTCCGTTCCGACCCGAGACGACGAGGTCCGATGTACGCACCAGAACGCCACCAGCGCATCGTCGAGCAGGCGCGCGCGCAGGGCCGGGTGGACGTCAAGGACCTGGCCGAGTTGCTCGCCGTCACGCCCGAGACCATCCGCCGCGACCTGACGAGCCTCGAGCGCCGCGGCCTCGTCCGTCGTGCGCACGGCGGTGCGATCCCCGTCGAGCGGATCACCCTGCACCCCGGCGTCGGCGACCGCGGCGGGATCAACCAGACCGAGAAGATGGTCATCGCCGAGGCCGCCCTGGCGGAACTGCCGGAGAACGGCTCGATCATGATCGACGCCGGCACCTCGACCATCTGCCTCGCCGAGCTGCTGCCGACCGACCGCGGGCTGACCGTCGTCACGCACTCGCTCCCCGTCGCCACCGCCGTCGCGAACCGCCCGGGCATCGACCTGCACCTGCTCGGCGGCAACATCCGCAGCGACTCCCTGGCCGGCGTCGGCACCTGGACGCACCAGCTCATCGGCATGGTCAGCGTCGACGTCGCCTTCATCAGCATCAACGGCATCACGCCGGAGCGCGGCCTGACGACCCACAACATGGCCGAGGCCGCCGTGAAGAGCGCGATGATCAAGTCCGCACGACGGAGCATCCTGCTCGCCGACCACACCAAGTTCGGCCGCGAGGAGTTCGGTCGCGTCGCCCCGCTCGCCGCGATCGACACGATCATCACCGACCCCGCCGTCAACCTCGACCTGGTCCGCGAGGTCGAGGCCGCCGGCACCGAGGTCTTCTGGCCAGGCCGACCCTGACCGTGCCCCGTTCCCGCCCACCCAGCGCTCGCTAGCATGAGCCAACCACCCATCGACAGGAGTACATCGATGTCCGAAGCCACCCGCACCGTGACCGTCGCCAGCGCATCCGGCCTGCACGCTCGCCCCGCATCCCTCTTCGTCCAGACCGTGACGGCGTCGGGGCACCAGGTCACGATCGCCAAGGGCGACAAGTCCGGGAACGCCGGCAGCATCCTCGCCCTGCTCGGGCTCGGCATCGAGAACGGCGACGAGGTCACCCTCACCGTGTCGGGCGACGACGCCGAGACCACGGCGGACAGCCTGGTCGAGTTCCTCAAGACGGACCACGACGCGGCCTGATCGCGCAGGTGGCGTCCTGCACGCGACCACCAGACGGACGGGAGGCCCGTGGCTGCGCAGCCACGGGCCTCCCGTCCGTCGTCCGATCGCCGCTACGGCGCGATGGGCGGGATCGCGCGCAGCTCGCCCCAGGCGAAGGAGCTCTCGGCGATGAAGTCCTGCAGGTCGTCGGCGAGGTCGTGGAGGAGTCCGGGCAGGTCGTCGACGTCCTCGACGAGGCTCCTCGTACCCTGGGTCTCGCCCCCGATCTCCCAGACGACGCTCATCGAGCTGTCGATGAATTCGTCCTCCTCGTGGTCGAGTTCCCAGTCCCCGTGCGGGCTCACCCAGAAGCGGGCGGAGCGGAACTCGTCCGGACGGAGCATCTGCGCTGCCACGGGTCGGAACGCGGCGAGCAGCTCGCCGACGGTCATCACGACGGTCATGGGCAGATCGTACGACCGAGGGCTGTCGGCACCCGCCGATAAGGTGTTCTGCATGACACGCCTGCGCCTCGCATCCGTCAACGTGAACGGCGTCCGCGCCGCCTTCCGCAAGGGCATGGGCGACTGGCTCGCCACCCGCGACGTCGACGTGCTGGCCCTGCAGGAGGTGCGCGCGTCGAGCGACGACCTGGCGGCGCTGCTCGGCGACGACTGGGACATCGTGCACGACCCGGCGACCGCGAAGGGCCGGGCCGGCGTCGCGATCGCATCTCGACACTCCGCTCAGATTCACCGCGTCGCGCTCGGCCCGGACGACTTCGACTCGGCCGGCCGCTGGCTCGAGGCCGACTACGAGATCGGCGGGACGACCGTCACGGTGGTCTCCACGTACGTGCACTCGGGCGAGGTCGACACCCCCAAGCAGGACGAGAAGTGGAAGTTCCTCGACGCGATGACCGAGCGGCTGCCGGCGCTCCGCGAGCACAACCCGCTCGCGGTCGTCGTCGGTGACCTGAACGTGGGGCACGACGAGCGCGACATCAAGAACTGGAAGGGCAACGTCAAGCGGGCCGGCTTCCTGCCGCGCGAGCGCGCCTACTTCTCGCGGTTCTTCGGCGCCGACGGCGAACCGGTCGAGGGCGCCGACGGCTCCACGGGTCCCGGGCTCGGATGGGTCGACGTGGGCCGCGCCCAGGCCGGCGACGTCGACGGCCCGTTCACGTGGTGGTCCTGGCGCGGGCAGGCGTTCGACAACGACACCGGTTGGCGCATCGACTACCAGATGGCGACGCCCGACCTGGCCGCCAAGGTCACGGAGTACACGGTCGACCGCGCCGCGGCGTACGACCAGCGATGGTCCGACCACGCCCCCGTGGTCGTCGACTACGAACTCTGACCCCTCTTCTCTCGCTTCACCTGACGCACCGGAGCACCACCATGACCAAGACCCGCATCTTCTCGGGCATCCAGCCGTCCGCCGGCTCACTGCACCTCGGCAACTACGTCGGGGCGCTCATGCAGTGGAGGACCCTGCTCGACGACTACGACGCCATCTACTGCGTCGTCGACATGCACGCGATCACCTCACCCCAGGACCCGGCCGAGCTCCGCGCGAACACCCGGGCCACCGCTGCGCAGTACATCGCGTCGGGCATCGACCCGTCCAAGGCGACGCTGTTCGTGCAGTCGCACGTGCCCGCGCACGCCGAACTCGCCTGGGTGCTGAACACCCTGACCGGCTTCGGCGAGGCGAGCCGGATGACCCAGTTCAAGGACAAGTCGGCACGCCAGGGTGCCGAGGCCGCGTCGGTCGGGCTCTTCACCTACCCGATCCTGATGGCCGCGGACATCCTGCTCTACGACACCAGGGTCGTGCCGGTCGGCGACGACCAGCGCCAGCACGTCGAGCTCACGCGTGACCTGGCCGGACGCTTCAACTCGCGGTTCGGTGACACCTTCGTCACGCCCGAGGCACGCATCCTGACCGAGACCGCGCGCATCTACGACCTGCAGGACCCGACCAGCAAGATGAGCAAGTCCGCAGCGTCGGACAACGGCCTCATCCGCCTGCTCGACGACCCGAAGCGCACTGCGAAGAAGATCAAGTCGGCCGTCACCGACGCCGAGCGCGAGATCCGGGCCGACCGCCAGGCAAAGCCCGGTGTGACGAACCTGCTGTCGATCCTGTCGGCGTTCACCGGCACCTCGATCGCCGCGCTCGAGGAATCGTTCGCCGGCAAGGGCTACGGCGACCTGAAGGGCGAGGTCGCCGACGCCGTCGTGGCCGAGCTCGAACCGGTCCGCGCCCGCACACTCGAACTCCTCGACGACCCGGCGGAGCTCGACCGGCTGCTCGCCGTCGGCGCCGACCGCGCCGAGTCGATCGCGCAGGAGACCCTGGCCCGCGTCTACGACCGCATCGGGTTCGTCCCGCGGTCGCGCGGCTGACCGTGCAGCCCGTCACGCTCGAGTCGGCGCGGGTCCGGCTCGACCTCCCCACCCGCGCCGACACCGCGGCGATCACCGAGGCCTGCCAGGACCCGGAGATCGTCCGGTGGACGACGGTGCCGACGCCGTACCGCGAGCAGGATGCCCGGACCTTCGTCGACGCCCTGGTCGGACCGGGGTGGGCCTCGGACCGCGAGTACACGTGGGCGATCCGACCGGCCGGTTCGACGTGGCTCGCGGGCATCATCAGCTACCGCACCGCCGGTCGTGACCTCGGGTTCTGGCTCGCACCGTCCGCGCGCGGCGCCGGGCTCATGCACGACGCCGTCCAGCTCGTCGTCGACTGGGCGTTCGAGCAGGGCGCGCAGGACGTCTACTGGGAGTGCTACGAGGACAACACGGCCTCGGCGGCAGTCGCCCGTGCGGCCGGGTTCTCGTACACCGGCCTCGGCGCAGCCCGGGTTCCGGACCGGGACGGCGGCCCGACCACAGCGTGGACCGCACTGCGACGCGCCGACGGCACACCCGCCTCCGAGCTCCCGTGGCCCAGCGCCTGAACGCGCTCACAACCGTGGTGACGTGTCACCCAACCACCGCCGGTAGGCTCGGCCCGTGAGCGACACGGCACGACCCACCGAGGTCCGGGCGATGCGCCGCGGGCTCGAACTCGCGGCCCTCGGGCCCGTCGTCGGCGACCACGCCCGCGTCGGCGCCGTGATCCTCTCCCCCGCCGGCGAGGTCCTCGCCGAGGGGTGGCACAAGGGCGCCGGCACCCCGCACGCCGAGGTCGACGCGATGGCCAAGGTCGATCCGGCACTGCTGCGCGGCGCGACGGCGGTCGTCACCCTCGAACCCTGCAACCACATCGGGCGCACCGGGCCGTGCGCCGTGGCACTGCTCGACGCCGGGATCGCCCGGGTCGTCTACGCGATCGACGACCCCGGAGCCGACGTGCACGGCGGCGCCGACCGACTCCGCGCCGCCGGGGTCCAGGTCGTCTCCGGCGTCCTGGCCGACCAGGCCGAGGCGTTCCTCGAACGGTGGCTGCTCTCGGTCCGGCTCGGCCGACCGTGGGTCACCGTGAAGTGGGCTTCCAGCCTCGACGGGCGCGCCGCCGCTGCCGACGGCACGAGCAAGTGGATCACCGGCGCCGCCGCACGGCAGCACGTCCACGAACAGCGCGCCGCCCACGACGCGATCCTCGTCGGCACCGGCACCGTCCTGGCCGACGACCCGAGCCTGACCGCCCGCGGGGACGCCGGCGAACTCCTCGCCGACCAGCCGCTCGCCGTGGTGCTCGGTGACCGCCCGGTGCCGGCCGACGCCGCCGTCCGTCGGCACCCGCGCGGGCTCGTCACCCTGCCTGGACACGACCTGGCCACCTCGCTCGGTGCCCTGCGCGGGCACGGCGTGCACTCGGTCTTCGTCGAGGGTGGTCCCACGGTCGCCTCGGCGCTCATCGCCGCCGGACTCGTCGACGAGTACCTGGTGTACCTCGCCCCGGTGCTGCTCGGCGGACCCCGTGTCGCCCTCGACGACCTGGGGGTGGGAAGCATCTCCGAGCGTCGGCGGTTGGACGTACTATCGACCACCAGCCTCGGCCCCGACCTGCTGGTCCGAGCCCGACCGCACCGTCCGCAGCACCAGAACCAGCACCGCCAGCAACAGCAGCACGCGACACCCGGGCTCGGGAACGACGGGCCCACGAACGACCGGAGCACCCCATGACCGATGCGCTGACCTCCCCCACGCCGGGGAGCCCGGTCAAGTTCGAGGTGTCGACGAACGTGCCGACCACCCACGGCACCTTCCAGATGCGCGCCTACCGCGACCTCGTGACGAGCGCGGAGCACGTCGCGATCATCGGCACCCTGCCGGACGGCTCGATGCCCACCGACGGGGCACTCGTCCGGGTGCACTCCGAGTGCCTGACCGGTGAAGCCTTCGGGTCGTTGAAGTGCGAGTGCGGCCCCCAGCTCGACGCCGCGCTCGACACGATCGCCGCCGAGGGCGGTGTGGTCATCTACCTGCGCGGGCAGGAGGGCCGCGGCATCGGTCTCATCAACAAGCTCAAGGCCTACCGCCTGCAAGAGGACGGTCTCGACACCCTCGACGCCAACCTCGCGCTCGGCCTGCCCGCCGACTCCCGCGCCTACGGCGGCGCCGCGGGCATCCTCGCCGACCTCGGGATCACCCGCGTCCGGCTGCTGTCCAACAACCCGGAGAAGCGCCGCCAGCTCGAGGAGCACGGCATCACCGTCGACTCCCTCGTGCCGCTCGTCGTCGGCATCTCGGCACAGAACGCCGGGTACCTGGACACCAAGCGCGACCGGATGGGCCACCAGTTGCCCGAGCACCTCGAAGCCGGGGCCGGCGCGGGCGCCTGAGCGCGCGCCGGTGACGGACGCTGCGGCCAGCTGACTCTGGGCTGATTCGCAGGCAGACGACATCTGTCGTATGATCGGGCTTCCGTCACAAGCGGTCCCCCTCAGCCGAACGCACCCGATCGGTGCCCGCGCCACCCCGCGCGAACCGATCGGTGTCCGCCGTTTCGGATCCTCGTGCTCCCCGTCGGGAGCACGCAGCACGGAAGACCCCGCACTGTCATGACCGCCGCCCCGGCACCCGCAACGCCCACCTCCGCTCCGGCACCCACCGGCAACCCGCGCTCCCGCGTCGTCATCGCGAGCCTCGTCGGCACGTCGATCGAGTTCTACGACTTCTACGTCTACGCGACCGCAGCGGTGCTCGTCTTCCCGACGCTGTTCTTCCCGAACGAGGACCCGACGGCCTCGCAGCTGTCCTCCTTCGTCACGTTCGCCCTGGCGTTCTTCGCCCGGCCGGTCGGGTCGATCATCTTCGGGCACTTCGGCGACCGGATCGGCCGCAAGACCACCCTCGTCGCATCGCTGCTCGTGATGGGAACCGCCACGTTCCTGATCGGCTGCCTGCCGACGTTCGACACCATCGGGGTCTGGGCCCCGGTCCTGCTCGCCGTGATGCGCTTCGCCCAGGGCGTCGGCCTCGGCGGCGAGTGGTCCGGCGCGGCCCTGCTCGCGACCGAGAACGCGCCGAAGGGCAAGCGCGGCGTGTTCGGCTCGATGCCGCAGCTCGGTGCCCCGATCGGCTTCCTGCTCGCGAACGGCCTGTTCATCGCGATCAACGCGGCGATGCCCGCCGGTGCCGACGGCACCCCGAACGCCGACTTCCAGGCGTGGGGCTGGCGCATCCCGTTCCTGCTCTCCGCCGTGCTCGTCATCATCGGCCTCTACGTGCGCTTCAAGCTCGTCGAGTCCCCGGTGTTCCGCGGTGTGCAGGAGTCCGGCACCGTCGCGAAGGTCCCGCTCGGCCGGGTGTTCCGCACCTCGTGGAGGGCCGTCATCATCGGCACGTTCGGCATGGTCGCCACCTACGTGCTCTTCTACTTCCTGACGACGTTCACTCTGCAGTACGGCACCACCGGCACCGAGAACAGCCCGCTCGTCCCGAAGGTCGGCCTCGGCTACACCCGTGGCGAGTTCCTGACGCTGCTGATGATCGGCGTCGTGTTCTTCGGCATCTTCACCCCGATCGCCGGGCTGCTCGCCGACAGGTTCGGCCGCCGCGCGACCCTCATCCCGACCACCATCGGCATCGCGCTGTTCGGCCTGACGTTCCAGTTCTGGTTCGCGGCGTCGAGTGGGCCGATCACCGTGGTGACGTTCCTCATCGTCGGGCTCTCGCTGATGGGGCTGACCTTCGGTCCGATGGGTGCGCTGCTGCCCGAGCTGTTCCCGACGAACGTCCGCTACACCGGCTCGGCCATCGCGTACAACGTCGCGTCGATCCTCGGTGCGTCACTCGCCCCGACCATCGCATTGGCACTCTGGAAGCCGGACGGCGACATCTTCCTGGTCGGCCTGTACCTGACGATCGCCGCGGTCGTGACGCTGGTCGCGCTGCTCTTCGTGCGCGAGACGAAGTCGAAGGACATCGCCGACGCCTGATCGGCGACGCATCCGCGGGACGGGAGGCCCGGTGCCAGCTGGCACCGGGCCTCCCGTCCGTCATGTGCGCGCCTCGCCCCCCGCGCAACACGCCGTCGTGTCAGCGGGACGCCGCATGCCCTCCGAGACGCCGCCGGATTCGGCGGCGTCTCGCGCGCGTGGCGGCGTCGAACGAAGACGCCGGCGTCTGCGCACCCGGTGCAGCGCGGCGAGACGCCGTCAACGCAGGTTGACGGATGTCGGTGCGTCAATGTAGGTTGACAGGCATGGACCGACCGACCATCACGAGCCTCGCGGCCGGAGCGTCGGGGGATGACCCGTTCTCCGCCCTCGCCAACGTGCGGGAGCTGCGCCGTGAGCTCGACCGGACCGAAGAGCTCGCCGCGCGACGTGCCCGCACGGCCGGCGCCTCGTGGCAGGAGATCGCGACGCTGCTCGGTGTCAGCCGACAGGCAGTGCACAAGAAGTACGGCAGAAACTAGGAACACGATGAGCTTTCCCTTCGCACGCCCGAAGACCTCCGACGGCCCCCGCGCCACGTTCGGTCGCCTGCTGTCCTACCTGTTCGAGAACAAGCCCGCGATGGTCGTGATCATCGTGCTGAGCGTCCTCGGTGCGGGGGCCTCGCTTGCGCAGCCGCTCCTGGTCAACCAGGTCATCACCGCGGTGCAGCAGGGCGACACCCTCAGCACGCTCGTGTGGCTGCTGGTCGGGCTCGTCATCGTCGCGGGGGTGCTGAACGGTGTGCAGCACTTCCTGCTGCAGCGCGCGGGCGAGGGCGTCGTGCTCTCCACCCGCCGCAAGCTCATCGCCCGCATCCTCAACCTGCCGATCTCGGAGTTCGACACCCGCCGGACCGGCGACCTCGTGTCCCGCGTCGGCAGCGACACCACGCTCCTGCGGGCCGTCCTGACCCAGGGACTGATCGAGTCGATCGGCGGCGCGCTCACGTTCGTCGGTGCCATCGTCGCGATGGCGATCATCGACCCGCTGCTGCTCGGCATCGTGATCGTGATCGTCCTGATCGCCATCGTCGTCGTCGGCGGGCTGAGCCGTCGCATCCGGGTCGCCTCGAAGCGTGCGCAGGAGAAGGTCGGCGACCTCACCGCGGCCGTCGAACGCGGGATCGGCGCGGTCCGCACCATCCGAGCGGCCGGCGCCACCGAGCGCGAGGTGCGCGAGGTCGACGGCCACGCGACCGAGGCCTACAAGCGGGGCCTCGACATCGCCAAGATGTCCGCCTTCGTCGTCCCCGTCGCCAGCATCGTCATGCAGGTCGCGTTCATCGCCGTCCTGGGCGTCGGCGGGGCACAGGTCGCCGCCGGCACCATCACCATCGCGACGCTCATCACGTTCATCCTGCTGCTCTTCATGATGATCATGCCGCTCGGCCAGGCGATGGGCGCGGCCGTGGCCGTCGCCCAGGCGCTCGGCGCGCTCGGCCGGATCGAGGAGATCCTGCACCTGCCGACCGAGTCCCAGGACGACGAGTCGGTCCGACCGGCCGCAGCGGTCGCCACCGACGACGCCATCGCGTTCGAGCACGTGTCGTTCCGGTACCGCGCCCAGGCGGACGCCTCGGGTGCCGACGGCGCGGTCGCGTCCGACCCCGCGGACCGTCCAGGAGGCCCGGATCACGTCGACGACGAGCGCCCGGCCGACGACGTGGTGCTCCACGACGTGTCGTTCCGGGTGCCCCGCGGCTCGCGCGTCGCACTCGTGGGCCCGTCCGGTGCCGGTAAGTCGACGACCCTGGCGCTCATCGAGCGGTTCTACGACCCCACCGACGGCGTCATCCGCCTGGGTGGCATCGACGTGCGCGGCATGGACCGCGACGAGCTCCGTGCCCAGATCGGCTACGTCGAGCAGGACGCCCCCGTGCTCGCCGGCACGATCCGCGCCAACCTGCTGCTCGGGTCGCCGAACGCCACCGAGGACGACTGCGTCCGGGTGCTCGAGGCGGTCAACCTCGGCGAGGTCCTGCACCGCGATCCCCGCGGTCTCGACGCGCAGGTCGGTGAGGACGGCGTGATGCTCTCCGGTGGGGAACGGCAGCGCCTGGCCATCGCCCGCGCGCTGCTCGCCGCTCCCCCGATCCTGCTGCTCGACGAATCGACGTCGTCACTCGACGGGGTCAACGAGCAGAAGATGCGGCTCGCGATCGACGCCGTCGCCGAGGACCGCACCTTGCTCGTGATCGCCCACCGGTTGTCGACGGTGGTCGACTCCGACGTGATCGTCGTGCTCGAGCACGGCCGCGTCGTCGGCAGCGGCACGCACTCCGAGCTCGTGGAGTCGACGCCGCTCTACCGCGACCTGGCGAAGCACCAGCTGCTCGTGTGAGTTCGGGTACGGCCGCGAGCACCGCGGCCGTACCGTCGACTCGGACTCAGGCGGCGAACGGGTCCGGCGTCAGCACGTAGACGGTCTCGAGGTACTCCTCGATGCCCTCGTGCGAGCCCTCGCGGCCCAGGCCCGAGGACTTCACGCCGCCGAACGGGAACGCCGCATTGGACACGACGCCCGTGTTCAGCCCGAGCATGCCCGTCTCCAGGCGTTCGGCGAGCCGCTGGCCGCGCCGGAAGTCGGTCGTGAAGGCGTAGGCGATGAGTCCGTACTCGGTGTCGTTCGCGAGCCGGATCCCCTCGTCCTCGGTGCTGAAGCGCGTCACCGAGGCGACCGGTCCGAAGATCTCCGTCGTCATGATCTCCGAGCCGGGCCGCACGTCGTCGATCACCGTCGCCTCGTAGAAGGTGCCCGGGCGGTCGATCCGGTGGCCGCCGGTGACGAGCCGGGCACCGCGGCCGAGGGCGTCGTCGACGAGCGACGCGGCCTTGTCCACGGCCCGGTCGTCGATGAGCGGTCCGAGCGTCGTGCCGTCCTCGGTCCCCCGGCCGACGCGCAGGGCGTCCACCTTCGCGGTGAGGGCCGCGACGAACGCGTCGGCGATGCCGTCCTGCACGAAGAACCGGTTCGCAGCGGTGCAGGCCTCGCCCGTGTTGCGGAACTTCGCGAGCATCGCCGCGTCCACCGCCTCGTCGAGGTCCGCGTCGTCGAACACGAGCAGCGGGGCGTTGCCGCCGAGCTCCATGCTCGTCTTGAGCACGTTGTCCGCCGCCTGCTTGAGGAGCGCCGAACCGACGGGGGTCGAACCGGTGAACGTCAGCTTGCGCAGGCGCGGGTCGGCGATGATCGGCTCCGACAGCCCCTTGGCGTCACTCGACGGGATCACGTTGAGCACACCGTCCGGCAGCCCGGCACGGCGGAACAGCTCGACCAGGAACAGGGTCGTCAGCGGGGTGAGGTCGGCCGGCTTCGCGACCACCGTGCAACCAGCGGCCAGGGCAGGTCCGATCTTCCGGGTCGCCATCGCGAGCGGGAAGTTCCACGGTGTGATCGCGTAGACGGGGCCGACCGGACGCTTCAGCACGATCGCGCGGCCGGTGCCCTCGGGGTTCGTGCGGTAGTCGCCGGTGATGCGGACCGCTTCCTCCGAGAACCACCGCAGGAACTCGCCGCCGTAGACGACCTCGCCGCGGGCCTCGGCCAGCGGCTTGCCCATCTCGAGCGACATCAGGGCCGCGAGGTCGTCAGCGTGCTCGTGCACCAGGTCGAAGGCCCGGCGCAGGATGTCCGACCGTGTGCGCGGGGCCGTGGCTGCCCAGGACTCCTGCGCGGCGGCCGCGGCGTCGAGCGCGGCGACGCCGTCCTCGGGGGTGGCGTCCGCGACCTCGGCCAGGACGGCACCGGTCGACGGGTCGTGCACGGCGAACGTGGACCCGCTCGACGAGGCACGCCACGTGCCGCCGATGAAGAGTCCGGTGGGGACGCCCTCGACGCGGACGTGCTCGTCGGCGACGGTGGTGGTGGTGGTTTCGTTCGTGGTGGTGTCGGTCACAGTCGTGCTCCTCCTGGGTTCGCGAGGCCCTCGTCCATGTCGCTGCGGTCGACGTGTCCGCCGGCCGCCCGGATCTCGTCGAGCGCCCGGGCGCTGCGCTCGGCGTCGACGCCGGCCACCAGGTCCTCGTACACGGCGACGTCGAGGCCCGCGGCACGGGCGTCGAGTGCCGAGGCCCGGACGCAGTGGTCGGTCGCGATGCCGACGACGTCGATCGTGTGCACGCGGCGCTCGGCGAGCACGTCGGCCAACGGGACGCCCGCTTCGGTCCCGGCCTGGAACGCCGAGTAGTCCGGCGTGCCCTGGCCCTTGAGGACGTCGACATCGATCAGGGCGGTGTCGAGGTCGGGGTGGTAGTCGGCGCCGGGCGTCCCGGCGACGCAGTGCACCGGCCACGTGTCGACGAAGTCGGGTCCTTCGGGTCCGGCGAAGTGTCCGCCGTTGTCGTCGTCCCCGTGGTGCCAGTCACGGGACGCCACGATGAGGTCGTACTCGTCCCCGTGCCGACCGAGGAACGCGGTGATGCGCTTCGCGAGCGCCGCTCCCCCGGCGACCGCGAGCGCACCGCCCTCGGTGAAGTCGTTCTGGACGTCCACGACGAGCAGTGCTCTTGCCATGGGTCCATCCAACACCCGTCGGCTCAGGAGCCGGTGAGCTTGCTCCCGCACGAGTAGGTCGCGGCGGTCACCGCGTCGAGTGCCGGCAGTGCCGCCGCGCGCGACGAACCGATGGCGTAGAAGGCGAAGGTCAACCGGGACCCGTCGGCGGCGTCGATGTAGCCGCCGAGGGTGTTCGCGCTGTCGATCCAGCCCGTCTTCGCGTGCACCTTGCCGCGGGCGACCGCGTTCGCGCCGGTGAACCGACTGGCCAGGGTGCCGGACTGGCCGGACACCGGCAGGGCGTTCGCGAGCGTGCCGAGGCCCTTCGCGCCGGAGGCGACCTGCACCATGAGGTGTGCGACGAACTCCGGCGACACGGCGTTCGAGGCGCTCTCGCCCGAGCCGTCCTTGATCACGATGCCGGCCGGGTCGAGGCCGTAGGAACGTAGCGCCGACTGGTACACGGACGACAGGGACGCCGCCGAGCCGTTCGACCCGGACTCCTTCGAGGACACCCGGGCGAGCATCTCGGCCAGGGTGTTGTCCGAGTTCGGGATCATCTGCCCGATGAGCGTCGACACCGGCTGCGAGGAGACCGTGGCGATCGTCTCGGTGCCCGTCGTCGCCCGCTTGACGATCTGCGCGGAACCGGCGCCCGCGACTCCTGCGTTCGCCAGTGCCGTGCGGAAGGCGACGCCCGCCCGCCCGACCGGGTCATCCGACCGCGGTGACGTCGCCGCTGCGGCGTTCGCTCGGTCGCCGTCGACCATCAGCGCGGTGACCTCCGGCTGGTACCCGATGGTGCGCTCGGAGACCGGCCACGTGGGGTCCCAGGCGTCGGCATCGCTCCAGTAGGAGTCGTCGGTGACGATCGTGGTGACCGGGGCGGCACCCACCTTCGCCTTCACCTGCTGTGCGAGCTGGGCGAGGGTCGGGGCGCCCGGGTACACGGTGCCGCCGCCCGCGGACAGCGTCGCGTCACCGTGCCCGACCAGGGCGACGGTGTTCGCGGACTCCCGTGTGACGGTCGTCGGGATGCGGTGATCACCCCCGAGCACGGAGAGCGCGGTCGCCGACGTCAGGGTCTTCATGACGCTGCCCGTCTGGGCGGCCCGCTCGCCGTGCTTCGAGAACAGCACCTTGCCCGTCTCGGCGTCCATCACGTACCCCTCGAAGTCGCCGAGGCCGCTCGCCGACGCAGCCGTCGCGATCGAGCAGGTCCGGAGGGCGGACGGGCCGGCGAGGTCGTCCGGCACCGCACGGGCGTCGGCGGTCGGCGTCGGGGACGGCTTCGCCGTCGGGCGCTTCGTGGTGGTCGTCCGGTCCGGAGCCGAGGACGCGGTCCGGGTCGAGCTCGGCGCGGCAGACCGGGAGTCGGGGGTCGTGGCCGCTGCGACGGCGACGGCCCCACCGGAGCCGACCACGAGCAGCGCCGCGAGACCACCCGCGATCCAGGGGACCGGGCGTCGTGCGGCGGAGGCGCGCACCGCGGTGACGGCGGCGCGGAACCGCTCCGGGACGGAACGCGGGGTGGGCTGCTGCTCGGACATCGTGACCGATCCTACGGAACTGCGGCAGGAGCCTCCAGGCCGGGGGCGGGATCCGTCGAGGACGGGTGCCGGATCAGGGAGCCGTGCCGGGACCGTCGGCGGGGTACCGGACCCCGACCTGGCGACGTGCCTCGTCCAGCACCGCCATGATCGCGACGGTCTCGTCCGGGTCCATCGGGCCGCCGTCGTGGCGGCCCGACGTGATCATCGTCTCGAAGGCGCGTGCCTCGTGCTCGTAGCCGCCGAGCTCCTCGCGACCGTCGAACTCCTCGACCACGGCGCCGTCGCGGTCGCGGATCCGCCAGGTGGTCGGCGTGTACCAGGTGGAGTCGAGGTCGATGCGGCCGGTCTCGCCGATGATCGACGCCGTGTTCGGGCTCCGCAGGTCCATCCCGAAGTGGATCATCGACTGCGCGCCGCCCGGGTGCGTCATCACCAGGCCCATCTGCTCGTCGACGCCCTGCTCGCTCAGCGTGCCCGCTGCGACGAGCGCGGTCGGCACGCCGAGCACGTCCACCGCGAAGGACACCGGGTAGATCCCGAGGTCGAGCATCGCTCCCCCACCGAGTGCCGGGTCGCGCAGCCGGTGACCCGGGTCCGTCGGGAGGGCCTGGTGGTGTGTCGCCTCGACCACCATCGGGCGACCGATCCGACCCTCGGCGACGATCTCGCGGATCATCGCCATCTGCGGCAGGAAGCGGGTCCACATCGCCTCCATCACCGCGACGCCCGCGTGCCGAGCTGCGTCGACGACCGTACGGGCCTCCTCCGCGGTCATCGTGAAGGCCTTCTCGACCAGGACGTGCTTGCCCGCCCGGATCGCGAGCAGGGCGTCCTCGGCGTGCCGGACGTGCGGGGTCGCGACGTAGACCGCGTCGATGCGCTCGTCCGCCACCAGGTCCTCGTAGGAACCGTGGGACCGCTCGATGCCGAACTCCGCGGCGAAGGCCTCGGCGTGTTCGCGGGTGCGGCTGCCCACGGCGGTGAACACGATGCCGGCCGCGGTGCAGTCACCCACGAAGGACCGTGCGATGCCGCCTGTGCCGATGACTCCCCAGCGAACCGTCATGGGTCCTGTTTACCAGCGCGAGGTGGGCCGCGGCGGCGCTGTCAGCGGCGCTGGCCGCCTCGGGTCGTCAGCGGCGGTGTTTGCCGAGCGCCGCGTCCGGGGCGGCCATCGGGTGGTTCCGGAACCAGCGCAGGAGCTCACGGGCACGGCTCGTGTCGGCGCTCGCGTCGCCCTCGGCGAGGAACGAGTCGAAGCCGTCGGGCAGGTCGGCGTCCGGTTCGCGGTGGAACGCCATCTTCCACTCGCCGAAGCGCCGGGTGTGGATGCGCTCCTCGACCAGCAGGCCGACGTCGGTGTGCCGCGGGTCGTCGATGATGCGCTGGTACGTCTCGAGCACGGCCGCCTCGGGGCCCTCGAGCAGCTGCATGAACCGGCCGTCCTTGTAGACGAGCAGACCGGACAGGCCGGACGCGGTGTTGCGGACCCGTGCGTGCTCGAGCAGCGCGTCGAGCCGCTCCTGGTCGAACACCTCGTTCGCCGCGCTCATGTAGACCAGGGACAGCAGCATGACGACCTCTCGGTGACGACGGAACGTGTTCCCTCTCATCGTGGACCGCACCGAGCCCGTCGGGCAGCCCCAGAACGGGGATCGTTCCCGTCCGCGCGCCCGCGTCGAGGTTCGGGTCATCGACGCGAGCACACGGGTGTCGGGTCGTACGACCGGACTGATTCGGAGCCCCCGTCCGGGGGGATTGGTCACTCACCTGTCGTAGGTGCGGACCCAGTCGATCTGGACGTGCCCCGGGTCGCCCCAGTTGCCGGTCTGGAACATGTAGCGGTGCGGAGTGGTGGGGACGTTGCGCGGCACCGTGAACACGAGCTTGCCGTCGAGGTAGTACCGGACGCTCTTGCCCGGCACCCACTCGGTCGTGTAGGTGTGCCACTCGTTCCAGGACACCCGGGTGTTGTAGTGCTCGAAGCGGCGCTCCAGCCCGGGCAGCATCGAGTGGTGGAAGACACGGGGCGACCCGTCGAACTGTCCCTCCGGGTAGCTCAACTCGCCGTCGGCCCAGGCGTTCGACGTCGGCCACAGCATGACCGCGATCCCGTTGCCGTCTCCGCCGGTCGCCCGCGCTCGGATGCTGAAGGTGCCGCCGACGTGTGACCACGCGCCGGTGGGTGTGCCGAACGTTCCGGCAGCACCGTGCTCACCGTCCATCGCGACGTCCAGGTAGCCGTCGTGGGCGCTGACGACCTCGTTCGAGTAGTACTTGCCGCCGGTGCCGTCGGGGTACGGCTGCCACGAGTTCCGGTACGTCTCGGCGAAGGGGCCGCCGGCTGCGGCGGGGGTGTCGAACTCCTCGGAGAAGGTCGGCTCGCGGTCCGCCAGGTACGCGGGGCCGGTCGCGGACGCCGTCGGGGTCGCGGACGAACCGGTGCTCGGCGACGAGGTCGACGCGGACGTCGCGACGGACTCGGGCACGGCTGCCGCGGTCACCGCGAGTGCTCCGGCGGTGGCGGCGACCACGACGATGACCAGGACACGCTTCAGCACTGCGTCATCGCCGGTGGAGCGCTGGGCTGGTGGTCGGTCATCGTGTCCCCCGTATCGAGGACAAGGCTAGCCCGCGATCACGCCCGACGTCTGCCCCTCGGGCGAGGGACACGGATTCGTCCGGAATACGAAAACCCCGGTCAGAGCCACTTCGAGTGGACCTGACCGGGGTGTTCACGGAGCCGCCTGTCGGAATCGAACCGACGACCTATTCATTACGAGTGAATCGCTCTACCGACTGAGCTAAGGCGGCGCACACTCCATGTCCGGAGTGGCACGAGCAATGACTATACAGGTTCAGACGAGTGAACGCGAAACCAGCACGCCGAGCTCGGCGAAGGACCGTTCGAGCTCGTCGACCAGGTGTGTCCCGGCTTCGGAACCCGACCACTCCCACCATGCGTGGCGCAGGGCGGCGAGGGCGACGATGGCCGCGAGACCGGCGCGGCGACGAAGCGCCTCAGGGTCCGCGGCGAGCTCCGGGTCGGCGTCTTCGAGCCGCCGTGCGACGGCCGCCTGCAGCTCCGCCTGGAACTCCTTCATGGACGCCATCCGACGGCTGAACAGCTCCGGGTTCGCGCGCAGGACCTGCTGACGCTCCTCGATGAGCCCGCGCTCCTCGATCAGTTCGCGCGTGGAGTGCACGAGCAGCGTGCCGATGTCCGCGAGCAGGTCACCGCTCGGACCGCCGTCGACGAACGCCTGCAACGCCGCGTCGTCGGGCAGCTGCGGGTCGTCCCCGAGGATCGCCTGCTCCTTGCTCGGGAAGTAGTTGAAGAACGTCCGCGGCGAGACGTCGGCTCGCCGGGAGATCTCGTCCACCGTGACCGCGCCGAGGCCGTCCTCGAGGGCGATCCGGAGCGCAGCCTGCTGGATGGCGCGCCGGGTGGCGCGGCGCTTCCGTTCGCGCAGGCCGGGTTCAGCGTCGGGCATGCCGTGATTGTCGCACGCCGTGCCTCAGCGGCGGGCCCGGGCGATGGTGACGAGCAGTGCTTCGAGCGCCAGGAGTGCCGCCACGTTGGCCGCGATGCGCTGCCGCGCCAGGGCGACGGCGTCGAGGACCTCGAGCGCGGCAGCGGGCGGTGTCGTCGGCAGCGCGTGCTCGAGCTGGTCTCGCATGGCCAGGTTGACCGGTTCCGCCGGGGCTCCGAGCCCCAGCAGGAGCAGGTCGCGGTACAGCGAGGAGACGTCCACCAGGATCCGGTCGAGGCCGTCGCGCAGGCTCCGGGTCGCACGGCGCTTCTGATCGTCCTCGAGGGCGCGGAGCTGCGATCGGAGCGCCGGCGGGATCGTCCCGCCGGGTTCGACCCCGAGCGAGCGCAGGGCCGCGTCGCGCTCTTCGGAGTCGCGCTGCTCGGTGATGGACTTGGCGTCTTCGTCGGCGACGGCGAGGAGCTCGGCGGCCGCCATGACGGCGTCACCCACGCTCCGCACACCGAGCACGGTCGTCAGGGTCCGGCGGCGGCGGTCACGTGCGGGCTCGCTCGTGGCCAGGCGCTGCGCCATGCCGATGTGGCTCTGCGCCTGACGAGCAGCATCCATCGCGAGGGCGCGGTCGACACCGGTCCGGGCGACGAGCAGGTCGGCGACGGACTCGATGCCGGGCACGCGCAGACGGACCGAGCGGACGCGCGACCGGATCGTCGGCAACAGGTCGGCTTCACTCGGGGCGCAGAGGATCCAGACCGTGCGCTCCGGGGGTTCCTCGAGCGCCTTGAGCAGCAGGTTCGAGGTGCGCTCGGTCATGCGGTCGGCATCCTCGATGATGACGACGCGGTAGCGCCCGACCGACGGCGAGTAGTACGACGAGGTGACGAGCTGCCGGATCTCGTCGATCGTGATGATCACGCGCTGGGTGGTGAGCACCGAGACGTCGGGGTGGGTCTTCGCGGTGATCTGCCGCAGGGTGTGGTCGTCGTCGGGGCCGTTGCCCACGAGCGCCGCGGCGAAGGCGGTCGCCACGTTCGACCGACCCGACCCGGGCGGGCCGGTGATGAGCCACGAGTGCGTCATGCCACCGGTGCCGTCGGTCGACTCGGCCGCGTTGCGCAGCGACGCGACCGCTTCTTCCTGCCCGGTCAGGCCGTCCCACACGCTCACGGGACCATCCTGTCAGTGACCACCGTCATGCCGGGTCGATCCCGACGAGCGGAGCGACCGCTCGACGGACCGCGTCCTGCACGGCGTCGGTCGGGTCCGAGGCGTCGACCACCAGGAAGCGCGATGGCTCAGCCTCGGCCATCTCGAGGAAGGCCTGACGGACGGACTCGTGGAACGCCGCGGCCTCGGACTCGAGGCGGTCGAAGGTGTCCCCCCGTGCCGCGGCCACCCGGGCGCGTCCGACGGTGACGTCGAGGTCGAGCAGGATCGTGAGGTCCGGTGCCAGACCGTCCGCTGCCCACTCCGAGACGGAGCGGACCTGCTCGGCGCCGAGCCCGCGCGCGACGCCCTGGTAGGCGACGGACGAGTCGATGTAGCGGTCCTGCAGGACGACCTCGCCACGAGCGATCGCCGGACGGACGACCGTCTCGACGTGCTGGGCACGGTCGGCCGCGTACAGCAGCGCCTCGGCCCGGGGAGCGACGTGGCCCCGCTCGTGCAGGACCATCTGCCGGATCTGGACGCCGAGGTCCGTGCCGCCGGGTTCGCGGGTGCGCACCACGGTCCGGCCGTGCGCACCGAGCCACGCCGAGAGCAGCTCCGCCTGGGTCGTCTTGCCCGCGCCGTCGCCGCCCTCGAGCGTGATGAAGCGACCGGTCACTTCTTCTTGGCCGCCGTCCGACGAGCCGGGGTCTTCTTCTTGACCGGCCCCTTGGCACGCTTGTCGGCGATGAGCTGCACCGCGCGGGCGTGGTCGACGGCCTCGACGTCCTCGCCCTTCGGGATGGTCGCGTTCGTCTCGCCGTCGGTGACGTACGGGCCGAACCGGCCGTCCTTCATCTTGATCGGCTTGCCGGACACCGGGTCGGCGTCGAACTCCTTGAGGGCGGCGCTCGCGGTGCGGTTGCCGCCGTACTTCGGCTGCGCGAACAGCTCGAGTGCACCGGGCAGGTCGATGTCGAAGATCGCGTCCTCGCCGGGCAGGGTCCGGGTGTCGGTCCCCTTCTTCAGGTACGGCCCGTACCGGCCGTTCTGCGCCGTGATGTCGTTGCCCGTCTCCGGGTCCTGACCCACGACGCGGGGAAGGTCGAGGAGCTTCAGCGCGGTCTCGAGGTCGACGGTCTGCGGGTCCATCGACTTGAAGAGCGAGGCGGTGCGTTCCTTCGGCGCCGCGGCCTTCTTCGTCGTCTTCTTCGCGGGCGCCTTCTTGGCGGGGGCCTTCTTCGCCGTCGCCGTCTCGCTCGTCGCGGTCGCAGCAGCTGCATCGGCCGCCGGGGCCTCCGCCGCTACGGGCGCCTCGACGACCTCGCCGGTCTTCGGGTCCACGGTGGGTTCGGGCTCGGGGCTGCGCTCTGTGACGTAGGGGCCGAAGCGGCCGTCCTTCGCCAGGACCTCTTTCCCGGTCTCCGGGTTGATCCCGACGACGCGGTCCCCGATCACCGGGGCGTCGACGAGTTCCTTCGCCTTCTCGACGGTCAGTTCGTCGGGAGCGAGGTCCTCGGGGACGTTGACACGCCGCGGCTTCTCGGGGTCGTCGCTCGGCACCTCGATGTAGGGGCCGTACCGACCGATCCGGAGCGTGAGGCCCGGAGCGAGCTCGACCGAGTTGATCTCGCGGGCGTCGATCTCACCGAGGTTGTCGATGACGGTCCGCAGGCCGCGCTGGTCGTCGTCGCCACCGAAGTAGAAGCCCTTGAGCCAGTCCACGCGGTCGGCGTCGCCGCGGGCGATGCGGTCGAGGTCTTCTTCCATCTCGGCGGTGAAGTCGTACTCCACGAGCTCGCCGAAGTACTCCTCGAGCAACCGCACCACGCTGAACGCGATCCAATTCGGCACCAGCTGCGTGCCGCGGAGCGAGACGTAGCCACGGTCGATGATCGTCGGGCTGATCGTGGGGTAGGTCGACGGACGCCCGATCCCCAGCTCTTCCAGCGTCTTGATGAGGCTCGCCTCGGTGAAGCGCGGCGGCGGGGTGGTGTCGTGCCCCTTCGCCTCGACGTCGGTGACCGAGAGGTGCTCGCCCTGGGCCACGTTCGGCAGGGCGACGTCCTGGCCGGCACGCTCGGAGGACTCGTGGCGGTCCTCGTCACGGCCTTCTTCGTAGGCGCTGAGGAAGCCGCGGAACGTGATGACGGTGCCCGAGGCGGTGAACTCGGCGTCGGTGCCGTTCGCGGTCGACGCGATGCCCTCGACCGACTCGGTGGAGGAGATGCCGAGCACGATCGACGCGGTCGAACCCTTGGCGTCCGCCATCTGGGACGCGATGGTGCGCTTCCAGATGAGGTCGTAGAGGCGCCACTCCACACCGGTCAGGGTGCCCTGCAGGTCCTGCGGAGTGCGGAAGGAGTCGCCAGCGGGACGGATCGCCTCGTGCGCCTCTTGCGCGTTCTTGCTCTTGCTCGCGTAGAGACGGGGCTTGTCGGGCACGGTGGCCGAACCGTACAGGTCGGCTGCCTGCTTGCGAGCGGCGTCGATGGCCTGCTTCGAGAGCGAGACCGAGTCGGTACGGATGTAGGTGATGTAGCCGTTCTCGTACAGGGTCTGCGCAGCACGAGCGGTCTGTCGCGGGGACAGACGGAGCTTACGAGCGGCTTCCTGCTGGAGCGTCGACGTGGTGAAGGGGGCGGCCGGGCGTCGCGTGTACGGCTTCGAGTCGACACTGCGGACGGTGGCGTCACCTGCGCGCTCGAGGACCGTCGTCAGCGACGCGGCAGCGGCCTGGTCGAGCCGGACGACGTCACCGCTGAGCGTGCCGCGGTCGTCGAAGTCACGACCGGAGGCGACACGGGTGCCGTGGATCCGGGCGAGACGCGCGGAGAAGGAGGACTCGCCGGCCTTCTCGAACCGGGCGGAGAGGTCCCAGTAGTTGGCGGAGACGAAGGCCAGGCGCTCGCGCTCACGGTCGACGACGAGTCGGGTGGCGGCGGACTGCACGCGGCCGGCGGACAGACCGGGGGCGACCTTGCGCCACAGGACCGGGGAGACCTCGTACCCGTAGAGACGGTCGAGGATCCGGCGGGTCTCCTGCGCGTCGACGAGGGCGGTGTCGAGCTCACGGGTGGCTTCCTGCGCGCGCTGGATCGCCTCCTTCGTGATCTCGTGGAAGACCATCCGCTTGACGGGGACCTTCGGCTTCAGGACCTGCAGCAGGTGCCACGCGATCGCTTCACCCTCGCGGTCTTCATCTGTTGCGAGGTAGAGCTCGTCGGCGTCCTTGAGGGCGCGCTTCAGCTCGGAGACGGTCTTCTTCTTGGCATCGGACACGACGTAGTACGGCTCGAAGCCGTTGTCGACGTCCACCGAGAACTTGCCGAGGGAGCCCTTCTTGAGCTCGGCCGGCAGGTTCTTCGGCTCGACGAGGTCGCGGATGTGTCCGACCGAGGCCTGGACTTCGTATCCGTCACCGAGGTATTGCGCGATCGTCTTCGCCTTCGCAGGGCTCTCGACGATCACGAGCTTCTTCGTGCCTGGCACGTGTCTCCTTGATCGATGGTGCTGATCGGCCCTGTCCACGAGCGTGTCCGGGTCGACCGGGACATCGGTGACCGCGGGCCGACAGGCACACCATACACATAGTGTTCGGGCGGGTCGCCTGCCGGACCGGCCACCGCGAGTGCGCTGACGACGAACGGACCCGTGCCCACGACCACGCGGACCCGGGCCGTGGTGGCGACGAGTTCGCAGGCGTCGAGGGCGGCCCCGTTCGCCGTGGCGATCCGGGTGGCGACCGCGCAGGGCTCCCCCGGCACCAGCCCGGTGGCGGCCGCCGCGGTGCCCACGGCGGCGGCGTCGGCGGCGCCCTGGGCCCGGATGGCCTGCGTGCGGTGACCGGCTGCGGCGAGCGCCGACGACCCGACGAGGACACCCACGCCGAGGACCGCCACGAGCAGCACGGTCGCCGAGCCGCGTTGGCCGTCGGGACTCGTCACGTCAACCCCCTCGGGCCGCGGCGCACCCCGTCGCGGTCAGTGGGAGCGCCGCGGCGGGACCGGTCGCGCCGCGCGTGGCGTCGACGCAGACCAGGTCGCCGTCCGACCGGACGACGACCGAGACCCCCGGGACGATCCGGTCGGCCGCTGACCGCCCCTGGCTCTCGTCGTCGCGCCCGATCGCCCGGGCGGCGGTGGCTGCGGCGAGTTGCAGACGGCCCTGCGCGTCGACGACGAGGACCGCCGCGACGAGGGCGGTCAGCACGATCGCCACCACGGGGAGCGCCACCGCGAACTCGACGGTCACGGAGCCGCGCTCACAGCGAGAGCGCGCCACGGACGAGGTCGGTGAGGATGGTCTGGACCTCGCCGGACCGCATGACGGCGACGAGCACACCGGCGAAGGCCACGGCGGCGAGGATGACGACCGCGTACTCGGCGGTCGCCGATCCCCGGTCGTCCCGCAGTCGTGACCCCCAGCGGGCGACGAGGGGGCGCGGGTGACGGTGGCGGATGGTCCGACGGGTGCGGTTGCCGGGGGATGACGTGGTGCTCATGGTGTCCGTCCTTTCTGTTCGGTGGGACCAGCGTGTCCGGGCCGGGGTGTCGACGAGGCGGTCACGGTGGCATCTGTGGAGAAGTCATTCAGTACCGCCCACCGTGGAGGAGAGGACCCCCACCACCACGGGCACCACCCCTACGAGCACGAACGCCGGCAGGACGCAGACGCCGAGTGGCAGCACCAGTCGGACGGCCAGTCGTTCCGCCGCCACGAGCCCGTCGGCAGCGGCCTCGTCGCGCACGTCCTCGGCGGCGCGGCGGAGCAACCCTGCGGCGGGGACTCCTGCACGCCGGGCGAGGTCGAGGACCTCCCGCAGCCGGTCCAGGTCTCCGGCGGGCGCGGCGGCTCCCGCGGACGCCTCGGCGACGGCCTGCCCGGCGGTGGTCCACGACCCGCCTCCGGCGACCGCCACGGCCCAGGCGTCGAGGAGCACCCCGGGGACGCGGCCGTCGGGCGTCGCGGAACGGACCAGCCGGGCGGTCCACCTCCGACCGGCCAGGACGAGGGCCGCCGCGGTGCACGAGCACGCCCAACCGGCCGGTGAACCGACCAGGACCTCGACGGCACCGGCGCCCCAGGCCGCACCGAGGCCCAGCCCGAAGAGCGGCAGCGCGAGCACGACCCGGGCGCTCGTCCGCGGACCGGCCAGGGCGACCCGGATCGCGCGGTCCGAGGCGGCGGCGCGTCGGAGCGCGCCTGCGAGCCCACGGAGGGTCTCCGCGACGGGCGCTCCCGTCCGGTCCGCCACGCGGAGGACGACGACGATGTCCTGCTGCGCGGGTCCCCCGGCCCCGGGCAGTCCGCCGACGAGCCGCCAGGCCCGCGGCGGCGGGACTCCCGCCGCGACCAGCGTCGCCACCCGGTCGAGCACCCCGGCAACCCGCGCCGGGCCGTCGGGTGTGGGTCGGCTCACCGCAGCCCGTCCACCGGGCGCACCTCGAGCCTCCCGTCCGGGCCGACGCACAACGTGCCCACGCCGCCCAGCCGCCGCTGTCCTGCTCGTCGTTCCACGTGCAGGACCAGGTCGAAGGCGCTGACGGCCTGCCGGGCGAGCGCCTCGGCACCGAGGCCGGCGAGTGCGCCGAGTGCTTCGAGGCGAGCGGCGACGTCGGCGATGCCGTTGGCGTGCACGGTGCCGGCTCCCCCGTCGTGCCCGGTGTTCAGGGCGGAGAGGAGTTCGCGGACCTCGGCACCGCGGCACTCCCCCACGACGATCCGGTCGGGTCGCATCCGCAGCGCCTCGCGCACGAGCCGGTCGAGGCCGAGCGCGCCGACCCCCTCGGCGTTCGCCTGCCGCGCCTCGAGCGCGACGACGTGCGGGTGGGCGATCCGGAGCTCGGCGACGTCCTCCACCGTCACGATGCGCTCGTCGACGGGGACGTTCCCGAGCATCGCCGCGAGCAGGGTGGTCTTGCCGCTGCCGGTCGCGCCGGTGACCAGGACGTTCCGGCGCGCGGCGACGGCGTCCTCGACGACCGACCGCGGGACGAACGCGAAGGTGCCGCCGCGCTCGAGGGTGGCGAGGGAGGGTCGCTGGACCTGTGGCAGCCGGATCGACACGGCGGTGCCGCCGACGGACACCGGAGCAAGGACGACGTGGACCCGGACGCCGTCGCCGTGCCGGACGTCCGCGCACGGGGTGGTCTCGTCGACGTGGCGACCGCCGAGCGCGACGAGCCGGGTCGCGAGCTCGCGGGCTCGCGCTTCGGTCAGTCGCGGCTGGACGGCTTCGAGGCCGGTCCCGCGGTCGACCCACGTCCCGACGCCACCGAGCACCAGGACGTCCGTCACGGTGGCATCCGTCACCAGGGCTGCGAGTTCCTCGAACTCGACGACCACGGCGGCCCGGCGACGAGTCGGCTGCGCGGTTCCGGGCAGGAAGGGGGCCGACGGAGCAAACGGCCGCGCCGGTGCCGAGGACACAGGCGGTGTCGACGCAGCAGGCGCCGACGCGCGGGGAAGAAGAGGAGCACGGTGCAGGGGCATGCCGCCGACGGTAGGGAGCGCGCCACCGCCCCGGAGAGACGGTCCCCACTTCTGTGGACAACGTCGGAGTGCCCCACCAACGGACCGGTTTGTCCCCCGAAACGGAAAGCCGTACCCCGGTCGATGATGCGACACCGACGCGCTCGGGTTGCCCCACCACCCCCGCTCCCCCCGGCCGGACTGCGCGTAGCACCTGCTACGCAAGAACATGCAGAATGCATGCACGAGCATGGACCGGTCTGTCCACGCGACCGGCGTCCCTGCGCGGATCGGGGCACACGACGGCGCCCGACGAGCAACCCTCGCTCGAGTCGGACCCCGGGAAACAGAAGAGGCGGCACCGGTTGGGGGGAACAGGTGCCGCCTTGACATCGAGGGATTGGGGGGAATCCGATTCGATGCCGCCGGAAACGAGTCCAGCGGGAACTACTGTACCCCACGATCGGCCCTCGAGGGCAACCCCGGACACGACGTCCGGGCGTGCCGCGCCCCGACCCGGCCGAGGGGTAGTCTCCGGATGCACGCAGGCACCGGCGACGGATGCACGCACGCAACCGCCCCGGATGCGCGCACGCACCCACGACGGATGCCACCAGAGGCCGCAACGACGCGAAAGGACATCGATGTCCACTCCGACCCAGACCGACCCCCGAGGCGACGACGGAGCGACCTTCGCGCCGCCGCCCGAGTTCGTGGCCGACGCGGTCGCCGGCGAGGACCTCCACCACGCGGCAGCAGCCGACCGCGAGGCCTTCTGGGCCGAGCAGTCCCGCTCCCTGCTCGACTGGCGCACCCCGTTCACGCAGACCCTGGACTGGTCGGGCGCCCCGTTCGCGAAGTGGTTCGCCGACGGCACGCTCAACGTCGCCGAGAACTGCCTCGACCGACACGTCCGCGCCGGCAACGGCGACCGGGTCGCGATCCACTTCGAGGGCGCTCCCGGCGACACGCGCCGCATCACCTACGCCGAGCTGACCGCCGAGGTGCAGCGCGCCGCGAACATGCTCACCGACCTCGGCGTGGGCCGGGGCGACCGGGTCATCGTGTACCTGCCGCTCATCCCCGAGGCCGTCGTGACGATGCTCGCCGTCGCCCGCATCGGTGCCGTGCACTCGGTCGTCTTCGGCGGGTTCAGCGCGGAGAGCCTCCGCGCCCGCATCGAGGACGCCGGCGCGAAGCTCGTCGTGACCGCGGACGGCGGATGGCGGCGCGGCGCCGTCTCACCGCTCAAGCCCGCCGTCGACGAGGCACTGACCGGCGAGGGCACCGACACGGTCGAGCACGTCCTGGTCGTCAAGCGCGGCGGCAACGACATCGCGTGGAACGACCGCGACCTCTGGTGGCACGACGAACTCGCCAAGGCGGCACCGACCCACGAGGCACCGGCGTTCCCCGCCGAGACCCCGCTGTTCATCCTGTACACCTCGGGCACGACCGGGAAGCCGAAGGGCATCGTGCACACCTCCGGCGGCTACCTGACCCAGGCGGCCTACACGCACAAGAACGTCTTCGACATGCACCCGGAGAAGGACGTCTACTGGTGCACCGCCGACATCGGCTGGATCACCGGCCACTCCTACGTCGTCTACGGCCCGCTCGCCAACGGCGTCACCCAGGTGCTCTACGAGGGCACCCCCGACGAACCGAAGCCCGGGCGCTGGTGGGACCTCGTCGACGCCTACGGCGTCACAGTCCTGTACACCGCACCCACCGCGGTCCGCGCGGCGATGAAGGCCGGCCGCGAGATCCCCGAGGCGCGCAGCCTCGAGACCCTCCGCCTGCTCGGCAGCGTCGGCGAACCGATCAACCCCGAGGCGTGGCAGTGGTACCGGCAGGTCATCGGCCACGACCGCACGCCGATCGTCGACACGTGGTGGCAGACCGAGACCGGCGCGATCATGATCTCCGCGCTGCCCGGCGTCACGAAGCTCAAGCCCGGCGCCGCGCAGACGCCCCTGCCGGGCATCGTCGCCGAGATCGTCGACGACGACGGCAACCGCGCCGACCCGGGTGAGAGCGGCTACCTGACGATCACCGAGCCGTGGCCGTCGATGGCCCGCGGGATCTGGAACGACCCGGACCGGTTCGTCGAGACGTACTGGTCGCGGTTCCCCGGCCGCTACTTCGCCGGCGACGGTGCGCGGCTCGACGGGCAGGGCGACATCTGGGTGCAGGGGCGCGTGGACGACGTCATGAACGTCTCGGGCCACCGCCTGTCGACGGCCGAGATCGAGTCCGCGCTGGTCGGCCACGAGGGCGTCGCCGAGGCCGCCGTGGTCGGTGCCGCCGACGAGACCACCGGGCAGGCCGTCGTCGCGTTCGTCATCCTGACGGCCGAGGCCGCCGCCGACGTCGACCGCGATGCCGCCTCCGCGGAACTCCGCAACTGGGTCGGCAAGCGGATCGGCGCCATCGCGAAGCCGCGCCAGGTCGTCATCGTCCCGGAGCTACCGAAGACACGCTCCGGCAAGATCATGCGACGGCTGCTCCGCGACGCGGCCGAGGGCCGCCGCATCGGCGACACGACGACACTCGCCGACCCGACGATCATGGCGACCATCTCGGAACTCATGTAGTCACGCCAGACGGAAGCAGGGCCTCCAGTCAGATCCAGACTGGAGGCCCTGCTCGCGTCCTGCGTTCGACTGACGGTCCGTCAGGCGGTGAGTTCCACCACCAGCTCGACCTCGACCGGCGCGTCCAGTGGGAGCACCGCGACGCCCACCGCGCTCCGCGCGTGGACGCCGGCGTCACCGAAGACCTCGCCGACCAGGGTCGACGCCCCGTTCGCGACACCGGGCTGCCCGGTGAACGACGGGTCCGAGGCGACGAAGACCGTGACCTTGACGACCCGCGCCACGCGGTCGAGCGAGCCGGCGACCGACTGCACGGCGGCCAGGGCGTTCAGCGCGGCCACACGAGCCTGGGCGGCGGCGGTCTCGGCGTCGACGTCGGTGCCGACCTTGCCGGTCACGGGCAGGGCACCGTCGACGAACGGCAGCTGACCGGCCGTGTAGACGTACTGCCCCGTCACGACGGCGGGGACGTACGCGGCGACGGGCGCGGCGACCGCGGGGATCGTCAGGCCGAGGGCGGCGAGCCGGTCGGAGACGCTCATGCGTCGGCCTTGGGGCGCTTCAGGTAGGCGACGAGACCGCCCTCGGGTCCGGTGACGATCTGGACCAGTTCCCAACCCTCGTCCCCGTAGTTGTTGAGGATCGCGGTGGTGTTGTGGATCATCAGCGGCGTGGTGAAGTACTCCCAGCGAGTCATGCGGTTCCTTGCCAGCCTTTCAGTCGGGGGTGTCGTTTAGGCTGCATCCTATGTCTGCCCAGAAGACGTCTGCATCGCGGACCAAGCCCGTCTCAGCAGTCGGCGCCTTCATCGGATTCGTCGGGTTCAGTGCCCTCGCCGGCCTGCTCGTCACGATCGGTGTCACCCCGGCCATCGCGGTCGCCGGTGTCACGACGACGTCCACCATCGGCGTGTTCGAGTCCCTGCCGGAGTACATCGAGATCGGTGACCTCCCGCAGCGCAACGAGGTCTACGCGTACTCGGGCGGCAAGTCCGTGCACTTCGCGACCGTGTACGACCAGAACCGCGAAGAGCTGAAGTTCGACCAGATCAGCGAACAGCTCAAGAACGCCGCGATCGACGGCGAGGACAAGCGCTTCTACGACCACGGCGGCGTCGACATGACGTCCCTCGTCCGCGCCGGTGTCGGCAGCCTCGCGGGCGGTCTCGGCGACTCTGGCGGTGGCTCCACGCTGACGATGCAGCTCGTCCGCAACATCAAGATGCAGCAGGCCCTCGAGCTCCCCACGAAGAAGGAGCAGGTCAAGGCCTACAACGAGGCAGTCGAGCAGACCATCCCCCGCAAGCTCGAGGAGATGAAGCTCGCGATCGGGCTGGCGAAGAAGTACTCCAAGAAGGAGATCCTCACCGCCTACCTGAACATCGCCTACTTCGGCGACCAGACGTACGGCGTGCAGGCCGCCGCGCAGCACTACTACAACAAGAGCGCGACCGACCTGACCCCGGCAGAGGCGGCGTCACTGCTCGCCATCGTGCAGTACCCCGAGGCGCGCAACCTGTCGAACCCGAAGAAGTACGAGGCGAACGTCGCCCGGCGCGACGTCATCCTGAAGTCGATGTACGCCCAGAAGAACCTGACGAAGGCCGAGTACGACCAGGCCGTCGCCTCGAACCCGAAGGACTACGTCCGCCTGACCCAGCCCTCGCAGGGGTGCCGGGCGTCGGTCGGCGACGGATCGCAGTTCTTCTGCGACTACGCCGTCAAGGTCGTCAAGGAGATGTCGCAGCTCGGATCGTCGCAGAAGGCCCGTGACACCGCGTGGCGCAACGGCGGCTACAAGATCCAGACGACGCTGAACATCGACCTGAACGCCGAGCAGAAGCGGCTCGTCAACACCTACGACAACAAGGCCGAGACCGGCCTGGCGCTGGGGGCCACGCTCAACTCGATCGAGGCGGGCACCGGTCGCATCCTGACGATGGCGCAGAACAAGGACTACGACCAGTCCCTGAAGTCCGCGCCGACGTCGACCTCGATCAACTACAGCGTCGACTACAAGTACGGCAACTCCGGCGGCTTCCAGACCGGCTCGACGTACAAGCTGTTCACGCTCCTCGCCTGGCTCAAGGCTGGTCACGGTCTCAACGAGGTCGTCAGCGGCGCACCACGGAACATGTCGTCCGGCTGGACCGCCTGCGGGTCACCGATCACCGCGGGCAACTACAACCCGAAGAACGACAGCCCCGGCGAGAGCGGCAACTACACGGTGGCCGCCGCGACCGCCGGCTCCATCAACCTGGCGTTCCTGAACATGGCGCAGAAGCTCGACCTGTGCGACATCCGCGACACGGCGGAGTCCCTCGGCGTGCACCGCGCCGACGGCGGCGAACTGCAGTACACCCCGTCGTCCGTCCTCGGCGTCAACGAGATCGCACCGATGACGATGGCAGCCGCCTACGCCGCCGTCGCGAACAACGGCATCTACTGCAAGCCGATCGCCATCGAGCAGGTCACCTCCCCCAGCGGCAAGCAGCTCGGCGGACAGACCAAGGACTGCAAGCAGGTGCTCGACCCCGAGGTCGCCCACGCCGCTGTCTACGCCATGAAGGGCACGATCGCCAGCGGTACCGCCCGCGGCGCGCAGACCCCGGACGGTACCCAGCTGTTCGCCAAGACGGGTACCACCGACACCGCGAACCAGATCTGGCTCGTCGGGTCGAGCTCGCGGGTCGCGACGGCGTACTGGCAGGGCAACACCGACGGCAAGCTCAACAACCTGCGGCACTACAGCAACGGGGTCAACGGCACGTACGCCGGTGTCCGAGCGAGCGTGTGGCAGCAGGCGATGACCCCGATCAACGCCGCCTACCCCGCCGGTGCCTTCACCGACCCGAACACCTCCGCCCTCCGCGGCAACAGCAAGGCGCTGCCGGACCTCCGCGGCAAGACGGCCGACGAGGCCCGCGCCGCGATCTCGGGTGCCGGCTTCACCTACGTCGACGGCGGCGCGCAGCCGGGCGCCGGCAAGGCCGGAACCGTGACCTCGACCTCACCGTCGGCCGGTTCGCTGCTGTCGTCCGGGTCGAGCGTCACCGTCTACACCTCCGACGGGTCGCAGATCACCGTGCCGTCGGTGACGGGCAAGCCCCTCTCCGACGCACGCGCCCAGCTGAACCAGGTCGGGCTGACGAACGTCGCCATCGCCGAGCAGTACGCGAAGGGCGGCGGCGACAAGGAGTGCCGTGTCGCCTCGGTCGAGCCCGGCGTGCACACCGACGCCAACAAGGACTCGACGGTCACGCTGACCCTGTACGGCGACAAGAACGGCAAGGCGCCCAAGGACTGCAAGTGACCCGCGGTCGTACCGCACTCGGGGTCCTCGCAGCCGGCGCGGCCGTCGGTGCCGCGTCGGCAGCGTGGGGTTCGCTCGTCGAGCGTCGCCGCTTCGGGATCCGGTGGGAGACCGTCCCGGTGCTCCCGCCGGGCTCCCGTGACGTCACCGTCCTGCACCTGTCCGACATCCACATGGCCCCGTGGCAGGCCGACAAGCAGCAGTGGCTGCGCGACCTGAGCCTGGTCGAGCCGGACTTCATCGTGAACACCGGGGACAACCTCGGCCACGCGACCGCGAACGCCGCCGTGGAGTACGCGCTCGAGCCGTTCCGCGGGGTGCCCGGGGTCTTCGCCTACGGGTCGAACGACTTCTTCGGGCCCTCCCCGCGCAACCCGCTCAAGTACTTCTCCGGGCCGAGCCGGATGCACAAGGCCGCGGAGCCCGTCGGGCTCGACATCGATCGGCAGACGGCGTTCTTCGAGTCGCTCGGCTGGCTCGATCTGAACGACCAGGCGCACGCGATCGAACTCCGCGGCTCCCGCTTCGAGCTGTTCGGCACCTCGGACGCGCACCGCGACTGGGACCGGCTCGACCTGCTCCCCACCAACGTCGACGAGATGCGCAGTGACGTGCCGTGGTCCGAGGACGAGGACGGCCCCGCACCGGTCGCCATCGGTGTCACGCACGCCCCCTACCGTCGGGTGCTCGATGCCTTCGTGACCCAGGGCGCCGACATCATCTTCGCCGGGCACACCCACGGCGGTCAGGTGGCGGTCCCCGGGGTCGGCGCGCTCGTCACGAACAGCGACCTCCCCCGTCGGTACGCCAGCGGGCTGCACAAGTGGGAGCACCGCAACCACTGGTCGTGGCTCGAGGTCTCCGCGGGCCTCGGCACCTCGATCTACGCGCCCGTCCGGTTCGCCTGCCGACCCGAGGCCGTCGTGGTCACCCTCTCCGCACGGGCGTCCTGACCCGACTCGCCCGGGAGTTCGCCGGATGGTCGTGAGCACCCTGGATCATCGGATAGTATTGTCGGGTTGCTCCGGTACGGAGTGATCACACCGCGGGGTGTGGCGCAGCTTGGTAGCGCGCCTCGTTCGGGACGAGGAGGTCGCAGGTTCAAATCCTGTCACCCCGACACTGTGTTGAGACAGTACGAAGAAGGCCCTGGTTCTCCGGAACCAGGGCCTTCTGCTTTCCCCGGGCGCAGCACGACCGTCCGATGGGTCGCACGACCCACTCGGTCCGTTCGTCCCCCGCTGCGAGCACCACCTCCCGCTACGCTCGCAAACGCCATGCAGAACGACCATCCCCTCACCGCCGTGCTCACCACGATCGCTGCGGAGTTCCCCGACATCGCGGACGACCCGGTGCTCGCGGGGAACCTGACGGAGAACGTCACGTCGATGATCGCCGAGGCCCACGAGCGCTACGCGGCGGGGACCGACGGAAGCGTCGTGAGCCACACGTTCCTCGACCCCGAGCACCTGGCGACCGGCAGTCTGCACGCCGAGCACGCCCAGCACCCGGCCGGCGCCATGCTCGCGGCCGAGATGCTCTTCGACGCCTACCTGCCGGTCTTCGTCGACGAGGTCGGCGCGGTGTCCACCGCCGAGGTCCTGCGTGCCACCAGGGCCCTGCACGCCGGCATCTGGAGCCGGTTCCCGGCCGGGGCGGTCGCGTACACGGAGGCACTGCGCCAGCGTGTCACCACGGCACACCTGGACTCCCGCACGCAGATCGCGCGAGACCTGCACGACCGCGTGGCACACGGCATCCTCGCCGGGTTGCAGCGCCTCGACCTCGTCCTGCTGACGGACCCGCCCGCGGACGAGCGTGCCGCACAGCTCGACGATGCGGCACGGTTGCTCAGGAGTGCGCTCGGCGACGTCCAGGACCTCGCGGTGAGCCTGCACGCCCGCGTCGGTGACGCGCTGCTGGACGACGCGCTCCGCCGGCACGTGCACGACCTGTTCCCCGACGACGGCCGCCTGTCCATCGAGTCGACGGGCACCTCCGGTCCACTGCCGAACTGGCAGGCGGAGGAAGCGCTGACGATCCTGCTCGAGGCGCTCACGAACCGCAGCAAGCACGCCCCGGGGTCGACGAGCTCGGTGCGCTTCGCGTGGTCCCCCGCTGCCGTGGTGGTGACGGTGACCGACGACGGTCCGGGCTTCGACGTGCACAGCGATGCCGACGGTCGCCTCGGGCAGCAGACGATGCGGGAGCGCGCCGCGGTGATCGGCGCTCGGCTCGACGTCGAGAGCACCCGCGGCAGCCGACAGCACGGCACCACCGTCCGCCTGAGGATCCCGAGGGGCACCCTGTGACCGTCACCCACGTCGCCATCGTCGACGACCACCGGCTGTTCCGTGAAGGGCTCGCCACCATCCTGGCCGCGGTCCCCACGATCCGCGTCGTCGCACACGGCGAGCGACCGGCCGAGGTGCTCGACTCCCCCGAGGCCGCCGCGGTCGACGTCCTGTTGCTCGACGTCGAGCTGGACGGTCCTCCGGCACGGACGACGATCGCCACGATCCGCCGCACCCGCCCGGACATCCGGGTCGTGGTGCTCACGATGCACCGGGACGCGGTCCTCCGCCGCACCCTGCTCGACGCCGGCGCGGTCGACTTCGTCACGAAGGACACCCCGAGCCGCGAACTCGTCGACCGGATCGCGCGTGCAGCACATGCCGACGCGGCTCCGGTCACGTTCCCCGTCGACCTGGTCACGGAGGCCCGAGCCGGCTCACCGCTGAGCGACCGCGAGCTCGAGGTCCTGCGACTCATCGCCGCCGCACGCACCAACGCCGAGATCGCCGCCGACCTGCAGCTCGCGATCGGCACCGTCAAGCGGCACGTCTACAACGTGTTCCGCAAGCTCGACGTCAGCTCCCGCGTCGGTGCGGTCGCCGCGGCCACGCGTCTGGGCTTGCTCACCTGAGGCTCCGCGGAACTCCGTGAGCAGCAATGGTCGGGTGCCCAGTGGACACCCGACCATTCCTGCTCACGAAGCGACCCGGACTAGACGGACGCAGCAGCCGCGCCCGCGGGCACGAGCTTGCCGGCGGCGTGCAGCCCGGCCACGACGTCGAGCGCCTGGTGCCGGTACCGCGCCTGCGCAGCACCGGGCGACACGATCACGCCGTTCGCCCCGGTCGACGCCACGAGTGCGTTGATCTTCTCCGCGACCTGCTCGGCGTTGCCGTAGGCCTGACGCTCGGTACGGGCGGCGATGAACCGACGCTCGAGGTCGTTGAACTCGTACGCGCGCGCCTCGTCCATCGACACCGGCTCGGGCTTCCGGCCCGAGCGCATCCGGATGAACGAGATCATGCCCGGGGCGCTCTGCTCGTCGATGACGGCGGGGTCCTCGTCGGTGACGACCTGCACGCCGATCAGCGCGTTCGGCGTCTGGCGGAAGCGCGACGGACGGAACGAGTCGCGGTACAGGGCGAGTGCGGCCTCGGTGTTGTCCGACGCGAAGTGGTGGGCGAACGCGAACGAGATGCCGAGCGCACCGGCGACCTGGGCGCTGTAGCCCGAGGACCCGAGCAGCCAGAACTCCGGCACGTCGCCGTAGCCAGGCACGGCGCGGATGCCGGCCAGCGGGTTCTCCGCGCCCATGCCGGTGAAGAACCCGATCAGGTCGGCCAGGCGGTCCGGGAAGTCGTCGACGTCGAGTCGGTCCGTGCGGCGGAGGGCCATCGCCGTTGCGCCGTCGGTGCCGGGAGCGCGCCCGAGCCCGAGGTCGACCCGGTCGCCGTACAGGGCACGGAGCGTGCCGAACTGCTCGGCGACGACGAGGGGCGCGTGGTTCGGCAGCATGACGCCACCCGAACCGATGCGGATGGTCGAGGTGGCCGCACCCACGGCGCTCAGCAGCACCGCCGGGGCCGAGGACGTGATGCCCGGCATCCCGTGGTGCTCGGCGACCCAGAACCGCTCGTACCCGAGCTGCTCGGCGTGCACGGCCATGTCGATGGACCCCTGCAGGGCCTCGGTGTTGGACTGGCCGTACTCGCGGGTGGCCAGGTCGAGGACGGACAGGTGCAGGGTGTCGTCGGTCATGTGGTCGCCAACGCACGCGGGCCCGCCCGCATTCCACCCGGGACCGGGACGTCGACCGGTCAGGACATGCCGTCGCGCGGCCGCCGACGGTTCACCAGGCGTCGCCTGGAGGTCGCGGCAGCGACGGTTCGCGACCACTCGGCGGACGCGTGCGGCGCGCCCTGGACGCACCGTGCAGCGGACTGGAGGCCCGTGGCGGGGCCCGTACCGCGCCTCCAGGCCGCCCTTCGGTGGCGTCTCGGGCGCCGAGCGTCAGGCGCCGTCGAGGCGGCCTCCGGACTCCGTCAGGTAGCAGTTGGCGCAGAGCGACTCGTAGGCGACGTCGACGCCGTCGATCGCGACCTGGGAGCCGTCGAAGACGAACCGACCGTCGACCGTGCGGGCGTTGAAGACCGCCTTGCGGCCGCAGCGGCAGATGGTCTTCAGTTCTTCGAGGGAGTGCGCGACCTCGAGCAGGCGGGCGCTGCCGGGGAACGCCTCGGTGCGGAAGTCCGTGCGGATGCCGTACGTGATGACCGGGATCTCGTCGAGCACCGCGATGCGCAGCAGGTCGTCGACCTGCCGCGGGGTGAGGAACTGCGCCTCGTCGACGAGCACGCAGCTGACGGGCCGCACCATGCCGTCCAGGCGGTCCGACTCGGGGTCGACGGCGCCGGAGGCGGTGACGGCCTGGCGCACGTCGGCGTCCGGGGAGAAGACGATGTCGACGGTCCGGGTGACGCCCAGGCGCGAGACGATCTCACGGTCGCCCTTGGTGTCCACGGCGGGCTTGGCGAGCAGCACCCGGTGCCCGCGCTCCTCGTAGTTGTAGGCGGCCTGCAGCAGGCCCGTGCTCTTGCCGCTGTTCATCGCGCCGTAGCGGAAGTAGAGCTTCGCCACTACGCGAGGAACCCGTCCTCGGCGGCCCGACGGATCAGGTCGGACTTCTTCGAGGCGGGGCGGCCCACCTTGCTGTACTTCTCGCGCACGCGACGCAGGTAGGTCTTGGCGGTCTCGTACTGCACGTTCATCTGCGCGGCGACCTCGTTCGTCGAGTAGCCGGACACGTAGAGCCGGAGCGCCTCTTCTTCACCGGCGCTGAGCTTCGGCCGCTGGTGGGCGGCGGCGCCCGTCGGCAGCGGACGCCACTCCCGGGGCTGCGGGGTCTCGCGGGCGACGCCCATGATCTCGCGGGCGACGTCCATGACCTCGCGCATCGGGAGCGACTTCGACAGGAACGCCGCGGCACCGGCGGCCAGGGCACGGTCGCGGGACTCACGGCTGTCGACGCTCGAGAGCACGATCACCTTCGCGCCGGCGGCACGGCAGGTGCGGACGCGGGCCTCGATCGAGACGGGTTCCTTGAGCTGGAAGTCCAGGAACACCAGGTCGGTCGGGAAGCTGTCGCTGTGGACCATCTCGAGCCAGGTGTGCGCGGTCAGGGCGAGGTCGAAGTCGAACGCGTTCACCGCGATCCAGCTCGACAGGCTGTCCAGCAGCACCTCGTGGTCGTCGAGGATGGCCAGCCGCACACGTCGTGCTCCCGGGTTCGGGAGGGACGGCGACCCCTCCGAGAGCCTGTTCGGGTCAGTGCTGGTCATAGGAGAACCTTAGTGCGAGGGCGGAAGGGCGGACCGCGACGTCGAGGTCGGGGAACGTCACGCGGAGGACGGCGAAGTAGGGGTCGAAGGTGCGGTGGATGCCGATGTCGGAGTCCGCGACGGCGAGTTCCAGGTCGACGGACACACGAGCGGGTGCGGGCGACTGCGCGGGCCGGGCGGCAAGGGGCGCCGACGCTGCCGGCGACGCCGGAGTTGCCAGGGGTGCCGGGGTTGCCTGGGCGGCCGGGCCCGCCACGGTGTCGGCTCGTCGCACGGTCGCGCGGAACCCGGCCGGGTCGACGGTCGACGCGCGGAGCGCTGCACGGACGAAGGTGCGGACGACCGCCCGCTGGTCGGTGTCGAGCGTCGCGATGAGGCCGTCGGGGTCGTCGACCACCGGCGCCTGGCCGCCGTCGACCCGGACGGCGTGCTCGAACCAGGTGCGATCGGCGTCGGCGACCATGGACGCCCGGATGCCGTCGGCGATCGCGCGGGCACGGGCACGGTCGGCGTCGGTGATGACGTCGCGCGTGCGGAGCTCGGCGAAGAACGGGGCGACGTCGCGGGACAGGATCGTCGAGCGGTCCTGCTGCACGCTCGCCGCGATGCCGTCCCGCTCGGCACGCGCGACGGAGTACGACCCGGCACGGATCTGCACCCGTTCGGCGAGCCCCGCGAAGGTCCAGGCGAACACCGCGGACGCGGCGGTCAGCGCGAGCGTCGGGGCCGCGGCCAGGAACGCCGCGACGGCGACCGGAACCTCGTGCGGGAACTCCGCGGCGCCCGCACCCCAGGTCACGGCGTTCACAGCGGCCAGGACGACCCCGCCGACCGTCAGGTCGGTCCACGGGCGGTACGGGGCGACCATGACGATGCCGGTCGCGGTGATCAGGGACATGAAGTCGTTCAGGGCACTGCGGTCCGGCCCCCACTGCGCCGCGACGCTCGTGACCGACGCCAGGCCGAGCAACCCCACGTGCGCGACGAACGCCGAACGAGGGAACGGCGCACGGAACGGGCTCGAGGCAGCGAACACCACCACCGCCGAGGCCGCGACGAGCAGCACCGTGAGGGCGCTGAGTGTCGGGCTGCCCACGACGTCGCGGTCGAAGATCGACACGAGCAGGGCCCAGACGACGCTGCCGGCCCCGAGCACGAGGGCCAGGGGCCGCGACCCCATCGCGCCGAGCGGGTCGTACTGCTGCGCGGTGCGGCGGGACCCGCGCTGCCGTGCCGTCGTCATCGCTCGGTCCCCCGCTCGTCGCTGACCACCGGCACGGTGACCGCGCCGGTGACCGGTCCGTACGGCACGGTCATCATGACGCTCGTGCCGGAGCCGGGCGACGACCAGATCTGGACGTCGCCACCGACCCGGCCGATCCGCTCACGCACCGAGCCGCGGAGGCCCATCCGGTCGGCTCCGGTGGCGTCCTCGTCGAACCCACGACCGTCGTCGACGACCATGACGGTGCAGGACGCGCTGTCGTCGAACACGCTCACCTCGGCGGCGTCGGTCCCCGCGTGCTTCCGCACGTTGGCCAGGCACTGCCCGACGGCCCGGACGACCGCCGACAGTGCACGCTGGTCCAGGCGTTCCAGCGCGGAGGTGTCACCGGAGACGGTGACGTCGAGCCCGAGCGTCCGGTGCTCGTCGACCATGGCGCCGAACGCCTCGGCCGCGGCCCCGGGACGCGGGCGGGCGGTCGGCGCGAGCCACCCCTTGCCGGTGAGCACCGCGACGTCGGCGTCGACCGTCTCGGCGAGGTGCGGGTCCATCGGGCCGTCCGGCGCGAGGGCGATGGCGCCGAGGTGGTTGAGCACGGTGTCGTGCAGGATCGCGGACGCCTCGGCCTCGACCCCGGCGCGGTAGGCGGACACGTGTTCTTCGCGCGCGGAGCGCAGGAGTTCGGGCTGCACCCGTTCGCTCCGGCCCGTGCTGCGGGTGGTGAAGAGCACGAGCGCGACCACGAAGCCCAGGGTGACCCACGCCAGGATGAGCGGACGGGGCGGCTGGTCGGCCTGCACGATGGCGATCCAGGTGGCGAGTCGTCCGGTCAGGAAGCCCACGAAGGACCACAGCACGACGCGGCTCGGCACGGCCCCCGCTCCCCCGACCAGGATGAGCGGGATCACGACGAGGGACATCAGGTACGAGGTCACCCACCCGGTCGGCACCTGCTGCTGGACCCCGACGGCGAACCACCAGGCGCAGACACCGCCGACGGCCAGGAACGCGATCGCCGAGACCCGGGTGCCGAACTGCACGTGCACGCCGATCATGGCGAGCATCGGGACGACCGCCAGCGCGGTGCCGACGACCTGCGCCCCGGGCTCGGACAGGCCGTAGAGCACGAGCGTGATGGCCGCGGCCAACAGGGACCCGATGGCGCCGGCGTGGAATGCGCGCACGGTCGACCACGCGTTCACTCGCGGTGCGAGGTGCGTGGGGATGCCGAGCACGAGGTGGATCCTTCCGGGTGGCGAGGGCGCCGTCCACGATCCAACCACCGGAGCAGCGGCCGTGTACCCCGAATCCGGGGCCGTGCGGCGACCCGCACGATGATAGCGGCCTGGACCGGGGTCTTGCTGTCCCCCGAACGTGGACCGGACACGACCCGGACGGACACCCCTCAGAACAGCGTCTGTGCCGCCGCCGGCCGGAGCAGCCGCTGGTCGAACCCGGGGTCGGCGCGCTTCAGCGGTGACACCGTCGGCACCGACTGCTCCTCTGGCACGCCCGACTGCAGCGTTCGCGGTTCGGAGAAGCCCATCGACCCCGTCGCCGGGTCCACCCGCCCCAGTCCGACCCCGTGGGCCGCCAGGATCGGGCGGATGCGCTCCGACAGCCACCGTCGGTAGTCCTTCGGCGCGTAGGTGTTGTCGAGGTACATCGCGCGGTACCGCTGCACCAGGTCGGGTCGCTCGCGGCCGAGCCACTCGAACCACCACGGCTTGACGCCGGGTCGCAGGTGCAGCGCCGAGTACATGATGCTCGTCGCACCGGCCGCGGTCGCCCGACCGATGGCGTCGTCGAGGTGTGCGCGGGTGTCGGTGATGTACGGCAGCACGGGCATCAGGAACACCGCGCAGTCGAGCCCAGCGTCGCGGATGGCCCGCACGGTCGCCAGCCGGGCCGACGTCGTCGGGGTGCCGGACTCGACCGACTGCTGCAGCGAGTCGTCGTACACGGCGATCGACATCGCGAGGTCGACCGGCACCACCTTCGCCGCCTCGACCAGCAGCGGGAGGTCGCGGCGCAGCAGCGTGCCCTTCGTCAGGATGCTGAACGGGGTGCGCGACTCCGCCAGCGCCTCGATCACACCGGGCATCAGGCGGTACCGCCCCTCGGCCCGCTGGTACGGGTCGGTGTTCGTGCCGAGCGCCACCGGGTGGCGGTCCCACGAGGGCTTGCCGAGCTCACGCCGCAGCACCTCGGCGACGTTCGTCTTCACCACGATCTGCTGGTCGAAGTCGGCGCCGCCGTCGAACTCCAGGTACGTGTGCGTCGGGCGGGCGAAGCAGTACACGCAGGCGTGGCTGCACCCGCGGTACGGGTTGATCGTCCAGCCGTACGTCCCCGACCCGTCCGCGCTCGGCACCCGGTTCAGGGCGCTCTTCGCCAGGACCTCGTGGAAGGTCACCCCGGCGAACTCGGGCGTCGTCACGCTCCGGACGAACCCGCTGTTCGACTCCATCCCGGGCAGTGCGTCGCTCTGCTCGGCATCGATCGCCTGTCCACTCCACCGCATGCCGTCATTCGAACACACGTTCGAACAGACTGCAAGGCGGAGCGGTCCGGTGCAGTCCTCAGTGGTGCAGGCCGAGCACCTTCGCGGTGCGCTCGAGCGTGGCGTCCGCCAGCTCCGGGTCGTCGCCGAGGTCCTGCCCGTAGGTCGGCACCATCGCTCGGACGTCGTCCTGCCAGGCATCCCACCGGTCCGGGAAGCACCGGCGCAGCATCGTGAGCATGATCGGCACGGCGGTCGAGGCACCCGGCGACGCACCGAGCAGCCCCGCGATCGAGCCGTCGGCGGCGGTGATGACCTCGGTGCCGAACTGCAGCACGCCGCCCTTGTCCTTGTCGGGTTTGATCACCTGGACGCGCTGGCCAGCGGTGATGCGGTGCCAGTGCTCGGGCGCGGCGCTCGGCATGAAGTCACGGAGCGCCTCGAACTTGGTGTGCTTCGACGCGAGGAGCTGGCCGACCAGGTAGCGGACCAGGTCGAAGTTCGAGAACGCGACGCTCAGCATCGGTCGGAGGTTGTGCGGCCGGATCGAGCGGAACAGGTCGAGGACCGAGCCCTGCTTCAGGAACTTCGGGCTGAACCCGGCGTACGGCCCGAACATCAGCGACGAACCACCGTCGACGATGCGGGTGTCGAGGTGCGGCACCGACATCGGCGGGGCGCCGACACTGGCCTTGCCGTAGACCTTGGCGGAGTGCTTCTGCACCACCTCGGGGTCGTCGGTGCGCAGGAACTCGCCCGACACCGGGAAGCCGCCGTAGCCCCGGATCTCCGGGATGCCGGACTTCTGCAGCAGGTGCAGGGCTCCGCCGCCGGCGCCGACGAAGACGAACTTCGCGGCGATGCGCTGCGTCGACCGGCCGATCTCGTTGCGGACGTTGAGCACCCAGCCCTCGGACACCTTCGAGCGGGTCAGGTTGGTGACCTGGTGCGAGGGTTCGAACTCGACACCGTCGATCTCGAGCTGGTCGAAGAGCTGGCGGGTGAGTGACCCGAAGTCGACGTCCGAGCCGGCTGCCGAGTACGTCGCCGCGATCGGCTGGTCCTTCTTGCGGCCCGGGATGAGTGCCGGCGCCCACTTCCGGATCTGCGCCGGGTCGTCCGAGAACTCGATGCCGGCGAAGAGCGGGTGGTCACGCATGGCCTCGTACCGGGCACGCATGTAGGCGACGTTGGCCTCGCCCCACACGAACGAGATGTGCGGCGTGGGGTTGATGAAGTTCGACGGCTCCGGCAGCACACCGGTCTCGACCAGGTGCGCCCAGAACTGCCGCGAGACCTGGAACTGCTCGTTGACCGTGACGGCCTTCGCGATGTCGACACGCCCGTCCGGCAGTTCAGGCGTGTAGTTCAGCTCGCACAGTGCCGAGTGCCCGGTACCGGCGTTGTTCCACGGGTTCGAGGACTCCTGCGCAACCGTACCGAGCCGCTCGTACACGCGGATCTTCCAGCTGGGCTCGAGCTTGTGGATGATGGCCCCGAGCGTGGCACTCATGATGCCTCCGCCGATCAGGACGACGTCGATGGGGTCCACCTGCTGCTCTGCCACCCGTCGATCCTACCGGCGGCATCCGACAGACGGACAGGAGGCCCGTGGCGGTGTCGCCACGGGCCTCCTGTCCGTCTGCTGGTCGCGCTCGGCGCGCTCGGCGCGTTACGCGTCGACGGAGCGGCGCGCGACGATCGTCTCCGCGATCTGCACCGCGTTGAGCGCGGCGCCCTTCCGCAGGTTGTCGTTGCTGACGAACAGGACGAGGCCGCGGCCCTCGGGCGCGGACTGGTCCGCGCGGATGCGGCCGACGAACGCCGGGTCCTGGCCGGCGGCCTGCAGCGGGGTCGGGACGTCGGAGAGCTCGACTCCGGGTGCGCTCGACAGGATCTCGGTCGCACGCTCGGGCGACAGCGGACGCTCGAACTCGGCGTGCACCGAGATGGAGTGCCCGGTGAACACGGGGACGCGCACGCACGTGCCGGCGACGAGCAGGTCGGGGAGCTCGAGGATCTTCCGGCTCTCGTTCCGGAGCTTCTTCTCCTCGTCGGTCTCGCCCAGGCCGTCCTCGACGATGCTGCCGGCGAGCGGCACGACGTCGAAGGCGATCGGGCGGACGTACTTGACGGGCTCGGGGAACGTCACGGCGGATCCGTCGTGCGTCAGCGCAGCGGTGTCCTGCTCGAGCGCGGCCTTCGCCTGGCCCAGGAGTTCCTCGACCCCGGCGAGCCCGGAACCGGAGACCGCCTGGTAGGTCGTCGCGACCAGGCGGCGGAGCCCGGACTCGGTGTCGAGCACCTTGAGCACCGGCATGATCGCCATGGTCGTGCAGTTCGGGTTCGCGATGATGCCCTTCGGCGCCTGGTCGATGGCGTGCGGGTTCACCTCGCTCACGACGAGCGGGACGTCGGGGTCCATGCGCCAGGCGCTCGAGTTGTCGACGACGAGCGCTCCGGCTGCGGCGAACTTCGGCGCGAGGGCCCGCGAGGCGGTGGCCCCGGCGGAGAACAGCGCGATGTCGATGCCGGACGGGTCGGCGAGCTCGGAGTCCTCGACCACGATCTGCTCGCCCCGGAACGGCAGCGTTGTACCGGCGGAACGGGCGCTCGCGAAGAAGCGGACCCGGTCGGCCGGGAACGCGCGCTCTTCGAGCAGGCGACGCATCACGGCGCCGACCTGGCCGGTGGCGCCGACGACGGCGACGGTGAGGGTGCTCATGCGGTGCTCCTGGTGGTTCAGCGGATCGACGGGTCGGCGGGCGTCAGCGGCCGGTGCCGGCGTAGACGACGGCCTCGGCGTCGGCGTCGAGGCCGAACGCGCTGTGCACGACGCGCATCGCCTCGTTCAGGGTGTCGGCGCGGGTGACGACCGAGATGCGGATCTCGGACGTGGAGATCATCTCGATGTTGATCGACGCGTCGTGCAGGGCGCGGAAGAGCTGCGCCGAGACACCGGCGTTCGTGCGCATCCCGGCGCCGACCAGGGCGAGCTTGCCGATCTGGTCGTCGTACTGGATGCTCTCGTAGCCGATGTCGGCCTTCGCGACCTCGAGCGCCGTCAGCACGGTCTGGCCCTGGTCCTTCGGCAGGGTGAACGAGATGTCCGTCCGCCCGGTCGACGCCGCCGACACGTTCTGGACGATCATGTCGATGTTCGCCCCGGCGCGCGCGACGTTGGTGAAGATCTCGGCGGCCTTGCCCGGCTGGTCCGGGACCCCCACGACGGTGATCTTGCCCTCGGAGAGGTCTCCGGCGATCCCGGTGATGATCGGTTCTTCCACGGTTTCCCCCTCGGCAGGGTTGTAGACGATGGTGCCCTCGTTGTTGTTGAACGAGGACCGGACGTGCAGGGTGACGCCGTGCCGCCGGGCGTACTCGACGGCGCGGATGTACAGGACCTTGGCACCCGAGGCTGCGAGCTCGAGCATCTCCTCGCTGGTGACGCGGTCGACCTTGCGGGCCTTCGGCACGACACGGGGGTCGGCGGTGAAGATACCGTCGACGTCGGTGTAGATCTCGCAGACGTCGGCGTCGAGTGCTGCGGCGAGGGCGACGGCCGTGGTGTCCGAGCCGCCGCGGCCGAGCGTGGTGATCTCGCCCGTGGTGCGGTTGAAGCCCTGGAACCCGGCGACGATCGCGACGTGGCCGGAGTCGAGCGCCTCGCGCACCCGCTTCGGGGTGACGTCGACGATGCGGGCCTTGCCGTGCTGGGCGTCGGTGAGCATGCCCGCCTGGCTGCCGGTGTAGGAGGACGCTTCGACCCCGAGGCTCTTGATCGCCATCGCGAGCAGCGCCATCGAGATGCGCTCCCCCGCGGTCAGGAGCATGTCGAGCTCACGGCCGGCGGGGATCGGCGTGACGGAGTGCGCCAGGTCGACGAGTTCGTCGGTGGTGTCGCCCATCGCCGACACCGCCACGACCACGTCGTTGCCGGCCTTCTTCGTCTCGACGATCCGCTTCGCCACGCGCTTGATGCTCTCGGCGTCCGCGACGGATGAACCACCGAACTTCTGCACGATCAAGGCCACTGGCTGGTACTCCCGGAGACGGCGACACCGCGAGGTCACGCGGTCTCACAATGGTAGTCGGTGTTTCGGGGATGTTGCGTGCGAGCGGGCCCCGACGCAAGGATCCTGCGTGGGGGTCAGCCGCCGACGACGCGGCGCCCCTCGAAGGCACGACCGAGCGTGACCTCGTCGGCGTACTCCAGGTCGCCGCCGACCGGCAGCCCCGACGCGAGCCGCGTGGTGCGGATGCCCATCGGGACGAGCAGCCGGCTGAGGTAGGTCGCCGTCGCCTCGCCCTCGAGGTTGGGGTCGGTCGCGATGATGACCTCGGCCACGGTGCCGTCGGCCAGGCGCGTCATGAGCTGCTGGATGCGGAGGTCGTCCGGTCCGATGCCGTCGATCGGGCTGATCGCCCCGCCGAGCACGTGGTACAGCCCACGGAACTCCCGGGTGCGCTCGATCGCCGCCACGTCCTTCGCTTCTTCCACGACGCAGATCGTGGCCGGGGAGCGGCGCGGGTCACGGCAGATGCTGCACTGGACGTTCTCGGTGACGTTGCCGCAGATCTCGCAGAAGCGGACCCGCTCCTTGACGTCGGCCAGCAGCTCGGACAGACGACTCGGGTCGAACGACTCGGTCTGCAGGATGTGGAAGGCGATGCGCTGCGCCGACTTCGGTCCGATGCCGGGCAGGCGGCCGAACTCGTCGATGAGGTCCTGGACGATCCCGTCGTACATCAGGCACCGTCCTGGTGGAGAGCGGTCTCCTCGATGAACTGGGCGTTGAGGATCTCACGCACGACGGCCTCGCCGTACCGGCCGGCGACCGGGGCGCGGCGCGCGGGCGGTGCGGTGCGTGCGGGAGCGGCGGCGGGCTGGGCCGCGCGCTGCGGTGCGGCCTGCTGCACCGGGGCTGCCGGCGCCGCGGCTGCGGGCGCTGCTGGCGCTGCGCCGCGTCCGATCCCCGGGTCGGGGAACGGTGCGCCGTCGTCGTACGGTTCGTCGTCGAGCGGGTAGTCGTCGACCGGTACGCCCGGCACGACAGGACCGCCGGGAGGCACGGCGCCCGCTCCGGACGCCGCCTGCGGACCCGGGGTGGTCGGCTGGTCGGGCTTCCCGGCCGTGGCACCGGCCGGTCGCGCGGGTGCGGCCGACGGTGCCGGCTCGGTCGGCTGGGGCGTGCTCGTCTCGGCGGGGGCGACCGGCGCGGACGCCGGCACGGTGCCGAAGGGTGCCGCCCAGCTGGGCTCGACGGACTCCGGGACGGCGTCGGCGGTGGGGTCGCTGGCGGGGATGGTCGCGACTGCCCAGTCCGTCACCGGTGCACCGGAGGGAGCGGGGGTCGGCTCGGCCGGTGCCTGGTCGCGCTGCGGCGCGGACGCGGTCGGCGCTGCCTTCGGCTCCGGCGCGGACTTCGGCGCTGGCGCGGACTTCGGCGCCGGCGCTGCCGTCGGCGCAGGGGCTGCCGTCGACTCGGGTGCTGCCGACGCGGCCTTCGGCTCCGTGGCAGGGGCGGCCGTCGTCGTGGAGGCGGCAGCGGACGCCGGCGCCGGGGCTTCCGGTGCTGTGGGCTCCGGAGCCGGAGCCGGAGCCGGGCTCGCGGCGGCGGGGGCCGGACGCTGGGCCGGTGCGGCCTGCTGCGCCGGAGCCGGCTGCTGCTGCTGCGGGGGACGCTGCTGCTGTCCGGGCCCGCGGGCGACGAACTTCACGCGGAGCCCGAGGACGTCCACGATGGCGGCGCGCAGCAGTTCGCTGACGCTGGCCGAGGGGTCGGACATCTCCTTGAACGAGGCGACGTCCTGCTGGCTCGGGAACGTCAGCGTCAGCACGTCGTCGCGGAGCGCGGTGACCTGCGCCGTGACGACCACCGACCACGCCGAACGCTTGGCGTGCTGCACATGCTCGACGATCTGCGGCCAGGAGTCGCGCATCTGCTGGAAGCCGACGGCACCGACGGTCCGGACGGCGGGCTCGTCACCGATCGTCGTGCCCTGACCGGTGGACGACGGACTGACCGGCTCGGCAGCGGGCTTCGAAGGCTCGGACTTCGCGGGCTCGCCCGAGGACTTCGCGGGCTCGGCCGAGGTCTGCGCGGGTGCTCCAGGGGTGCTCGGAGCGACCGCTGCCCACGACGCTGCGGCGTCACGAGCCACGGCTCCGGAGTCGGCCTGCGGCGCGGCGGGCTGCTCGACGGGACGCTCGGGCGTCGTGCGAGGCGCTGCCGGAGCGGGCGACGGGGCGAGGGAGGGAGCAGGAGCCGCGGCTGCCGGCTGCTCACGACGCGGTGCAGCGGCGACGGCGGGAGCGGACTGCTCGCCGGCGCCGGCCTGGTGTCCACCGGCGTCGTGCCCACCAGCGTCGCCCACCCCGACACGACGTTCCAGTCGCTCCACCCGGGCGAGGGCTCCGCGCTGGGTGTCGTCGGCCTCGGGCACGAGCATCCGGGCCGTCATGAGTTCGAGGTGCAACCGGGGCGAGGTCGCGCCGGTCATCTCGGTGAGGGCCCGGTTCGCGATGTCGGCGGAGCGGGAGAGCCCGGTCGCGCCGAAGACCCCGGCCTGGCGGCTCATGGTGTCGAGCTCTTCCGGTGAGACCCCGCGCAGGACCGCGGCGGCGCTCTCGTTGGTCGCCGCGACGACGATCAGGTCGCGCAGGCGCTCGAGCAGGTCCTCGACGAAGCGGCGGGGGTCCTGTCCGGTCTGCACGACACGGTCGATCGCGGCGAACGCGGACGCCGGGTCGGCGACGGCCAGGGCGTCGACGACGTCGTCGAGCAGGGCGGCGTCGGTGTAGCCGAGCAGGGCCACGGCACGCTCGTAGGCGATCGCCCCGTCTTCGCTGCCGGCCATCAGCTGGTCGAGCAGGGACAGGGTGTCACGGACGGATCCGCCGCCGGCACGCACCACCAGGGGCAGGACGCCGGGGGCCACCGAGACGGACTCCTGCGTGCAGAGCTGCTCGATGTACTCGAGCATCACCGCGGGCGGGACGAGCCGGAACGGGTAGTGGTGGGTGCGCGACCGGATGGTGCCGATGACCTTCTCGGGCTCGGTCGTCGCGAAGATGAACTTGACGTGCTCCGGGGGTTCCTCGACCAGCTTGAGCAGCGCGTTGAAGCCCTGCGGCGTCACCATGTGCGCTTCGTCGAGGATGAAGATCTTGTAGCGGTCGCGGGCCGGGGCGAACACGGCACGGTCGCGCAGGTCACGCGCGTCGTCGACACCGTTGTGGCTCGCGGCGTCGATCTCGATGACGTCGAGCGAACCGCTGCCGTCGCGGGCGAGTTCCACGCAGCTCGGGCAGACACCGCAGGGGGTGTCGGTCGGGCCCTCGGCGCAGTTCAGGCAGCGCGCGAGGATGCGGGCCGACGTCGTCTTGCCGCAGCCACGCGGGCCGCTGAACAGGTAGGCGTGGTTGACGCGGTTCGTGCGGAGCGCCGTGCGGAGCGGGTCGGTGACCTGCGACTGCCCGATCAGCTCGGCGAAGTTCTCGGGCCGGTAACGGCGATACAGGGCGGTGACCACGCGACAAGGGTAGCCGTCACGACCGACAACCCGCGTGCCCGTCCACAGGTCGTCCCGCCGGGCCGGACCACCCACAGGCGGTGGGCCGAGCGCCCGGACGGCACCGCGCCTCCCGTCCGTCTGGTCGACGGGCGGGAGGCGCGGTGTGTGACGCTGGTGCGGACTCAGCCGCGGGTGCGGCGACGGAACCCGCGGGCGAGGCGGGAGAGCCCCAGCAGCAGGAACCCGAGGGCCACCAGGCCCGCCGCGGTGCCGGCGATCGGGACGACGTCCGCGCCGGTCCAGGCGAGGTCACCGGTGCCGTTGCCGGAGCCACCGATCCCGGTGCCGGAGCCGTTCCCGGAGCCGCCGCCGGTGCCGTTGCCGGCCCCGATACCGGTCCCGGAGCCCCCGCCGGTCCCCGGCGTGCCGGGCAGTCCGGGCGTACCGGGCGTCCCGGGCGTCCCGGGCGTTCCGGGGGTACCGGGCGTGCCCGGGGTGCCGGGCGTGCCCGGCTCCTCCGGGTCGACGGCGTCGTCCATCACCATGACGCGGAGCATCTGCGCCTGCGAGGTGAACCCGCCGACCGACTGGGTGACGCGCAGCATGTGCCCGCCGACCGGCAGCCCGACCATGACCCACCACGTGCCGTCCTCGTCGGCCGTCGTGGCGACCGCGTCGCGGCCCATCGGCTGCACGGTGACGGTCGCGCCGGGCTCGGCGGTACCCGTGACCATCAGGTCGTGGTCACCGTCCTCGTCCGCCGTGTACTGCGAACCCGGTGTCGGCGAGGTGACCGCGAGCGGCTCCAGGGTGTCGACCACGATCGGCACCTGCGGCGCCGCCGAGGTCGTGCCGTTCACCGACTGCGTGGCGCTGATCATCCACTCCCCCTCGGGGACGCGCTCGAACACGACGCTCCACGCACCCTCGTCGTCGGCGGTGGTGGTGCGGACCTGCCCGGTGGACAGGGTCACCGTCACCGCGGCGCCGGGGGTGGCCTGACCGGTCACCGTGAACGAGCCGGTGTCCCCGAAGCCGTCCGCCTGGATCAGCTGCCCGGGGTCGGGGCTCGTGATGACGATGCCCGTCTCCTGCGCGGCCACGACCGTGACGTCGGCGGTCACCGGGTCGGAGGTCCGACCGCCGACCGTCTGCGTCACGGACACCGTGTGGTCCCCGAGGGGGACGCCACCGATCGTGACCGTCCACGAACCGTCGTCGCCGGCGGTCGTCGTCGCGCTCCGGCCGTCGACGTCGACCGTGACGGTCGCACCGGGCTCGGCGGTGCCGCTCACCGGGACCGACCTCGTCGACCCCGTGGTGGGGAATGCCTGGCCGTCGGTCGGGCTCGAGATGACGACCGGCGTCGCGGCCGTCACGGTGAAGCCGACCCGCGGGGCGTCGGTCGTGGCACCGTCGACCGTCTGGCTGGCGGCGATGGAGTGGGTCCCCTCGGCGACGTCCGGCACCGTCACGGACCACGCGCCGTCGTCGTCCGCGGTCGTGGTGACCGCGGTGCCGTCGTCGATGCGGACCGAGACCGTGGCGTTCGGTGCGGAGGTACCGGTCACGCGCACGTCGGTCGAGCCGCCGAGCACCCGGTGGTCGGTGCCGTCGGCCGGGCTGGTCACGACGATCGCGTCCGCGGCGGCGACCACGACGGTCACGTCGCGCTCGATCGCATCGGACGTCGTGCCGTTCACGACCTGGGTGACGACGAGCGTGTGCTCGCCCGCAGGCACGTCGACCAGCGTGGTCTCCCACCGTCCGTCGGTGCCGACACGGACCACGACCGGGTCGGCATCGTCGAGGACGACGCGGACCGTCGCGCCGGGCTGGCCCTCGCCGCCGACCGGGACGGTCGCGGTGGGGTCGGTGCTCGGCACGGTGAACGTGGTGTCGTCAGCCGGGGCGGTGACGGTCAGCGCCGCACCGGGTGCGACGGTGAAGGTGCTGCGCACCGCTGCGGACGTCGAGCCGTCGACCGTCTGGGTCGCACGGATCGTGTGCTCACCGACGGCGGTGTCCGGCAGGTCGACGCTCCAGGTGCCGGCGTCGGTCGCGGTCACGGTCCGGGCGTCGCCGCCGTCGATCGTGACACGGACCTCGGCACCGGGCTCGGCGGCCCCCGCGGCGGTGAGGGTCGCGACCGAGTCGCGCTGGGCGACCCGGATCGTGGACCGGTCCGCCGGGGTGGCGATCGTGATCGGGTCGGCGACGAGGACGCGGACGTCCACCGTCACCGGCGCGGACTCGGTGCCGTCGATGCGCTGCGTGACGCTGACGGTCGTGGTGCCGGCCGGCACACCGGGGACCGAGACGCTCCACGCGCCGTCGTCGTCCGCGGTGGTCGACTCGGTGCGACCGTCGCCCAGGTCGACCACGATGGTCGCGCCCGGCTCGGCGGTACCGGCGACGTCGACCGTCGTCGTGCCGTCCCCGTCGGCGACCGTGTACTCCTGGTCGGCCGTCGGCTCGGTGATGACGACGGGCGCGCCCGCCTCGATCTCGAACGTCGTCCCGACCGGGGTGGTCGAGGTCGAGCCGTCCACGGTCTGCGTCACCTCGACGGTGTGCTCACCGACACCGAGGTCCGGCACGTCGACGCTCCACGAGCCGTCGTCACCGGCGGTGACCTCGACGGGGTCGCGGTCGTCGACGGTGACCGTCACCGTGGCGCCGGGCTGGGCATCACCGGCAACCGGCACGGTCGTCGTCGCGTCACCGTCGGCCACCGTGATCGGGTCGTCGCCGGGCTCACGGATGACCAGGTCGGCAGCGGCGACCACCGACACCGGTCGTTCGACCGCCGCGCTCGTGGTGCCGTTCACGGCCTGCGTGACCGAGGCCGTGAACGAGCCGGTCGGCACGTCCTCGACCGTGGTCGCCCAGCGGCCGTCCTCGTCCACGGTCGCCGTCGCGGTCCCGCCGTCGCCGAGGTCGACCGTGACGGTCGCGCCCGGTTCACCGGTACCCGCGAAGTCGACCCCGGTGGTGGCGTCGTCGTCCGCGACCGTGACGGTGGTGGCACCCCGCGGCGTGGACACGACGAGCGGGGCTCCGGCACGGACCGACACCGCCGCCGTCACCGGCGTCGAGGTCTGCCCGCCGACGACCTGCGTCGCGGTGACGCGGTGGTCACCGACCGGGACGTCCTGGAAGGTGGTCTCCCACCGGCCGTCCTCGTCCGCCGTCACCGTCTCGGTCTCGCCGGTCGAGATCCGGACCGTCACCTCGGCGTCGGGCTGCGCCCGACCGGTCACCTCGACGTCGGCGGTGCCGGACGTGTCGGCGACCGTCACGACGTCGCCGTCCTCCGGGGTCACGATGGTGAGCGCGGTTCCGGCCCGCACGGTGACGGTCTGGTCCGGACTGGAGGCGGTGGTCCCGCCGACCGTCTGGCTGGCGGTGAGCGTCGGGGTGCCGACACCGACCCCACCGAACGTGACCGTCCAGTCGCCGTCCGCGTCCGCGGTGGTGGTCGCCTCGTCGTCGCCGAGACGCACCGTCACCGGCGCACCCGGCTCCGCCGAACCCGTGACCACGACGTCGCGCGTCGCGTCGGCGTCCGGCACGAGCAGGACCGCATCGGTCCCCGGTGCGGTGATCGTGACGGCTTCGGCGGCCTCGATCGTGATCGTGCGCCCGACCGGGTCGGAGGTGCGCGGGTCGGAGACGCTGCCGGCCAGGGTCTGGGTGACCGAGACCTGGTGCACGTCGACGCCGAGGTCGGGGAAGGTGACCGACCACGTGCCGTCGGCACCGACCGTCGTCTCCTGGTCCTCGGAGCCGGCGAGGGCCGCCGTGACCGCGGCGCCGGGCTGGCCGGTGCCGGTGACCGTGACGTCGCGCTCGACGTCGGGGCCTGCGACCGAGATCGGGTCCGTGTCCGGACCGGTGATCGTCAGCGCGTTGGCCGTGACGACCTCGAAGGTGATCGGGACGGCGCTCGTCACGACGTCCTCGACCTCCTGGCTGGCCGACGCCGTGTAGACGCCGGTCGTGGCGAGACCGGTCGCGTCGACCGCCCACCGCCCGTCGTCGTCAGCCGTGGTGGTGAACCGGGTCCCGGGGCCGACCGAGACGGTCACCGCGGCACCGGGCTCGGCCGTTCCGGTGATCCGGACGGTCGCGGTGGCGTCGGCGTCGACCACGACGAAGCGTGCGCCGCTCGCCGGGGTGTCGATGACGATGGCGTTGCCGGGGACCACGGTGAAGTCACGGGTGACCACCGGGCCGTCGGTGCCGTTCACGGTCTGCACGGCCTCGACGGTGTGCTCGCCGATGCCGAGCTGCGTGGTCGGGAGCTCCCAGTTGCCGGCCGTGTCCGTGACGACCTCGACGGGGTCGCCCTCGTCGATCGTGACGGCGACGGTCGCGCCGGGCTCCGCGGTGCCGCGGACGACCACGTTGGCCTGGCCGCCGGTGCCGGCGGGCACCTGCTGGGCGTCACCCGGTGCCACGATGACGAGCTCGTCGCCGGCCTCGACCGCGAAGTCACGGTCCACCGGTGCCGAGGTCGCACCGTCGACGGTCTGGGTGACCGTCGCGGTGTGGTCGCCGGTGCCGACGTCGGTGAGGACCACCGACCAGGCGCCCTGCGGGTTCGCCGTCGTGGACACCGCGTCGCCGTCGTCCAGGACGACCTCGATGCGGGCGCCGGGCTGCGCGGTGCCCCGCACGGTGACGTCGACGACGGAGTCGTCGGTGGCGACCGTGACCGTGGCGTCCTGCGCCGGAGCGGTCACGGCGAGCTGGGCGCCCGCCTGCACCGTGACGACCTGGCGGACGGCCGGCGAGGTGGTCCCGCCGACGGTCTGCGTCGCCGAGATCGTGTACCTGCCGACCGGGACGTCGGTGACGGTCAGCGTCCAGGTGCCGTCGTCGTCGGCCGTCGTGGTGGCGGTCAGTCCGTCGCCGAGCGAGACCCGCACCTCGGCGCCGGCCTCGGCCGTGCCTGCCAGGTCGAGGTCGGTGGTGGTGTCGGCGTCGAGGACGGTGACGACGTCGCCGTCCTCCGGCGAGGTGATCGCGAGCGGGTCGCCCGCCTCGACGGTGAAGGTGGTCTCCACCGGGCCGGACGTGGTGCCGTCGACGCTCTGCCGCGCAGTGGCAGTGCGCTCTCCGACCGGGACGTCGGCGAAGGTCGTCGTCCAGGCACCGTCCTCGTCCGCGGTCACCGCGGCGGTGAAGGAACCACCGATGCCGACGGTGACCCGGGCGTTCGGGGCGGCCGAGCCGGACACCGTCACCGGGGTGGTCGAGCTCTCGTCGGCGACGGTGATGGTGCTGCCGTCGGCCGGCTCGTCGATGGTGAGCGCGGGGGCCGCCGTCACGGTGAAGTCCCGGGTGACCGGGGCGCTCGTGGTGCCGCCGACGGTCTGGGTGACCTCGGCCGAGTACTCCCCGGCCGGGACGTCCGTGACGCTCGTCGACCAGGTGCCGTCGGCGTTCGCGCGGGTGGTGGCGGTCAGGCCGTCACCGAGGTCGACGTCCACGCGGGCACCGGCCTGGGCACTGCCGGAGAACGGGACGGACCGGGTGTCGCCGGCGAGCGGGAAGTCCTGGTCCGCCGTGGGGATGTCGACGGTCAGGCCGGCCGCGGCCACGACCCGGAAGGACCGGGTCACGGGTGCCGAGGTCGTGTCGCCGACGGTCTGCGTGACGCTCGCCGTCTGCTCGCCGACCGGGACCTCGGGGACGGTGACGCTCCAGGCGCCGGCGTCGTCCGCCGTGCCCGTCGCGGTCACGCCGCCGCCCAGGTCGACGCTGATGCGCGCGTTCGCCGTCGCGGTGCCCGTCAGGGTGACCGGGGCGGTCTCCCCCGTCGTCGTGAAGGTCTGACCGGCCGTGGGGGTGGTGATCGTCAGGGCGCGCTGGGCCACGACGGAGAAGTCCTGCGTCGCGGTGCCGGCCGCGGTGCCGCCGACCGTCTGGGTCGCGGTCGCGGTGTACGCACCGGTGGGGACGTCGGCGATCGTCGTCGTCCAGGCACCGTCGGCAGCGACGGTCGCGGTGCCGGTCCGGTCCCCGCCGAGGCTGACCGCGACGGTGCCGCCGGGCTCGCCGGCACCGCTCACGACGACGCTGCGGGTCGAGGTCGCCGACGGCACGGTGAACTGCTGTCCGGCCGTGGGCGCCGTGATGGTCGGAGCCGCGAACGCCGTGGCGCGCACGGTCGAGGTGGCGAGGTCCACGGTGGCGACGTTCGCCCCGGGGAGCACGGAGAGCCGCAGGGCGTGCACGCTCCGCGATCCGGTGTCGTACCCGCGGGGGTCGCGGAAGCCGGTGGTGTCCTGCGCGTTCACGGTGAGGTCGACGACCTGACGGAGCAGCAGCACGACGGGGCTCAGCAGGGTGGAGACGGCCGAGGTCGTCGCCGTGAGCGTCGTGCCGAGGTTCGTCAGGGCCGTGCCCGTCACCAGGGGACGCACGATGGTCTGCAGTGCCGGGATGACGACGGTGTTGACCGCCGGGGCGAGCAGGGTGCCGAGCACGTTCAGCCCGAGGGGGCCACCGGTCGCCGTCACCGTGGCGGCGGCGGGCGACGTGCCGGCGAGTGCGCCGAGCGTGGTGTCCGCGCGGAGGGCCAGTGCGGTGAGCGGGATGCCCGCGAGGTTGACGTTCGCGGTGACGTTCACCAGCACGGCGGTCGAGTTGATCGTGTTGACGACCGCGGTCTGCAGCGCCGTCGGCAGCTGCGTACCGAGGATCGTCGTGATGCTCCGGTTGATCGAGCTCACGGCCGCTTCGGTCAGCACCGACGTGTTCGCGGGCTGACCGTTGAGCGTGGTGAGCCGGTCGAGGTCGACCGTGATCGCGCCGGTCGACGGGGTGATCGTCACCGCACCGTCCGTGAGCGGCTGCTGCAGCACACGGGTCAGGGTGTCGTCGAGGTTCAGGTCGACGGTCGCGGTGACCGTCGTGCCGTTGACGTTCACGAGTCCGAGGCTCGTCGTGCGGAGGAGCCGCTGCAGTTCGCCCGTCAGCGCCGTGGTCGTGCCGGACAGCGCGCCGTCGGCACCGACCGCGGAGTTCACCGTGCCCGAGAAGGTGCGCAGGTCGTTCCGGAGCGCGGTGCTGAGTCCGGCGACCGCCGGGCTCGTCAGGTTCAGGTCCGCGCCGGCGATCCGGTAGTCCGTCGTCGTCCCGACCGTGGTGCCGCGCGTCGCCTGAATCCGGGATGCCAGGGCCCCGACCCGCAGCTGCGCGTTCGACAGCACCGTGGTGTCGGCGCCGACGCGCGAGAACAGCGGGTTGAGGTTGACCGTCGCGGCGCCGGTGCCGGATCCGGTGCCGACCCCGATGCCGCCGTCGTTCGTCAGGAGCCCCGACGACGCGGTCGCGCCCGTGGCCGAGGTCGTGGCGTACTGACCGTCGACGCCGAGGGTCAGGATGCCGTTCGGGCCGAGCAGGTCGACGTCGTTGCCGAGGTCCACCCCGACCGCGTTGAGCGCCGTCAGGTCGAGCGGCTGGTTCGTGGTGCCGCCGCCGGAGCTCGCGCCCCGCGCGGAGTACGCGCCGCCGAGCTGGGCGACCGCATCGGCGTTCACGATGCCGGAGCCGCTGAGCAGCAGCCCCTCGGCCTCGGCGACGTCGGTCTGGGCGGCCGCAGCGGGTTGGATCGCCACGGTGGCGGCGATGAGCGCCGTCACCGTGGCGACGACGCCGCCGCGCAGGAGGAGCCGCCGACCGTCCGTCGCTCGTCCTCGAGCTCGGCCGTCGGCGCGGGTGATCCGTCGTGTCCGTTCGTCCGCTGCGGAGGGTACGGGGGTACCGGGCAGCGACGCGTGCCTGCGCATGCGTGTCTCTTTTCCTGGCGGGCGCGCCCGCCACCTGATCCTCGGAATCCACCGCTGGTGAGGCGGTGGAGGCTCCTCCGCTGGTGAGGCGGTGGAGGGTCGGAATCCTGGTTGGGGATTCCTGAGGCAGATCTTTACACATGATCAGGAAGCTGTCCGCAAGCATCGAAGAAAAAGGACGCGAGACCTCCCGAACGGGGGGCGACACCGGGGAGCTGACTCGACCCGGAACGAAGAAGACTCCTCACGCACCCGCCAGAGCCTGGTTACCCTTGCTGCGTTTCCGCCCTGGGGGAGTTGGCCTGGATGGCGTCACGTGAGGAGCCGCCGAGAAGTCTACCGGACGCGACGGGCAGACTCGAACACATGAAGATCGCCATCGCCGGAGGACACGGCCAGATCGCCCTGCTCCTCGCCCGCCAGATCACCGACGCCGGCCACGACGCCGTCGCGATCGTCCGCAACCCCGCGCACGTGGCCGACGTCGAGCAACAGGGGGCACGTGCGATCGTCGCCGACCTGGAGCAGCTCGGCGACGACGACCTCGCGCTCCGCCTGCGCGGTGTCGATGCCGTGGTGTTCGCCGCCGGTGCCGGGCCGAACAGCGGCGCCGAGCGGAAGCTCACCGTCGACCGTGACGGTGCGATCCTGCTCGCCGACGCCGCCGAGCGTGCCGGCATCGAGCGCTACGTGATGATCTCCGCGATGGCGGCCGACACCTACGACCCCGAGCTCGCCGTCGTGCCCGCGCAGGACGACGCCGCGGTGTTCCAGGTCTACCTGCGGGCGAAGGCCGAGGCGGACGCGAACCTGCGGGCCCGACGCCTCCGCTGGACGATCGTGCGTCCCGGCGGTCTGCTCGACACGCCGCCGCAGGGCACGGTCCACGTCGGCCGGACCGTCCCGCGCGGCTCGATCCCTCGCGCGGACGTCGCGACCGTCGTCCTGCACGCCCTGCTCGACGACGCCGCGGTCGGCGTGCAGTTCGAGGTCACCAGCGGCGACACCCCGATCCCGGCGGCGCTGGGCGCCCTGACCTGACCGGTCGGCGCCGGCCGCACCGTGCGGTGGACGCGCCCCAGGGACGGGCGGGAGGCACGGAGCCAGCCCGCCCCGCGCCTCCCGTCCGCAGCCTGCCGGCGCGCCGACGCGAGGCGACACGCGCCCACGCGCCCCACGCGTCAGAGCGCGACCGCGGCCGACTGCCGAGCGATCTCGAGCTCCTCGTTCGTCGGGATCACGAGCACCGCGACCCGTGAGCCGTCGGTGGAGATGCGGCGGGCGTCGCGCGACGCCAGCTCGTTGCGGTCCGGGTCGATCTCGATGCCCAGGTGCTCGAGCCCCGCGAGCACGCGGCGCCGCAGCAGCGCGTTGTTCTCGCCGACCCCCGCGGTGAACACGACCGCGTCGAGCCCGCCGAGCTGTGCCGTGTAGGCACCCACGTACCGACGGATGCGGTGGCGGTACACGGCGAGCGCCGCCTCCGCCTGCTCGTCGCCCTTGGTGGCGGCGTCCTGCACGTCCCGCATGTCGCCGTTGCCGGTCAGGCCGAGCAGACCGGACCGCTTGTTGAGCATGGTGTCGAGCTCGTCGAAGGTCATCCCGGCCTCGCGGTGCAGGTGGATGAGCACCGCGGGGTCGAGGTCGCCGGAGCGGGTGCCCATGACGAGCCCCTCGAGCGGGGTCAGTCCCATCGAGGTCTCGATGGACTTCCCGCCGTCGATCGCCGCGACCGAGGCGCCGTTGCCCAGGTGCAGCACGATCGTCTTGAGCTCGGCGAGCGGCCGGTCGAGGAACTCCGCGGCCTGCTCGGAGACGTACTTGTGGCTGGTGCCGTGCATGCCGTAGCGGCGGATCCCGTACTCGGCGGCCAGGTCGGCGGGGATCGCGTACGTGTACGCGTGCGGCGGCATCGTCTGGTGGAACGCGGTGTCGAACACGGCGACGTGCGGGACGTCCGAGAAGACCTGCTTCGCGGCGCGGATCCCCTCGAGGTTCGCGGGGTTGTGCAGCGGCGCGAGGCTGTTGAGGTCCTCGATCTGCTGCTCGACCTGGTCCGTGACGACCGTCGCGCGGTCGAAGGTGGTGCCGCCGTGCACGACGCGGTGGCCGACGACGGCGGGCGGGTGCTCGTCGAACGACGGGCCCACCTTCGCGAACGCGTCGATCATCGCCTGGAACCCGGCTGCGTGGTCGGGCACCGACGCGGCGTCGTTCGACGACGACTCCCCTGTCAGCGCGTTGGTGTGCTTCCAGGCCCCGGCGGACTCGCCGATGCGCTCGACGAGCCCGGAGGCGAGCGTGCGCTCGTCCTCGAGTTCGATGAGCTGGTACTTGAACGAACTCGAGCCGGAGTTGACGACGAGGGCTGCGGTCACGGGGTGGTCACTTTCTGTCGGGCCTGGAGGCGCGGTGCGGGTCGGGCGGTCAGGCCGCGTCGGTCGCGGTGCCGGCCTGGATCGCGGTGATCGCGACGGTGTTCACGATGTCGCCCACCAGGGCGCCGCGCGACAGGTCGTTGATCGGCTTGCGCAGGCCCTGCAGGACCGGGCCGATCGCCACGGCGCCGGCCGAGCGCTGCACGGCCTTGTACGTGTTGTTGCCGGTGTTGAGGTCCGGGAAGATGAACACCGTCGCGCGGCCGGCGACCGGGGAGTCCGGCATCTTCGTCGACGCGACCGTGGGGTCGGCTGCGGCGTCGTACTGGATCGGGCCCTCGACGAGCAGGTCGGGCCGCCGTTCCCGCACGAACGCGGTGCCGGCGCGCACCTTGTCGACGTCGGCACCGGAGCCGCTGTCGCCGGTGGAGTAGCTGAGCATCGCGACGCGGGGGTCGATGCCGAACTGGGTCGCGGTCTCAGCGGACGAGATCGCGATGTCGGCGAGCTGCTCGCTCGTCGGGTCCGGGATCACCGCGCAGTCGCCGTAGACGAGCACGCGGTCGGCGAGCGCCATCAGGAACACGCTCGACACGATCGAGGTGTCCGGACGGGTCTTGATGATCTCGAACGACGGCCGGATGGTGTGTGCCGTGGTGTGCTTCGCGCCGGACACCATGCCGTCGGCGAGCCCGAGCTGCACCATCATCGTGCCGAAGTACGAGACGTCGGTGACGGTGTCGCGGGCGAGCTCGATCGACATCCCCTTGTGGGCACGGAGCCGGGTGTACTCCTCGGCGAAGCGCTCACGCAGCTCGGGGTCGAACGGCGAGACGAGCTGCGCGGCCTCGAGGTCGAGGCCGAGCTCGGTCGCCCGCGTGCGGATGGCGGCGGGGTCGCCGAGGATCGTCAGCTCGCAGACCTGACGCTGCAGCAGGGTGGAGGCGGCGCGGAGGATGCGGTCGTCCTCGCCCTCGGGCAGGACGATGCGCTTGCCGTAGCTGCGCGCCCGGTCGAGCAGGCCGTGCTCGAACATGAGCGGGGTGACGACCCCGGACGGAGCGAGCTGCAGGCGGTCGCGCAGGGCCTCGGCGTCGACGTGCTGCTCGAACAGGGCGAGCGCGAGGTCGGCCTTCCGGGGCGAGTCGGCGGCCAGGCGGCCCCGGGTCTGGGTGATCCGGAGGGCGGTGTCGTAGGTGCCGAGGTCGTTCTGCGCGATCGGCAGCGAGCTCGACAGGCCCTCGAGCAGCCGGGACACCTGCGGGGCGATCTCGAACCCGCCGTTCAGGATGACGCCGGCCAGGCTCGGGAACGTCTCGGACTGGTTGGCGAGCAGCGTGGCGATGAGGACGTCGCTCCGGTCACCGGGGACGACGACGATGCCGCCCTCGATCAGCCGGGGCAGCACGTTCTCCATGCTCATGCCCGCGACGACGGTACCGAGGGCCTCACGGTCGAGCAGGGCGTCGTCACCGCGGACCAGGGTGGCGCCGGTGGCCTGCAGCAGGGCGCGGACCGTCGGGGCGACGAGCACACGGTCCTCGGGGATCGCCCACACCGGGACGTCGGGGTGGTCGTCGTGCACGGCCTGCTCGACGCTCGTCACGATGGCGGCGAGGGCGTCCGGGTCGGCACGGTTCACCACGACGCCGAACAGCTGCGCGTGTGCCGCCCGCAGCTCGCTCGTCGTGACGTCCGCCACCTGCACCATGCCCTCGGGCGTGCGGGCCGCTCGTTCGGCGGCGTCGCGGCCACCGAGCACGAGGAGCACCGGAGCGCCGAGGTTCGCGGCGACCTTCGCGTTGAAGGACAGCTCGGTGGGGCTGCCCACGTCGGTGTAGTCGGACCCGAGCACCACGACGGCGTCGCACTGCCGCTCGACCTGGGCGAACCGGGTGACGATGGTGCCGAGGGCCGCCTCGGGGTCGGCGTGCACGTCGTCGTAGGTGACCCCGACCGCATCGTCGTACGAGATGCCGACGGCCGTGTGCTGCAGCAGCAGCTCGAGCACGTAGTCGGGTTCGACGACCGAGCGGGCGACGGGCCGGAACACGCCGACGCGGCCGACGGACCGGGCGAGGGTCTCGAGGACACCGAGGGCGACGGTGCTCTTGCCCGTGTGCCCTTCTGCTGACGTGATGTAGATGCGGGTCGACACGAGGCCCAGGGTAGTCGCCGCACATGTCACGACATCTGGGAGCACCGTCGCCGACGACACGCGGTCGTGAGCACCTCGGAGAACCTGTACCATTGGGTGTCGCCGTCGCGAGACGGTGTCAGGAGAATTCGCCTAGTGGCCTATGGCGCACGCTTGGAAAGCGTGTTGGGTGCAAGCCCTCGGGGGTTCGAATCCCCCATTCTCCGCAGCGAGCAAGACCGCAACACCCACGAAGGACCCGCACCGATCGGTGCGGGTCCTTCGTGGTTCCACAGTCGATCGGTCCCCCACCCTGCGGACGAGCGCGTGCCCTGTTCCCCCTCGGTTGGCCGGGAAACGCCGACCAGGGGTGGAACGGGCTGTCCCCGGTACCCGTCGGTCGCCTATGCTGGCCGAGCGAACGGCTGCGGGACGAGCCGACCGCGGTGCATCGAGCGGCAGGGGCGTCGCTCGGAGGGCGTGCTGGTCAGCGTGCCCGGAACACCCGAGGGGACGAGGAGACGCGCCATGGGGGACACCACCGTGCCCGCAGTGCCCGTGCGGCCCGCCGTCTTCGACACGGTCCTCCGTCCGCGCCGGTCCCTCGTCCGTTCCACCGCGCTCAGCATCGCCTTCTCGGCCGTGCCGCTCGCCGTCGCCCTGGTCTGGGTCTCGTTCCCGTTCCGCACGTGGGCCGTGTTCGCCGGCATCGTCGTCGCGATGGCCGCGGCCGTCGGCATCGTGTTCGTCCGACTGCACACCGCGTTCATCGGGATCGACGACGACGGTCTGACGATCCGTGGCGTCCTCACGGCGCACCGTCGGATCCCCCGCGACCGCGTGCACAGCCTGGTGCTCGCCACGACCTTCGGCTCGTCCGTGGACCGGACCGTGCGGGAACTCGTCGCGTTCGACCGGACCGGCACCCACCTCTTCCGGCTCCGCGCCGACGTGTGGGGCGACGACGGGCTCGACCGGGTGGTCGACGCGCTCGGCGTGCAGGTCGTCGAAGAGTCGCGGCCCGTCTCCTCCCGCACCTTCGCGAAGCGCTACCCGACGAGCCGCGCCTGGTACGAGCAGCGGTCGGCGTTCCTGCTCGTCGGCGGCCTCGTCGTGCTGGTCGTCGGCGGGTTGCTCGCCGTCGAGTTCGCCGGCCTCAACGCCCCCTGACCCACCGGCGGACCGGCCAAAGGCCAGCGGCCACCGCACGGCACCCGTCAGCACGGCACCGGTCAGCACGGCACCGGTCAGCGCGGCACCGGTCAGCGCCGACGCCGCAGCGTCGAGAAGATCCCGCGCACCACTTCCTTCGCGATGGTCCCGCCCAGCCCGGAGCCGAGCAGGTCCGACAGCGGGTCCCCCGCGGATCGACGCGTCCCGGATCGCCGCGTCCCGGCCCGCTGCGTCCCGCCCGACCGACCGGAGCCGCCGGACCGACCGGACCGCCGGGCGTCCGACGCTCGCTCGGCCCGCTCGAACTCCCGCTGCTGCCGCTCGTACTCCTGCTGGGCATCCGCCGATGCGTCCGCCGCGGCGGCAGCTGCCTCGTCGGCTGCGGCAGCGGCGTCGGCTGCAGCGGCCGCCGCCTCCATCCGGCGCGCGAGCACCTCGCGCGCCGAGTCCGGATCGACGCGTGTGCCGTAGGTCGACAGGAGCGGTGAGGCCTGCACCCGCGCGGCCATCTCGTCGGCCGGCATCGGGTCCATCGACCCCTGGGGTGCGCGCAGCCGGGTCCACGCGACGGGGGTCGGTGCGCCCCGCTCGTTCATCACCGTGACGATCGCCTCGCCGGTCGCGAGCGACGTGAGGACCTCGCCCAGGTCGTAGTCACTCGTCGGGTAGGTCGAAACCGTCGCCCGGAGCGCCTTCGCGTCGTCCGGGGTGTGGGCGCGGAGCTGGTGCTGGATGCGCGACCCGAGCTGCGCCAGCACGTCGTTCGGCACGTCCTTCGGGGTCTGCGTCACGAAGAAGACCCCGACGCCCTTCGACCGGATGAGCCGCACGGTCCGCACGATCTGCTCGGTGAAGTCCTTCGACGCCCCGTTGAACAACAGGTGCGCCTCGTCCAGGAAGAACACGAGCTTCGGCTCGTCCTGGTCGCCGACCTCGGGCAGCTCGTTGAACAGGTCCGCCAGCAACCACATCAGGAACGTCGAGAAGACCTCCGGCCGGTCCTGCACACCGGGCACCTCGAGCAGGCTGACGATCCCCCGCCCGTCCGCCGCCGTCCGCAGGAACACCTGCGTGTCGATCTCGGGCGCCCCGAAGAACCGGTCGGCGCCCTGGTCGGCGAAGGTGACGAGCTCGCGCAGGATCACCCCCGCGGTCTGCTTCGACAGGCCCCCGAGCTCGGCGAGTTCCCCCTTGCCCTGCTCGCTCACCAGGAACGTCAGCACGCTCCGCAGGTCGTCGAGGTCCACCAGCGCCAGACCTTGTTGCGTCGCGTAGTGGAACACCAGGCCGAGCGAGGACTCCTGCGTGTCGTTCAGGCCGAGCACCTTCGACAGCAGCAGCGGCCCGAACCCGGAGACGGTGGCACGGATCGGCACGCCCGTACCCTGCCCGCCCAGCGAGAACAGCTCGGCCTGGCTCGCGACGCCCTGCCACTGCTGGCCGATGCCCGCGGTGCGGTCGAGCAGCTTGTCGGTCGCCTGCCCCGCGACGGCCAGACCCGACAGGTCGCCCTTGATGTCGGCGGCGAACACCGGCACCCCGTTCGCCGCGATCTGCTCGGCGAGCACCTGCAGCGTGCGGGTCTTGCCGGTGCCGGTCGCCCCGGCCACCAGCCCGTGCCGGTTCAGCATCGCGAGCGGGATGCGGACCTGCACCTCAGGCACCGCTGCGCCGTTGACCAGTGCACCGAGTTCGATCGCACCGCCGTCGACGGCGTAGCCGTCACGGATCGCCGCGACCGCGTCCGATCCGAGCGGTCCGGTCCCACCCCGGACGGGAGGCGCGGCGCCGGTCGCCGCCGTCGCCACCGGATCCGGGGCGGTCGCCTCGACCGCCGCGGCAGGGGTGGTCGGAGCCGGTGCGGCCGCCGCGGCAGGGGTGGTCGGAGCCGGTGCGGCCGCAGGGGCGGGCTCCGCGTCGGGCGTGAGCCGCGCCTCCAGGCCAGTGGGTGGTGGGGACCCGACGACCGCGGGTTCCGCGTCGGCGGTGCGCTCCGTCTGCTCCTCCACCGCCAGTGCGGCGGCGAGCCCATCGGCTCGCCGCGCCGCTTCGTCGGCGAGCCGACGTGCCTCGTCGGCGGCCTGTCTCGCTGCCTCGGCAGCCGCCCGTGCCCGCTCCGTCGCGTCGCTCATGGGCACAGCCTAGAGACCGGAGCGCGCGGCGGTCCGGGTCGTCAGTGCGTGAGCGCGGGGACCGTCCGGGGGCGGACCACGAACCAGAGCATCAGGATCGCGACGGCGGCGGTCGACGCCATCACCATCGCCATCGGGGTGGCCGTCGTGATGCCGAGCCAACCGACGACCGGCGAGATGAGCCCGGCGACGCCGAAGTTCAGGGCGCCGAGCACCGAGGCGGCGGTCCCCGCCTCTTTTCCGTGGGCGGCGAGACCGATGACCTGGACGAGCGGGAACGAGAACCCGCACGCGGCGATGAAGAACCACAGCGGCACCAGCACGCCGACCAGACCGGCCCCGAGCTGGTCGAGGACGATGATCGCGAGCGACGCCAGCAGCAGGGTCGCGGTGGAGCACGCCAGGATCCACTGCGGACCGACGCGCTGGGCGAGGCGCGACGAGATCTGCACACCGAGGACGACCCCGACCGAGTTGACGGCGAAGAGCAGCCCGTACTGCTGCGCGTCGAGCCCGTAGACCTGCTGGAACAGGAACGGCGACGCGCTGAGGTACGAGAACAGCCCGCTGAACACCATGGCGCCGATGAGTGCGACGCCGACGAAGATCCGGTCGGAGAACAGCGCCTTGTAGCGCTGGCCGATGGTGGAGTGCCCGGCCTCGTGCCGACGGGCCGGCGGCAGGGTCTCGACGATGAGCAGGATCGACGCGATCACCACCGCCAGGCCGTAGCAGGCGAGGAAGACGAAGATGCCGCGCCAGCTGGTGAACTGCAGCATCTGCGACCCGATGAGCGGCGCGAGGATCGGCGCGAGGCCGTTCACCATCGCCAGGCGGGACAGCATCCGCACCAGCGGCTTTCCGCCGAACAGGTCACGCACCGTCGCCATCGCGACGACACCACCGGCTGCGGCGCCCATGCCCTGCAGCACGCGGAACACGGCGAGCAGCTCGATGTCCGGCGCGGTCGCGGCGCCGATCGACGCGGCGATGTGCACCGTCGTCGCGATGATCAGCGGCAGCCGGCGACCCACCTTGTCGCTCCACGGACCGACCAGGAGCTGCCCGATGGCGAAGCCGAGCGTCGTCGCGGTGAGCGTCAGCTGGACCGCGCCGTCGGTGACGCTGAACTGGTCCTTGATCGCCGGGAACGCCGGCAGGTACAGGTCGATCGTGAACGGACCGAGCGCCGTGAGGGCGCCCAGGACGAAGACGTAGACGAGTCGCTGCCCGCGGGAGAGCGAGTCTCCCGGGTGCAGGACGACCCGGAGCGAACCGGTGGTGGCGGGCGCGGTCACGAGACAGGAGTCCTTCGACGATGAGGGGGCGGGGGTGATCGCGGGTCGATCGAATCGATTCGTCCGCGGAACCATCCTACGGTCGCCGGTGCGTGCTCGGCGCCGCCGGTGCCGGCCGCCCGCGTGAAGCGGCTCGTGCTGCCCCTCGGCCGCGCGCGGACCATGCGGTAGCGTCGGACTGCTCGGGGGCCTTCCGGGTGAAGCGGATCAGAAGGGGGTGGGCGTCATGGTGGATGCCCGGATCCTGCACACCACTGCAGCGCTGCGCGAGGCGATCCTGCGACTCGCCGCGGACCGACCGGTCTCGGAGATCACCGTCGCCGACGTCACGCGTGCCGCCGGCATCAACCGGGCCACGTTCTACTCGCACGCCGTCTCCCCCGGGTCGCTGCTCGCCGACGTCCTGACGCCGGAACTCGACCGCATCCGGCAGGACGACGCCGACGAGCGCCGAGCCGCCGCCGACCGGGGCGCCGGAGCCGACGAGCTCGCAGCCATCACCCGGCGCGGCATCAACGCCGTCGTCGAGCACGTGACCACGCACCGCGACATCTACGGCAAGGCGCTGCCGGACCCGAACGACGCGTCGCTGCACCGGCTGCTCGTCGAGCACTTCACGGTGTCGAGTGCCCTGCACATCCGCGAGCTCGATCCCGCACGCCGGCCCGAGCTGCTCGACGACGTCGCCGCGGGGTTCGTGGCGCAGGGGTTCGTCGGGGCGATCGAGGCCTGGCTGGCGGGGCCCCGACGGTCGCGGAAGGCGCTGGTGGAGACGATCACGCTGTCGTTCCCGGCGTGGTGGAGCTGAGCCGGCCGTTCGTTTCGGTCGTGTGATCGCGTGAGCGCGTGGGTGCTGGCCTGCTGCCGTGCTCGTGCTGCTCGTGCTGTGCGTGCTGTGCGTGCTGTGCGTGCTGTGCGTGCTGTGCGTGCCTACTCGGCGTCGGTCGTGTCGCCGTCCGACGGGTCGGTCTCCGGCTTCTCGCCGCGCTGCAGGGACTGCACGACCTCGACCGCGGTGGCAGCGACGTCCGCGTCGTCGCCCTCCGACGGCACGCGGTAGTCGGCGGAGACCCCGTCCCCACCGGTGCCGGCGGCGGGCAGCAGGTCGCCGAGGGACACCACGACGACCCCGGCGTCGTGGGCGGTCTGGATCACACCGGTCAGGGCGGACGGACGGGCCGCGTGCACGAGCAGGGCCTTGGCGCCCTTGCGCACGAGCTGGGCGACCGCGGTCTGCTGTGACGCCGCGGCGCCCGATGCCGGAGCGACCCGGACGTCGGGCCGGAACCCGGCGTCGGTCAGGTCGGTGCGGAGCCGGTCGGCGAGGGCCGCGTCGTCGTGGAGCAGGACGACACCGATCACGGCCTGCTGGTCGAAACCGCCGTCGGAGCTCGTCAGGTCGGTGCTCTGCACCGGTGTGGGGGCAGCCGACGTCGTGCCCTGGCACCCGGCCAGGGTCAGGGCCGCCGCCAGGGCGACGGTCACGGCGACGATGCGCAGCACGGGGTCTCCTCTTCGGTCCGGTCTGCCACGCTACCCGGCGGCCGGGCCGTGCGACGACGGAGTCCGCGACGGGACGGATCCGCCCGGGCCCACCGGGGCCGTCGTCGCCGGCGCCGGCACGGGGCCGAGCCGTCGGACGGCCGCGATCGCCAGCGCAGCGAAACCGATCATCGCCGCGAAGACCAGGGGGAACGACACCGTGCCGTCGGCACCACCGGTCGCGGTGAAGAGCAGGCCGGTCACCGCGAGACCGATCACGCTGCCCGCGGCGTCAGCGATCGTCAGGGCAGAACTCGCGAAGCCGTCGTCGCCCTCGCCGGAGAACCGCAGGGTCAGCATCGAGGCGCGCGGGTAGATCGCGCCCATGCCCGCGCCACCGACGAACCAGCCGGCGACCAGCACCCACCACGACAGGTCGAACGTCGCGACCGCGAGCGCGGTCACCAGGCTGACGAGCACCAGCGTCAGCCCGACCCCGAAGGTGCGACGGGCGGTGAGCCGCTGCTCCCCCAGACGACCGTGCGCCCAGCTCGAAGCAGCCCAGCTGAGTGCCGCCACCGTCAGGGCCAGCCCCGCAGCGGACGGTGACAACCCGTGTTCGGCCTGCAGCAGGAACGGCACGTACGCCTCGCTCCCGAAGAACGACGCGGCGACGAGCCCGCGCAGCAGCACGACCGACGGCAGCCCGGCCGCGGCCCGGAACGTGCCGGTCGGCAGCAGCGGCCGCAGGGCGAACCAGGTGCCGACCAACCCGACGAGCACCGCCGCGACCATGCCCCACGGGTTCAGGTCGGGCGCGACGTTGAGCAGCAGGATCGACACGGCAGCGGCCACCGACCAGCCGATCCTGAGCCGCTGCCACGGCGGGCGGAGCGACGCGGCCGGAGCGTGCACCCGGCCGAGGGTCGGCACGAGCAGGGCGAAGGCGACCAGCGCGATCGCCAGCGCCCCGGCGAACACCCAGTGCCAGTTCCAGGTGTCGGTGACGATGCCGGCCAGGGCGGGGCCGATCAACGCCGGCACGACCCAGGCCGCGGCGAACCCGGCGAACACCGGTCCGTGCAGCTCGGCGGGGAAGATCCGGGCGACGAGCACGTAGAGCACCACGTCGATGGCCCCGGCACCGAACCCCTCGATGAGCCGACCGGCCAGGAACACCTCCATGGTCGGCGCGAGCATGACCACGGCGGTCCCCACCGCGAAGAACGCCGCCGACACCCACGCCACGATCCGGCCACCGGCGCGATCGGTCCAGTTGCCGGCGAGCACCATCCCCGGCACCCCGGCGGCGAGCGGGGCGGCGAAGGCGAGCGCGTACAGGGTCTCGCCGTCGAGGTCGCGGCTGATCACCGGCATGATCGTCGTCATCGCCAGGTTCTGGAACGCCGCGACGCCGACGATCGCGACCATGCCGATCGTCGCGAGGGCGTACGGCCCGCTCAGCAGGCTGGTCCGCGACGCCGTTGTGCTCACCTACGACATCGTAGGGGCGAGGGGTGACGGTGTGGCAGCGGTCCCGCGTCAGCGGTCCCGCGTCACCGGTCCGCGTCACCGGGCCACGCGTCAGCGCGTCAGCGCCTGCTCCAGGTCCGCCACCAGGTCGCCGGCGTCCTCGATGCCGACCGACAGCCGAACGACGTTCTCCGGCACGGCCAGCTCGGTGCCCTTGACCGACGCGTGCGTCATCTCGCTCGGGTACCCGATGAGCGACTCCACGCCACCGAGCGACTCGGCCAGGGCGAACAGCTCCGTCGACTCCGCGAACCGCCTCGCGGCCTCGGCGCCGCCGGACAGCGCGACCGAGAGCATACCGCCGAAGCCGCGCATCTGGCGGGCGGCGACGTCGTGCCCCGGGTGGTCGGGCAGGCCCGGGTAGTAGACGCGCTCAACGCCGGGCGCGACGACGAGCGCCTCGGCGACGGCCTGCGCGTTCCGCGAGTGCCGCTCCATCCGCACCGCGAGCGTCTTGATGCCACGGGTGGTCAGGTAGGCGTCGAACGGCGACGAGATCGCACCCGCGCCGAACTGCAGGAACTGCACCTTCGCCGCGAGCTCCTCGTCCGCGAGCACGACGGCTCCGCCGACGACGTCGGAATGTCCGCCGAGGTACTTCGTGGTCGAGTACACGACGACGTCGGCGCCGAGCGACAGCGGCTGCTGCAGGTACGGCGACGCGAACGTGTTGTCGACGACCACCAGGGCGCCCGACTCGTGCCCGAGGGTCGCGAGCGCGGCGATGTCGGCGATCTTCATGAGCGGGTTCGTCGGCGTCTCGACCCACAGCACCGTGGTGGCCGGGGCCCCCTGCAGTGCCGCGCGGACCTGGTCGAGGTCGCTCATGTCGACGACGACGAGCTCGACACCCCACGGAACGTGCAGCCGACTCACCAGGCGGTGGGTGCCGCCGTACACGTCGTTGCCCATCACGACACGGCCACCGGGGACCAGTGCGGCGCGGAGCAGGGCGTCCTCGGCGGCGAGCCCGGAGGCGAACGACGACGCCGCGACGCCCCCGTCGAGGTCGGCGAGGAGCACCTGCAGCGAGTCGCGCGTCGGGTTGCCGGCGCGCGAGTACTCGTAGCCGTTGCGCATGCCGCCGACACCGTCCTGCACGTACGTCGACGTCAGGTGGATCGGCGGGATGACGGCGCCGGTGGTCTCGTCGGGCTCCTGGCCGGCGTGGACGGCCCGGGTGCTGAACTCGGTCATGCTCGGTGGTTCCTTACTCGGAGAGGTAGGTGAGGAGGTCGTGCCGGGTCAGCACGGTGACGGGCTTGCCGTCCTCGACGACGAGGAGCGCGTCGGCCGACTCGAGCGCACGACGTGCCGCGGAGACCGACTCGCCGACGCCGATGAGCGGCAGCGGGTCGCCGACGAAGCCGGTGAGCGCGTCCGACATCTTCGCGGTGCCGGTGAAGACCTGCTCGAGCAGTGCCTTCTCCTCGACGGCGCCGACGACCTCGCCGATGACGACGGGCGGCTCCGCGCTGAGCACCGGCATCTGCGAGACGCCGTACTTGGTCATGATGTCGACGACGTCGCGCACGGTGTCCGCCGGGTGCGCGTGCACCAGGTCGGGCAGGCGGCCGTCCTTGCCGGCGATGAGCGAGCCGACGGTGCGCTCGTCGTCGGTCTCGGCGAAGCCGTAGGAGCGCATCCACCGGTCGTTGAAGATCTTGCCGAGGTAGCCGCGGCCGCCGTCCGGCAGCAGCACGACGACGACGTCGTCCTCGGTCAGGTCACGGGCCGCGCGGAGTGCCGCGACGACGGCCATGCCGCTCGAGCCGCCGACGAGCAGTCCTTCTTCACGCGCCAGGCGCCGGGTCATCGCGAAGGAGTCGGCGTCCGACACGGCGATGATCTCGTCCGGCACGCCGGCGTCGTACGCGCTCGGCCAGAAGTCCTCGCCGACGCCCTCGACCAGGTACGGGCGACCGGTGCCGCCGGAGTAGACGGAGCCCTCGGGGTCGGCCCCGACGATTCGGACGCCGCCGTCGGACGCCTCCTTCAGGTACCGTCCGGTGCCGGAGATCGTGCCGCCGGTGCCGACGCCCGCGACGAAGTGGGTGATCTGCCCCTCGGTGTCGCGCCAGATCTCCGGACCGGTGGTCTCGTAGTGGCTGCGGGGACCGTTCGGGTTCGCGTACTGGTTCGGCTTGTAGGCGCCGGGGATCTCCTGCACGAGCCGGTCCGACACCGAGTAGTAGGACTCGGGGTGCTCCGGCGCGACCGCGGTCGGGGTCACGACGATCTCGGCGCCGTACGCCGTCAGCACGTTGCGCTTGTCCTCGCCGACCTTGTCGGGCAGCACGAAGACGCACCGGTAGCCGCGCTGCTGTGCGACCAGGGCCAGACCGACGCCGGTGTTGCCGGAGGTCGGTTCGACGATGGTGCCGCCGGGGCGCAGATCGCCAGAGGCCTCGGCCGCGTCGATGATCCGGGTGGCGATGCGGTCCTTCGACGACCCACCGGGGTTCAGGTACTCGACCTTCACGAGGATGGTCGCCCGCACCCCCTCGGTCACCCGGTTGAGCTTGACGAGCGGGGTGTCGCCGACGAGGTCGACGACGGAGTTCGCGTAACGCACGCCGTCGAGTCTAGGACGCGGTCCCCGCGTCCCGCTGGGATGTGTCGTGTGCGGACAACGCTCCGGGATCCCGCGGCGGACGGCGTGCCCTGGTCGCGCTGCGCGCCGGACGGGAGGCCCGTGCGGACGCCGCCACGGGCCTCGGCGTCCGGCGCCCGGTCGCGACCGTCAGGGGCGGACAACGTCCGCCGACGAGTTCTGCTGTCGGTGCAGCTGCGCGTACGTGCCGTCGAGGGCGAGGAGTTCGTCGTGCGTGCCCTGCTCGACGATCTGGCCGTGGTCGAGGACGAAGATGACGTCGGCGTCGCGGATCGTCGACAGCCGGTGCGCGATGGAGATGGTGGTCCGGCCGGCCGCCGCCGTGTCGAGCGCCGTCTGCACGACGTGCTCCGAGATGGAGTCGAGCGCGCTGGTGGCCTCGTCGAGGACGAGCACCGGCGGGTCCTTCAGCATGACCCGGGCGATGGCGATGCGCTGCTTCTCACCACCGGACAGGCGGTAGCCGCGCTCCCCCACGACGGTGTCGTAGCCGTCCGGGAACGACGCGATCGTGTCGTGGATGTTCGCCGCACGGGCCGCACGCTCGAGCTCGTCGTCGGTGGCGTCGGGCTTGGCGTACCGCAGGTTCTCACCGATCGTGGCGTGGAACAGGTACGTCTCCTGGCTGACGATGCCGACGTGCCGCATCAGGTCCTCGTGCACCAGGTCGCGGACGTCCTGCCCGGCGAACCGTACCGATCCTTCGGTCGCCTCGTACAGCCGGGGCACCAGGTAGGACACCGTCGTCTTGCCCGCGCCGGAGGGACCGACGAAGGCCGCGAACTGCCCGGGGCGCAGCTCGAACGACACCCCGCGCAGGGTCGGCTTGTCGGCTTCGCCGTCGGGGTAGGTGAAGACGACGTCGTCGAAGGCGACGTGGCCGACCTTCGACTCGTCCACGGGCCGGGCGGTCGGCGAGTCCGTGATGGCCGGCTTGAGGTCGAAGTACTCGAAGATGCGGGCGAAGAGCGCACCGGAGGTCTGCAGGTCGAGGACCACGCGCAGCAGCCCGACCGTCGGGAACAGGAGCCGGGACTGCACCGTCGTGAACGCGACGATCGTCCCGGCCGTGATCGGGACGTCGCCGATGATCAGGTACGCGGCGACGACGTAGATGATCGCCGGGATGATCGACAGGAAGATCTGCACGATCGCGAAGAACCACTGCCCGGACATCTGCTGGCGCACCTGCAGGGTGATCTGGTTGCGGTTCTCGTCCCCGTAGCGGCGGGTCTCGCTGGCCTGCTGGTTGAAGCTCTTCGCGAGCAGGATGCCGGAGACGCTCAGCGCCTCTTGCGTGATGGCCGTCATGTCGGACAGCGACTCCTGCGTCTGCGCGGCGATGCGGGCCCGGACCTGGCCGACGCGGCGCTGCGCGATCACGAGCAGCGGCAGCAGGACGACGGCGACCAGCGTCATCTGCCAGCTCAGCAGGAGCATCGCGACCACGGCGGCGATCACGGTCACGGTGTTGCCGAGCACCGACGAGATCGTGTTGTTCAGCACGCTCGCCACGCCGCCCACGTCGTTCTGCAGGCGGGACTGGATGACGCCGGTCTTGGTGCGGGTGAAGAACGCGAGTTCCATCCGCTGCAGGTGCGCGAACAGGCGCATCCGCATCGCACCCATGACCTTGTTGCCGACCGTCGCGGTCAGGTACGTCTGCCAGACGCCGACCCCGGCGCTCGCGATCCAGAGCAGGACCATCGCGGACACGAGCTCGATCAGCACCGGGACGTCCGGGCGGCCCGACGGCGGGAACAGCCCACGGTCGAACGCCTGCTGGGTGAGCAGTGGCGGCACGACCGAGATGGCCGCACCGATCAGCACGAGGACGACCGTGAGCACGATCGCCCGACGGTGCGGCTCGAACAGCGCGGCGATGCGCCGGACCAGGTGCGGGATCCTCGGCGCCTCGGCGTTGGCGGCCTTCTGCGCGCGGAAGTCGCCGCTCGAGATGCGCCCACCCCCGCGCGGACCGCCGCCTCGCCCGCCGTGTCCCATGCTCATGGAGCCACCGTAGCCCCGCGCTCGGACATCGACCGCCCGCTCCACAGCACTGCAGTATTTGACCCCGTTCAGGGGGCGTGCGAGCATGTGCCGTCCCCGTCCCCGCACCACCGAGGTCCCATGTCGTCCGCGCCGTCACGTCCCACGTCCCTGGGGGCGCAGCTCGCCCGCCGCAAGCCGATCGAGCAGCTGCAGGCCGAAGCCTCCCGTGGTGTCAACGGTGAACCGCTCCGTCGGTCGCTCGGGGTCTGGCAGCTGACGATGATCAGCGTCGGGGCCACGCTCGGCACCGGCATCCTGGTCGTCCTCGGCACCGCGGTCCCGCTCGCCGGTCCCGCCGTCTGGATCTCGTTCGTCGTCGCCGGGATCGCCGCGTTGCTGTCCGCGCTGTCCTACGCCGAGATGGCGGGCGCCGTCCCGACCTCGGGGTCCAGCTACTCGTACACGTACGCCACGATGGGCGAGGGCATCGCCTGGATCTGCGGCTGGTGCCTCGTGCTCGAGTACGCCGTCTCGGTGGCCGCGGTCGCGGTGGGTGCCAGCGAGTACGTCGACGAGACCCTCCGTGTGTTCGGCCTGCACCTGCCCACCGCGCTCGCCGCTCCCCCGGTCGACGGCGGCGTGGTCAACCTGCCCGCGGCGGTGCTGGTCCTGCTCGCCACCGTCGTGCTGCTGCCCGGTGCCCGCGAGAGCGCCTGGGTGAACACGGTCATGGTGATCGTGAAGATCGCCCTGCTGGTCTTCTTCGTCATCGTGGCGTTCACGGCCTTCCGGGCGCAGAACTTCCAGCCGCTGGCCCCGATGGGCGCCGCCGGGGTCACCGCCGCCGCATCACGGCTGTTCTTCTCGTACATCGGCTTCGACGCCGCCTCGACCGCCGGTGAAGAGGCGAAGAACCCCCGCCGCGACCTGCCCCGGGCGATCATCGGCTCGATCGCGCTCATCACCGCGCTGTACATCCTCGTCGCGATCGCCGCCGTCGGGGCCCGCTCGTGGACCGCGTTCTCGTCGTCCGAAGCGTCACTCGTCCGCATCGTCGTCGACGTCACGGGGCAGCCGCTCGTCGCCCTCGTGTTCTCGATCGGCGCCGTCGTCGCCATCGCCAGCGTCGTCCTCACCGTCCTGTACGGCCAGACCCGCATCCTGCTCACGATGTCCCGCGACGGCCTGGTACCGAAGGTCTTCGGGCGGGTCTCCCGTCGCACCGGCACCCCGATCGCGAACACGCTCATCATCGGCATCGCCGTGACGATCGTCGCCGCGCTCGTGCCCCTCGGTGAACTCGCCGACGCCACGAGCATCGGCACCCTCGTCGCCTTCGCCCTGGTGAACGTGTCCGTCATCGTGCTCCGCCGCTCGCAGCCCGACCTGGAGCGCTCGTACCGGGTGCCGCTGTTCCCCGTCGTGCCGATCCTCGGCACCCTGAGCTGCGTGCTGCTCGCGGTGTTCCTCGGCGCCACCACCTGGATCGCCTTCGGCATCTGGATGGTCGCCGGCGCCCTGCTCTACCTGGCCTACGGCCGCCGCCACAGCACCCTGCGCTGACGCGCCGCCGCGCCGCGCCCGCCGCGCCGACCTCGCGTGCTCACCGACTCCTCACGCGCGCCGTCCCCCGTGAGGTGTCGCTGAGCGCGTGAACTCGCGACGCGGTTCCTCGTCCACAGCGGCCACGTTGAGACCGCCTCGTCCACAGATGCCCTGTTCGGACACCGGCGGCGGTCGCCGTCGACGAACATCACGGCATGAACGAGAGCACCCACCGCCCGCACCTGCTCCGTGCCACCGCACAGGACCCGACCCACGCGAGACTCCTGCAACGTCGGTACGCCTCGGGATCGTTGGTCCGCCTACTCGCGGGCGTGTACATCGTGACCGAGGAGTGGGACGCGCTGAGCGCTGTCGGCCAGCACCTCGCCCGTGCACGGGCCATCGCGCCACGGCTGCGTCCTGGCTCGGTGTTCACCCACGTCACCGCCGCGCTGATCCACGGCTGGCCACTGGTCGGGGACGCACCGGACCGGGTCCACGTGGTCGACCCGGCAGTCTCGGTCATCCAGCACCGAGCCGGTCTCATCCGTCACCCGAGCGGTCCGACGCCGCGGACCGCTGCCACGGCGTTCGACGGCGTACCGGTCACGGCGGCCCTGGACACCGCGACGGCGCTCATCACGACAGGGTCGCGCCACGTCGCCGCCGTGGCCGTCGATGCCGGCATCCGTCAGGGGGTGCTCACCCTGGACGACCTCCGCGGCGTGGTCCCCGTCCGTCCTGCACGCGGCTCGGTGCACGCCGAGACGGTCCTCTCGGCGCTCGATGCACGGCACGAGTCGGTCGGCGAATCGTTCGCTGCGATCCGGTTCGTGCAGGTCGGACTCCCGTCGTGCGAGCCGCAGGTCGAGTTCCGGCACCGCGACGGCACGGTCGACCGCGTCGACTTCTGGTTCCCGTCACTCGGCGTCGTCGTCGAGTTCGACGGCCGGCAGAAGTACGTCGACCCGTCGATGTTGCAGGGGCGCGATCCCGCGGACGTCCTCTGGGCCGAGAAGCGTCGTGAGGACCGGCTCCGCGCGCTCCCCGCAGTCAGGGCCGTCATCCGCGTGACGTGGTGGCACCTCGTCGAGCCGGACCGCCTCCGTGCGCTCTTCCGCTCGCACGGCGTCTTCATCTGAGCGGTACGACATCACGCGCTGACCGACACGTCACGGGCCGGAGCGCGCGTGAAGTGTCGGTGAGCGCGAAACGTCGCCGCGCCCGCCGCGCGCGGCCCCCGCACACGACGAAGGCCGCCGCCCCGAGGGGCAGCGGCCTTCGTGACCGGAACGGTCGAGACTACGCGAGCTCGATCGTGGCGCCAGCGGCCTCGAGGGTCGCCTTCGCCTTGTCGGCGGTCTCCTTGTTCGCACCCTCGAGGATCTTGGCGTCGGCGGTCTCGACGAGCGCCTTGGCCTCACCGAGGCCGAGCGACGTCAGGCCACGGACCTCCTTGATGACCTGGATCTTCTTGTCACCAGCGGACTTGAGGATGACGTCGAACTCGGTCTTCTCCTCAGCGGCCTCGGCCGGAGCAGCTGCACCGGCGGGGGCGGCAGCGGCGACCGGGGCGGCCGCGGTGACCTCGAAGACCTCTTCGAACTTCTTCACGAAGTCCGAGAGCTCGATGAGCGTGAGCTCCTTGAAGGCCTCGATGAGCTCGTCCTGCGAAAGCTTCGCCATGATTTTCTCCTACTACTAGCTAGTACGTGTGGTTGATGAACGCGAGCCTGATCAGGCCGCGGACTCCTGCTTCTCGCGAAGGGCGTCCACGGTGCGGACGGCCTGCGAGAGGGGTGCCTGGAACAGGTACGCAGCACCGAACAGCGAGGCCTTGAGTGCGCCGGCGAGCTTGCCGAGCAGCACTTCACGGGACTCGAGGTCGGCGAGCTTGTCCACCTCGGTCGCGGTGAGCGGGTTACCGTCGAAGTAACCGCCCTTCACCACGAGCTCGGGGTTCGCCTTGGCGAATGCACGCAGCGACTTCGCGACGGCGACGGTGTCACCGTGGACGAAGGCGAGAGCGGACGGACCGGCGAGCTCGTCGTCGAACGACGAGATGCCGGCGTTGTTCGCCGCGATCTTGGTCAGCGTGTTCTTCACCACGGCGTACGTGGCGTGCTCACGGATCGAGTTGCGGAGCTCCTTGAGCTGCGCGACCGTGAGACCGCGGTACTCGGTGAGCAGAACGGCGTTCGAGCTACGGAAGGACTCCGTGAGCTCGGCGACCGCAGCTTCCTTGTTCGCCATGGTTCTCCTTGGGGGTCTTGCCGGCAGCCCCAGGTCCACGAACGAAAAAAGCTCCGGCGCAGAGGCTCGGAGCTGCTCTCACCAGATGGTGGGAGTGGTTCGGAACACCTGCGCGGGATGCCTCACGAGTGAGGACCTTCGGTCACGATGTTCACAAACACGTTGCGAGCAGCACGACATCCGGCGGTCTTTGGCTTCGAGAACTGTACCAGACGCCGTGGGCGTCACCAAACACCCCCACGGGAGGCGCGGGGCGGCCCTGCCCCGCGCCTCCCGACCGTCAGTGGGTACGGTCCACCGCAGCGGGTGTCGCCGACCAGTCCGCGGACCCGGCAGGGTCAGCCGACGACGACGCGACAGCCCCCGCCGCGGCGGCAGCCGCAGCAGGGTCGCGCGGAAGGTGCACCGTGAACACGGTGTCTCCCGGCTCGCTCGTGACCTCGACCCGGCCACCGTGCGCCTGCACCACCGCGTCCACGATGGCGAGCCCGAGGCCGGTCGACCCCACCGTGCGGGACCGCGAGCTGTCGGCCCGAGCGAAGCGCTCGAACAGCTTCGGCAGGAATTCCGGGTCGATCCCCTGGCCGGTGTCGCGCACGGTCAGGTCGACTCCGCCGTCGACCGGCGCGAGGCCCACCGTGATGCGGGTGCCCTCGGGCGTGTGGGTCCGGGCGTTCGTGACGAGGTTCACGATGACCTGGTGCAGTCGTGCGGCGTCGCCCGTGATGGCCACCGGCTCCGGCGGGACGTCGACCTCGATGGGGTGTTCCGGCGAGGCGGCGTGTGCGTCGTTCACCGCGTCGAGCACCAGGCCGGTCAGGTCGACCTCGGCGAACTGGATCTCGCGGCCTTCGTCGAGCCGGGCGAGGAGCAGCAGGTCCTCCACCATCGAGGTCATCCGGATGGACTCGGACTCGATGCGGCTCATCGCGTAGACGACGTCCTTCGGCAGGTCGCCGCCCATGCGCCGGGTGAGCTCGGCGTACCCGCGCACCGAGGCGAGCGGGGTCCGGAGCTCGTGCGAGGCGTCGGCGACGAACTGCCGCACCTTCTGCTCCGAACGTTCCCGGGCCTGCATCGCACTGCCGATGTGCCCCAGCATGCGGTTGAACGCGCTGCCGACCCGGCCGACCTCGGTTCGGGGGTCGGTGTCGGGCACGCGGACACCGTCGAGGGCGTCGCTGCGGTCGAGCGGCATGCGCGCGACGGTGGACGCGGTCTCCGCGACGCGCTCGAGCGGTCGGAGCGACTGCCGGACCACGAACGCGGCGACGACCGAACCGGCGACCAGTGCGGTCGCCACGACGGCGAGGACGACCCCGAAGAGCTTCCAGACGCTGTCGTAGACGGGGGCCATCGGGAGCCCCACGACCAGGACGGCCGGGCCGACGTTGACGGCGGCGAGGCGGTACCGCCCGACGTCCGAGCCGAGGTCGATCGTCTCCGGGTCGGCGTCCACGCGGACGGACCCCAGTGCCTCGGCGCTCGTCTGCGGGACCCCGCTCGGGCGGCCGTAGTCGTCGAGCACGTTCGCGATGACGACCTGCCCGTCGACGAAGTACGCGGTCAGGGTTCCGGCGGCCTGCCCGGACGGTCGGGACAGGTCGATGCTCGGCTGCCCCGACTGGTTCTGCTGCAGGTACCGCTGCGCCCGGTGGGTGGCGCTCGTGATCTGCTTGTCGATCGCGCTGGTCTGGATCGAGGCGAGCGCGATGATGCTGGCCGCCCCGATCACCGCGCTGACGGCGACGACCAGGGCGACGATGCTCAGGACGAGCCGGCGCCGCAGGGTCACGAGGTCGGCTTGATGACGTACCCGACGCCGCGCACCGTGTGGATCATCGGGGTCTCACCGGCGTCGATCTTCTTGCGCAGGTAGGAGATGTAGATCTCGACGACCGACGACTTGCCGCCGAAGTCGTACGACCACACGCGGTCCAGGATCTGCGCCTTCGACAGCACGCGGCGGGGGTTGCGCATCAGGAAGCGGAGCAGCTCGAACTCGGTGGCGGTCAGTTCGATCGGACGGCCGGCGCGGTGCACCTCGTACGACTCCTCGTCGAGCACCAGGTCACCGACCACGATGCGGGAGTCGCCGGCCTCGGAGATCGAGATCTGCGAGCGGCGGATGAGCCCGCGCAGCCGCGCCACGACCTCCTCGAGGGAGAACGGCTTGGTGACGTAGTCGTCACCGCCCGCGGTGAGCCCGGTCACACGGTCCTCGACGGAGTCCTTCGCGGTGAGGAACAGCACCGGGGTGTCGTCGTTGTTCTGCCGCAGCCGGCTGAGCACCTGCAGCCCGTCGAGGTCCGGCATCATCACGTCGAGCACCATGGCGTCGGGCTTGAACTCCCGCGCGGTCGTCAGGGCGTCCTGGCCGCCGTTCGCGCTCTTGACGTCCCAGCCCTCGTAGCGGAGCGCCATGGACAACAGGTCGGTGAGGCTGGCTTCGTCGTCGACGACCAGGATGCGCAACGGGGTTCCGTCGGCACGCGTGAGGCGCGGGGCTGCTGCGGGCTGGGAGATGGTCACGTCTTCGAGTATCGAGAAGTTCCTATGAGTCGTCTGTGGCACGGCCCAGTGCGTTCTGTGGATCGAGGACACGTCCACGTGTGCCGCTCCGTACGTTGGGAGCATGTTGCGATCTGCAGCCTGGCCCCCGTCGGCCCGGCACCTGGACACCGCGCGGATCGAACGGACGACCGGGAGGCCCGGCTCGACACCGACGGACCGCCTCGCGGTCGCGCGAGCGGTCGCCGCCACCACCCCACCCCTGTCCGCCGGGACGGCCGGCGGGTTCTTCGGCACGCTCGCCGCGGTCGCCGCGGCGGACGTCGCCGCCGCCCGCACCGTCGAACCGCACCTGGACGCGCTCGGGATCCTGGCACAGGCCGGCGTCGACGCCCCGGACGGCTCGACCTGGGGTGTCTTCGCCGCCGAGGGCCCGGGCCTCCGGCTCGATGCCGCGCCCCAGAACGACGGCACGGTCCTGCTGCACGGCACGAAGCCGTGGTGCTCGCTCGCCTCGACGCTCTCGCACGCCCTGGTCACCGCGCACCTGGGCGACGAGCGGGTCCTCGTCGCCGTGGACCTGCGACAGCCCGGCGTCACCGTGCACGACGACGCCTGGGTCGCACGCGGCATGCCGGACGTGCCGAGCGGACCGGTCGACTTCGACGGCGTCCGGGCACGACCCGTCGGCGCTCCCGGTTGGTACCTCGGCCGTCCCGGCTTCGCCTGGGGCGGCATCGGCGTCGCGGCCTGCTGGTGGGGCGGTGCGGTCGGGCTCGCCCGGGTGCTCCGCGAGACCGCGGCCGCGCACCCGGAGTCCGAGCTGCTGCAGGCCGCCCTCGGCGCCACCGTGGCCGACCTCGCCGACGCCGAGGACGCCCTCGCCGACGCCGCCGCCCGGATCGACGGGTCCGACACGGGTTCCGACGACACCGACTGGCGGTTGCTCGCCCAGACCGTCCGGTCTCGGGTGCGCCGATCGGTCGACGCCGTGCGCGAGCGGGTGGTCGCCACCATCGGCCCGGCTCCGCTGACCGCCGACGCCGCCGTTGCCGCGCGGGTCGCCGACCTCGAGCTCTACGTCCTGCAGGACCACGGAGCCCGCGACCTGGCCCGCATCGGCCGCATGGTGCTCGAGCGGGGCGGTGTCGCGTGGTGAGCTTCGACCACCGCGAGCCGGGCACCGACCCGGCGGCGTGGACGGGGTTCCTCGACGGCCTGGACGCGCCGGCGATCGACCTGGCCGGCACCGGATCGGTGGTGGTCGTCGCGCCCCACCCCGACGACGAGACCCTCGGCGCCGGTGGGCTGATCGCGGCAGCTGCAGCGGCCGGCGTCCCCGTGCGCGTGCTGCTGCTCACCCGCGGCGAGCGCTCCCACCCGGACTCCCCCACGACGACCCCGGAGGCGCTCGCCGCCGCCCGTGACGACGAGTTCGTGGCGGCCCTGCGCACCCTGCACCCCGACGTGACGTCGACCTCGGCGGGGATCCCGGACGGCGCGACCCGCGAACACCGAGACCGTGTCGTCGACACCCTCGACACGGTGCTCGCCGACGCCGCCCGCCCCGTGCTGCTCGTCGCGCCGTGGCGCGGGGACGGGCACCGCGACCACCGCATCGCCGGCGAGGTCGCCGAGGCCGCCGCGGCGAGCGCCGCCGACGTCGACCTGCTCGCGTACCCGGTCTGGGCCTGGCACTGGGACGACCCGGACCGCTCCGTCGCCCCGTGGGACGACGTCCGGGCCCTGTCGCTGCCCGACGACCTCGTCGCCCGGAAGCGTGCCGCCCTCGACGCCTACCCGTCGCAGACCCGGCCCCTGTCGCCCGCGCCGGGGGACGAGGCGATCGTCGACGACCGGCACGCCGCCCACCACCTGCGGACGACGGAGTGGTTCTTCGCGCCGGGGCCCGCCCCGTCGCGGTCTCGCGAGTCGTTCGACGCCCACTACGACCGGAAGCCCGAGGGGTGGGACTTCGACGGGTCCTGGTACGAGCAGCGCAAGCGTGCCGTGACGCTGGCGGCGCTCCCCCGCCCGCGCTACCGGTCGGCGCTCGAGCTCGGCTGTGCCACCGGGGTCCTGACGGCCGCCCTCGCCGAACGCGCGGACGACGTGCTCGGCACCGACATCTCGGCGGCGCCGCTGGAGCGTGCTGCCCGCCGTGCCCCGACCGCGCGGTTCGTGCAGGCGGCCCTGCCGGCGGAGTGGCCGGACGGGCGCTGGGACCTGGTGGTGATGTCCGAGGTCGGGTACTACCTGTCGCCCGCCGACCTCGACGCGACGATCGACCGTGTGCTCGGGTCGCTCGATGACGACGGCGTGCTCGTGGCCTGCCACTGGCGGCATCCCGACGACGAGGCCGTGTCGAGCGGTGACGCGGTGGACGCGCGGCTGACCGAACGGTGGCCGCGTCCCGCTCTGCTCCGGCACGTGGAGGAGGACTTCGTCCTGAGTGTCCTTCCCGGCCCGGCGGTCACCTCGGTGGCCCGGGCCGAGGGGATCATCCGGTGACGCGACCGGAACCGCGTGCACGCATCGACGTCGTCGTCCCCGCGCACGACGAGGCGGACCGGATCGCCGCGTGCCTCGACGCGCTCCTGGTGGCCGTCGACCGGCTCGCCGCGGAGCGACCCGGAGTCGACGCCGCCGTCACGGTGGTGCTCGACGGCTGCACGGACGGCACCGCTTCGGTGGTCGCGCGGTACCCGGTCGACGTCCTGACCACGGACCGTGTCGGGGTCGGTCGGGCACGGACCATCGGGGCGACGCACGCCCTCCGTGCGCACGACGGCGACCCGGCGTCCCGGTGGCTCGCCCACACCGACGCCGATTCCCGGGTGCACGAACGGTGGCTCGTCCAGCAGTGCGACTCCCTGGCGTCCGGCGCGCAGGTGCTCGTCGGCGCCGTCGTCCCCGACCCAGACGACCTGGCGCCCGCGGTGCTCGACCGCTGGAGGCTGGCGCACCCGCCCGGTGCTGCCCTCGGCCACGTGCACGGCGCGAACCTCGGCGTGCTCGCCGCGGCATACGTCAGCCTCGGCGGGTTCGACCCCGTGCCCGAGCACGAGGACGCGCGGCTGGTGGCCCGGGCGCGGGCGCTCGGCTTCCGGGTGGACGCCACCGTCGACCTGCCGGTGGTGACGAGCGGGCGTTTCGCCGGCCGGACCCCCGGCGGGTACGCGGAGCACCTGCGCCAGCGGTACGGCGACGTCGGCTGATGCGCCCTTAGCCGTCACATAGGTGCGCGATGGGCCGGTCATCGACAGCGTGCCTAGGTTCTCCTCCGTCGGCCCCGCCGCGTGCTCTGCGCGGCCGGTGACCCCAGCCGGCCACCACCGAGGAGAACCATGTTCCTGACCTACCTCAGGCGCGAACTCACGAACCGCAAGAAGCAGACGGTCATCATCGCGATCGGGATGGCCCTGGCCATCGCCCTCGTGGTGATCGTGTCGTCGATCTCGGGTGGCGTGCAGGCAGCGCAGTCGAGCGTCCTGCAGTCCGTGTACGGCGTCGGCACCGACATCACCGTCACCAAGACCGCGACGGCGTCGACGAACGGCGGGCGTCCGAGCTTCGACTTCGGCAGTCAGGGCGACAGCGACGACGACAGCGGTTCGACCGACCTGTCGCAGTCGCGGCTCGCGGTCGCGCGCGGCACGAGCACCCTGGACGCCGCGAACCTGTCCACGATCACGAGCACCGACGGCGTCAAGGCCGCAACGGGTGTCCTGACCCTCGAGAACAGCACGTTCTCCGGCCAGGTCCAGCAGCAGTCGACCGACGACAGCAGCACGGACAGCAGCGGCGACTCCAGCAGCGACAGCACGACTCAGCAGGGCCCGCCGAGCGGGGACACCGGCGGTGGCGGCGGGTTCGGCGGTGGGTCGTTCAGCGTCGACTCGTTCACGGTGACCGGCATCCCGGTGTCCGGCGCGACGGTCGGTCCGCTCACGAGCACCGAACTCACGAAGGGGCGCACCTTCTCCGCGAAGGACGCGGGCAAGGACGTCGTCGTGCTCGATGCGTCGTACGCGAAGAGCGAGTCGAAGGCGGTCGGCGACACCGTCGACATCGGCGGCACCGACTTCACCGTCATCGGCATCGTCAGCTCCACCGGCTCGGCCTCGACCACGGGCTCGAACACCTACATCCCGCTCGACACCGCGCAGGCGCTGGCCGACCTCGACGGCAAGGTCACCTCGATCTACGTCTCCGCCGAGTCGTCCTCCGACGTCAGCACCATCAAGTCCGCACTGCAGGCGAAGCTGACGAGCGCCACCGTCTCCACCGAGGCCGACCTGGCATCGAGCGTGTCCGGGTCGCTCAGCACCGCGTCGAGCCTCGTCTCGAACCTCGGCAGGTGGCTGTCGATCGTCGTGCTCGCCGCGGCGTTCCTCATCGCGATCCTCTTCACGATCTCCGGCGTGACCCGCCGCACCCGCGAGTTCGGGACCCTCAAGGCGATCGGCTGGTCGAACGGCCGCATCACCCGACAGGTGGCCGGCGAGTCCCTGGTGCAGGGCCTGATCGGCGGCGTGCTCGGCGCCGCGGCCGGCCTGATCGGCATCCTCGTCGTGAACGTCATCAGTCCGACGATCTCGGCGAGCGCCTCGAGCACGACCGGCGGGGTTGCCGGTGGCGGTGGTGGCATGCCCGGCGGCGCAGCGACCGCGGCCGCGGGCAGCGGCACGACGGGCGGTGCACCGGCCGGGGGCTTCGGCGGCGGCGCGAGCACCGCGTCGACGACCGACGTGGTCCTGCACGCCCCGGTGACCGTCGAGATCATCCTGCTGGCGATCGGCCTGGCGATCCTCGGCGGCCTCATCGCCGGCGCGCTCGGCGGCTGGCGGGCGAGCCGGCTCCGTCCGGCCGAGGCGCTCCGGAGCGTGGCCTGATGCCCGGCCGCACCGACACGACCGAACCGACGACAGGAGCAACCGTGACCAGCACCGACACCGCGACCGGCGAGGCGGAGGCGAGCCGTGCCTCCAGTCCGATGTATCGGCTGACGAACGTCAGCAAGACCTACAAGCAGAAGAACCGGACCGTCACCGCCCTGACGAACGTCCACCTGACGATCCCGCAGGGGCAACTCGTGGCCGTCCAGGGGCCGACCGGCGGCGGGAAGTCGACGCTGCTGCAGATGCTCGGGGCGCTCGACCGGCCGAGTGCCGGGTCGATCCACCTCGGTGGCGACCGCGACGTGGCGAAGCTCGGCGACGGCGCGCTGACCGACCTGCGGGCGACCGAGATCGGCTTCGTGTTCCAGAGCTTCAACCTGATCCCGACGCTGACGGCGCTCGAGAACGTCGAGACGGCGTTCGCGGGGTCGCTCGCGAACCGGTCCCGGAGCGAGGTCCGCGAGCGTGCGGTCGCTGCCCTCCGCGAGGTCGGACTGGGTGAGCGGATGGAGCACCTGCCGGCCGAGCTGTCCGGCGGACAGCAGCAGCGCGTGGCGATCGCCCGGGCGCTGGTGAAGAACCCGAGCGTGCTGCTCGCCGACGAGCCGACGGGTGCGCTCGACGAGTCGACCCGCGACGAGATCATGGCGCTCATCGAGAAGCAGTGGCGGGAGCGCGGGCTGACCGTCGTGATCGTCACGCACGACTCGTGGGTCGCGAAGCGTGCCGAGCGTCGCCTGCACATCAAGCAGGGGCAGGTCCGCGAGGTCTAGCGGGGCGGTGGGGCGGTGGGGCGGTGGGGCGGTGGGGCGGCGGGGCGGCGGGGCGTCCGCCCGCGTTTCGCGCTGAGCGACAGTCCACGCGTCCGGTGGCGCGTGGACTGTCGCGCAGCGCGTGAGGACGCCGCCGCCCCCGGCGCCGCCGACGCCGCCGCTACCGGGCCACCGGGTAGTCGCAGTACGCGAACCACGCCGAGTCCGGGGCCCACGGCGGCACGTTGACCGTCCCCTGCCCACCGTCGAGTGCCACCAGGGTCTCCGGCTGGACCGCGATCCGTGCGCCGCGGACGAGCGAACCCGGCAGCAGCCGGAGCTCGACGCGGTGGTCCGCCGGGTGGCCCTGCACGCCGGGCTCGTACGACAGGTACAGCAGGTGCGAGCCGTCCGGCGACAGGTGCGGGAACCAGTTCACCCGGTCGTCGTTCGTCAGGCGGACCGGGCTGTCGTGCCCGGGCCAGCGCACGGCCAGCTGCGCGGTGCCGGGGGTGAACCGCTCCGTGTTCCAGAGCAGGATCCCGCCGGCCGGACTGATGGTGCAGCCGTCGTCGGGGTGGTCGTCCCGCGTGACGAACGTCGGCTCGCCGGTCTCCGGGTCGACCATCGCGACGTCGGTCGTCCAGACGCCGTCCTCGGACAGCTCCCCCACGATCGCGGCGAGGGCGCTGCCGTCGGGGGCGATGCCGTGCAGGTAGAACTTCCGCTTGGTGGGCAGGGCCGCTGCGACGTCGGTGACCCGGGTCGCGGGACCGCCCTCGGGCAGCGGGACGCGGTAGAGCTCGCCGTCGCGGGCGCTCACCACGATGGAGCTGCCGGACGGCTCGAGCACGTGGTCGTTGTTGATCTCGTCGACGCCGTCCATCGGCACCGGCACGAGCGCCGTCTCGTCGAGCACGGTGCCGCTGTCGGCCGACGGCAGCCGCAGCAGCCACAGGTCGCCGTCGCCGTTGAGCACCAGGGTCTCGGCGTCCAGGACGTTCGGCGCCTCGACGAGCACCGTGGCCGACTCGAACACGAGCCGCGAGGTGCGGGATTCGACGTCGTACACGTGCACGCGGCTGGTCTGTCCGGGCAGCAGCTGCCGCCCTCGGGTCTCGTCGCTCATGGTTCCATCCTGTCGGTCGTCGGGGGCCGGTGGGGAACGGCAAAACACCGGTGTTCACGCTGCGCACCGCGTCATGCGGGGGCGTCGAGCGCGAACACCGGTGTCTTGCGGAAGGGGCCTCCGCCTACTTCACGGCACCGGCGGTCAGGCCGGCGACGAATTGGCGCTGGACCACGAGGAACGCGGCCACGACCGGGATCGACACGACGAGCGACGCCGCCATGACCTGGTTCCAGTACACGTTCGTCTGCGTCGAGTACTGCTGCAGACCGACCGCCAGGGTCGAACCGAGGCCGTTCGTCATGACCGAGGCGAAGAGGACCTCACCCCAGGCCGTCATGAACGAGTAGATCCCGACCGCCACCAGACCCGGGCGGGCCGACGGCAGGATGACCCGGAACAGCGCACCCATCGGGCCCGAACCGTCGACCATCGCGGCCTCGTCGAGCTCGCGCGGGATGGTCTCGAAGTACCCGGCCAGCATCCAGATCGAGAACGGCAGCGTGAAGGTCAGGTACGTGATGATCAGGCCGAGCCACGAGCCGACGAGCTGGATGCCCAGGGTGTTGCCGAGGTTCGTGAAGATCAGGAACAGCGGCAGCAGGAACAGCACGCCGGGGAACATCTGCGTGGAGAGCACCGCGGTGGTGAAGGTGCTCTTGCCCTTGAAGTTCCAGCGCGAGACACCGTAGGCGGCGAACGTCGCGATGATCAGCGAGAACACCGTCGCCACCGTGCAGACCACGAGCGAGTTGACGAAGTACCGGCCGAGCGGCACCGTCGACCACATGTCGATGAACGGCTGGAAGGTGATCCGCGACGGGATCCACGTGAAGTTGTCCTGCACGTCGCCGAGGGGCTTGATGGCCGTGGTGATCATCACGTAGAGCGGTACGACCGTGAACAGCGTCAGGACGACCAGGGTGATGATCTTGAAGGACTTGGCGCCAGTTGTCTCACGCACGGACGGACCTCCGGTTGGTCACGGCGAGGTAGATGCCGGTGACGACGAGCAGGAAGAGCAGGAGCAGGACGCTCATCGCGGCACCGGAACCGAAGTTCCAGGTGATGAACGACGCGTTGTAGATGTGGAAGCTCAGCAGGTCCGCGGCGGGTGGCTGCGCGGTCGAGCCGAACAGCACGAACGGCGTGTTGAAGTCGTTGAACGTCCACAGGAACATCACGAGCACGAGCGTCACGTTGACCGGGCGGACCATCGGCAGCGTGATCGAGCGCCACTGGCGGAACGGCTTGGCGCCGTCGACCGAGGCGGCCTCGTACACGTCGTTCGGGACGGACTGCAGCCCGGCCATGAGCATCAGGAACGCGAACGGCCAGGTCTTCCAGATCGCCACGACGACGACGGCGACGAAGGCGTTGTTGCCGATGAGCCAGAACGGGGCGTTGCCGCCGAAGAGACCGAGTTGGTCGACCAGCAGGTGGTTCAGGGCCCCGGAGTCACGCTGGAACATGAACTTCCAGGTGATGACGCCGGCGTACATCGGCAGCGCGTAGGGCACGAGGAACAGGGTGCGGAAGAGCCCGCGTCCGGCGAACGGCTTCTGCAGCGCGACCGCTGCGGCCATGCCGAAGGTCCAGGAGAGCCCGACCACGAGGACCGTGAAGGCGCACGTGATGAGGAACGAGTTGAGGACCCCGCGGCCGATCGCCTGGTCGAAGTCGACGACGACCTGGTAGTTCCGGAACCCGGCGAAGGGCGCGGCACCCCAGTTCGCGATGAAGTACTTGGTGAGCTGGATGAACGAGATCCAGATGCCGGTGAGCATCGGGACGATGTGGATGAGCAGCTCGAACAGGATGGCCGGCGCGACGAGCGCGTAGGGCAGCCAGTGGGTCTTGCGCTTGCGACCTGGCGGACGGCCCGACATTGTCGGGGCCTTCGTGTGCGTCAGGTCGATGCGCTCCGAGTCGGGCAGGACCGTCGTGGACATCTGGTGGGGCCTTTCGGCAGGAGGGGCGTGCAGGTGCGGTCCGCGCGGGCCGTGGCAGCGGCCTGGGCCCACGCGGTCCGGTTCCGACGCGATGCGGAGCTTGCGGAGCAGCGTGGCGGCCGAGGCCGTGGGGGGAGGCGCGGGGTGCGTGGGGCGTGTGCCTCACGGCCGACGGGTGGTCGGCCCTGGAACGTCAGGGGCGGAGGCCCGGGCGCGTCCGTCGGACGCGACCCGGGCCTCCAGGGTGGATCAACCGGCGGCCTGGGACACCTGGTCCTGGGCGGTCTGCAGTGCCGACTTGATGTCGGCCTCGGAGACCTTGGAACCGGTCGCGATCTTGGCGAACATGTCGTTCATCGCCTTGCCGACCGTGGACTCGAACTGGTCCTCCGCGGGCACCAGCGGGAGCGGCTTCGCCTTGTTGTTGTAGATGTCGAGGAACGTCTTCGTCTGCTCGTCCGTGACGGAGTCAGCAGCCTCGGCGAGCACCGGCAGGGCCGAGTACGGCTTGTCCAGCGTCGTCTGCGTGTCCATGCTCGTCATGTACTTGACGAACTTGAGCGCGCCGTCCTTGTTCTTCGTGTTCTTGAAGACCGACAGGTTGATGCCAGCCGGGAACGAGGCGATCTGCTCGCCACCGCTCGGAGCGGGCAGCGCCACGACGCCGTACTCGTCCGACTTCATGCCGAGGGACTCGATGGTCGCGTTCGCGTTGTTCTGGTTGAGGATGAACGCGGCCTTCTTCTTCGCGAAGTCCGTGGTGGACTGCGTCGCGTTGTCGTACTGCGCGTTCGACAGGTTGGCGACCTTCGAGTCCTGCATCAGGTCGAGGTAGCGCTTGATGCCGTCGACGTTGGCCTTCGAGGTGAAGGTCGGCTTGCCGTCCTTGTCGAACCACTCGCCACCGTTCTGCGCCGAGTTGATGAACGCGAAGTGCGAGTTCTCGGTGTACGAACCGCCCGCGAGGCTGAAGCCGTAGGTGTCACCCTTGGTCAGCTTCTCGGCGTCGGAGACCATCTCCTCCCACGTGGTGGGCGGGGTGATGCCGGCGTCCGACAGCATCTTCTTGTTGTAGTACAGGCCGTAGGCGAGGCCGTAGAGCGGGACGCTCGTGACCGTCTTGTCGGGAGCGCCACCGGTGGACAGGGCGACCTTGCCGAACTTGTCCTCGCCGCCGATCGCCTTCATCTCGGCGTCACCGAACTCCTGGAAGGCGCCGGTGGCCTGGAGCGAGGTCGCCCAGGTGTTACCGATGTTGACGACGTCCGGGCCCTGGCCCGAGGTGACGGCGGTCTGGATCTTGTTCTGCAGGTCGTTCCAGCCGATGACCTGGAGGTCGACCTTGATCCCGGTCTCCTTGGTGAACTTCTTGAGGACGGGGGTCAGCACCTCCTTGTCGTTCTGCAGGGACGTGCCCTGGTTGGACGCCCAGTAGGTGAGCGTCTTGGAGTCGCCGGAGTCGCCGGACGATCCGGAGGAGCAGGCTGCGAGGCCGGACACGGTGAGTGCGGCGGCCGCGGTGATGGCCAGTGCGCGGATGGCAGTGCGCATGACTCTCTACTTTCTCGTCGTTGAGATGGTGCAGGGGATGGTGCAGAGGTGGAGCTGGTGCTGCGGATGGTGCTGGTCGGGTGCTGCTGTGGGTTGCGGGCAGCGCCCTGGCGGTCAGGCCAGGGTGCGTTCCGCGGGGTCCCAGCCCTCGGGGAGGGTCGGGGAGGGCGACACGGTGCTCTCGACGAGCACCGCCTCGCCACGTTCTGCCGCCTCGGCGATGGAGACCATCACGTCGAGGACGTGGAAGGCGAGCGCACCGGGGACGCGGTTCTCGTCGCCGGCCCGCAGCGAGCGGGCCAGGTCGACCACGCCGGTGCCGCGCGAGTAGGTGGAGCCGACCGCGGGGATCGTCTCGGGCTCCTCGGAACCGAGGGCGTACAGCTCGGTGTCGCCGTCGAAGTTGTTCGGGTCGGGGAACACGACGGTGCCGGTCTCCCCCGCGATCTCGACGAAGCCGGTACGGCCGCGGTCGGACTCGAACGAGAAGACGCTCTGCGCGCTGCCGCCGTTCTCGAACTCGATCAGCGCGGAGTGGTTCGTCGGGACGTCCACCGGGAACTCGGTGCCGGCCTTCGGTCCGGAGCCGATGGTGCGGGTGGCGCGGGACTTCGACGCCGTCGCCGTGACCTTCTTCACCGGTCCGAACGTCTGGACGAGGGTGGTGATGTAGTACGGGCCGATGTCGAACAGCGGACCGGCGCCGTAGGCGAAGAGGAACTCGGGGCTCGGGTGCCACGACTCGGGGCCGGGGCTCTGGAAGAGCGTCAGGCCGTTCAGGGGGGTGCCGATGCGGCCGTCGCGGATGGTGCGGAGCGCGGTCTGCAAGCCGGCGCCGAGGAACGTGTCCGGGGCGACACTGACGGTCTTGCCCGCGGCGGCCGCGGCGTCGCGGAGCTCGGCGGCGCTGGCACGGTCGAGAGCGTAGGGCTTCTCGCCCCAGACGTGCTTGCCTGCGGCCAGGGCCTGCAGCGCGACCTCGACGTGGGCGGCCGGGATCGTCAGGTTCACGACGATCTCGATGTCGTCGTCGGCCAGGAGCTCCTCGACGGTGCCCGATCCGGGGACGCCCCACTTCTCGGCCTGGGCGGCGGCGCGCGGCAGGTCGATGTCGGCGATGAAGCGGACCGTCACGTCGGGGAAGACGGTGAGGTTCGACAGGTACTGGTCCGAGATGACCCCGGCGCCGATGACGCCGACGCCGACGGGGCCGGTGCGGGTGGCGCTGTCGGTCGCCGTTGCGGCAGCGGTCGTGGTGTCGGTCATGCGCGGGCCACCTCGAGGAACGTGTAGGAGTCGGCGACGGCCTGGAAGACGTCACCCTCGTGGTCGTCGAGCTCGACGACGTGCAGTGCATCGGGCGCCGCGGCGATGATCTCGCGGATCGGCATGATGCCGTTGCCGACGGCGACCTGCTGCTTGTCGTCGTGCGAGCCGTCGCCGTCCTTGACGTGCAGGAACTGGACCTTGTCGCCGTACTTGCCGATGACCGCGACCGGGTCGTCCCCGCCGACCTGCACCCAGTAGGTGTCGAGCTCGAGCACGACGTCGTCGGACAGGGCGTCGGCGAAGACCTCGTAGGCGCTGACACCGTCGATGCGGTTCGAGAACTCGAACGCGTGGTTGTGGTAGCCGAGCAGCAGGCCGTGGTCGGCGGCGCGCGGGGCGAGGGCGCTGAGTTCGCGGGCGATCGCCTCGACGTCCTCGCGGGTGGTCCAGCGGGACTCGTCGATGTGCGGGTCGATGAGGGTCCCGAAGCCCAGGGTGGTGGAGGCGTGGAAGATGCGCTCGAGGTCCTGCTCGCCGGCGTCCAGCAGACGGGCGTGGCCGCTCGGTGCGGCGAGGCCGGCGTCGCGGAGGGCGGCGGCGAGTTCGTCGGCGTTGTCGACGAAGCCGAAGGCCTCGACGTTCGTGTAGCCGATGTCGGCGATGCGCTGCAGGGTGCCGGGCAGATCAGCACTGAGGGCATCGCGGACCGTGTAGAGCTGGACCGAGAGCGGTTGGGTCACCAGGGGTTCTCCTCGTCGAGATGGTGCGGTCGTCACTGACCGATCGTCACACTACGAGCACTTTTGTCGGCGGTCAAGCAGAAGTCCGAGGAATGTCGACGGACTTCATTGCGTGGCGCGAACGATGTGTGCTTCACTCCCCACATGGTCGACTTGAACCGGACGGCAGCGTCGCCTCCGGTCGGGACGAGCGAGCTCTTCCAGATCCTCCGCGACGGCGTGCCGCGCACCAGGGCCGAGCTCGCCGCACTGACAGGACTCGCACGCTCCACCATCGGCGTGCGCCTCGACTCCCTGATCGACATCGGGCTGGTCGGCGCCGTGGACACCGCCGTGTCCACCGGCGGCCGTCCGCCCGCCCAGGTGGCGCTGAAGCCCCGCGCCCGGCTCGTGATCGCCGCCGACCTCGGCGCCTCGCACGGTCGCGTCGCCGTCACCGACCTGGTCGCGGCACCGCTCGCCACCCGCGAGGCCCGGATCGACATCGCCGCCGGTCCGGTGCCGACGCTGTCCTGGCTCGTCGAGACGATCGACGACCTGCTCGCCGAGGTCGGGCGCAGCCGACAGGACGTCATCGCGATCGGGATCGGGGTCCCCGGGCCCGTCGAGTTCTCCACCGGCCGCCCGGCCAACCCGCCGATCATGCCCGGTTGGGACGGCTTCGACGTGCCCTCGTGGCTCCGCCAGCACATCGCCGCCCACGTGCTGCTCGACAACGACGTCAACATCGCTGCCCTCGGTGAGCGGGAGCACGGCTGGCCGGACGTCGACCACCTGCTGTTCGTGAAGGTCGCCACCGGCATCGGGTCCGGCATCGTCTCCGAGGGCCGGCTGCAGCGCGGCGCCCAGGGCACCGCGGGTGACATCGGCCACGTGCGGGTCTCCCGCGCCGGCGACGTCCCCTGCCACTGCGGCAACACCGGTTGCCTGGAGGCCGTGGCCTCCGGTCCGGCGATCGCCCGCGCACTCCGCGCGAAGGGGCACGACGTGCACACGGGTGCGGACGTGATCGACCTGGTGAACCGGTCCGACCTCGACGCGATCTACGCCGTGCGACAGGCCGGTCGGGACATCGGCGAGGTCCTGGCGACCTGCATCTCGCTCATCAACCCGTCCGTCATCGCACTCGGCGGTTCGATCACGCAGGCCGGTGAGCACCTGCTCGCCGGCGTCCGCGAGGTCGTGTACTCCCGCTCGATGCCCCTGGCGAGTGAGCACCTCGTCATCGTGCAGTCCCGCGCCGGGTCCCTCGCCGCACTGCAGGGCGCCGCGGCCCTCGCCATCGGCTACGCCCTCTCCCCCGCCGGGGTCGACGAGCTGGTCGCGTTCGCCGAGGGTCGCGAACTGGTCTCCTGACGCACACCCGCGATCGCGTGAGCGCGTCGGTTTCGGTCTTGCCGGTGGTCGGGGGGACAATCGTCGGGTGACGATCGTGCAGCCCACCCTGTGGGGCGACCTGGACCCCGGTCTGGAGGCGCATCCCGCCTCCGGAACACCGGTCCCGGCTGCGCGTGATGCGTTCACCGCCCTGCGCGGCCACACCGAGCGCATCGTCGCGCACTCCTCGGACCGCGTCGCCTGGCTCCGCGCCCGCGCCATGGGCATCACCGCCACCGACGTCGCCCGGCTCGCATCGCTGCGCGCCGTCGAGGCCGTCGTCACCGAGAAGCGCTACGGATCCCGCTTCTCCGGCAACGCGTTCACCGAGCACGGCAAGGACCGCGAACCGGTCATCGCCGCCTGGGTGGCCGCCACCCACGGCATCCAGCCCTCGGCGCACCTGTTCCACGCCGCTGCGAACCGCGCGCACCTCGCCACGCCGGACGGGGTCGGGGTCGACGAGTCGTCCCGCGTGGTGCTCGCCGAGATCAAGACCACCGGCAAGGCCTGGCGGAGCATCCCCCGGCACTACCTCCGGCAGATCTGGTGGCAGCAGTACGTGCTCGGTGCCGACCGCACCCTGTTCGTCTGGGAACGCCACGACGGGTTCGTTCCGGTCGCCGACGAGCCCGAGTGCCGCTGGGTCGACCGCGACGACGACCAGATCCGCGGGCTCGTCCAGCTCGCCGACCTGGTGCTCGACAAGCTGCGCGGCTTCCGCTCCTAGCCCCCCTAGACCTTCACCAGTCGCAGTCGGCTCATCCCGACGACGAGGATGCCGAGCAGGGTGATCGAGACCGCGATCCCGACCACGTAGATCGCGACGACGCCGTAGCCCTGCGCCGGATCGAGGAACGGGTACGGCACCCACCCGTCGGTCGCGCCACGGAGGAGCACCACGGTGGTCCAGACGGCCGGGTAGAGCAGGAACCACCACACGTGGCGGAGCAGCAGCCGCGCATGGTCCGAGAACAGCAGCCAGTCGAGCACCGCGTACACCGGGATGATCTTGTGCACGATGTCGTTCGACCACGGCACCGAGGCCGACACGTTCGCGCCCGTGAGCAGCGTGTTGTAGACGATGCCCGTCGTCGCGATGTACACCGTCGCGGCGCCACGGAGCACCGAGACGGCGAGGTCCGCCCGCTTGCGTCGGGCTGCGGCCACGAGCGTCACCGCGAGGGCCACGGCGACGATCAGGTTCGACTGGATCGTGAAGTAGCCGAAGAAGTTCCAGAACGAGTAGGTCGGGGTCTGCGAGCTCTCGAGCCACTGCGCCACGACCGCGACGACGATGGCGATGACGGCGATCAGTCGGAGCGAGTTCACGAGGGTGCGCACGGCTCCACGGTATCGGGACACACGCCCCACATGCGGAAAGGACCCGCACCGTTGCCGGTGCGGGTCCTTCCACGAGTCTCTCGACTCAGATGCTGTTGACGTCCAGCGGGATGCCGGGGCCGAAGGTCGTCGAGACGGCGCCCTTCATGACGTAACGGCCCTTCGAGGACGACGGCTTGAGGCGGTTGATCTCCTCGAGCGCGGTCGAGATGTTCTCGTCGAGCTGCTCCGGCGTGAACGAGGCCTTGCCGACGACGAAGTGCACGTTGGCGTGCTTGTCGACGCGGAACTCGATCTTGCCGCCCTTGATGTCGTTGACGGCCTGCGCCACGTTCGGGGTCACGGTGCCGGTCTTCGGGTTCGGCATGAGGCCACGCGGGCCGAGCACCTTACCGAGACGACCGACCTTGCCCATGAGCTCCGGGGTCGAGACGGCGGAGTCGAACGAGGTGTAGCCCTCGGCGACCTTCGCGATGAGCTCGTCGCCACCGACCTCGTCGGCGCCGGCGGCGATGGCGGCCTCAGCAGCCGCACCCGTCGCGAAGACGATGACGCGGGCGGTCTTGCCCGTGCCGTGCGGCAGGATGACCGTGCCGCGGACCATCTGGTCGGCCTTGCGGGGGTCAACGCCGAGCTTCAGCGCGACCTCGACCGTGGAGTCGGTCTTCGAGGAACCGGTCTCCTTGGCCAGGGCGACGGCCTCGGTCGGGGTGTAGAACTTGTCGGCCTCGATCTTCGCGGCCGCGGCCTGGTAGGCCTTGGACTTCTTCGCCATGGTGGTCTCCTTGCGAGATACGTGGTTGGCGAGCCGGCGAGGCTCTCCCACGGAAAGGTGTCTGGTGGTGGGCCGGAGCCCGATCGGTGCTTAGGCCTCGACCGTGATGCCCATCGAGCGTGCGGTGCCGGCGATGATCTTCGCGGCCTGCTCGATGTCGTTGGCGTTCAGGTCGGCCTGCTTGGTCTCGGCGATCTGACGGACCTGGTCCATCGAGATCTTCGCGACCTTGACCGTGTGCGGGGTCGAGGACCCCTTCTGCACACCAGCAGCCTTCTTGATGAGCTCGGCGGCCGGCGGGGTCTTCAGGACGAACGTGAACGAACGGTCCTCGTAGACGGTGATCTCGACCGGCACGACGTTGCCACGCTGCGACTCGGTCGCCGCGTTGTACGCCTTGCAGAACTCCATGATGTTGACGCCGTGCTGACCGAGCGCCGGACCGATCGGGGGGGCCGGGTTGGCGGCTCCCGCGTTGATCTGCAGCTTGATCAGGCCCGTGACCTTCTTCTTCGGTGCCATGACTTGTCTTCCTCCTGGAATCGAACACACGGGGATCCGTGCACTCTCCCGCTGGTCCGGCCGTTCCGGACAGCGGTGAAGGCCCGCTCGCACGAGGCGCGCGGGCCCAAACCCGTTCAGTGTAGTCGATCTCGGTGATCGCTACATCTGGGTGGTCGCTAGAGCTTGGTGACCTGGTCGAAGCTGAGCTCGACCGGGGTCTCGCGCTCGAACAGCGAGACGAGGACGGTGAGCTTGCCGCTCTCGGGCTTGATCTCGGAGATCGAACCCGGCAGGCCCGCGAACGAGCCTTCCTTGATCGTGATCGTCTCGCCGATCTCGAAGTCGACCTCGGCTGCGGGCTGCGCCTGCAGGCCACTGCCCTTCGCGCCGCCCTTGGTCGGGGCGGCCTCGGCGACCTGCACGAGGGACTTGAGCATGCCGAACGCCTCGTCGAAACGGAGCGGCGTCGGGTTGTGCGCGTTGCCGACGAAGCCGGTGACGCCCGGGGTGTGCCGGACGACGGACCACGAGTCCTCGTTGAGGTCCATGCGGACGAGCACGTACGAGGGGATCCGGACGCGGGTGACCAGCTTGCGCTGCCCGTTCTTGATCTCGACGACGTCCTCCATCGGGACCTCGACCTGGTAGATGTAGTCCTCCATCGACATCGAGACCATGCGGTTCTCGATGTTCGACTTCACGCGGCGCTCGAAGCCCGCGTAGGAGTGGATGACGTACCACTTGCCCGGCTTCATCCGCAGCTCGGCCTTGAAGGCCTCGTACGGGTCGACCTCGGCGGGCTCGTCCTCGGCGTCGAGTGCCTCGTCGGCGGCGAGCGTCTCGTTCGCCTCGGCGGCGGTCTCGGACTCGAGTTCGACTTCTTCCTCGTCCTCGACGGCCTCGACGGCGGCCTCGGCCTCGTCGGTGGAGTCGATCTCGAGTGCGTCGTCCACGACGGCGTCGGCCTCGGGGTCGCGGGCTTCCTGCAGGGCCGTCAGTGCTTCGTCGAGGCCGGCGTCGACGGTGCCGTCGTCGGGCTCGGAGCTGAGGCCGAGGGACTCGTCGTCGTCGCCCTCGATCGAGATCGCACGCTCTTCAGCGGACTCGACGGAGCGTCCTTCGCCGGTCTCGACGTCGCCTTCCTGGTTCTCCTCGACCTCGGAGGACTGCTCGGCAGCCGTCGCGAGGTCGATGTCATCGCGGGAGTTGTCAGACACAGTCGATTCTTTCCGTTCGGTGGTTCGGGTCGGGTTGGCGTTCGTTCACGGTCACGAGCGACGCCGTCACGATCGACGCCGTCTCGGGCGACCGTACTCCTCGAGGACGACCGCACACGGCAGTCGACGTCAGGGTCAGGCCGTGGGCCCGTTGCCGAAGACGTACCCGACGCCGAGACCGAACACGAAGTCGAGGATCGACACCAGGATCATCATGACGACGACGAACACGAGCACGACGCCCGTGTAGCTGAAGAGTTCCTTGCGGGTCGGCGTCACGACCTTGCGCAGTTCGCCGATCACCTGACGGATGAAGAGCACGATGGCAGCGATGGGCCCGCGGCGCTCGGCCCGGTCCTGCTTCGCCTTGGCGACGACGTCGTCCGCCGTCGTCTCCATGTCTTTGCTCGCCAACTTCTACCCTTCCAGAGTTGCAGGGCGGACAGGACTCGAACCTGCAACCTGCGGTTTTGGAGACCGCTGCTCTACCAATTGAGCCACCGCCCTTCGCAACACGGTTCGTCACCGATCCGCGTTCCGGTGGACGAGTCTACGGGAGTCCGTCACACGGTGTCCACTTGGCCCCTCCCACGGCGTGCCGCGCCGGTAGGCTGGACCCCGTGAGCACCGCAGCCCCAGGCCCCGAGTCCACCGCCCACGTGTCCGTCGACACCCTCGCCACCGCGCCGGCCGATCGTCCGCGCATCGCGTCCCGCATCGCGGCCATCGCCGAGTCCGCGACGCTCAAGGTCGACGCGAAGGCCAAGGCGCTCAAGGCCGCCGGGCGGCCGGTGATCTCGTTCGCCGCCGGCGAGCCCGACTTCGCGACCCCGCAGCACGTGGTCGACGCGGCCGTCGCTGCCGCGCAGGACCCGAAGAACCACCGGTACACGCCCGCGACCGGCCTGCCCGAACTCAAGCAGGCCATCGCCGACAAGACCGCCCGGGTGTCCGGCATCACCGTCGAGCCGTCGCAGGTCATCGTCACGAACGGTGGCAAGCAGGCGGTCTACCAGGCGTTCCAGACCATCGTCGACGCCGGTGACGAGGTCCTGCTGCCCGCGCCGTACTGGACCACCTACCCCGAGGCCATCCGGCTGGCCGGCGGCGAGCCCGTCGAGGTCTTCGCCGGCAGCGACCAGGACTACCTGGTGACGGTCGAGCAGCTCGAGGCCGCCCGCACCCCGGCGACCAAGGCACTGTTGTTCTGCTCGCCGTCGAACCCCACGGGCGCCGTGTACTCCGCCGAGCAGACCCGGGCCATCGGCGAGTGGGCGCTCGAGCACGGCATCTGGGTGATCAGCGACGAGATCTACCAGGACCTGGTGTACGACGGCGTCCGTTTCGCCGGCATCCTGGCCGAGGTCCCCGCCCTCGCCGACACCACGATCCTGGTGAACGGCGTCGCGAAGACCTACGCGATGACCGGCTGGCGCGTCGGGTGGTTCATCGGCCCGACCGACGCCGTCAAGGCCGCGTCGAACCTGCAGTCGCACCTGTCGTCGAACGTCTCGAACGTGTCGCAGCGCGCCGCGATCGCCGCCCTGACCGGTCCCCAGGAGCCCGTCGCCGCCATGCGCGAGGCCTTCGACCGCCGACGGAAGGCCATCGTGGACGGCCTCAACGCGATCCCGGGCTTCCGCACGCCGACCCCGCAGGGAGCCTTCTACGTCTACCCGGACGTCACCGCGCTGCTCGGCCGCGAGTGGGCCGGCACCACCCCGACGACCACGCTCGAGCTGGCCGACCTGATCCTCGAGCACGCCGAGGTCGCGGTCGTGCCGGGTGAGGCCTTCGGCCCCTCCGGCTACCTGCGCCTGTCGTACGCGCTGGGCGACGACGACATCGCCGAGGGCGTCGCCCGGCTGGCGGCGTTCTTCGCGTAGACGCTGCGCCCACGACACCCCGCAGAACGCAGAACGGGCCACCTCGTGGAGGTGGCCCGTTCTGCGTGCCGGGAGGCCCGTGGTGCGTCGTGCTCGTCCGTCCCGTCGGGCGGACGATCAGCCGAGCAGGTCGCCCACCACGACGGGTTCCGGGACGAGCGAGACGCCGAACCGGTTCAGGACGGTCACCTGCACGAACCGTGCGAGCTCGGCCACCTGCGCGGCCGTCGCCCCGCCGCGGTTCGTCAGCGCGAGGGTGTGCTTCGACGAGATCGCCGCACGGGAGCCCGGCACCGCGTAGCCACGGTGCACGCCGGCGTGCTCGATGAGCCACGCGGCACTGAGCTTGACGTCGTCACCCGCGGGCCAGCGGGGCGCGTCCGTCGGCAGGGTCTCGGCGAACGCCGGCGAGACGATCGGGTTGGTGAAGAACGACCCGGCGCTCCAGGTGTCGTGGTCGTCCCCGTCGAGCACCATGCCCTTCGAGCCGCGCAGCCGCAGGACCTCGTCGCGGACGGTCGTGGGCGGCACGAGCGCACCGAGCTCGACCCCGAGCGAACCGGCGAGCTGCGCGTAGCGCACGGGCACACCGTGCTCCCCCGCGAGCCCGAGCCGTAACTCGACCGTCAGCACGACACCGCGCCGACCGTGCTTGAGGGTCGACGTTCGGTAGCCGAGCGCCAGCTCGGCTGCCGGGACCCACGCGCGCTCCCCCGTGGCCGCATCGAGGAACTCGACGCGGGTGAGCACGTCGGCGAGTTCGACCCCGTAGGCGCCGATGTTCTGCACCGGGGACGCACCGACCGTGCCCGGGATGCCGCTGAGGGCCTCCAGGCCGGTCCAGCCGTTCGCGACGGTCGTGGCGACGAACGGGTCCCACGGTTCCCCCGCAGCGACGCGCACCGTGACGCCGTCGGCGTCGCGGTCGGCGTCGACGCCCGTCGTCCGGACCAGCACGACGGTGCCGTCGAAGCCCTGGTCGGCGACCAGCAGGTTGCTGCCGCCGCCGAGGACGAGCCACTCGTGGTCGTCGAAGGCGTCGAGCGCGTGGGTGACGAGCTCGTCGGTCGTCGTGGCCGTGAGCAGCCGGGTTGCGGCCCCGCCGACGCGGAGCGTCGTCAGGTCGGCCAGCACCGGCTCGGACACGGTCAGCGGAACACCACCGTGACCTGCGCCTTGCCGAGCACGGTCTGCCCGGCGGCGGTCACGGTGAGGTCGATGCGCTTCGGCCGGCCGTCCTCGTCGACGGTGCCGACCTTCGCCACGATCCCGACGGTGGCACCCTGCTCCGGGTCGACGACGACGGGGCGCGTGAAGCGGACGCCGTAGCCCGCGACCCAGCCGCTGTCGCCGAGCCACTCGGCGACCGGCTGGACGGCGATGCCCATCGTGAGCATGCCGTGGGCGAGGACGCCGGGCAGGCCGACCGAGGCGGCGACGTCGTCGCGGTAGTGGATCGGGTTGAAGTCGCCCGAGGCGCCGGCGTACCGGACCAGCGAGTCGCGCGTGATGTGCACGTCACGCTCGGCGACGACGGTGCCGACCTCGAGCGCGGTGGCGGGTGCGGCGGTCATGCGTCGTCTCCTCGGACCACGAGGGTGGAGGTCGCCGTGACGACGTGCTCCCCCTCGGCGTCGTTCATGGTGCTCTGGGCGGTGACCATCGCGTTGCCGCCGAGGGTCTTCACGCTGGTGACCGTCAGGGTCGCGGTGAGCTCGTCACCGGCGACGATCGGCCGGTCGTAGGTGAAGGACTGCTCGCCGTGGACGACGCGCGAGAAGTCGATGCCGGCGTCGGGCTCGTTCAGGAGCTGCGCGAGCGTGGCCTCCTGCACGACGACGGCGAACGTCGGGGGCGCGACCACGTCGGCGTACCCGGCGGCACGTGCGGCGCCCGGATCGTGGTGGACGGGGTTGGTCGCGAAGACCGCACGCGAGAACTCGCGCACCTTCTCGCGGCCGACCAGGTAGGGCTGGGCCGGCGGGAACGTCCTGCCGACGAGCTCGGGGTTCACTGACACCACGGCAGTCTACCGAGGCACGTCCGGAGGCCGGTGATCGATGAGAACGCTTCAGCTAGACTGTCTGAGACCGATTCGGGGGAATCGGAGCGTGCCGTGCGGCACGGGTTCGTTCGGGACGGGGAGGGCCGATGGACACCACGACGGAGTTCGCCGTGCACACGGGAGACCGGTGCACCGCCATGGAGGTCGCGGCCGCCGCGCTGCGCCGCACGGGCCACCACGTCGAGTCGACGGGTGGCACGATGACCGCGACGGCGGGCAGCCGCACGCTCACCATCCTGCTCGGTGCGCTCGTGCAGCCGGCCCGGGAGTACCGCCGGTACGAGCTGTCGACGGTCGTGGACGGCGCCACCACCACGATCACCCTGCGCCGGGCCGGGCACGGCACGGCCGTGTCGGGCGGCAGCATCGGGGCGAACCGGCGACGGGCCGCCTGGCAGCACGTCACCGCCGCGGTCGAGGACGCGTTCCGTACGGCCGGGGTGCTCGCGACGCGCACGGACACGGGCTCCCACCGCACGCAGTAAGCCGGCCCGACGGCCTCCGGCGGGTGGCCGCGCGGCGCACCGCCACAGGAGCGGTCACCGGGGACCCGGCCAGCCATCTAGGTTGGGCCAGGGGCCCCGGAAAGGAACCGCCATGAGCATGGAGAGCGCAGCCTGGAGCTCGCTGTACAAGATCTCGTCCGCGCAGGGCGGCAAGCACGGGTTCTCCCGCGCGTCCGTCCGGCGGATCCTGACGTTCGCGGTGCCGTACCGGGCGAAGCTGCTGGTGTTCATCGGTCTCTCCGTCGTCGGCGCCTTCCTCGCGGTCGCGACGCCGGTCCTCGCCGGGCAGGTGGTCGACGTCATCGTCGCCCGCGGAGAGGTCTCGACGATCGTCCGGCTCGCCGTGGTCATCGCCCTGGTGGCCGTGGCCGACGCCGCCGTGTCGCTGACGACGCGGTGGTACTCGGCACGGATCGGCGAGGGCGTGATCCTGGACCTCCGCACCGCCGTCTTCGACCACGTGCAGAAGATGCCCATCGCGTTCTTCACCCGCACCCGGACCGGTGCGCTCGTGAGTCGCCTCAACAACGACGTGATCGGCGCCCAGCAGGCCTTCAGCGGCACGCTGTCCGGCGTGGTCACGAACCTCGTGGCGCTGGTCCTCACCCTGATCGTCATGCTCAGCACCTCGTGGCTCGTGACGGTCCTCGCCGTCGTCATGCTCCCGGTCTTCCTGGTGCCCGCACGCCGGATGGGCAGCCGCCTGGCCGCCCTGCGCCGCGAGGCCGCCGACCACAACTCCGCGATGAGCACCCAGATGACCGAGCGCTTCTCGGCTCCCGGCGCCACCCTCGTCAAGCTGTTCGGCCGACCCGACGAAGAGGCCGAGGAGTTCCGCGTCCGTGCCGCCCGGGTCCGCGACATCGGTGTCCGGACCGCGATGCTGCAGTTCGTCTTCTTCACCGCGCTGATGCTCGTCTCCGCGCTCGCCCTGGCGCTCGTCTACGGGCTCGGCGGCTTCCTCGCGCTCGCCGGCCGGCTGGACACCGGCGAGGTCGTCACCCTGGCGCTCCTGCTCACGCGGCTGTACGCCCCGTTGACGAGCCTGGCGAACGCGCGGGTGGAGATCATGAGCGCCGTGGTCAGCTTCGAGCGCGTCTTCGAGGTGCTCGACCTCGAACCGCTCATCCGGGAGCAGCCCGACGCGGTGACCATCGCCGACGGCCCCGTCTCCGTCGAGTTCGACGACGTCCGGTTCGCCTACCCGTCTGCCGACAAGGTGTCCCTCGCCTCGCTCGAGGAGGTCGCCACGCTCGACACCCGCGGCGGCGAGGAGGTGCTGCACGGACTGTCCTTCCGGATCGAGCCGGGGCAGACCGTCGCCCTGGTCGGCTCGTCCGGGGCCGGCAAGTCCACGGTCGCACAGCTGCTCGCGCGCCTGTACGACGTCGACAGCGGCGCGGTGCGCCTGGCCGGGACGGACGTCCGCGACGTCACGTTCGCCTCGATGCGGCACACCCTCGGCATGGTGACGCAGGACGGCCACCTGTTCCACGAGACCATCCGTTCCAACCTGCGCTTCGCACGGCCCGAGGCGTCCGACGACGAGGTGTGGGACGCCGTCCGCCGTGCGCGGCTCGAGCCGCTCATCCGGTCCCTCCCCGACCAGTTGGACACCATGGTGGGCGAACGCGGCTACCGGCTGTCCGGGGGCGAGCGCCAGCGGATGACGATCGCCCGGCTCCTGCTCGCCCAGCCACGCGTCGTCATCCTCGACGAGGCGACGGCGGCACTCGACTCCACGTCCGAGGCAGCGGTGCAGGCTGCGCTCGGCGAGGCGCTCGAGGGGCGGACGGCGATGGTGATCGCGCACCGGCTCTCCACGATCCGCAGCGCGGACGTGATCCTGGTGGTCGAGGACGGATCGATCGTGGAGCGTGGCACACACGACGAACTGCTGGCCGCGGGTGGCCGGTACGAGGAGCTGCACCGCACCCAGTTCGCCGCGCAGGAGAACGTCGCGGCCGACGTGCAGGCGGCGGACTGATCGCGCGGTGGGTGGACCCCAGAAATCGAAGTGGGGCCGGCAACAGAGAAGGCCCCCTGACCCAGGGAATCCTGGACGAGAGGGCCTTGCGTGTAGCGAGGGCGGGACTTGAACCCGCGACCCCACGATTATGAGTCGTGTGCTCTAACCAACTGAGCTACCCCGCCAGAGATCCGGAGCGGCACGCGCACCGGGTCGGAGCCCCGAGTCAGGATTGAACTGACGACCCCCTCCTTACCATGGAGGTGCTCTACCACTGAGCTATCGGGGCGATGTGCCGCGAACGGCACCACACGAGGATAGCAGACCTCCGACGCTGCTCCGGAACCGGACGAGACGCCCGGGCGTGCCGCGTCGTGGGCCGCTAGTTCGCGTTGGTCTTGAGCCACGCCAGCGGGTCCACCGGGACCCCGTCGACGTGCACCTCGAGGTGCAGGTGCGGGCCCGTGGAGTTGCCCGTGCTGCCGACGAGACCGAGGATGTCGCCGACCTCGACGTGCTGGCCGGTGACGACCTTAAAGGAGTTGTCCTCCATGTGCCCGTAGACGCTGACGAACTGCTTGCCGTCCACGTCGTGCTCGACCCAGACGTCGTTGCCGAAGCCGCCGTCGTTCGCCTGCACCTTGATCACGGTGCCGGCGGCGATGACGCCGATCGGGGTGCCCTCGCCCGGGGCGAAGTCGATGCCCATGTGGTTCGTCGAGCAGAACGAGCACCCGGCGACCTGGCGTCCACCGAAGCCCGAGGTGATCGGGACGCCGGTCAGGAACGGCCACTGGATGGTGCCGGTCGGGTCGTTCGTGAAGGTCGAGGAGTCGACGTTCGCGTACTGCGTGGCGTCGGAAACCGTGTACTGGTCACGGGCGGTCGATCCGTCGGCCGAGGCACCGACCTGCATCGACTGGGTGGCACCCGAGGTGGCACGGGCCGCGGTCGAGCCGGACGCCGGGACCCAGAGCGCCTGCGCCGGCAGCGAGGTCGAGACCACGAGGCCTGCTGCGAAGAGCAGTGCGCCGACCGCGGTCACGCGCGAAGCAGCACGGCGGAACGACGCGCCCTGCTTCGGGGACCGCGCTGCTGCGGCGGTCGTGGTGGCCGTGGACCGGATGTGACGGGTTGCGCGGGCGACCGCGGTCTTCGTGACCGGACGGCTGCTGCGGCGGCGCGATGCGGGGACCTGCCCCGCGACACGACGGGGCTGCGACGCCGGGGCGACGGGAGCGACCCGCAGGGCGTGCACGACGGGCGAGGTGGGGGCCGGCGGCGTCACGATCCGGGAGGCCGGGCGCACGGGCGATGCCGGTGCGAGGTCGATCGGCGACACGGGGGCCGCGGGGGTTCCCGGCGTGACCGCACCGATCACGTCGTCGAAGCTCGGACCCGTCGAGCCCTGTCCCTCCTGCGCCACGACCGTGCCCTTCGCCGCGGCTCGCTCTGCCTCGATCCGAGCGCGTCGGGTCTGGTGGACGACCGGGGTGGCGGCGTCGACGGAACCGTCGGTGGGAGCGGACGACAGAGGAGTACGGGGCATGCGTGCGGTGGCGATCCTGATCAGAGAAGGGCTCACTCGTTGGTAACGAGCAGATAACGGGACCTGAGCACGCTAGCAGGCAAGGTCGCAGGTCGCCAGTCGTAGTCAGGTCCGCCCGGCACCCCCGGCCCCGGGGATCGGCACGTCGTCAGGCCCGCACGGCTCCGAGCGCACCGGCCTCGAGACCGCGCACCAGGGCCTCGAGTTCGTCGGCGACGGCGGGGCTCGCGAACAGGAAGGAGCGCGTCCCTCCGGCCTCCCAGATGCGGATGGCCGCGCCGGCCTCCTGCGCGACGAGGGCACCACCGGCCATGTCCCACGGGTTGATCCCGCGCTCGTAGTACGCGTCCACCACGCCCGCCCCGACGGCGCAGCAGTCGAGCGACGCCGCTCCCCCGCGGCGGATGTCCCGCACCTCGCCGATGAGTCCGGCGAGCACCGCGACCTGCTCCCGGCGACGGTCGGCCGTGTACCCGAACCCGGTGGCGACGAGCGTCTCGGCAAGCGAGCCGGGCGCGGCGACGGACAACGGTTCCCCGTCACGGGTCGCTCCCTGACCGACGGCCGCGCGGAAGACCGTGCCCGTCGCCGGCGCCACGACGACGCCCGCGATCGGGTCCCAGGTCGTCGGGTCGGGTGCGCCCCGCACGACGCCGATGCTCACGCCGTACTCGGCGCTGCCGTACAGGTAGTTGACCGTGCCGTCGATCGGGTCCACCACCCAGGTGATGCCCGAGGCACCGGAGGCCGACCCGGACTCCTCGCCGTGGAAGGCGTCGTCGGGGCGGGCCTCGGCGATACGGGCGCGGATGAGTGCCTCGACCTCGCGGTCGGCGGCCGTGACCACGTCGACGATGCTCGACTTCCGGTCCGCGATCTCGACCCCCTCGGCACGGCGGCGTGCGGCCAGCGCCGCTGCGTCACGGGCGATCGACTCGGCGAGGTCGGCGAACTGGGACGGTGTGGGGTCGGATGCCATGCACCCATCCTCCCGGAAACACCATCGGCCCCGTCCGCAGTGGACGGGGCCGATCAGATGGTGGCAAGTGAGGGATTCGAACCCCCGAAGGCTACGCCGGCTGATTTACAGTCAGATCCCTTTGGCCGCTTGGGTAACTTGCCATGCGCACCCAGCCGGTGTGATCACCAACCGAAGGCGCGCACAAAAGCATAGCGGATGGCTGACGGTGGTCGTGACCATCGGCCCTGGACGCGACCACGCACTTACGAGGGCCCGCGCACGGGGGCCGAACCGGGCCTCCCGTCCGCCGTTAGGCTGTCGGCATGGCAGACAGTTCCTTCGACGTGGTCAGCAAGGTCGACAAGATGGAGGCGGAGAACGCCCTCAACCAGGCGGCCAAGGAGATCGAGCAGCGGTACGACTTCAAGGGCGCCGACGCCTCGGTCGCGTTCAGCGGCGAGGACGTCCTGATCAAGGCGAACTCGGAAGAGCGCGCCAAGGCGGTCCTCGACGTGCTGCAGAGCAAGGCGATCAAGCGGAACATCAGCCTGAAGAGCCTCGACGCCGGCGACCCGTACCCCTCGGGCAAGGAGTACCGCATCGAGGTGAAGTTCAAGAACGGCATCGAGCAGGACGTGGCGAAGAAGATCGGCGCGTTCCTGCGGGCCAACGCCCCGAAGACGGTGAAGAGCCAGATCCAGGGTGACGAGCTCCGCGTCTCGTCGAAGAGCCGTGACGACCTGCAGAACACGATCCAGCTCCTCAAGGGTGAAGAGTTCGACGTCCCGTTGCAGTTCATCAACTTCCGCTGACCCGCGGCCCCTGCGAACGACACCCGACACCCCGTGGAGCACTGGCTCAGCGTCGTCATCACCGTCCTGCTCGTCCTGCTGGACCTGGCGATCCGCGTCTTCTCGATCATCTACGTCCCGATCAACCGGAAGCCGCAGACCGCGACGGCGTGGCTGCTCGCGATCTTCCTCATCCCCTACATCGGCTTCATCGTCTTCCTGGTCATCGGGTCGACGAAACTCCCCCGCGCCCGTCGCGAGAAGCAGACCGAGATCAACGCGTACATCCTCGAGCAGACCGAGGGCATCGAGCGGGTCCGGCGCGACCACCCGTGGCCCGCGTGGCTCGAGAGCGTCACGCGGCTGAACCGCGAACTCGGCGCGATGCCGTTGGTCGGCGGCAACTCCGCGGAGCTCTACCCCGACTCCGAGGAGTCCATCGCCGAGATGACCCGGGCGATCGACCAGTCCCGCCGGTTCGTGCACGTCGAGTTCTACATCGCGACGCTCGACGACACCACGCGCCCGTTCTTCGAGGCGCTCGCGCGGGCGCAGGCCCGTGGGGTGACCGTGCGGTTCCTGCTCGACCACTGGGCCAGCCGCGGGTACCCGGGCTACAAGGACACCCTGTCGTTCATGGACCAGGCGGGCATCGAGTGGCACCTGATGCTGCCCCTCCTGCCGTTGCAGGGGAAGTTCCAGCGCCCCGACCTCCGCAACCACCGGAAGATCATGGTGATCGACGGCTCGGTCGCGTTCACCGGCTCGCAGAACCTGATCGACGCGTCGTACGACATCAAGTCGCACGTCGAGAAGGGCATGGTCTACAAGGACCTGTTCGCTCGGTTCGAGGGACCGGTCGTCGCGGGGCTCAACGCCCTGTTCGTCACCGACTGGTACAGCGAGACCGACGAGCTGCTGCTGCGCGAGAGCGACCCCGTCCAGCGGGCCGACCGCGGCGACGCGCTCGACTGCCAGGTGGTGCCGTCCGGCCCGGGCTTCGACGGCGAGAACAACCTGCGCCTGTTCAACGCGCTGCTCTACTCGGCGCAGCAGAAGGTCTCGATCACGTCGCCGTACTTCGTGCCGGACGACTCGATGCTCTACGCCATCACCACGACGGCGCAGCGCGGGGTCGACGTCGAGCTGTTCGTCGGCGAGATGGGCGACCACGCGATGACCTGGCACGCGCAGCGCTCCTACTACGAAGGACTGCTCCGCGCCGGTGTGCGGATCTGGCTGTACCGCGCGCCGACGATCCTGCACGCGAAGCACTTCACGATCGACGACGAGGTGTCGGTGATCGGGTCGAGCAACATGGACATGCGCTCGTTCAGCCTGAACCTCGAGGTCTCCGTGATGGTGCGCGGGCACCGCTTCGTCGACGCCCTGCGCGAGGTGCAGGAAGCGTACAAGGAGCACAGCTTCGAGCTCACGCTCGACGAGTGGTTCGACCGTCCGCGCCGGTCCAAGGTGCTCGACAACGTCGCGCGGCTCACGGCGGCGTTGCAGTAGCCGCCGGGAGGCCCGGTGGGGCTCCGCCAGGTGCGCTCAGCGCATCGGGACGAGGGACACCAGGGCCCCCACCACCCGCTCGAGCGGGCCGCGACCCAGGAACCGCCGCCACAGCATCGCGAAGACCACCGAGCCGAGGGCGAACCAGCCCCAGGCCTCGACCGACTCGGGGGAGGTCGGCAGCATCGCGATGACCACGAGGTGCCCCGAGTACACCGTCAGCGGCATCGAGCCGACCGCGGCCAGGGGGAACGCGATCCGCTCGGCGAAACGCCCGCGGCCGTCGAACACGAGCAGGCACAGGGCGATCACGGCGACCGCCACCCCGGCCGTCCCCACCACGTCGACGACTGACGACGAGTGGTCACGCGGGGACAGGAACAGCTGTGCGAGGGCCTGGCCGGGGGTCGAGCCCTCGCCCGCGTACGGGACCCCGGGGAACGCCAGGGCCGCGTCGTCCGGCAGCGGGGCGAGGACCGACCCGGCGACGTACGCGGTGGTGGCGACCAGTGCGCCGGACACGAGGAGCGCAACCTGCCGGCCACGTTCCTCCAGGCCTGCCCGGGCGACCGCGAGCCCCACCAGGACGTACGCCAGGAAGGTGACCACGGGGTAGACCAGGCCGAGCTGGACGCCGATCATGCCGGCGTCCGCGTAGGCCGGCGCGATCGTCAGCGCGGCGAGCGGCGACAGCACCGCGCAGAGCGCGGCGATGCCGAGCAGCGCCACCGGTCGGACGCGGAGCACCGGGACCACCAGCAGGAACAGCACCCCGTAGGTCGGCAGGATCACGTACACGGGGGTGTCGAGCGCCATCAGGGCGAACCCGATGACGACGACCACCACGGCGCGGATGGCGAGCCGGGCACGGATGCGGCCGATGGTGGGCGGGCCGGGCGGGTCGGCACGGCCGCTCGTCAGGCCGATCGAGACCCCGGCGAGGACCGCGAACAGTGTGGACGGGCGGCCGTGGGCGACGGCGGTCCAGGTGGCGGGGTCGGTCCAGTCGAGCTGCTCCGCGATGCCGCCGACGTGTGCGGCCATCATGCCGAGCAGCGCGACCGCACGGGCCACGTCCACGCCCTGCAGCCGTGACCCCGACGCGGACGCGCCCCGCACCGCGGTGGGCGGGACGGGGCGCGTGTCGGTCATGGTCGTCAGCTGGTCGGGGTGTCGACGCGGCCGAGCGAGACGTCGATCATCTCGTCGCGCGGCACCACCTTGATGCGCTCGCGCCCGTCGACCGCACCGAGCGCCTGCTCGTGGGTGTCGAGGTGGTGCCAGCCCTCGAGGTCGGTGTACTCGACACCGCGCTCGCGGAGCAGGGCCGGGATGGCCTCGTCGGACGGGTCCTCCGGGGTCCACCAGCTCGCCTGGTCGTTGACGATGTGCTGCACGGTCTCCATCGCGTCGGACTTCGTGTGTCCGATGAGCCCGACCGGACCGCGCTTGATCCAGCCGGTGGCGTACACCCCGGGGATCTGCTGGTTGTCGTCGTCGAGGACCTGGCCCTCGTGGTTCGGGATGACACCGTGCCGCTCGTCGAACGGCACCCCGGGCAGCGGGGAACCGAAGTACCCGACCGCGCGGTAGGCGGCCTGGATCGGGATCTCGCGGATCTCGCCGGTGCCCTCGACGCCGCCCTCGCCGTTCGGACGGGTGCGCTCGTAGCGGATGGCGGTCAGCTTGCCCTGCTCGTCGCCGACGAACTCGATCGGCTTCGCGTAGAAGTGCAGGTGGAGCCGGCGGCTGGCCTGGCCGACCTCGCGCGTGCGCCACTGCTCGAGGACACGGTTGATCACCATGACCTGCTTGTTCGTCGCGATCGCGGTCTTCGACGCCTCGTCGTGGTCGAAGTCCTCGTCGTAGACCACCATGTCGACGTCACGGACCTCGCCGAGCTCGCGGAGCTCGAGCGGCGTGAACTTCACCTGCGCCGGACCGCGGCGGCCGAAGACGTGCACGTCCGTGACCGGCGATGCTTTGAGGCCCTCGTACACGTTCGCGGGGATCTCGGTCGGTAGCAGGTCGTCGGCGTGCTTCGCCAGGATGCGCGAGACGTCGAGGGCGACGTTGCCGACGCCGATGACCGCGACGCTCTCGGCGTGCAGCGGCCAGGTGCGCGGGACGTCGGGGTGGCCGTCGAACCAGCTCACGAACTCGGCTGCGCCGTACGAGCCGTCGAGGTCGACACCGGGGATGTCGAGGTCGGCGTCCTTGATCGCACCGGTCGAGAACACCACCGCGTTGTAGTGCTTCTTGAGGTCCTCGAGGGTGATGTCCTCGCCGTAGCGGACGTTGCCGAACAGCCGGACGACACCGCGGTCGAGGACGTCACGCAGGGCGTTGATGATGCCCTTGATGCGCGGGTGGTCGGGGGCGACGCCGTACCGGACGAGACCGTAGGGCGCGGGGAGCTGCTCGAACAGGTCGATCGACACGTCGTAGCCGTGCGCCTCGCGCAGCAGGATGTCCGCGGCGTAGATGCCGGCCGGGCCGGCGCCGACGATGGCGAGTCGGAGGGTGGGCACTGATCGTCTCCAGTTCGTTCGGGTGGGGGTTCCCGGGGGCCTCCCGACCGGGCCGCCGTGGGCGTGCCGCGTCGGGAGGGGTGTTCAGCGGCTTCGGTCGACGACGGAGTCCGCGAAGCGGGTGAGTGCCCGTTTCACGGTGCCGTCGGGGAGCGGGGCGAGGGCGGCGACGGCTTCGCGGGCCCAGGCGACGGCGACGGCGCGGGTCGCCGCGGTCGCCTCGTGTTCGCGGAGCGCGGCGACGGCCGACTGGTACGGCGCGGAGTCGACCACGTCGTCGGGCGCACCGTTGACGTCGCGCTCGATGCGCTCGACCAGGTGTTGCGCGGACGGATCGGTCGCGGCCATCCGGCGCAGCTGCAGGACCGGCAGGGTGTCCACGCCTGCGCGCAGGTCGTTGCCGGCGATCTTGCCCGTCTTGTCCGTCGCGGGGGCGAGGTCGATGACGTCGTCGACGAGCTGGAAGGCCACGCCGACCTTCTCGCCGAAGGTACCGACGGCGTCGAGGTAGGCGCGGTCGGCACCGGAGAACATCACGCCGGCGCGTGCCGCGGTGGCGATGAGCGAACCGGTCTTGTCGCTGAGCACCTGGATGTAGTGCTCGAGCGGGTCGTCGTCCGGCTGCGGCCCCGTCGTCTCGTGCAGCTGCCCCATGCAGAGGCGCTGGAAGGTCTCGGCCTGCATCCGGATGCCCTCGGTGCCGAGGTCGGCCGTGATCAGGCTGGCGCGGGCGAAGAGCAGGTCACCGGTCAGGATCGCCACGTTGTTGCCGTAGGTGATCTGCGCGGCGGGGACCCCGCGGCGGACGGGTGCCTCGTCCATGACGTCGTCGTGGTACAGGGACGCCAGGTGCGTGGTCTCGATGCTCACCGCGGCCTTGACCACGGCGTCGGTCACGCCGTCACCGAGCTGAGCGATGAGGAGCGTCAGGGTCGGGCGGATGCGCTTGCCACCGGCGGACAGCAGGTACCGGCTGGTGGTGTCGGCGAGGGTGTCGGTGGAACGCATGGCGTCCTCGAGCCCCTGCTCGACGAGTTCGAGCCCGTCGTCGACCGCGGAGATGAAGCGTCGGTCGGCGGGCGTGGCGAACAACCGCTCGCCGATGCCCAGCGATGCGCGCAGGCTCGGCGCGCGACGTGCGACCGGGACGCTCGGATTCAAGTGCTGCTCCGTCTTCGGGGGTGGTGACCGGTCAGTCGGCGGCCGGGTCGACGCGCGGCTGCTCGCCGGTGTTCTGGTGGTCGCGGCGGGCCTTCGCACGCCGTGCCGCGGACTCGCGCACCGTGTCGGCGACGGGCTTGCGGCCACGGTGCAGTGCGACGATACCGGCCGTCAGGTTGCGGTAGGCGACCACCGAGAAGCCGACACCGCGGAGCCACTGGGTGAGCACCTGCTGGTCGGGCCACGCGTCGATCGACTCGGCGAGGTAGCGGTAGGCGGCCGGATTGCTGCTCGAGAGCCGCGCGATGCCCGGGAGCACGCGCTTCAGGTAGGTGCCGTAGCCGAAGCGCAGCAGGGCGCGGGGCGGCGTCGAGAACTCACAGATGACGACGCGGCCACCGGGCTTCAGGACGCGCAGCATCTCGGCGAGCGCCTGCTTCGGGTCGTTCACGTTGCGCAGCCCGAACGAGATCGTGACGGCGTCGAACGTGTCGTCGTCGAAGGGCAGCTGCTCGGCGTCGCCCTCGACGAAGGTGATCTCGGGGTGGCGTTCACGGCCGACGGCGATCATGCCGGCGGACAGGTCGAGCGCGGTGACCTCGGCGCCCTTCTTGGCGAAGGCCGCCGCGCTGGTCCCGGTGCCCGCGGCGATGTCGAGGACCTTCTCGCCGGGCTGCGGGTCGACCGCGCGGACCGTGGCGACACGCCACAGCGGGGCGTTGCCCGCCGACAGGATGTCGTTCGTGAGGTCGTACTTGGCCGCGACGTCGTCGAACATCGCCGCCACCTCGTCCGGGCGCTTGTTCAGGTCCGCTCTGCTCACACGATCAATCCTAGAGGTCCCGACCGAGCGTTCACCGGACTCGCAGCCACCCGGGCGGTGCGGGATCGGCGCGTAGCATCGGAGCCGTGACCCGAACCACCACGGCGGCGCCCCCGCTGACGGTCTCGACCCGGATCCTCGACGACCCGGGCGCCGTCCTCCGCCACACGCTCCGCGACCGTCCCCTCGCCTTCGTCCGGAACGGCGACGGCATCGTCGGCATCGGCGAGGCACTCCGGTTCACCTTCACCGGCCCCGACCGGATGCGTGACGCCGCGGCCCTCTGGCGCAGCGTCGTCGAGACCGCCGTCGTCGACGACCCGGTGCAGCTGCGCGGTTCGGGGCTCGTCGCGTTCGGGTCGTTCGCCTTCGCCGACGACTCCGCCGACGAGAGCGTGCTCATCGTGCCCCGGGTGGTCCTCGGTCGGCGGCGCGGCAAGGCCTGGCTGACCGCGATCGACACGACGCTCGGCGCAGAGCCCCTGGCCTTCACCCGGACCTCGGTCCCGGTCCCCCACGTCGGGCCGCACGTCTCCGTCGCGCTGCGTCCCGGGCACATCGACGAAGACACCTACGCCGCCAACGTGTCGGAGGCCGTCCGCCGCATCGTGTCCGGGAGCGCCCGCAAGGTGGTGCTCGCCCGCGACCTCGTCGGCACGCTGCCGCCGGGAGCCGATCGACGGGCGGTCCTGCTCGACCTCGCGGCCGCCTACCCGCAGTGCGTGACCTTCGCGGTGGACGGGCTGATCGGCGCCACCCCCGAGACCCTCGCCCGCACCGACGGCACGCGGCTGACCGCACGGGTGCTCGCCGGCAGCGCCGCCCGGGGCACCGACGAGGTGTCCGACCGGGCTGCAGCAGAGGCCCTGGCCAGCAGCGCCAAGGACGTCGAGGAGCACACCTTCGCGATCGACAGTCTGCTCGCGGCCCTCGCCCCGCTCGCGACGGACCTGCGCGCCGACGCCGAACCGTTCCGGCTGCAGCTGCCGAACCTGTGGCACCTGGCGACGGACGTGCAGGCCACGCTGCCGCCCGACACCACGTCACTGGACGTCGCCGACGCCCTGCACCCGACGGCCGCGGTCGCCGGCACCCCGACCGACGTGGCCGTGCAGTTGGTCGCCGAGCTCGAGGGCGTCGACCGCGGCCGCTACGCCGGGCCGGTCGGCTGGATGAGTGCGACGGGTGACGGCGAGTGGATGCTCGCGCTCCGCAGCGCCCGGATCGACGACGACGGCACCGTCCGAGCCTGGGCGGGGGCCGGGATCGTCGCTGGTTCGGAGCCCGCGCGCGAGGTCGCCGAGACCGCCCTGAAGTTCCGGCCGATCACCGACGCGCTGGCCTGAGGCAGCCGCGCGACCCGCGCGACCGGGTAGCCGCGCGACCCGCGCGACCGCGTAGCCGCGCGGGGCGCAGCCGCGCGACCGGTCAGTCCGACAGCGGGACCTCGATCACGACCCGCTCGGCGGGGTCGGTGAGCACCCGCTCGAGGTCACCCCACGTCGCCGCCCGGCGGTACTCCCACCCGAGGCCCGTGACGACCCGCTCGACGTCGACGTGCTGCGGGGTCGACATCATCCGCCGCATGTCGGCCTCCGGCGTGGTCTTCGCCACCTCGAGCCCTCGGAAGATCGCGCCACCGTGGTCGTTGCCGACGACGACCTGCACCCGGTGGGTGCGTTCCTCGGTGCCGGTGACGAACGCTCCGAGGTCGTGCAGCAGCGTCAGGTCACCGAGGAGCACGCGGGTGGTGCCCACCGAGGCCGAGGACTGTTCGAGCGCCGCGGCGATGCCGAGCGCGGTCGAGACGGTGCCGTCGATGCCGGCGAGCCCGCGGTTCGCGTGCACCCGGATCTTCTTGCCGAGCACCCGGGCATCGGCTTCACGGATGAGCTGCGACGCCCCGAGGACCAGCCGGTCGTGCGGCCAGGTCACGCCCCAGACGGCCTCGGCGAGCATGGCGCGGTCGACGGGTCGGCGACGGAGCGCGACCTCGTCACGCAGGAACTTGTTCCGCTCGACGCGGTCGGCGGAGCGCTTGGCGTCGAGGTCCGGGCCGGCGTCGCCGTCCCCCAGGATCCGGCGGCTGGAGCCGACCCAGCGGCCGACCCACGCGCGGTGCTCCGGCCGGGTCCGGCCCGTCACGCGGACGTCGGACACGAAGGTGGTCAATGATTCGCTGGGCCCACGCCGCCGGTTCCCGGGCGACGCGCCAGCGGCGTCCGGGCCGTGCCGGTGGGGAGAGGCGCGGGCCGGGTCGAAGGGGTCGGCCGCCGGTCCGCGGACCACGATCGTCTCGACCCCGTCGCGCTGCAGGAGCGCGGGGACCTCCCTGCTGAGGGTCGGGTGGCCGAGCACGACGGCCCGGCGGACGGCACCGCCGTGGTCCGGGTCGCGCAGCAGCTCGCGGTAGGCCACGACCAGGTTGCGGCCGAAGCGCGCGCCGCTCGAGACCTCGGCGAGGAGCGGCGCCCCGAGTTCCCAGGCGATCCGCTCGGCGTCTTCGCCGGCGTCGTGCCCGGCGATGACGACGGTGCCCGGTTCGTCGTCCGGGGTGAGTTCGGCGACCGGCAGACCGGTGTGCGCCCGGCGGGTCGCGAACGCCAGGTCGACCTCGTCGTCCGGCACGGGGCTGACGTGCTCCGGGACGAGCCCGGCGGACAGCGGCTCGCGGAACGCGACGTTGAGCTGCGCGGGACCGGGTTGCCCAGTGTGCCCGGCTGCGGCGGCGACGGCCTGTCGGGCGAGGGTGCGCAGGGTGTCGCGGAGCGAGGCGTCGACACCGTGCGCCGACGGGGCCTCGACGTCGCGGACGAAGGCGACGGCCTGACCGAAGATCCCCGGCTGGACGGTGGTCTGGTTGCTGCCGATGCCGCGCAGCTCGTCGGGGCGGTCGGCGCTCAGCACGATCATCGGCACGCCGGAGTGGTGCGCCTCGAGCACGGCGGGGTGCAGGTTCGCCACCGCGGTGCCCGACGTCGTCACCACCGCTGCGGGCCGGTGCGTCTCGACCGCGAGCCCGAGTGCGAAGAACCCGGCGGTCCGTTCGTCCAACCGCACGTGCACGGTCAGCCCACCGGCGCGTTCCAGGGCGACCGCCGCGAGGGCGAGTGCCTGGGAACGCGAACCGGGGCTCACGACGACGTCGGTGACGCCGGCACGCACGAGTTCCTGCAGGAGGGCGAGTGCGGTGTCCGTCGCCGGGCTGCCCGAACCGACGGGGCCGTCAGCGATCGGTGCGGCCGTCGTCGTCGCGCTCGTGGAACTGGTCTTCGAGGTCTCGGAGGGTCGCGTCGTCCTGGTCCTTGTCCGTGAGGGTGGTGCCCGGCTCCGGCGTGGTGCCGAGGAAGTCCGGGTCGTCTTCGGGTCCACGGTAGCGGGCCGACGCACCGGGGTCGGCCGCCGGGGTGCGACCGAGCAGGAACCAGAGCACGCCACCGAGGACGGGCAGGATGATGACGAGCAGGAGCCACACGCCGCGACGCAGGGAACGGACGCGCTGACGCGGCATCGTGCCGCAGTCGATGGCCGCGTACACCGTGAAGGCGACGGCGGCCACGGCGACGATCAACCACAAGCGGACCATGCGGTGAAGTCTAGGTCGCGACCCTGTGATGCCCCTGCCGGTCGGCGCTTCCGTAGACTCACCGTGTGAAAGCGTGGCTCCTGTACACCCTGGCTCGGCTCGGCATCTTCGTGGTGGCGCTCGTGCTCCTCCTGCTCCTGACGCCGATGCCGTGGTACTGGGCGACGATCGTGGCCGCCCTGGTGGGCCTGCTCGTCTCGTACATCGCCCTGTCCGGACTGCGCACGCAGGTGGCCCTGAGCCTGGCGAACCGCCGCGGCACCCCGGAGCGCGACGCCGACTCGGACTTCGAGGACGACTTCGTCGACGCCGCCGACTCCGACGCGGCGGCCACCCCGACCGACCGTCCGGTGTCCGATGCCGAGCGGCACGGAGCGCGACGGGACGCCGACGCCGACTGACCCCGGACGCGGGACCGTCCAGTCGAGCAGCCGGAACGGCTACGGCTGGACGGCCAGGGTGATCCCGAGCACCACGCCGAAGGCGAGCGAGGCGAACGACGACAGCTGCAGGGCCGTGATGAGCTCGCGGGGCTTCCGTGACGACACCCCGATCGCCAGTGCCGGCAGGGCCAGCAGCAGCGAGAAGTACGTGAAGCCCGTGCGGAAGTACAGCAGCACGAACCAGAGCAGCACGACGTACGGCAGCATCAGGAACAGGCCGAAGAGGACGCGGGCCACCGGACGGCCGACGACCACGGCGAGCGTGCGCTTGCCCGCCAGCTGGTCCTCGTCGATGTCGCGGATGTTGTTCACCATCAGGACCGCGCAGGCGAAGAACCCGGCGGCGACGGCGGCTGCCCAGCCGTTGACGGTGACCTCGCGGATCTGCACGAACTGGGTGCCGAGCACGGCGACCAGTCCGAAGAAGACGAAGACGAAGACCTCGCCGAGGGCGTTGTACCCGTACGGCTTCTTGCCACCGGTGTAGAACCAGGCGGCGACGATGGCGGCGGCCCCCACGAGCAGCAGCCACCACAGCTGGGTGAGCAGCACGATGACCAGGCCGGCGACCGCGGCCAGGCCGAAGAACGTCAGGGCGACGGTGAGCACGGTCCGGGGCTTGGCCAGGCCGGCTCCGGTGAGTCGTGCCGGACCGACGCGGTACTGGTCGGTGCCGCGGACCCCGTCGGAGTAGTCGTTGCTGTAGTTCACGCCGATCTGCAGGAACAGCGCCACGGCCAGGGCGAGCAGCGCGACCGCGAGGTGGCCGTCCTTCGCCAGGTAGTCGCCGAAGTCGCCGGGCTCACCGCTGCCGACGAACGCGACGGCGGTGCCGAGCACGACCGGGACGACACCGAGGGTCAGGGTGCGCAGGCGTGCGCCGCCGATCCAGTCGCGTGCGGTCGCCTTCCGCTTGGTGCGGGCGGGGGCAGCGGCCTTCGCCGGGTTGCCGGACCGGCCCTGCTTCTGCGTCGAGTTCTTCGTTCGTGCCACGAGCACCGATCTTATTGCCGATGCGACCGCCCGGCGGCTCGCGGTCCCGACGAGCGGACCGGGTCGGCGAGCGCCTGCACGGCCCGACGGTCGGGTTTGCCCGACGGCAGCATCGGGATCCGGTGCACCAGGACCACGTCGGCGGGGCGGGCGGCACGCCCCAGGGTGGCTCCGACGTGGGCACGCACGGCCTCGAGGTCGAGCGGCTGCTCGGTGACGACGACCGGGACCTCGCCCCACTCCCCCGCCGAGCGCCGGGCGACGACAGCGCTCTCCTGTCCGGGGAGCCCGCGGACGAGCCGTTCGACCGCACCGAGCTGGACCTTCTCGCCGCCGGAGATCACCACGTCGTCGAGGCGTCCGAGCACGCGGACCACGCCGTCCGACAGGGTCGCGGTGTCCCCGGTCCGGTACCAGCGCAGCCCGTCCCGCTCGACGAAGGCCGACGCCGTGCGGGCGTCGTCGTCGAGGTACCCCTCGGCGAGCATCGGCCCGGCCAGGTGCAGCTCGCCGTCGACCAGCGCGGTGCGCACCGTGCCGAACGGGACGCCGTCGTACACGCATCCACCGCTCGTCTCGCTCGCACCGTACGTCGTCACGATCCGGACCCCGGCGTCGAGCGCCCGCTGCCGGAGCGGCGCCGGGGTGGCCTGCCCGCCGACCAGCACCGCGTCGAACCGGGCGAGCGCACGCGTGGCGTCGGGGTCGTCGAGGACTCGTGCGAGCTGCACAGGCACCAGGGAGGTGTAGCGACGGGGCGCGGCCGGACCGACGACGAGCCGTTCGGCCGCCTCGGTGAACGCGGCGGCCGCGAAGTGCCCGGGTGGCACGACGACGGGGTCGGTGCCCGCGGTGATCGAGCGGATCAGGACGTTGATGCCGGCGATGTAGTGCGTCGGCAGTGCGAGCACCCAGCGCCCGGGCCCACCGAGTGCCGCGTCGGCCGCGGCGGCACCGGCGAGGAGCGCCTCGGACGAGAGCGCCACCCGCTTGCCGGTGCCGGTGGACCCGCTCGTCTCGACCACCAGGGCGACCGCCTGACGGACCTCGGCCGGCGGCGGCGTCGGCAGTGCAGGAGCCCCCTCGGCGACGGGGAGCAGTGCGGGGCCGCCGGCGAGTGCTGCCTCCAGGCCGCGCAGCACGGCCGTCGGGTCCGACGTGCCGGTCGCGACCAGCGGACGGGGCATCAGTAGTGCCAGGGGAACGCGGTCCACTCGGGAGCACGCTTCTCGAGGAACGAGTCACGACCCTCGACGGCCTCGTCGGTGCCGTAGGCCAGCCGCGTCGCCTCGCCCGCGAACACCTGCTGGCCGACCATGCCGTCGTCCACGGCGTTGAACGCGTACTTGAGCATCCGGATCGCCGTCGGGGACTTGCCGAGCACGATCTCGCCCCAGCGGATCGCCTCCCGCTCCAGGTCGGCGTGCGGCACCACGGCGTTCACCGCACCCATCTCGTACGCGCGCTGGGCGGAGTACTCCTGCGCGAGGAAGAAGACCTCGCGGGCGAACTTCTGCCCGATCTGCTTGGCGTAGTAGGCGCTGCCGTAACCGCCGTCGAACGAGCCGACGTCGGCATCGGTCTGCTTGAACTTCCCGTGCTCGGCGCTCGCGATGGTGAGGTCGCAGATCGCGTGCAGGGAGTGCCCACCGCCGGCAGCCCAGCCGGGGACGACCGCGATGACGACCTTGGGCATCATCCGGATCAGGCGCTGGACCTCGAGGATGTGCAGCCGCCCCATCGACGCCTGTGCGGCCGCGGGGTCGACGCCCTCCGGCGGTGCACCCTCGTCGCCGACGTACTGGTAGCCGCTCCGCCCCCGGATGCGCTGGTCGCCGCCGGAGCAGAACGCCCACCCGCCGTCCTTCGGGCTCGGGCCGTTGCCGGTGAGCAGCACGACGCCGACACGGGGGTCCTGCCGGGCGTCGTCGAGGGCGCGGTACAGCTCGTCGACCGTGCGCGGGCGGAAGGCGTTGCGGACCTCGGGACGGTCGAAGGCGACCCGGACGATGCCCTTGGAGACGTGCTTGTGGTACGTGATGTCGGTGAACTGCTCCGCGATCGGAGCGGTGGTCCAGACGTCGGGGTCGAACAGGTCGGAGACGGGAGCAGCCATGCTCCCAACGTACCGCCGGGCGTCTGGCGGGTCAGGCGCCCATGTCGGTCAGGATCTCCGGCGCGACGAACACCATGATCACGATGAGGATCACGGGGTTCGCGAAGAACGCCAGGACGACCCCGACGGCGCCGTACCAGCGCCCGAACGAGCCGACGGCGGCGACGAACCCGAGCACCGCGGCGACGAGCGTCAGGAACACGACGACGAAGCAGATGCCGAAGGCGAAGTTCGTGTCACCGCCCATGAACACGGCGAAGGCACTGGCGTCGACCGCGGCGGAGACGACGGCGAGGCCGAGTGCGATCTTGCCGACGACGGGGTTGCGGCGCCTCGTGGCGCCCGTCTGCCGCACGTCGACGGTGTTGCGCTGCATGAGGCTGGCGAAGTCGTCGGAGTCGCGCCCGGCAGCCGCCGCGGGTCGAGCGCCCGCTGCCGGTCGGGCTGCCGCCGCTGGTCGGGCTGCGGCCGCCGATCGGGCTGCCGACGCCGGACGGGCCGCGGCGCCCGACGGGTCGGACGGGCGCTGCGATGCGCGTTGCTGTGCTGCGCGCTGCCGCGGATCCACCGCCACCGAGCCTCCATCGTCTTCGGGTCGTTCCCCTGCCGACCGAGGCCGACCGATGCATGCTAATGCCCTGCCCTGGCGGTCCCCTCCGAGGAACCGGCGGGCCCCCTGGGTGCGGTGGGAGGATGGCGGACGTGCTCCCCGACCTCGCCGAACTCCTCGCCGACGCCCACGTGGTGGCCCTGCCGATGCGCGTGCGGTTCCGCGGCATCACCACGCGCGAGGCGGTCGTGCTGCGCGGCCCCGCAGGCTGGACCGAGTTCTCGCCGTTCGTCGAGTACGACGACGCCGAGGCCGCCGCCTGGCTGCGGGCCACCGTCGACTTCGGGTGGACGGACCACGAACCGGCCGCCGACTCCGTGCCGGTCAACGCCACCGTCCCGGCGATCGCCGCCGACGCCGTCGCCGACCTGCTCGCGCGGTACCCCGGGTGCACCACCGCCAAGGTCAAGGTCGCGGAGCCCGGCACGACGGTCGACGACGACGTCGCCCGTGTCGCCGCGGTCCGCCGGGTGATGGGGCCCGAGGCCGCGGTCCGGGTCGACGCGAACGGGCTGTGGAGCGTGGAGCAGGCCACCGCGGCGCTGGAGCGGCTCGCACCGTTCGACCTGCAGTACGCCGAGCAGCCCTGTGCGACGGTGCCCGAGCTCGCCGAGCTCCGGTCGCGCGTCGCCGGCCTCGGGGTCCGGGTCGCCGCGGACGAGAGCGTCCGGAAGGCGAGCGACCCCCTCGCCGTCGCCCGGGCCGGTGCCGCCGACGTCCTGGTCGTGAAGGCCCAGCCGCTCGGCGGGATCAGCGCGGCCCGTGCCGTCATCGCCGACGCCGGGTTGCCGTGCGTCGTCTCCAGCGCGCTCGACACCTCGGTCGGGCTCGGGATGGGAGCGTTCCTGGCCGCCGCGGCGATGACCCCCGGGTACGCCGCAGGACTCGGGACCGCGGCGATGTTCGCCGGGGACGTCACGGCCGATCCCCTGCTGCCGGTCGGCGGTCGGGTGCCGGTACGCCGGGTCGACGTCGCGCCCGAGCTGGTGGAGCGGTCCGCCGCGTCGCCGGAGCGCACGGCGTGGTGGCGTGCGCGGGTGGCCCGCGTGCACGCACTGCTCGCCGCCGGGTAGCGCACCCGCCGCGTCCTCACGAGACGCCGTCGTCCCCGCAAGACGCCGGCGTCTCCTTTCGGCGCCGCCACGTCATCGAGACGCCGCCACGTCATCGAGACGCCGCCGAGTCATCGAGACGCCGCCGAAACCTGCGGCGTCTCGCCGACGACGCGGCGTCCCACCGACACGACGGCGTCTTCCTGGCCGTGCACGCGACCCGACGACGGACGGGAGGCACGGTGCCAGCTGGCACCGTGCCTCCCGTCCGGTCGTGGTCGCGACCAGGGCCGCATCAGCGACCCATGCGGCTCACAGCCCCGAGTAGCTGTGCAGGCCCTTGAAGAAGACGTTCACGACCGAGAAGTTGAACATCACCGCAGCGAAGCCGATGAGGGCCAGCCAGGACGACCGCGCACCGCGCCAGCCGCGGGTCGCACGGGCGTGGATGTAGCCCGCGTAGACGACCCAGATGATGAAGGTCCAGACCTCTTTCGTGTCCCAGCCCCAGTAGCGACCCCAGGCGCGTTCCGCCCAGATCGCACCGGCGATGAGGGTGAAGGTCCAGAGGACGAAGCCGACGAGCAGGACGCGGTAGGTCAGGACCTCGAGTCGGTCGGCGTCGGGCAGCGTCGCCATGAAGCGGAGCTTGCCGGAGGCCGTGCGGCCCTGGCGGTACGTCTGCACGAGCTGCGCCACCGCGAGCCCCGCGCCGAGCGCGAAGAACCCGGTGCCGGCGATGGCCACGAAGACGTGGATGACCAGCCAGTACGACTGCAGGGCCGGCTGCAGCGGAACGACGGGGACCCAGTAGTTCACCGTCGCGATGCCGAGCAGGATGATCGTCAGGCCGGTGATGAAGACACCGAGGAACTTCAGGTTCTGCCAGAACTGCACGAGCAGGAAGATCAGGGTGATCAGCGCCGTGCCGGTCAGCGAGAACTCGAACATGTTGCCCCACGGCACACGGTCGGCCGCGATGCCGCGGAGGACGACCGAGGCGACGTGCAGCACGAGCGCGAGGATCGTCATCGCCATGCCGACGCGCTCGAACTTCGTGCCGCGGCCGGCCGAGCCACCCGACGGCGGTGCGGCGACCTGCTCGAGCACGACGGTGCCGCCGCGGACGGTCGCGACCGTCTTCGCTCCGCGTGCCGACGTGGCGCCGGCCGCGTCGGACGAGCTGTCGTCGGCGCCCGCGTTCTTCGCGGCGGCCGTGACCTCGCCGGAGCGTTTGGCCATGTCGAGGGCGAACGAGATGAACGCGACCACGTACACCGCCATCGCGGAGTACGTGAGCACGACCGAGTAGGTCGCGAGGTTCGTGGTCATGTCGTTCACTGGGGCATCCTAACTCCGAGGTCCGACGTGTGGCGCTGTGCGATGTCCGCGACGGCCCGTTCGAGGTTCGGGTCCTCGCCGCGTGCGAGTCCGGCGTACTCGAGGTCGTACTCGCCGCCCTGAGCATCGCGACGCGGGACGACCTTCACCCAGACGCGGCGGCGCGGGACGAACAGCGAGGTGAGCAGACCGAGGGTGGAGAGCAGGGCGAACCCGCCCACCCAGAGCTGCGAGGGGTCGTGGTGGACGTCGAGGGAGACGTACCGCTTGACGCCGTCGAAGGTGATCGACCCGGCGCCCTCCGGCAGCTTCTTCGTCTGGCCGGGCTCGAGCGCGATGCTCGCGGTGTCCGACTGCCGACCGGCGATCTGGTCGAGGCCCTTGGTGCTCAGCGTGTACACGCTCTGCGGCACACCGCTGTCGAGCCCGAGGTCACCCGTGTAGACCTGCAGCGTCAGCAGCGGGTTCTGGGTGTCCGGGTAGGCACTCGAGTACGCGCCGCTCGCGAGCTTCGACGCGGTGGGGTAGAAGAACCCGACCATGCCGAGCTGGTCCGGCTTCGCGTCCGGCACCTTGATGACGCCGGTGGAGGTGTAGTTCGCGTCCTCCGGCAGGAACGGCACGACGTCCTTGAACGCCACGTTCCCGTCGCCGTCACGCACCGTGACCTGCATCGCGTAGCCGTTGCCGAGCAGGTAGACGTTCGTGCCGCCGACGTGCAGCGGGTCGTTCACACCGAGGCGGCTCGTCTTCGGCTCGCCGCCCTTCTCGGTGCTCGTGACGGTGGCCGAGTAGTCGAGCGCCTGGCCGAGGGCGTCGAGGTTGCGCTCCTCGTACTTCGTCACGAACTTGTCGAGGCGCAGGTTGTAGCCCTTGAGGTCGGTCTGCTGGAACCAGCGACCGGGGTTGAACGAGTCGTACGAGCCGAGCACGTTCGAGAAGGTCTGCCCCTCGACCAGCAGGCGCTGTCCGGTGAAGCCGAAACCGCCGCCGACACCGACCGCCAGGAGCACCCCGACGAGGGCGGCGTGGAACACCAGGTTGCCGGTCTCGCGCAGGTAGCCGCGCTCCGCGCTCACCGAGTCGCCGAACCGCTCGACGCGGTACCCGGACCGCTTCAGGATCGCCATCGCACGCGTCACCGCGTGCTCGGCGGACGGGAGGCCCGTGGTCGCGTCGATCCCGGTCGTCCCGTCGATCATCGCGTCGGGTTGCACCGCCACGGTGCGGAAGCCCGCCAGTCGCGTCAGGCGCGCGGGGGTCTTCGGCGGACGGGTCCGCAGGGCCTGCCAGTGGTGCTTCGTGCGGGGCACGATGCAGCCGATGAGCGAGATGAAGAGCAGCAGGTAGATAGCGGAGAACCACACCGAGGTGTAGGTGTCGAAGACCTGGAGCTTGTCGAGGACCGGGTAGAGCTGCGGGTGGTCCGCCTTGTACTGCACGACGCCGTTCGGGTCGGCGGTGCGCTGCGGGACGAGCGAGCCCGGGATCGCCGCGAGGGCGAGCAGCATGAGCAGGAACAGCGCCGTGCGCATGCTCGTCAGCTGCCGCCAGAAGAACCGGAGGTACCCGACGAAGCCGAGCTTCGGCTGGTTGACGCCGCCGTCGGTGGGGCCGGAGCCGTCGACGTGGTCGGACGGCCGCTGCGGGTCGGAGGCGCTGTCGGCCCCGTCGCCTGCGCCCGTCGGGATGTGCTCGTTGAGGTCAGACTGCGGGGACAAAGCTCTGGATCACCGCCCCGACGCTCGACATGACGGCCGACCAGATACCGGTGACCATGAGCAGACCGATGACGATCAGGATCGCTCCTCCGATGATGTTGACGGTGCGCATGTGACGCTTCACCGCCGCGATGGCCCCCGTGGCCCAGCCGGCGCCGAGGGCGACGAGGACGAACGGGATGCCGAGCCCGAGGCAGTACGCCACCCCGAGCCACATGCCCTGCCAGGCGCTGCCCGACTGCACGCTGAGCAGGTTGATGGCCGCCAGGGTCGGGCCGAGGCACGGGGTCCAGCCGAGGCCGAACACGATGCCGAGCAGGGGGGCACCGAGGAGCCCCGTGGCCGGGGTCCAGCTGGGCTTGATGGTGCGCTGCAGGAACGTGAACCGACCGACGAACACCAGGCCCATCGCGATCACGACGACCCCGAGGATCTGCGTGATGAGGTCGCGCCACCGCACGAGCCAGAAGCCGAGCGCCCCGAACACGGTGGTGTACGCCACGAACACCGCGGTGAACCCGGCGATGAACAGCAGCACGCCGAGCACCACGCGGCCCCGACGCTGCCCGCCCTCGGCGACTCCGCCGACGTACCCGAGGTACCCCGGAACGAGCGGCAGCACGCACGGGGACAGGAACGACACGAGCCCGGCGAGCGCCGCCACGGGCAGCGCCACGGCCATCTGGCCGCTCAGGATCGCGTCGGCGAAGGGGTTGGAGGTCACGGGTCAGGACGCCTTGCCGGCGTCGAGCTCGTCGCTGACCAGGGTCTGCAGGATGCTCGTGCCGTCGATCGCGCCGAGGACCCGGGCGGCGACGCGGCCCTTGGTGTCGAGGACGATCGTGGCGGGCACCGCGTTCGGTGCGATCTGCCCGGACATCGCCAGCTGCATCGTGCCCGTGCGCTGATCGAGGACGGTCGGGTACCGCACGTCGAAGGTGCGCTCGAAGGCGGCCGCGGTCGCTGCTTCGTCACGCACGTTGACACCGATGAACGCGACGTCGTCGGCGTCGGCGTACTCGTCGTGCACCTGGTTGAGGTACTTCGCCTCGGCACGGCACGGCGGGCAGCTGGCGTACCAGAAGTTCAGGACGACGACCTTGCCACGGAGGTCCTTCGACGAGACGGTGTCGCCGTTCGAGTCCTCGGCCCGGAACGTGACCGGGTCGGTGCGGTCCTTCGCGGAGACCTCGGTCACGGCGCCGTCGCCGGAGATGTAGTTCTGGGTCGTGCCGTTGCCGTACTGCTTCGCGATGCCGCCACTGTCCGACGAGCAGCCGGACAGGACCAGGACGGCGGCCACGGCCGTCGCCGCGAGGACCGCGAACCGCTTGCTGATGACGCGCACACTGCTCGTGCTGTTCACACTGCTCCTTCGTCGACGGCGGTCGCGCGCAGTTCCTGCGCGGGGTCCGCGTACCCGACCTCGGTGAACCGACCGGTCGACGTGGCGGGCACACGTTCGACGGTGGTGATGCTCGACAGGTCGCAGCGGCGCTTGCGCGGGTCGTGCCACAGGGGCTCCCCCGCGAGCTTCCGGTGGACCATCCAGATCGGCAGCTGGTGGCTGACCAGGACGACGTCGCCCTCGTCCACGCTCTCCCACGCCGTGGTCATCGCCGCGAGCATGCGGTTCGCGATGGACTCGTACGCCTCGCCCCAGCTGGGACGCAGCGGGTTCGCGATCCACGGCCACTCCGCCGGGCGGCCGAGCGAGCGCTTCGTGAACCCGGGGGGCTGCCCCTCGTAGCGGTTCGTCGGTTCGATCAGGCGCTCGTCGAGCGTCACGTCGAGCCCGTAGGCGGCCGACCAGGGTGCGGCGGACTCCTGCGTGCGCTGCAGCGGGGACGCGACGATCCGACGCACGTCGACGCCGGCGTCCTTCCAGGCGGTGGCGGAGGTCTGGGCCATCCGCGTGCCGAGGTCGCTCAGCCCGAAGCCCGGGAGCCGGCCGTAGAGGACGCGGCCCGGGTTGTGCACCTCTCCGTGCCGGACGAGGTGGAGACGGGTCGCGGGCATGGGTTCCAGTGTAGGTCGCCCGCGGTTCCCACCGCCCCCTCAGGTGATTCACCGGATGCGGAAGCACTCAGCCGCCGAGCTCACCGGAGAGCCGCCCGTGCAGCGCGATCGAGCCGGTGTCGAGGTTCACCACCTCGACGGTCGACCCGTGCTTCGCGAACCGCTGTTCGACCCCGTCGAGCGCGGCGACCGTGGACGCGTCGAACACGTGGGCGTCGGCCAGGTCGATGATCACGTGCTCCGGGTCCTCGGCGTACGAGAACCGTGTGACGAGGTCGTTCGACGAAGCGAAGAACAGCGCCCCACGGACCCGGTACCGCACGGTGCGGTCGTCGACCGGCTCGCGGACCACGGTCACCACGTGGGCCACCCGTCGGGCGAAGACCAGGGCCGCCACGACCACGCCGACGAGCACCCCGGTGGCGAGGTTCTCGGTCACGACGACCACCACGACGGTGACGAGCATGACCGCGGTCTCGCCGAGCGGCATCCGTCGGAGGGTGCGCGGTCGGATGCTGTGCCAGTCGAAGGTCGCGACGCAGACCATGAGCATGACCGCCGTCAGTGCCGCCATCGGGATCTGGGCCACGAGGTCGTGGAGCGCGATCGTCAGGACCAGTACCGAGACGCCGGCCGCGAAGGTCGAGACGCGGGTCCGGGCACCCGCGGTCTTCACGTTGATCACCGTCTGGCCGATCATCGCGCAGCCGCCGGTCCCACCGAAGAAGGCGGACGCGATGTTCGCGACACCCTGACCCCAGGACTCGCGCCACTTGCTCGAGCCCGTCTCCGTGATGGAGTCGACGAGCTGCGCGGTGAGCAGGGTCTCGATCAGGCCGACGATCGCGACGCCGAACGCGTACGGGGCGATGATCTGCAGCGTCTCGAAGGTGAACGGCGTCGTGATGCCGCCGAAGCCCGGGAGCGCCGTCGGCAGGGCGCCCTCGTCGCCGACCGTCGGCACGGCGATGCTGAACACCATCGTGAGGCCGGTGACGACGACCACAGCGATGAGCGGCGCGGGCACCGCCTTCGTCAGGAACGGGAAGCCGACGATGATCGCGATGCCGAGCACGGTCAGCGGCCAGACGACGAACGGGACGTCGTCGCCGAGCAGGTTCGGCAGCTGGGCGGTGAAGATGAGGATGGCCAGGGCGTTCACGAACGCGACGTTCACGCTGCGCGGGATGAAGCGCATCAGCCGTGCCACCCCGAGGAACCCGAGCACGAGCTGGAACACGCCACCCAGCACGATCGCGGGCACGAGGTACTCGATCCCGTGCTCCCGGACGAGCGGGGCGATGACGAGCGCCACCGAGCCGGCTGCGGCGGAGATCATCGCCGGGCGACCGCCGACGATGGAGATCACGATCGCGATGACGACGCTCGAGAACAGACCGACCGCGGGATCGACCCCGGCGACGACGGAGAACGAGATCGCCTCGGGGATGAGGGCCAGCGCGGTGACGATGCCGGCCAGGACCTCTCGGGTGAGCATGCGGGGCGAGCGGAGGGCGGCGAGGACGCTCGGGGCCGTCGGCGCGTGTGTGATCACGGACATCGATCGGAACTCTACCCTCACGTGAGGGTAGAGTCGTACCCGTGAGCACCAGCGACGTCCCCGACACGATGCACATCGGCGAACTCGCCGACCGCGCCGGCATGTCCCTGCGCACCATCCGGCACTACGACGAGGTCGGGCTGCTCGTACCGAGCGGCCGCACCACCGGGGGGTTCCGGGTCTACACGGCGCAGGACCTCGATCGGTTGCTCGTGATCCGCCGGATGAAGCCGCTCGGGTTCACGCTCGACGAGATGGCCGAGCTGCTCCGCGTGGTCGACGCCCTCGCGACGAAGGACCCCGAGGACGAACCAGCGCTGGCGGCCCGCCTCGACGCGTACCTCGAGGACGCCCGAGCCCGCCACGCCAAGCTCGTCGAACGGGCCGGCATGGCCGAGGAGTTCATCGGCACGCTCGGGTCACTCCGCGCTTCGCTCCCCTGAACGCTCGTACCGTGCGAGCCATCGCCGTTCTGCCTCGGCAGCTTCTTCCGGGGTGTACTCCAGGCGGGCTTCCACCCGCTCGAACATGGCGATCATCTTCCGCGCCTTCCGTTTCGGGTACGCGTCGAGGATGACCTGGTTGAGCCGGACCTGAGCGCGCCGACGTTCCTCACCCGTCATGTGCATGAACATCCGTTGCATCGCGTACCTCTTTTCCGAGTGTTCGTACCAGGACACTCACACCCGGATCATCGACCCGTCCATGAATCTGCATGTCGTACATCGCTCCAGCGACCATCCGACCGATCTCGGCTTTGCCGACGTCGTCGGACGAGACCATCTCGGCCGCCCAGACGACCTGTTGCCACACGTACGCTCGCTCGGTCGCGCGCTGCTCTCGCCGCCACCGCATGAACGACCAGATCGTCGCCGTCGTGGTGCCGCCGAGCGCCATCAACGACGCGACGACCGTCGCGACCGCCGCAGGCGGCCAGGTCGCGAGCTCCCCTGTCCCCGTCCCCACCCGGTCCCCCTCTCGTCCCGCGACCCGGCCACGTCGAGAACGCTACGGAGTCCACGCGCGCCGCCACGGGCCTCCCGGCATTCGGTGGAGAACGCCGGACGCAGGCGGCCGTGTGGAGGGAGGAACCCTGCCGCCCACGCCCCCGGACGCAGGCGGTTAGACTCGACCACCGTGATCGAACGCACCCGCATCGCCGACCTGGCAGCCCTCCCCGACGGTCCCGTCTCCGTGGCCGGATGGGTCGAGACCGTCCGAGACCAGAAGAAGGTGCAGTTCGTCGTGCTGCGCGACGAGACCGGCGCCGTCCAGCTCGTGAACCCGGCGACGCGCGAGGCCGAGGACGGCGACGACGCCGCACAGTCCGCGCTCGCGACCACGAACGAGATCTCCGGCCTGGCGCACGGCACCTTCGTGCACGTCACGGGCACGCTGAAGCACGACGAGCGCGTGAAGCTCGGCGGGCTCGAGGTCAAGATCGGTGCGCTGCAGGTGGTGAGCGCCGCGATCCCGGAGACCCCGATCGCCGACGACTCGTCGCTCGACAAGCGTCTCGACTGGCGTTTCCTCGACCTGCGCAACCGCAAGCAGAACCTGATCTTCCGCATCCAGACGACGCTGGAGCACGCGTTCCGCACGTACTGGGTCGACCGCGACTACATCGAGATCCACACCCCGAAGCTCATGGCGTCGGCCTCCGAGTCGCGCGCCGAGCTGTTCCAGCTCGAGTACTTCGAGACGACCGCCTACCTGGCCCAATCGCCGCAGAACTTCAAGCAGATGGCACAGCCGGCCGGCTTCGGTGCCGTGTTCGAAATCGCCGACGCCTTCCGCGCCGACCCGTCGTTCACGAGCCGCCACGCGACCGAGTTCACCAGCGTCGACGCCGAGTTCTCGTGGATCGAGTCCCACGAGGACGTCATGGCGATGCACGAAGAGGTCCTGGTCGCCGGCATCACCGCCGTCAAGGAGAAGTACGGCAAGGACATCGCCGAGGTCTTCGGCTTCGAGCTGCAGGTCCCCGCGACGCCGTTCCCCCGCGTGACCCTGGCCGACGCGCGCAAGATCGTCGCCGACAGCGGCTACGACGTCGTCCGCGCCGACGGTGACCTGGACCCCGAGGGCGAGCGCCGCGTCGCCGCCTGGGCGAAGGAGCACCACGGCTCCGAGTTCGTGTTCGTCACCGAGTACGACGCCTCGATCCGGCCGTACTACCACATGCGGAAGCCCGGCGACCCGTCGGTCACCAACAGCTACGACCTCATCTTCAACGGCGCCGAGATCTCCACGGGTGCCCAGCGTGAGCACCGCGTCGACGTGCTCGAGGCGCAGGCCGTCGAGAAGGGCCTCGACCCGGAGGAGCTCGGCTGGTACCTCGACTTCTTCCGCTACGGCGTCCCGCCGCACGGTGGCTTCGGCATGGGCCTCGCGCGCGTGCTGATGCTCATGCTCGGTGAGCCCTCGATCCGCGAGGTCACGTACCTGTTCCGTGGCCCGACGCGCCTGACCCCGTAGGTCCCGCGCTGCGCGGCACCGCCGCGCGCACATGGTGAGCAGCAATGGTCGCCTCCCGATGCGGGAGGCGACCATTGCTGCTCACGAAGCGACGAGCGCGCGCGGACGGGAGGCCCGGCTCAGCTCTGCCAGTCGATGGCGGCCCGCGCCGTGACCAGTTCGCGGATCGCCGCTGCCGCGGCCTGGTGCTCCGGGTGCACCTGGTACGCATCGAGCCCGGCGAGGTCGTCGAAGCTGGCGACCACGGCGACGTCGTGGTTCTTGTCCGGGTAGGCGACGTTCTCGACGACCTCGAGCGAGCGGATCGACTCGACGGTGCCGACCAGACCGGTCAGGAGTTCGCGGATGCGGGCGATCGACGCGGTGCGGTCGAGATCGGTCCGCAGGGACCAGGAGACAACGTGGGAGATCATGCGCGGGCCTCGGCCTTCTCGAGCGCACGTGCGAGCCGGTCGGCGTCGACGTGCCAGTTGCTGTGGACGCGCCCGTCGATCAGTACGACCGGGATGTCCTCCGCGTACTCCTGGCGGAGGGCGTCGTCGTCGAGGATCGAGCGTTCCTGCAGGGTGACCCCCGGGTGGTCGGCGACGACGCGTTCGACCACGGGTCGGGCGTCGTCGCAGAGGTGGCATCCGGGCTTCGTCAGGAACGTCACTGCGGGCATGGTCCCAGCGTAGTCCGGGAACGCGAAAGCCCCGGCGAACCGGGGCTTCTCGTGCAGGTCCTCCGACCTGCGCAGACCTGTGAGGGTCTACTTCTTGTTGCGGCGCTGGTGACGCGTCTTGCGAAGGAGCTTGCGGTGCTTCTTCTTCGCCATGCGCTTACGACGCTTCTTGATGACAGAACCCATGTGGACCTCGCTCGGACTGATGCTGATGTACGGACACCGGGCCGAAGAGACCGCGGAAAATCAACCTGCCCGAGTCTACCGGCTGCCCGCTGTGATGTCGAACGCGCGCTCAGCCGACGTCCGCCACGCCACCGCGCAGCACGTCGGCGACGGCCGACTCGGGGACGCGGAACGAGCGGCCGAAGCGGATGGCGGGGAGCTCACCGGCGTGCACCATCCGGTACACGGTCATCTTCGAGACGCGCATCATCTCGGCGACCTCAGCGACGGTGAGGAAGCGCACGTCGTCGAAACTGCCGGTCATGGTCCGCCTTCGGGGCTCGCACGCGCGCTGCGCACGGGAGTGGTGTGACCTGTGTGGTCAGTGGCAACTGTAGAGGCGCGTGCGACCCGGTGTCCAGGATCAGTCCGCGGCCGGTGCCCACCGGCCGCGCCGCGGGCTCAGTCCTCGTCGCCCCGGCGGGTGAAGCGCTTGCGGCTGCGGTCGACGACGCGCTCCCAGCCCTGCTGCGCTCCGGAGATCGCCGCGGTGGCCCGGTACGACGCCTCGGCCATCACACGGCCGAGTTCGGTGCCCACCTCGACGGTCGCCTTGCCGGCCGTGCCGTTCCGGCGGATCGACACCGGCTGGCCGTCCGGCGTCCACGCGGTGGTGGCCGGGGTGCCGTCGGCGTCGACCGCGCCCGTGAACGGCAGGACCCAGTCCTCCAGGTGCACGAGCGGCTCCGGGTCGAGCCGGTAGTAGCGGTGCTGCCCTTCTTCGCGACTGGTGACGAGCCCGATGTCGCGCAGGACACGCAGGTGCTTCGACACCGTGGGCTGACTGACCCCGAGGCGTTCGACGAGCTGACCGACGCTGAGCTCCCCGCCGGTGACGTCCGAACCGTAGGCGGACAACAGCGTGCCGAGCAGCTCGCGCCGGGTCGGGTCCGCCACGACGGAGAAGATGTCGGCCATGGGGCAAGGCTAGCCGGGGCACCACGGATGTACCATGACGAACCGTCCCGGCCCATGTCCTCGGAGGCATACGCATGCTCGACCGAACCGAGCCGATCCCGCACCACGTGAGTGTCGGCCGACGGCGAGCGAGCCGGATCGCGACGGTGCTGCGGTCGTCGCCGTCCCGACTGGCGATCGTCGTGTTCATCGCGCTGATCTTCCTGTTCACGGTGGCCTTCATGACGCCGTGGGCCACGGCGGACCGCAGCAGCACCCACTTCGCGGACGCCCTCTTCACCGCGGCGTCGGTGGTCTGCGTCACCGGGCTGTCCACGGTCGACATGGCGACGCACTGGTCGGTGTTCGGCAAGGTCCTGGTGGTCATCGGCACCCAGATCGGTGCCGTCGGCGTCCTGACCTTCGCGTCGATCCTCGGCCTGTTCGTCACCCGGAAGCTCGGCCTGCGCGCGAAGCTCATGGCGGCCGGCGACTCGAACCCGCTCCGCACCCACCACGGCGCCGTGCCCGAGGGGCAGGCCGTCCGGCTCGGCGAGGTCGGCACCCTGCTCGCGACGGTGGCGGTGAGCACCCTGTCGATCGAGATCGTCCTCGGCCTGCTGCTCCTGCCGTCGGTGCTCATCGCCGGCATCCCGTTCTGGACCGCGGTCGGCGACTCCTTCTACTACGCGGCGATGGCCTTCACGAACACCGGGTTCTCACCGAACGCCGACGGCCTCGACCCGTTCGCCCACGACTACTGGTTCCTGACGCTGCTCATGATCGGTGTCGTGGCGGGGTCCATCGGGTTCCCGGTGATCCGCGCCCTGACGAAGCAGCTGCGCACCCCGCGGCGCTGGCCGATCCACGTCAAGCTCACCCTGGCGACGAGCGCGGTCCTGCTCCTCGGCGGCGCGGTCGTCTACACCGCCCTCGAGGCGTCGAACCCGACGACCTTCGGCGAAGAAGGAGCCGGGCGCACCGCGTTCCAGGCGCTCTTCCTGTCGACGATGACCCGCTCCGGCGGGTTCTCGCTCGTCGACTTCGACCAGCTCAACGGCTCGAGCCTGCTCGTCACGGACATGCTCATGTTCATCGGTGGCGGATCCGCCTCGACGGCCGGCGGCATCAAGGTGACGACCCTCGCGGTGCTGTTCCTGGCCGCGGTCGCCGAGGCGCGCGGCCGCCAGAGCATGGAGGCCTTCGGTCGTCGGATCCCGAGCGACGTCCTGCGGGTCGCGGTGGCCATCGTGCTCTGGGGAGCGACGATCGTGGCCGTCGCGACCGTGGTGCTCCTGCAGATCACCGACGACTCGCTCGACCGCGTGCTGTTCGAGGTGATCTCGGCGTTCTCGACCAGCGGCCTGTCCTCCGGCGTGTCCGCGAACCTGCCGGAATCGGGCAAGTACGTGCTCGCCGCCACCATGTTCCTCGGCCGGGTCGGTACAGTGACCATCGCCGCTGCCCTGGCCGCCAGCCAGAGCCGGCAACTGTTCCGCCGTCCCGAGGAGAGGCCGATCGTTGGCTGACCGCACCCGTTCGTCGCACCAGCACGGTGCCATCAGTCACGACGCTCCCGTCCTCGTCATCGGGCTCGGTCGCTTCGGGGCCGCCACCGCCGGGCAGCTCGAACGCCAGGACCGCGAGGTGCTCGTCGTCGACACCGACGCCGGACTGGTGCAGAAGTGGTCCGACCGGGTCACCCACGCGGTGCAGGCGGACGCGACCGACATCGACGCGCTCCGGCAGATCGGCGCGCAGGACTTCGCCATCGCCGTCGTCGGCACGGGCAGCGACCTGGAGTCGAGCGTGCTCATCACGGCGAACCTGGTCGACCTCGGCGTCCCCCAGATCTGGGCGAAGGCGATCAGCCGCTCGCACGGCACGATCCTGTCCCGCATCGGCGCCAACCACGTCGTCTACCCCGAGCGCGAGGCCGGCGAGCGCACGGCGCACCTGGTCTCCGGCCGGATGCTCGACTTCATCGAGTTCGACGACGACTTCGCCGTGGTCAAGATGTTCCCGCCGCGCGCGGTCCGCGGCAAGGACCTCGCCACCACCGTGATCCGCACCCGCTTCGGCCTGACCGTGCTCGGCATCAAGCCGCCCGGCAACCCGTTCGTGCCGGCGACGCCGGACAGCGTCATCGGCGAGGACGACGTCATCATCGTCTCGGGTTCCGAGACCGATCTGGAGCGCTTCGCCGCGTACGAGTAGCGACCACCGGACGGACGGGAGGCCCGTGGCGGCGTCGCCCCGGGCCTCCCGTCCGCACTGTGGCTGCGTCCACGACGTGGTGTGCGTCTACGACGCGGCGATCTCCTCGGCACGCGCGATCGCGGCACGCGATGCGCGCAGCAGCGTGTCCGCCAGGTCGGCGTCCTGCAGCACCGCGACGGCACGCTCCGTCGTGCCCTTCGGGCTCGTCACCGCACGGCGCAGGTCGGCGGGCTCACGGCCCGACCGCTCGAGCAGCTCGACCGCGCCGCGGACGGTGCCCTGCACCATCGTCGCCGCCTGCTCGTGGGTGAACCCGAGCTCCTCGGCGGCACGCTGCCACTGCTCGACCAGCAGGAAGACGTAGGCGGGACCGGAGCCGGACACGGCGGACAGTGCGTCGAGCTGCTCCTCCGGCACCTCGATGACCTCGCCCGAGGCGGTGAACACCGACGACGCCAGCGCGACGGCCTCGGCGTCGGCCGAGGTGCCCGCGCTGATGCCGGTGACGCCGTGGCCGACGCCGATCGGGGTGTTCGGCAGGGCACGGACGACCCGGACGCCGGCGGGCAACCGAGCCTCCATGCTCGCGGTGGTGGTGCCGACGGCGACGCTGACCAGGACGGCACCGGGCTCCAGCTCGTCGGCGACCTCGTCGAGCAGGTCCGCGATCATGTACGGCTTCACGCCGACCACGACGAGGGCCGCGCCACGCACGGCCGCCCGGTTGGCGCCGGGGTCGGTGTCGCTCGCGGTGGCGTCGAGGCCGCGCTCCCGGTGGGCAGCAGCGGACGCCTCCGACTTCGTGGTGAGGGTCACGGTGGCCGGGTCGAGTCCCGCGGCGAGCAGGCCGTCGAGGACCGCGCCGGACATGGAGCCGACGCCGAGCAGGGCGGTGCGGGGCAGGTCGATCGTCATGCTCCCGACCCTACCGACGCGACCCGCCTAGGATCGTGTCGCAGACCACGAGAAGGGGACAGCTGTGAGCGCTTCCGGAGGCACGAAGGCGATCTTCGCCGCACTCGGTGCCAACATCGGCATCGCGATCGTGAAGTTCATCGCGGCGGCGATCAGCGGATCGGCGTCGATGCTGGCCGAGGGCGTGCACTCCCTGGCCGACTCCGCGAACCAGCTCCTGCTGCTGCTCGGTGGCCGCAAGGCCCGGCGAGCGGCGGACCAGGAGCACCCCTTCGGCTACGGGCGTGAACGCTACGTGTACGCGTTCGTCGTCTCCATCATCCTGTTCTCGGTCGGCGGTGTCTTCTCGCTCTACGAGGGCATCGAGAAGCTCGCCCACCCGCACCCGCTCGAGAACTGGTGGCTCCCCCTCGTCGTGCTCGTCATCGCCATCGGTCTCGAGGGCTTCTCGCTCCGCACCGCCCTGCACGAGGCCCGACCGCAGAAGGGTTCGCAGAGCTGGGTGCAGTTCGTGCGCCGTGCGAAGGCCCCCGAGCTGCCCGTCGTGATGCTCGAGGACACCGCGGCCCTGCTCGGCCTGGTCTTCGCCCTGTTCGGCGTCGGCCTGACGGCGATCACCGGCAACGGGGTGTTCGACGCGATCGGCACGATGCTCATCGCGGCGCTGCTCATCGCGGTCGCGGTGGTGCTCGGCATCGAGACGAAGAGCCTGCTCGTCGGCGAGGGCGCGACCGCCGCCGACGTCGAGCGCATCAAGCAGGCGGTGCTCGACGGCCCCGAGGTCGACGCGATCATCCACCTGAAGACCCTGTACCTCGGACCGGACGAGCTGATGGTCGGTGTGAAGGTCGCCGTCGACGGGGACCGCCGGCTCGGTGACGTCGCCGCCGGCATCGACACCGTCGAGCAGCGTGTCCGGAGCGCCGTGCCGATCGCCCGGGTGATCTACGTCGAACCGGACGTCCTGCGCACCGGGCCGCAGCCGCCGACCGAAGCGATCGTCATCCTCGCCGCGGACTGAAGAAGTCGTCGAGCAGCTCGGCACACGCCTGCTCGAGCACGCCCCCGATGACCTCGGAGCGGTGCGCCAGCCGTCGGTCCCTGGCGATGTCGTAGACGCTGCCGCTGGCGCCCGCCTTCGGGTCCCACGCGCCGAACACGACCCGGGGCAACCGTGCGGCCATGACGGCGCCGGCGCACATCGGGCAGGGCTCGAGCGTCACCACGAGCGTGTGCTCCTCGAGGTGCCAGTCCCCCGTCACCGCCGCTGCAGCACGCAGAGCCAGGACCTCGGCGTGGGCCGTCGGGTCCTGCCGCGCCTCGCGCTCGTTCCGACCGGTGGCGACCACGGCGCCGTCACGGTCGAGCACCACGGCGCCGACCGGGACGTCGTCGGTCTCCAGGCACCGTCGGGCCTCGTCGAGCGCACGCTCCATCGCCGGGACGAACGGGCGGGCTGCGGGCTCCTCCACGGGACCTCCTGACGGTCGGCGGCACGCTAGGCTCGACCCTATGCGAGTCCACGTCGCCGACCACCCGCTCATCACCCACAAGCTCTCGGTGCTCCGCGACCGTACGACGCCCTCCCCCACGTTCCGCGCCCTGACCGAGGAGCTCGTCACGCTCCTCGCGTACGAGGCCACGCGGGGCGTCCGGGTCACGGCGACGCCGATCGACACGCCGGTGGCGCACACCATGGGCGTCGCGATCGCCAAGCCGCGGCCGCTCGTCGTCCCGATCCTCCGCGCCGGGCTCGGCATGCTCGAGGGCATGGTCAAGCTCGTCCCGACGGCCGAGGTCGGCTTCCTCGGCATGGCCCGCAACGAGGAGACGCTCGAGCCGCAGACCTACGCCGAGCGCCTGCCCGACGATCTGTCCGGTCGGCAGTGCTTCGTGCTCGACCCGATGCTCGCCACCGGTGGCACCCTCGCCGCCGCGATCGACTTCCTGTTCGCCCGCGGTGCGCAGGAGGTCACGTGCGTGTGCATCCTCGGTGCCCCCGAGGGGCTCGCCATGGTCGAGCAGGCCGTCGGCGACCGCAACGTCTCGATCGTCCTCGGTGCGCTCGACGAGAAGCTCGACGAGAACGGGTACATCGTCCCGGGCCTCGGCGACGCCGGCGACCGCCTCTACGGCCTGGCCGAGTAGCGCAGACCCGACACGTCTCGGACAGGAGGCGCGGTGCCGGCTGGCACCGCGCCTCCTGTCGTCCGTGCGGTCCCGACCGCCGCACGCGCCCGTTCCGGGCGTACCCGCCCGTTCCGGGCGCACCTGCCTGTTCCGGGCGTACCTGCCCGTTCCGGGCGTACCAGGTCGGTTCTTTCGACCCGGTACGCCCGATTCGACTTTCCATCGCGTGCGCAATGGGAAAGAACGGGCGTGGCACTCGACGCCCGGGCGGTCGCGCCCACCGCACCGTCCGTGCGGACGGTTGACACCGCGTTGGTATACCGCAGATACTCGTCACATGACTGCAACCGTGTCCACCCGCGTCCTCTCCGAGGCGTGCTCCTCCGCAGGGGCAGTGGGGACCGTCGGCGTGATGATGCCGACCATGCCGGTCATGCGTTGTCGAATGTGTGCCTGATCGGCACCCGTTCCAGCCGGATCCCCCGCGACACCACCCCCGTCGCGAGCGCGTGATCCCCGGGTGACGGACACCGTCGGCGACGCGCACCACGTCACGAGGTCTGTCTCCCGTTCCCCCGGGTCGGCCCCGGTCCGCAGCAGGACCGCAGGGCACATCGGCGTACCGCCGTACCCGGGATGACGCATTCGACACCGGCCGCCGCGCCACCCGCGCACCGGCCACACCGCCCGGAGAACCACCATGTCGCTCACCATCGCCCAGCCCCGCACCGCGCTCCGCACCGCACCGGCCCCGACCGACCTCGGCACCGTGACGCCGATCCGCCCGCGCCCGGCCTCCCCGGCAGCCACCGGACCGGCCACCGTGCCGACGAGCCCCGTGGTCGCACCGCAGCGGAACCGCGCGCTCCCCGAGGGCACCGAGGCCCGCGGCTTCGCCCTGTACGTCGGCATCGACGAAGCGAAGGCCGCAGCCGCCGGCACGACCCTGGCCGCGGTGGTCGAGCAGCTGAAGGCCCTCACCGCGCAGCTCGTCCCGTCGTCCGAGACCTACGCGGCCGTCGCCGTCGCCGCCGAGCACTCCGGTGGCCGTGACGTCGACGTCGTCCGGCTCGCCCTGCAGGACCGCTCCGCGGTGGCCGCCCGCAAGCAGGCCGAGAAGCCCGAGCCCGAGGAGACCGGTGTCGTCATCGACATCTCGCGGAAGCGCGTGACCCTCGACGGCGAAGCGGCACCCCTGACCTACAAGGAGTTCGAACTCCTGCAGTTCCTGGTCCTCCGCGAGGGCCAGACCGTCGACCGTTCCGCGATCATCGAGGGCCTCTGGTCGGACGGCGAGGACGAGACCCCGAACGAGCGCACCATCGACGTGCACGTGCGTCGGCTCCGCTCCAAGCTCGGCGCGTTCGAGGAGATCGTCCGCACCGTGCGGGGCGTCGGCTACCGCTTCGACCGGCACGCGGACGTCGCTGTGCGGTACGCGTCGACCCCGTCGCCCGACCTCTTCTGAGCCTGATCGACTGCTCTTGGTGAACTCGCAGCGAACCGGCCACGGAGAGGCTGGCGCGCCGTTACCCCTTCGTTATACAGTCGGTGGTGCAGACGGTGTTTGCTGTGGCAGCGCCTGCGGAATGTGATTGCAGGAAACTCTTGGTGCAAGGGAGAGGGCCGGTCGCCGACAGGCGGCCGGCCCTCGTGCATGTCGCCCGGTTCCTGTCGGACCCCGTCGGTAGTGTGGTCAGACCGTACGACCGGAGGGAACGCGAACGTGAGCGAGACACGCCGCAGTGAGAAGGCGACCGCCGTCGCCGCCTGGGAAGCGCTCTTCCGCGCCCAGGTCGCCGTGATGCGGAGTCTCAACGCGGACTTCCCCGGCGACGAGATCTCGTTCAACGAGTACGACGTCTGCTTCAACCTGTCGACCCAGCCCGGCCGCCGCTGCCGGATGCGCGACCTCACCGGGCACCTGCTCCTCACCCAGCCGAGCGTCAGCCGCCTGGTCGACCGACTCCTCGCCCGCGGCATCGTCGAGAAGCAGCCGGACCCCACCGACGCCCGCGGTGTGATCGTGGCGCTGACCCCGCACGGCTTCGACGTCTACCGGCAGGTCGCCGTGCAGCACGCGGCGAGCATCGCGCAGCAGGTCGGTGCCGGGCTGTCCGACCCCGAACTGCGCACCCTCACCGAACTCTGCACGAAGCTCCGGCTGGCGGTCGGCACTGCACCGGGCCGGCGGTCGACGACCCGCCCGGTGGCCGCTCCGGATGCGGCGACGGTGTGACCGGCGCGATCGTCTGGCTCCGTGACGACCTGCGGCTGTCGGACAACCCCGCGCTCCGTGCGGCGATCGACCACGGTGGCGACGTCACGGTGGTGGTCGTCTTCGACGAGCAGTCGCCGGGGCTCCGTCCGATCGGTGCCGCGAGCCGCTGGTGGCTGCACCAATCGCTGACCGCCCTCGACGCCGACCTGCAGGAGCGCGGTTCCCGGCTGGTCCTCCGACGCGGTGCCGCGGCGACGGTCATCGACCAGCTCGTCGCCGACACCGGGGCGAACGCCGTGTACTGGAACCGTCGGTACGGCGCCGTCGAGCGGGACATCGACGCCGGCATCAAGGCGGCCCTGCACGACCGTGGCGTCGAGGCGCACAGCTTCGCCGCGAACCTGCTCTGGGAACCGTGGACCGTGCTCACCGGGCAGGGCGAGCCGTACAAGGTCTTCACCCCGTTCTGGAACGCCGTCCAGGCTCTGCCCGAACCGCGCCACCCCCTGCCCGACCCCGACGACCTGCCCGCTGCGGCCGACGTCACCGGTGATGCCCTGGCCGACTGGGCACTGCTGCCGACGAAGCCCGACTGGGCCGGCGGGCTCCGTGACGCCTGGACCCCGGGTGAGCACGGCGCCCAGCAGCAGCTCGAGCACTTCGTCGAGCACGCGCTCGAGGACTACGACCAGCGCGACGAGCCCGCGATGGAAGCCACCAGCAGCCTGTCGCCGTTCCTGCGGTGGGGCGAGATCAGCCCGTACCAGGTGTGGCACCGCCTGCACGAGCGGCTCGAGCCCGCGCAGCGCCAGAACGCCGCCGCGTTCCTCCGGCAGCTGGCATGGCGGGAGTTCAACTGGAACGAGTACTTCCACTGTGACGACATCGCCACCGTCAACGTCCGTCGGAACTTCGACGCGTTCCCGTGGCGTGACCCGGAAGCGGCCGAGCTCGACCGCTGGCGGCAGGGCCTGACCGGCTTCGACCTGGTCGACGCGGGCATGCGTGAGCTCTGGCACAGCGGCACCATGCACAACCGGGTGCGGCTGGCGGCCGGGAGCTTCCTCGTGAAGAACCTGCTCGTCGACTGGCGCGTCGGGGAACAGTGGTTCTGGGACACGCTGGTCGACGCCGACCCCGCCAACAACGCGGCGAACTGGCAGTGGGTCGCGGGCTCCGGCTTCGACGCCGCCCCGTACTTCCGGGTCTTCAACCCGGACCGGCAACTCGAGCGCTTCGACCCGCACCGCGAGTACGTCCACCGCTGGGTCCCCGCCGACGAGCTGCGCCCCGAGCCGATGGTCGACCTGAAGGCGTCGCGGCAGCGGGCGCTCGACGCCTACGAACGGATGCGGCGATCGTGACCGGGTCGCACCCCGCGGTCGCCGCCGTCGTCGACCAGGTCGACGAGCTGTTCCGTGCTCGTGTCGAACAGGGCATCGCGCCGAGCAGCGTGTGGGGCGTGTTCGACCGCTCCGGGCTCGTCGCGTCCGGTGGGCACGGCGACCGCGGGGACGGCCGGCGGCCGGACGCCGACACCGTCTACCGCATCGCCTCCTGCACCAAGAGCGTCACCGCCGCGACCCTGCTGACCCTCGTCGCACGAGGTGCGCTCGATCTCGACGCGCCCATCACCGACTTCGTGCCGGCGTTCGGCGCCGTCACCCTGCCGACCCCGGACTCCCCCGTCCCCACGGTGCGGATGCTGCTGACGATGTCGGCGGGCTTCCCCACCGACGATCCCTGGGCCGACCGGCAGGAGTCGATCTCGGACGCCGAGCTCGACGAGGTCCTGCGCGGCGGCCTCCTCTTCGACTCGCTGCCCGGCACCCGCTTCGCCTACTCGAACCTCGGCTACGCCCTGCTCGGCCGGGTCGTCGCCGTCGTGACGGGGCGGCCCTTCACCGTGGCCGCCGACGAGACCGTGCTCCGTCCCCTCGGGCTCACCGACACGGTGTTCAGCGCCGACGAGTCCACCGGGTTCGTCGTCACCGGTGTCCGCGGACACGAGGGCGACTGGGAACCCCTGCCGATGACGGGCCCCGGCGCGTTCTCGTCGATCGGCGGGCTCTTCTCGACCGTCCGCGACCTGGCGCGCTGGGCGACGCACCTCGGTTCGGCGTTCTCCGCAGCGCCGGAACCCGGCCCGGTCTCCCCCGCCGATCGCCGGCTCATGCAGCAGGCGATGCGGGTCGTCCCGTCGTCCGTCGTCCCGGGTTCGGCCCGCGCGACGGCGTACGGCTTCGGGCTGTTCGTCGAGCAGGACGACCGCTTCGGCGAGCTCGTCTCGCACTCCGGCGGCTACCCGGGCTTCTCCGCGCACATGCGGTGGTCCGTTCGCGACGGCCTCGGGGTCGTCGCGTTCGAGAACGCGACGCAGGCCAAGGTGTCCGCGGCCGCACAGCAGGCGCACGACCTCGTGCTCGACGCGGCGCTGACGGCCCGGACACCCGGCCCATCGGACGCCGGCACCGACGTGACCGGAGCGACCAGTGGGGTGGCGGCGACCACCCGCGCGACGCGGGTCGCCCAGGCCGCCGTGACGCGCCTCCTGGCCGACTGGCACGACGACCTGGCGGACGCGATCTGCACGCCGAACGTGGCCATGGACGTGCCCTACGACCGCCGACGGCGGGCGGTGGCGCAGGCCGTCGGCGATGTCGGCGCCGACCTCGGCGCCGCACCGGTGTCCGAGTACTCGGCGACGCCGTCACACCTGCGCTGGTGGCTCCCCGGCACCTGCGGGCGACTGCGCGTCGAGATCCGGCTCGCACCCGCAGCCGCGGGGCGCGTCCAGACCCTGAACGTCGTCGCCGAACCGTCGGAGCACTGACCGAGCGCTGACCCGACCGAGCGCTGACCAGGCGGTGCCACGTGGGTACCCCGGCTCAGACCGGCGGTCGACCGCCCACGAAGCCGAGTGCCCGCGCGGCGACCCGAGTGCCCTCGCGGGCTGCCGCACCGACGCGGACCGGATCCGTCGCCCACGCACGGACGAACCCGGCGACGAAGGCATCCCCGGCGCCGATGGTGTCGACGACGGTCGCCGGTGTCGCGGGGACCCGGTGGACGCTGCGGCCGCGGCGCCCGATGAGCGCGCCGTCGGCCCCGGCCGTGACGACGACCAGTGGGACGTGCTCCGTCAGCCGCCGCACCGCGGAGTCGAGGTCGTCGCCCCCGCCGAGGGCGAGCGCCTCGTGCTGGTCGGGGAAGAGCACGTCGACGCCCCGCAGGGCGTGGAGGAACCGGTCGGCGCCGATCGTCTCGATCACCGCCACCGACGAGGGGTCCACCGCCACGCGCGCCGGCCCCGTCCGGGCGCACGCCACCAGGTCGGCGAGCCGGTCGGCCCCGCCGCCGAGCATGGCGGCCCCGGTCAGGTGCACGATGTCGGCGCGGGCGACCACCGACGGCGGGACGTCGGCGGCACTGATCTTCCCGCTCGCGGCGGGGTCGGACATCGCGGTGCGACCGTGGTCGTTGCGGACCGAGACGACGACCCCGGTGGACGTCATCGCGTCGTAGCGCAGGTGGGCGCGGACCCCGGCGTCCTCGAGCGCGCGCTCGTGGCGGTAGACGTCGTCGACCCCGACCCGGGCGACGACGTCGACCTCGGCCCCGAGCCAGCCGAGCCAGGTGGCCGTGTTGCCACCGGCGCCGGTCGGACGGTGGCGGATCTCCGCAGCGGGGTCGTGCACCCCGATCCGGTGTGCGGTGGTGTGCACGAGGACACCGTCCAGGACGTCGCCGACGACCAGGAAGCGTTTTCCGGCGCCACGACGGCGACCCGTGAGCACCCGTCCGGCGCGGGTCCCCTCGGGCCGGGATGGCGGCGGAGCGCCCTCGTACGGCATGGACATCCGGAACAGTGTACCCGGAGCCGAGTTTTTCTCCGTTTCTATCGGTGAAAACGGAGGTTTCCAAGAGGGATCACACACGACGACCATGGTGTCATTGAAATACTGGCTGCTAGTATGTGGGCGGTCGCGCGACCACCGCCCAGACGACGGAGATGCCATGCCCAGGAAGCCCGACCCCACCCGCAAGCCCGCGATCCTCCAGAAGGTCGTCGACCACTTCGTCGAGACCAAGATCGAGGACGTCACGGTCCGGGGGCTCGGCCGCGTGCTCGGGACGAGTGCCTACCCGGTCGTCTACCACTTCGGCTCACGCGAAGCCCTGATCGACTCCGTCGTCGAACACCTGGCGGCCTCGCGGCCGGTGGCGACGCTCGACCCCGACGCCGACGCGGACGCCCTCGCCGATCACCTGGTCGCGGCCTTCGGCGGGCTCGATGACCCGCACCGTGCGCTGGCCGCGCGACTCACCTTCGAACTCGGATCGGTCGAGTCCCTCGACGGACGCGACCGCCAGCGCCGCGCGCACCGCTGCCACGTGGCGGCCATCCGGGCGTGGTGCCGGGCACACGGTGCCGACCCCGTCCTCGCCGAACGTGCGGCACAGGACACGGTGATGGCCGCCCGCGGAGCGCAGTGGAGCGCGCTCGTCGACCGCGCGCGCACCGAGGCCGACGCCGCACTGCGTCGCATCGCCCACGACCTGGCTTCGAGCACGACCGGCGCCGACCGCGCGCTGCGCGCGACCGCGACAGAGAACCGGTCGCGGATCCGGTGACGGCGTGCGGTCCGGAACGGCACCCGGACCACGAACGGGAGGCACGGTGCCAGCTGGCACCGTGCCTCCCGTTCGTCAGGTGGTCACCGTGGTGACCCGCCGACGCGGATCAGAGCGTGACGAACCGCTGCGACTTCGCGTTCTCGAAACGAGCGGCGACGTTCTCCCAGTCGACGATGTTCCAGACGGCCTTGACGTAGTCCGCCTTGACGTTCAGGTAGTCGAGGTAGAAGGCGTGCTCCCACATGTCGAGCATGAAGATCGGGACCAGACCGAACGGGATGTTGCCCTGCTGGTCGAAGAGCTGGAACGTGGTGAGCTTCTGGCCCACGGTGTCCCAGGCCAGCACGGACCAGCCGGAGCCCTGGATGCCGTTCGCGACGGCGGCGAACTGCGCCTGGAACTTCTCGAACGAACCGAAGAACTCGTCGATCGCCGCGGCGAGCTCGCCCTCGGGGACCTTCGTGTCCGGGCCGAGGTTGGTCCAGAAGATCGAGTGGTTCACGTGGCCACCGAGGTGGAACGCGAGGTCCTTCTCGAGCTTGTTGATCGCGCCGAAGTTGCCGGACTCGCGGGCCTCACCGAGCTGCTGCAGCGCGGTGTTGGCACCGGTCACGTAGGCCTGGTGGTGCTTGTCGTGGTGCAGCTGCATGATCTTGCCGCTGATGTGCGGCTCGAGCGCGGCGTAGTCGTACGGCAGTTCCGGCAGGGTGTACTCAGCCATGTGAGGTCCTTTCGATCAGTGGGTTGTGGACGCGGCTCCGCGGCTCACGAGAGCCGGGAACGATCGGTGAGGGAGTGGAATTCCCGGTTGTGGTAGACCAGCGGCTCGCCGCGGTCGGCGCCGACGATGATGTCGAGCACCTCGGCCACGACGACGGTCGAGCTGCCGATGGGCGTCGTCGACAGCGGTCGGCAGCGGAGTGCACTCGCCGCACTCGGCAGGTAGCGGTCGCCGGACGGCAGCGTGCCCCAGATCGGGTCGTCGGCGGCCGGGCTGCCGGTCGACGCGAAGCGCTTGGCGAGTGCGACCCCGAGCGAGTCGACCAGGTGCACGACGAACAGCGGCGCACCGAGCACGACCCCGGCCGAGCCGGAGTTCGTCGAGAGCGAGAAGACCAGCACGGGCGGGTCGACGGCCACGCTCGCGACGCTCGAGGCGGTGAGGCCGGTCGGTCCGTCCGGGCCTTCGGCCGTGATCACGGCGACGCCGGCAGGGTGCCCGCGGAAGGCGGACTTGTACGCGTCGGCGATGGTTGCCGGTGCTTCGTCGGGCATGGTGATCGTGGTCGTTCCTTCGGGAGGGGCTGCCGTCACTCGGCGGCTGTCACCCAACGTATGACCTGAACCCTGGTTGAGGTCAACGATTCACAGGTTCGGGCTCGGCCGGGCGCGCCGCTGTGGCACTTCGTGAGCAGGAATGGTCGGGTCACGCACGGCGACCCGACCATTCCTGCTCACGAAGCGCAGCTCACGAAGCGCAGCTCGCGCCCGCAGTGCGCCCGCGCGGCCGCTCAGCGGCGCTTGAGCATGACGAGCGCCCCCGCGGCCGCCACCACCATGAGCACCGCGGCGACGCCCGCCGTGATCGTCACGCCGGAGTCGAAGGCCGCCCGCGCCGACTCGAGCAGCACCTGCCCGGCGCTGCCGCCGAGCTGCCCCGCCGCGGCGACCGCGCCGCCGAGGGTCTCCTGCGCCGCGACGTGTGCCGCCGAGGACAACCCGTCGGGCACCACGACGTGCGCCCGGTAGGTCGTCGCCAGGATCGTGCCGAGCACCGCGGTCCCGAGCACGGCCCCGATCTCGTACGCCGTCTCCGACATCGCCGACGCCGCACCCGCCTTGTCCGCCGGAGCCGTCGAGATGATGAGGTCGTTCGTCACCGTCTCGGACGCCCCGATCCCGATGCCGAGCAGCACGAACGCGAACGCCAGGGCGGCGATGGAGGCGTGGTGTCCGAGGACCGCGACGAGGGCGTACGCCGCCGCCGAGAACAGCAGCGCGACCGACACGACCCAGCGCGGGGCGACACGCGCCACGATCGGCACGACCGCGAGCCCGGCGACGATGGTCAGGACCGACCCCGGGATGAGCACGACGCCGGATGCGAACGGGTCGAGCCCGGCCACGAGCTGCAGGTGCTGGGCGATGAAGAACAGGAACCCGGTGAGCGAGAACATCGCCGCCAGGTTCATCAGCACGCTGCCCGTGAAGGCCGTGCTGCGGAACAGCCGCAGGTCGAGCATCGGCGTGCGGGACCGCAGCTGCCGACGGACGAACGCGATGCCGCAGACGACACCGACCGCGAGCATGGCGATCGCGAGGCCGCGCTCCTCGGGGTGCACGACCGACTTGATGGCCCACGCGATCGGCGCGAGGGCGCCGAGGGACAGGAACATGCTCGGCAGGTCGACCGGCCCGGGCATCGGGTCGCGGGACTCCGGCACGCAGAACGGCACGCCGACGAGCATGAGCACGAGGATCGGCACCGCGACGAGGAACACGCTGCCCCAGTGGAAGTGCGCGAGCAGCGCGCCGCCGACGAGCGGGCCGAGCGCGTTGCCGGCCGCGAACATCGTCGACCAGACGGCGAGCGCCATCCGCCGCTCCCCCGCGTCCACGAACACGTTGCGGATGATCGAGAGCGTGGCGGGCATGAGCATCGCGCCGAACACGCCCATCGCGATGCGGGCCGCGACGAGCATCCAGGCGTCGGTCGCGAAGGCCGCGGCCACCGAGAACAGTGCGAAGCCGGTCGCGCCGATCACCAGGATCCGCCGTCGACCGATGCGGTCACCGATGCTGCCCATCACGACGAGCAGGCCGGCGAGCACCAGCGGGTACGCGTCCACGATCCAGAGCTGCGTGGTGGCGTCCGGGTTCAGCGCGCGACTGATCGAGGGCAGCGCGAAGCTCAGGATGGTGTTGTCGACCGAGATGAGCAGGACCGGCAGCATGAGCACGGCGAGCGCCAGGAACCGTCGGGCGCGGCTCCCGGTGACGCGGGTGGCGACGGGGCTGGTGAGCAGTGCGGACACGGCGGACTCCTGGGACTTCGAGCCGGACCAGGTCGACGGCGGGTGGTACGTGGGGCAGACGAGACGGGACGCGGGATGGACACGCGCCCCGTCAGGACTCCGTTAGTGTACCGTCCGGACGGTTTTGGTTGCAAATGCAACTGACCACGGCCGGGAGGCCCGTGTCGGTCCCGCCACGGGCCTTGCGTCCGTCCACTGGTCGCGTCGTCGGGCCTACGCCGATTCGCGGAGCAGCAACCGGTGTCGAACCGTGCGCTCGACGGCCTCGCCCGAGCGCGGCAGCTCGCCCGCGAGCATGCCGAGCGCCAGGTCGAGGGCCTGGCCCGCGACCTCGTCGAGGTCGACGGCCAGCGTGGTGAGCGTCGGCGCGACGAGGGTCCCGAGCGGCAGGCCGTCGACGCCGACCACGCGGAGGTCACCGGGGACGTCGACACCGGCACGACGGCAGGCCGACAGCACCCCGAGGGCCAGCACGTCGTTGAAGGCCAGGACCGCGTCCACCCGGCGGTGCTCGGCGAGGATCCGCTCCGTCTGTCCGGCGCCGGCCTCGGCGGTGGGCGCGGCCGCGACGACGAGGTCGGGCAGGTACCCGCGACGCCGGAGTGCCGCGACCATGTGCTCCCCGCGCTGGCTCGGCGCGCCGTCGGCGGCGGCGTCGAGCACGACGGGGTGCTTCACCCCGACGTCGACGAGGTGGTCGGCGAGGTCCTCGATCGCGGCGGTCGGGTCGATCCGGACCGCGGCGCGGGTCACCGACCCGAAGGGGTCGAGTTCGACGACCGGGACCGAGCCGAGCCGTTCGATCCACTCCGGCGCACGGGACCCGAGGTAGCCGATCACGACGTCGGTCTGGACACCGAGGGACTCGACCATCCGGTCCGAGTCGCTCGCGAGCCCGACGTCGGCGAGCATGACGTTCCACCCGCGGGCGGCGGCCAGGCCGAGCACCGCGGAGGCGAGTGCCGGTGCGTAGGGGTTCCGCAGGTCGTTGACGACGAGCCCGAGCTGGTGGTCGCCACCCGTGACGAGCCCACGGCCGAACCGTGACGGACGGTAGTCGAGCGCAGCCGCGGCCTGGAGCACGCGGTCCTTGGTCGCCGCGCTGATGCCGGACATGCCGTTCATCGCGCGGGTGACGGTCTGCCGGGACACCCCGGCGGCCGCGGCGACGTCGATGATCGTCGCGCGGCCGCCCGGGGTCAGGCGCGGAGGTCCAGCCATGCCACCTGTTCCGGGGAGAGGTCGACGGAGAGGCCGGTCATGGACGACCGGGCCTCCGCGATCGTACGGGGTCCGAAGAGCGGGAACGTCGGGAACGGCTGGTTGAGCACGTACGCCAGTGCGATCGCCGTCGCGGGGACGCCGAACTGCTCGCCGAGTTCGCGCGCACGCCGGAGCCGCTCGAAGTTGTCGTCCGAGTAGTAGCAGCGGACGAGTTCCGCGTCGCTGGTGTCCTCGGGCGTCGCGCGGCCGGTGAAGAACCCGCGGGCCTGCGACGACCACGGCAGCAGCGGGACCTGGCGTTCCTCGAGCCAGGCCTTCGATGCCGCATCGGTCGCGTGTTCGCAGCCGTCCCACGGCACGTCGTACGCCTCGGCGAGACCGAAGTGGTTGCTGAGCACCTCGAACCCGTGCTTGCCGTTGGCCCGTGCGTAGGCGTTCGCCTCGTCGAACCGTGCGGGGGTCCAGTTCGAGCCGCCGTACACGCGGATGCGCCCGGCTCGGCGGTGCTCGTCGAGCACGTCGACGAACTCCCCCACCGGGATGTCGGGGTTGTCGCGGTGCATCATGTAGACGTCCGCGTAGTCGGTTCCCTGGCGCTCGAGGCTCTCGAGCAGCTGCCGGGTGATCGACTCCGGGTCACAGTGCGGGGTGTGGGCACCCTTCGTGATGACGACCACGTCCTCGCGGATCCCCCGGTTCTGGATCCACCTGCCGAGCCTGCCCTCGAGCACCCCGCCGCCGTAGATGTACCCGGTGTCGAACACGTTGCCGCCCTGCTCGACGAACAGGTCGAAGATCGCGCTGGCGTGTGCCAGGTCGGGCTGGTTGTCGACGCCCATCACCAGGCGGGACATCCGCTTGCCGACGCCCGGCACCTCGCCGTAGCGCATCGGGTTGCCGTCCTGCACGGTGAGCGGTCGGCCGGACACCGTCGGGATGTCGGCGGTCTCGGCCTCGAAGGGGTAGCGCAGGCCGATCGCCGCGCGCCACCTGTCGAGCGTGCGGGCGGTGGCGAGGGTCTCGTCGATGGTCATCTGCGCCGCTTCGACCCCGCCGGCACGCAGGGCGTCGGTGGTGGCGTCGGCTTCTCGGGCGTAGGGGTGCTCACCCGCGAACGACAGGGAGCGAGGGGGTTCGTCGACGGTGTGGATCTCGATGGTGGGGTCGTCGCCGAGGGTCCACGGGTCGGTGAGGGTGATCCGGCCGCGCGAGCCGTACACCGACACGGCGTTGTCGTCCTGCACGAAGACGCCGGTCCGGACCGTCGCCGTGGTCCCGCCCTTGTAGGTGAGCTGCGCGACCGTCCACTCGTCGACCCCGGTCGGCCCGAGCGTGCCCGTGGCGGTGAGGTCCACCGGCTCGGCGACGGCGACCCCGGTGGCGGCCTGCACGATCGCCGCGGCCATCGTCACCGGGTACCCGCCCACGTCGAGGATCCCGCCGCCGGCGGTGTCGGCGCCGAACAGTCGACCGGTGCGCTCGCCCGTCCGGAAGGCGAACGAGGCGTCGACGTGGGTCACGTCGCCGATCACGCCGTCGCGGATCAGGTCGAGCAGCGCCGCGGTCTGCGGGTGGAAGCGGTACATGAACGCCTCGACGAGCGGCAGGCCGGCCTGGCGTGCGGCGTCGGTGAGCGCCATCGCGGTGCCGTGGTTCACGGCGAGGGGCTTCTCGCAGAGGACGGCCTTGCCGGCCTCGAGTGCGGCGAGCACGAGTCGGGCGTGCCCGGTGTGCACGGTCGACACGTAGACGGCGTCCACCCGCGGGTCGGCGAGGACCTCGTCGTAGGTCCCGGCGGTCACGTCCGCGAACCCGAACCCGGCGGCCTCGTCGGCGAAGCCCTGCGCCCGCCCGGCGGACGAACTGCCGGCCGCGACCAGGACACCCCCGCTGGCGGGCAGCTGCGAGAGGAAGCGTCGGGCGATGCTGCCGGGGCCGAGGACGGCCCACCCGGGGCGGTCGGTGGTGGTCGAGGTCGGGGTGGTGGCGGTGTTCGCCGTCTGCGCTGACATGCGGATCCTTGTCGTCTCGTGAACCTTCACGGTCGGCTCGACGCTAGCCGGTACCGGAACGATGAGCAACGGTCCTGCGGCATTTCGTGAGCGTTCACGGCGACTGCGGAGCAGCCGGCGTCCGCGCCCCCCGGAACTGCTCCTAGACTCTCGGCATGGCCAGTGCCCGCGACCGTGTCCTCGACAGCTTCGTCGCCATCGTGTGCGAGGAAGGCGAGCGTCCCGCCACGCTCGACGCCGTCGCCGCGCGCGCCGGCGTCTCGAAGGGCGGGCTGCTCTACCACTTCGGCTCCAAGGCCGCCCTGGTCGAGGGGCTCTGCGAACGGCTGTCGGACCTGTCCGCGATCGACGTCGAGCGCATGCAGGAGGCCGAGGACGGCGCCGCGCGCTACTTCGTCCGCAACTGCCTGTTCGTCGGCAGCGAGCTGGACCTCGCCCTGCTCGCCGCGAGCCGCCTGCAGCAGGCCGGTTACGAAGAGGCCGGACGCACTCTCGACGACACTGAGAACGCCTGGCTCGCGACCCTCGTCGACGCCCTCGGCGACGAGCCGACCGCGCAGGCCGTCAAGCTCCTCGGCGACGGGCTGTACCACCAGGCCTCACTCGGCGCGGCGAGCGAGGTGCGACCGAAGCGGGGCAGCGTCGACATGGAGACCCTGCTCACCGTCGTCGACCGTCTGATCGCGACGCGACCGGGAGCGTGAACCGGCGCACCCCCGGCTGGGGATAGACTGGGGAACGATCCACTCGTCGACACCCGGAGGTATCCCGTGGGCCGCGTCATCGCCGCTGTTTTCTCGATCCTGCTGCTGCTGGTGTCGATGTACCTGTTCGGGTTCGCCTTCCAGGTGGAGTCGGGCCAGGCCTTCGTCTTCATGGCCGGCGTGCTCCTGATGAGCCTCTCCTTCTTCCTGCCGATCCACGTGTTCGGCAAGCGCTGATCAGCAAGCACAGACCAGCAACGCTGATCAGCAAACACTGACCAGCAACGCTGATCAGCAAGCACAGACCAGCAAACACAGAACGGCCCCGCACCTCACCGGTGCGGGGCCGTTCTGCGTGGGGTCCGGCGCCTCAGACCAGGACGCGCAGGGACCGCAGCGTCACCGCGGTGCTGATCGCCGCGTGTGCGGCCTCGGCACCCTTGTCCTCCTTGGAGTCGGGCAGCCCGGCACGGTCGAGCCCCTGCTGCTCGTCGTCCAGCGTGAGCACACCGAACCCGACGGGCTTGCCGGTGTCGATCGCGACCTGCGTCAGGCCGCTCGTCGCCGCTCCCGACACGTACTCGAAGTGCGGGGTGCCGCCGCGGATGATGACACCGAGCGCGACCGCCGCGTCGAAACCGGCCTCGAGCGCGGTCTTCGCGACCACGGGCAGTTCGAAGCTGCCGGGGACGGGGATGACGTCGGCCGTCGCCCCGAGCCGCTCGACCTCGCGCTGCGCCCCGGCCAGCAGGCCCGCCGCGATCGTGTCGTGCCACTGTCCGGCGATGATGGCCACCCGGATCCCGGTGCCGTCGACCTGGTCGCGGTCCGCCGCGCCTGCTCCGCTCATCGTGTCGTTCCTTCCGTGGGCGCTGCGGTCGCTGCCGCCGCCCGGTCTGCCGCGTCCAGCCACTCGGCGAGCGCGGCGATGGTGATGACGGGCACGCCCTCGCGTGCCCCGAGTCCGACGAGCGCCGGCAGCCGCATCATGCTGCCGTCCTCGTCGACGATCTCGCAGATCGCCGCAGCGGGCCGGAGTCCGGCCGCGGTGACGAGCTCGATCGCTGCTTCGGTGTGCCCGGCGCGCTCGCGGACCCCGCCCGGTCGTGCACGCAGGGGCACCACGTGTCCGGGGCGGTGCAGGTCGTCGCGCACCGAGGCCGGGTCGGCGAGGACCCGCAGGGTGCGGGCGCGGTCGTGGGCGCTGATGCCCGTGGTCACGCCGACGGCGGCGTCGACGGTGACCGTGTAGGCCGTGCCGCGGACGTCCTCGTTGTGCGCCACCATCGGCGGCAGGTCGAGGGCGTCGGCGATCTCGGTGCTGACCGGCGCGCAGATGAACCCGGACGAGTGCGCCACGGTCCACGCGATCCACTCCGGCGAGGCGAGCTCGGCGGACAGGATGACGTCGCCCTCGTTCTCGCGGTCCTCGTCGTCGACGACGATCACCGGGCGACCGGCCGCGATCGACGCGATCGCGGTCTCGATGCTCGACAACCCGAGTGCCTGCGGGGCGGCACCGACCTCGGCGACCATCACCGGGCCTCCGATCCGACGGTCTCGAACGACTGCGCCGCGGCGTCGAGCCGCAGCATGCGGCGGACGTGCCGGGCCAGGACGTCGGTCTCGACGTTCACCCGGTCACCCGGCACGCGGAGCCCGAGCGTCGTCGCCTCGAGCGTCTCGGGGATCAGGCTCACCTCGAACCAGGCCGCGTCGGGCGCGGTGTCCTCGGGCGAGACCGCGCTGACCGTGAGGGAGACGCCGTCGAGCGCGATCGAGCCCTTGTCGACCACGAGCGGGCTGAGCGCCGGCGCGAGCGAGAACCGCACGCGCCGCCAGCCGTCACCGTCGGCCGTCTCGAGCACGGTGGCGGTGCCGTCGATGTGACCCTGCACGATGTGCCCGCCCAGGCGGTCGCCCACCGAGGCGGCGCGCTCGAGGTTCAGGCGGTCCCCCACACGGAGTGCGCCGTGGGCGCTCATGTCGAGGGTCTGCTTCATGACGAAGGCGGTGAAGGTCTCGGGGGTCTGCTCGACGACGGTCAGGCAGACACCACTCGTCGCGATCGAGTCGCCGTGCCGGGCGTCCTGCACGACGACGGGGCCGTGCACGGTGAGCGCGACGGAGTCGCCCTGCTGCTCGACGGCGGTGACGGTGCCGAGTTCCTCGATGATGCCGGTGAACACTGGTGTCCTCTCAACGGGACTCCGGGGGCGTTCGACGATCGTCGGCATCGACGGACGGGTCGCACCCCACGGGTCGTGGGGTCGTCCTGCCCGCCCAGCGCGCCTCCCATCCGGACTTTCACCGTCGGTCCCGGAATCCCACCGGGTCAACCTCTGTCGGGTTCGCACCCGTCATCAGTTCGTGGACTGTCACCACCGGCTCGGAATTACACCGACCCCGGAGCGCTTGCGTAGTCGGAACGATACCCCAGGCCGCTGACGGCCGCGCCACGGTGTCAGCGCCGTCGTAACCGGGCGTCTCCCCCGGGCATGGTGACGAGGGGCGCCACGGTGTGACGCCCCTCGGTCACCCGCCGGTCAGTGCCGGCGACGGAGCACGAGCGTGCCCGCTCCGGCGAGGAGCAGCAGGAGCGCGAACCCGGCCGGCAGGACCGGCGAGCCGGCTCCCGTGTAGGCGAGCTCCGGCTGGCCGTCACCGGCCGCGGCGGCTGCCGCGACGGTCGCGGCGCTCGCCCGGGCCCCGCCGGTGGCAGCGGTCGTGGTGGTCACCACACCCGCCGTGGAGGCCCGGGTCGGCTCGACGACGCCGACCGCGCCCACCGGGATGGTCGCCGTACCGGGCGTGGTGCCGGTACCGGTGCCCGTCCCGTCGGTGGGGACGGTGCCCGGGTCCGTACCCGGGTCCGTACCCGGGTCGGTGCCCGGGTCCGTACCCGGGTCCGTGCCCGGGTCGGTGCCGGGGTCGGTGCCCGGGTCTGTACCGGGGTCAGTGCCGGGGTCCGTGCCCGGGTCCGTACCGGGGTCCGTACCGGTGCCGGTGCCGGGGGTGGTGCTGGTGCCGTCACCGACGATGCCGATCCCGTTGCCGCCGATGGTGATCGGCAGGCTGATCACCGGGGTGACCTGGGTGCCGGAGAGCAGGCCGCCGTCGCCGGAGGTCGAACCGCCGGTCGTCGGGGTCGTGGTGCCGGTGGCCGGAGCCGTCGTGCCGCCGGTGCTCGTGCCGTCGCCGAGGACGCCGATGCCGTTGCCACCGATCGTCACCGGGACGTCGACGACCGGGGACACCTGTGTGCCCGAGGCCGTGCCGTCCGAACCCGAGGTCGAACCACCGGCCGCCGGAGCAGTCCCAGTACCCGTGCCCGCGGCGGGCGTCGTGCCCGTCGAGGTGCCCGTCCCGAGCAGTCCGATGCCGTTGTCCGCCACCGTGACCGGGATCGAGACCACCGGGGACACCTGCGTGCCCGAGGCCGTCCCGTCCGAACCCGAGGTCGAACCACCGGCCACCGGTGCAGTCCCGGTCCCGGTACCCGTGCCCGCGGCGGGCGTCGTGCCCGTCGCGGTCCCGTCACCGAGGACGCCGATGCCGTTGCTACCGATCGTCACCGGGACGTCGACCAGGCCGGTCACCTGGGTGCCGGAGAGCAGTCCGTCGGTGCCCGAGGTGCTGGGTGCCGACGGTGCTTCGGCAGCCGGCGCCGGAGTGGTCGCCGCCGGGGCGGTCGACGTGGAGGTGCCGTCGCCGAGGACGCCGATCCCGTTGCCGGCCACCGTCACGGGGACGGTCACGGTCGGGGCGACCTGGGTGCCGGAAGCCGTGCCGTCCTCGCCCGAGGTGCTCGGAGCCGGAGCGGCAGGCGCGGCAGGCGCCGGAGCCGGAGCCGGAGCCGGTGCTGCAGGTGCCGGAGCTGCCGCGGGTGCGGCGGCCGAGACGGCGTCACCGGCGACGGCCACGGCGTTGCCGCCGACCGTCACTGGTGCCGCGACGTCCGGCACCACCTGGGTGCCCGAGAGCGTGCCGTCCTCGCCCGAGGTGCTGGGGGCAGGAGCGGTCGTGGCCGGAGCCGGAGCCGGAGCGGCGGGCGTGGACCCGGTCGCCGTCGACACTGCGTCGCCGAGTACGGCGATCGCGTTGCCGCCGAGGGACACCGGGGCGTCCACGGCGGGGGCCACCTGCGTGCCCGAGACGATGCCGTCGGCACCGGATGTCGTGGCCGCGTTCGCCGCAGCCGTGCCGCCGAGCGTGAGCCCGCCGACGAAGAGGGCGAACCAGAGCCCTCTGGAGACGTACTTGTTCATGGTCGTACTCCCTGATCGAGATCGTCACCGACCGCGGACGCAGCCGGGATGTGTGCGTGCCTGCCGTGGCGGACAGGCGCACCGATCTCAGTCAGGGGCGACGTCGTGCTCGCCGACGACGGATGCGGGGACCGCGTCGTCGGCGAGCGTGCCGCGAGACCCCGCGGCGAGGGAGACGATGTCGTCGGTCGAGCCGACGATGCCGACGGCTGCTGCGCCGCCGGAGGTCGAGGAGGCACTGCCGCCGAGCACACCGGCGTCGGCTCCGTCGAACGGGAGCCCGTGGCCCTCGCCGTCCGCGGGGACGAGCAGCGCGCGCCCACCGAGGGTCGCGTCCTGCGCCTCGACGGCCGCGGCGAGCGGGCCGACCGTGACCGTCGTGGCGACTGCGACGACCGGCTCCGACGGGCGGAGCCCGGCAGAGCGGTGGCCCAGGGCATCGGCGGCGACGGCGCGTGCGGGCGCCGAGGTGCCCTGCGCGGGGACCGTTCCGGGCCGGACGGGGGCGTTCGCGACCGGCACCGACGGGACGGGCCCGGCGGACGGGTTCGAACCGCCGCCCACCGGGAGCGCGGGGACGTCGACGACGGGGGCCGTGCCTCCTGGCAGGGTGCCGCCGACGGACGGGACGACGCCCCCGACCACGTCGGGGACGGTGCCCACGGTCGTGCCGACCGAGCCGAGCGTGTCGTCGACGAGGCCCGTGACCGGGCCGGTGACGGTGCCGAGGGTGTCGTCACCGAGGACCGTGCCGACCACCGGGACGCTGCCGACCACGTCGTCGACGGTGTCGACGACGGCGGTCACGGGGCGCGTGTCGGTGACGCGTTCCACGGTGCCGGTGACGGGGCGCAGGACGTTCGCGACGGTGTCGGTGACCGGCCGGGAGGCACTGGTCACCTGGTCGACGACCTGTCGCACCGGGCGCGTGGCCGGGCCGGCCGCGGGGGCGGTCGTGGTGGGCGCGGCAGCCGGGGTGGTCGCGACCGGAGCGGGGCTCGACGGCGCGGCGGGGGCCGCGGGAGCCGGGGCAGGTGCGGGCGCCGCGGGCACCGGAGCGGGTGCGGGTGCGGGGGCCGGAGCGGGCGCAGCAGGTGCGGGCGCAGCAGGAGCAGGTGCAGGTGCAGGTGCGGGTGCCACGGCCTTGCGGACGGGAGCCGTCACGCCGCCGACGACCTTGCCGACCTCGCCGGTCACGCCCTGCACGGTGCCACCGACGCCGTCCACGACGCTGCCGACGAGGCCGCGCTGCTCGGTCGGGACGGCCGAGGTCGTCGCGGCGGAGGCCGGTCGCGCGCCGAGCAGCAGGGACAGCAGCACCAGGGCGGCGAGGGTCCCGACGCCCAGCAGGACGATGCGGAGTGCGGCGCGCCAGGGTGCGCGCAACGGGTGGTCCATGCGCTCACCTCCTGATCTCGGCTGCGCACGTAGAGTGGTTGACCGGCAATGTACGCCGATCCGGTCCGGAACACACCCTGTTTCGGAAGAAATTCTCAGGAAGGGCCGTCCGTGGTCTCGATCTTCAACGCTCCGACCCGCAACCTGGACATCGTCACGCTGCACGAGATCCTGCGGCTCCGCCAGGACGTCTTCGTCGTCGAGCAGGAGGCCGCGTACGGCGACATCGACGGCCGCGACCTCGAGCCGGGCACCGTGCAGTTCTGGGCCGGCAACGGTTCGGTGGACGCGACGCTCCGCCTGCTCCGCGAGCCCGACGGCACCGAGCGCATCGGCCGGGTCGCCACCGCGAAGCACGCCCGCGGCCAGGGACTCGGCGCGCAGCTCATGGAAGCCGCGATCGCCGAGTCCCGCTCGCCGAGCATCGCCCTCGGTGCCCAGTCGCACCTGGAGCAGTGGTACGGCCGCTTCGGCTTCGTGCGCTCGGGCGACGAGTACCTGGAGGACCGCATCCCGCACATCCCGATGACCCGGAAGCGCTGACCCTGGTTCCGCGCGTCAGGCCCGCCAGCGCCGCAGTTCGTCGAACGAGCGGCCCTGGGTGGCCCGGTCGGCGACGAGGCGTTCGAACACGATGTTCGTCTGCGTCGTCGCCACCGAGGGGTCGCCGCTGAGTTCGTCGGCGACGAAGTCGCGGAGCTGCTCGGTCGACTCGCACGCGATGTGCACGAGGAAGTCCTTGTCCCCCGCCAGGAACGACACGTCCTGCACGACGGGCACCCGCAGCAGGCGCTTGGCGAAGTCCCGCAGTTCGTGGCGGGCCGCGGCGTGCACCCGGACGGACACCATCGCCTCGATCGAGAACCCGAGCCGGGCGACGTCCACCTCGGCCCGGTAGCCGCGGATCACCCCGGCGTCCTCGAGCGCGCGGACCCGTGCCAGGCAGGTCGACGGCGCGATGCCGACGGCGGCGGCGAGCCGGTTGTTCGGGATCCGGGCGTCGGCCGACAGGGTCCAGAGGATGCGCTCGTCGACCTCGTCGAGGCGCGGAGCGGGGTCGGGGCGACGTGCGGGACGGTCGGACACGGCTCGACGCTACCGCGGCGGCGCGAGCAGGGCGCGGAGGGCGTCCTCGAGCGCGGCCGACACGACGGCGTCGTCGGCGGATGCCAGCGGTTCCACCGCGGTGGACTGACGGAGCATCGACATCCCGAGCACCACCGCCAGCGCGATCTCGGCACGGACGAGCAGTTCCTCGGACCCCGCGCCGCCGACCGTGCCCGCGAGCCGTTCGGCGTACCGGCGCAGCGTCTCACGGCGGATGGCATCGGCGCCGTCGTCGCCGGAGGACCGGAGCAGGAGCATGAGCTGCAGTGAGTCGTCGTCGGTCGGGGCCCGCACGATGTGCGTGATGATGCCGGTCAGCGCCCGTTCGAGGCCCTGCTGGCTCGTCTCCTCGGCCCCCAGGTCGCGGACGACCCGGTCGAGGCAGGCGCGGAAGAGCCCCTCCTTCGAGCCGAAGTACCGGTTGATGAGGGCGACGTTCACCCCGGCGTCCCCGGCGATGTCGCGCACCGTCGTCCCGCGGTACCCGTCGAAGGCGAACCGACGCCGGGCGGCCTGCACGAGCAGGAGTCGGGTGGCCGCGGCGTCCTTGCTCATGGAGCGCAGCCTATCGGTCCTCACAGGGATGTAAGCAAGCGTTGACATGCTCCCCCGAGCGCGTACGCTCGTCATGTCAGCAATTGTTTACATCGACGACCACGACGACACGGAGCACGATGACCGACACCATGCAGAGCCCACGGACCGGCTCGCACCCCACCACCGACGGACGCCGGCCGAACAGCACGGCGATCATCGTCTACCTGTCCCTCGGCGGCCTGTCCTTCGCCGTCCTGCAGTCGCTCGTCGCCCCGGCGCTGTCGACCATCGGGCAGGACCTCGGCGCCTCCACCAGTGCGACGAGCTGGGTGCTCACCGCCTACCTGCTCTCCGCCTCGGTGCTCACGCCGATCCTCGGTCGCCTCGGCGACATGATCGGCAAGCGCAAGGTCCTGATCGTGGTGCTGTCGATCCTGCTCGTCGGCGCCGTGCTCGCCGCCCTCGCACCGAACCTCGGCGTCCTCATCGTCGGACGCGCGCTGCAGGGTGCCGCCGGAGCCGTGATGCCGCTGTCGATCGGCATCGTGCGTGACGAGCTGCCGAAGGAGAAGGTCAGCGTCACGATCGGCCTGCTGTCCGCGATCTTCGGCATCGGTGCCGGTGTCGGCATCGTCGCCGCCGGACCCATCGTCGAGCACCTGTCGTGGCACTGGCTGTTCTGGCTCCCCGCCGTGCTCGTCGTCATCGCACTGCTCGGCGCGGTCTTCGGCATGCCGGAGTCCCCGGTGCGGAAGCCCGGCCGCCTGGACATGGCCGGCACGTTCGTCCTGGCGGTGTCGCTCGTCGCGATCCTGCTCGCCGTCAGCGAGGGCGAGACCTGGGGCTGGGGCGACGGCAAGACCATCGGCCTGCTGGTCCTCGGCGCCGTCGCACTGGTCGTGTTCGTCCTCGTCGAGCTCCGGGTCGCCGAGCCGCTCATCGACGTCCGGCTCTTCGCGGTCCGCGGGGTCTGGACCGCCCACGTCGTCGCACTCGTCTTCGGGTTCGCGATGTTCGGCACCTTCGTCCTCGTGCCGACGCTCCTGCAGCTCCCGACGGCGCTCGGCTACGGCTTCGGCAAGGACGTCACCCAGGCCGGTCTCTTCCTGCTGCCGACCGTCGTGATGATGGTCGTCGCCGGGCCCATCGCGGGCATCCTGGTGCGCAAGGTCGGCCCGAAGCCGCCGATGCTCATCGGCGGCTTCGCCATCGTCGCCGCGTTCGTGCTGCCGGCGATCGCACACGCCGAGCTGTGGCAGGTGGTGGCCTCCGGCGTCCTGACCGGCATCGGCATCGGCATGGCCCTCGCCGCCTGCTCGAACGCGATCATCGAGAGCGTCCCCGCGAACCAGACCGGTGAGGCCATCAGCGCCAACACGGTCGTCCGCACCATCGGCTCGAGCGTCGGCACCGCCGTCATCGCAGCGCTGATCACCTCGCACAGCACGCCGCAGGGACTGCCGACCGACGACGCGTTCACCATCGGGTTCTGGGCGTGCACCGGCGTGGCGGTCGTGGCCGTGCTCGCCGCGCTCGCCGCGCCGTCGATGCGCGCCCGCCGCGCAGCGGCCGCCGCCCGTGGGATCGACGACCTCGAGGAGGTCACCGAGTAGGGCCCTGGGCCCGACCACCCGGGAGGCCCGTCCAGCGTCGTCGACGCGGGGCGGGCCTCCCGTCCGTCGCGCAACCTGGGAACGCACCGGGCGCATCCGAGCCGGCGTGACGATCATCGGACCGGTCGCGTCCCGTCAGGGGACGCGGACCGCCGCGCCCGGACAGGAGACCCCATGAGCAGCACCGACCACGACGACACCACCGCTCCCGGACGGCCGTCGTTCCGCGACACGGTGACCGCGGGACTCGTGCAGAAGGCCCTCGAGCCGGTGCTGCGGGCAGTGCGTGACGAGGTCGCCTCGGCGCGGCGCGAGATCGGCGAGCGCGCGAGCGGTGCGAAGACCGGGCTGGTGCTCACCGGGGTGGCCGTCGGGTTCGCCCTGACCACCCTGGTCGCGCTGGCCGGCTTCGCGGTGGCGCTGCTCGCCCTGGCGCTGCCGCTGTGGGCGGCGACCGGGATCACGTTCGTCGTGTTCGCGATCGTGACCGCTGTCCTGTTCGTCGTCGGCCTGCGCGGGATCCGGCGGGGTGTGCCGCCGGTGCCGAAGGACACGATCCAGGCGGCGAAGCAGCGGGTGACGCACGCGGATGCCCGGGCGGACGGCGCCGCGCGCGACTGACGGACTCGACGGACCGGCTGCGGGGGCCGCGACCGCCGGGGCGGGCTCCGCTACATCGCCAGGATCATGCCGACCACGGCGACGGTCATCGCGAAGACCTCGCCGCTGCGGACGGCCCGCCGGTCCTCACGGCCCCACTCGTACCGGAGCAGCCAGCCGCTGAACGCGCAGTAGCCGATCACGCCGGCGCCGAGCACCGCGGACAGGGCGATGCCGTGCCCGGCGTGGTCGCCGGCGACGCCCGAGGCGTGACCCATCAGCAGCATCCCGGCCATCACGACGGCGGAGAGCGCGCGGTGGACGTCCATCGGCTCCGCACGGCGACCGTCGGCGCGGCGGCGACGCATCACGGGCAACGGCGCGAGCAGGAGCAGGAGGGTCCCGGCGAACAGGGTCCACACCGCACCGGCGTCGACGACGGGCATGAGCATCGCGACGAGCATCACGCCCGCCGGCACGATCACGCCCGGGCGCGGTCGGTAGCGGTCACCGACGATGCAGCACACCGACGCGAACTGCGGCACGACGAGCATGGCGTCGGCGACGGTCTCGTGCACGTGGGGCGTCCTCGGTGCGGCGGAGTGGTGCGGGGTGGGGTCAGTCCTCGGCGCGGGCAGCGGCCTTGGCGGCGCGCTCCTGCTTCACGCGGGCGTTCTCGGCGTGCACGGCGGCCTGCGTCGCACGCTCACGGACGAGCCACTCGGGCTTCTGCTCGAGCAGCGTCTTGATGTCCGCCGTCGTCAGTGCGTCGTCGATCCCCGCACGGCTCAGGCCGGAGATGGAGATCCCGAGCTTCTGCGCCACGACGGGTCGCGGGTGCGGGCCGTCGCGTCGGAGGTCCTCGAGCCAGGTCGGGGGTTCGGTCCGGAGCTCGTCGAAGGCGGTCCGCGTGAGGGGAGCGCTCTGGAAGGACTCCGGAGCGGCCGTCAGCAAGATGCCGAGCTTCTTCGCAGCCGTCTCGGGCTTCATGGTCTGTTCCTGCGCCATGAGGACAAGGGTACGGCCCCTATGCTCGTCTGCATGACCGCGGCTCTCACCATCGCCTTCGTGCCGGGGGTCTCCCCCGCAAAGTGGGCCCGTGTCTGGCGGGAACGCTTCCCCTCCGTCGAGCTCCGGCTGCGGCCGATCGGCGCCGACGACGTCGACGACACGCTGGCGGGCGAGGCCGACATGGTCTTCGCACGCATGCCCGTGTCCGAGCAGCACAAGGCCATCCCGCTCTGGACCGAAACGGCCGTCGTCGCGATGCCCAAGGACTCCCCCCTCGCCGAACTCGCCGAGGTCGACCTCGGCGACGCCGAGGTCCACGTGATCGACGCCGGCCCGGTTCCGGCCGACATCGACGGATCGCTCGACCTGGTCGAGGCGAACGTCGGCGTCGTCGTGCTCCCCCAGTCGCTGTTCCGCGCCGCCAGCCGCAAGGACCTCGTGGGTCGTCCGCTCATGAACGCCGAGGGCACGCGCATCGCACTGGTCTGGCGGGACGAGGACGCCACCGAGACCACCGAGGAGTTCATCGGCGTGGTGCGCGGACGGACCGCCAACAGTTCGCGCCAGCCGGGAGGCACGGATCGCGACGACGACGACGGCTCGCGTCCGGCTCGTGGCGGCGCCAAGGCCGGGTCGGCTGCCAAGGGTGCGTCCGGTTCGTCGAGTGGGTCGGGCGCGCCGGGCTCCAAGGGCGGCTCCGCCGGCGGCAAGGCCAAGGCCAAGTCGCCCGGCAGCGGGAAGTCCGGCAGCGGCAAGAAGTCGAACACCGGCAAGGGACCCACGCCCGGTCGCGGCAAGATGCGCGGCAAGCCGAGCCGGGGTTCCAAGGGCAACCGATGACGGACACGCGGCTGGCACCGATGCCGGCCACGCGCCTCCCGGCCTGGCTCCGGCGCACGATGGCCGAGTACGTCGAGTCACGGATGCAGGCGGGCGAGACCCGCGAGCAGGCCGAGGCGAACGAACAGCAGTCGCGGGACCGTTGGTTCCCGGGCGGGTCTCCCGCCGACGGGCACCTCGTGTGGGACGTCATCGACCAGGACGACACCGTCATCGGGTACCTGTGGATCGGACCGCTCACGCCGGGCAGCACCGATTGGTGGGTGTTCAACGTCGAGATCGACGAGGCACGCCGGCGCCGCGGGCACGCGCGTCGGGCGCTCGAACTCGGACACCGCGCCGCCGCTGAGAACGGTGCGACGAGCATCGGGCTGAACGTGTTCGGCTACAACACCGGGGCGCAGGAGCTCTACGCGGCGCTCGGGTACCAGGTGACGTCGGCGCAGATGCGGAAGCCGCTGGTCTAGCCCGCGGCGGCGGCTGCTGCGGCTGCTGCGGCTGACGCGGCGGCTCGGGTCCGCCCGGTCACAACACCCCGCGTGCATGGCCCCGAGCGGTCACGAAGTGTCGACTGGCCACGCCCGGATCGACGTGTCGTGACCACTCGGCGGAGGCCAGCGGGGATTCGTGACCGTCCGAAGGTCCGCGTCAGCGCAGGACGGCTGCGGCGGCGCGGGTCACCCTCGCGCCGCGCGATTTCTCGGCTGCTGCGCGGGCCCGGGTGACGACGACGGCGTCTGCACGCTCGGCCGATCCGTGGTCGAACGGCGGTTGCGGGTCGTACTCGATCTGCAACTGGATCGCCTCGGCCGCGGACTGTCCGGCGAGCTCGGCCGCGAGCCACAACGCCATGTCGATGCCCGCGCTCACGCCGGCGGCGGTGACGACGGCGCCGTCCCGGGCGATCCGGGCGTCCACCGGCTGCGCTCCGAAGGCCTCGAGCATCGGTTTCGAGGCCCAGTGGGTCGTCGCGCGTCTGCCGGCGAGCAGCCCGGCGGCACCGAGCACGAAGGCGCCGGTGCACACCGACGTGATCCACGTCGCGTGCTCGGCCTGGCGCCGCACGAAGGCCACGACGTCCGGGTCGAGCATCGCGTCGAAGGCACCGTCACCACCGGGCACCACGAGCACGTCCGCCGCTCGGGCTTCGCTCATCGTGGTCGTCGGGACGAGTGACAGGCCACAGTCGCTCGGCACCGGGTCGAGCGTCGCCGCGACGTACTCGACCCGTGCGCCGGGCACGCGGCTGAGGACCTGCGCCGGACCGGTCAGGTCGAGCTGGGTCAGGTGCGGGAACAGCAGGAACGCGATCCGGATGTCGTCGGCCATGTCGCGACCATAGTCCCGGCGTTCCCGTTCCCGTTCTCGTACTCGCTGGCTTGCCCGTCAGCTCCAGACGCCGGAGGTCCCGCGCCGGTGGCTGCCCATCAGGTGGGTGTCGACGATGCCGAGCGCTTCCATCAGGGCGTACATCGTCGTCGGTCCGACGAAGGCGAAGCCGCGCTTCCGCAGTGCCTTCGACAGGGCAAGGGATTCGTCCGACTTCGTCGGGACCTCGGCGGAGGACCGCGGCTCGGGCGTGGTCGTCGGCCGGAACGACCACACGAAGTCGGCGAGCCCGCCGTCCTGCCGCAGGGCGATCGTGGCGTTCGCGTTGGTGATCGTCGCGAGGATCTTCGCGCGGTTCCGGACGATCCCGGCGTCGGCCATCAGCCGTGCGACGTCGTCCTCGCCGAAGGCCGCGACGGTGTCGGCGTCGAAGTCGGCGAAGGCGGTACGGAACGCCGGTCGTTTCGCGAGGATCGTGCGCCACGACAGACCGGACTGGAACGCCTCGAGCGAGAGCCGCTCGAACACCCCGCGTTCGTCGCGGACGGGCATGCCCCACTCGGTGTCGTAGTACTCGCGCAGGAGCTCGTCCGACGACGCCCAGACCGGCCGGGCGAGGCCGTCGTCGCCGGTGACGAGGTCGGGCACGGACGGGGCGTCGACGGGCTCGGTGCTCATGCGTCCATCCTGGCGGGCGCCGCCGACAGCGCCTGGCTCACTCGGCGGGCGGGCCGTCCTGCGTCGCCTGCTCGTCCATCCAGACGTACTCCCAGCGGTGTCCGTCCGGGTCGGTGAAGCTCCGCTGGTACATGAAGCCGAGGTCCATCTCCGGCCGGTCCTCGGTGCCGCCGGCAGCGACCGCGGCGTCGACGACGCGGTGGACATCCTCCTTCGACGGGGCGCTGAGCGAGTTGATGACCTCGATCGTGTCGGCGTCGGCGATCGTCTTGTCGGTGAACTCGGCGAACTTCGCCGTCGTCAGGACCATCACGGAGATCGACCCGGACACCACCACGCACGCCGCGGTGTCGTCGCTGAAGGCCGGGTTGATCGAGTACCCGAGCGCCTCGTAGAACGCCTTCGAGCGCTCGAGGTCCGTGACGGGCAGGTTGATGAAGACCATCGTGTCCATGGCGGTTCCTTTCGTCACGCTCAACCTGGACCCACCTGGAGCAGCGCGCAACCGTTTCGTGGGGGAACCAACCGGTACACAATATGCTGGCGTGATGCGGGCCTTCGTGGACGAGTCAGAACCGGGTGGTGGGCGGGACCACACCGCGTACGTCCTCGCCGCGGTGATCATGCGGATCAACGGCGAGGAAGAAGCTCGCGAGGCGGTTCGACGGGCGACCCCTCGGCGCATGCGGAAGCTGCACTGGTACGAGGCGCTGCCAGCTCAGCGCATCTCGTGGCTCGATCTCCTCCGGCGTGCGGTGACCGTCATCGTGGTCCGGTACGACGGCGCCGTGGCACGGACGGAACGTCGGCGAAGACGGTGTATCGAACGCCTCGTGCACGAACTCGAGCTGCGGAAGGTCGGCCACGTGGTCCTCGAGACGCGCGGACCCGCCCGGGACAAGGATGACCGGGCGATGTTCGATGCGCTCCGCGATCGTGGAGTCGGTCATGGAGTGCGGTTCGAGCACCTCAACCCGTCCGAAGAGCCGCTCCTCGCGTTGGCCGACATCGCCTGCGGGGCTCATGTTGCCGGCCTCGCCGGGGACCACGGACTGACGAGCCCGATCCTGGTTTCCTGACGCACGCCCCCGAAAGCGCAAATCCTCGGGCCCGCGCTGGCTGCAGGACATCCGAGGATCACTTTCGACCGAGCAGCACCCGATCGACATATCAATGCTACCCGCCGTGCTCGGCTCCGGTCAAGACGTGCGCAGCCCAGGCCGGAAACGACGAAGTCGCTGTCGTCCGACAGCGACTTCGTCGTTCCGTGTCAGGCCGGGGACGCCCGCCCCGAGCAGCCTCAGGCCAGCTCGCGTCCCTCGCCAGCGGCACGCTGGTGCGACTCGGCCTCGGCCTGGCCGATGATGTCCTCGGCGGGCACCGGGTTCAGGCGGTCCCAGAGGAAGAACAGGCCGCCGCCGACGAGCAGCGAGATCCCGACCCACAGGTTGATGTGGATCCCGCCGGTCTTCTCGGGGTCGGTGTTCCAGTGCACGATCCCGACGATGGTCGTGATCACGCCGTAGAGCACGAACAGGCCGCCGAGGATGCGGCGCAGGTCGAGTCGGCGGGTGGAGCGGACGAGGGCTGCCTTCTGCTCCTCGGTCATCGCGCCGGGGGTGGTGGTGTCACTCATGAGAAGTGGTCTCCTTCGCGGATCAGAGGAACGGGAGGTACAGGACGACGCACAGCACGAGCGCGACAGTGCCGAGCAGGGCGGGCGAGCGGTACCAGGCGGTGTCCGTCGCGACCGAGTCGCCGTGCAGGTCGATCTTGCCGACGCCGTAAACGAGCCCACCGAGCTCCTTCTCGTCCTTCGGCTTGGTGAGCATCGAGACGACGAAGCCGACGATCAGCACGGTGACGAACGAGATGATCGCGCCGTACAGGGTCTCCGCGGTCGCGGTGGCGAACAGGTCCGGGTTCACCAGGTAGGCGATCCAGGTGATCGTCGGGGTCACGATGCCGAGGACGTAGCCCCAGAGCGCACCCTGCGTCGTCATGCGCTTCCACAGCAGGCCGAGGATGAACACGGCGAACAGCGGTGCGTTGAAGAACGAGAACAGCGTCTGCATGTACGTCATGATGTTCGACGCCTGGGCCGCGATGAACGCGGTCGCGATGCCGACCACGACGCCGACCACGGTGACCCAGCGGCCGGTCTTCAGGTAGTGCAGGTCGGGCATGTTCGGGCGGATGTAGCGCTGCCAGATGTCGTAGGTGAAGACGGTGTTGAACGACGAGACGTTCGCCGCCATGCCGGCCATGAAGGACGCCAGCAGGCCGGTCACCGCGATGCCGAGCACACCGGTCGGCAGGTACATCTGGATGAGCTTCGGGATCGCGTCGTTGTAGGTCAGCGTGCCGTCGGCGAACTGGTTGCCCACCACGGCCGCGGCGATGAGGCCCGGGATCACGACGATGGCCGGGATGAAGAGCTTCGGGATCGCGGCGATGAGCGGGGTGCGGCGGGCCGCGGACATGTTCTTCGCCGAGAACGCGCGCTGCACCTCGGTGAAGTTCGTGGTCCAGTAGCCGAACCCGAGCACGAAGCCCAGGCCGAGCACGATGGCGAGCCAGTTGGCGCCGATCGGGTTGGTGACGTCGCCGAAGCCGGTGCCGGCCCAGGCCTGCAGGTGCTGCACGCCCTGGGTCTCGGTGATGGCCTTCGACAGGCCGTCCCAGCCGCCGACGCGGTGCAGACCGACGATCGTCAGCGGGATGAGCCCCGCGATGATCACGAAGAACTGCATGACCTCGTTGTAGATCGCGCTCGAGAGCCCGCCGAGGGTGATGTAGACGAGCACGAAGCCGGCGGAGACGATGATCGCCAGCCACTCCGGCCAGCCGAGCATGGCCTCGATGACGATGGCCATCGCGTAGAGGTTGATGCCCGCGATGAGCACGTTCGACACCGCGAACGCGATCGCGTTCACCAGGTGCGGCGCCTTGCCGAAGCGGCGCAGCATGAACTCCGGCACGGAGCGCACCTTCGAGCCGTAGTAGAACGGCATCATCACGAGGCCGAGGAACACCATCGCGGGCACGGCGCCGACGAGGTAGTAGTGCAGGGTGGCCATGCCGATCTGGGCACCGTTGGCCGCCATGCCGAGGATCTCGGTCGCACCGAGGTTCGCGGACACGAACGCCAGGCCCGTGATCCACGCCGGCATCGAGCGCCCGGACAGGAAGAAGTCCATGCTCGTCCGGACCTGCTTGCGGGCGGTGAACCCGATCCCGATGACGACCGCGAAGTACACGATGATCATCAGGTAGTCGACCCAGCCCAAGTCGAGCCGGATCCCTTCGTTCGCTGCAGCGAGAACCATTCACATCTCCACGTCAGTGTGTTGCAGTCGACAACTCTGCCGACCCGGACGGAGACGTTACACCGATTTGTGACCGTTCACATAGCCAGCGCATGCATCGTCCGAGCCGCGCATCGCTCCCCCGGTTCGCTACGCTCGGCCCATGACCGACGCGTCGCGCATCCTCGTCCTCAACGGCCCGAACCTCGACATCCTCGGGCGCCGCGACCCGGAGCAGTACGGCACCGTGACACTCGCCGAGATCGAGGCGATCGTGCACACCGAGGCGGCCGTGCACGGGCTCGAGGCCGACTTCCGCCAGACGAACCGCGAGGGCGAGCTGGTCGAGTGGCTGCACGAGGCGCTGGACGACTTCGCCGCGGTCGTCATCAACCCCGCCGCCTACGCGCACACCTCGGTCGCGCTGCACGACGCGGTGGAGGCCCTGTGGGTCCCCGTCGTCGAGGTGCACCTGTCGAACACGTGGAAGCGCGAGCCGTTCCGCCACGTCGACCACGTCGCCACCGCCGCGACGGCGGTCATCGCCGGCGCGGGCGCCGACGGCTACCGCCTGGCGGTCGCGCACGTCGCGTCCCTGCTCGGCTGAGCCGCGGGCGGACCGGACCCACGCCGCCGGTACCCGGGACGCGCCGGCGGTCTCCGTGCAGTGCGGGCGGACTGGTGGCCCGTGGCGGCGTCGCCACGGGCCTCCAGTCCGCCATCTGGTCACGCTGGCTCGCGCCCGTTCCTTCCCATCGCACGCGCGATGCAAGGTGGTTCCGGGCGTACCTGATGAGAAGTTCCGACCCGGTACGCCCGGAAGCACCAGGTACGCCCGGAAGAGCCGGGCGCGCGCACGCCGATCAGAACTCGGCGGGGCGCCGCACGTCGGTCAGGCCGGCGGTGGCGAAGCCGCCGCGGATGAGCGGCACGGCCCGGCGCACGGCCTGGTCGATGCGGAGCTCGAGGTCGACGCTCGCGATGTCGTAGCCACCCTCGCGCTTGGTGAAGTCCCGCTCGTTCCCGAACACCCCGAGCGGCAGGGTGGTGGACTGGAAGAACCCGAACAGCGGGCGCATCTGGTGCTCGACGAGCAGGGCGTGCCGATCGCTGCCCCCGGTCGCGGTCAGGAGCACCGGGGTGTCGACGAGGTCGTACTGGCCGACCCAGTCGAAGAACAGCTTGAAGGCACCGGAGTAGGCCGCCCGGAAGGCCGGGCTGCCGACGACGAGCACGTCCGCGGCCTCCACCGTCTCGAGGGCCCGGCGGGTGCGGTCGGACATCGTCTCGCGACCCGACGCCGCTCCGAGGTCGGCCAGCAGCGGCCCGATCTCGATCGTCTCGGTCCGGGCGCCGTCGATCTCCTCGGCCAACCGGGCCACCGTCGCCGCGACCAGGGTCGAGGTCCGCGAGGGGTCCGATGGGCTGCCACTGACGCCGACGACCAGTTCTCCGCTCATGCGGTCGATGCTCACACGCTGCCGGGGCGGGCGGCACGTTCGTGACGACATGTGTCGGGTGCCAGTCGGTCGGGGTAGCGTCCGCGCCATGCAGACCTTCCTGCCGTACGCCGACTTCCGGGCATCCGCCGAGGTCCTCGACGACCGGCGGCTCGGCAAGCAGCGGGTCGAGACCCTGCAGGTGATGCGAGCGCTGACGCTCCCCGACTACGGCTGGCAGCACCACCCGGTGACGGCGATGTGGCGCGGCTACCGCCCGGCGCTGATGGCGTACCAGGAGGCCACGTGCCGCGTCTGGGCCGAGCGCGGGTACGCCGACACGTGTCTCGAGAAGACCCTGCTCGACCTGGGCCGCGTGCCGGAGGACCTGGCGACGTACGAGCGCGGCGACGTGCCGATCCCGCCGTGGAACGACGACGAGGCCCTGCACGTCTCGCACCGGTCGAAGCTCGTGCAGAAGGCGCCGGAGCACTACCGGGAGCTGTTCCCCGACGTGCCGGACGACCTGGACTACGTCTGGCCGGGGACCCCCGAGCCGGCGACGCACACCGTCTGACGATCAGGCGACCGCCAGGCCGTCAGGCGACCGGGATCCAGCGACCGCCCTCGCGCCGGGTGACGACGTCGGAGCGGATCTCCACCACGTCCCGCAGCCCGTCGACGGCGGCATCGCGGACGGCCGCGGCGACACGGTCGTCCTCGGCCTCGAAGCGCACGACCGCGCACGGGACGCCACGGAGCAGCCGGACGTCCTCGGCCTCGACCACGGCGTGTTCGCGCACCAGGGCGGCAGCTGCGGGCAGGACGGCGTCCGGTGCCGTGCCGGGCGCGAGGGCACCGATCGCCAGGGTCACGCGGTACGAGGGCATGCGACGACGCTACCGGGGAACCGGATCCCGCCGTGGGCTGCAGGGGAACCGACGCCGCTCAGGGGTGCGGACGTCGACCCACGGCGGGATCGCGGTGTACGGCGGGACACGACGACAGGGGGAACGTCGCGCCCCGCGCCGGACGTCGATCAGGGGGTCGACATCCGGTCTGGGTCCACCGCGCGGCTCGGTTCAGGGGAACCGCACGGTGGTGGACCTCAAGGGTGTTCGGTGTCCTCTCGGTACCGGTCCGTCTCGGTCGGTGCGGGCATCGACCGGTGGGCGGCGGCTGGCCGGACCATCGGGAGCAGGGCACTCCCGGCGGTCGCGAGCGCTCCGACCACGGCGATGATCCCGAGCGGGGCCGTGCCGAGGTCGTGCTGCGCTGCCAGGGCGAGCGCGACGAGGGTGGCCGGCGCCGGCAGGAGCTGCACCGCTCGGAAGCGGTCGTCCCGTCGTGTCCGGGTCATCATCGCGTTTGCCATGACGACACTCTGACGCAGATCGGTTGTCCGCAGAAGGGGGGACACGTACCCAGAGATGGAGTAGAACGTCTAGTACACCTCAGCCGAGGGCGCGGACGGTCGCCACGGCGTCGGCCACGGCCCCGACGACGACCGGGACGTCGTCGGACGTCAGGGCCGCGTCGAACGTCAGGCGCAGCGCGGTGCGCGCCACGTCCTCGGGGATCCCGAGCGCCGTGAGCACGTGGGAGGCCTCGGTGCTGCCCGCGGCACAGGCGCTGCCCGACGACGACACCACGTCGCGCCGCTCGAGCTCGAGCAGGACGGTCTCGCCGTTGACGCCCGGGAAGCAGAACGACGCGTGCCCGGGCAGCCGGTGCTCCCGCGACCCGGTGACGAACGCGCCGGGGACCGCGTCGAGCACGCCGTCGAGCACCGCGTCGCGCACGGTGGTCGCGGTGCCATCCCCCGACCGCACCGTCTCCGCCGCCAGCCCGAGGGCGGCCGCCACCGCCACGGCACCGGCCACGTCCTCGGTGCCGGACCGCCGCCCCCGCTCCTGTCCCCCGCCGTGCAGCAGCGGCTCGAGCGGGACGCCGGAGCGCACGGCGAGCACGCCGGTGCCCTTCGGGGCGCCGAGCTTGTGCCCCGACAACGACAGCGCGTCGACGCCCAGGGCCCCGAGACCGATCGGCAGCCAGGGCGCGGATTGCACGGCGTCGGTGTGGAACCGCGCCCCGACCTCGTGCGCCACCGCCGCCAGCGCCGGCACGTCCTGCACGGTGCCGATCTCGTTGTCGGCGTGCGCGATCGAGACGAGCGTGGTGTCCGCGCGGAGGGCCGCTCGCAGCGCCGCCGGGTCGACGCGGCCGTCCGGCCCGACGGGCAGCACGGTGACGTCGAAGTCGTGGAAGCGGGCGAGGTACGCGCAGCTCTCCAGCACCGCCTCGTGCTCGATGGCGCTCGTGACGACGTGCCGACCGCGGGGCGCGGCGAGGGCGATCCCCTTGATCGCGGTGTTCGCCCCCTCGGTGCCGCCGGTGGTGAAGACGACCTCGGCGGGCCGGCACCCGAGCACCCCGGCGACGGCGGCCCGTGCGGCGGTGAGTCCCCGCGCCGCTTCGTCCCCGACGCCGTGCGTCGACGAGGGGTTGCCGAACACCCCCGTCAGGTAGGGCCACATCGCCTCGAGCACCTCGCGGCGGACCGGGGTGGTGGCGGCGCGGTCCAGGTAGAACACGACTAGTCCTGCACGGGCACCGCGACGTGCTCCGTCGGCACCGCGACGTGCTCGGGCACCGCGACGTCGATGTCGAGCCCGAGGTCGAGGGCCCGCGCCGAGTGGGTGAGCGCCCCGACCGAGATGACGTCGACGCCGGTGTCCGCGATCGCCGCGACGGTGTCGAGCGACACGCCTCCCGAAGCCTCGACGAGCGCGCGCCCGGCGACGATCCCGACCCCGGTCACGAGTTCGTCCGGGGTGAAGTTGTCGAGCATGATCGTGTCGACCCCCGCAGCGACGACGGGTTCGATCTGGTCGATGCGGTCCACCTCGACCTCCACGTGCACGGTGTGCCCGAGCCGCTGGCGGGCCCGGGCGATCGCGTCGCCGATGCCGATCCCGCCGGCCAGGAGCACCGCCAGGTGGTTGTCCTTGGCGAGCACGGCGTCGGAGAGCGAGGTGCGGTGGTTGTGTCCGCCACCGCACCGGACGGCGTACCGCTCGAGTGCTCGGAGGCCCGGCGTCGTCTTCCGGGTGTCGACGATCCGCGCAGCGGTGCCCGCGGCGGCCGCGACGTGAGCCGCGGTGGTCGTCGCGATGCCCGACATCCGCTGGACCAGGTTGAGGGCGACCCGTTCGGCCCGCAGCACGGCCCGCGCCGACCCGGTCACGGTCGCGAGGACGTCGCCCGCCGCGAAGTGCGTGCCGTCGGCGACGTGCACCACGGCCTGGATCGACGGGTCGACCGCGTGCATCACGGCGACGAACACCGCCCCGCCGCTCAGCACGCCGGGCTCGCGCGCGCCGAGGGTCGCGGTCGCGGTCGCCTCCGCGGGGATCAGGGTCTCGCTGGTGACGTCGCCCCAGGGCGCGTCCTCCTCGAGCGCGGTCTCGATCACGCGACGGAGCGCGTGCGGCGGGATGGTGCCGGGGTCGGTGGTCATGCGGGTACCTCCTGCGGGACGGCTGCGGAGCCGTCGGCGCGTTCGTCCGTGTGCTCGTCGGGGTGGTCGGCGACCCAGGCGTACGACGCCGGGGCGGTGGGGTCGGTGTCGGGGTGGTCGGTGCGGGCGTGCGCCCCGCGGGACTCGGTGCGGGCCTCGGCGGCGAGCGCGACGAGTCGGGCCAGGTCGAGGAGCGCACGGTCCTCGTGCTCGCGCACACCGCCGCCGGTCGGCGCCGTCAGCGCGTCGAGGTCGCGGCGGGCGCTGGCCAGCCCGACGGCGTCACGGAGCAGCCCGACCCGGTCCGTCATGACGGACTGGACCGCCTGCCGGACGGCACCGTCGTCGTCGAGGTGGGTCGCGCCTCCAGGCAGGGTCGGACTGGGCCCACGCCTGCCGGTTCCGGCGCGCTGCGGAGCGGCGTGACGGCCGAGCAGGTGGGGAGGGGCGCTGATCGCGTCGGCCGCTCCGGGCACGCTGGTGACGTGGAGACCGGCGTCCCCGCGCAGGCGGAGCAGGCCGGGTCGCGGTGCGGCGACCGCGTCCGCTGCGCGGACCGCGAAGACGAGTCCCTCGAGCAGGGAGTTCGAGGCGAGCCGGTTGGCGCCGTGGACCCCGGTGCAGGCGGCTTCGCCGACGGCGAGCAGTCCGGGCAGGCTGGTGCGGCCCTCGGCGTCGGTCGCGATGCCGCCCATCGAGTAGTGCGCGGCCGGTGCGACGGGGACGCCTTCGCGGGTCCAGTCGAACCCGGCGGCGCGGGTGGCCCGGGTGAGTCCGGGGAACCGCGTGACCAGGAACCCAGGGTCGAGGCCGGTGGCGTCGAGGAGCACGGGCGCGCCGCCCTGGTCGCGCACCGCGGCGGCGATCCCCCGGGCGACGACGTCACGCGGAGCGAGCTCGGCGTCCGGGTGCACGTCGGTCATGAAGCGGTGCCCGGCGGCGTCGCGCAGGACAGCACCTTCACCGCGGACGGCTTCGGACACCAGGCCGCCGCCGGGGACGGCCAGCCGCGTCGGGTGGAACTGGACGAACTCCAGGTCGGCGAGGACGCCGCCGGCGCGCCAGGCGGCGGCGACCCCGTCACCGGTCGCGACCAGGGGGTTCGTCGTCTCGCGGTACAGGTGTCCGGCTCCCCCGGACGCGATGACGACGGCGTCCGCGTCGAGCCGGCGGGGTTCCCCGAGCAGGTCGAGGACGTCGACGCCGACGACCACGCCGCCGCGGACGACCAGGTCGGTCAGGCTCGTGCGCTCCAGGATCGTGACGTGTCGGCGGTGCAGCGCCGCGATGAGGGTGCGTTCGATGGCGGCTCCGGTCGCGTCACCGTCGGCGTGCACGACGCGCCACCGGCCGTGCGCGGCTTCACGCCCGCGCGCGAGGTCGTCGCCGTACCGGTCGAGGGTCGCCGGGTCCGACGACCGGTCGAAGGGCACCCCGAGGGCGAGCAGGTCGCGGACGCGGGCCGGGCCGTCGGTGCACAGGACCTCGACGGCCCGGGCGTCGGCGCTGCCCGCCGCAGCGACGTGGGTGTCGGCCTGGTGCAGCGCCGCGGAGTCGTCGGCGCCCAGCGCCACCGCGATGCCGCCCTGGGCGTACGCGGTGGCGCTGTCGGCGAGCGCCCCCTTCGTCACCAGGGTGACGTCGTGCAGGGCACTGGCGCGGATCGCTGCGGTCAGGCCGGCGATGCCGGACCCGACGATGACGACGTGCACGGTGGTCTCCCTCGTTCGGTCGGGTCCGCGTCTCAGCCGCGCGGCTTGGCGGCGAGCATCCGCTCGAGCGCCACCTTGGCGTCGGCCTGCACGTCGGCGGGGACGACGATCTCGTTGAGGACCTCGCCGCGGACGAGTGCCTCGAGCACCCAGGCGAGGTAGCCCGGGTGGATCCGGTACATCGTCGAGCAGGGGCAGACGACCGGGTCGAGGCAGAAGATCGTGTGCTGCGGGTACTCGGCGGCGAGCCGGTTCACCATGTTGATCTCGGTGCCGATCGCGAAGGTGGTCGGCTCGGTGGCCGCGGCGACGGTCTTCCGGATCAGGTCGGTGCTGCCGGCGTGGTCTGCGGCGTCGACGACGGCCATCGGGCACTCCGGGTGCACGATGACCTGCACGCCCGGGTGCTCGCGGCGGGCCTGGTCGATCTGGTCGACGGTGAAGCGGCGGTGCACCGAGCAGAAGCCGTGCCAGAGGATGACCTTCGCCTCGAGCAGGTCCGCGGCGGAGTTGCCCCCACCGGGCAGCCGGGGGTTCCACATCGGCATCAGGTCGGTGCTGATGCCCATCGCCTTCGCGGTGTTGCGGCCGAGGTGCTGGTCGGGGAAGAACAGGACGCGCTGCCCGCGCTCGAAGGCCCACTCGAGCACCGTCGCGGCGTTCGACGAGGTGCAGACGATGCCACCGTTCCGACCGCAGAAGGCCTTGAGGTCGGCGGCGGAGTTCATGTAGGTGACCGGGATCACGGGGACGCGGCCGTCGGCGTCGGGCTCGGTGCCGTACACCGCCGTCAGCTCCGCCCACGCCGCCTCGACGCTGTCGATGTCGGCCATGTCGGCCATCGAGCAGCCGGCGGCCAGGTTCGGCAGGATCACGCGCTGGTCGTCGCGCGCCAGGATGTCGGCCGTCTCGGCCATGAAGTGCACCCCGCAGAACACGATCGCCTCGGCGTCGGGCTTCGTCAGGGCGGCGTTCGCGAGCTGGAACGAGTCGCCGAGGAAGTCCGCGTGCCGGACGACCTCGTCGCGCTGGTAGAAGTGCCCGAGGACGACGACCCGGTCGCCGAGGGTGGCCTTCGCCCGCTCGATGCGCTCGTGGAGCTCCTCGGTCGGGGCCGTCTTGTACTCGTCGGGCAGGACACCCTGGCGCGGGGCACTCGTCGGGATGACGTCGGACATCGACGACCCCGGACCGTACCCGGGGCGGGAGTCGAAGTCCCACGTCGGCACGGCGAGGTCGGGCGTGCAGGTGCTGCCGGCGGCCCTGCCGTTGGAGATGAGTTCGATCGTCGTGGCGATGGACACGGGGTTTCCTATCGGTTCCGCTGCTGGTGCTGATCGGCCCCGGTCTGCAGCGGGCCGTTGTCCGCGTAGGCCAGGTCGGGGTTCGAGCGGTACAGCCGGGCCGGACGGTGCCGGCCCCCGCTCGTGGTCTCGTCGGTCGGCAGGACCGCGTCGGTCTTCTCGACCTGCCGACGGAAGTTCGCGGGGTCGAGTGCTCGGCCGAGCACCGCCTCGTACACGCCCCGGAGTTCGGCGAGGGTGAAGCGGTCGCCGAGGAACGCCTGCGCAATCCGCGAGTACGACATCTTGTTGCGCAGCCGCCACAGGGCGTACTCGACGATGCGGTCGTGGTCGAAGGCGAGCGGCGGGTGCTCGTCGGCCAGGAACCACCGGACGTTCCAGTCGTCGGGCACGACGTTCGCCTCGTCCGGGTGCACGAGCGCCCAGTACACGATCGACACCACGCGGCTCGGGGAGCGTCCGACGTCACCGAACGCGTAGAGCTGCTCGAGGTACCGCGGCTGGACGTTCGTCGTCTCGCGCAGTCGGGCGGCCGCGGAGTCCTCGAGGCCCTCGTCGTCGCCGACCCAGCCGCCGGGGAGCGCCCAGGAACCCTCGAACGGTTCGGCGACGCGACGGACGAGCGGCATCCACAGCGCCGGGGCCCCGGTGTCGGGGTGCGGGCGCAGTGCGACGATCACGGTGGAGACCGCGACGCGGATGCCTGCTTCGTCCATGGAAGAGATAGTGTCAATCTGACTCGAAGTGTTCGGGTTGGGATGACACTATCACTGCCGACGCGGTGCGCTCGTCACGAGCCGGAAACAGATCGTCACGGGGCCGAAAACTCCCGGGAGGCCGCCGCGGTTAGCGTGGAGGACATGACGACGGTGACGAGGGTGCATGCCGTGGTGTCGGGGACGGTCCAGGGGGTCGGCTTCCGGTACTGGACCGCTCGGAAGGCGGACGGGCTCGACCTCGTCGGCTACGCGAGGAACCTCTGGGACGGCACGGTGGAGGTCGAGGCGGAGGGACCCTCGGTCGCCGTCGACTCGTTGGTCGAGTGCCTGCGCACCGGGCCGCCGTTAGCGACCGTGACCGACGTCACCCTGCGGTCGGTCGTGCCGCACGGGGACGCCGACGGGTTCGCGATCCTGCACTGAGCGGACGTGCGTGGGAGCGGTGCCGGCGCCCGGCGTGCTCGGCACCGATCGTTCACCTGCGGATGTCGGAGCGAAGCGGAATAATCGCATCCACTCAGGGAGTTGGCCTGTCTGCGCGTCCTGCGCCACACCCGTTCCACCCGTCGTGACCCACCAGGAGCACCCGCATGACCCAGGCCGTCGATTCCGCCCCCCGCACGGGAAGCGTCTCGCAGCCGTCCGCTGCCGAGACCCGACTCGTGATCGGGCTGCTGCTCGTCTCCGCGTTCGTCGTCATCCTCAACGAGACCATCATGGGCGTGGCCCTGCCCCGGCTCATGGACGACCTGGACATCAGCGCCGCGACCGGCCAGTGGCTGACCACCGGCTTCCTGCTCACCATGGCGGTCGTCATCCCGATCACCGGGTTCCTGCTGCAGCGCTTCAACACCCGACCGGTGTTCGTCTGGGCGATGGGCCTGTTCTCGGTCGGCACGCTGATCGCCCTGCTCGCGCCGGGCTTCACCGTCCTGCTCGTCGGCCGCATCGTGCAGGCCAGCGGCACCGCGATCATGATGCCGCTGCTGATGACGACGGTCCTGACCCTCGTCGACCCCGCGCACCGTGGCCGCATCATGGGCAACATCTCGATCGTCATCTCGGTCGCTCCGGCCATCGGCCCGACGATCTCCGGCCTGATCCTCAACGCGTTCTCGTGGCGCTGGCTGTTCGGCTTCGTGCTGCCCATCGCGATCGCGGCGCTCATCCTCGGCATGGTCAAGGTGCAGAACGTCTCGACGCCGCGCAAGGCACCGATCGACGTCGTCTCGGTCGTGCTCTCCGCCTTCGCGTTCGGCGGCATCGTCTACGGCCTGTCCAGCATCGGCGAAGCCGGCACGACCGGTCCGCTCGTCCCGGTGACCGCCCTGGTCGTCGGTGCCGTCGCCCTCGCGGTGTTCATCGTCCGGCAGACGCGCCTGCAGCGCACCGACAGCGCCCTGCTCGACCTGCGCACCTTCCGCACCCGTGGCTTCACGGTGCCGATCGTCGCGATGGGGCTGAGCTTCATGGCGATGTTCGGCACGCTCATCCTGCTGCCGATCTACCTGGAGCGCGTCCTCGGCCTCGAGGTCCTGCAGGTCGGCCTGCTGCTGCTCCCCGGTGGTCTGCTGATGGGCCTGCTCTCCCCCATCGTCGGTCGCATCTACGACCGCCGTGGCCCGCGCGTGCTGCTCATCCCCGGATCGATCATCGTCAGCGCCGTGCTCTGGGCACTCTCCACCGTCGGTGTCGACACCAGCGTGTGGTTCGTCCTCGGTGCGCACGTGGTGCTGAGCATCGGCCTGGCCCTGACCTTCACGCCGCTGTTCACCGCGGCGCTCGGTGGGCTGCCCCCGAAGCTGTACTCGCACGGCAGCGCGGTGCTCGGCACGGCGCAGCAGCTCGCCGGTGCGGCGGGCACGGCCCTGTTCGTCACGCTGCTGACGATCGGTGCGGCCGCCGCCGTCGAGGGCTCCGGTGCCCGTGGGGTCCAGGTGGCCACCGCGTCGGGCGTCGGTACCGCCTTCATGGTCGGCGCGATCATCTCGCTGTTCGGCATCCTGGCGTCGGTGTTCGTCCGCCGGCCCGAGGTGCCCGAAGGCGCGCCGACGCCCCCGCCCGTGCACTGACCGACGAGCCTCGCGCACCGACCGACGAGCAGGGCCGGACGCCGAACCCGTGACGGGACCGGCGCCCGGCCCGCTCCCGTCTCCGGCCCGCGTGGCAGGGTGGGCGCCATGCGGTCGACGACGAGCGAACTCAACTGGTCCGGCACGGTCACGTACACGGCCGAACGGGTCGTCCGCCCGTCGTCGATCGACGGGGCCGCCCAGGTCGTGGCCGACGCCGATCGGGTGCACGGCCTCGGCACCCGGCACTCGTTCAACGACGTCGCCGACACCGCGGGCACCCTGCTCGACCTGACCGGCATCCCCACCGACCTGGTCGTCGACGCCGAGCACCGCACCGTCACGCTCGGGGCCGGCACCCGGTACGGCGACGTCGCGGCCGACATCGACCGGGCCGGGTTCGCCCTGCACAACACGGGGTCCCTGCCGCACATCTCGGTCGGGGGTGCGGTCGCGACGGGCACCCACGGCTCCGGCACGACACTGGGGTCGCTCGCCACCGCGGTGCGCGCGTTCGAGGTGCTCGGCCCGGACGGCTCCGCCCGGACTCTCGACCGGACGGACCCCTCGTTCGACGGTGCCGTGCTGCACCTCGGACTGCTCGGCATCGTGACCCGGGTGACCCTCGACGTGGAACCTGCCTACCGGATGCGTCAGGACGTCTACGGCGCGATCCCCTGGGACACCTTCACGGCGAACGTCGCCGAGGTGCACGCCGCCGCGTACTCGGTGTGCGCCTACACGGTGTTCGGCGACGCGATCACCGAGGTCCTGGTGAAGTCACGCGTCCCCGACGGCGCCGAGGACGTGCCGGTGCCCGAAGCGCTGGCCGGCGCACGCCGCCTGCCCGGCACCCCCGGCGACGACCGCCGGACCGCGCGCGACGGCTCGGTCGGCCCGTGGTGGGACCGGCTGCCGCACTTCCCGATCGGGTCCGTCCCGAGCCACGGGTCCGAGGTGCAGAGCGAGCACTTCGTCCCGCTCCGGCACGCGGCGGCCGCCCTCGACGCGCTCCGCGGGCTCGCCGACCGGTTCCAGCCGCACCTGCACGTCTGCGAACTCCGGACGATGGCGGCGGACGACCTCTGGCTCAGCCCGACCCAGGGCGAGGACGTGCTCTGCATCGCGTTCACCTGGAAGAAGCACCCGGCCGAGGTCGCCGCGCTCCTGCCCGACCTGGAGTCCCGGCTCGCAGCCTTCGACGGCCGACCGCACTGGGGCAAGATGAGCTCGCTCGACCACGCGGCGATCGCCGGGCTGTACCCACGGCTGGCGGACTTCCGCGACCTCGTCGCCCGGGCCGACCCGGAGCGGACGTTCGCATCCGCGTTCGGCGAGCGGGTGCTCGGGACCTGAGCCGGGCCTCCAGGCCGTGCCCCGGAACCAGGTTCCGGACACGGCACCACGGGATCGCGCGGTGCCGTGTCCGGAACCTGGTTCCAGAGGCGGGAACGCACCCGATGCGTGCCCCGCTAGTCGGTCGTGAACGCGAGCGGCGTGATCGTCCGCGTCTCGCCGTCCCAGTGCCGGACGCCGCCGACGTCGAGCGTCTCCGGCAGCGGCACGGCGCGCAGCGCAGCGACGGCGCGCGGCAGGTCCTCGTCACGCACCCGGCGAGCCAGCGTGACGTGCGGCGACCAGTGCCCGGGCACCGACGTCTCGACGCCGCCGGGGGCGACCGCGTGCACCTCGCCGTGGAAGGTCGTGAGTGCCGCGTCGACGACCACCGCGCGCACGAGGACCGACCGACCGGCACCCGCGGGGAAGAGCAGCAACCCGCCGAGCCGGATCGAGGTCGGGACCGACGTGCGGAACCCCGCCGGCACGGGCAGCGTGTCCCCGGCGGCCAGGGTGACGTGCGGGGCGTTCGACGGCGACGGGTGCCGGCCGAGGCTCGGCAGGTCGGCGTCGATCAGGGCCTGCCAGGCGGACCGCACGGCGGCGTCCGACTCCGGACCGAGGACGAGTTCGATGCTGCGCACGGTCCGAGTCAACCAACCGGGACCGCGAGGTGCCCCGTGACGGTTCAGCGGGCCGCGCGCTGGCGGCGATGTAACACAGCGGAACGGAACTCGCCCCGGGGGTGGACCGCACGTCACACTCGTCTCCACGCCGCGGACCACCGCGGCTCCCCCACACGCACGGCCCACGAGGAGCACCAGCATGTCCGCAGCCCCCGCACTGCCCGAGAAGCCGAAGGGCAAGCGCCCGATCGGCTGGATCGTCGCCGCCGCGATCGTCGTCGTGGCGATCGTCGTCGCCGTCATCGTCGGAGCCGTCCGCTCCGGGAGCAACGACGCCGGTGCCGCCGGTGACGCCGCCCCGAAGACCGTCACGATCGGTGTCGCGGACAAGTCGCTCGGCTACTGGAGCACGTACACGAAGCTCGCGAAGGACAAGCTCAACGTCACCGTCAAGCTGACGAACTTCTCGGACTACTCGCTGCCGAACCCCGCCCTCAAGGACGGCCAGCTGGACATCAACCAGTTCCAGCACATCCAGTACCTGGCGGACTACAACGTCACCTCCGACGACGACCTGCAGCCGATCGGTTCGACCGCCGTCTACCCGCTGCCGCTCTACGCGACGAAGTACGACAAGCCGTCCGAGCTGCCCGCGAACGCGAAGGTCGCGATCCCGAACGACTCGATCAACCAGGCCCGTGCGCTCCTGATCCTGCAGGCGGCGGACCTGATCACGCTCAAGGACGGCGGCTCGGCGTTCTCCACCGCGGACGACATCGAGACGAAGAAGGTCGACGTCCAGCCCCTCGACGCCTCGCAGACCGCGAACGCGCTGCAGCAGGGCTCCGTCGCCGCCGCCGTCGTGAACAACAACTTCGCCACAGCCGCCGGCCTGCCGATCTCGGACGCGATCTACCAGGACGACCCCTCGAGCGCGAGCGCCGCCCCGTACGTGAACGTGTTCGCCGTCCGCGACGAGGACAAGGGCAACAAGACCTACCTCGAGCTGGCGGAGCTGTTCCAGGACGACGCCGTGCAGAAGGCCTTCGCGAAGGACCTGCCCGAGGCCGTCGCCCGCGACGAGAGCGCCTCGAAGCTGCAGGACGAGCTCGCCCAGGTCGAGCAGGACGCGAAGGCGGCCAAGCAGTAGTGCCGGTCCTCGTCGAACTCCGCGGCGTCTCGAAGCACTACCGCCGCGCCGACACCGGCGAGACCGTGGTGGCCGTCGAGGACGTCTCCCTGGACGTGCACCAGGGAGAGGTCCTCGGCGTCATCGGGTACTCCGGTGCCGGCAAGTCCACCCTGGTCCGCCTGGTCAACGCGCTGGAACTGCCGAGTTCCGGCACGGTGACCGTCGCGGGCCGCGAACTGACGGCGATCCCCGAGCGGGACCGCCGTCTGGCGCGTCGCAACATCGGGATGATCTTCCAGCAGTTCAACCTGTTCCGGTCCCGCACGATCGCCGGCAACGTCGCGTACCCGCTCAAGGTCGCCGGCGTGCCGAAGGCCGAGCGGAACCGTCGCGTCGCCGAGCTGCTCGACTTCGTGGGCCTGCTCGAGCGCGCCCACGCCTACCCGGAGCAGCTGTCCGGCGGCCAGAAGCAGCGCGTCGGCATCGCCCGCGCCCTCGCCGCATCGCCCGACCTGCTGCTCGCCGACGAGGCGACCAGCGCCCTCGACCCGGAGACCACGTCCGAGGTGCTCGCGCTGCTCCGCCGCGTCAACCGGGAGCTCGGCGTCACCATCATCGTCATCACGCACGAGATGGACGCCGTCCGGCAGATCGCCGACCGGGTCGCCGTGATGGAGCAGGGGCGGGTCGTCGAGGTCGGGGACGTCTACGACGTGTTCTCGACCCCGAAGACCGGCGCCGCGCAGCGCTTCGTCCGCACCGCGCTGCACGACCGGCCCTCCCCCGAGACGCTCCGGCGCCTGCGGGACCGCCACCCGGGTCGGCTCGTCACGGTGCAGATCACCGACGAGGCCGGGCTGCAGAACCGCATCGACGCCGCGTTCCGCGCCGCCGGGGTCACCGCCGAGCTCGTCTACGGCGGGGTCGGCGAGATCCGGGAGCGCCGGATCGGGTCGCTCACCTACGAGCTGAGCGACGCCAGCGGCGGGCCAGGCCGGCCAGGCGGTCCCGGCGGGTCGGGTGCGTCCGGTGCGTCCGGCGCGCCCGGCTCCATCGACGCCGCGATCGCCGCACTCCGCGCCGACGGCGTCACGACCGACGAGGAGGCCGCCGCGTGAACAACAACTCGTTCCAGAGCGTGATCGACACGTTCGACGTCTTCCTCGCCGCCATCCGCGACACCATCGTGATGTCGCTGATCTCGCTGGTCATCGCCGGGGTCATCGGCCTCGCGCTCGGCCTACTGCTGTACGCGACCCGGCCGGGCAACGTCCTCGGCAACCGCACCGCGTACACGGTGCTCAACGTGTTCGTGAACCTGATCCGCCCGATCCCGTTCGTGATCTTCCTCGCCGCGATCGCGCCGCTGTCACGGGTCGTCGTGCAGACCACGATCGGTGTCCCAGCGGTGACCTTCGCGATCTCGTTGGCCGCGGCCTTCGCGGTGTCCCGGATCGTCGAGCAGAACCTGCTGTCGGTGGACCCGGGCGTCGTCGAGGCTGCTCGGGCCTCGGGTGCACACCCCGTGTCGATCCTGCTGACGGTGCTCATCCCCGAGGGTCTCGGCCCCCTGATCCTCGGGTACACGTTCATCTACATCGGCATCGTGGACATGACGGCGCAGGGCGCGCTGATCGGTGGCGGCGGACTCGGCGAGTACGCGATCACCTACGGCTCGCAGCGCTACGACTGGTGGGTGGTCTACGTCTCGGTGGCGGCGATCGTCGTCATCGTGCAGCTCGGCCAGTTCATCGGCAACCGCTTGGCGCGCGCGACGCTGCGTCGCTGACGCAG
>NZ_JBEHCD020000006.1:0-104809 GCF_040223925.2 Curtobacterium sp. WHRI 8282
CTCAACTCCCCCCTGACCCCGAAGTCCTGACACCCAGCACGACGAACGCCCCGGACAGCAGTGCTGGCCGGGGCGTTCCCCGTGCATGCGACGCTCCGGTCGCGGTCAGTGCGGTCCGCGGTACAACACGATCTGCGTGTTCCGCTGCGGCCGGGCGCCAGCTCGCAGCGAGATCGCCGCTCCGGACGCCGTCGCCGCGAACACGCGCGCGCCCGGTCGGCTGATCAGCTGGTCCGCGAGCGCCCGCTCGAGTTCACGCACCCGGTCACGCAGCGCCTTGTTCTCGTTCTCGAGTTCCAGCACCCGCCGGATGCCCTCCAGCGACACCCCCTCGGAGCCGAGCCGTGCGATCTCGCGCAGCTGCACGACGTCCCGCATCGAGTACCGACGGGAGCCACCACGGGTCCGCCCCGGCACGACCAGGCCGACTCGGTCGTACTGCCGCAGCGTCTGCGGGTGCATCTCCGCCAGCTCCGCGGCGACCGCGATCGCGAAGACGGGCGAGTTCTCGTCCATGTCGGTCATGGGGCTTCCTTCCGTCGTTCGCGTGGTCCTGGAACAGCCTGGAGGCGCGGCGAGCGTCCGTCAGGAAGCCACACCGAGCCTCCAGGCCGGGTCTACTGCTGTTGGTGCTGCTAGCTGCGCGCCTTGGCGAGCAGGTCCTCGCGGGGGTCCTCGTCGGGCAGTGCGGCGGCGAGTGCCTCGACGGCCTCGCGCGCCTTGTCCGACAGGTGCGACGGCACCGCGACCTGGACGGTGGCGAGCAGGTCGCCCGTGCCGTCCTTCGTCGCGACGCCACGGCCCTTGACGCGGAGGACACGACCGGAGGGCGTCCCCGGCGCGACCCGGAGCTTGACGGGTTCGCCGCCGAGCGTGGGCACCTGGATCGTGGCGCCGAGCGCTGCCTCCACGAACGTCACGGGGACGTCCACGCGGAGGTGCTGCCCGTCGCGCTCGAAGACCGGGTGCTTGCGGACGTGCACAAGCACGACCAGGTCACCGGCGTCGCCGCCGTCGGGTGAGGGCTCGCCCCGACCACGCAACCGGATCTTCTGCCCGTCGGCGACGCCCGCAGGGATGCGGACGTTGACCGGTCGGCCGTTGCCCTGCGACAGCTTGACGGTGTCACCGGCGATCGCCGTCGTGAAGTCGAGGGTCGTCGACGCCGTGACGTCGCGGCCCTTCGTCGGCCCACCGAAGCCGCGGTAGCCGCCGGAGGTCTGGCCGAAGCCACCACCCCCGCCGAACATCCCACCGAGGATGTCCTCGAAACCGCCGGCACCGCCAGGGCCGCTCTGGCCGAAGCGGACGCGCTGTCCGCCACCGCCCTGCTGCCCGAACATCCCGCCGAAGACGTCCTCGAACCCGCCCTGGCCCCCGCCGCCCGCCGTGAAGCGGGCGCCGGAGCCCATGGCACGGACCTGGTCGTACTCCTGGCGCTGCTCCTTGTCGGAGAGCACCGAGTACGCCTCGCTGATCTCCTTGAAGCGGTTCTCGGCGGCGGCGTCACCCGGGTTGGAGTCCGGGTGGAACTGCCGCGCGAGCTTGCGGTACGTCTTCTTCAGCTCGGCGTCGGAGGCGTCCTTGGACACGCCGAGGACCTTGTAGAAGTCCTTGTCGAACCAATCCTGACTGGCCATGGATCACCTGCCTTCTTCTGTCGTCACCGTGAGGACCCGGCTCAGGCCGGGACCGCCACCGCGACCTTGGCCGCGCGGAGGACCCGCTCACCGAGCTTGTAGCCCGGCTCGACGACGTCCGCGACGGTCTGTCCGGTGGCACCCGGGGTGGGGAGCTGGACGATCGCCTCGTGGATGTTTGGGTCGAACGCCTCGCCCTTCTCGCCGATCTGCACGAGCTTGAACTTCTCGAAGCCCCCGCGGATCTTCTGGCCGATGACCTGCATCGGACCCTCGGCGAGGTCACCGTGGGCCTCGGCCCGGGTGAGGTCGTCGAGCGCCGGCAGCAGTGCCCGCACCACTTCGGCGATGGCGACTTCGCGGTTGGCCTCACGGTCACGCTCGACGCGCTTGCGGAAGTTGACCAGCTCGGCCTGCGCCCGGAGCATGTCCGCACGCATCTCGGCGACGAGGTCGCGGTCCTCGGTGCTCAGCTTGTCCTCTGCGATGCCGCGGGCGGCGTCGGCGAGCAGCGCTTCGTCCTCCGGGGAGAGGTCGTTCGCTGCATCCGCCGCCGGGCCCCCGGCGGCGGGGCCGTCCGTCGGTACTTCGACGTCGGGCCCCTCCGCCTCGATGAGGTCCTCGGGCTCGGCCGCGTTCGTGGCGTCTCCCTCGACCTGGGGTTCTTCCTCGTTCGGCACGTTGTCCTTGGGATCCGTCATCGTTACTTCTTGTCCTTGTCGTCCTCGTCGTCCACGACCTCGGCGTCGACGATGTCCTCGTCGTCGGCCGGCTGCTCACCCGCGGGCTGCTCGCCACCGGCGGCGCCGGCTGCTGCGTCCTGCTGGCTGTAGATGGCCTGGCCGAGCTTGCCCTGCGACTCGTTGAGCTTGTCGAAGGCGGACTTCACGGCGTCGTCGTCCTCGCCCGCGAGTGCGGACTTGAGCGCGTCGACGTCGGCCTGCACCTCGGACTTGACGTCCGCGGGGAGCTTCTCGTCGTTCTCCTTGATGAGCTTCTCGATCGAGTAGACGAGCTGCTCGGCCTGGTTGCGACGCTCGTTGGCCTCGCGACGAGCCTTGTCCTCGGCGGCGTGCTCCTCGGCTTCGCGGACCATGCGCTCGATGTCCTCCTTCGGCAGCGAAGAACCGCCGGAGATGACCATCGACTGCTCCTTGCCGGTGCCCTTGTCCTTCGCGGACACGTGCACGATGCCGTTGGCATCGATGTCGAAGGTGACCTCGACCTGCGGGACGCCGCGGGGAGCCGGCGCGATGCCGGTGAGCTCGAAGGTACCGAGCGGCTTGTTGTCGCGGGTGAACTCGCGCTCGCCCTGGAAGACCTGGATCGCGACCGACGGCTGGTTGTCGTCAGCGGTCGTGAAGGTCTCGCTCCGCTTGGTCGGGATCGCGGTGTTGCGGTCGATGAGCTTCGTCATCAGGCCGCCCTTGGTCTCGATGCCGAGCGACAGCGGCGTGACGTCGATGAGCAGGACGTCCTTGCGCTCGCCCTTCAGGACACCGGCCTGCAGTGCGGCGCCGACGGCGACGACCTCGTCCGGGTTGACGCCCTGGTTCGGGGACTTGCCACCGGTCAGCGACTTGACGACCTCGGCCACGGCGGGCATGCGGGTCGAGCCACCGACGAGCACCACGTGGGCGATGTCGTTGACCGAGACACCGGCTTCCTTGATGACGTCGTTGAACGGCTTCTTGGTGCGGTCGAGCAGGTCGGAGGTCATCTGCTCGAACTGTGCGCGCGAGATCGTCTCGTCCAGGTTCAGCGGGCCCTCGGCGGTGAGCGTCAGGTACGGGAGCTGGATGTTCGCCGACATCTGCGACGACAGTTCCTTCTTGGCCTGCTCAGCCGCTTCCTTCAGGCGCTGCTTGGCGATCTTGTCCGTGGACAGGTCGACGCCGTGCTCGTCCTTGAACTTCTTGACCAGGTAGTCGACGATGCGCTGGTCCCAGTCGTCGCCACCGAGGCGGTTGTCACCGGAGGTCGCGCGGACCTGGATCGTCGAGAAGTCGTCGTCCTTGCCCACCTCGAGCAGGGAGACGTCGAACGTGCCGCCACCGAGGTCGAAGACCAGGATGAGCTCGTCTTCCTTGCCCTTGTCGAGGCCGTAGGCCAGGGCGGCCGCGGTCGGCTCGTTGATGATGCGGAGGACGTTGAGGCCGGCGATCTCACCGGCGTCCTTCGTGGCCTGGCGCTCGGCGTCGTTGAAGTACGCCGGGACGGTGATGACCGCGTCCGTGACGTCTTCGCCGAGGTACTGCTCGGCGTCGCGCTTGAGCTTGCCGAGGGTGCGCGCCGAGATCTCCTGCGGCGTGTACTTCTTGCCGTCGATGTCCGTCGTCCAGTCGGTGCCGATGTGGCGCTTCACGCTGGCGATGGTGCGGTCGACGTTCGTCACGGCCTGGCGCTTCGCGGTCTCACCGACGAGGACTTCCCCGTCCTTGGTGAACGCGACGATCGACGGCGTGGTGCGGAGACCCTCGGCGTTGGCGATGACCGTGGGCTCGCCGCCCTCGAGCACGCTGACGACCGAGTTGGTGGTTCCGAGGTCGATGCCTACTGCACGTCCCATGTGTGGGTGCTCCTTCTTGCTAGGGGTAAGTCGTTGGACTTGCGTCCGATGGACTCAACTCTACTCAGGACCGCCTGGGCATCAAGTCGTAGGGGCGGGAAGTTGCGTTGATCAGGCTCAACTCCCAGCGCCAGACGGCGCGCAGAGCGGCTGTCCGTTCGTATTTCACATGCTATTCTTGATACACGATTGCGCCGGAGAAGGCGCAATCACCCCTTCCCGCACAGCCGCCGTAGGGCGGCCTGTCCTGAAAGATGTACATGTCTCACAAGAAGAAGGCCTCGGTGGCCTTCAAGTCCATCGGTGCGGCCGGACTGGCCGCCGCCACCATCGTCAGCGGACTGAGCTTCGGCTCGGCCGCCATGGCTGCTCCGTCCGAGTCGCCCAAGGCGTCGGTGAACGCCTACGACACGGAGCACCCCTTCAAGCTCGTCTGGAAGAAGGGGAACGAGTTCCTCACCGCCAAAGCAAACAGCGGCCAGTACACCTCCGCGTACGTGAGCGAAGCACTCAAGCAGGCTCCCGAGGTCGTGTTCGACCCGGCGAACGGGTACATCAAGCGGGTGGACGACGGCCGTTGCCTTGGCATCGACACTTTCCCGGACGGTGTTGCAGACAGTAGGCCGAACAGTTCCCTCGCCTGGCAGCCGTGCAGCGATTTCGCAAACACGAGCGTTGGCCCGTGGACGTTCGACTCGAACGGAGTACCGAGCATCAGAGGCCTGAAGGTCACTGGCACGGTCACGGCGCCCTCGCCTTTCAACGGCAGCTTCCTCTACGCAGGCACGGGCACCGCCCTGGCAATGGCGAGCACGTACGACCCGACACCCACGGTGCCGTCGAACCCCGCGGCGATCGTGGGGCAGACCGGCACGTCGACGACGCTCGGACGGGGCACGGACACGGAGGTCGAGGCCGTGTTCAAGACCAGCGGCTCGGTCAGCAAGCCCGAGGCCACGGTGGAGTTCACCGCCCCGGCTGGCACGACGTTCGCTGCCGGGCAGAGCACCGTGAACGGTTCCTACCAGAAGCCGGGCGAGGGTTGGACGAACGAGTCCATGACCCTCACCAACGGTGTCCGGTCCGCGGACGGCACGAAGTACACCTACGACTTCACGCCCACCGAGACGGGGTGGGGCCTCCCTGACGCCTCGCTGATGAAGTGGGGCATCGAGGTCACCACCCCGGCCGGAGCCGCTGCAGCGACCGGATCGATGTCCGCGAAGCTCGTCGGTACCGCAACCGAGGGCTCCTACAACACGACGGCGACCACGCCGACCACGATCGAGGCACCTGCCCCGGCTCCGTTGAAGGAGATCATCGCGACCACGCCGTCGGGCGAGGCAGGTACGACCTCCTCGAAGGGCACCGCGAAGGTCCAGGACGAGCAGGTCGTCGGACCGATGACGTTGACCGCGCCGACCGGCACCACCTTCGCCGACGTCGCCGCACGCCACGTCAGCGATGACGTCGTGCAGGGCAACTACCGCTACACGTTCAACGCTGACCGAACGACCGTCACCATCGATGGCCCTGAGAACAACTCCGGCGCCTACTGGGGCACGAAGAACCAGTACGTGGACTACACGCTGAACATCCCCGCCTCGGCTGCGGCCGGCACCATCACCGGCGGCACCGCGACCGTCGCCGTGGACGGCGTGAACCTCGCAGTGGGCGCCTTCGGCGTCACGGTCACCGCGAACGTCGCCGCCCCGACGGGCACGGTCACGTTCTCCGACGACGTCACCCAGAAGGCGACCGTGTCGGGAACCGGTGTCGACGGCGCCACGATCACCCTCTACGCCGGCGACTCGACCACCGCCATCGGCACCGCCGTGGTGCGCAACGGCACCTGGTCGACCACGATCGACCCGATCGGCGCCGGGGACCAGAAGATCCGCATCGAGCAGTCCGGCATCGACGGCATCCAGACCGCTGACACGACCGCCGAGTACGGCGCCGCGGTCGTCCTCGACGAGCCGGCTTCCTCGACGGTCACCCCCGGCGCCGTGACCGTCACGGGCACCGGCCAGGCCGACACCACGGTCACCATCACCGGCGGCGACAAGCCGGTCACGACCACGGTCAAGGCCGACGGCACCTTCACCGCGGAGGTCGTACTCGAACCCTCGAACACCGCGAAGACCCTCACCGCGCAGCAGCACTCCAAGGGCAACCTGACCACCTCCGACACGATCACGGTGACCCCCAACGGCGCCCAGACCGCGCGCGAAGTCGTCATCACCGAGCCGACCAGCCACACCTACCAGCCCAACCGCGCGACCACGATCAGTGGCACCGCGACCCCGTATGCCACGGTCGAGCTCCGCTTCCAGTGGAACGACACCGTCTACGGCACCGCCACGGCAGACATCAACGGCAACTGGTCGATCACCCGCGGCTTCGGCCCGGCAGCGAAGTACGAACTGACCGCGACGCAGACCCGCTTCGACAAGACCACGTCCACCTCCACCATGTTCACCCTCGACCCCGAGGGCATCACGAACAAGGAGATCGTGATCACCGGGCCGGCCGACCACGCCTACAAGCCCGGCGAGCCGACCCGGGTCACCGGCACCGCCACCCCGTTCGCCAAGATCGAGCTCCGCTTCCAGTGGAACGACACCGTCTACGGCACCGCCACCGCGAACGCCGACGGCGAGTGGAACATCCTCCGCGCCTACGGCCCCGCTGCGACCTACGAACTGACCGCGAAGCAGCTCCGAGCCGACGGCACCACGTCGCTGTCGAACAGCTTCACTCTCGCCCCCACCGGCATCGACCGTCCGTTCACGCTGACCACGCCCACGATGGACTCGACCTTCGAGGCCGGCGTCCCCGTGTCCTTCACCGGCACCGGCACCCGCGGCGCGAAGATCACCGCCATCGCCCCGGCCTGGAACAACAACGAGATCTTCACGACGGAGGTCGACGACAACGGCATGTGGCAGATCCGACGCGGCCTCGCCACCGGGATCACCTACGACCTGACCCTCGTCCAGCAGCCCGTCGACGGAGAGCCCACCAGCATCTCCGGCGTCCACCTCAAGCCCGCCAGCTGACCCCGGCCAGCTGACCCGGGCCAGCTGATCCCCAACAGCTGCCCCACCCGGAACCACAAGAGCGGCGACTCCACTGAGTCGCCGCTCTTGTCATGTCATGTGATATACTAACGGCACACTTCAACCCGAACTGGAGCATCATGACGCTCTCTGACTTCCTCCGCATCATCCGGCGATCGCTGGTCGTGCTCCTCGTGGCGACGCTCCTCGGGGGCGGCGTCGGCGCGCTCATCGCCGTCGTCAGCACCCCCCAGTACCGCTCGACCGGTCAGGTCTTCGTGTCGGTGCAGCCAGGCGCCCCGGACGTGAACGACCTGGCGCAGGGCAACAACGCGGCACAGCAGAAGGTCAACTCCTACGTGCAGGTCGTCCGGAGCGCGAGCGTGCTGCAACCCGTGATCGACGAGCTCCGGTTGGACACCACGGTGACCGAGCTCGCGCAACATGTGGCGTCCACCGCCACGGTCGACAGTGTGCTGCTGGACATCTCGGTGACCGAAGACGACCCGAAGGAAGCAGCCCGCGTCGCCGCGGCCGTCATCTCCAGCTTCGCGCACGTGGTCACCGAGAACCTCGAGAAGCCGACCGACGGTGGCGCCTCACTCGTCCGGATCGAGACCGTGCAGCCGCCGCTCGTCCCCGGAGCACCGAGCTCACCAGACCTCGTCAAGTACGTCGCACTGGGGCTCGCGTTCGGACTCGCGCTGGGCGTCGGTGGAGCGCTCGTCCGACAGACACTGGACTCCAAGGTACGGACACAAGAGGACGTCGTCCGCGTCACCTCGGTGCCGGTCCTCGGTGCGATCGGGTTCGACGCCGCAGCGACGACGAACCCGCTCGTGGTCCACTCCGATCCGCGGAATCCGCGCGCGGAGTCCTTCCGCTCCCTCCGCACGAACATCCAGTTCGTGGAGACCGATGCGCAACGGCGGAGCTTCACCGTCACCTCGGCCATCCCGTCCGAGGGCAAGTCGACCACCGCCGCGAACCTCGCGATCACCATGGCGGAGAGCGGTTCCCGCGTCGTCCTGGTGGACGCCGACCTCCGGCGTCCTCGCATCGCCGAGCTCATGGGCATCGAGGGGGCAGTCGGACTCTCCGACCTCCTCATCGGCAGGACCGAGCTCGAAGACGTGACGATCCCGTGGGGACGCGGCAGCCTCTCTGTCCTGCCTGCGGGTCAGATCCCGCCCAACCCGAGCGAGCTCCTCGGCAGCAACGCGATGCTCGCCCTGATCGACCAACTGACCACGGAGTTCGACTTCGTCATCTTCGACGCACCGCCACTGCTGCCGGTCACTGACGCGGCCGTCCTCAGTCGCCTCACCGGCGGCGCCGTCGTGATCTCCTCCGTCCGCCGCGTGACGCAGAAGCAGCTCGCCTCGGCGCTCGATGCCCTCCGGAGCATCGGCAGCAAGACGCTGGGGGTCGTCATGACGATGGTCCCCACGAAGGACCGCGGCGCCTACGACACCTACTACGCAGCTGAGAACGCAGCCCCCAGCGCCCCCAGCGCCCCCAGGCAGGGTCGGCGAACCCGCGAGCTGCCCACTGACCGCCCTACCTCTGACAGAAAGAGAACCTCATGAAGCGCAAGACCCTCGTCACCGTCGCCCTCGGCGCCGCCCTGGCTGCCGCACTCACCGGCTGCAGCGGTGGTGCAACCCCGGACAAGACCTCCTCTCCGACCCCCTCCCCGACGAAGACGAGCGCCGCCAACGAGACCGTCTACAACGAGTGCATCGACGGTCTCGCGACGATCGACGCCTCCGACGCAACGACCAAGAAGCCGCTCACGGTGGGCGACTGCACGCATGTCTCCGTGCTCGGCGCCGCGAAGGACGGGTCGACGATCACGCTCGGCGCCGTCGAGGACCTCCTCGTCGAAGCGAGCGGTGCCACGATCGACGTCAAGAGCGCGAAGAGCATCACGGTGCCCGGGTCCGACAACACCGTGAAGTACTCCGGTGAGGCCGAGGTCCAAGACCTCGGCCAGGACAACACGATCTCTGCACGCTGACGAGACGCGGCACTGATCGGGGCAGGACGCCTGCTCCCGATCAGTGCCGTTGCACGTGACCTGAACGTCCGGACGGAGGCACCATGAGCTACATCGAGTCACTGCGCACCCTGCAGTCCGAGATCAGGGAGGACAGAGCGGCGAACGTCGGCCGCTCGGCCCGCACACTGCTCTGGCTGTTCCGTGTCGCACGGGCAACGCAGGCGCTACCCGCGGCACCACGCCTCCTGGCGAGTCCGCTCCGCATCGCCTACCGGGTGGTGTCGACGACGGTGCTCGGGGCCGAGATCCCCCTCGACACGGAGATCGGTCCTGGGCTGGCCCTGCCGCACTGCCGTGGACTCGTGGTCCACGAGGCCGCAGCAATCGGTCCGGCGAGCACCCTCCGGCACAACGTCACGATCGGCGTTCGTCGGTCAGGTGAGTCGACTCCCGGGGTACCGCGGCTCGGCCCGCGTGTCGACGTCGGCGCCGGCGCGCAGATCCTCGGCGACATCGAGATCGGCGCTGGAGCCCGGATCGGGGCCGGCGCGATCGTGTTGTGCGACGTCCCCGAGGGCGGCGTCGCCGTCGGCAACCCCGCTCGGGTCATCACGCAGACCCGGCCGTAATCGGCAACGGGTCGTCAACCCAGGGGCTGGTGGCCCTCGGCGATCGACGCGATCCGTTCCGCAGCGGTTCGACCGCGCTTGTCGTCCTCCGCCGGCCAGGTCGCGATCTTCGCCATGAGGTCGCTGGTCCGACCGATCACCTTCGCGGGCACACCGCCGACGATCGAGCCGTCCGGAACCGACCTGGTGACGACCGCCCCGGCAGCGACCACCGAGTCGGAGCCGATGCGGACCCCCGGCATGAGCGTGGCCCGGGCCCCGATGAAGCACCGGTCGCCGACGCTCACCGGCGCGTACCGGTACCGACGACCGCGCTCGTCCCGGTACAACCACCCGGTGCCGTCATGGGTGACGAAGAGCACGTCGACGGAGATCGTCGTGTCGTTGCCGATGGACACCATCGAGTACTCCGAAGCGACGCGGCACGAGTAGATGCGGCAGCCGGTGCCGACCTCGAGGCCCAGTCGGCGGGCGGCCACATCGCCGCCGGCGACACGTGACACGACTGCGAACACCCAGGGTCGCGGGATGCGGAGCGGGAGTGGATTGCGCATGGTGATCCTCTCATGTAGCGTTTACATATCAGATACTAGTTTATTCCGAAGGACCCCGTGGCCTCCTACATCTTCGTCCAACCGCACCTCCGCTTCGGTGGTGCGGAACGCCAGACGGTCATCGTCGCCAACCGACTCGCCGAGAACGGCCACCGTGTCACCGTGGTCCTCCACTCCGGCGGCGGTGGCCTCGTCACGCTGCTGCGCCCGGACGTCTTCGTCCACGTCCTCGGGATCGAGAGCCATGCGGCAACCGTCGACGTCGCGCGCCGCCTGCACGCGGTCCTCCGATCGCTGCCCCGGTCGCTCGTCGTCGTGAAGCTCTGGTCGTCGATCCTCGCGTGCGCCATGATCGACCGGCGCCGATCCGTCGCCCACCACGTCTTCAACTACTGCGAAGACCTCGACCCGACGGACCACGCCGAGTACATCCGCTTCGGTCGACTCAAGCAACACCTGATCGGGTCGGTCTTCCGAGCTCGACAGGTCCTCTCCGCCAACACGCACACGGTCGCCGACTCCATGACCGAGGTCTACGGACTCGACCACCGACCCGCCGTCATCCCGAGCACCGTCGACCCGGTCGCGATCCGGTCGGCCGCTGCAGCGAGCCCACGCGAACGCCACGCTGCGTTCACCGTCGTCTCGGTGGGCAGCCTCATCCGACGCAAGGGACTGGACGTCACGCTCGCGGCCCTCGAAGGCCTCGGGGTCCCGGTGCACTGGCGCGTCGTCGGCGCCGGACCCCTCGCAGCGGAACTGGCTCGGCACCACGACCCGAAGGGGCGCGTGACGGTGTCCGTCGAAGGTGCTCACGCCGAGCCGTACTCCTTCGTCGCAGCAGCCGACGTCCTCGTCCACAGCGCTCGGAGCGAGGCCTGGGGGATCGTCCTCCTCGAAGCCCTCGCGGTCGGGACCCCGGTCCTCGCGGCGGACACCATCGGCCCGTCGGAGATGCAGGCGCTGCTCGGTGTGCGGAACGACCTCTTCGAACTCTTCGAGAACGGCTCCGTGCCGGATCTGCAAGCCCGTCTGCACACGCGACTGCACGCACCGCGGCCCCGTCTCGACGACTGCGACACCTACATCGAACCGGTGACGCTCGACCACGCCGTTGCCCTGTGGGAGCGGCGCGCACACGACCTCATGGAGTCCCCAGCATGACCAACATCCTCTTCGTCTGCAGCAGTGGTGGTCACCTCGACCAGCTGCTCGCGCTCCTCCCGGCACCGGACGGCACCGACGTCGCGATCGCGACGTTCATGAAGCCCGACGCCGTCGCCAAGGTCGTCGGTCACCGGACGTACGGCCTGCACTGGCCAACCAACCGGAGCGTCACCGCGCTCGTCCGGAACCTCGTGATCGCCGCCCGGACGTTGCGCCAGGAACGTCCCGACCTGATCGTCAGCAGCGGTGCCGCCGCAGCTGTCCCCTTCTTCTGGTTGGGGAAGGTGTTCTTCCGGACGCACACCGTCTTCATCGAGTGCGTCGACCGGATCGACAACCCCACGCTCACGGCGAAGCTGGTCCGGCCGGTGACGGACCGCTTCATCGCCCAGTGGGACGACCAGCTCGCGGGGTTCCCGCGGCGCGAACGCGTGGCGGTCAGTCGATGAAGGTCCTCCTCACCGTGGGGACGCACGAGCAGCCGTTCCAGCGCCTCCTCGACGCCGCCCAGCAGACACTCCTCGCCCGACCGGACGACGAGTGGGTCGTCCAGTACGGCGTCGGCTCGTGGAGCCTCCCCCTCCCGAGCATCCGTGCCACTGCGGACTACTTCGACGCCCCGAGCATGCAGGCACACCTCGCGTGGGCCGACGTGGTCGTCAGTCAGTGCAGCCCCGGCACGGTGTTCGGTGCACTCGCGGCGGGCACCTGGCCCCTCGTCCTCGGCCGCCAGATCGCGTTCGACGAGCACGTCGACGACCACCAGGTCCTCTTCGCCCGGGAGCTCGACCGTGCGGGCCTCGCGCTCGACCTCCAGACCGCAGGACGACTCGCCACGGCCCTCGCGGAGGAAGACCAGCTGGACTGCACCGACCGACAGCGACGGTGCCGCCAAGCGGCCGACCGATCCGCCGAGAACGCCGCACGCTTCCGGACCGATGTTTGGCGCGTCCTCGGGAACGTCGCATGACGCTCGCCCCTCGGAAGTCCTTCGTCCGACGTGCGACGGTCGCGGCACTGGTCTCCGTGGCGCAGCTCTGCCGTGCCGCGGGCTACGCCGTCCGGACACGTCCGGTGACCGGGACGGCACCCGTCGTCGTGTCGCTCACCTCGCACGGCCGCCGGCTCCGGTCGGTGTCACTGGCCATCGAGTCCATCGTCAGCGGGAGTGTGCGGCCGCAGCGCCTCGTCCTCTGGGTCGACGACGAGGCCGATCGCGAGCGTGCCCTGCGCTCCCGTCCGCTCCGCCGGCTCATCGCGCGTGGACTCGAACTCCGGGTGGGCGAGCCGGTCGGTCCGCACGGCAAGTGGTGGCCGTACGTCCGGTCCGAAGCCCACCACACGCTCCCACTCGTCACGGCGGACGACGACATCCGGTACGGCCGCGCGTGGTTGCGAGCGCTGCTGGACGCCCACGCCACCACCCCGGACACCATCCACTGTCACCGGGCCCACCGCATCGTCGTGACGGCGGACTCGACCCCGGCTCCCTACATGACCTGGCCGCCCTGTCGGAGCACGACGCCGTCGCACGCGTGGTTCCTGACCGGTGTGTCCGGGGTCCTCTACCCGCCAGCGCTCCTCGACGCACTGCGCGACGACGGTGACGGGTTCCGGACGACCGCGCCGCACGCTGACGACGTCTGGTTGACGGCGAGGGCGATCGCGAACGGCGTGCGCGTCGCACAGGTCGAGACCACACCCCGCGTCTGGCAGACGATCGTCGGCGGACAGCGGTCGGCGCTCTCCCGGAGCAACGGGACGGACGGGGGCAACGACGCGCAGATCGCGGCGACGTTGACTCCCGACCTGCTGCAGGTCGTGCGCGACGAGACCACCCCGTGAGCGCCCGCCGACCGATCACCGCGAGCACGGTCATGCTGGTCGTCGGGAACGTCTTCCCGCCGGCAGCGACCTTCGTCATGGCTCCGTTCCTGGCGCACTCGCTCGGTGTCGACGGTCGGGGCGAACTCGCCGCCGTGACCGCACCGTTCCTCCTCGCGCTGTCGATCGGCACGTTCGGCATCCCCGACGCCGTGACCCAGACGATCGCCTCCGGGCGTCGGGTGGCACGGTCCGGGTGGTGGCTCGCCTGGCTGCTGCTCGCCGTCGGCGGGATCGCTGCCCTGGCGGCCGTGACCGTCGCAGCGCCGCTCATCGTGGGGACCGACGCCGCCGATCTGACCACCCTCGTGACCGTCGCGACGGCCGCCACCGCTCCCGCACTCTTCGTGGCGCTCCTCCGGGGCCGTGCGGCCGGTCGTCACGCGTGGGGCTTCGTGACCGCGGAACGCGTCACCGCCGCCAGCGTCAAGATCGTCGGCACACTGGTGCTGGCCGGCGTCGATCGTCTCGACCTCCCCTCGGCCGTCGCCCTCATCGCGTTCTCCCCCGTCGTGGGCGGCGTCGTCTACCTGTTCATGCCGCGCGCGACCCCGCCGAGCGATGTCGCAGCGGTCGTGCACGCACGGTCGATGCTCGGCTTCTCGCTCCGCAGCTGGCTCGGCTCCGCCGCCGGGGTGTTGCTCGTCCGCCTCGACCAGCTCCTGGTGCTCCCGCTGGCGAGCGCCGAGCAGCTCGGGCTCTACGCCGTGGCGGTGAACGTGGCCGAGGTCCCCGTGATCGTCACCAACGCGATCCGAGAGGTCATGCTCTCCAACGACGCCGCTGACGCGGACGACGTCCGCGTCCCCCGCGTCGCTCGGTCAGCGGCCGTGCTCGCCGTCGCGATCGCACTGCCCCTCGGGTGCACTGCGCCGTTCTGGGTCCCGTTCGTGTTCGGCCCGGCGTTCGCCGCCGCAGTGCCCGTCATGGCCGTCTCGATCGTCGCCGTCGTGATCGGTGTACCCGGTTCGATCGCGGGGAGCACGCTGACCGCTCGCGGGCGTCCCGAGCTCCGCAGCATGAGCATCACGATCGGCTGCATCGCGAACGTCGTGGCCCTCGTCGTGCTCGTCCCGGTCCTGGGGGCGGTGGGCGCTGCGACGGCGGCGCTGATCGGCAACCTGCTCTCGAGCAACGGCAGCGTGCGCTGGGCCGCTCGCCTCACCGGTGCGCGGATGCGTGACTTCTACGCCGTCGGTCCCGCCGATGTTCGCCGCGTCGGCGCCCTGGCCGTCCGGCTCGTCCGACCAGTCCTGGCGAGGGGGTGACCGTGGAGCTCCTCCGTCTGGCCGTCTGGGTCCTGTTCTGTCTCATCGTCGTGGCGACCCAGCAGTCGCGGCCGGTGGTGGTCCTGTCCGCCGTCGTCGCGCTCCGCCTCCTCGTCCCGTCCACCGCCGGAGGGCTCCTCCTCGGCAACTGGGAGGGGAACGCAGCGCTCCATCCGGCGACAGTCCTGCTCGTCGTGTACTGCGTGTTCGGCCTCCGTGGTCAGTGGAACAGCGTGGTCGCCGAGGTGGCGCCGCGCCGCGGTTGGTACGCCGGTCTGGTCGTGGTCGCGTTCCTGCTCGTGGTGCAGGCCGTCGCCGGCAGTGGCCCGACGTCGCTCCTCGGGCTGGCCAACGCCGTCCTCGCCCCGATGCTGCTCTGCTTCGTCGCGCGCACGAGCGAGCAGGCCGTCCCCGGGACCCTGCGCCGGCTGGCCGTGGTCTTCCTCGGGGTGATGCTCGTCGTCGCGGCCGTGGTCGTCGTCCAGGTCGTCCTCCGGTCCGACCTGCCGTGGGGACTGCTCGGTGGGCCGGGGACCTCGGGGATCGCCCAGTTCCGCCCGCGAGGGACGCTCGACAGTCCGCTCGACCTCGGGTTCGCTGCAGCGGTCGCGATCCCGCTGACCTCGTTCATCCACCGTGCGCCGCTCCGCCTGGTCGTCGCGCTGATGCTCCTGAGCACGGTCGTCCTCACGGCATCACGGGCACCGACCGCCGTCGCGGTCGTGGCGACCGTCTGGGTCATCGCGCGCTCGACACGGTCCTTCGTCGCTGTCCTGACGATCGTCCTCAGTGGTTGTGCCGCGGTGTTCGTGGTCCTGCGGACGTCGATGCTCAGCGGACTGGTCGAGCGCGTGACGGGTGACGACGGGAGCTCGTCCTCGGCACGTGGGGCGGCCGCGCAGTACGTGGTCGAGCACATCTGGGACCACACGTTCATCGGTGGTGGGTGGGGAGCAGCGTGGCAGCTGAAGGGCGAGGTCCTCCGCACGAGTCTCGAGAACTCCTTCGCGATCCTGGCCTTCGACCTCGGGCTGGTCCCGGTGGTGGTGTTCGTGCTCGTCCTGCTGCGTCCTGCGCTCGACGGATCCGCGCCGGTCGGTGCTCGTCTCGCCGTGGTGGCCGGCGTCGTCCTGGGGTTCTGCTACTCCGGGTTCGCGACGATGTCCGCCGCGTCGACCGTGCTCTGGCTCGCGCTGGCACTGTGCGGCCAGGCGCTGGCCGGTCGATCGCCCGAGTCATCCCGGCCAGATTCCGCTGCGCACCGCCCGCTAGTCTCGATCCCGTGCGATGGAGTCGAGTGAACTGGCCCTCCGTTGGCTACGTCTCCCTCGAGGACTTCGACGGCCAGCGCGAACACGTGACCCGGCTGCTCGAGGACGCCCCGCCGACGATCGCCGCGCTCCTGACGGTCAAGTGGACCGACTCACGGATCGAACGCTGGGTCGTGGAGTCCGCCGACGCCGTCGTCGACCCGGACGCCGACGAGGACGACGTGACGACCCCCGTCGACCTGCCGGGGCACGGTGTGCCGGACCCGGTCGTCGTGCACGCCGACATCGTGGTCCGCAACGACGAGGTGCTCGACACCCCGAGCGGCCTGTGGCGCCGCTGGAACCACGCCAGGGTGTCGCTCCGGCTGCGGGACGCCGTCATCGACCCGCCGGGTGTCGACGCCGCAGCGCTGATCGCCGGTGACGCGCACGTCGCCCGGGGCGAGCTCGAGTACCTGAACGAGCACGACGCCTGGGAACTCCGCCTGCTGATCTCCCCCGTCGGTGAGGTCGCGATCCGGTTCCGGGGCGTCCGGGTGGCGATCCGGAGCGTCGCCGAGTCCGTGTACTCCGGCCTCGAGTCGCGCCCGGCACGCGGCTGGCACGGCCCGGTGCCGGACGGTTGGGTGGAGTGGGCGACCGAGGTGGTACGGGCCGCGGCGTACGGCGACCTCGGCGGGCTGCACCTGGCCGATGACGCGAGCGACGTCGACGACGTCGACCCTCGCTGGGGCTTCGCCCCGCTGCACGCCGCCGCGTGGTTCGACCACCCCGAGATGCTCGAGGAACTCCTGCGCCGCGGGGCGACCCTGCAGCTGGAGGACACCGAGGGGCGGACGCCGCTGACGCTGGCGATCGACCGCGACGCGCGACGGGCGGTCGACGTGCTGGTCGCAGCGGGCGCCGACCTGGAGGCTCGTGACGGCGACGGCAACACCCCGATCGTCCGCGCTGCGTGGGGCGGGCACGCCGCGATCGTGCGTGCCCTCGCCGCCGCGGGTGCGGACACCAGGGCGCGCGGGTCACGGGGCGCGACGCTGCTGATCGCTGCCGTCGACTCCGGCGACCTCGACACGGTCCGCGTCGTGCTGTCGCTCGACGTCGACCGGGACGCCGCCGACGACGAGGGCTCGACCGCTGCGGACCGCGCGGAGCTGCTCCGCGAGACGGCCGTCGCCGACCTGCTCGCCGCCGCCTGAGCGCTGTCCGCACCACGGCCCGTGGGCCGACCCGTGCCGGACACGACGAAGCGCGGCGGACGGGAGCAGGGCCTCCCGTCCGCCGCGCGCCTGCGGGGTCGACCGTCCTAGACGGCGACCGACTCGAGGGCGTTCGCCTGCGCGACCCGCCCGTACCAGCGGGCGGAGTCCTTCGGCGTGCGCTCGAAGGTCTCGCGGTCCCACGCGACCAACCCGAAGGTCGGTCGGAAGCCGGAGGCCCACTCGTAGTTGTCGAGCAGCGACCAGTGCTGGTAGCCGAGGACCTCGATGCCGTCCTCGATGCAGCGGTGGATGCCCTCGAGCGCGCCCTGCGTGTACACCTGCCGGCGGGAGTCGTCGGCCGTGGCGATGCCGTTCTCGGTGATCATCAGCGGGACACCACCGGAGAGCTCCCACGCGCTGCGGAGCCCGTCGGCCGAGGCCTCGGGGTAGAACTCCCAGCCGGTGAGGGTCGTCTCGACGTCGTCCGCGACGGGCAGGGGCCCGTCCGGACCGATGAACGTGCGGGTGTAGGCCTGCACGCCGAGGAAGTCGTCGCCCGCGGCGTTCTCGAGGTACCAGTCGTCGCGCGGGTACCCGTACTCGCGGAGCATCGCGTCCGCGCCCGGCTCACCGTTGGACTTGAAGGCCTGGGTCGCGACGGTCCACCCTGACCGGAGGCCCGACACCTGTGACAACACCTCTCGCGACCGCTTGTGGCTGGCCAGCAGGGCGTCGGCGACCCCCAGGTCCGGGTTCGGCAGGCCGAAGGCCACCAGGTTGGCCGCGTCCTCGCCGCCGGCGAGCATGGCCGCGATGTTCGGTTCGTTGATCGTGCAGACGTAGCGGACGCCGTCCTGCACCACGGGGAGCGCGGCCTCGGTGTAGCGGGCGAACAGGTCGGCGGCGTCGGGTGCCCGCCAGAAGCCGTCGCGCTCGAACCAGCGCGGCACGGTGAAGTGCATGAGGGTGACGATCGGCTCGATGCCGAACTCGTGGCAGGCGTCGACCATGCGGCGGTAGTGGTCGACCTCGGCACGGCTGACGAACCCGCGCTCGGGCTCGATGCGGGCCCACTCGATGCTGAACCGGTAGGAGTTCAGCCCGAGCTCGGCCGCGATGCGGATGTCCTCGCGGTACCGGTGGTAGCTGTCCGCCGCGTCACCCGAGGGCTCGACGATGGTGGTGTCCGGCTCGTGCTCGTGCACCCACCAGTTGCTGTTGACGTTGTTGCCCTCGATCTGGTGGGCGGCGGTGGCGGCACCCCAGAGGAAGCCGTCGGGGAACTGCAGCGTGGAGATGATCGTGCCTTTCAGTGCGTGTTCGAGTCAGTGCTGGCTCAGGAATGCGTCGAAGACGGCGACCGTCCCGAGCGGGTTCTCGACCTGGGGACCGTGGTAGCTCGCGGGGATGACGACGTACTCGGCACCGGTCTGCTCGGCCATCGCCCGCTGCCACGGGATCGGCCAGGCGTTGTCCCACTCGCCGTGGGCGACGAGGACCGGCAGGCCGGTGGCGCGCAGGGCGTCGGAGGCGTCGGTGTGGTCCTCGAGGATGTGGCCACCGGCGACGACGCTGAGCGGGCTCGTCGCGTCGAAGCGGTCGCGCACCATCCGGACGTCGTCGGGCAGCTCGTCGTCAGGCCGGTACGCCCAGAGCGGGTTCGTCGAGTCGAACAGCTGCCGGAGGTTCCCGCCGGTGTCGTGCAGGATCGTCAGCTCGGCGACCTTGCGGTACGGCCACCCGTGCGGCCCGGAGCAGAACTGCACGACGTCGCGGAACGCCGTCGGGTCCTGGAGCGCGGCGGCCCGGACGATCACGCCGCCGAGCGAGTGCCCGATCAGGTGCACGGGGGCGCCGTCGTCGAGGAGGCGCGCGACCCGGACGACGTCGGCCGCTTCTTCGTCGAGGGAGTAGTCGCGGGGTTCGGTCGGTGCGGCCGAGTCGGCCTGACCGCGCCGGCTGATCGCGACCGCGGTCCAGCCGGCGTCGCGGAGGACGGGCAGGAAGGTCCGCCAGTCCTCCTTCGAGCCGGTGTAGCCGGGGACGATGAGCACGGTGCCCTTCGACACCCCCTCGGGCACGATCCGGTAGGCCGTCAGCCGCCCGACGGGGACGTCGATCCCCACGACGTCGACGCCGTCCGGGGTGGGCAGGTGGCCGAACGGCGGGACCGTCGGGAAGTCGTGCAGGTTCGTCATGCGCGCAGGGTCCTCCGCGGGTTGGGGACAGCATCGAGGAGGGCGATCGTGTACGGGTCCTGCGGGTCCTGCAGCACCTGGGCCGTGTGACCGCGCTCGACCACGGCGCCCTCGTGGAGCACCATGATGTCGTCCGTGATGAGCCGCGCACTCAGCAGGTCGTGCGTGATGTAGAGGAGCGAGACGCCCCACTGCTCGCGGAGGTCCTCGAGCAGTGCGAGCACACCGGCGCGCAGCGTCACGTCGAGCATCGACACCGGCTCGTCGGCGATGATCACCTGCGGGTCGCTCGCGAGCGCCCGGGCGATCACCACGCGCTGCCGCTGCCCACCGGAGAGCTGGTGCGGGAGCTTCTGTGCGAACTGCTCGACGGGGGTGAGCCCCACCGTCTCGAGCAGCTCGAGCACACGGCGCCGGGCATCGCGGCCGGTCAGCCCGGTGTAGTTCGCGATCGGCCGGGACAGCGTGTACTCGACCGTGTGCAGCGGGTTGAGCGCCGAGTACGGGTCCTGGAACACCATCTGGACCTCGGAGCGCAGGTCGCGCAGGCCGCGCTTGCCGAGGCGGGCGACGTCGAGGTCCCCGAACCGGACGGTGCCGGTGGTCGGCTTCTCGACGCCGGTGAGCAGCTTCGCGATGGTCGACTTGCCCGATCCGGACTGGCCGACCAGGGCGAGCGACTGCCCGGGCTCGAGGGTGAACGACACGTCGCGCACGGCCCGCACCGGCTGCTCACCGCGGCGGGGAGCCGGGTAGGTCTTCACGATGTGGTCGACGACGATCGGGTTGCGGGCGGCACTGCGCTCGCGGGAGCCGACGGTGCTGAACGACGAGGTCGTCTCCTGCCGCTTCTCGCCGGCCTCGGCACGGAGCGAGCGGTCCGGGAAGCCCGGCAGCGACACCACCTCGGCGCGGGGGTCGGCGTAGTGCGACAGGAGCATCTGCGTGTACTCGTCCTGCGGGTCGCGGAGGATCTCGCGGGAGCCGCCGTCCTCGACGATCCGGCCCTCGTGCATAACGAGGACGCGCTCGGTGGCCTCGAGGACGATGCCGAGGTCGTGGCTGATCAGGATCGCCGTGAAGCCCTCGGTGCGCTGCAGCTCGATGATGGTGTCCATCACGGCGTGCTGCACGAGGACGTCGAGCGCCGTCGTCGGCTCGTCGAACACCATGAGCTGCGGCTCGAGCGAGAGCGCCAGGGCGATGGAGACGCGCTGCCGCATGCCGCCGGAGAGCTCCCCGGGGAACCGGGCGAGCATCGAGGTCGGCAGCTTCACCTTCTCGATGAGCTCCTTCATCCGAACGTCCCAGCGGTCGCGCGACACGTGGCCGTGCGCCTTGAAGACGTCGATGAAGTGGTTCCGGATGGTGCGCACCGGGTTGAGCGCGTTCATGCCGGACTGCAGCACCATGGCGAAGCCGCCCTGCCGCTGCTGGCGCAGGGCTTCGTCGTCGAGGTCGCGGATGTCCTTGCCCGCGAAGACGATGCTGCCGCCGTTCGTGCGCGCCGGCGGCTTCTGCAGCCGCGTCAGCGCGTAGCCGAGGGTCGACTTGCCGGAACCGGACTCGCCGACCAGGCCGACGAACTCGCCCTTCTGCAGCTGGAACGACACGTGGTCGACGGCCTGGACGGCGCTCTGGCCGGCCGATTCGTAGACGACCGACAGGTCGCGGACGTCGAGCAGGACGGAGGCGTCGCCCTGGACGGCACCACCGTCGGACTGGAGGCCCGTGGCGGCGCCGGTGGGCGCCTCCAGGCCGTCTGCCGGGTGCGTTTCTGGCAAGCCGCTCATGCGCGCTTCTCCTTACGGGGCCGTGCGCCGTCGCGCAGCCGCGGGTTGGACACGGCGTCGACGCCGAAGTTGATCAGGGTGAGGCTCATCGCGAGGAGCGCGATGCAGAGACCCGGCGCGAAGAGCAGGATCCACTGCCCGGTGAGGAGCGCGTTCGAGTTCTGCGCCCAGTACAGGATCGTGCCCCAGCTGACGATCGACGAGTCGCCGAGTCCGAGGAACTCGAGGCCCGCCTCGGCGAGGATGGCGCTGGTGGCGGCCCCGAAGAAGCTGCCGACGATGAGGCTCGTCATGTTCGGCAGGATCTCGCGGAACACGATGCGGGTCGCGCCATCACCGGAGAACTGGGCGGCGGTGACGAAGTCCCGACCGCGCAGCGACTGCGTCTGCGAGCGGAGCACGCGAGCGCCCCACGCCCAACCGGTCACGACGATGACCGCGATGATCACCGCGATGCCGCCGTTCTGCAGGTAGGCGGCGATGACGATCATCAGTGGCAGACCCGGGATAACGAGGAACAGGTTCACGATGAACCCGATGACCTCGGCGATCCAGCCGCGGACGTAGCCCCAGCTGAGGCCGATCGCGACGGCGACGAGCGTGGACAGGATGCCCGCGACCGCGCCGACCATGACCGAGATGCGGGCGCCGTAGATGATCTGGGACAGGACGTCCTCGCCGGCGGCGGTGGTGCCCATCCAGTGGTCGGGCGTCGCGTCGGCGGACCGGGCGAAGCCGTTCTGGCTGGCGCCGTACGGGGCCAGGAGCGGGGCGAAGACCGCCACGAACACGAAGACGCCGAGGATGATGATGCCGATCCGGGCCTTCTTGTTCGACCAGACGACGCCGAACTGGCGGGCGGCGGCGCGCCACTTGGACGGCGCTGCTTGTTCTTCCGTGTCTTGCGTTCGCACGGCGATGGTTGCGTTGTTGGTCATCGACGCGTCCTCGGGTCCAGGACGCCGTACATGACGTCCACGATGAAGTTGGCGATGAGCACCGACACGGTGATCATCAGGAAGAGGGCCTGCATGAGCGGGTAGTCCTGCCCGATCACGGCGTTGAACAGCAGGTAGCCGATGCCTGGGTAGCCGAAGACCTGCTCGACCAGGACGGAACCGCCGACCACGCCACCGAGCGCCAGACCGAAGCCGGTCAGGTTCGGCAGGATGGCGTTGCGGGCCGCGTAGCGGATGGCCACGGTGCGTCCGCGCAGGCCGTTGGCCTCGGCGAAGGTCACGTAGTCGTCACCGAGGGTGTTGATCATCGCGTTGCGCATGCCGATGATCCAGCCGCCGAGGCTCGTCACCAGGATCGTGACCGCCGGCAGCACCGCGTGCTGCAGCGCATCGCCGAAGAAGGCGCCGTTGAGCCCGGGCGTCGTCGTCGCCGAGTAGGCGCCCGTGGTCGGGAACCAGTGCAGTACGTAGCCGAGGAAGAACAGCAGCAGCAGGGCGGTCCAGAAGTACGGGAACGTCGACATGAAGCTGCCCGACAGAGTGGGGAGCGAGTCGAGCCAGGTGCCGCGCCTCCACGCCGCCGCGACACCGATCAGGGTGCCGAGGACGAACGCCAGGATCGTGACGACCCCGACCAGGATCAGCGTGTACGGCAGGGCCTTCGACACGAGGTCACCGACGGGCTGCGGGTAGAACGTGTAGCTGACCCCGAAGTCGAGCGTGACGACCTGGTGCAGGTAGCTGACGTACTGGTCCCAGAGGTTGCCGGTCGGCACCCCGAGCTGGGCTTCGACGGCTTTCTTGGTGGCCTCGGTGACGGGGCCGTTCCGGCTGAGCTTCGCCAGGGCGGCGTCCGACGGGCTGCCCGGCATGAGACGCGGAAGCAGGAAGTTCAGCGTGACCGCGGCCCAGAGGGTCAGGACGAAGAGGACGAGTTTCTGGAGGATGTACTTCACTTCTGGTCCTCCTGCTGCGCAGCCTTCTGCTCCTGCAGGATCTGCTTGCCCGCGGCGCTGTCGCGCAGCCGGAGCTTCGTGAAGATGAGCAGCGGTGCCGAGTCGTAGTTCTGCGGTGCCATGTAGGGGTCCTTCGCGCTCGGCCAGCCGACGAACTTGCCGGTGTTGAACAGGCCCCAGAGTCCGCCGTAGTACATGCCGATGACGGGGAGCTCGTCGTAGACGGTCTGCTGCAGCTGGTCGAGGATCTCCTGCTGCTTCGCGGTGTCCGTCGTCGCCTTGTACTCGTCGAGGAGCTTCTGGGTGTCGGCGTTCTTGTACCGCTCGTAGTTGTTGACGGTCGACTTGCCGACCGGCTGGTAGAACTCGCTGCTGAGCAGGGAGTTGAACGCCTGGTAGACGTCACCGTTGCCCATGCCGCCCATCGCCATGTCGAACTCGCCGTTGTTGATCGACTGCTGGTACCCGGCGGGCTGTGGTGCGCTGATCGTCACGTCGACGCCGATCGCGGCGAGGTTCTTGCGGACCTCCTGCGCCGCGCGGAGCCAGTCGGAGTAGCCGTTGGCCGTGGTGATCGTGATCGACAGCTGCTTGCCGTCCTTGACGAGCTTCCCGCCCTGTTCCACGTACCCGGACTTCGCGAAGTTCGCCTTCGCGGCCTCGAGGTCCTGGGTGATCATGCCCTGGTCGGGGATGTCCGGGTTGAGGTAGCGCTCCTGGTTCGGCAGGATCAGACCGGTCTGGCCCGCCGCCGACAGGTTGCCCTCGGACGCGGTCTCGGCGATGGCGTCGCGGTCGAGCGCGAGCGAGATGCCCCGGCGGACGTTGACGTCGTTGAACGGCGCCTTCGTGAGGTTCGGGATGAGGCCGATCACACCGCCGGCCGGGAACCACCACTCGTTCGTCTTCGACGCGGCGCCCCAGGTGCCCTTGACGTCGGAGATGAACGAGTACGCCCAGTCGTAGCCGCGGGTGACGGTGTCCAGCTGCGTGTTCGTCGCCGGCAGGATGAGGTGCTTGATGGCGATCTTGTCGGCCTGCCAGTACTTCGGGTTCTTGTCCATCGAGTACTGCTGGTCGGTGTAGTTGCCGAGGACGAACGGACCGGTGCCGACCGGGTTCGGGTCGCGCCAGGTCGTCGGGTCCTTCACGCCGCTCCAGTGGTCCTCGCCCAGGATGTACGTCTGCCCGATGATCGTCAGGCTCGGGACGTCCTCGCTCTTGAGGTGGAAGACGACGTGGTCACCGTCCTGCTCGATGCGCTCGATGTGCTGCCAGGCCCCCTTGACGTCCATGGCGGGGAACTTCTTGAGCAGGTCGAAGGTGAAGACGACGTCCTTCGCGCTGAACGGCGAACCGTCTGACCACTCGACACCCGAGCGGATCGTCATGTCGATCGTCTTCGCATCGGGCTGGCTCCACGCGCTGGCGAGCCACGGGTTGCGCTTGCCGTCGAGGGGGTTCACCTCGATGAGGGGCTCGTACATCCACTTGGAGGCTGTCCGGGCGTTGGTGATGTACGGGTTGAAGTTGCGGTCGAACAGCGGGTTGCCGCGGTCCGCGTTGATGAGCATCGTGTCCTTGCCGATGGTGGGATCGGGTTCGGAACGGACCTGGATGCTGCAGCCGGTGGCCACGAGGGCCACTGCGGCGAGGCCGGCGATGGCCGCGACGAGGCGGCCTCGGCGGCGGGGGCCTGGGTCACGCGTGCCGCGCGTGCGCTGTGGGGGAAGCGTCATTGCTCGGTCGACCTCCATGTCGAGTCGGTACGTGCTCAATGTATGCGCTTACATCACGGCATGCAAGCGCGGGTGTTGTTTCGCGGGGTGGCACCGTGCGAGGTCTCGGCGGCGCGGGGCGGCGCACGGTGCGAGGGGCGTCGCGCGTGGTGCGAGGTTCCGTCCGTGGTGCGAGGTCGCGAGGCTCGCACCGAACACGGAAGCCCGCACCACACGCCCCTCGCACGGTGCGAGCCGCCGCACGCCTACAGCGCGGGCGGGCAGCTCTCGCGCAGCAGCACCTCGACGGGCAGGCGCACGGCGCGCGGCGGCCCCTCGCGGCGCTCCAGCCGGTCCACGATCGCCAGGACGGCAGCACGGCCGAGCGCCCCCATCGGCTGGTGCACGGTCGTCAGGCGCGGCGACGAGAACCGACCGGCGTCGATGCCGTCGAACCCCGTCACGACGAGGTCCTCGGGCACGCGGAGCCCCCGCGCAGCGGCGGCGTCGAGCACCCCGAGCGCGGACTGGTCGTTCGAGCAGACGACGGCTCGTGGGACGTCGTCGGCGAGCAGCGACACCGCGAGCTCCCGCGCCCGAGCCCGCCCGAAGTCGCCGTGCACGGTGCGCACCGTCGAGGCCGGCACCCCGTGGTCGGCCAGCGCCGCGCGGAACCCCGCCGAGCGCTCCATGTCGTCGGGCGAGTCGATGGGCCCCGCGACGTACGCGAGGGACCGGATCCCCAGGCGGCCGATGACGTGCGACGCCAGGGTCCGCATGCCCGCGGCGTTGTCCACGCTCACCGAGTCGAACCCGTGCGAGCGCCGGTCGTCGGCGAGCACCACCACCGGGATGCGTCGGGCGACGTGCTCGAGCAGGTCGTCGGGCACGGTCTGTGCCAGCACGGCCAGCCCGTCGACCCGGCCGGCGACGTCGTTCACGATGACGTCGCGCGACGACCCCCGCCCGGCGGCGACCATGAGCGCGAGCCCCCGCTGCCAGGCCTCGGTCTCGGCACCGCGCAGGACCTCGTCGAAGTACAGGTTGGACGAGAACGGCTGCGTCACGTGCCGCCGGTCGTCGACCACGCGGACGCCGCCGTCGGTGACCAGGTCCGGCCGCTCGTCGAGCACCACGTCGAACCCGGGCAACAGCAGTCCGACGACGCCGGTGCGCTTGCCGGCGAGGGCCCGGGCGTTGCCGGACGGGACGTACCCGAGGCTCCGGATCGCCGCCTGCACGCGGTCCCGGGTGCCCTCGCGGACGGCGTCGGGCGTGCGGAGCACGCGCGAGACGGTGGCGATGGAGACGCCGGCTGCAGACGCGACGTCGTAGACCGTGGGAGGTGCGGTGCGCTGGTCGGCCAACCCGTGCCTCCCCTTCGACGTCCGCTGGTGCCGCGCCTCGCGCTGTGCGGCCGGACCATCCTAGGCATGCCGTGTCCCGGGAGTTCTCCACACGGTGCCGGAAACGCTTGCGGGACCGCGGGGGTCGCGCGACACTGTTCCGACCTCAGTACGTCCCGTGAGGAAGCGCACCAGCGGGCCGCGTGCCCGCACCGATCAGGTTGCCCACACGCAGGGGAAGGACACGACATGTCACAGTCGACACGTTCCGGGAGCAAGCTCGCACTCCGCGCGAGCCACGACGAGGCCGAGGTGCGCGACGCGCTGCTCGAACGCACGGATTCGATCCGCACGTTCGACGATCTCGACGCGCCGCAGGAGACGACGGACCTGCGCTAGCGGCTCGCGCCCGGCCTCCCCCCGGACACGGCCAGGAGGCCCGGGTAGGCGCCCGCAGACCGCTCACGTCCGCGGACACTCAGCGCTCGGTCGCGCCCACGATCGTCATGCCCGCTCCACGCAGGCGTCGGCGCTCCTGCGCGATCCAGCTGAGCAGCCGGTCGTTCGTGCCCGCGACGTGGGCGGCCACGAGTTCCGCTGCGCGGTCGGCGTCACCGTCGCGGACGGCGTCGATGATGGCGCTGTGCTCGTCCCACGCGGCGTCGCGCGCCTCGGGTGTGCGGACCTCGATCCAACGCGTGCGCTCGAGCCGCGTCAGGGCGTCGGCGATGGCGTCGGTGACGAACCGGTTGCCACCGAGCGCGGCGAGGTCGAGGTGGAACGTCGACCCCATCCGGATGCCGGCCTGCTGGTCGGGGGTGGGCCGGAGCGCGTCGAGGTGCCCGCGGACCTCCGCCAACTGCTCCGGGGTGGCGCGCTGGACGGCCAGCCGCACCGCAGCGGGCTCGAGGATGCCGCGGAGTTCGGCGAGCGAGGCGATCTCGTCGAGGTCGATCGGGGTGACCGTCCACGAACGACCCTCGTGCAGGATGAGCCCCTCGCGCTCGAGCCGCGACAGTGCGGCGCGGACCGGCGTGCGCGAGGCGTGGAACCGCGCCTCGAGTCCCCGCTCCGAGATGCGCTCCCCCGGTGCGATGTCGAGGGTCAGGATGGCTGCGCGCAGGTTGTCGTAGAGCTGGGCCGTCTGCGACACGGGCGCGGCGTCGGTCGTGTCGGTCACGGCGGACAAGCCTAGCGGCGTGACGGCGGGAATGGTATACCGTTCTGGTATACCAATCCGTTCCGCGATGGAACGACGACGAACGGCCGACACGACCCATGCCCACGACCGACGCCCCGCAGCGATCCACCACGACGCCGCCGGTCTCCGCCCGCGCCTGGACGATGCTCGCCCTCGGGGTCGCGGCCCAGGCGGCGGGGACGCTCGTCGTGTCCGCGCCGGCGCTCCTCATCCCCCACCTGCTCAGCCGCGGCACGTCCCTGCCGGTCGCCGGGGTCCTCGCCGCCGCCCCGACCTTCGGCATGGTCCTGACGCTCATCGCCTGGGGCGCGATCACCGACCGGTTCGGCGAGCGCGTCGTCATCGCCGGCGGGCTCGTGCTCACCACGCTGGCCGTGGTCGCCGCCTGGCTGGCTGCGGGCGACCCGGTGCTGCTCGGGTTGGCGTTCCTGGCCGCCGGCATGACGAGTGCCTCGACGAACGCCGCGAGCGGCCGGGTCGTGGTGGGGTGGTTCCCGAAGGAGCGCCGGGGACTCGCGATGGGCATCCGGCAGATGTCGCAACCGCTCGGGGTGACGCTCGCGGCGGTCACGGTGCCGCAGCTCGCCGAGGGCTCCGGGATCCGTGCGGCCCTGGTCCTGCCGATCGTGCTGTGCGCGGTGCTCGCCGTGTGCTGCGCGATCGGGATCACCGACCCGCCACGACCTGCCCGGACCACGGTGGCGACGACGGCGACCGCGAACCCCTACCGGTCGAGCGGGTTCCTGTGGCGGGTGCACGCGGTGTCGGTCCTGCTCGTGGTGCCGCAGTTCACCCTGTCGACGTACGGGCTCGTCTGGCTCGTGGGCCTCGGCTGGTCGACGCCGGCCGCCGGGCTGCTCGTCGGCGCCGCGCAGTTCGTCGGGGCGATCGGCCGGATCCTGGTCGGTGGCTGGAGCGACCGGGCCGGGTCGCGCGTCGGGCCCCTGCGGATCGTCGCGGTGAGCGCCGCGGTGGTGATGGCGGTGCTCGCGGTCGTCGACGCGACGCACCTGGCCGGGGCTGCGGTGTTCCTGGTGCTCGCGACGAGCGTGACGGTCGCCGACAACGGGCTGGCCTACACGTCGGTCGCCGAGGCGGCGGGACCGTTCTGGTCGGGCCGGGCGCTCGGGGCGCAGAACACCGGGCAGTTCATCGCGGCGAGCGCCGTCGGTCCGGGCATCGGCGCCCTGGTCGGTGCGCTCGGGTTCGCGGCGTCGTTCGGCATCGTCGCGGTGCTCCCGCTGCTCGCGGTCCCGCTGGTGCCCCGACGCGACCGGTTGCACGACTGAGCGCGAGCCGCGCCGAGACGGACGGGAGGCCCGGTACCAGCTGGCACCGGGCCTCCCGTCCGTCGTCCGGTCACCGCTCAGGCGGTCGGCACCGCCGGTCCCACCGGCCACCGCAGCAACGCCGCGGCGGGCGCGCCGTTCGGGAGCGACGCGGCGTTCACGAGCAGCAGCTCCGCGTCGGTGAGGGCGACCGCCCGGACGATCGCGCACACGGCCGGGACCGGTCCGATGACCGGTGCCCCCGCCGCCTGCTCGGGTGCCGTGGCGATCCACGGCACCGCTCCCAGCGCGAGCAGGGTGCGGTCGCCGATCGCGGCGGCGTCGATCGCGACGACCGAGGCCTGCGCCTGCTGCAGCGCCTCGACGACGGAACCGAGACCGGTGACCGTCTGGTTGTCCCCGCGGCCGACGTGGGTGCGGAGCAGGTCCTCGAAGTCGTGCCGGCGGGTCGCGATGACCCGCGCGAGCGCGATGTCGACGTGCTCGACGAGCGCGGTCTCCGACGCGTCCGACGCCCGGGTGTCGACCGGGACCTCGGAGACGACGGCGCGCGCTTCGGTGGACAACTGGTCGAGCAGGAGCCCCCGTGCGCGGATGTCCCCCGCGACCACGATGAGCTTCGGCTGCAGCCGCCGGAACGCCTCGTCGACGGCCGTGGCGACCTCGTTCTGGTTGTCGCGCCAGATCTCCTCGGTGTGGTGCTGCCACCGCAGGTGCGACCAGCCGCCGCCCTGGAACTTGTGGAGCGTGTCGGTGCGGCCCTGCACGCGCTGCTCGTCGCGACGGTCCGGCACGTCGGCGTGGCCCAAGCGGTAGGCGCGGTAGCCACCGCCCTCGCGACCGACCTCGACGATCAGGAACGGCAGGTCGAGCGGCCGGTGCGCCAGGAGCGGCAGCAGGTCGGGCACGGGGTCGTGGCCGATCGACGTCGGGGCGTGCATCGCGCCGGGCAGGACCTCGCTGAGCACGAGTTCGCCGTCGTGCACGAGCACGTACCGGCTGACGGGTGCCGGCACCCCCGGCGTCTCCTCGAGCTCGGCCATCACCGTGTCGACGACCTCGGCGTCCGCCCCGGCCGACCGCAGCACGTCCTCGGCCTTCCGGCGCTGCAGGGCGGCGAGGTGCTGCGGGTCCTCACGGTCACCGGACGCGTCGACGTAGGCCCACGTCCACGTGCCCCCGCGCTTCAGGCGTTCGGCGATGCCGGACTGCAGGTGCGGGGCGTCATTCTGCGTCAGAGCCATCGGCGCTGCCCTCCCCGGTCTCGGTGCGGTACACGGTCGCGTCGGCTCCGTCGCCCTCGCCGGTGGGCAGCGGGTCGGCACGGTCGGCGTCGTCCTCGGGGAGCACGTCGGTGGTGTCGTCCTGCAGCTCGCCCTCGAGCTCGCCGTCGTAGCCCGACGCGGCGAGGGTCTCCGGGCTGTCGGTGTCGTCGGGGACCGGCTCGGACTGCCGGAACTCCTCGACGTGGGCGTTGCTGCCGTGCCCCTGGACGATGCTCTGCGCCTCGTGCGCGAGCTGCTCGTCGAGTTCGGGGCGATGGGTGGTGTTCCCGCGTTCGGTCATCGCTTCTCCTCCCGGTCGTGCCACCGGCGGCCTTCGCCGTCCGGGGCGTCGGTGTCTGCTCTGTGACCCCACCGTCCGCGCCCGGGCCTGGGGCCGTTCCAAGGTGCGCCGGGAACGCGCAGTGTCGGTACGGTCACGAAACCACAACGGCGTTCGGTTCTGTGGTTGGGTGTGGACAACCCCGATCAACGACGAACGGAGTGCGGCAATGGCGCCACGACCACGACCCATCACGAGACGACACCTGTTGGGCTTCGGCCTCGGCACCGCGGCGGCGGGACTCCTCGCCGGCTGTGCGGTCCCGGGCTCGACCAACGTCAACAAGGCGGCCCTCGTGCCCGCCGCGGCCTCGGGTGAGACCGTCCAGCTCACCTACTGGGCCTGGCTCAAGGACCTGCAGAAGGTCTGCGACGTCTGGAACGAGACACATCCGAACATCCAGGTGTCGGCGAACTGGATCCCCGGCGGCAACAGCGGCGGGTACCAGAAGATGTACTCCGCGCTCGCGGCCGGCGGCGGCCCGGACATCGGGCAGGTCGAGCTCCGGCAGATCCCCGAGTTCATGCTCGCGAACGGCCTGGTCGACCTGGCCCGGTACGGCGCGAAGGACTTCGAGTCGAAGTACGACGAGGCCGCGTGGGCGCAGGTGTCGTTCGTCGACGGCATCTACGGCATCCCGCAGGACACCGGCCCCATGGGGTTCTACTACCAGACCGCGATCCTCGAGCAGGCCGGCGGCGAACCCCCGACGACGTGGGACGAGTGGCGTGACCTGGCCGACAAGGTCCGGAGCACCGGGAAGCAGAACTACCTCGAGGTGTTCCCGGTCGCCGACGCCTCACCGTTCGCCGCGTACGCACAGCAGGCCGGCGCGCGCTGGTTCAAGGTCGACGGCGACGAGTGGGTCGTCGACATGACCGATGACAAGACCCTGATGGTCGCGGACTTCTTCGACGGTGTGATCGACGACAAGCTGGTCGACACGAGTGCCGGTGCGTACTCCCCCGGGTGGTACGCCGCGGCCGCGAGCGGCAAGATCGCCGCGGTCACGAGCGCCAGCTGGGGTGACGCCCTGATCGAGTCGGTGCAGGGCGGCGAGGGCAAGTGGAAGGTCGCCCCGATGCAGAAGTGGGGCGCCGACGGCTTCGGCTCAAGCGCCATCGGCGGTTCGACCGCCGCGGTCCTGGCGAACGCGAAGCACCCGAAGGAGGCGCTCGAGTTCATCACGTGGATGACCACCTCGAAGGAGGGCATCGACGCCATGATCAAGCACTGCGGCATCGGCTGGTCGCCCGCGGTCGACTACATCGGGGCGCAGCGTGAGAAGCCGTCGAAGTGGTTCTCCGGCCAGAACTACAACGAGGACGTCTTCGTGCCGGCCTCGAAGGAGCAGAACATCGACTGGTCGTGGTCCCCGGTGACCCAGTCGGCCTTCACCAGCCTGCAGAACCAGTTCCGCCGCAAGCTCACCTCGGGCCTGAAGCTCAGTGACGCCGTGGAGCTCGCACAGCGGGAGATCGTCCAGTCCTTCAAGGACAAGGGCCTCAGCGTCAGGACGGCACGATGACCCAGCAGGCCACCACCCCACGGTCCACCGGTCGACCGGCCGGCGGCACCCCCGCGTTCCGCACGAGCACGAAGGCCACGAGTGCGCAGAAGCGTGCCCCGTGGATCCTGCTCGCCCCGTTCCTGGCGCTGTTCCTGCTGACGTTCGTCATCCCGATCATCAGCGCCCTGTTCCAGTCGTTCACCACCGTCGACCGCGAGGGCCTGTTCGGCGAGGACGGCGTCGTCGGCCGGTTCGCCGGGTTCGACAACTACGCGATCGCCCTGCAGGACAGCGGGTTCGTCGCCTCGATCGGCCGCATGCTGCTCTTCGGCATCGTCCAGGTCCCGGTGATGATCATCGCCTGCACGATCCTCGCGCTGCTGCTCGAGTCGGCGAGCGCCCGCTGGCCGGGCTTCTTCCGGGCGATCTACTTCATGCCGTACGGCGTCCCCGGGGTCATCGCCACGATCCTGTGGTCGTTCCTGTACGTGCCCGGCCTGTCACCGATCGTGTCGCTGCTGCAGTCGATGGGGCTGCAGCCGGACTTCCTCGGCGCGAACAGCGTGCTGTGGTCGATCGCGAACATCGTCACGTGGACGTACACCGGCTACAACATGCTCATCATCGTGGCGCAGCTGAAGTCCATCCCCGGCGAGGTCTACGAGGCCGCCAAGGTGGACGGAGCGAACGCGTTCCAGGTCGCGTGGCGGATCCAGATCCCGCTCATCGCGCCGGCCCTGGTGCTCACGACGGTGTTCTCGATCATCGGCACCCTGCAGCTCTTCGCGGAGCCGCAGATCCTGTCGACGGTCGCCCCGGCGATCGACACCGAGTACACGCCGAACTACGCCGCCTACACGAACGCGTTCGCGTTCAACGAGTACGGCGTCGCGAGTGCGCAGGCGGTCATCATCGCGTTGGCCGCGTTCATCCTGTCGTTCACGTTCCTCGCGCTGACGAACCGACCACCCAAGGACGAACGCGACCGACGCAAGCGCGCACGGCGCGACGGCCGGGAGGCCCGCACCGCGCTCCAGACGCGCGCTGCGGCGGGCAGCACGGTCACCACCCAAGCCGACCCGGGCCTCCAGGCCGGTCGCGTCGCGACCACCGAAGGGACTGACCGATGACCAGCGAAGCCATCGAAGCGCCGGCCACGGCGAAGTCCGCCGTCCCCGTGGACACCACGTCGATCTCGGCGCACCAGCGCCGGAAGCTCGACCGGTCCCCACGCTCGCAGATCGTCGTCACGGGGATCCTCGTCGTCGTCGCGCTGTACTTCATCGTCCCGCTGTACTGGGTCGTCATCGCCGCGACGAAGACCACGGGCGCGCTGTTCTCGACCAACGGGTTCTGGTTCGGCGGCGAGTTCGCGCTCTGGAGCAACCTGCAGCAGGTGTTCACCTACGACGGCGGCATCTTCGTCCGGTGGATCGCGAACAGCATCCTGTACTCCGGCGTCGGTGCGGTCCTGGCCACCTACTTCGCCGCGGCCGGCGGGTACGCGCTGGCGAAGTACGACTTCCGGGGGCGCCAGTTCGTGTTCGGCACGATCCTCGGCGGCGTGCTCGTGCCGGGGACCGCGACGGCACTGCCGCTGTTCCTGCTGTTCTCGTCGATGGGCCTGACGGACACGTACTGGAGCGTGCTCATCCCGAGCCTGGTGTCGCCGTTCGGCCTGTTCCTGTGCCGGGTGTACGCCGCCGCGTCGGTGGACACCACCCTGCTCGAACAGGCACGCATCGACGGTGCCGGTGAACTGCGGATCTTCCACACCGTGGTGCTCCGGCAGATGACCCCGGCGCTCGTCACCGTGTTCCTGTTCCAGGTGGTCGGGATCTGGAACAACTTCTTCCTGCCGCTCATCATGCTGGCAGACCAGAAGCTGTACCCGATAACACTGGGTCTGAACAACTGGCGCTCGCAGGTCGACCGCCTGCCGGAGTTCTACCAGCTCACCACCGGCGGGGTGCTCGTCTCGGTCATCCCGCTCGTCATCGCCATCATCGTCCTCCAGCGCTTCTGGCGTGGAGGCCTCACGGAAGGATCGGTCAAGGGTTGACCCACTCCGCACTCTCGTCCACCGCACCCGGCTCCGACTCGCGGCTGGCACCCCGTGCCTGGCTGCACACCGACGCCCCGTCCCTGTCGCTGAACGGGGACTGGCGGTTCCGGTGGTCGCCCGTCGCCTCGGTCTCCGAGGACTTCGCGACCGAGGGTGGGGAGGACGACGACCCGGCCTGGGGCGAGCTCCCGGTGCCGTCGCACTGGGTGCTGCACGGCCACGGCGCTCCGAGCTACACGAACCTGCAGTACCCGTTCCCGATCGACCCGCCGCACCCGCCGGAGGAGAACCCGACCGGTGACCACCGCCGCACGTTCGAGCTGCCGTCGTCGTTCGACGGTGCCGGCCGGGTGCTGCTGCGGTTCGACGGGGTCGAGTCGCACTTCCGGGTGTGGCTGAACGGGACGCTCGTGGGGTGGTCGACGGGCTCCCGCCTGGCGACCGAGTTCGACGTCACCGAGCTGGTGCGCCCGGGAGCGAACGAGCTCGCGGTCCGGGTGCACCAGTGGTCGGCGGCGTCCTACCTGGAGGACCAGGACCAGTGGTGGCTGCCGGGCATCTTCCGTGACGTCACCCTGCTCGCCCGGCCCACGGCGCCGATCGACGACGTGTTCGTCCAGGCCGGTTGGCGAGCGACGCTCGGCACGGCTGCGTCGGCGGGCACCGCGGCGTCGGGACGGCCGGAGACGGGGACCGGCACGATCACGTTCCCAACGCTCGACGCGGTGTTCCCGGTGCGGTTCGCGGTGCCCGACCTGGGCGTCGACGTGACCTGGGCCACGGCGGACGACGTCGCGCCGATCGAGGTCGAGGGTGTCCAGCCGTGGAGTGCCGAGCTGCCGAAGCTGTACGACGCGACGCTGTCGACCGGCGCCGCGGCGGCCGGCGGCTCGGGGGGCGAGACGGTCTCGCTCCGGCTCGGGTTCCGCACCGTGTCGATCGTCGGCGACCGGTTCCTGGTGAACGGCGAGCGCGTGGTCTTCCACGGCGTGAACCGGCACGAGACCCACCCCGTGCGCGGCCGGGTGTTCGACGAGGAGCACGCCCGCGCCGACATGGCGCTGATGAAGCGGAACAACGTCAACGCCATCCGCACCTCGCACTACCCGCCGCACCCCCGCGTGCTCGACCTGGCCGACGAGCTCGGGTTCTGGGTGATCCTGGAGTGCGACCTGGAGACCCACGGGTTCCTGTTCACCGACTGGGTGGGCAACCCCTCCGACGACCCGGCGTGGGCCGAGGCCTACCTCGACCGCATCGCCCGCACCGTCGAGCGCGACAAGAACCACGCGTCGATCGTGATGTGGTCGCTCGGCAACGAGTCCGGCACCGGCCGGAACCTCGCGGCGATGTCGCAGTGGGTGCACGACCGCGACGCCGAGCGCCCGGTGCACTACGAGGGCGACTACACGGGCGAGTACACCGACGTCTACTCGCGGATGTACCCGACGCTGCAGGAGACCGAGTCGATCGGCGGCGGCACCCCGACGCCCCTGCTCGGCTGCGGCCCGGCCGAGGCCGCACGGCAGCGGTCGAAGCCCTTCATCCACTGCGAGTACGTGCACGCGATGGGCAACGGCCCCGGGCAGATCGCCGAGTACGAGGCCCTGGTCGACCGGTACCCACGGCTGCACGGCGGGTTCGTGTGGGAGTGGCGGGACCACGGCCTGCTCGCGAAGACGCCCACGGGCGAGGACTTCTACGCCTACGGCGGGGACTTCGGCGAGGTCGTGCACGACGGCAACTTCGTGATGGACGGCCTGGTGCTGCCCGACGACACCCCGACACCAGGGCTCGCCGAGTTCGCCGCCGTCGTGGCCCCGATCCGCCTGGCGGTCTCGGACACCACGGTGCTGGTCGAGAACCGGTACCACTCGGCCTCGACCGCCGGGCTCCGGCTGTGCTGGACCCTGTCGCGGAACGGCGTCGTCGAGGCCTCGGGACGCCTGTCCACGGGCATCGTCGCCGCCCGGGAGTCGGCGACGGTCCCGGTGCCCTCCGAGGTGCTCGACGCGGCCACGTCCGAACTCGCACCCGGCGACGAGCTCTGGTTCGACCTGACCGTGGAACTGGCGGGGCCGACCGCGTGGGCGGACACCGGCCACGTCGTCGCACGCACCCAGCGGCTCGTCGCGGCGCGCGCGGCGGACGCACCACGGGCCTCCCGGCAGGGGTGGGACGGTGACCGACTCGGTGACGGCACCTTCAGCGCCCGCGGTGACCTGGTGTCCTGGAAGGGCCACGAGGTCGCCGGGCCCCGTCTGGAGCTCTGGCGTGCACCGACCGACAACGACAGCCTGGCGTCACAGGGCGGCTACGAGACCGCGGACCCGGTGCTCACGCACGGTGTCGGCGACCCGACCGCTCCCCCGTCCGCGACGCGCTGGCGCGACCGAGGGCTGGACCGGCTGACGCACCGGCTGGTGTCGGTGTCGCGGACCGACTCCGGTCTGGAACAACGGGTGCGGGTGGCGGCGGCGAACAGCGGGTGGGGCCTCGAGGTCGCGCACCGCTGGACCCTGACCTCCGACGGGCTCGTGCTGCAGACCGACGCCGTGCCGTTCGGCGCCTGGGACGTCACGTGGCCGCGGATCGGGGTGCGGTTCGACCTGCCGGCCGGGCTGGCCGACGAGACGGCCACGTGGTTCGGTACCGGGCCGCTCGAGTCCTACGCCGACTCGTCGCACGCTGCTCGCGTCGGCCGGTTCACCGCTCCGGTGCGGTCGCTCGGGGTCGAGTACTCGCGGCCGCAGGAGACCGGGCACCGGCCGTCGCTCCGGTCGCTGGCGGTCGGGCCGTTCACGGTGTCGACCGTGGGGTCGCACCGTGCGGGGTTCACCCTGTCGCCGTGGACCGCGCAGCAGATCGACCGCGCCGAGCACCCGTACGAGCTGCCGACGTCGGACCACCTGTACCTGTACCTCGACGCGGCGCAGCACGGGCTCGGCAGCCGGGCGTGCGGGCTCGACGTACTGCCGGAGCACCAGCTCTGGCCGCAGGCGTTCAGTTGGAGCGTGCTGCTGGGCTAGTCGGTCACGCGCAAAACACCGGTGTTCGCACGTTGCACACCCGCATCCCGCGGCGTGCAGTGCGAACACCGGTGTTTTGCGTGCGGGAGCCTACGCGCCGGCAGACAGGGCGCGCAGGGCCTCGGGGTCGCTCGCGTTCAGGAAGTCGGTCAGGCGCTCGGGTTCGCCGGGCTCGTCGATCGCCTCGGCGGCACGGCGCAGGGCGAACAGCGCCCGCAAGACCCCACGGTTGGGGCCGTGCGACCACGGCACCGGGCCGACACCGCGCCAGCCGGCCTTGCGCAGGGCGTCGAGCCCACGGTGGTACCCGACACGGGCGTACGCGTAGGACTCGAGGGTCGCGCCGCGCGCCCACGCCTCGTCGGCGAGCAGCGCCCACGCCAGGCTCGACGACGGGTAGGACACCACCACGCTGGCGACGGGGGCCTCCGCCTCGATCGCGGCGGTCACCTCCGGCTCGGCGGGCAGCAGGGTCTCGGGGTTCGACGACGGGGTCGGCAACAGGTTCTCCGGCATGCCCCCAGCCTGTCATCCCTTGCGGGTGCCCGTGTCACGGGATTACCGTGGAGGTCACCTCGTCGTCATCGCGGGGCCGCCGGGGCGGGAGACCGACCGGCGGAACGGATGGCGGACACGGGGGTCCCCCGACGGAAGCAGACGGATTGCTGTCGATCACCGGTACCGCTCAGCCCACGCGCTGACACCGTGATCGCGCGCCCCGTCGGGCGCTCCACCGCACCGCGGTGGCCTCGGTGTCGTGCGCCCAGCATCGACACCGGGAGACACCTCCATGCCCACCAGTCCGTCCGTCGTCCTGCACGACGTCACCTTCGCCTGGCCCGACGGCACCGTCGCGCTCGACCACCTCACCGCCGCCTTCGGACGTGGCCGGACCGGCCTGGTCGGGAGGAACGGGGCCGGCAAGTCCACGCTGGTCCGGCTCGCGACCGGCGAGCTCCACCCCACGTCGGGCAGCATCGCGACGTCCGGCCCCGTCGACCACCTGCCGCAACGCCTTGCAACGGGGAACGACGACACCGTCGCCGACCTGCTCGGCGTCCGGCCCACACTCACCGCGCTCCGGGCCGTCCTGGCCGGCGACGCCACGGCCGCACAGCTCGAGGCGGTCGGCGACGACTGGGACCTGGAGGAACGGGCCGCCGCGGTGCTCGACCGGGTCGGGCTCGTCGGCACCGACCTCAACCGACCGGTGTCGACGCTGTCCGGCGGGCAGTCGGTGCTCGTCGCCGTCGCCGGAGTCCGGTTGCGCGCGCGGCCGATCGTGTTCCTGGACGAGCCGACGAACAACCTGGACCGCTGGGCCCGCGGGCTGCTCCTCGACCTGGTCGACGACTGGCGCGGCACCCTGGTGCTCGTCAGCCACGACCGGGAACTCCTGGAGCACGTCGACGAGACCGTGGAGCTCCGCGCCGGGGCGATGACCGTGTTCGGCGGGACCTTCAGCGCGTTCGAGGAGCACCTCGCCGTGCAGCAGGCGGCCGTCGAGCGCGAGGTCCGGGTCGCCGAACAGCGGCACCGCACCGAGAAGCGGCAGCGCATCGAGGCGGAGACCAAGATCGCCCGACGTGCGAGGGCCGGCGAGAAAGCGGGCCGGTCGATGCCGAAGATCCTGGCGAACGAGCAGCGGAAGAAGGCGCAGGAGACCGCCGGCCGACTGCGCGTCGGGTACGCGGACGACGAAGCCGCCGCCCTCGCCACCAAGCGCGAGGCCGAGCTCCGTCTGCGCGACGACGAGTCGATCCACGTCGCCCTGCCCGACCCGGGCGTGCCAGCATCGCGTCGGATCGCCACCGTGACCGTCCGCGGACGGGACATCGTCGTGCAGGGGCCGGAACGGATCGCCGTCACCGGAGACAACGGGGCCGGCAAGTCCACCCTGCTCGAGCAGCTCGTCGGCGACCCCGCTGCCCGGGAGCACCCGCTGCCCGAGACCACGGCCGTCGCCCACGTCGACCGGATCGCGTACCTGCCGCAGCGGAAGGACAGCCTGGACGACACCTCCACGGTGCTCGACAACGTGCGCCGGGACGCCCCGCACGTGCCCGTCGCCGAGGTCCGCAACCGGCTGGCGAAGTTCCTGGTGCGCGGGGACACCGTCGACCGCCCGGCCGGGGACCTGTCCGGCGGGGAGCGGTTCCGGGTGGCGCTGGCGGCCCTGGTGCTCGCCGACCCGCCGCCGCAGCTGCTCGTGCTCGACGAGCCGACGAACGACCTCGACCTGACGAGCGTCGACCAGCTCGTCGACGCGCTGCGGGCCTACCGGGGAGCACTCGTCGTGGTGAGCCACGACGAGACGTTCCTGGAACGGCTCGAGCTCGACGACCGGATCGAGCTGCGGTAGCCGATGGTCGCCGTCAGCGTGTCAGCGCCGTCGGGTCGGCCGGATCGCAAGTGACTCGACGGTGCCGCGCTCGGGCAGGTCGACGACGGTGCGGACCGCGGCGGCCACGTCCTCGGGCGCCAGGTAGTAGTCGGTGTCGTAGGTCTCCCCGAGCTTCGCCACGAGCTGCCGCTGCATGTCCGAGTCGGTCCGGCCCGGGTGCACGCTCGACACCCGCACGCCGTTCGCCCGCTCCTCTTCGCGCAGGGCGTCGGCGAAGGCCCGCAGCGCGAACTTCGACGCCGCGTACACGCCACCGCCGGGGCCCGAGTGGAACCCGGAGCCGCTGTTGATCGGCACGACGATGCCCCGGGCTGCCCGCAGCGCCGGCAGCGCCGACCGGGTGAGCTCGGCGACCGCGAACACGTTCGTCGCGAAGACCTGCTCCCACACCGCGCGCGGGGTGTCGGCGACGGTGGTGCCCTGCTCGACACCGGCCGAGTGCACGAGGACGTCGAGCCGATCGGGCAGCGCGGGGACCTCGCCCACGCCCAGGTCACCGACGAACGGCGCCGCGCTCGGCAGCTCTGCGACCAGGGCGTCCACGGCGTCGGCGGACCGGCCGCCGACGAGCACGTGGTGGGTGCGGCCGAGGTCGGCGGCGATCGCGCGGCCGATGCCGCGGGTGGCTCCGGTCACCAGGGCGACCGGACGGTTCTGGAGCTGGTCTGTCGTCACGTGGGCCAGCCTACGGAAGCCGGGCCGGGCCTCATGTGCGGTCGCGGCGACGACGCAGGACCGTCAGCGCGACGCCGGCGACGACCACCAGGCCCACGAGCGCGGCGATGCCCCACGGCGAGCCGGCGAGGGCCGCGACGACCGCCCAGAACACGGCGAGCCCGACCGTCGCGTACAGGAACGCCCAGGCCACGCATCCCGGAACCATCGCGATCGTGTACCGCCACCAGGCGACCCGTGCCAGCCCCGCTGCGGCGTTCATCACCGTCTGCAGGCCGACCACGACGAAGCTCACCGTCACGACGGGCAACCCCCAGCGATCGAGCAGCGCCGAACCGCGACGGACCGCCGTCGAGCGCAGCCATCCGCCCCACCGCGATCGGGACGCACCCGTGACCGCGAGCCGCGCGACCCAGTACGTGGCCTGCGCACGGCAGAACACGATCACGAAGAGCGCGAGGACGAGCCACCGGAACGGGAGCCCCTCGAGGAAGGACGGCACGCTCGCACCGTAGCGTCCCGACCCGGAGAGCGCCCGTCAGCGCACCCGGTGCCGGTCAGACGAACGACACTCAGTCGTTGTCGACGCCCTGGCGGATGCGGATGCCCTCGAGCACGTCCTGCGCCCGCTTCTCGTCCTGCTTCTCGATCTGGCGGGTGTCGCGCTCGGGGAGCTGGATGTCCTCCTCCGCGCGGATGCCGGCCTGCAGCTCGCGACCCCGCTCGATCTCGGCGTCGAACTCGGCACCGAAGAGCAGGGCGTTGTTCGTGATCCAGATCCACAGCAGGAACACGATGACCCCACCGAGGGAGCCGTACGTGGCGTTGTAGTTCGAGAAGTTCCCGACGTAGAACCCGAAGCCGACGCTGGCGATGATCCAGATGAGGATCGCCAGGATCGAGCCGCCGCTGACCCACCGGAACTTCGGCTGCTTGACGTTCGGCGACCAGTAGTAGAGCACTGCGACGACGATGATCGCGATGACGAGCAGGATCGGCCACTGCACGATGAGGAGCACGGTCGCGGCGACGTCGCCCAAGCCGATGACGTCGCCGAAGCTCCGGGCGAGTGGTCCGCTCACCAGGACCAGCAGACCGATCACGAGCAGGACGACGGTGGTCACCGTGACGCCGAGCATGGTCGGGCGGAGCTTCCAGATCGGCCGGCCCTCGCGGACGTTGTAGATCCGGTTCATGGCACGGCCGAACGCGCCCACGTAGCCAGAGGCCGACCAGAGGGCACCGACGATACCGACGATGAACGTGATGGGGGCGGCGGGCGAGCGGACGAGTCCCTCGACCGGATCGCGGATCAGCTCGACGACCTGCTGCGACCCGATGTTGCCGATGATGTCGAGCAGCGTGTCGATCGTCTTCTTCGGATCCGACACCAGACCGAGGATCGACACGACCGCCAGCAACCCGGGGAACAACGCGAGCACCGAGTAGTACGTCAGGCTCGCCGCCAGGTCGGTGCACTGGTCGCTCGTGAACTCGCGCAGCGTCTTCTTCAGCGTGTAGACGAGCGTCGGCTTCTTGAGGTCGGTGGGGTTGTCGGGCTTCCGGGCGTCGTCCGGATCCGGCTTGTGCTCTTCGTGCGCCATGTGACTACCCTCTCGCCTTCAGGGCCTGCTTCGAACGCTTGACCGCCTGCTTGCGGTTCTTGTTCGCCCGTCGCTGCACCGCCGCGATGCCGACCTGCTGCTTCACGCGGGCGCGGTGCGCCGGGTCCTGCTCGAGGGCTTCCTCCGCAGCCTTGGCCCGCGCCTTCCGGCCCTTGCGGCCTGCCTGCGCCTGCTCCTTCGCCGAGGGGGCATCGCCACGCGCACCGAACGGCAGCAGCGCGGTGAACGCGGAGTTCGCCGGCGGCTGGGCCAGGTGCCCGGCGGGACGGTTCCGCAGCGCGATGCCGAGGACGATCGCCGCGACACCGGTCAGTCCGGTGATGCCCATCGCCACCAGGGGTGTGGGGTCGCGGTGCCACCGCTGCTTCGTCTTCGCGACCGCGAGCCGCGTCCGGGCGGGCAGGTCCGCACGTCGCTTCAGCTCCGTCACGGTGTCCGTGATGCCCTCACGGGTGCGCACGTTGGCGAGTTCGAGCTCGGGCAGACTGTCCTTGGCCATTCCCCATTTCGTACACGTCCCACCCGGGATCGTGCCCAGCGGGCCGCGTCTACCGTGCCGCACATGCTCTTCCGGGACGCCGCCGAGGGGATCCACCGCCTCGAGATCGCACACACCAACACGTACCTCGTCGAGACCGGCGATCGGTTGCTCGTCGTCGACGCGGGGTTGCCCGCCGCGTGGCCGCACCTGCAGCTCGCCGTGCACGACCTGGGCTACACGCCCGACCAGGTCGAGGGGCTCCTGCTCACGCACGGGCACTTCGACCACGTCGGCACCGCCGCACGGATGCACCGCGACTGGGGCACGCCCGTGTTCGTCCACCCGGGCGATCGGCACCTCGCCGCGCACCCGTACTCCTACCGGCCGCAGACGAACCGCTTCGGGTTCGTCGCGCTCCACCCCGGTGGGCTGCGCCCCCTGGGCCGGATGCTGCTGGCCGGTGCGGTCACGGTCGACGGCATCGCGGACACCGAACCGCTGGAGAGCCGCGCCGACGTTCCGGGCAACCCGTGGATCATCGAGACCCCGGGGCACACCGACGGCCACGTGGCGCTGCACTTCGCCGACCGCGAGGCCGTGATCGCCGGGGACGCGCTCGTCACCTTCGACCCGTACACGGGCGGGATCGGACCCCGGATCGTGGCCCCCGCCGCGACCTCCGACGTCGACACGGCGGTCGCGTCGCTCGACCGGCTCGCGGACACGGAGGCGAAGCACGTGCTGCCCGGCCACGGGCCGGGCTGGTCGCTCGGTGTACGGCGGGCCGTCGCGCAGGCGCGGCGGGTGGCCGGAGCCGCCTGACGCGGCGACCAGCTCGCGAGTCCACGCGCTCAGCGACACCTCACGGGCGCTCCGACGCGTGGACTGTCGGTGAGCGCGAAACGTCGCCGAAGGGGCGTGCGCGAAACGTCGCCGACGCGGTGGACGCGACCAGAGCCGGCCTGGAGGCGGGGTGCGGGCCCGCCCCGCGCCTCCGGGCCGTGGGTGGTCGCGGTCAGGACGGGACGACGACGTCCTCGGGCAGACCGGACGCCGCGGAGCGGCCGGCGGCCTCCATCAGTGCAAGGCTCCGCAGGTTGTCGCGCCCGCTCGTCTCGGGGGCGGGGCCGCCCTGCACCGATCGGGCGAACGCCTGCAGCCCACCCTGGCGGTCGGTGTGCGCGAGCACGGGGAGCTCGACCGGCTCGGCGACGTCGTCCTGCGTGCGGCGGACGGTGACCCGGTCGCCGTCGACCGCGTTCGGCTCACCGTCGCGGCTCGTGAACCAGAGCTCGCCGTCCTCGCCCTCGATGCTCCACTCGCCGGCCCAGGCGGTGCGCGGGCCACGGCTCAGCCAGCTGCCGCGGTAGTTGACGACCGTGCCGCCGTCGAGCTCGATGATCATCGAGGCGACCGCTTCGTCCTGGTACTTGCTGTAGGCGGGGTAGCTCGCCTTGGCGAAGACGCGGACCGCCTCTTGCCCGGTGATCATCCGGAGCAGGTCGAAGTGGTGGATCGCCATGTCGTTGATCATCGCGTGCGGGAACCGGTAGTGCGGGTACGTCTCGGCGGGCTGGTCGTTGTCCCACTGCCGGAAGTCGACGTTGATCGCGGAGACCTCGCCGACCACGTCCGCCTCGAGCATCTCCTGCACGACCCGCGGTGCCGGGTACCAGCGGTAGTTCTGGCTGACCTGCAGCACCAGGCCGAGCTCCTCGGCGCGACGGACCGCGGTGACGGCCTCGTCGGTGGTGTTGGCGAACGGCTTCTCGACCAGGACGTGCTTGCCGGCGTCGAGGGCCTCGAGCGCGAGCGGCACGTGCGTCACGGCGGGGGCGGTGATGACGACGGCGTCCGCCTCGACCGCGGCGAGCGCCTCGGTCAGGGACCCGAACGCCGCCGAGGCCGGGAGCCCGAGGTCGGTCCGCACGGCCTCGAGCGTCGGCGCCGACGGGTCGACGATCCCGACCACCTGCACTTCCGACACCTCTGGGATGGCGGTGCGGGCCCAGTTGCCGCCCCACCCTCCGAGACCGACGTGGATGATCCGGACGCTCATGCGTGCACTCCTTCGTGGCTGCCGTCGTGGCTGGTGTGTCGCACCACGGACGCCGCGGTGCGTGCGTCCAGTCTGTCAGTGCGTGAACGCGTACGCGATGAGCGCCATCGTCACGATGAAGCCCGCCAGGTAGTTGATCCAGAGGAACCGCTTCCACCCGGCGTTCGCGGCCTCGGCACCCTGGTCCGTGATGTTCCACCACGGCAGCACGTTGAGCGCGTACGGCACGACGACGATCGCGGCGATCGGGCCCGGGAACGCCGAGAACAGCAGCGCGACCCCGGCGACCAGGTAGGCGACGAAGGCCAGGCGGACGGTGGCCCGTGCGCCGATCACGGTCGCGACGGAGCCGATGCCGCCGGCGCGGTCGGCCAGGACGTCCTGCACGGCACCGAACGCGTGCGAGGCCACGCCCCACAGGAAGAACGCGATGCAGACGGCGACGAGTTCACCGGTCCAGTGCGGGCCGGCCAGGGCGAGGCCGTAGATCGCCGGTGAGACGAAGTGGGTGCTCGACGTGAGCGAGTCGAGGAACGGCTTCTCCTTGAACCGCAGGCCCGGGGCCGAGTACGCGATCACCGCGAACACGCTGATCGCCAGGACGAGCCACGACCACGGCCCGTTGCCGCTGACCGCACCGAGCACGACGAGCGCGACGAGGAAGGGGACGTTCGTGACGACGACGGCCCACAGGGTGGTGCGGTGGACGCTCTTGTCGAGCAGGGCGCCCTCGACACCGCCCTTGCGCGGGTTGCGGAGGTCGGACTCGTAGTCGAAGACGTCGTTGATGCCGTACATCGCCAGGTTGTAGGGCACCAGGAAGTACACGACGCCGACCAGGAACGCGACGAGCGAGAACCCGCCACCGCCATCGACGCCGACCCCGCTGCCGAGCAGGTACGCGGCGCCGAACGGGTAGGCGGTGTTCACCCAGCTGATCGGGCGCGACGACACGAACAGGGCACGCAGGGTCGACGGCCTGGAGGCGGTGCTGGCGTTCACTTCATGTCCTCTGCTGGTGCTGGCTCCGCTGGTGCTGGGGTCGGGTCGGGCGCGCGGCGCGCGCCGGTCCGGTCGCGTGCGTCCGTCCGGTCGAACAGGACCCACAGGCTGGGCAGCAGCACGATGGCGGACATCGCGTAGGCGAGGTCCTCGACCGGGATCGCACCGATCTTCGCACCACTGATGAGCGAGGGGTCGTAGGCGACGATCCGCAGCGTGACGATGACGTTGTCGAACACCATCGTCATCACCAGCAGCGCGATGCCGGCGATCGCGGACGTGAGCACCGCGACCCGGCGCCCGAGGGCCGGCCGTCGCCCCGCCGCACGGGCCCGGCGGGCGGCGACGACGCCGGCGGTCACGGCCACGACGGCCGTGACGCCGAAGAACGGCAGGGCCAGGAGCGCGTAGGCCCCGGTGCCGTTCACGCACGCCGCCGATCGGTCGCCCGCTGCACCAGGGGCCGGACGAAGCCGACCAGGTCCATCGTCGAGTAGCAGAGCAGCAGCAGGAAGAAGAGCTCCTCGAGCGGGACCTCGGGCGCCAGGAGCACCCCGGTGAGCAGGTTCTGCGGCCCGATGAAGAAGATGCCGGCAGCGACACCGGCGACGTCCCACACCATGAAGAACGCGACACCGACGACCATCACGGCCGCCGCCCGCCACGGTGCCCGCCAGAAGAACAGCCGGAAGCGGGCGTCCAGCACGGTCATGCCGACCAGGGACACCACCAGGCCGGCGAGGTAGACCCCGGGCATCAGGCGGTCTCGGTCCGGTCCCGCTGAGCCCCGAGGGGCGTCGGCAGCGGCTCGGTGCTCCGGTCGCCGTGGATGCGCTTGAGCAGGACCTCGGCGCTGATCAGGCACATCGGCAAACCGATCCCCGGGATCGTCGAGGCACCGACGTAGTACAGCCCCTCGACCTTCTTCGACGCGTTCTTCTCGCGGAAGAACGCGCTCTGCTTCAGGGTGTGCGCCGGGCCGAGCATCGAGCCGTTCCAGGCGTTCAGGTCGTCGGCGAAGTCGCGCGGCCCGATCGTCCGTCGGACCCGGATGCGGTCGCGCAGGTCCGGCACCCCGGCGCGCTCGGCCAGCACGTCGATGGCACGGTCCGCGATCTGCTCGACCTGGTAGTCACCGGCACCGTCGATGCCGCCCTTGCCGATCGACAGGTCGGCGGGCAGGGGCACCAGGATGAACAGGTTGCTGGTGCCGGGCGGGGAGACGCTCGGGTCGGTCTCCGAGGGGGCGCAGACGTAGATCGAGGCGGGGTCCGGCACGTGCCGGTCGTCCCCGAAGATCGCGCCGAAGTTCGCCTTCCAGTCCGCGGTGAACATCAGGGTGTGGTGCAGCAGGCCCGGCGTCGGACCGTCGATGCCGAGGTACACGAGCACCGCGCTCGGGCCCGGGTCGCGCTTCTTCCAGTGGTCGGCACCGTGGGTGCGGTGCTCGCGGTCGAGCAGCTGCATCTCGGTGTGCTGCATGTCGGCAGCGCTGACCACGAGGTCGGCGGGGGCCGTGTGCTGCACGCCGTCGCGGTCGCGGTGGACGACCCCGGTGGCGACGCCGTCCTCGACGACGATCCGTTCGACCTTCGCACCGGCGATGATCTTCGCGCCTTCGGCCCGGGCGACCCGCTCGACGGCGGAGATCACCTCGGTGATGCCGCCCTTCGGGTAGAGCACGCCGTCGGCCAGGTCGAGGTGGCTCATCAGGTGGTACATGCTCGGCGCCGCGTACGGGCTCGTGCCGAGGAACACCGCCGGGTAGCCGAGGATCTGCCACAGGCGACGGTCGCGCACCGCGGTCTCGGCGAAGGTGGAGAGCGGCTCGAGCAGCAGGCGCGCGAGCTTGGGCAGGCGCCGCAGGACGTCGGGTGCGGCGAGCTTCGTGAGGTCCTGGAAGCTCGTGTAGAGGAACCGGCGCACGGCCATCGTGTAGGTGTCCTCGGCCGACGCGAGGTACTTCCGCATCCGCTCGCCGGCACCGGGCTCGATGGACTCGAACAAGGCGATGTTGGCCTCGGCGTCGGCCCGCAGGTCGATCGGCTCGTCGTGGCCCTCGCTGTAGACGCGGTAACCGGGGTCGAGCTTCACCAGGTCGAGTTCGGCCTCGGCCGACGTCCCGAGCAGCTGGAAGAAGTGGTCGAAGACCTCGGGCATGAGGTACCACGACGGCCCGGTGTCGAACCGGAACCCGTCCTGCTCCCACGAGCCGGCACGGCCGCCGAGCTGCGTGCGCTGCTCGAGCACCGTCACCGAGAAGCCGTCGCGTGCGAGCAGCGCCGCGGCCGCCAGGCCGCTGATGCCGCCGCCGATGACGACGGCGCGGCGTGCGGGCACCTTGCGCCGGGTGGTGGTGGCGACCGTCGTCGGTCGGGAGGCGCGGGGCGGGGTCATGAGGAGCCTCCCGGCCGGTGGGTGGTGCCGCGCGACCGGAGCGGTGCGCGTCCGGCGAGGACCTGCGCCGCGAGGCGGACCTTCACCGGGTTGGGGACGCGCACGCGCGTCGTGACGAGGCGGCTCGCCGGCGTGCGCGCGAGTCGGTCGTTGAGTTCCTGGAACAGTGCGTGTGCGAGTCCGACCGCGTTGCGGGCGTCGGCCGGCAGCAGCCGGATCGTCCGTGCGGCGTGGTCGAGGTCGGCCTGCACGTCGGCGACCAGGCGGTCCTTCGTGGCCTCGTCGAAGGACCGGATGTCGACGCCCGGGAAGTACGAGCGACCGAGCACCTCGAAGTCGGCGTGCAGGTCACGCAGGAAGTTCACCTTCTGGAACGCGGCACCGAGCGCACGCGCCCCGGCGACGAGTTCGGCCTGGTCGAACGTCGGCCGACCGGCCCGGTACACGAACGCGCGCAGGCACATCAGGCCGACGACCTCGGCGGAGCCGTACACGTACGCGTCGAACGAGGCGTCGTCGTGCTCGGTGCGGTCGAGGTCCATGCGCATCGAGGCGAAGAACGGGGCGGTGAGCTCGGCGCCGAAGCCGGTGGCGCGGGCGGTCCGGGCGAAGGCGTGGACGACGGGGTTCACCGAGAAGCCGAGCGCGATGGCCCGTTCGGTGTCGGCCTCGAGCTCGTCGAGCACCGTCCGGGCGAGCTCCCGGTCGAGCCCGGCCTCGGTCGCGGGGCCGTCGACGACCTCGTCGGCGACGCGGACCAGCGCGTAGACGTTCCGGATGTGCTCGCGCGTGTCGCGGGCCAGCATCCGGCTCGCCAGGCCGAACGACGTGGAGTACCGGTCGATGACGACACCCGACGCGGCCTCGGCCGTGGCGTCGTACAGCTGGAGGCGAGCCGGACGGGATCCGGTCGCCGTGGTGGCGCTGTGGGTCACCGGGCGCGCTCCACGAGTTCGGTCACGAGGGCCTCCAGGCGGTCGGCGAGGTCGTACGGCAGCCGGGCGAGCTCGGCCCGGGCGAGTGCGGTGTGGTCGGCGACGCGTTCTTCCGCGGCACCGCGCGCACCGCAGGAGACCAGGGTCGCACGGACCTCGTCCGCACGGGCCTCGGTCAGGTCCGGGTCGCCCAGGTACGGTTCGAGGTCCGGCCAGCAGTCCGTGGTCGCCGCGTAGGCGATGAGCATCGTGCGCTTGCCCTCGCGCAGGTCGCCCAGCACGGTCTTGCCGGTCATGGTCTCGTCGCCGAATACCCCGAGCAGGTCGTCGACGATCTGGTAGGCGATGCCGATCTCGCGACCGAAGGCACCGAGGGCGGTGACGACCTCCTCGTCGGCGCCGGCCAGCACGGCGCCGGACTGCAGCGGAGCCTCGAACGAGTACACGCTCGTCTTCGCCCGCTCCATCGCCAGGACCTCGTCCACCGTCGGCATCACGCCGAGTGCCAGGTCGACGTCGGTCATCTCACCGGCAGCGCTCGCGAACACGGCCTCGTCGAACAGTTCGAGCAGCCGCTCGCGCCGGGTGCCGTCGACGCCCGCGGCCTCGATGAAGCGGGGCGCCCCGGCGAGCGCCAGGTCACCGGCGATGACGGCGGCGCTCATCCCCCGGTGCTCGGCGGTCGGCAGCGGCAGGCCGCCCGTCGTCCCGTTGTCGCGGAAGGACCCGGCGACGTTCGGCTGCCCGCGGCGCGACCAGTCACGGTCGATGACGTCGTCGTGCACCACGAGTGCGGTGTGCAGGAGTTCGTACGCCGCTGCGACGTTGGCGGCAGCGTGCGCGTCGGTGCCGCCCATGCCGGCGTACGCGGTCATGACCATGCGGGGCCGGAAGCGCTTGCCGCCCATGCTCGCCTTGCGGAGCACGCGCCACAGTTCTTCCGACGGTCGGCCGTAGCGCTCGGCACGCGCCGACGACACGGCGAAGAAGCGCTCGAGGCAGTCGTCGACGAGCGCGAGGTCGATGTGCGGCACGGTGGTCGCTTCCTCGCTCATTGGCCTAACCTATCGACACAGATGAACGCTTTCCCTGAATCCGTGGTGCTCCTGGCCGACGACCGTACCCCGATCGGCACGGCGGACAAGTTCACGGTGCACACAGCCCACACGCCCCTGCACCTGGCGTTCTCGTGCCACGTCCGGAACACCGACGGTGACGTCCTGGTGACCCGACGAGCACTGTCGAAGAAGACCTGGCCGGGGGTGTGGACGAACACCTTCTGCGGCCACCCCGGTCCGGACGAGTCCTTCGAGGACGCGATCGCCCGTCGGGCCTCCCGCGAGCTCGGCATCACCGTGCGCGACGTCGAGGTCGTGCTGCCGGAGTTCCGGTACCGCGCGGTCGACGCCTCGGGCATCGTGGAGAACGAGGTCTGCCCCGTCTTCCGCGCCGTGACCGACGACACCCCGGCGCCCGCGGACGACGAGGTCGCCGAGTGGGCATGGGTATCCGAGGACTCTCTCAGGCAGGCCGTCGCCGGCGCGCCGTTCGCCTGGAGCCCGTGGCTCGGGTGGCAGCTCGCCGAGCTCGAGACCGCAGGGCTGCACGTCACGCGCTGACGCGCCTGCGCCTGCCGCTGTGCGACTGCACCCTGCCGGCGCTTTGCTCGTGCACGAGGCCGTTCTGGTCTGACAGGTGCGAAGGCGGCACCTGCCAGACCACGGCCGGTCCGCTCAGGACCAGGCGTTCGACACGCACTTCGCGATGGTGCCCGTCGTGAAACCCGCCGCCGCGGCGAGACACGGAGCGCACAGCACCATGGTCGCGCAGGCTGCGCCACACGCGACGCCGAGGACTGCGATCACCGCCCAACTGATCCCGATGCTGTTGAGGCAGTTGTTCAGCCGCTTCCAATCGAGGCCGTACGTCCCGATCGACGACGCCCGCTCCGCGTCGGATCCCTGCGTGAGGTCCACGTTCTTGGTCAGCTGACCGTCCTGCCACATGGCGAAGTGCACCACGGTGGTCGACGTCATGGCGGATGCCATCTCGGTGATCGCCGTCTCACCGTCCACGGTCACGAACGAGAGCTTCGTCATCTCCGGCACGTCGGTCCCGAGCAGCGGGACCGACACGACGTCCGCGCCCTCGTACGAGTACGCGGACGCACCGGCCCAGTCGGGTTCCAGCCCCGAACGCACGGAGTACCCCGTCTCCCGAGCCGCCGAGACCGCACTCGAGCCCCGGCTGCCGCCCTCGGCTCGGAGCTGAGACGCGAGCTGGATGAGGCGTCCTGTGCCGGAGGGGTCCGTGGCCGTCACGGCACTCGACGCATCGGCCCGTGTCGGCGCAACGACGCCGACGAGCGCGATCGCCGCAGTGGCCGCGGCGACGAACGCCACCCCCGACAGTGCCAGTGTCCTCGTCCGGCGCCGCCGCCTTGGTCGTATTGCGCGCATCCACGCCGTGGTGACCCCGGCGGCGCCCAGGAGCCACCACACGACAGCGACGTCGCGGAATCCCGGGGCGAACGACAGGGCGATGCACCCGACTGACGCGACGATGATGCCGACGGTGGGCGATTGCTTCTTGACCATGACACTCCTTCGTGTTCGCATCCAGTGTTCTGGATATCAGGACATTAGCGTCCTCCCTGGTGTGCAGCAAGGGTCGTCGCGGCCATGTGGAACGTGGTGGTCGGTGTTGTCCGACCCGCGCCGCAGGCGTACGCTCGACCGTCGGCAGCGCTCTGGGCGCCGCACGACGAGACGAGAAGGGCAGGTGAGGCGCGATGTCGGGTGACCATCCTCGATCGGGCCGGCCGCCCGTGTCGGTCGTCGCGCCCGCTCGCTGACCCTGCCCCGCCCCGGATCGCCTCCGGGGCGCCATCGCGCCCGCCTGCTCCCCACCGAAGGAGCACGCACATGGCACTGATCGACAACGCGATCTACGTCCGGGGACGCCGCGTGAAGTCTCCGTCGACCCTGTCGCGCCCGGCTCGTGGCGACCTGACGTGGATCGGGCTGCTCCGGCCCGACCCGCATGAGCTCGAGGCCGTCGCCAAAGAGTTCGACCTGCACGAGAACGCCGTCGAGGACGCCCGCAAGGGACACCAGCGCGCCAAGCTCGAGCGCTACGGAGACACCCTGTTCCTGGTGCTCCGGCCGGCCTGGTTCGACCCGTCCGAGGGCACCGTCGAGTTCGGCGAGGTGCACCTGTTCGTCGGCGACCACTTCGTCGTGAGTGTCCGGCACGCCGCCCGACCCGACCTGGCGGTGCTGCGCGCACAGGTCGAGGCGGACCCGGAGTTCCTGGCGAAGGGGTCCGAGGCCGTGACCGCGGCCGTGCTCGACGAGGTCGTGGACGGCTACGGCCCCGTCGTGCAGGTGCTGCAGGAGCAGATCGACGCCATCGAAGACCAGCTGTTCGCCGGGCAGGTCGACCCGGGGGTCTCGAAGCGCATCTACCAGCTGCTCAGCGAGGTCCTGGCGTTCCAGCGGGCCACCACCCCGGTGCCGGCGATGGTCACGGGGCTGCTCCGCGGTGCGGACAAGTACGGCGTGGACGACGACGTGCAGCACCGGCTCCGCAACGTGCACGACCACGCGCTCCGTGTCACCGAGCGGGTCGACTCGTTCCGCGCCCTGCTCGAGAACGCCCTGACCCTGCACGCCACCCTGGTGTCGCAGGAGCAGAACGAGGCGATGCGCCGGATGACCAGCGCGAGCCTGGCCCAGGGTGAGGAGAGCCGGCAACTCGCCCGGGCAGCACACCGCCAGGGCGAGGAGGTCAAGAAGATCTCGTCGTGGGCGGCGATCCTGTTCGCGCCCGGCCTGATAGCCGGTGTGTACGGGATGAACTTCGACCACATGCCCGAGCTGCACTGGCACTACGGCTACCCGGTCGCGATCCTCGGCATGCTCCTGCTGATGGGCGTGCTCTGGGCGATCTTCCGCAAGCGCAACTGGCTCTGAGCGGACGGCGGATCGGCGCACAGGTGGCGTCGATCCGTCGGACGTGCATAATGATCTGGCCCGGAATGTGAACGTGCACATCGATGTGCCACGACGCCCGGGCGGAAACGAGCAGCAATGGCGTCATCGCGGACACAGCAACCGCGTTCGCCCAGCATCCGTGACGTCGCACGGATCGCGGGCGTCTCGCACCAGACCGTCTCGCGGGTGCTGAACAACTCGGATGCGATCCGGGCCGAGACACGCGACAAGGTCCTGGCGGCCATGGAGCAGCTGCAGTACCGGCCGAACCGGGCCGCACGCGCCCTTGTCACGAGCCGGACCCACACGATCGGCGTCCTGACGGCCCGCCGCGCCCACTACGGTCCCGCCGTGGCGCTGCAGGCGATCGAGGACGCGGCGATGCTCCGCGGCTACTCGGTCACGACGGCGAACATCGCCGAGGCGACCGATGCCGCCGTGCGTGAAGGACTCGGGCACCTGCTCGACCTGGACGTCGAGGGCATCGTCGTCATCGCACCCCAGCAGCGGGTCTTCGACCTGATCGCGGAGCTCGGCATCCGCACCCCGTACGTCACCATGCGCGCCAGCGTCGGCGAGGATCCGACGGCGCTGTGGGTGGACCAGATGGAGGGCGCACGACTCGCGACCGCGCATCTGCTCGACCTGGGGCACGAGTACGTCCGGCACATCGCCGGACCACAGGACTGGATCGAGGCCGACGCCCGCATGCAGGGGTTCCTGCGCGAGATGTCCGACCGCGACATGGCCGTCGCGCCGCCGATCCTGGGCGACTGGACCGCCGACTTCGGCTACCACGCCGGCCGTGAGCTGCTGCGGTGGCGGGACTGCACCGCGATCTTCTGCTCGAACGACCAGATGGCGCTCGGGGTGATGCACGCGGCACGCTCGTACGGACTCGACGTCCCGGGCGACCTGTCCGTGGTCGGCTACGACGACATCCCCGAGGCGAAGCACTTCTGGCCGCCGCTCACCACGGTGCAGGTCGACTTCGCCGAGCTCGGGCGTCGCTGCGTGGACCTGCTGCTGCCGAGTGAGGGCGAACTGCTCCGCCCGATCGACATCGTCCCGCAGCTGGTCGTGCGCGCCTCCACCAGCGCACCCCGCACGCGCTGACGCACCTCGGGCCGCGAAACGCCCCGAGTACCTGCCACGAACGGGCATACCTGCCACGAAGTTCCGACCAGGTACGCCCGAAAGCACCAGGTACGCCCGGACACACCAGGTACGCCCGGAACCACCCGGCCGCCCCGCAGTACCTGCCAGGAACGGGCATACCTGCCACGAAGTTCCGACCAGGTACGCCCGGAAGCACCAGCCACGCCCGGAACCGCACGGCCGCGGCGCACCGGCGAGCGCGGCTCCGGACGCGACCACGAAGCGGACGGGAGGCCCGTGGCCGGCCCGCCACGGGCCTCCCGTCCGCGCATGCGGATTCGCGCAACGAAACGTCCGTTCCCGGGGCCCCTGGCCCCAACCCGGGGGACGTTCCCTCCGGATCACGCACGCCGTTACGAAAACGCGACCAATCCGAATTGACAGCCGCACCGAGGCTGTGCGTAAATTGCCTCCGTCCAGCCGATGTGACCGTTCACATGAGCGTCACACCGAGCCGGATCCGGACGCGACAACGAAGTCCACACAGGCCCCCTGTGCTTTCGCTGCCGCAGCAGAACCACCCGAACACACTGCCGCACCGAAGCGGCAGAAGGAGATGCACTGTGGCGTCAACCCCGATCGACACCGGCCTCGAGACCCGGTCGATCACCGCACCCGAGACGATCCTCGAGATGCGCTCGATCACCAAGGAGTTCCCTGGTGTGAAGGCGCTGGCTGACGTCTCCCTCAGCGTCCGTGCCGGCGAGATCCACGCGATCTGCGGCGAGAACGGCGCCGGCAAGTCGACCCTGATGAAGGTCCTGTCGGGCGTCTACCCGTACGGCACCTACAGCGGCGAGATCGTCTACGAGGGCGAAGAAGTCCGCTTCTCGAACATCAAGCAGTCCGAGCAGGCCGGCATCGTCATCATCCACCAGGAGCTGGCGCTCATCCCGGAGCTCTCGATCACCGAGAACCTGTTCCTGGGCAACGAGCCGAGCCGCGGTGGCGTCATCAACTGGACCGCCGCGCAGCTGCGTGCGCAGGACCTGCTCGCCCGCGTCGGCCTGGCCGACGACCCGGACACGCAGATCAAGAACCTCGGTGTCGGCAAGCAGCAGCTCGTCGAGATCGCGAAGGCCCTGCACAAGGACGTCAAGCTCCTGATCCTCGACGAGCCGACCGCCGCGCTCAACGAGAACGACTCGCAGCACCTGCTCGACCTGATCGTCGGGCTGAAGGCCAAGGGCATCGCGAGCATCATCATCAGCCACAAGCTCAACGAGATCGAGCAGATCGCGGACGAGATCACGATCATCCGCGACGGCAAGGCCATCGAGACGCTCAACGTCAAGGCGGACGGCGTCAACGAGGACCGCATCATCCGCGGCATGGTCGGCCGCTCGCTCGAGTCGCGCTTCCCCGACCGCACCCCGAAGATCGGCGAGACCTTCTTCGAGGTCCGCAACTGGACCGTGCAGCACCCGCTCGACTCGTCGCGTCTGGTCTGCAAGGCCTCGAACTTCCACGTCCGCCGCGGTGAGATCGTCGGCTTCGCCGGCCTGATGGGCGCCGGACGCACCGAGCTCGCGATGAGCCTGTTCGGTCGCTCGTACGGCACCTGGCTCGACGGCCAGATCATCAAGGACGGCCGCGAGATCAAGGTCACGAACGTCCAGCAGGCGATCGAGAACGGCCTCGGCTACGTCTCCGAGGACCGCAAGGCGCTCGGCCTGAACCTGCTCGACACCGTGAAGCGCTCGACGGTCGCCGCCGACCTGCGGAAGATCTCGAAGGCCGGTGTCGTCGACTCGCTCGAGGAGTACTCGGTCGCCGAGAAGTACCGCAAGATGCTCCGCACGAAGGTGCCGAGCGTCGAGGACAACGTCGGCAAGCTGTCCGGTGGCAACCAGCAGAAGGTCGTCCTGTCCAAGTGGATGTTCACCGACCCGGACATCCTGATCCTCGACGAGCCCACCCGCGGCATCGACGTGGGCGCCAAGTTCGAGATCTACGGGATCATCCAGCAGCTCGCCGCCGAGGGGAAGGGCATCATCCTCATCTCGTCCGAGCTCCCCGAACTCCTCGGTCTCTCCGACCGGATCTACACCATCTTCGAGGGCCAGATCACCGCTGACCTCCCGGCCGACCAGGCCGATCCCGAATCGCTCATGCGCAGCATGACCTCCGCGCGGAAGGGCGCCACCGCCTCATGAACAACCTGAAACTGCTCTTCGGCAAGGGCAACAGCATCGGCCAGTACGGCATGATCATCGCGCTCATCGTGCTGCTGATCTTCTTCTCGATCACGACGAACGGGCTCATCCTCGAGCCGACCAACGTCATCAACCTGTTCCTGCAGTACTCCTACATCCTGATCCTGGCGCTCGGCATGGTCATGGTCATCATCGCGGGGCACATCGACCTGTCGGTGGGGTCGGTCGCAGCGGTCGTCGGCATCGTCGTGGCGCAGTCCATGGCCGTGTGGGACTTCCCGGTGTGGGCCGCCATCATCCTGGGTCTCGCGTGCGGTGCCCTGATCGGTGCGTGGCAGGGCTTCTGGGTCGCGTTCGTGAAGGTTCCGGCCTTCATCGTGACGCTGGCCGGTCAGCTCATCTTCCGTGGTGTGAACCAGATCATCGGCAACTCGACGTCGGTCCCCGTCCCGGACGCCTTCACCCCGATCGGCGCCGGCTTCCTCGGTGACTTCGGCCCCGACTTCGGCTTCAGCAACGGCACGCTGCTCATCGGCCTCGTCACGATCCTCGCGCTCATCATCATCGAGGCCCGTGGCCGTGCCCGGCGTCGGAAGATGCAGGCCGAGGTCCCGCCGCTGTGGGTCTCGATCGTCCGCACCGGCATCCTGGTCGCCGTCACGCTCGTCGCCACGTACCTGTTCGGCGCCGGTCCGGTCGGCACCTCGGTCCCGATCGTCGCGATCATCCTCGGCATCCTGACCATCGTCTACGGCTTCGTCACGAAGAACACGATCTTCGGTCGCCAGGTCTACGCCGTCGGTGGCAACGCCAACGCCGCCGTCCTGTCCGGCGTCTCGGCGCGGCGGGTCAACTTCTTCGTCATGATGAACATGTCGGTCCTCGCCGCGATCGCCGGCATGGTGTTCGTCGCCTACTCCGGCGCCTCGGGCCCCGCGGACGGCACCGGCTGGGAGCTCGACGCGATCGCCGCCGTGTTCGTCGGTGGAGCGGCGGTCGCCGGTGGTGTCGGCACGATCTCCGGCTCGATCATCGGTGGTCTCGTGATGGCGCTGCTGTCGAACGGTCTGCAGCTCATGGGCCTCGAGTCCAACCAGGTGCAGATCATCCGCGGCCTGGTCCTGCTCGTCGCCGTCGCCTTCGACGTCTACTCGAAGTCGCAGGGACGCCCGTCCCTCATCGGGGGCATGATGCGGCAGTTCCAGCGGAAGGACACCGAGCAGAACACGGTGTCCGCCCAGCAGCCGCGGTCCATCGAGGACCAGCCGGACAAGATCACCCTCCCCTAGTTCACCCCTCCCCACAGCGGGGCTCCGGCCCCACACCTCCTCAACGAAGAGAAAGCAATCACATGCGCAAGAAGATCGTCGCCGGCCTCAGCCTGGCGCTCATCGCGGGCCTCGCCCTCAGCGGCTGCTCGGCACGCGGCTCGTCCGACGACGCCGGCAGCACCAGCAGCATCAAGAAGGGCGACCTCATCGGCGTCGCCCTGCCGGCCAAGACCTCGCAGAACTGGGTCCTCGCGGGTGCCGCGTTCAAGAAGTCGATCGAGGACGCCGGCTTCAAGGCCGACATCCAGTACGCCAACGCCGGCAACCCGGTCCCCGACCAGCAGTCGCAGATCTCCGGCATGATCACCAAGGGCGCCAAGGCCGTCATCATCGGTGCCGCCGACGGTTCGCAGCTGACCGCGCAGGTCAAGTCCGCCAAGGACCGTGGCGCCGTCGTCATCGCCTGGGACCGCAACATCCTGAACACGAAGAACGTCGACTACTACGTGGCGTTCAACAACTTCAAGGTCGGCCAGCTCCAGGCCGAGGCGCTGCTCAAGGGCCTCGAGGAGAAGAAGGGCGACAAGCCGTACAACGTCGAGCTCTTCGCCGGTTCGCCGGACGACGCCAACGCGACCGTGTTCTTCAACGGTGCGATGGACGTCCTGCAGCCGAAGATCGACGACGGCACGATCAAGGTCGTCTCCGGTCAGACCACGTTCCAGAAGGTCGTCACGCAGGGCTGGCTCGCGCAGAAGGCCCAGTCGCGCATGACCGACCTGCTCTCGCAGTACTACACGGGTGACACCGAGCTCGACGGCGTCCTGTCGCCGAACGACACCCTCGCCCGTGCGATCCTCACCGCGACCAAGGCCGCCGGCAAGGACAACCCCGTCGTGACGGGCCAGGACTCGGAGACCGCGTCCATCCCGCTCATCATGCAGGGCACGCAGTACTCGACGATCTTCAAGGACACATCGAAGGAGGCCCAGGCGGCCGTCGACCTCGTCTCCACGCTGTCGAAGGGCGACAAGCCCGACACGAAGATGGACAAGACGAACAACTACAACGGCAAGAAGACGGTCCCCGCGATCGAGCTCACGCCGGTCCTGGTCACCAAGGACAACGCCGTCGAGGCCTACAAGGGCAACGACACCCTCGAGGAGCTCGCCAAGAAGGGCTGATCTCCCCAGCACCACGGACGGCCCCGTCTCGCCTCGGCGAGACGGGGCCGTCCTGCGTCGTCCTGAGGCCGGCCACACGGCGGACGGGAGGCTCGGTGCACGTCGTGATCCGTGCCTCCAGTCCGCCGTGTGGTCCGTCCAGGGCTCGTGGCCGCGCCCGCTCCGTGCCCGCGTCCGTCAGGGGTGGGCCGCGCGCAACCGGCGCGCGGCGTCGGCGAGGTGCGGGACGTCGGTGCGGGCGGTGCCGAACACCAGCGCACGCGTCGTGTCGAAGTACCGCCGGGTCAGCCGCTCGCCCAGGTCGGACACGCGCGACCACGGGATGCCGGGCTCGCTCGCGGTGACCCCAACCGGGAGCACCCGCACGGCCTCACCGATCTCGACCAGGCGCATCCGGACCGCGTCGTGCACCAGGTCCTCGGGCAGCCGCTCGTCGTCGACGTAGCGCCGGATCGCCTCGCAGGCCCGGATGACGTCGTCGAGGCGGTCGCCGACGGCACGGCGGACGCCCGGCTCGGCGCTCACAGCGGCACCGCGGTCCGGACGACCGCGGGGCGCATGCCCGCGGCGTCGACCACGTCGACGCGGACGCCGAGCAACCGCTCGGCGGCGTCCTGGATCCGCATGAGCGCGAAGATCCCGAGCCCCGCGTCGACGTCGACCATCAGGTCCACGTCGCTGTCCGGGCCGTCTTCACCCCGGGCGACGCTGCCGAAGATCCGGGGGTTCCGCCCACCGAACCGCTGCACGATGTCGACGAGGTCCTGCCGGGCGGCGACCACCCGTTCGAGGAGCGGCTGGGGTTCCTCGACCGGCTGCAGGTCGATCGTCGTCGTGAAGCCCGCCGCCCGGAGCATCCGCTGCAGGGCGGCGAGCGACGGTTCCCGCCGACCGTTCTCGTAGGTGCTGATGACGCTCTGGGTGACGCCGGCGCGCTGGGCGAGCTGGACCTGGGTCAGTTCGGCGCGTTCACGGGCGTCGCGGATGAGCACCGCGGCCGACAGTGGCGGGGCGGACCGTGGGGGGACAGCGGACATGCTGCAACGATACACAGCATGCGACATTTCGTCTGCTGGTGGATCCGACGGGTCTGTGCAGGCCCGGACGGAACGGGACGGTCCGGCGCTCGTCAGCGCGGGTCGGAGACGTCCGCCCGGTGGAAGTTCTGCGCCGAGCGGGACGCGGTCGGGCCACGCTGACCCTGGTAGCGGGACTGGTACTCGGCGGAACCGTAGGGCTTCTCGGCCGGGCTCGAGAGCTGGAAGAAGCAGAGCTGCCCGATCTTCATCCCCGGCCACAGCTTGATCGGCAGCGTCGCCACGTTCGACAGCTCGAGCGTCACGTGCCCGGAGAACCCGGGGTCGATGAAGCCCGCGGTCGAGTGGGTCAGGAGGCCGAGGCGACCGAGCGAGCTCTTGCCCTCGAGCCGCGCCGCGATGTCGTCGGGCAGCGTCACGACCTCGAACGTGGAGCCGAGGACGAACTCACCCGGGTGCAGCACGAACGCTTCGTCCGGGTCGGTCTCGACCAGGCGGGTCAGGTCGGGCTGGTCCACCGCGGGGTCGATGTGCGGGTACTTGTGGTTGTCGAACAGCCGGAAGAACTTGTCGAGCCGGACGTCGATGCTCGACGGCTGCACGAGCGAGGCGTCGTACGGGTCGAGGCCGATCCGGCCTTCGGCGAGCTGGGCGGTGATGTCGCGGTCGGAGAGCAGCACGTAGGAAGCCTAGCGGCAGCGGGCGTCGCGCCGGTATGCTGCCAAGCTGCCCACCACCCGGGCGGGCGGCGTTCGGAGCAGTGATGACCACGTACACCGTCGACGAGATCACGGTGCCCGCCATCATGGACGACGACCCGGCGGTCGTCTCGGTGTTCCGCGAGTGGGTCGACGTGCAGAACCGGGCCGAGGTCGCGACCACGCACCTGCCCGAGCTGCTCTGGACCCCCGAGGAACAGCTGCCGTACCTGCTCGACCCGGACGCACCCAGCCGACTGTTCGTGGTCCGCGACGACGAGGGGACCGCGGTCGGAGCCGGCTCGTACGACTCGAAGGTGGACCCTGCCGCCCCGAACTGCTGGATCGCGGTCAGCGTGGCACCCGAACACCGACGTCGCGGCGTGGGCACGCTCCTGGCCGAACACCTGGAGGACGTCGCTCGCGGTCAGGGACGCACGCAGTGGAAGACCTACGCGGTCTCACGACAGGTCGGGCCAGCATCCGGCCCCGGGTACCGACAGGCCCCCACCGGGTTCGGGGCCGTCCCGGAGGACGAGGCAGCGGTCCGGTTCCTGACCCGTCGAGGCTGGCGGCTCGGGCAGGTCAACCGGATCAGCCGTCTCGCACTCCCGGCTGCCGAGGCCGCGGTGGCCGAAGTCCGTGCGGCTGCGACCGTCGCGTCGGGTGACCACCACCGCGTGCACACCTGGACGGGTCCGACACCCGATCGGTGGCAGTCGGACCTCGCGCTCCTGCTGACCCGGATGAGCACCGACGCCCCGTCGGGCGACATGACCGAGCCCGAGGACGCCTGGACGGTCGAGCGGCTCCGGACACACGAGCAGCACCTCGAGGACGGACCCCGCACGATGCGCACGGTCGTGGTCGAGGACACCTCGACCGGGTCGCTCGTCGGGTTCACCCAGCTCGCCGTCCCCGGTCCCCTCGCGCAGCCGGTCATGCAGGGCGACACCCTCGTCGTCCGTGAGCACCGTGGGCAGCGGCTCGGATGGCTCCTGAAGGCGGTCGGGATCGAGGCCGTCGAGCGGGAGCATCCGGGGCACCCCTCGATCATCACGTTCAACGCGGAGGAGAACCGCCACATGCTCGACGTGAACGAGGCCGTCGGGTTCGTCGGCGTCGGCTGCGAGGGCATCTGGGAACGGCGGGTCTGAGCGCGCATCCGAGGGGCCGGTTGCCAGCCGGCACGCCTACCATTGGACGGTCATGACCGTCACGTCACCCGAAACCCAGCCCACCGGGTCAGCGCCGGACGCCGCCCCCACCACCGGGCGCTCGTCCACCGTCGCGACGGTCCTCGTCATCGCGATCCCGCTCGCCGTCGCGTGCTCGGTCCTCGGGCTGACGATCACCGGTGCCTTCAGCGCGGGTCAGCAGCTGGTGTCCGCCGGCGACGTCGTCGAGTACGGCCTGCCGATCGCCCGAGTCGTGCACGACACGATGGCAGCGCTGACCATCGGGCTCCTCATCGTCGCGGCGTTCGCGCTGCCCGCGCAGAAGAAGGACCACGGCGCCCTGTCGAGCGTGCAGCACCGGGCCACCCGGTGGGCCGCGGCGACCGGCGCCGTCTGGTTCCTGGCCGCCGCGGTGAGCATCGTCCTGACCGGCGCGAACACCCTCGGTGTCCCGCTCACCAGCCCGGTGTTCGCCCGCAACTTCATGCTCTTCGCGTTCCAGGTCGAGATCGGCCAGGCGCTCGTGGTGTCGGCTGCCGCCATCCTGGTCGCCACGGTGGTCGCTGCCTTCGCCACCCGGGTGACGACCCTGGCGTTCGCCACCGTGATCGGCCTGTTCGCCCTGCTCCCCCTGGCCCTGTCCGGCCACGCCGCCGGGTCGCTCGAGCACGCGAACGCGGTGAACTCGCTCGCGATCCACCTGGTCGGGGTGTGCGTGTGGGCCGGCGGCCTGGTCGCCGTGGTCCTGCTCCGCACCCGCACCAAGGGCGCGACCGGACGCGTGATCGCCCGGTACTCGACGCTCGCCGGCTGGTCGTTCGGGGCCGTGGCGTTCTCCGGCATCGTCAACGCGTCGCTGCGTCTGACCGGCCCGCTCGACCTCGTCACGACGACGTACGGCTGGCTCATCACCGTCAAGGCGCTCATCCTCGTACTGCTCGGTGTCGCGGGCATCGTGCAGCGCCGGAAGCTCGTGCCCGGGCTCCTCCGCGCGCCGCTCGACCGCCGCCTGTTCACCCGGTTCGCGCTGGCCGAGATCGTGTTCATGGCCGTGGCGATCGGCGTCTCGGTCGCCGTGTCCCGCTCGCAGCCGCCGATCCCGCAGACCCCGGCGACGGGCGAGGACACCCGCTCCGGCCTGATCGGGTTCCCGTTCCCGCCGGCGCAGACCACGCAGACCTACCTGACCCAGTGGCACATCGACTGGGTGTGGCTCGGCCTGGCCGTCGTCGGGGCCGTCTGGTACCTGCTGGCGGTGCGCAAGCTCCGGAAGCGCGGCGACGCCTGGCCCGTCGGTCGCACCATCGCCTGGCTGATCGGCTGCGCCCTGTTCATCTGGACCACCTCGGCCGGCCCCGCCGTCTACGGCATGATCCACTTCTCGTCGCACATGCTCCAGCACATGCTGCTGATGATGTTCGTCCCGCTGCCGCTCGTGCTCGGTGGCCCGGTGCTGCTCGCACTCCGCACCCTGCCGGTCCGGAACGACGGCTCACGCGGCGCCCGCGAGTGGCTCATGCTCTTCGTGCACTCACGCTGGATGCAGTTCCTCGGCAAGCCAGCCGTCGCGGGCATCATCTTCGCCGGGTCCCTCGTGGTGTTCTACTTCACGCCGGCGTACCAGGCCGCGATGCAGTCGCACGAGTGGCACGTCGCGATGATCATCCACTTCGTCCTGAGCGGCTACCTGTTCTTCTGGGTCTTCGTCGGCGTCGACCCGGGCCCACAGCGCCCGCCGTACCCGATGCTCATCATCACCCTGCTGGCCACCCTGGCGTTCCACGCGTTCTTCGGCGTCGCGGTCATGACGTCGCAGTCGGTGTTCGCGGTGGACTGGTTCCACGCGCTGGGCCAGACGAACGACGCCGCGCTGCTCGACGACCAGCACACCGGCGGCGGCATCGCCTGGGGTGCGTCGGAGCTCCCGATGGTGTTCGTGGCCCTGCTCGTCGTCCGGAACTGGATGCGCTCGGACAAGCGCGACGCGAAGCGCCTGGACCGCAAGGCCGACCGCGACGGCGACGCCGACCTCAAGGCCTACAACGAGCGCCTGGCCGCGATGAGCAAGCGGGACTGACCCGCGGTACCGGCCACACGGCAGGAACGACCCCGGTCAGTCCCCGTGGACGATGCAGACCGCGTCGAGGTCCATCGCGGCTTCGAGGGCGGCCGAGATCCCCGATTCCCCGTCGGGACCCGCGGGGGTCACGGTGTCGACCCACCACAGCGGCGTCGCCAGGGTCGGGGCGTCCGGCAGGATCCGCTCGACCTCGTCGAAGGAGTCCACCCGGCGCACGCCGAGCACGGTGATCACCGGGTGCGTGGCGTCACGGCAGACCTGCATCATCGGGCCGTCGTCGAGCGCCCGGACGCCCCAGGTCTCGTCGTGCAGCAGGAGCGCCTCCGCCACCTCGCGCGTCTCGACGGGCTGACGGCAGAGGATGGTGACGTCACGCGGCACCGTGACCGCCCACCATCCGGTCGTCGCGGACGTGGCCGTCGAGCGTGCCCTCGTCGTGCGCGGGGTCGAGCGGTGCGCCGCCGACCAGCTGCAGGAAGCGGTCCTCGTCGATGCGGTCGAGGAACGACTCGAGCGCTTCCCAGCCGTCCTCGAAGCGGACGATCATCCCACCGTCGTCGGTCGCGTCGGCATCCGGACGGGCGGCCGAGCCGGAGCCGGCCGCGAAGGTCGCGGTCGTGGTGCGCGGCGGCGGCCAGACGCCGTCGCGGTCCAGGAAGCCCGCGGCCTCGGGGCCCACGACGACGGCGAGCGGCGACGGTTCGCCGTGCGAGACGGCCCGCACCAGGTGGTCGGCGTCCCCGCGGCGCTGCATGACGACGCCGAACACGGGGACGACCTGGTCGGCGACCCGCTGCACGGCGTCGAACATCCGGTTCGCCAGCCCCGGGTCGGTGTTCTCCTCGGGCACGGTGAGCACGGCGGACATCGTCTCGACGACGACCCCGCCGACCAGGTGCGCGGTCATCGTCGCGGAGAACCCCTCGCCGACGGCGTACGAGGTCGAGATCCCGGGTGCCTCGTGCTTCGCGTACTGCGTCACGACCCAGCGGTCCCACGGCACGGTGAGCGGTTCGGCGGTGCCCCACCGGGTCGGGCAGGTGCCGACGGTGTGGCACAACGCCTCGATCGCGGAGCCCATGTCGACCGCACGGCCGGGGTGGTGCCGGAGGGTCAGGTCGATGCTGATCTGTCGCACCGAGTCGGCCGAGACCGGGTGCTCGGGCGACGGCGTGCCCACGAGTTCGGGGCCTCGGTGCACGAAGTCCTCGATGTCCGATGCGGCGACGCCGGTCCGGCCGTCACGCAGTGTGCCGTCGAAGTCGGACACCGCCCACGCGGCGCCGTACGCGCCGAGCGCGTGCCGGAGAGCCGGGGTGATCGCCGCGGCCCGGCCGGTGCGGAGCACGACCGTCCGTCCGGCGTCCGCCGACCGGCGGAGCAGCGAGGCGAGCGCATCGGTCAGCCACACGACGGGCGAGGCGGACTCGACCACGATCGCCGAGCCGACCACGTCGTCGATGAGGGGATGCCTGACCATCCGGGTCCTCCTCGGTTCGGGGCTGGAACTCCCTGGACGGTACACACGGGGGCGACACCTGTCCGTCAGGCTCGCACCCTCACAGCGGAGACTCGGGAGGCGCGACACGCGCCGGCGAGACGGCGTACGGTGCGCGGTCGGCTGGCTTCCAGGCGAGAATCCGCTAGGCTTGCCGAGTCCCGTTCTGCGGGGCGCGCGAGTGTAGTTCAATGGTAGAACTCCAGCTTCCCAAGCTGGTAGCGCGGGTTCGATTCCCGTCACTCGCTCCGTCGGACGTACGCTCGCCGCATGTCCTCGTCTCCCGGTTCCCCCGAACACATCGCACCCGTGGTCGTCATCGGTGCCGGGGTCGTCGGCGCTGCGACCGCGTACGCGCTCACCGCTCGCGGCGAGCGCGTCCTGCTCGTGGAACAGCACGCCCGCGGCCACCACCTCGGTTCCTCGCACGGTGCGACCCGGATCTTCCGGCAGGGCTACGCCGACCCGGAGTACGTCGCCCTGACCACCCGGGCGCTCGAACTGTGGGGAGCGCTCGAGGCCGCCGCCGGCGAGGAGCTCATCGTCCGCACGGGGGCCGTCGACCACGGTCGGCCCGAGGTCGTCGACGCGATCGCCGCCGCCCTCGCCGATGCGGACATCCCGCACGAGTCACTGACCCCGGACCAGGCGGCGGCGCGCTGGCCCGGCATCGCGTTCGAGGGGCAGGTGCTGACCCATCCCTCCGCCGGGCGCATCCGCTCCGACCGGACGATCGAAGTGTTCCTGACGCTGGCCGAACGGACCGGTCTCGCCGACCTGCGGTTCGACACGCGGGTCACCGGGCTCGAGGACCACGGTGACGACGTCACCGTGACGCTGTCCGACGGCAGCGCGGTCCGAACCGCGTCCGTGGTGGCCGCGGTGGGCTCGTGGGCCCCCACGCTGGTCGGCGGGCTGCTCGCCGGACGCGGGGCGGGCCTCCCGGCCATCCGCGTCACCCAGGAGCAGCCGGCCCACTTCCCCAGCCACCTGCCGGACGCGGCCTGGCCGAGCTTCGTGCACTGGGCCGACGGCGACGACGTGTACGGGCTGCTGACGCCGGGCGAGGGCGTCAAGGTCGGGTTCCACGGCACCGGCCCCGTCGTCGACCCGGACAACCGGGACTTCGTGCCCGTGCGTGCCGAAGCCGAGCGGCTGCAGGCGTACGTCGCGCGGTACGTGCCGGGGGTCGACGCGACGAAGCCGACGTTCATCAGCTGCCTGTACGACAACTCCCCCGACGAGGACTTCGTCATCGACCGCGTCGGGCCGCTGACCGTGGCGACGGGGTTCTCCGGGCACGGCTTCAAGTTCGCGCCGCTGCTCGGCGAGATGCTCGCGGACCTCGCGACGGGCGGGGTGCCGCACCCGCGCTTCGCCCTGCCGGAGCCGGTGCCCGCGCCCTGAGGCCAGCGCTCGGTCGTTCGCGAGACGCCGGCGTCTTCGTTCGACGCCGCCATGGCGTCGAGACGCCGCCGGATCCGGAGGCGTCTCGAGGACAACGAGGCGTCCTGCGCACACGCCGGCGTCTCGCACACGCGCACACGCGCACACGCGCACACGCGCACACGACGGCGTCTCGCACGCACGCCGGCGTCTGGCGACCGGCCACTACGGTGGGAGCCGTGCGCATCATCGTGGCTCCGGACTCGTTCAAGGGCACCGCGACGGCGACGGCCGTCGCCGGGGCCGTCCGTACCGGTTGGCTGACCGAACGCCCCGACGACGACGTGGTGCTCGTCCCGATGGCCGACGGCGGCGAGGGCACGCTCGACGCCTTCGAGTCCGCGGTCCCCGGATCAGTCCGGGTCCCCGTCACCGTGACCGGACCGGCCGGCACGCCGGTCGACACCCACTGGCTGCGGCTGCCCGACGACCGCGCGGTGGTGGAGCTCGCGGCGACGAGCGGCCTCCCCCTGCTCGACGCACCGATGCCGGACACGGCGACGAGCCGCGGGTTCGGCGAAGCGATCGCCGCCGCGCTCGACGCCGGTCCAACGGGGCTCGTGCTCGGCATCGGGGGCAGCGCGTCGACCGACGGCGGGCGTCCAGTGCTCGAGGCGCTCGGACTCGACAGCGAAGGAGCCGGCACCGGCGGCCTCCGCGCGCTCCCCCCGCTCGGTGTCACCGTGCTCACCGACGTGACCTCTCCGCTGCTCGGTCCGACCGGTGCCGCAGCCGTCTTCGGCCCGCAGAAGGGCATCACGCCCGACCGTGTGGTGTCCTTCGATGACCGACTCGCAACCTGGGCCGCACGCTTCCCCGACGTCGACCCGGACACCCCGGGCGCCGGAGCCGCCGGCGGTGTCGGGTTCGGCCTGCTGGTGTGGGGCGCCACGCTCGCCGGTGGGGCCGCGGCCGTCGCCGAGGTCCTCGGGCTGCCGGCGCTGCTCGACGGTGCCGATGTGGTGATCAGCGGCGAAGGGTGCTTCGACGGGCAGAGCGCCGTCGGCAAGGTGCCCTCGGTGGTCCGCGACCTGACCGCGGCGCACGCTCCCGGTGCCCGCTCGATGCTCGTCGCGGGCGCGATCGAGGCCCCGCTCGACGACTACGCGGCCGCCGCGTCGCTCACCGTGCTCGCGACGCAGACCACCGGCGAGCCCGACGACGCCCTCGCCGACCCGCTGCGCTTCGCCACGATCGCGGGGCAGAGGCTGGCCCGGCTCGCCTGAGCGAGCAGAACGACGCGAGCACCGCGGCGGCGCCGCGCCGCGCAGCCGCCGCGACGCGCCCGTCCGCGGGCACAGGGGTGTCCTGGTTGTACCTCCCACCCGGCCGCGGCTGCGCGCACACTGGTTCCGGGCCGGAACCGGCCCGCAACGCACCACCCCCACGAGGAGATCATTGCGCACCGTCAACGCGTACGCGGCACCGTCAGCGACCGAGCCGCTCGTCAAGACCACCATCACCCGTCGGGACGTCGGCCCGGACGACGTCGCGATCGACATCGCCTACGCCGGCATCTGCCACTCGGACATCCACACCGTCCGCGGTGAGTGGGGCCCCATCCAGTACCCGCAGGTCGTCGGCCACGAGATCGTCGGCCACGTCACCGAGGTCGGCGCGAACGTCACCAAGCACAAGGTCGGCGACCGCGTCGGCGTCGGCTGCATGGTGAACTCGTGCGGCGAGTGCGAGAACTGCGTCGCCGGCCAGGAGCAGTACTGCCTCAAGGGCAACATCGGCACCTACGCCAGCGTCGACCCGGCCGACGGCTCGATCACCCAGGGCGGCTACTCGCAGGCCGTCGTGGTGAACGAGGACTTCGTCCTCCGTGTCCCCGAGTCGCTCGACATCGAGAAGGTCGCGCCGCTGCTCTGCGCCGGCATCACCACCTACTCGCCGCTGCACCACTGGAAGGCCGGCCCCGGCACCAAGGTCGCCGTCGTCGGCATGGGCGGGCTCGGCCACATGGCCGTCAAGATCGCCGTCGCGCTCGGCGCCGAGGTCACCGTCCTGTCGCAGACCACCTCCAAGCAGGAGGACTCGCTCCGCTACGGCGCGAAGGCCCACTACGCGACGAAGGACCCGGAGACGTTCGAGAAGCTCGCGAACTCCTTCGAGCTGATCATCAACACCGTCTCGGCGAAGATCCCGATGGGCGCCTACCTCGGCCTGCTCAAGGTCGACGGCACGCTCGTCAACGTGGGCGCTCCGTCCGAGCCGCTCGAGGTGCCGGCCTTCGCGCTCATCCCGCGTCGGCTCAGCTGGGCGGGTTCCGCCATCGGCGGCATCCAGGAGACCCAGGAGATGCTCGACTTCTGCGCCGAGCACGGGATCCTCCCGGAGACCGAGCTCATCAGCGCCGACCAGATCAACGAGGCCTACGAGCGCGTGCTGTCCTCGGACGTCCGCTACCGCTTCGTGATCGACGCGGCCACGCTGGCCTAGTCGTCACCACCTGACAAACGGGAGGCCCGGTACCAGCTGGTACCGGACCTCCCGTCTGTCGTCTCTGGACCGTCAGCCGACCTCGTCACCGGACGGCAGCGCACCGCACCAGTCGACGGAGCCCGCGTCGATGCTCGCCTCGAGCGCGCCGGAGGCCGCGTCGACGATGCTCACGAGCTCGCCGGCCGCCGACTTCGTCGCGACCGCGACGAACTGGCTGTTCGGGGACGGGCAGACCGCGGTGACGCTCGCGTCGTCCGGGATCGTCACCGGCAGCCGGGAGGCCCGTCCCCCGTCCACGCGCACGATCCGTGCCGCGATGGTGCCGTCCGACCGCACGTCCCCCAGCACCCGCAGGTACGTGTCGTCGGACAGCTGGGCGATGCGGCCGAGGACGGCCGCATCGGTGCTCGCGGCGGGCGCCTGCAGCGCCGACTTCGACCCGTCGGTCAGGTCCAGCCGCTCGATGCCCGTGCCTGTCTCGACGACGGCCGTGGTGCCGGTGCCGACGAAGCCGTGCAGGTAGGTGGCGCTGCCGAGCCGGACCGGGTCGGCACGCCCGCTCATGTCGACGAGCACCAGGTCGTCGCCGCCCGTCCGGACCAGGGCACTCTCGGTCCGCGGCACGTAGGCCCACTGCCCGACGGTCATCGGCACGGCGCCCGTCTTCGGCTTGCCGTTCGCCGCGATCGCCGTGGGCATGTGGGTGCCCGTCATGTCGACCACGTACAGGCCGGTGTTCCGGGACTGCCCGGTCGAGGTGTCGGCGTACTCGAACCCGAACGAGGCACCGTCGTCGGCGACGTGGAGCGCCGTGACGCGACCCTCGGAGGTCGGCAGGGTGAGGTGTTCGACGGGGGCGTCGGCGTCCTGCACGCCACCGCTCAGCGCCACGATGTCGACGGACGAGCTTGCGTCCGTGCCGCTCACGACCACCAGGGAACGGCCGAGCCGGGCGTACTCGGAGATCGCGGTGCCCTCGTAGACCGTGGTGGCGCCGCCCGCATCGAGGGAGCGCCGGACGATGCGGTCCTTCGCCCCGGCCTGCCCCGGCACGAGTGCGAGCACGTCGGTGCTGCCGGTGCGGATCGCCGCCGTCAGGTCGGACGTGGCGCGTTGCCCGGGTGCCCGGACGTCCGCGACCGTCACGGTGTACTCGCGGTCGTAGGCCAGGGGTCCGGCGAACTCGACCGCGATGGTGTTGCCGCTCGAGGTCACGGTGTGCGCCGCAGCCGGGCTGACCCGGACGTCGGCGGCGGCGACCTTCTGCAGCGCCTGGTTCGCCGTCAGGATCACCCGCTGGGCCGGACGGGTGACGAGACCGGTCGCGTCGTAGGACACGTCGCGGAGCCGCGGGCCCTGCTGCGAGCCGACGACCGCGGCGAGCGCGGCGACCACGGCGAGGACCACCACGACGGCGACGTACCGGCGGTGGAAGCGGTGTGCGACGGGGCGGCGCTCGCGGCGCTGGTCTTCACGGCGCTGGCCTTCGCGGCGCTGGTCTCCGCGGCGCTCAGAACTCATACGGGTCCTCGGGCTGCGCGATGTCGGTGATCTTCGCGGCCTTGACGACGATGCGGGCGTCGGCGGACTGGTCCGGGTTGGCGGCCAGGGCTCCGCGGACGGTGACCCACTGCCCCTCGTCGGGGACGGCCCCGGTGCCGTCGCCGGTCACGACGCCGAGGCCGACCGGTTGCGCGTCCACGGCGCAGCAGCTGATCACGAAGCGGGTGAGGGTGAAGGACCCGTCGTCGCCCGGCACCACGAAGCCGGACAGTTCGACCTGCTTGCCGACGAGGGCCGTGGTGTCGGTGGTCTGCCGGATCAGCGCGGCCCAGTCCTTGACGCCGTACTTCGAGGTGTCGACGCCCTCGCTGCCGAGCAGCTGCACCGCGGACTCGGAGCCGGTCGCGTTGGACAGGGTCGCGGAGTCCACGCTCCGCTGCTGGGCGGTGCGGGCGGACAGGGTCGTCGGCGGCAGGACGAGCATCGCGACCGTGACGCCGATCGTGACGACGGCGGCGGCACCGCCGAGGGCGAGGCGGACGGCGCGACCGCGGCCGGGGCGCGGCTCGTGGGCGTCGGCGTCGGCGTCGGCGTCGTGCTCGTGCCCGTGGGCATCGGCGTCGTCGTGCTCGTCCGCAGGGTGCTCGTCCGCTTCGTCACCGTGCGTGTGGCCGTACCCGCGGGCGGTGGCCACCAGTCCGGCGATCGACGCGGGCACACCGACGGCGGCGAGCACGACGGTGAACACCGAGTACCGCGGGTTGATGTACAGGTCGAGGTGCCCGACCAGCGCGAGCCACAGCGTGCAGAGCGCCGCGGCCAGCACCGACCCGAGACCCAGGTACGCGGCCGCGTTGCTGCGTGCATCAGACGAGGACATTCATCACCAACCCGACGGCTCCGGCGAACAGGACGCACACGACGGACAGCAGCACCAGGAAGCGGACCCGGAACGTCGTGCGCAGCAGGGCGATCATCTTGACGTCGATGATCGGCCCGATGATCAGGAAGGCCGTGATCGACCCGGGCAGGAACGTCGACGCGAACGACAGCGCGAAGAAGGCGTCGACGTTCGAGCAGAGCGACACCGTCATCGCCAGCAGCATCATCGCCGCGACGGACAGCACCGGGTTCGAGCCGACGGCCACCAGGGTCGAGCGGGGCACGGCGACCTGGATCGCCGCCGCCAGCCCGGCACCGACGAACAGCGCCGGCATCATCGTCGCCGTCTCGCCTCCGAACTGCGCGGCGCTCTGCCGCCAGCGGTGCAGGCCGCGGGGCGCTCCGACGGCAGCGCGGCACCGGGCCTCGAAGGCGGGGAGCAGCAGGTCGGCCGGACGGCGGTGCGCGGCGACGATCCAGCCGACGAGGTTCGCGATGACGAACCCGCCGACGATGCGCACCGGCAGGATCCACCCGGACCAGCCGAACGCCTGGGCGGTGCTGATGATGACGAGCGGGTTGAGGATCGGGGCCGCGACCAGGAACGTGACGGCTTCGGCCGGGGTGAACCCGCGCATCATCAGGCCGCGCGCGAGCGGGACGTTGCCGCACTCGCACACCGGGAACAGCATGCCGATCAGGGAGATCACGGCGCGACGGCCGAAGGCGTTCTGCGGCAGGACCTTCTCGAGCGCGCCGACCGGTACCCAGACCTCGACGACGATCGACAGCAGGATGCCGAGCACCACGAACGGCAGGGACTCGACGACGACGCTGATCGCCAGCGTGAGGAAGTCCTGCACGACGTCCGGCAGCCCGGTCGACCCGATGCTCGGGGAGAACAGCCGGATCCCCAGCAGGACGACGACGGCGAGCAGCACCAGGCCGGGGCCGGTGAGGCTCCGGGTGCGCTGCGGCGGCCGCGTGGTCGTCGTCACCGGGACAGGATAGGTGACGCGTCCTGCCCGGGGCTGCGCGCGCACCCTCGCACCGTGCGAGGGGACGGCCGGTGAATCGTTCGGTGCGAGGTTCTGTACTCGGTGCGGGGTCGCGAGCCTCACACCGAGTACGGAACCTCGCACGACCCGCACGCCCCCCTCGCACCGTGCGAGAGAGGGGCCGCGCGCTCAGCCCGCGGTGACGCCGTCCAGGTGTCGGTCGAGCACGTCGATCGCCCAGTCGCCGGACTCCCCCGGAGCCAGTCGGACGACCTGCATCGCGAGCCCGTCCAGGAGCGCGTGCAGACGGCAGGCTTCGTACTCCCGGTCGTCCGCCGGTACGCCGAGCAACCGGAGGATCTCCTCGCACCACGTCCGCATCGCCGCGACGGTGCGGTCGAGCGTCGGCCGGAGCGCGACGTCGGTGAGCGCGGCGTTGCCGAGCGCCAGGTAGACCTCGAGCTCGATGACCCGCTCCTCGTCGAGGGGCAGCAGCTCGAGCACGATCCGGCGTGCGCGCCGGGCGGGCGTGAGGTCAGCCGGGATGGCGTCGATGCGCTCGCGGATCCGGTCGAACACGAGCGTGATGGTGTGCTCACGGACGCTCGCCTGGGTCGGGAACGTGTAGCGGACCGTGCTCGGCGGCAGCCCCGCCTCGCCGGCGACGTTCCGCACGCTCAGCGCTCCGAGGCCGTCGCGGGCGAGGACCCGGCAGGCTGCCTCGGACACGGTGCGGCGCCGTTCGTCGACGTCCATGCTCCTGGCCACGACGCCATACTCGCACAGTCGTACGAACTCGTGCTACCGTCGAGATCGTTGTCGCACAGTTGTACGACAACGAGAACGAACGACTCCCGCAGGAAAGGACATCGTCATGGCATGGGCAATCCTCGTGCTCAGCGGCGTGCTCGAGGCCGTCTGGGCCACCGCCCTCAGCGCCTCGAACGGCTTCAAGAAGGTCGTCCCCACGATCGTGTTCGTCGCCGGGATGGCGCTGAGCATGGTGGGGCTGGCGTTCGCGATGAAGAGCATCCCGGTCGGCACCGCCTACGCCGTCTGGGTCGGCATCGGGGCGAGCCTGACCGTGGTCGTCGCGATCCTCCGACGGCAGGAGGCCGCGTCCTTCGCCCGCCTCGCCCTGGTCTTCGGCCTGGTGGCGTGCGTCATCGGCCTCAAGGTGGTGAGCTGACGTGGCGTGGATCGTCCTGTTCGTCAGCGCCGCGCTCGAGACCGTCTGGGCGACCGCCCTCGGCGAGAGCGACGGCTTCACCGAGCTCCGACCGACGATCGTGTTCGCCGTCACGATCGTGATCAGCCTGGTCGCCTTCGGCTACGTCCTCAAGCACATCCCGATCAGCACGGCGTACGCGGTGTGGACCGGTACCGGCGCCGCGCTCACGGTGCTGTGGGGCATGGCCACCGGCGCGGAGCCCGTCACCGTCCTGCGCCTGCTGTTCATCGCCGGCATCGTCGGGTGCGTGGTCGGCCTGAAGCTCGTGCCGGCCCGCCCGGTCGCCGAGCCCGCTGCCGAACTCACGCGCTGAGCGACAGCTCACGCACCAGCGACCCCGTGAGGTGTCGCTGACCCCGTGACGTCGGCGCGGGCCCGAGGACGCGCGCCGAGACGGACGGGAGGCCCGGTGCCAGCTGGCACCGGGCCTCCCGTCCGCTCGTGGTGGCGCTCACGGCACGCGTCAGACGGACGCGCCCGTCCACTCGTCCTCGGCGGCGACGTGGTCGCTGCCGACCGTGCCGGCCGCCATCGCGGCAGCGGCACGTGCCGCGTGCGACGGCGGGTCCGACGGGACGTCGGCGGGGCGACCCTCGTCGTTCAGCTTGCGCAGCTCCGGCACGATGTCCGTCGCGAGGATGTCGATCTGCTCGAGCACCGTCTTGAGCGGCAGACCGGCGTGGTCGATGAGGAACAGCTGGCGCTGGTAGTGGCCGACGTGGTCCTTCATCGCCGCGTACCGGTCGATGACCTGCTGCGGCGAACCGACGGTGAGCGGGGTCTGGGCGGTGAAGTCCTCCATCGAGGGGCCGTGACCGTAGACCGGGGCGTTGTCGAAGTAGGGCCGGAACTCGTTGATCGCGTCCTGCGAGTTCTTCCGCGCGAAGAACTGCCCACCGAGCCCGACGATCGCCTGATCGGCGCGGCCGTGCCCGTAGTGCTCGAAGCGCTGGCGGTACAGGCCGACCATCTGCTCGGTGTGCTGGATCGGCCAGAAGATGTTGTTGTGGAAGAAGCCGTCACCGTAGTAGGCGGCCTGCTCGGCGATCTCCGGCGTGCGGATCGAACCGTGCCAGACGAACGGCGGGACACCGTCGAGCGGACGCGGGGTCGAGGTGAAGCCCTGCAGCGGCGTGCGGAACTTGCCCTGCCAGTTGACGACGTCGTTCTCCCACAGCTGGCGGACGAGTGCGTAGTTCTCGATCGCCAGGTTGACGCCCTGGCGGATGTCCTGCCCGAACCACGGGTAGACGGGGCCGGTGTTGCCGCGGCCCATCATCAGGTCCATGCGGCCGTCGGAGACGACCTGGAGCATCGCGTACTCCTCGGCGATGCGCACCGGGTCGTTGGTGGTGATCAGGGTCGTCGACGTGGACAGGGTGATGTCCTTCGTCTTCGCCGCCAGGTAGGCGAGCAGCGTGGTCGGCGACGAGGCCACGAACGGCGGGTTGTGGTGCTCACCGGTCGCGAAGACGTCGAGTCCGGCCTGGTCGGCGTGCTCGGCGATCGTCAGGATGTCGCGGACGCGCTGGGTGTCGTCCGGCGTGGTGCCGGTCGTGGGGTCGGTCGTGACGTCACTGACCGTGAAGATGCCGAACTGCATGATGCGCCGCCTTTCGCGATTTCGATGCGTTTGCATCGACTTACTCGGTACAACGTAGCGCACGGCGTGGCATTCCCGCCAGGCTCACGCCCGTCGGACGGGCGGCCTGGAGGCCCGACTCGGCTCCCGGGTCAGCCGACGGCTTGCAGCGTGGCTGGGTCAGCGGACGGCCGGCAGCGTGGCCGGGTCGGTGCGCGCGGCGTGGTGCATCCCGTCGAGGAACCACACGATCGTCACGACCGCCAGGACGCTCGCACTGGACGCCAGCCGTCCCGCCACCAGGATCGCGGCGTGGTCGTGCGCGCCGCCGCCGGTCAGGCCGACCACGAGCGCCGCGACACCGATCGTCAGCGTGACCCCGGTCGCGACGAGCAGCACGACGCTCACCACCCGCCGCGGCCCCCGCCGACCGTCACGGTCGCCCCGGAGCCCGCGGTCGACTCGGGGCCCGACCGCGCGGACGATACCGAGCCAGAACATCGCGATCGCGCAGGCACCGATGATGTCGCTGACCCGGTGCCAGCCGTAGACCACGGTCTGGTTCGCCACGAAGACCGCGTACCCGGCGCCGACGATGGTCACCAGCGGGCGGAACCGACGAGGCGTGACCATCAGGACCGCGAACAGCGCCGCCAGCGCGATCGTCGCGTGCCCGGACGGGAACGAGTTCGGCGTCGTCGACTGAGCGATCTCAGGGCGCACGGCGATACGCTTGACGAGCGTCGAGGTGGCCGCCGACGCGAGCACCACGACCCCCGCGCCGAGTCCCACCGAGAGCCGCCGTCTGGCGAACGCCACGGCGACGATCACGACGACGAGCAACAGGATCACCGGCACCGAGATGACGTTGAGCGCAGTGTCCGAACTGAACAGGTCGGACTCCCGGACCCCGCCGAGCGCGGCGTCCTCCGCTTTCTGACCGACCGGGGTCAGCACCGCGACCCCGTAGACGAGAGGCACGATCACGAACCCCAGAGCCGCCAGCGCAGCCCACCGCCCCCGCCGCGAGACCCACGGTCCGCGCGACTCGGATGCACTGCGCTCGGGTGTCAAGGTCACCGGGCTGGTCCTCCTCGGGGTGGTCGTCGTCGGGCTCGTCGCACGACTGGCGGCGGCGCTGCGATTGGGTCGGTCGGGGTCCGACACGATACCGTTGGAGCACCGGCCGGAGGCTGGGAACCGCACCCCCGTCGGCCGTGCACTGCGCGCTGACACGAGGGGATCCGTGATCCCCGCCGGGCCGTCGCACCACGCGGGACCGACGCACGTCGCGTCGGCAGTGTACGAGGAGGAAACCGAAGTGGCCATCAAGGAACCGGGCATCATCGCCTCGCCGAACCGGGGTCTCGCACTCACGGCCGGCGGCGTCCTCGCACTCTGGGGCGTCCTGGGCTTCTTCTTCGCCGCCGACGGCGACCCGGGCTTCTTCAACCGCCAGGGCGGCATGCTGTGGAACGCGTTCGGCGTGAACCCGGCGCTCTGCTTGGTGTGGGTGCTGCTCGCTGCGGTGCTGCTCATCACCGGCCTCGGCAACACCGTCGGATCGCGCAACGGCAACCTGCTCGTCGGGGTCCTGCTCGTCGTCTTCGCGGTGTACGGCTTCGTTTTCGTCGACACCTCGGCCAACGTCTTCGCGCTCAACACCACGGACAACGTGTTCCACGCCGTCGTCGGTGTGCTCCTGCTGCTCACCGCGCTCGGTGCCGACAAGGAGAACCTCCGCGCGCTGCGAGCGGCGCGCGCCTGACGCACCCGCTCGACCGCACTCCCCGACGCCCGTCTGCCGCTCCGGCAGGCGGGCGTCGTCGTGTGCGCGGGGCGGGGCGGCGGGGTGTCGTCCGGTCACGACTCCCCGCTCAGGTCCGCCGGCCGGTCACGAACCGTCGGCTGGGGCGCGTCGGAGCGACAGATCGTGACCGCTCGAGGCGGCACCGACGGGGAGTCGTGACCGCTCAACCGCGCCGCGCGGCACGGACGGAGCCCGCTCGGACGGCGGCGTGGGGACAGCCGCAGGTCGGACGCGTCAGTCGGCGTCGGGCTCGGCGTCGGGCTGCTTCTTCGGGGCCTCGAGCTCGGTGGCGACGATGCGGGGTGCCTCGGACATGAAGCGCCGGACGTCCAGGTCCACGATGATGTCCTGCGGCCGGAGCGGGCGGGTGAGGAACAACCCCTCGAGCGAGGTCAGCCGCGACAGCGCCACGTACGTCTGGCCCGCGCTGAACACCCGGTTGCCGAGGTCGACCACGGCCCGGTCGTAGGTGCTGCCCTGCGACTTGTGGATGGTCACGGCCCAGGCCAGTCGGAGCGGGAACTGCTGGAACTCCCCGACGGTGTCCTTCTTGAGTTCCTTCTTGTCCGCGTCGTACGAGTACTTGAACTTCTCCCACACCGACGGCTGGACCTCGAACGACTCACCGTCGACGTCGACCCACACCGTGTCGCGGATGGCCGTCACGATGCCCAGGGTGCCGTTCACCCAGCGCTGGTCGGCGTCGTTGCGCAGGAACATCACGTGCGCGCCGGGCTTCAGCTCGAGGGCTTCGTCGGCCGGGAAGTTCCGTCCACCGAAGTCGCCGTTCACGTCGGCCTTGGCGGTCTTCACCTTGCCGGGCAGCCGTTCGAGGGCCGCCTTGTTGATCCGGGCGACCGTGTCGTTGCGGGTCGCCAGGGTGATGGCGTCGTCCGGAGCCGGACGTGCCCCGGCGGTGTTGAGCTGCTCGGCGATGTCCGCGGTGACCCGACCGTGCCGGACGGCGGTGAGCATCGCGGCGAAGGCGTCGTCGCGCTGCCGGTGCACCGTGGCGAGCTCGATGATGTTGAGCTCGGCCTCGAGCCACACCTTGGCGTCGAAGAACCACATCGACCGGTAGTGGTCGGTGAAGTAGGCGCGCTCGTCGGCGTCGCCGGGCACGGGGGGCAGCTGGTACGGGTCGCCGAACATCACGACCTGCACGCCGCCGAACGCCTCGAACTGCCGACCGCGGGCCTTGCGGAGCGACCGGTCCATGCCGTCGAGCAGGTCAGCGTTGACCATTGACACCTCGTCGATGACCAGAGTGTCGATCGTGTTGAGGAGCTTGCGGGTGTCCGGGCCCTGCCGCAGCTCGGCGTCGGCGATGAGCCCGATCGGCAGCCGGAACAGGGAGTGGATCGTCTGGCCGCCGACGTTGAGCGCGGCGACCCCCGTCGGCGCGCAGATGACGACCTGCTTCTCGGTGTTCCATGACAGGTGGTTGAGCAGCGTGGACTTGCCCGTGCCGGCCCGGCCGGTGATGAACACGTGGTCACGGGTGTGCTCGATGTACTCGAAGACGGCGCGCTGTTCGTCGCTCAGCTCGATGCTCATCGGGCGTCCGCCCCGGGCGAGGGTTCGAGGTCGTCACTGCCGTCGTCGAAGTCCAGGTCGTCCTGGTCGTCCTGGTCGGCCCGGGCAGCGGGCTCGGCGGCGGCGGTCGGACCGGCCACAGCTGCGTCGCCGGCAGCAGCTGCGTCAACGACGTCGACCGGGTCTCCGCCGTCACGCCGCAGCCGCACGAGCACCACCACGACCACGGTCACCAGGAGCAGCACGCCGGCGACGATCAGCACCAGGCCGGCCCTGGCCTGGTCGACGAGCGGGTCCGGCCCCCACGTCCGGCCCATCGCGCCGAACCACGAGGCCTGCAGCAGCCCGAGCGGCCCGCGCATCGCGATGCCGAGCGAGACCGTGCCCGCCGCGATCACCACGGCCCCGACGATCCGGACGGCCGCAGCAGCCGCGGTCGGACGACGGTGCCCGGCGGGGATCGGTGTGCAGAGCGTCGGGACGGCCAGCAGCCCGACCAGCAGGAACACGGCGTCGCTGACGGTGCGGCCGGTGGGGTCGCTCACCGACCACCGGACGGCATCGGTGGCGAAGAAGGCCCACCACAGGGCCGCCGCGAGCAGGAACGCGGGGAACGGCTGCACCAGGTAGCGCACGGAAGGGTGCTCGACGATGACGTCGGTCCACTCACGCACGCCCGTGCTGTCGTCGTTCCGAGGGTGCACGGCGGCGCGGATCAGGGCGACGGGTGCCGCCGCCCACACCAGGACGGGGACCACCAGGCCGAGCAGCACGTGGGCACCGACGTTCGCCGAGACGAGGAACCGGTCGTACTGGTGCAGCGAGCCCGAGGTCGCGACCACCAGGGACACGACCGCCAGGGCCGCGGCGATCGAGCGACGCGCCGGCCACCGCACGCCGCCCCGCCGCAGTCGCACGACGCCGGCCACGTAGGTCGCAGCGAGCAGGACGGCGGCCATCAGCCAGAACAGGTCGATGTTCCACTGGGTCAGCCAGCCCCACGCACCGGGCGCGTGCGGCAGCAGGTCGTCGGTCAGGAGCTCCGCGGGGCTCGGGTCGGTGGTCTTGCTCAGGGCGATCTGGTCGACCGGGGTGGCGGTCCGCCCGAGTGCCGCGGCGAACCCCGACGCCACACCCATCACCGCGAGCTCGACGACGATGAGGGTCCAGAAGGGCCGCTGCCGACCGGGCGAGGTGGTCAGCGCACGGATGGCCCGACGACGCTGCACCGCGCCGAGGACCCCGATGGCGACGATCGCACCGATCTTCACCAGGACGAGCGTGCCGTACGGGGTGAACAGGTTCGACAGCGCCCCGACGCGGATCTGCGCCGACGCGGTGCCCGAGACGGCGACGAGCACGAAGCAGCCGAGGGCGATGCTCGAGTACCGGGCCACGACCGCGGGCAGCCGGTCGCCGGGCAGCACCCCGCGCAGCAGCACGAGCATGACGAGCCCACCGACCCACAGCGCCGCACCGACCAGGTGCAGCCCCAGTGCCGTCACGGCGGCGTCGTGGCTGGCGGTGCCGGCGGCGTGGCCCTGCTGCGCGAGCGGGATGAGGCCGATCATCGAGACGCCGGCGGTCAGGGCGACCATGCCCCGCGAACGGACGGCGAAGCAGAGCACCGTGACGGCCGCGGCGACGAGGACGGTCACGAGCCAGGCCAGCCCGAGCTCGGTGCCGGTGAGGAAGACCCCCATCGACTGCCCGAACTGCTCGTCGATGCTGATGCGCGAGCCGGCGACGCTGAGGAACGTGCAGAACGTGGCGACGGCCGACGCGACCGTCCAGACGCCACTGGCCCCGGCGGCGACGTCGATCGCGCGGTTCCACTCGGGGCCGGAGCGCGAGAGGCCGATGGTCGCCAGTGCGAGCCCACCGATCGTGGTGGCCGCGGACAGGTCGACGACGAGCCGGGCGATCGGCAGCCCGAAGCGGACGACGGGCCCCGGGTCGGCGATGAGTGCGGGGTTCGCGCCCCCACCGATGACGAGTGCCGTGAGCAGCGCCACGAACCCGACGAGCAGGAGCACGGCGGGACCGGCGATGCGCGCGATCCGATTCACCCGTCAAGCCTAGGCGGTGCCCACCCGGCCGACGGACGGGGCGGGCCGATCTGTGCAAACCGGCACGGGCCTCCAGGCCGGACATGCGCACCGGGCGCTCGCACGCGCGCCCGACCGAGCACACGTCCACGCACGCGCCCGGGAACGACGAAAGGGACGGCCGAAGCCGTCCCTCCCGATGCGCGGAACAGTCTTACTTGACCGCAGCCTTGAGCTTCGAGCCGGCGCTGACCTTGACCGAGTCGCTCGCGGCGATCTCGATGGCGTCACCCGTCTGCGGGTTGCGGCCGGTGCGGGCGGCGCGGTGCGTCTTCTCGAAGGCGATCCAACCGGGGATCGTGACCTTCGTGCCGTCGGCGACGGACGACGAGACGACGCTGAAGAGCGCGTCGACGACGCCGTTGACGGTGGCCTGGCTCTGGCCGGACTCAGCGGCGACGGCAGCGACGAGCTCGGTGCGGTTCAGTGACTTGTCAGCCATGGATGTCCTCCTCGGACTTCTTGCAGTATCGGTCGGACGCACGTGTCGTCCGGCGCCCGGAGCGGTTGCCCCGTGCCACGGTGCCAGTGGGCCGAGGGCCCGGCGGAACCGGAGTTGAACCTACCAGCCGCCAGGGGTGAAAACTGCCGACTCGCCCGGATTTCCGGGGTTGTCGGGGCTCCGAGGGGGTGCTGGAGGGGCAGATGTGACGAATGACGGCTCGCGTGTACCCCGTACACAGCGAACGCCCCGCCACCAGGAGGTGACGGGGCGTCGTGTACTGCGAGTGCTTACCAGGAGCTCTTCGTGATGCCGGGGAGCTCGCCGCGGTGGGCCATGTCACGGAAGCGGACACGGCTGATGCCGAACTCACCGAGGTGGCCACGGGGGCGGCCGTCGATGGCGTCACGGTTGCGGTACCGGATGGGCGATGCGTCGCGGGGCAGCTTCTGCAGGCCCACGCGGGCGGCCTCACGCGACTCGTCGGTGCCGTTCGGGTCCACGAGGGCCTTCTTCAGCTCGAGACGACGCTCGGCGTAGCGCGCGATGATGACGGCACGCTGGTTGTTCTTCGCGATCTTGCTCTTCTTCGCCATGCTTAGCGCTCCTCACGGAAGTCGACGTGCTTGCGGATCACCGGGTCGTACTTCTTCAGCACGAGTCGGTCGGGGTTGTTCCGACGGTTCTTCTTGGTCACGTAGGTGAACCCGGTGCCCGCCGTCGAGCGGAGCTTGATGATCGGACGGATGTCCTGACCCTTTTTCGCCATCAGATCTTCTCCCCACGGGCGAGGAGATCCTTGACGACGGACTCGATGCCACGTGCGTCGATCACCTTGATGCCCTTCGCGCTGAGCGTGAGCGTGACGTTACGACGAAGCGAGGGCACGTAGTACGTCTTCTTCTGCACGTTCGGGTCGAAGCGACGCTTCGTCCGGCGGTGCGAGTGCGAGATGTTGTGACCGAAGCCGGGAACGGCGCCGGTCACCTGGCACACTGCTGCCATGGTTTCCTCCTGAGTACCGTGCGACCGGACGGTCGCACCCAAGTTCACTTGCCTGGTGCACACGCGCACTGCCACCGGGGTGGCCGTGCGAGGGGGTTGTGTGCACCGCCCAGGTCCGCATCCCCTGTCGAAGGAGAGCCGGACACCGCGCGACCGCGGCGTTCGCGACGGTCGGAGGGCTTGGAACAACGGGTCCGCCGCGCGGACGCGGAGAACCAGGGGTCCACGTTACGCGAGGACCGGGCGTGTCGCAAGCCGCGCCTCCAGGCCTGGAGGCCCGTGGCGGTCGGACCGGACCGCTCACGCACCCGCGTGGTCGCCCCTACGGCGCCTGCGACGGCTTGGGCGCGAGCGCCTGCACCATCAGCTCCCCGAGCTGCTGCGGCGCCGTGAACATCGGCCAGTGGCCGGTCTCGAGCCCGACGATGGAGAGCTCCTCGGTCGCGACGAGCTCGGCCGCCCAGGCCTGGTGGTCCGCCACCATCGCCAGCAGCTCGGCGGCGGGGATCTCGCAGGTGATGATCGTCGCGGGGATCGTGTGCCGTGCGGGGTCGGCGTAGTGGAACCGGTCCGACGGCACCGAGGCCGGCTCGGGGATCGCCCGGTGCTCGACGTCCTGCCGGACCTCGGGCGTCATGCCCCGGACGGTGGCGGGTTCCCAGATGTCCCACGACGGCAGCGGTACGACCCCGTCGACCACGGGCAGCTCGTCGTTGACGCACCCGCCCTCGGGCCCCGGGAACGTGTCGACGTAGAGCAGGTGCGCGACGAGCGAGGGGCGCTGGTCGGCGGCCATGTAAGCGATCGGCCCGGCACCCGAGTGTCCGGCCAGCACGACCGGTTCGTCGGCGGACGCGACGTCGTCCAGGATCGCGACCAACGCGGCGACCTGCTCGTCGAGCGTGTCGCCGTCGCGCGTGACCGCCTGCACCGAGTGCCCGGCCTCGCGGAGCACCGGGGCGACGTCGTCCCACGCGCTCGCGTCGAGCCAGAACCCGGGGACCAGGATGACGTGCATGCGGGGCAGGTTACTCGTCGGTGGCGGCGGTCGCTCGGGCTGCCGTGCAGACGGCGCACTCGCCGAAGATGTCGACGACGTGGCTGGCGTTGGTGAACCCGTTGGCGGCGGCGACGTCCTGCGCCCACTGCTCCACCGGGTCCGCTTCGATCTCGACGGTCCGGCCGCAGTTCCGGCAGATCAGGTGGTGGTGGTGCGCGTCCGTCGTGCACGCGCGGTACAGCGATTCGCCGTCCTGCTGCAGCGAGTCGGCGTCGCCCTCGGTGGCCAGGTCGGCGAGGGCCCGGTAGACCGTGGCCAGTCCGATGGTCGAGCCCTCGTCCCGCAGGTGCTGGTGCAGCGCCTGCGCGCTGACGAACCCCTCGGTGGAGTCGAGGGCACCGCGCACCGCTTCGCGCTGCCACGTGTTCCGCTTGGTCTTCTGCACGGCGTTCATGCTGACACCTCTTCCTTCCGACCGGCTGTCGACGTCGTCCCTGCCTGGAGGCCCGGCTCGCCCCCGCCACGCTGGTTCCGGCCGGCGACGCGGTTGCGTCCCCGCCTGTCGCGTCGCGACCCGATGATCCGGCAGACCACCCAGATCGCGAACGAGATCGTCGTCACGTACGGGCTGATGGGCAGGCCACCACCCAGGGCGAGCAGGATGCCACCGACGACCGACGTCACCGCGAACACCGTCGACAGCACCGGTACGACGACCGGGTGCGAGCTGAGGCGCAGGGCCGCGGCCGCCGGGGTCACGAGCAGGGACAGCACGAGCAACGCACCGACGATCTGCACCGACACGGCGGTGGCCAGTCCGAGCACGAGCATGAACACGATCGCGAGGGTGCGCACCGGGATCCCCGCAGCCGCAGCCACGTCGGGGTCGACCGAGGCGAACATCAGCGGGCGCCAGATGACGAGCAGCGTCGCCACGACGATCGCGGCGACCACGATCAGGAACGCCAGCTGCGGGTTGTCGACCGAGACGATCTGCCCGGTGAGCAACCCGAACTTGTTGGCGGCCCGGCCCTTGTAGAGCGCCAGGCAGAGGATGCCGAGCCCGAGCCCGAACGGCATGAGGACGGCGATGATCGAGTTGCGCTCCCGGGCACGCGACCCGAGGACGCCGATGAGCAGGGCAGCGATGACCGATCCGACGAGTGAGCCGGAGACGACGTTCACCCCGAGCAGCAGCGAGGCACTGGCCCCGGCGAACGAGAGCTCCGAGATGCCGTGCACGGCGAAGGGCATGTTCCGGGCGACGACGAACGGGCCGATGAGCCCGCCGACGATGCCGAGCACCGCGCCGGCCCAGATCGAGTTCTGCACCAGCACGAGGAGCTGGCCGTAGTCCTGGAACGAGAAGACGGTCGACAGCACGTCCATCAGATCCGCCCTTCGTCCGGCTGGTCGGCGTGCGGGTCGACCTCGCCCGGGTGGTGCTCGTGGGCCTCGTTCGCCCCGACGATGACGATGCGTCCCATGGTGCGGACGACGTCGACGGGCGTGCCGTACAGGTCGCTCAGGACGTCGGCGCGCAGGACCTCGTCCGGGGAACCGATCCGGAACCGTCCCCCGGCGATGTACAGCACCCGGTCGACGACGTCGAGGATCGGGTTCACGTCGTGCGTCACGAAGAGCACGGCAGCCTCGCGCTGCCGGCGCTCGCGGTCGATGAGCTCGGTGATCCCGCGCTGGTGCCGCAGGTCGAGCGAGATGAGGGGTTCGTCGCACAGCAGCAGGGCGGGGTCGGCGGCGATGGCCTGCCCGACGCGGGTGCGCTGCTGCTCGCCGCCGGACAGCTCGGCGACGGGGGCGTCCGCGAAGGCGGTGGCGCCGACCTCGTCGAGGACCCGGTCGACGCGCATCCGATCGGCCTTCGACGCACGTCGGATGCCCCACCGGTGCCCGGTCACGCCCTGGGCGATCATGTCCCGCGCGCGCAGGGGCGTCCCCGCCTCCATCAGACGCTGCTGCGGGATGTAGCCGATCTTCCGGTGGCCGCGGTGCACCGGCTGCCCGAGGAACGACATCGTGCCGCTCGTCAGCCGCTGCTGCCCGAGGACGGTACGGAGCAGTGAGGTCTTGCCGGCGCCGTTCGGGCCGAGGACCGCGACGAACTCCCCCGGCGCGAGGTCGAGGTCGAGGCCTGCCCAGAGCTTCCGGGCGCCGTAGGACAACCCGGCGTCGCGGAGCGCGAGGACCGGACGAGCCGCAGCCCGGTCGTCCACCGTGGTGGTCGCCGGGCCGTGGGTCGCCGCTGCTGCGGTCGAGGTCGTCACTTCTGGAGCGCTGCCTTCACCGCGTCGATGTTCGCCTGCTGCCACGAGACGTAATCCTGCCCCTTGGGGAGCGTCTCCGTGACACCGACGACGGGGATGTCGTTCTGCTCGGCCGCCTTCTGGACCTGTTCGGTCTCGGGGCTCGACGCCTGGTTGTTGTAGGCGAGCAGCTGCACGCGCTTGCCGGTGAACAGCGCGAGGGTGTCGCGGAGGGCCGCCGGCGGGACGTCGTCGCCTTCCTCGATGGCCTCGGAGAAGGCCGGCGGGGTCTCGTTCTCGAGCCCCATCGCGTCGAACAGGTACCCGGGCACCGGCTCGGTGTACGCCACCTTGTCACCGGAGTCCTGCTTCTTGACGGCGTCGGTCTGGGCCTCGAGGTCCTCGAGCTTGGTGGTGAGCGTGGCGGCGTTCTTCTCGAAGGCGTCCTTGCCGCTCTCGTCGAGCGCGCTGAGGTCCTTCGTGACCGCCTCGACCAGCTTCACCATCGTCGGGTAGCTGTAGAAGACGTGCTCGTTGAACTCGGCACTGCCGCCCTTGTCGAGGCCGGAGAGCTTCACGACGTTGATCGTGTCGGCCTTGGTGTCCGAGGCGTTCGCGAGCGTCGTCATGAAGTCGTCGTACCCGCCACCGTTCTCGATGAGCAGGTCGGCCTTGGAAACGGAGAGCTGCGTGCGGGCGCTCGACTCGAACGAGTGCGGGTCCTGCGACGGGTCGCTCAGGATGCTCGTCACGGTGACGGCGTCGCCACCGATCGTCTTGACGATCGAGCCGTAGACGTTGGTGGAGGCGACGACGTTGACCGTGCCTTCACCGCTGGCCTCCCCCGAGGCGGACGAGGTGGCGCACCCGGTCAGGGCGAGCGCGGCGGCGCCGGCGACGAGCGGGAGGGCGAGGAGGCGGTTGTGCATGGCACGACGCTAACGCCTACTGATAACGATTGTCAAAACCGCTATGAGGGCTCTCAGCGCGACCGGGAGACGGACGGGAGGCCCGGTGCCAGCTGGCACCGGGCCTCCCGTCATGGAGACGCTCGCGTCTACGGCTTGGTGGCCGCGTCGATCGTGTTCTCGGCGATCGTGTCCTCTTCACGGCCGGGCGTGCGGAGGTTCCACTTCTTGATCACGAAACTGAACAGGAAGTAGTAGACGACCGCGTAGCCGAGGCCGATCGGGATGAGCCAGATCGCCCCGTCCGCCTTGCCGAAGTTCAGCACGAAGTCGATCGCGCCGGCCGAGAACGAGAACCCGTCCCGGATGCCGAGGGCGTTCACCAGGGCGAGCGAGGACCCCGTGAGCACCGCGTGGATGACGTAGAGCGGGAACGCCACGAACATGAACGAGTACTCGAGCGGCTCGGTGATGCCCGTGACGAACGAGGTCAGTGCGGCGGAGAGCATGATGCCGCCGACGAGCTTGCGGTTCTGCGGCTTGGCGTTGCGCCAGATCGCGAGGGCCCCGGCGGGCAGCGCGAACATCATGATCGGGAAGAAGCCGGTCTGGAAGATGCCGGCCGTGGGGTCGCCCGCCAGGAAGCGCTGGATGTCGCCGTGGTAGGTCACACCACCGGTCGAGAAGCTGCCCAGCTGGAACCACGGGAAGAAGTTGAGCAGCTGGTGCAGCCCGATCGGGATGAGCATGCGGTTCACGAAGCCGAAGATGCCGCCGCCGATCACGGCGTTGTCCGCGACGGCTTGGCCAGCCGCGGTGAGCGCGATGTCGAAGTAGCGGTAGACGAACGACATGAGCACGGCGATGATCAGCGCCGCAGCGGCGGTCAGGATCGGCACGAGTCGGCGGCCGGAGAAGAACCCGAGGAAGTCGGGCATCTTCGTGCGGTGGAACTTCTCCCACAGCACGGCGGAGACGAGACCCATCACGATGCCGCCGAGGACACCGAAGTTGATCGTCGCCTGGCCGCCGTTCGCGTCCTTCACACCGGCGAGGACGATCGGCGACATCGCGGCGAACACCTGGTACATGACCATGTACCCGACGACGGCCGCGAGCGCGGTCGTGCCGTCCGACTTCTTGGCCCAACCGATCGCGATGCCGACCGCGAAGAGCAGCGGGAGCCAGGTGAAGACACCGTTGCCCGCGGCCGCGATGATCGTCGCGCCCTGCTCGAAGCCGGGGATCGCGCCGAGCATGTCGGACTGGCCCAGGCGGAGCAGGATGCCCGCTGCAGGCATGACCGCGATCGGCAGGAGCAGACTCCGTCCGAGGCGCTGGGCCTGTGCGAACAGCCGTGACTGCTTCTTCGGCTTCTTCTTCTCCGGCACATCCGTGGCAGTGGTGGCGCTCATCGGAGGTCCTCTCGTCATTGGGTGGAGCTGTCGGGGTGAGTTGAGTCGTGCAGCCAGCGCAGGTAACCTCGGCGGTGTCGCCAGGTCCGGTCCTGTCCGGTCATGACCAGTTCCGTAGTCTGATCCGCGAGCGGACCGGTGTCAACCTGCGACGCAAACCCTTAACGAGGAGGAAACGATGGCCGACATCAAGGCAGCCGACATCATCGCCGCACTCGGCGGTGCCGAGAACATCGAAGAGGTCGAGGGCTGCATCACGCGCCTCCGCGTCGAGGTCGAGGACGGGGACCTGGTCGACAAGGCCGCCCTGCAGGCCGCCGGGGCCCAGGCCGTCATCGGTGGCGGCACCGGCTGGCAGGTCATCGTCGGCACGATCGCCGACAACCTCGCCCAGGACATCCAGGACGAACTGTGACCGTCGTCCGCACCCCGTTCGGCGGCCCGGTCGTCGCCCTCGCCGACGTGCCCGACCCGGTTTTCGCCGGGCAGCTCGTCGGTGCCGGCGTCGCGGTCGACCCCACGGGCGTCGAGGGCGCGGTCACCGCGGTGGCCCCGGTCGACGGCACCATCGTGAAGCTGCACCCGCACGCGTTCGCCCTGCAGGGTGCCGCTGGCACCGACGTCCTGGTGCACGTCGGCATCGACACCGTGAAGCTCTCCGGCGAGGGCTTCGAGCTCCTCGCGACCGAGGGCGACACCGTCACGGCCGGTGACCCCGTCGTCCGGTTCACCCCCTCGGTGATCTCAGCAGCCGGGTACTCGCCGATCTGCCCGGTCGTGGTGCTCGGTTCGACGGCGGACAGCGTCGACCAGGGGACGGTCGGCACCACGGTGCTCGACGGCGACACCCTCTTCGAGGTCTAGGGGTTCTTCCTCGTCGAGAGCGACCGTGTGCTGCGGACCACCCGCGGCACACGGTCGCTTTCGCGTTGTCGGGCGGACTATGCGACCGCGGGGGTCGCGGTGACCTCCATCTGCACGCGGTAGCGGTCCGAGCGGTACCAGCTGCGGGTGTGCTCCACGGGTCGTTCCCCCGCGTACGACACCCGGTCGAACTCGAGCACCGGTGCTCCGGTCTTCGTGCCGAGCAGGGTCGCGACGTCGTCGGCCGCCGGGTTCGCCGCGACGGTCTGCTGCGCGCGGTCGATCGGGGTGCCGTACTCCGTGGCGATGATCGAGTACACCGACCCGGACAGGTCGTGGTCGAGCAGGCCCGGGAAGGCGTCGGCCACGAGCCAGGCGTCGTCGATCGAGACCGGGGCGCCGTCGGCCATCCGCAGGCGCTTCACGTGGAAGGCCGGCACGTCCTGATCGATCCGCAGGGCCGCGGCGGTGTCGGCCGGCGGCACGCGTTCCTCGCGCACGAGCACCACGGTGGTCGGCTCGTGCCCCATCGCCCGCATCTCCTCGGTGAACGAGGCGAGGTGCAGCGTCGACTGCACGGGCCGGTGCGCGACGAAGGTGCCCTTGCCGCGGACGCGCTCCAGGTACCCCTCGTTCACCAGCTGTCCGAGGGCTTCGCGCACGGTGATCCGGGAGACGCCGTACTCGGCGATGAGCTGGCGTTCGGACGGGATCGCGGCACCGGGAGCCAGGCGGGTCGTGACGAGGTCGAGCAGGATGCGCCGCAGCTGCTGGTGCTTCGGTTCGGCACCCTCGGTGATGCGGCTCGTCATGCGTCCCTCGTGCTCCGTTGCTGGTCCTGGGCGGTGGTCATGCGCGGACATGACCAGTGCCCATCACAGTAGCGAGTCAGGCCGGGAAGACCAACGTGCGCGGTGACGAAGGGACGGAGTCGGTGCTCAGGCGTTGGCGACGAGCCAGGCGAACTGCTCGTCGGAGAGCAGCCGATCGGTCCAGACCTGCCCCTCGACCCCGGCGGCCGCACGGTTCTGCGCTGCGGGAGCCCCCTGCCACACCAGCGACAGCCCGGCACGACGCAGCACGGCTGCAGAAGCAGGGTTGTTCGTGAGCACGCGTCCGGTCACCGGGACGTCCGGAGCGGTGTCGGCGGCGGCACGGGCGGCAGCGAGGGCGATCTCGGACGCGAAGCCCTGCCCCCACGCCGCGGGCGCCAGACGGTAGCCGAGGTTCCAGACCCCACCGGCGGTCATGTCGACCCCGCCCACACCGACGAAGGCGTGGTCGGAGGCGCTGCGGACCGCCCAGGACCCGAGGCCGTGGCGTGCACGACCGCCGATCTTGCGCTGCACCATGTCCACGCTCGAGCTCCGCGCCACGTGCCGACCCGTGGGCAGGTGCTGCCACGTGCGGGCGTCCGAGAAGAGCGCGTGCACGTCGTCGATGTCGGCCGGGGTCAGCGGGGTGAGCAGGAGGCGATCCGTTCGGATCTCCTGCGAGGGGGTCAGGAGCTGGTGGACCATGCACCGATCATGCCGCCGACCCCCGACATCCGTGTGAACACCACGCGACGTTTGCGGAAGCCCGCAGGAGACCGTCAGCAGGCCGAAGCGCTAGTCGAGCAGGAGCGCGGGCTCCTCGAGCACCGAAGCGACGTCGTGCACGAAGCGGGACGCCACGTCGCCGTCGACGACCCGGTGGTCGAACGAGGCACCGATGGTCGTCACCATGCGCGAGCGGACCTCGCCGTCGACGACCCACGGCTTCGGCTTGATCGTGCCCATGGCGACGATCGCGACCTCGCCCGGGTTGAGGATCGGGGTCCCGGTGTCCATGCCGAACACACCGATGTTCGTGATCGACACCGTGCCGTTGGCCATCTGCTTCGGCGTGGTCTTGCCGTCGCGGGCGGTCAGGGTGAGCTCCTCGAGCGCCTGTGCCAGCTCGAGCAGCGACATGTCCTGCGCGTCCTTGATGTTCGGCACGATGAGCCCGCGCGGGGTCGCCGCGGCGATGCCGAGGTTCACGAAGTGGTGCACGATGATCTCGCGGTCGGTCCAGGTCGAGTTCACCGAACGGTTCCGGCGGACGGCCCAGATGACGGCCTTCGCGACGATGAGCAGCGGCGAGACCTTCACGCCGGCGAACGTCGGCGAGGCCTTGAGCCGCTTGACGAACTCCATCGTGTGGGTCGCGTCGACGTCGACGAACAGCGACACGTGGGGGGCCGTGAAGGCGGACGTCGTCATCGCGGTGGCGATGGCCTTGCGGACGCCCTTGACCGGGATCGTCTCGCTGCGGACCTCGCCCCACTCGGGCGTCTCGATGTTCCGGAAGACGCTGGCCTGCTTCGCGTGCCGGATGACGTCGTCGCGGGTGACCTCGCCGGCAAGACCGGTCGCGACGATCTCGGTCAGTTCGACGCCGAGGTCCTTCGCGAGCTTCCGGATCGGCGGCTTCGCCAGGACGTTGGTCGCGGTGCTCTGCTTGTGCGCGGAGCCGGTGCCGAGGGCGCTGATCGCCTCGGCGGTGCTCTCCTCGCCCGGGTCGACGGAGGCTTCCGCCGCCGCGGCGGTGTCCACACTGGAGGCGCGGCTCGCCTCGGCCGCGAGCGCTGCGGCCCGGCGGGCGCCCGGCTTGCGACGGGAGGGCGACGAGGTCGCCGAGCCGTAGCCGACGAGGACGGCACCGGAGGACTCGTCCGTGCCCTGGACGGAGGCGTCGACCGCGACCGGCTGGACCGGCGCCGCCGGCGCGGCGGCAGGGGCGGCAGGGGCGGGCGCTGCCGGTGCGGGGGCAGCGGCGCGTGCCGGCACCGCCGCGGGAGCGGGAGGGGTCTGCGCGACCGGAGCCGACGGGGCGGCAGCGGTCTGCGGGGTGGACGCGACCACGGGCGAGACCGGGGCGGACTCGGCGACGGGCGCCGCGCCTCCCGACTGCTCGGCGGGGGGCGTGAGGGCCGCTCCGGACGCGACCGACGCGTCCGAGTCGACGCGGATGATCGGCTTGCCGACTTCGACCGTGTCGCCCTCGGACACGAGCAGACCGGTGACGGTGCCGGCGAACGGCGACGGCAGCTCGACGAGCGATTTCGCGGTCTCGATCTCGACGAGCACCTGGTCGACGGCGATCTCGTCCCCGATCGCGACGCGCCACTGCACGATCTCGGCCTCGGTGAGACCTTCACCCACGTCGGGCAGGGGGAATTCGGCGGCGGCCACTACGGCTCCTTCGCGGATCTGGTCGAGCTCGGTCGGACGGGTCAGTAGGCGAGGGCGCGGTCGACGGCCTCGAGGATGCGGTCGGCATCCGGCAGGTGCAGGTGCTCGAGCTTCGACACCGGGAACGGCACGTCGAAGCCGGAGACCCGGAGCGGCGGTGCCTGCATCGTGTAGAACGCCCGCTCGGCGACGGTCGCGGCGATCTCGCTGCCGACGCTGACGAAACCGGAGGCCTCTTGTGCGATGACCAGGCGACCGGTCTTGCGGACGGAGGCCAGCAGCGGCTCCCAGTCGATCGGCGAGATCGAGCGGAGGTCGATGACCTCGCAGCTGGTGCCCTCGGCCTCGGCGATGTCCGCCGCCTGCATCAGGGTGGCGACCATCGCGCCGTGCCCGACGAGCGTGACCTCGGTGCCGGTGCGGGCGACGCGGGTCGTGTGCATCGGGACGTGGCCGTCGACCAGGTCCACCTGGCCCTTGGGCCAGTAGCGGGACTTCGGCTCGAGGAAGACCACCGGGTCCTTCGACGCGATGGCCTCTTGGATCATCCAGTAGGCGTCGTTCGGGGTGCTCGGGCTGACGACCCGCAGGCCCGGGGTGTGCGCGAAGTACGTCTCCGGGGACTCCTGGTGGTGCTCCACGGCGCCGATGTGGCCGCCGTAGGGGATGCGGATGACGACGGGCAGCGACATGTGTGCCGGCAGGCGGTTCGCCATCTTCGCGAGCTGCGAGGTGATCTGGTCGAAGCCGGGCCACACGAAGCCGTCGAACTGGATCTCGACGACCGGGCGGTAGCCGCGCAGGGCGAGGCCGATCGCGGTGCCGATGATGCCGGCCTCGGCGAGCGGGGTGTCCCGCACGCGCTCGGCGCCGAAGCGGTCCTGCAGGCCCTCGGTGATGCGGAAGACGCCGCCCAGCTGGCCGATGTCCTCGCCCATCAGCAGGACCTTGTCGTCCGCTTCCATGGCCGCGGCGAGCCCGGCGTTCAGGGCCTTGGCCATCGGCAGGGTCGGGGTGGGGTCACTCGGGACCTCGCCGGCGCCCGGGTGGGACCGCAGGGTGTAGTCGAAGAGCTGCTCGGTGGTGCTCATGCGTGGGCGCCCCCTTCGAAGCCGGCCTCGTACTGGGCGAGCCAGGCCTTCTGCTCGGCGATCCGCGGGTGCGGCTCGCGGTACACGTTGTCGAACATGACGTCGACGGACGGTGCGGTCAGGGCGACGGTGCGACGTCGGACGTCGGCGGCGATGTCCTCGCCCTCTTCGTCGAACGCGGCGAACTGCTCGTCCGTCGCACCCTTCGAGCGCAGGTACGCCTCGGACCGGACGATCGGGTCGCGGAGGACCCATTCCTCGAGCTCGCCGTCGGCGCGGTACCGGCTCGGGTCGTCGGAGCTGGTGTGCGCACCGATGCGGTAGGTGTCGGCCTCGATGAAGGCCGGGCCCTGGCCGCTGCGGGCGTGCTCGGTCGCGACGACCGAGGCCGTGTAGGACGCGAGGATGTCGTTGCCGTCGATCAGGACACTCGGGATCCCGAAGCCGCGCGGGCGGTCGACGAGCGGCGTCGGGGACTGCACCGACACCGGCACCGAGATGGCCCAGTGGTTGTTCTGCAGGAAGAAGACGACCGGGGCCTTGGTCGACGCGGAGAACACGAAGGCCTCGTTCACGTCGCCCTGGCTGGTGGCGCCGTCGCCGAAGTAGACGATCGAGCAGGCGTCGCGGTCCGGGTCGCCCGTGCCGACGTCGCCGTCGAGCTTCTGGCCGAGCGCGTACCCGGTGGCGTGCAGGGTCTGCGAGCCGATCACCAGGGTGGAGATGTGCGTGTTGCCGCGCTGGTCCGGGTCCCACCCGCCGTGGGTCTGCCCACGGTACATCGCGATGATCTCCATCGGCTCGACGCCGCGGTGCATCGTGACGGCATGCTCGCGGTAGGACGGGAACACGTGGTCCTGGGCGCGCAGGGCGAAGGCCGAGCCGGTCTGCGCGGCCTCTTGTCCGTGGCTGGGCACCCACAGGCCGAGCTGGCCGGTGCGCTGGAGGTTGTGGCCGGCGTGGTCGAACCGACGGGTCAGCACCATGCGGCGGTGCATCGCCAGCAGGGTCTCGTCGGGGATCGCCCGCGCGGCGGCGGCGAACTCGGCGTTCTCGTCGGTCTCCACGAACCGACCCTCGGGGTCGAGGAGCCGGACGGTGGTCGTCGCGGGAGCCGCGGCGCGGAATGACATGCGGGCCAGCGTAGCGCCAGGCACTAGTCGGCCACCTGGAGGTCCCCCACAAGTGAGCGGGCTGTTTGGAGGAGCGTTTCCACAGCTTCGTGCTCACCGATCGAGATGCGGATGCCCTCTGGCGGGAAGGCCCGGACGATGATGCCGGCGTCCTCGAACGCGGCCGCAGCGGTGGCCGTCCGCTCGCCCGTCGGCAGCCAGAGGAAGTTGCCCTGGGCGTCGGGGACGTCCCAGCCCTGGGCACGGAGCTCGACGACGATCCGGTCGCGCAGGGCCGCGATCTCGGTCACGCGCTCGAGCAGCTCGGCCTCGCGTTCCAGGCTGGCGAGCGCCGCCGCCTGGCCCTGGGCGGTCACGGACAGCGGGATCGCGCAGGCACGGACGGCGTCGAGCACGTAGTCCGGACCGAGCGCGTAGCCCACCCGGAGTCCGGCGAGCCCGTACGCCTTCGAGAAGGTGCGGAGGACCACGAGGTTGGGGTGCGCGGCGAGCAGCGGGTGGCCGTGCACGGCGGCCTCGTCGGTCACGAACTCCGCGTATGCCTCGTCGAGCACGACCAGCACCGACTGCGGCACCGCGGCCATGAACACGTCGAACTCCGCGGCGGTCACGATCGGCCCCGTCGGGTTGTTCGGCGAGCAGACGAGCACCATGCGGGTGCGTTCGGTGACGGCCGCGGCCATCGCGTCGAGGTCGTGCCCACCGTCGGCGCGGTTCGGCACCTGCACGCTGGTGGCGCCGGCGACCGTGACGACGCCCGGGTACGCCTCGAACGAGCGCCACGCGTAGACGATCTCGTCACCGGGGCCGGAGGTCGCGCGGGCGAGTTCGTGCAGGATCGCGACACTGCCCGGGGCGACGTGCACCTGCTCTGCGGTCAGCCCGAAGCGGTTGGCCAGCACAGCGCGCAGGGCGAGGGCGGTGGCGTCCGGGTAGCGGTTGTACGAGGTCTGTGCCTGCACGGCCTCGACGACCCCGGGGAGCGGCGGGAACGGGTTCTCGTTGCTCGACAGCTTGAAGGCGGAGTCGGACGCCTGTCGCCCCTGCTTGTACGCGGGGAGGACGGCCACCTCGGGCCGGATGTGCACACGCTGCTCGCTCACGGGTTCAGGCTACCGGCAGGCCCACGGCACCCACGAGGGGAAGCGAGGGCATCATGGGCGCATGCGATTCCTCGTCCGCCTCGTCGTCAACGCCCTCGCGCTCTGGCTCACCACGCTGATCGTCAGCGGCGTCTCCGTCACGCCGTTCGGTGACGGCGGGACCACCGCGACCGTCCTCACCTTCCTGCTCGTGGCGTTCGTGTTCGGTCTCGTGAACGCGGTGATCGGCACGGTCATCCGGATCGTGGCCTTCCCGATCTACATCCTCACGCTCGGGCTCATCTCGTTCGTCGTGAACGCGATCCTGCTGCTCATCGTCGCGGGCATCTCGGACGCGTTCGGCTTCGGGCTCGAGGTCGACTCCTTCGGCTGGGGCATCGTCGGTGCCTTCGTGCTCGCGGTCTTCGCCTGGCTGATCGGGCTCTTCGCCCGCCCGGTGCTCAACCGCCAGCGGGCGTGACCCGGGCGGGCCTCGCGGAGGACCCCGCCCTGCGTCATGATGTGCTCATGACCCAGGACGTCGACGCCCCGTTCCGCGTCTCGTTCGTCTGCAGCGGCAACATCTGCCGCTCCCCCATGGCCGGTGTCGTCTTCGCGCAGATCGCCGCAGACGCCGGCCTCGCCGACCGGTTCCAGGTGGAGTCGGCCGGCACCGGTGACTGGCACGTCGGAGAACCCGCCGACGAGCGCACGATCGCAGCGCTGGCGGCGCGCGGATACGATGGCAGCAGGCATCGCGCCCGTCAGTTCGACCCGGACCGGTTCCCGGACCTCGACCTGGTGGTCGCACTCGACCGCTCCCACGAGCGCATCCTGCGTTCGTGGGCCCCGACCATGGACGACTCCGCCAAGGTGACGCTCCTGTTGCGGTACGACGCCGCCTGGCCCCAGCAGGCCGACGTGCCGGACCCGTACTACGCGGACCGGCACGAGTTCGACCGAGTGCTCTCGACCGTCGAACGGGCCTGCCGGGCGCTCTTCCACCAGCTCGAGCCGGCAGTCCGTCAGGGAGCCCCATGACCCCCCTTCCCCCGCAGCCGATCAGCCCGCTCGACGGGCGCTACTACCCGATCGTGCACACGGTGGGCGAGCACCTCTCCGAGGCCGGCCTCAACCGCGCGCGCATCGTGGTCGAGGTCGAGTGGCTCATCTTCCTGACCGACCACGCGATGTTCACCACCTCGCCGCTCAGCGTCGACGACAAGGCCGCACTGCGCCGGATCGTCTCGACCTTCGGCCAGGACCAGATCGCGGAGCTCGCCGAGATCGAGGCGACGACCCGGCACGACGTCAAGGCCGTCGAGTACTTCGTGCGCCGCCGACTGTCCGAGCTCGGGCTCGACGCGATCGCCGAGCTCACCCACTTCGCCGCCACGAGCGAGGACGTCAACAACCTGTCCTACGCACTCACCGTGCGGGACACCGTCGACCAGGTCTGGCTGCCCGGTTTCCGCGCCGTGCTCGAGAAGCTCCGGACGCTCGCCGTCGAGCTGAAGAGCGTGCCGATGCTCTCGCACACCCACGGTCAGCCGGCCACCCCGACGACGCTCGGCAAGGAGCTCGCGGTCGTCGTCTACCGGCTCGAGCGCGTGCTCGCCCAGATCGAGGGCGGCGAGTACCTCGGCAAGTTCTCCGGCGCGACCGGCACCTTCTCGGCACACCTCGCCGCGGACCCCGAGGCCGACTGGCCCGCGCTGTCCCGCGAGTTCGTCGAGGGCCTCGGCCTGACGTGGAACCCGCTCACCACGCAGATCGAGTCGCACGACTGGCAGGCCGAGCTCTACGACCGGGTGCGTCACGCCAACCGGATCCTGCACAACCTGGCGACCGACGTGTGGACCTACATCTCGATGGGGTACTTCACGCAGATCCCCGTCGCGGGTGCGACCGGGTCGTCGACGATGCCGCACAAGATCAACCCGATCAAGTTCGAGAACGCCGAGGCGAACCTCGAGATCTCGTCGGCGCTCTTCTCGACGCTGTCCGAGACCCTCGTGACGAGCCGACTGCAGCGCGACCTGACCGACTCCACCACGCAGCGGAACATCGGTGTCGCGTTCGGGCACTCGCTGCTCGCGCTCGACAACCTGCGCCGCGGTCTGGGCGAGATCGCCGTGAACGAGGCCAAGCTCGCCGACGACCTCGACCACAACTGGGAGGTGCTCGCCGAGGCGATCCAGACGGTCATCCGCGCCGAGGTCACCGCCGGGCAGTCGAACATCGAGGACCCCTACGCGATGCTCAAGGACCTCACCCGCGGCAAGCGCGTGACCCAGCAGGACCTCATCGTGTTCGTGAACGGCCTGGACATCTCCGACGGCGCGAAGGCCCGCCTGACGAACCTGACGCCGGCGACGTACACGGGCCTGGCGGACGAGCTGGTCGACCACCTCGACGTCTGAGCACGACGAACCGGCGGCCGGACGGCCGCCGGTTCGTCGTCGGATCCGCGTCCCGGGGTGCGGAATCCTGAGCGGTTCGATAGGTTCATGGTGCTGAGTACATCTCAGCACGGGGGCGTCGCAGTGGATGCACCCTGTCCACTGATCGGATGGATCTCCACACCGTGCTTCGTTCTCGCATCACCGCGGCCGCCGTCGGCGCCACCGTGCTCGGCGTCTCCGCCGCCCTCGTCCCGACGGTCTCGACCGCCCTCGTGACGAGCTCCACCGCTTCGGCCATCGTCACCTGGACCGACTCGGCCGACGACTTCACCGCCGCGCCGACCGGCACCTTCCCGCTGACCGACCAGTGGTACTGGGCGTCCGTGAACGATCTGGGCGGTGGCGGCTCGATCACCGACCACGCCACGCTCGACGAGGACGGCCTGTCCGTCTCCGAGGGCGAGGCCGTCGCGCTGGTCCGCGGGCTGAACACGCCGGTGGCCCCGGATGCCGTCCCCGCGCTCGCCGCCGGGATCAGCATGACCACGACCGGTGCGACGACCTTCGGCCTCGCGGTCCAGGCGGGCGACGACTCCACCGCACAGTCCGTGGTCTTCGCCACGGACGCGCCCGTCACCGACGGCGGCGGCACGGTCAGCGGTACCAGCAACTGGATCGACCCCACGACCGGCGACGTCGAGTCGACGGCCGAGCTCGCAGCCGACCTGCGGGACGCTGACGCCGAGATCGTCGGCTACGTCGTCTACGTCGGCATCGACATCGCCGGCGGGATCACCCCGCCGCCGACCGGGCCGACCGAGACCCCCGCGCCGACCGACCAGCCCACCCCGGCCCCGACCGTGGACGGCGCTCCGGCACCGACCGGCCTGCCCGGCACCGAGCTGAAGAGCCTCGCCGCCCCGCTCGAGGTCACCGGCCAGGCCCTCGCCGCCGACGCCAGCGGCTCGGTCTCCGCGCTCCGCGTCGACGACACCACGACCTACTTCACGCCGCAGCCCACCGCGGCCGCCGAACTCCTCAGCCCGACCGCGACCCTGACCGCGGCCACCACCACCGGTGTGCGCATCCAGGGCTCGGGCTTCGCTCCGGGCGAGACCGTCGGCGCCGGCGTCGGCACCGATGCCCAGGGCACCGAGATCCCCGGGGTCGCGTTCCGCGCCGACGCCGAGGGCAACGTCTCCGGCACGATCGTCCTGCCCGCCGACTTCGTGAACACCGCCGGCGCCTACAGCGTCGGTCTCGTCGGTGCCTCGTCCGCACAGGCCGCACAGGCCGCGCTCACCGTCACCGCCGACCCGGCCGCTGCCGGTGATCCGGGCACGGCACCGGTCGCCGTACCGGTGCCCGGAACGGCGAACTTCACGGGCTGATCTTGCCGATCCTCCCGACCGAGCCACGGCGGCGTGCGACTGTGATCGCCGCCGCCGTGGCCGTCGTCTGTGCGGGGGCCGTCGCGTTCGTCGCGCTCGGCCCCCTGTCGGCCGCGCCCGCCCCGACCCCGACCCGATCCGTCGCGGCGCCGACACCGACTCCCACGACGGCACCGAAGGCGACCCCGTCGGCAGCACCCGTCGACGCGGTCGATGCCCCGGCCAGCACCACCGTCGCCGCCGTCAGCGGCACGTCCGTCCCGGTCAGCGCGAGCGCGGGCGGCACGGCGACGCAGACCCTCGAGAACCCGCAGGCATCCGGCGCCCCGCTCGTCTTCCGGGTCGTCGACCAGCAGGACGGCTGGGCGGAGGTGCAGCTCGCACAGCGCCCGAACGGCAGCACGGGCTGGGTACCGGCCAGCGCCGTCACCCTGTCCGAGGACCCGTACGCGATCGTCGTCACCCGCTCGACGAACACCCTCGACCTCTACGAGGCCGGCAAGGTCGTCGAGAGCTACCCCGTCGCCACCGGCACCGGCGGCACCCCGTCGCCGACCGGCCGGTTCGCGCTGACCGAGCTGCTCGCGCCGACGAACGAGGGCTACGGCCCGTACGCGTACGGCACGACCGCGTTCTCGGACGTGCTCAACTCCTTCGGCGGTGGCCCGGGCCAGATCGGGTTGCACGGCACGGAGGACACGTCGAGCATCGGCACCGCCGCCTCGCACGGCTGCATCCGCATGCACAACGCCGACATCACGGCCCTGGCGGAGCTCCTGCCGCTCGGCACGCCGTTCCAGGTGCGCTGACGTTCCAGGGGCGCTGACGCGGCCTGGAGGCACGGCGTGCGCCCGGCGGTGGGCACGACCGTCTCAGGTGGTGACGTGCAGAGCCTCGGCGACCAGCGCCTCCAGGACGGTGCGCACCACGGGCCGGACGGCACGGTCGGGGCGGACCAGTGCCTCGATGCGGCGTCCGGCACGGACGTCGGCAAGTTCCGCCAGGTGGAAGCGCCCGGCGGCCCGCGTGCCCGACGTGTACCGCGGGACGAGTGCGATGCCGTGCCCTGCCGCCACCAGGTTCTCGATGACCGGCAGGTGGATCGTGCGGAACGCGACGCTCGGCGGGGTGTCCGTCGCCGCGGCCATCGCGTGCAGCACACGGTCGATCGGGTAGCCCTCCGGCACGCCGATCCAGCGTTCCCCGACGACCTCGTCGATGCCCACGCGTGCGCGGCCGACCAGGGCGTGCCCGGGCGACAGGGCGACGTCGAGCGGTTCGCGCAGGAGCGGCACGGTGTCGACCGATCCCTGGTCCGCCGGTCGCACGCCGTCCGACCGGTGCCCGACGACCACGTCGTGGTCGGCGGCGAGCGGTGCGAACTCCCCCTCGCTGACGTCGACGTCGACCAGGGTCAGCGCGATGCCGGGGTGCGCCTGCATCCGGGTGAGCACGCCGGGCAACAGCAGTTCGGCGGCGGACGGGAAGATCGCCAGGGACACCGGTCCGGTCGCGCCGCCGAGGTGTTCCTGCCAGGCGGCGTCCACCCGGGCGATGGCGGTCGCGACCCCGGGTGCCAGGTCGGCCAGGACCTGGCCGTGCGGGGTCAGGCGGACGCCGCGCCCGACGCGTTCGACCAGCGGGACCCCGACCTGCCGCTGCAGCGTCTGCAGCTGCTGGGAGACGGCGCTGGGTGTGCGGTGGGTGGCCTCGGCGACGGCCGTGACGCTGCCACGCTCGGCGAGCTCGCGGAGGACCGCCAGCAGCTGCACGTCGAAGTCGACCATGCAGGTAGGCTACAACGTCGGTTGCGAACAATTCGCTGGTCCTACACGTTCCGAGCCACCACGATCGGACCATGACCGCCCGTGACCGTCTCTTCGCCGTCGTGGTGGCCGTGGTCTGGGGACTGAACTTCCCCGCGACGGCACTCGCGCTCGAGCACTTCCCGCCGTTCCTGCTCGCGGCTCTGCGGTTCACGATCCTGGCGGTCCCGACGCTGCTGTTCGTGCCGCGGCCGCGGATCCCGTTCGGGCGACTGCTGCTCGTCGGCCTCGGGCTCGGCGTGCTGCAGTTCTCGTTCCTGTACCTGAGCATGGCGTCCGGCATGCCGTCGGGGCTGGCCTCGCTCGTCCTGCAGGCCTCCGCGCCCTTCACGGTGGTGCTGGCCGGGGTGTTCCTGCGCGAGCGGCTCACCGGCCGGCAGGTCGTCGGGGTCACCGTCGCCGTGGCCGCCCTCGCCGCGATCGCCCTGCACCGTTCCCAGACCGCCGCGCTGCTGCCCGTCGTGCTCGCGCTGTGCGGTGCGCTCGGGTGGGCGATCGGCAACGTCGCGACCCGGCGGGCGGGCGCCGCGAACCCGCTGCACCTGACCCTGTGGTGGTCGGTCGTGCCACCCGTGCCGATGGCCGTGCTGTCGCTCGTGGTCGAGGGACCGGACCGCATCGGGGCCGCACTCGGCACGGCGTTCACGCCGGCGGCGCTGCCGGCCGACCTCGGCCTGCTCTACATCGTGGTCGTCGCGACCCTGGTGGGCTACGGCATCTGGTCGCGGCTGCTGGCGACCTACCCCTCGAGCACGGTCGCGCCGTTCTCGATGCTCGTGCCGGTGGTCGGGGTGCTCGCGTCGTGGGCGGCCTTCGGCGAGGTGCCCGACCTGGTCGAGGTGCTCGCCGGCGCGGTCGTCGTGGCCGCCGTGCTGTGGTCGTCGCGTCCGGCGCGGGACCGCGGGCCGCGACCGGGCCGGAACCCGGTGCCGGATCCGGCCCCGACACCAGCTCCGGTCGACGGGGTCCCGGTGCCGGTGCTCAGCCCCGGTGCTGGCGGCGCTCCGCGATGATCCCGGCGAGCGCCCCACGCAGGTGCGGGTACCGGAACTCGTAGCCCGCCTCGGTCAACCGGGTCGGCACCACCCACCGGCTCTTCAGCACGAGTTCGGTCTCGGTGCGGATCGCGAACGACCCGAGTTCGAGCATCCACCGCCAGGTCGGCACCCCGAACCGGCGTCCGACGGCGTCGCGGATGGTCGCCATCACGGTGCGGTTGTCGGACGGGTTCGGGCTCGAGAGGTTCACCGGCCCCTCGATCTCCGGGTGGTCGCGGAGGAACCGGATGGACCCGAGGACATCGGCGATGTGCACCCAGCTGAAGCGCTGCCGACCGTGCGTGGGCCGGTGGTGGTGGTACGTGCCGGCGCGGAGCCGGGAGCGCGTCGGCACCCACGGCCCGTCGTACTGCGGCCCGCCGAGGCCCGCCTGCGCGAGCCGGAGGAGCGGCAGCAGGGCGCTGCCGTCGCCGAACACGATCGCCATCCGGAGCGCCACACGACGGGTGCCGGGCAGGTCGGCGCCGAAGAAGGCGTCCTCCCACGCTCGGGCCACGGAGACCGAGAACCCCTCGCCGATCTCGCCGGTGGTCTCGTCCTGCGGGCGGTCGTCGGCGTGCCGGTAGATCGTCGCGGTCGAAGCGTTCATCCACAGCGGCGTCGGGTGCTCCGACGTCCGGATGGCCTCGGCGAGCTCGAGCGTGGTGTCCACCCGTGAGCGCATGATCTCGGCACGGTTGCGTCGGCCGTAGCGGCAGTTGACGCTCTTGCCCGCCATGTTCACGACCATGGCGGCACCGTCGACGAGTTCCCGGATGCGCAGGGTGTTGCCCCACACCGCGTCGCCGGTCCGGCCGATGGTGACGACCCGGTAGCCCTCTGCCGCGAAGGCGTCCCGCAGGTACCGCCCCACGAAGCCGCTCGCTCCCGCGATCACGACGCGGCCCTTCTCGTCGCTCATCTCATCCCCGTTCTGTGTCCGGCGCGATCTCGTACCGGAACGCCCCCTCGTACCGGTACAGCGTGCCGACCACCGGCGCGGTGAGCACCAGGGACACGCGCTGCAGGTCGGCTTCGTCATCGAATCGTTCCGTGAGCGTCACACGCGGGCTCAGGGCGGCCGGGAGGCGCAGATCGCGTCCCAGCGCACGGAACGTCACGCGCGTGGAGACCAGGCGCAGGGCGCCCGCGTCCGGACCGGTGTCGTCGACCTGCGCCCGCAGACGCGCGCTGACGCGCCCGCGGCGACCGAGGTGGTCGACCAGGCCGTCGGGTTCGGCGGTGATGGCGTCCACCATCGTGCGGGCGCCCGAGCGGAACCGGAAGGTGCGGTGCGCGCGGACGGCGGGGCGAGCCTCCAGGCCGGTGCCGGGTCCACGACGGACGCGAGCCGGGCGGTTCTCGACGGTGAAGGGCACGTCCCGTTCCCACACCGGGAACATGACGGCGTCGCGCGCGAACCACGCGAGGACCGGCCAGACCCACCGGCGCGGGGTGCCGACCACGGTGAAGACGCCCTCGCCGCGACCGACGTGTCCGGGCGGGACGGCAGCGAAGTACGTCCGGAGCCGGGGGTGCAGCCGGGCCAGCACCTCGGGTGGGGTGGACAGCTCGTAGGGCGACCGGCTCACGCTGACGATCCTGGCATGTCGTCAGTGCGGATCCCTACGATGTCGCACATGGGACACGACCACGGGCACGGCGTCGGGCACGCCTCGGAGCGCGCCCTGCTCATCGCGTTCTGCATCTCGGCGGGCATCCTGCTCGCCGAGGTCGTGGGTGCCGTGGTCACGGGTTCGCTCGCACTGCTCGTCGACGCCGGTCACATGGTCGTCGACACCGGCGGACTCGGCATCGGACTCGTCGCGACGCGGCTCGCCCGCCGGTCGCCGACCGCACAGCGCACCTGGGGCTTCCAGCGGGCCGAGGTCCTCGGGGCCACCGCGCAGGCCGCGATCCTGCTCGCCGTCGGCGTCTACGTGATCATCTCGGCGGTCCAGCGGCTCGTCGTGCCGGAGGAGATCCACTCCGGGCCGCTGCTCGTCTTCGGCATCGTCGGACTCGTCGGCAACCTGGTGGCCTACGCGGTGCTGCTCCGGGCCTCGGGCGAGGGCTTCACCTCGCGTGCCGCCCGGCTCGAGGTCCTCAACGACACCCTCGGGTCGGTGGCCGTCATCATCGCCGCGGTCGTGCTCATGCTGACCGGATGGGAGCGGGCGGACTCCGTCGCCGCGATCCTGATCGGCCTGCTCATCCTGCCGCGGGCGATCCGGCTGCTGCGCGAGACCGCGAACGTGCTGCTCGAGTCGACGCCGCCGGGGCTCGACCTCGACGACGTGCGGGGCCACATCCTCGAGCTCGACCACGTCATCGCCGTGCACGACCTGCACGCGACGCTCGTGGCGACCGGGGTGCCGAACCTGACCGCGCACGTGGTCGTCGACGACCACTGCTTCTCGACGGCGCACGCCCCGGCGATCCTCGACGAGCTGCAGCGGTGCGTGGCGGAGCACTTCGACGTGCCGGTGGAGCACTCGACGTTCCAGTTGGAGCCGGCGTCGCACCGGCGGCACGAGTACGAGGTGCACGCGTAGGGGTCGGCGCTCGGCGTGTGTGCGTCTCGGCGGCGCGGCGTATGGGCGTCTCGGCGTGTGTGCGTCTCGGCGTTTGGGTGTCTGGACGCTGCGGCGGTGGGGGACGACGCGGAACGACGAGGTCGACGTCGTACGACGACGACACCGTCGCTTCGTGCAGACGCGGACTGTTGCGTGGCGGTGGTTGCGACAGCGTCGATGTCGTACGACGACGGCGGTGTCGTTCGACGTCAGTGGCCAGCGTGGTCGGTCGCAGAACGGGTGGCCAGCACAAGCGTCAGCAGTCGTCGGTGCGGGTGGGGTACGCCGTGATCACCCGGTCGGTGGTGGCCGAGACGATCACCTTGACGAAGGGCTCGTCATCGGGGCGTGAACCGTCGTCGAACCGGACGGGTGCGGCGTAGCAGACCTTGCCGTCGCCGGCGTCGAGCGGGAACCCGGGGCGTGGGTCCTCGAGGGCCGTCTGCACCGCCGTGAGCATGGCGTCGTCCCAGTCGCGCGAGCCGTGCCCGGAGACGACGTCCTGCCAGTCGGCGGTGTGCCGCACCCGGATGTGCTCGTAGCCCTGGGCAGCGGTGCCGCACTGCAGGGTGACGCGGCCCAGGGCCTCGGTCTCGTACTGCGCGACGGCCGCCTGGGTCGTCGTGTCGCACCGGCCGAGCGCCGTGCTGCCGGGCAGGTCAGGGCCGGTGCGGGTGATCGTGACGGTGCCGTCGCCGGCGGCGGTCGGCGCATCGACCGGGGTCTGTGAGGCCGAGCCGGCGCCGATGGTCGGGTCGTCCGCACCCTGCCGTGCCGTCAGGAACAGCCCGCCGGCGAGGAGACCGGCGGCGACCACGGCCGCGATCCCCGTGATCACGGGACGGTTGCGGTTCCGGG
>NZ_JBEHCD020000007.1:0-24603 GCF_040223925.2 Curtobacterium sp. WHRI 8282
TCGGAGATGTGGACGGTGGTGCCGGTGAGGATGGCGTTGTCGCCCTCGAGCTGGAGGGGCTTGAGGGAGCCGCCGTGCAGCTCGAACAGGAACGCGTTGGCCGCGGCGACCTTGCCGTTGACGAGGACGTCGCCGTAGAGCTTGGACGAGCCCGGGTTCACGACGAAGTTCTCCAGCGTGACGGTGGTGTCGCCGGCCTTCAGGGTCAGACCCGAGTCGTCGTGGTTCAGCAGGCCCTGCACGTAGGGGCGGTAGTTGCCGTCGGGGGACCAGTAGGTGACCGACCCGGCGGTGATCGGGAACGACACCGACCCGTCGGCGAGGGTCGCATCGCCGGAGACGCCGGGGGTGAGCTTCAGGGCGGTGAGGGCGTCGGTGAAGCCGGAGTCGAGCTTCACGGCGGTGGAGCCACCGAGGACCTCGGGGACCGAGGCGACGGGTGCGGGGATCTTCGACTCGGACGAGGAGGACACCGTGTGCACGTTCGGGGTCGCGGCCTGGGCGGAGGAGATCCCGAACGCGGCACCGCCGAGGACGAGGGCGCCGGTCGTGGCGAGGGTGATGGAGGTCTTGAGGCTCTTACGCATCGTGATCAGTCCTTTGCTCTGGAGGCGCTCCGGCCGGTGGCCGAATGTGCACGTGGTGTGCACGCTTGCTGTGTACAAGCTGCAGCCCGGCCAACTGTGACCGGAGAGCGCCCTGGGCTTTTGCCCTGTGCAAGTGATTCGGCACCCCCGCCCGAACGGTTTGGGACGAGTTTCCTGAGGTCCCGCAACCCGGTGTTTCGTACCGTGTACCCATGGCTCCAGCACACATCTCCACCACCGACCGGCTCCGGGCGGTCGACGCCTGGTGGCGCGCCGCCAACTACCTGACGGTCGGGCAGATCTACCTGCTGGACAACCCGTTGCTCACCAGGCCGATCGAACCGGACGACGTCAAGCCGCGGCTGCTCGGCCACTGGGGCACCTCTCCCGCACTGAACCTCGTGTACGCACACTGCAACGCGCTGATCACGGAGACCGGGCGCGAGTTCCTGTACATCTGCGGCCCGGGGCACGGCGGCCCGGCGATGAACGCGAACGCCTGGCTGGACGGCACGTGGAACGAGCTGTACCAGGACGTCGACCTGCAGCGGTTCTTCCGCCAGTTCTCGTTCCCCGGCGGCATCCCCTCGCACGCCGCCCCGGAGACCCCCGGCTCCATCAACGAGGGCGGTGAGCTCGGCTACTCGCTGTCGCACGCCTACGGTGCGGCGCTCGACAACCCGGACCTCGTCGTCGCGTGCGTGGTCGGTGACGGTGAGGCCGAGACCGGTCCGCTCGCCGGGTCGTGGCAGGCGCACACGTTCCTCGACCCGGTGTCCGACGGTGCCGTGCTGCCGATCCTCAACCTCAACGGCTGGAAGATCGCGAACCCGACCGTCCTGGCCCGCATCCCCGACGAGGACCTCACCGCGTACTTCCGTGGGCTCGGCTACGACCCGATCGTGGTCGACTCCCGCCGCGTCGACGACGACCCGTACGCGGTGCACGCCCTGTTCGACGGGGCCCTGCGACGCGCCCTCGCCGGCATCGACGACATCCAGGCCGCTGCCCGCGCCCAGGCCGCCCGTGCCGCCGCGGGGCAGCCCGCCGGTGCCGCCGACCTGCGTCCGCGCTGGCCGATGATCATCCTGCGCACCCCGAAGGGCTGGACCGGCCCGAAGGAGGTCGACGGCGAGCAGGTCGAGGGGACCTTCCGCGCGCACCAGGTGCCGCTGCCCGCGGTGCGCGAGGACGACGGCCACCGCGCCCAGCTCGAGGAGTGGATGCGCTCGTACCGCCCCGAGGAGCTCTTCGACGAGGACGGCCACCCGGTCGGCATCATGACCACGATCCGTCCGACCGGCGACGTACGGATGAGCGCCACCCCGCACGGCAACGGCGGTCGGCTACGGACCGCGCTCGATCGGCCGCCGCTCGAGCCGTACGCGGTCGAGGTCGGTTCCACGGCGTCCGCCACGGGTACGCTCGGCCCCTGGCTCGCCGCACTCATCGAGAAGAACGCCTCGACCTTCCGGCTGTTCGGCCCGGACGAGACGATCTCGAACAAGCTCGATGCCGTGTTCGACGTGACCTCGCGCGTCTGGCGGGCCCAGCGCGCCGCCGGCGACGAGCACCTGGCCGCACGCGGGCGGGTCACCGAGGTCCTGTCCGAGCACCTGCTCGAGGGGATGCTCGAGGGCTACGTGCTGTCCGGTCGGCACGGGATGCTCAACACCTACGAGGCGTTCGCCCACATCATCGACTCGATGGTCGGGCAGTACGCCAAGTGGCTGGAGTCCTCGACCGACATCGACTGGCGGGTGCCGGTGTCCAACCTGTCGCTCCTGCTCTCGTCGCACGTCTGGCGACAGGACCACAACGGGTTCTCCCACCAGGACCCCGGGTTCCTCGACGTCGTCGCGTCGAAGCAGCAGGACCTCGTCCGGATCAAGCTGCCGGCCGACGCCAACACGCTGCTCGCCGTCGCCGCGCACGCGATGGAGACCACGGACCGCATCGAGGTGATCGTCGCGGGCAAGCACCCGGAGCCGGTCTTCCTGTCCCTCGACGACGCGGTCGCGCACGCGCAGGCCGGACTCGGCGTGTGGGACTTCGCCGGCACCGAGCAGGCCGTCGGGAAGGTCGACGTCGTGCTCGCCTGCGCCGGTGACGTCCCCACGGTCGAGGCGATCGCCGCCACCGACATCATCCGGAAGCACGCTCCCGGCGTCGGGGTCCGCGTGCTCAACGTCGTCGACCTGCTGGCGCTCGGTGACCCGCGCAAGCACGAGCACCCGATCCCGGACGAGCAGTACGACGCGCTCTTCCTGCCCGGCACGCCCACGGTCTTCGCGTTCCACGGGTACCCGACCCTCGTGCACCAGCTGACGTACCGCCGGAACGGTCACGACGACCTGCACGTGCACGGGTTCCTCGAGCAGGGCACGACGACCTCGCCGTTCGACATGCTCATGCGCAACGAGATGGACCGCTTCGCCCTGGCCCACGACGCCCTGGCGCGGGTGGACGCCGAGGCGCACGCCGACCTGCTCACGAAGCTGTCCGGAGCGCGGGACGCTGCGCGGACGTTCGCGTACACGAAGGGCGAGGACCACCCGTCGCTCGCGGGCTGGGAGTTCGCGGGCTGGCCCCAGGACGAGCCGGCCAGCGGCGGGACCGGCGGTGACCCCGGTGCGGGCGAGACCGAGGCGGCCGCACCCGGCAACTGACGCACTCCTCCACAGGCCGGGAGGCCCGGAGCACCCTCCACAGGACCGGTCACGCCCGCCGCGTGGCCGGTTCCGTGCTGTCAGGGTTCCGGCATGGACATCGGCTGGATCAGTGCGCTCGTGTCGGTCACGAGCGCGTCCGTCGCGCTGGGTGCGCTCGTCGCCTCGGTGCTCGACGGGCGCGCCGGACGGCGAAATGCAGAGTTCTCGGTGCACCGCGACCTGTGGTGGCAGCGTTGGTCATGGGTCGCCGATCGTGCGACCTCGGACGACGAAGGAAAGCGCGCGGCTGCGGATGTGATGTCGGCTGCGCTGGTGACCCGCAGTTGGACGACCGACGACGACACCTGGACCTCTCAGGCGCTCGCTGAGTACGAGGCGACACGACCGGGAGCCCACGAACAGCAGGAAGGAGAACGTCGATGATCTCGACGCTGACCGACGAGGCCTTCAAGCGGCTGCTCGACAACCGCGAGATGACGACACCACGGCTCCTCGCCAGCCCCCACTACGGTCCACTCATGCGTGCGAAGGGCGCCGAAGCGGAACTCGCGCAGATGCGCATCGAATGGCGCGAACGCCAGGAGCGCGCCCGGGCGCGGAAGCTCAAGGACGAGGCGTCCTTCGGTGAGAGCTGAACCGACGCTCTGCGGGCCTGCCACGCTGGGACCGTGACCGAACTCGTCATCCCGGCCCCGAGCCTCCCGACCGTGCCCACGACGACGGGCGCGCGTTTCCCCGTCCGCCGTGTGTTCTGCGTCGGCCGGAACTACGCCGCGCACGCCCGCGAGATGGGCCACGACCCGGACCGCGAGCCGCCGTTCTTCTTTACCAAGCCTGCGGACGCGGTCGTGGTCGACGGCGGCGACACCCCGTACCCGCCGCTGACGCAGCAACTGGAGCACGAGGTCGAGCTCGTCGTCGCCATCGGCACCGGCGGCACGGACATCGCCGTCACGGATGCGCTCGCACACGTGTGGGGCTACGCCGTCGGGATCGACCTCACCCGCCGAGACCTGCAGGCCGAGGCGAAGCGACTCGGACGCCCGTGGGACACGGCCAAGGGCTTCGACGCCTCGGCACCGATCGGGGCGCTCACCCCGGCCGCCGAGGTCGACCCGACCAGCGGCGCGATCGAGCTGACGGTGGACGGGGAGCTCCGGCAGTCGGGCGACCTGGCCGACCAGATCTGGTCGGTCGCCGAGACGATCGCGGCCCTGTCACGGTCCGTGGCGCTCGCGCCCGGCGACCTCGTGATGACCGGCACTCCGGACGGTGTCGGCGTGCTCGACCGGGGCGCCGTGCTCGTCGGTACGATCGACGGCGTCGGCGAGGTCCGGACCCGGATCGTCTGAAGCACGTGTCGGCGATGTGTCGACGGGCTGGGAGCGTTCGCAGGCAGCTCGGGTAGATCTTGGGAATCGTCGCGGGTGGGGCCCGCGGCGGACACGGGGCGGCGCATCGCGACGGGGCGACGCGGACACCTCGGGACTGCCGGAGGTACCACCGTGCTGGAACACGACCTGCTCGCCACGTCCTGGACGTGGGCGGGCGACGAGAGCGTCCGCGACCGGGTGCACGCCGTCGGCGCCGCCGGTTTCGCCGGCCTGTCGCTGTCCCTCGACGACCTGCACGAGGTCCGCGCGACGACGGGCTTCGCCGAACTGCGGCGCATGCTCGACGCCGCCGGCATCGTCTGGGTCCAGCTCGGACCGCTGGACCGTTGGTGGACGTGCACGAGCCGCACCCAGGATGAGGACGCCGACCGCGGTGTCGTGCTCGAGGCCGCGGCGACGCTGAGCGCCTGGCAGGTGGTGGCGCGCGCCGACACCTCGCTGCCCGGAGCCTCCCCCGCGACGATGGCCGACGACTGGGTCGTGCTCGCCGACCAGGCCGAGGCGGTCGGAGCGCAGCTCGTGCTCGAACCGGAACCGTGGTCGAACCTGCCCACGATCGAACGGGCCTCCCGTTTCGTCGCCGCTGCCGGCCACCCGAACGGCGGCCTGCTCATCGACGCCATGCACGCACTCCGCGGCGGTTCCACCCTCGCGTCGATCCGGCAGGGCGTCGCACCGGGGGTCCTCGCAGCCGTCGAGCTGAGCGACGGACTGCTGCACACCCCGAGCGGGATGACCCTCGCCGAGGAGTCCAGGACGGCACGGTACCTGCCCGGTGCCGGAGCGTGGGACCTGCCCGGCTTCGTCCGGACCGTGCGCGAACTCGGGTTCGCCGAGCCGTGGGGCGTCGAGGTCCGGACCCCGGCGCACCGGGCGATGCCCGTCCGCGATGCGCTCCGGACAGCTGTCGCCGCCACCCGTGCGGTGCTCGACGCCGCTGATGCGTTCGGCGCCCCGGCCGCTCCGGCGATGCCCTCGACACCCGCACCGACCTCCGCGGTGGACTTCGAGCCCCCGCACACCGGCCGCTCTGACCCGACGCACGGTGCCCGTCGCCGGGACGCCGACACAGGGACGCCCGCGTAGGTTGCTGGGCATGACCGATCAGGCAGCACACGACGACGACCTGCTCCGCCGTTCCCAGGAGTCCATCGACGAGGCCAAGGCCGCCGCGGCCGAGGTGGTCGAACCGGAAGAGGACGAGCTCATCGAAGAGGACGCACCCGTGGCCGACCACGCGGTGCCCACCGACGGCCCTGCGCCCGCGGCCTGACCCGGCCCTGATCCGACAGGATCCCGCGCACGGACGAGATCGCCGGGCGACCATCGAGGTCGCCCGGCGATTTTTCTCTACGCCCGCGTGACGAAACGCTCACTCGGCACGTCTCACCAGTGGACCCACCGAGTGTCGCTTCGGCGAGCCCGGTGCGGGGCTTCGTGGTCGGTCTCCCTGAACCGGCTGGTCACGTGCCTCGGCGACGGTCCGTGCGCTCCCTGATCCAGCGTGCGGGCCGTCGGGTCTGTCGGGCCCGTCGAGCGGTCAGGCGTTCAGGGCTCCCCCGTCAGTCGTCGTCTTCGTCAGCCGTCGTCCTCGTCAGTCGTCGTCCTCGTCGGCGAGGAAGTCCGCGTACCGGACCTCGGTCTCCGTGGTGCCGGTGCCCGGTTCGACGGTGCGCTGCGACAGGTCGTCCCCCGTGATCGCGACGCGTTCTGCAGCCGTGTAGGGCGGCAGGTACTTGCTCGAGTTCATCCTCGGAGCCCCCTTCGTCCCCGCGAACGTAACAGCCGATGGCCGATTGTGGCCAGCGGTGCCGATACTGTCCCCCGCGGAGGCTCCGGACGGGGGACGGATGTTCGCCAGCGGCGGACCCCATGCGCACGCATGTGGCCCCGAAGGCGGGGCTCGGGTCAGGTCTCCCGCACGACGTCGTCCGGGTCCTTGTCCAGCCGCCACCCTCGCCAGGACGGTTGTCGGAGCCGTCCGTCGCCGGTCCACTCGGCGAACTCGACCTCGCCGACGCGCTTCGGCGTGACCCAGTGCGCATCACGCGCGTCGGGTCGTGGGACATCGACGAACGGCGGGGTCCTGCGCTCCAGCGGTGCGAGGACACCGGCGATCTCGTCGAGGTCGCGGTCACGGAACCCGGTGCCGACCTTGCCGACGTACTCCAGGCCGTCGGGGCCGGGCACCCCGAGCAACAGCGACCCGATCCCGCCGGCACGTCGCCCGCTGCCCGGTTTCCAACCGCCGACGACGACTTCCTGCGTGGCGTGGTGCTTGCGCTTCAGCCAGGCCTCGGACCGCCGTCCCTCGGCGTACTTCGACGACCGCTTCTTCGCGACGACGCCTTCGAGGCCCTGCTCGCGCGATGCAGCCAGCACCGCGTCGAGGTCGCCCTGCACCGCCGGCGGCACGTCGATCGCACCGCCGGGTTCCACGACCGTCTCGAGTGCCTGCCGCCGGGCGTCGTAGCCGAGCCGCGTGAGCTCGTGCCCGTCCGCCTCGAGCACGTCGAACAGCAGGAACCGCACGGGCGTCGTCTCCTGCGCGCTCCGGACCTCGCGCGCCCTCGTCAGGCCCATGCGGTTCTGGAGCAGCTGGAACGAGGGGCGGCCACGATCGTCGACGGCCACGATCTCACCGTCGAACACGCCGTCCACGCCGGCCCGCTCGCCCAGTTCCTGCAGCTCGGGGTACTGGGCCGTCAGGTCGTTGTCGTTGCGGCTGCGCAGGGTCACCGACCCGTCGCGGACCGTCGCCAGGGCGCGTACCCCGTCCCACTTCATCTCGAACGCCCAGGCCGCCGGGTCCAGCCGGGGCTCGCCCTTGGCCAGGGTCGCCTGCATCGTCCGGCGCTCGGACGGCGGGGTCTCGGCGTCCGCGGCCCCGCTGATCCGTCGCTGCCCGGCGCGGTGTGCACCGTCGTGCCCGTCCGACGGCCGGTCCGACCGTCGTGCCACCGCCGGCCCGGCAGAGCCGCCGCCGTCAGCCAGCCGTTCGGGTTGCTCCTTCGTGCGGTGGATCAGCCAGTTCTTCTCGTCCCCGCCGCCACGGCCGCGGGTGTGCAACAGCGCGAGGCGGCGAGCGCCACCGGCCCGACCGTGCAGCGTGACGATGACCTCCTGCCCCTCGCGCCACTTCTCGAGCTCGTAGGTGCCGTCGTCCCAGATCGTGACCGTGCCGCCGCCGTACTCGTCCTTCGGGATCGTGCCCTCGAACGCCCCGTACTCGAGCGGGTGGTCCTCGGTCTGCACGGCCAGGTGGTTCTTGCCCGGGTCGGTGGGCTCACCCTTCGGCAGGGCCCAGCTCACCAGCACCCCGTCGTGCTCGAGCCGGAAGTCGTAGTGGTCGCGGGTGGCGTGGTGCTCCTGGATGACGAAGGTCGGTGTGCCGTCCTTCCGTACGGTGGGTGCACCCTCGGGCACGGGCTCCGGCGTCTTCGAGGCGTCCCGCTTCGCCCGGTAGGCGGCGAGCCGGTCACGTGCGGGCTGCTCGGCGTCGTTCGCGCGCTCGGTCCGGTCGCTGTCCCAGTGACCGTGGTCGTCGCGCCCGACGGCCAGCGAGGCGGAGGCGACCGGGTGCAGGAAGTCCCCACGGGCCTCCAGGCGTTCGAGGACCTCGTCCAACGTGAGCTGCGCGAGCCCGCGTTCCTCGAGCTCCTTCCAGGTGCGGGGTGCCGCGACCGTCGGCCGCTCGCGGCCGCGCAGCGAGTACGGGGCGATGGTCGTCTTGTTGCCGTTGTTCTGCGACCAGTCGACGAAGACCTTGCCCTTCCGCTCCGCACGGCTCATCGACGACAGCACCAGGTCCGGCAGGTCCGTCTCGAGGGCCTTGGCCAGCTCGTGGGCGACGTCGGAGACCTGCGCCGTCGTCGCCTTGCCGTCGAGGGCCGCGTACAGGTGGATGCCCTTGGAGCCGGACGTCACCGGGTACGGGTCGAGTCCCATGCCGTGCAGGATCTCGCGCGCGGCCACGGCGACCTCGACGCACTCGGGCAGCCCCACCCCCTCGCCCGGGTCGAGGTCGAGGACGAGCCGGTCCGGGTTCTGCTGCGCGCCGCGGGGGCCGAACCGCCACTGCGGGACGTGCAGTTCGAGCGCGGCCTGCTGCGCCATCCACACCAGGGTCGGCAGGTCGTCGACGATCGGGTACTCGTTGTCGTGTTCCGAGTGGTGGATGGTGTGGTGCCGCACCCAGTCGGGGGCCGAGTCGGGCAGGTTCTTCTCGAAGAAGACCTTGCCCTCGACACCGTTGGCCCAGCGCTTGCGGGTCACGGGGCGGTCCTTGACGTGCGGGATCATCCACGGCGCGACCCGCTCGTAGTACTCGATCACCCGGCCCTTCGTGGTGCCGGTCTCGGGGTAGAGCACCTTGTCGGTGTTCGTGAGCGCGAGCCGCCGGTCGCCGACGAGGACGACGGTCTTGCGCGAGGCGGGACTCACAGCGCCACCCCGGTCGCTCCCGCCACCGTCAGGGTCGTGCCGGACGTGTACGACGACTCGGGCCCGGCCAGGTAGACGTAGGCGCTGCCGAGCTCGACGGGTTGGGCGGGACGGCCGAACGGGGTGTCCTGGCCGTACGCCGCGATCTCGTCGCCCGGGTAGCTGATCGGCTGCAGGGGCGTCCACACCGGCCCGGGCACCACCGTGTTGGCCCGGATGCCCTTGCTCGCGAGCTGCCGCGCGAGCCCGTTCGTGTAGGTGATGATCGCGGCCTTCGTCGCCGCGTAGTCGATCATGCGGTCCTGCGGCTGGTACGCGGACACCGAGCTGGTCGTGACGATCGAGCTCCCCGGCGCCATGTGCGGGACGGCGGCGCGGACCAGCCAGAACAGCGAGTACAGGTTGACCTTCATCGTGCGGTCGAAGTCCTCGGTGCTCTGCACGGTGATGTCCTCGTGCACCTGCTGGTGGCCAGCGACCAGCACGAGTGCGTCGAGGCCGCCGAGCTCGCTGACGGCGTCCTGCACCAGGACGTCGCAGAAGGCCTCGTCGGTCAGGTCGCCGGGCAGCAGCACCGCCTTGCGCCCGAGGTCACCGATGACGTCGCGGACCTGTTCGAGGTCCTCGCGTTCCTCGGGCAGGGCGTTCAGGGCGACGTCGGCCCCTTCCTTCGCCATCGCGATCGCCGCAGCGCGCCCGATGCCGGAGTCCGCGCCCGTGACGAGCACCCGGTACCCGCGCATCCGCCCGGTGCCCAGGTAGCTCGTCTCGCCGTGGTCGGGGGCGGGGTCCATCGCACTCGCCAGCCCGGACCCCTGCTGGGTCTGCGCGGGGAACGGCGGACGGGGGAACTGGTCGCGCGGGTCCTGCTTGTCGAGCTGGCTCATGGGCCCATCGTGCTCGCGCCGGCCTCGCGGCGGTCCAGCGAACCGGACATCCGTGGAACGATCCCCCGGACGGCGGACCTGTGGAGGAACCGACGGCTCCGGGCACGCACGCGTGCGGGCGGGCATCATGTGCGCATGAGGTCGATCTGGAAGGGCTCCATCGCGTTCGGGCTCGTCAACGTGCCCATCAAGGTCTACGCGGCCACCGAGACGCACGACGTGTCCCTGCACCAGGTCCACGACGAGGACAAGGGCCGCATCCGGTACAAGCGGGTGTGCGAGTTCGGCCACGAGGTCGAGTACGCCGACATCCAGCGCGCCTACGACGACGGCGACAAGACCGTGGTGCTCACGGCGGACGACTTCAAGCAGCTCCCCGAGGAGCAGTCGCACGAGGTCGAGGTGCTCGAGTTCGTGCCCGTCGAGCAGGTCGACCCGATGATGTTCGAGAAGACCTACTACCTCGAGCCCGACTCGCGCTCGCCGAAGGCGTACGTGCTGCTGCGCGAGACCCTGGCGAAGACCGACCGCCTGGCGATCGTGCAGTTCACCCTGCGGCAGAAGACCCGGCTCGGGGTGCTCCGGGTGCACGACGAGGTCATCCTGCTGCAGGGGCTGCTCTGGGGCGACGAGGTCCGCGCTGCCGACTTCAAGACCCTCGACACGACGGTGAAGGTCAGCGCCAACGAGCTGAAGATGTCGTCCTCGCTCGTCGAGAGCATGTCCACCGACTTCGACCCCGACCGCTACACCGACTCCTACCAGGAGGAACTGCAGCAGCTGATCGACGCCAAGCTCGAGGCGGGCGACGACATCGACACCGAGAAGACCTTCGGCGCCCAGGACGACGAGGACGACGACGACGAGGGCGGTGACGTGCTCGACCTGATGGCCGCCCTGCGTGCGTCCGTCGACAAGAAGCGGACAGGAGGCTCGGGGTCGCGTTCGTCGTCGACCGCACGCTCGTCGTCGGGTTCCGCCTCGGGCACGTCCGGCTCGGGCACGTCCGGCTCCGGCAGGAAGGCGCCGGCGAAGAAGGCGCCCGCCAAGAAGGCCGCGGAGAGCACGGCCGAGAAGGCCCCCGCGAAGTCGGCGCCGAAGAAGGCCCCGGTCAAGAAGGCTCCGGCGAAGAAGCCCGCCGCCAAGAAGCAGGCGAGCTGACCGCTGGCGGGGGTCAGGCCGCGGTCGAGCCGCCGCCCGCCAGCCGCTCGAGCGTGGCGAACACCCCGGCGTGCTCCTGGCGCAGCGCGGTCCACCCGGCGCCGGTGTCGATCCGCTCCGGGTGCTCGACGGGCACCGCGTACCCGTGCTGTGCCCGCGGGACCGGATCGCCCGGCAGCCGGAGCTCCTGGGTGAAGGCGCCGCTCGCAGCCTCGAAGGTCAGGGTGTGCGACGCGACGTTCCGGCCCCAGTCCGCGGACGGCCACGACATGAACGCGACGTGCCGCATCCCCTCGGCGGGATCGGTCGCCGAGACGTAGCAGCCGTGGTGGTCCTCACCCGGGGACAGGATCGTGTACGTGCCGTTGTCCCGGTAGACGAGCAGGGCCTCGGCGAAGGGCTTCGGGGCGTACATCGCGGTGTAGCGCAGGGCGTGGACGAACCGCGGCCGCCCCAGCGGGACCGACACCACCGCGCTGCGGACCGGCCCCTCGCTCGGTGGCGCCTCACGCGGGGTCGACGCCACTCCGCCTGCCGGGAGGTGGGCGACGTAGAGCAGTTCGGCGTCCTCCGTGCCGGTGCTGCGACCGTCGTGCACGACGTGTGGCTCCTCGACCAGGGCCTGCCCCGGCCCGACGACCCGTGTCGCCTCTTCGGTGACGTGCGTCAGCGCGCCGCGCACCACCAGTCCGGTCTGACGCGCGTCGTGGCGGTGCCAGCCGGTCGACGCACCCGTCGAGAGCGTCAGCCGCCGGACCTCGTACGTGCCGCCGTCGGGCCCGTCGACGGTGGCGATAAGGGTGGTGGTGGGCTCGGGATCGGTCATCGGGGTCCTCTCGGTGGCGCGTTCGCCAGATGATCGTCTTGCACTCGCCTGGGACGGTGGTCGAAGGACGACGCGGATCCGTTCAGCCGACGACCGCGGCACGTGTCACGAGCCGGAAACACGGGTCCGGGACACTGGTCGGATGACTCCACAAGAGCCTGGGAGCCTGCAGTCGTCATCCGAGACCGCAGGCCCGCCCGTCACCGTCTCCGTCACCCGCCTGGTCGAACCCGACCGCATCCCCGAGGTCACCCGCTGGGTGCAGTCCGGGGTGAACCTGGCGAACCGCTACCCCGGCTTCCTCGGCTCGGGGTGGGTGCGTTCCACCGCGCAGTCCCGCGAGTGGCACATGCTCTACCGGTTCGCCGACCACGACTCCCTGGCCACGTGGGAGAACTCCGACGATCGGCTGCGCTGGCTCGACCTGGGCCGTGACCTGGTGGTGGAGTCCCGCGTCGAGAAGCGCACCGGCATCGAGGGGTGGTTCGACGTCCCGCAGGACGCCCCGGCCTCGAGCGCTCCCCCGCGGTGGAAGCAGTCCGTGAGCATCTGGCTCGGCTTCTTCCCCGTGAACCTCGCGTTCACGTACCTGACGGCCTGGCTCGTCCCCGCGTTCGCGCACGTCGCGATCCTGCCCCGGGTGCTCATCACGACCGTCGTGCTCACGCCGATCATGACGTTCTGGGTGCTGCCGTTCGTGACGAAGCTGATCCGGCCGTGGCTGCTCGCACCGCCGAGGTCCGAGCGGGCCTAGCCGACGACCCCGGGCGGGACTGGCCGACGCCCCCGAGCGGCACGGGCCCGTCGTGGCCGAGGGCGTCCCATCCGACCTGCAGCATGTGCGGCCGGGCCTCGGTCGCAGAGGCCTCGGTCGCAGAGGCCTCGGTCTCGTACGTCAGCGCGAGCATCACGATGGCGCCGAACGCCCCGGAGACCCGTGCCCGCCGGTCGAGCGGGGTGGCCGTGGCGTCGGCCATGTCGATGCCGAACACGTCGAGCAGCGTCGCTGCGACCGGTTCGAGCCGGACGCCGACGTCGTCCCCGCGCCGGAGCGTGAACGCCGCGAGCGCGAGTTCCGCCCACCCGGGCCGGGCGAGAGCGAGGTCGGCGATCCCCACGAGCGCCGCGGCGTCGCGGGTCTCCCCCGCGGGGGCGGCGGCAGCGGCTGCCCGGATCGCCTCGGTCTGCGCGGTGCACTGCGCGAGCGCGGCCTCGACGAGCAGCTCCTTGCTCGCGAACCGGGCGAGGATGCCCGCCTTCGAGTAGCCGGCCTGGTCGGCGACGGCCTGCACGGCGGTGTCCTTGATGCCGCGGCGGGCGATGAGCCCGGCGGTGATGTCCAGGACGCCCCCGTTGATCTCCTCGGCGGAGGGCCGAGCACGGCGCGCAGGCCGACTCACGCGCCGACCGCCGAGGCCCGTGCCGTCCGCAGGCGCCGGGTCCCCGCAACGAGCAGGGCGATCCCGGTCAGGAGCTCCCACGCGACGATCGTGTACACGGACGCACGCTCCCACACGCCGTCGGGGAGCACCTCGATCACCGTCGACGACGAGTCCACGACGAGCATCACGAGGGAGACGAGGCCGACGATCCCGAGCGCGACGCTCGCGATCCGGTAGGCCGCCGGTGCCCGCAGCGCCCGGGACCCGATGCCGGCGGTGATCGCCACGAGGTTGCCGGTCGTGATCGCTGCCGCGGCGCCGAGCACGTGGAACACGATGGTGCCGCCGTCGGTGCTCGTCTGGCTGCCGTGGAACGAGCCGACCAGGACCATCCCGAACAGGTGGACCACGGCGAGCACCGCGGTCGCCACCCGCGCACGGCGGGACGCGGCGCGGAACACCACGACGGCGAGCACCGCTGCGATCCCGAACAGGACGCCCTGCCCGATGAACGTCGTGTTCATGAGCACGTGCAGCGGTGAGTCGATCGACCGCCCCTGGAACGTGCCGACGTCGGGGACGCCGAGGTCGGAGATGTAGTTCGTCGCGTAGTCGTAGCCGGGGAACGCCGACGCCGAGACCGCTTCGCCGACGAGCCAGCCGACCCCCGCCACCGTCCAGAGGGCCCCGGAGACCAGCGCTCCGCGAGTGTCCGTTTTGGTCATCTCCTGACCATATCGGTCACTACTGTGAGTTGCCCAGCACCGACAACTGGTCGAGCCGCTCGAGGATGACGCCCTCGCGCAGCGCCCACGGGCAGATCTCGAGGGCCGGCAGGTCGAAGATGTCCAGGCACGCCTCGGCGACGAGCGCCCCGGGCACCACCTGGTGTGCGCGGCTCGCCGAGACGCCCGGCAGCGCCGCGAGTTCGTCGACCGACATCGTGAGCAGCTCCGGCAGGCGCTGCCGCAGCACGTCGCCGTCGAGGGCTCGGGGCACGAGCGGTCCGGCGGCGGACGGCGCGGCCCCGCAGATCCGGGCGATCGACCGGAACGTCTTCGACGTCGCCACGGCCCGGTCCGGGCGGCCCGAGCGGAGCAGCCGTCCGGCGTCCCGGGCGATCTCGACGCGGATCTCGTGCCGGATGCGGCGGACGTCGTCCTCGGTCGGGGTACCGGCGGCGAAGTAGGAGCGCGCCAGGCGTGCGGCGCCGATCGGCATCGACCACGCGACGTCCGGTGCCTCGTCGGCACCGCCGGCGATCTCGAGCGAGCCACCGCCGATGTCGAAGACCGCCAGGCGACCGGCGGACCATCCGAACCAGCGACGCACGGCCAGGAACGTCAGCCGGGCCTCGTCGGAGCCGGACAGGACGGCCAGCTCGACCCCGGTGGACGACTCGACGTGGGCGAGCACGGCCTCGGAGTTGCCGGCGTCGCGCACCGCCGAGGTGGCGAACGCGAGCATGTCCTCGCAGCCGCGTTCCTCGGCGACGCGGACGGCGTCGGCGACGAAGGTGGTCAGGGCGTCGATCCCCTGCTGCGTCACCGCGCCCGAGTCGTCGAGGTGCTCGGCCAGCCGCAGCGGCTGCTTGAACGAGGACGCCGGCAGCGGCGCGGCGCCGCCGTGGGCGTCCACCACGAGCAGGTGGCCGGTGTTGGACCCGATGTCGAGGACTCCCACGCGCATGCCACAACGCTAGCGGGCCGGCGGGACGGTTCGACCCGGGAGGCGCGGGTCACGCCCGCAGGAACGCCTCCAGCTCGGCGGTGGTCGGGTACGAGGCCTGTGCGCCCGGCTTGGTCGCGGCGTACGCCCCGACCCCCACCGCGAACCGAGCGGCGTCGACGAGGGTGTCCCCCGCGGCCAGACGCAGCGCCACCGCACCCATGAAGGCGTCGCCGCAGCCCGTGGTGTCCACGGGCTCGACCCAGACAGCGTCGATCGACACCGGCTCGGCACCCCCGTCGTGCACGACGCAGCCGGCACCGCCGCGGGTGACGATCGACCGGGCGACGCCGTGGTCACCGAGCGCCGCGGCCTCGTGCTCGTTCACCAGCAGCACGTGGGTCAGTTCGAGGAGCTCGGCCGGCACGGCGCCGAACGGTGACAGGTTCGTGAGCACCGTGACCCCGGCGGCGTGCGCGGCCCGGGCGGCGGCGAGGACGACGTCGATCGAGACCTCGAGGCAGAGCCCCAGCACCGCGGCGCCGGCGAAGACGTCGGCCGGCACGTCGTCCGGCGTCAGCGTGCCGTTCGCTCCGGCTGAGATCACGATGGTGTTCTCGCCTGCGGCGTCGACGGTGATGACGGCGGTGCCGGTCGCGACGCCCTCCCGGATCGCGACGTGCGTCGTGTCGACACCCGCAGCCGCGACGGAGTCGCGGAGCAGCGCACCGTTCCCGTCGTCGCCGACCGCACCGATCATGCGCACCGTGCCCCCGAGCCTCCCGGCAGCCACCGCCTGGTTGGCGGACTTGCCTCCGGGCAGGATCGCGAGGTCGGAGCCCTGCAGGGTCTCACCGGGCTGAGGGAAGCGCGCGGTGCGGACCACCAGGTCCGCGTTGAGCGACCCGACGACGACGATGCTCTCGGTCAACGGACGGTCTCCTTCTGCGGGGCGACGGACGTGGTCTCGGCGCTCTCCGGACGGGGGATGAGGAACGAGATCGCGAGCGCGACGGTCGTGATCGCGGCCCCGAGCAGCATGCCACCGGAGTACCCGGCGGTGCCCGCGGAACCGCCGACGCCGAGCGCGATCTGCAGCGCGGGCAGGACGGCGAAGCTGACCCCGGCGCCGAGGTTGAACGCACCGGCGTTCAGGCCCGGCAGGAACCCGGGGTTCGACTCCGGCGACAGCACGATGCCCAGGCCGTTCAGGATGATGTTCGCGATGCCGGCGTAGGTGATGCCGATCAGCACGGTCGCGGTGACCAGCACGGGCAGCGAGTGCACGCCGACCAACGCCATCAGCACGGTCGAGACGATGCTGCCGATCAGCCCGACGCGCAGGACGGCGCGGTACCCGATGGTCGGGGCGAGGCGCCCGGCGAAGGGTCCGACGATCCACCCGACCAGCGCGTACGGGGTGAGGAACACGAGCGACGCCAGGTCGGGCTCCATCCCGAAGCCGGCGTCACCGTTCTGCGCGAGGCTCGTGACGAGTCCGTTGACCACGGCGAAGACGCCCGTCATCGTCAGGAACGTCGTCGCCAGGAGCGCCCAGGTCGCACGGCGCTTCAGGAACCGGGTCTCGACCAGGGGTTCCCGCACCCGCGACTCGACGGCCCAGAACACGGCGAAGGCGACGAGCGCGACGACGACGCCACCGACCACGAGCACGGGGTTCGCCGCGCCGAGCTTGCCGGCCTCGTTGAACGCCGTGAGCAGCGCACCCACGCTCACCACGAGGGGCACGACGCCGATCCAGTCCATCCGGGTGCCGGCCGAGGGCTTCGACTCGACGCCCCAGACCGCGACCAGGAGCAGGGCGATCACGGTGACGACGGCGATGACCCAGAAGATCCCGCGGAACCCGAAGTTCGTCGCGATCCACCCGCCGGCCAGGGCGTCGACGCCCGCGATGCCGCCGTTCACGGCGGTCAGCAGCCCGAGGGCGGCGCCGTAGCGCTTCGGGTCGCTGATCTCGTTGCGCAGGACGAGCAGGCAGATGGGGACGACCGGACCGGTGACGCCCTGGATGATGCGACCGGCGAACAGCATCGGCACGTTCACCGCGAGCGCGGCGACGATGCTGCCGACGAGCATCACGGCGAGCATGCCGATCAGCACGCGCTTGCGGCCGACGATGTCGGACAGCCGCGGCAGGAACAGCGAGAACAGCGCCGCGAGCGTGAAGTACAGGGTCTGCGACAGGCCGATGGTGGCGTCGTCGGTGTTCAGCTCGCGCGCCATCGTGACGAGGGCGGGGCTGAGCATGCTCGCGTTCAGCTGGAACGCGATGCACGCGGCGAGGAGCGCGGCGGTGAGGGCGCCGATCGACTTCTTCGTCGAGGTGGTGGTCATGGGGGTTCAGCGCTCCGGGGTCGTGGTGATGCCGGCTTCGACGGCGTCGGCGGCGGCACGTGGGGTCCAGCCGGTGTCGGCCGTCTCGCCGATGCGCTCGAGGGCGTCGACGACGAGGTCCCAGAACCGGCCGTGGTCGAGCTCCATCGCGGCGCTCGTGCGGCAGTCCTCGGGTGCGGGGGCGCGGAAGTCGGCGACGGTCATGCCGAGGGTCAGCGCGCCCTGGGTCTCGATGTGGATCGGGACCTTCACGGCGCGGACGATCGTGGGGTCGATGACGTACGCGACGGCGCAGGGGTCGTGGACCGGCGGGGCGTCGAAGCCCTGGGCGTCCTTGTAGGTCTGGCCGAAGAAGTCGAGCAGCTCGCCGACGAACGCGGCGGGGGCGGTGCCGACGCCGGCGATGCGCGCGGCGACCTCGGGGGTGGCCAGGGCCTGGTGCGTCAGGTCGAGGCCGACCATCACGACGTCCCAGCCGGCCTCGAACACGATGGCCGCGGCCTCGGGGTCGATGACGATGTTGAACTCGGCGACCGGGCTCCAGTTGCCGACGTGCACGCCGCCGCCCATGAGCACGACCTGCTTGACGCGCTCGACGATGCGGGGTTCCTTGCGGGCGGCGAGGGCGATGTTCGTCAGGCCGCCGGTCGGCACGAGGGTGACCGTGCCGGGCTCGTGGGCCATCACGGTGTCGATGATCAGGTCGACGGCGTGGCGCTCGTCGAGGTCGAACGACGGCTCGGGGAGCATCGGTCCGTCCAGGCCGCTCTCGCCGTGGATGTCCGGTGCGACCTCGATCTGGCGCAGCAGCGGGCGGGCGGCTCCGGCGGCGAACGGCACCCCGGTGATGCCGGCGATGCGGGCGACCGCCAGGGCGTTGCGGGTGACCTTCGGCAGGGTCTGGTTGCCGACGACGGTGGTCACGGCGAGCAGGTCGATGGCCGGGCTGCCGTGGGCGAGCAGGAGCGCCACGGCGTCGTCGTGGCCGGGGTCGCAGTCGAGGATGATCTTCGCGGCGGGCTGGGTCGCATCGGGCACGCTGGGCGCTCCACTTCTTCGGGGAATCGAGGTGAGTGCTCGACGTGGTGGGGATCCACGGGCCGGCAGAGCGCTGGCGACGTGGCGCGTCAAGCGTTTGACATCGAAACACGTCAAACGCTTGACGTCAAGTTCGACCACCGCGCTCGCTAGCATCGACGAGTGCCCTCCCCCGCCGCCCCGAGCCGTCGTGTGACCGCTGCGATGGTGGCCGAGCGTGCGGGCACGAGCATCGCCACGGTCTCCCTCGTCGTGAACGGCAAGGACCGCGGGCGGGTCTCCGCCCCCATCGCCGCGCGGGTCCGCGACGCCGTGGACGACCTCGGCTACGTCGTCGACCACGCCGCCAGCTCGTTGGCCCGCGGCAGCGGCGACCTCGTCGTGTTCATCGCCCCCGACCTGTCGAACCCGTTCTTCGCCGAGGTCATCCGTGGCGTCCGGGACACCCTGGGCGACCGGTTCCAGCTCGTGCTCTCCGTCACCGAGCGGGGTGCGCAGCCGGTCGCGGCCGACGTCCGGCGCTTCGAACGGCTCCGGCCGGCCGGCATCCTGGTCGATGCCCCGGCCGCCGACGAGCCGATGTCGGCGAGCGTCCCCGTGGTGCTGCTCGACGCCCCCGGTGGGCCCGAGGCGGTCAACTACGACCTCTCCACCGGCGTGCACGACCTCGTCGCCCACCTGCACGACCGTGGACACCGGCACGTGGGCTACCTCGACGGCACTTCGCGGGCGGCGACGTTCGGCGTGCGCCGCGAACTGTTCGAGCAGGCCTGTGCGGAGGCCGGCATCACGGTCTCCGAGGTCACCGCCCGCGCCGACCTGACCGTGGAGGCCGCGGCCTCGGCCACCGAGCACGTCATCGAGGCCTGGCAGGACGACGACGTCACCGCCGTCGTCGCGGCCGCGGACACCCTGGCCTACGGAGTCCTGCGGGTCGCCGGCGCGCTCGGCATCGCCGTCCCCGGCGCACTCGCGGTCGCGGGCTTCGACGACCTGCCGTCGTCGTCGGTCACCGCGCCGGCCCTGACGAGCGTGGCACTGCCCGGCGCCGACCTCGGTCGCGCCGCGGCACTGCGGCTCCTCGCGACGCTCGACGGCACGGCCGCCGAGCCCGCGGCCCTGCCGACGCGGCTCGTGCCGCGCGCGAGCACCGGCGCGTAGCGCGGGGTCACCGCGACCCCACGCGCTCAGCGACAGCTCACGCGCGCTGGAACGCGCGAGGTGTCGCTCAGCACGAAAGTCGGCCGCGGCAAGGAGCGCGACCGGACGACGGACGGGAGGCCCGGTGCCAGCTGGCACCGGGCCTCCCGTCCGTCGTCCGGTCGCGTCTACCGGTCGGTGTCCCGCCCCGGTGCGGAACCCTCCGGAGCCGCCGCGTGCTCCGCACGCGCAGCACGCTGCGCGCGCTCGAGCTCGTCGGCCTCGTCACCGCCGACGGCCTCGCCACGGGCGACCATGCCGGCCGTGTCGGAGAGCGTGATCTGCGGCAGGAACAGGGCGAGCAGGAACGCCACCGCGATGAACGGCAGCAGGTACCAGAACACCGGTGCGAGCGAGTCGGCGTAGGCGTTCACGATGCCGTCCTGCACCGCAGGCGGCAGGCCCGCGACGGTCGACGGGTCGATGCTCCCCGCCGAGGACGCCGCATCGGTCGCCGACCCACCGGCACCGCGGAACACGTCGGTCAGCGACGTCGTGAGCCGCGCGGTGAAGAGCGCACCGAAGACGGCGGTGCCGAGAGAGGCGCCGACCTCACGGAAGTAGTTGTTCGTCGACGTGGCGGTACCGACCTGCTCGGCGGGCACGGCGTTCTGCGCGACGAGGACGACCACCTGCATGATCAAGCCGAGCCCGGCACCGAAGACGAACAGGTACGCGCAGATCAGCCAGATCGGGGTGTCCGCCGCCAGCTGGGTCATCGCGAGCATGGCGATGGCCACCAGGACCGTGCCGACGATCGGGAACATCCGGTAGCGCCCGGTCTTGGTGATCAGGACACCCGAGGCGATCGACGTGCCGATCAGGCCGGCCATCATCGGCAGCATCAGCAGGCCGGAGACCGCCGCCGAGGTACCCGAGGCCATCTGCAGGAACGTCGGGACGAAGCCGATCGCGGCGAACATGCCGATGCCGAGCACGAGGCCGATGCCGGTGGCCAGCAGGAAGGTGCGGTTGCGGAAGAACGACAGCGGGAGCACCGGGTCCTGGGCACGGGACTCGACGAACACCAGGAGCGCTGCCGAGACGACGAGACCGGCGAACCAGGCCCAGGTCTCCGGGGCGTCCCAGCCGTGGTCCTTGCTGCCGCCGAACTCCGAGAAGAACACCAGGCACGTGGTCGCGGCGGACATGAACAGCACGCCGAGGACGTCGATGCGCTTCGTCGCCTTCTTGTTCGGCAGGGTCAGCGCGAACCACGCCACGAAGAACGCCGCGATGCCGACCGGGATGTTGATGTAGAACGCCCAGTTCCAGGTGAGGTGGTCCACGAAGAAGCCACCGAGCAGCGGGCCGCCGATCGCGGACAGGCCGAAGATCGCACCGAGCGGCCCGAGGTACTTGCCGCGCTGCGACGCGGGGACGATGTCGGCGATGATCGCCTGCGACAGGATCATCAGACCGCCGCCACCGAGGCCCTGCATGGCGCGGAACACCACGAGCTGCGTGAAGTCACCGGCGAACGCGCACCCGGCCGAGGCGATGGTGAACAGCGCGATCGCGATGAGGAACAGGTTGCGGCGCCCGAGGACGTCACCGAACTTGCCGTACACGGGCATCACGATGGTGGAGGCGAGCAGGTACCCGGTCGTCAGCCAGGCCTGGTGCGCGACGCCGCCGAGCTCGCCGACGATGGTCGGCATCGCGGTGGAGACGATGGTCTGGTCGAGGCTGGAGAGCAGCATCCCCGCGATCAGGGCGGAGAAGATGATCCAGATGCGACGCTGCGTCAGGAGCAGCGGGCCGTCGGAGCCTGGGCGGGCACGCTTGGTGGTGCCCGGCGCGGTGGCGCTCATGTGGTGTGTTCCCGTTCGGTCGTGGTGACCGCCCTGAGCAGGCGGAGGTTCTCGGTGAGCAGCGCGTCGAACGTCGGTCCGGTGGCCTCGTCGAAGGCGTCGTCGAAGTACGTCTCCGCGGTCACCTTCAGCAGCGCGGCCGCGGCCTCGGTCACCAGGCGCGCCCGACGGTCGCCGGGGTCGTCCCACCCGAACCGACGGCGCACGGCCACGGTGACCCGGGCGAGCTGCACGTCGGTCGCCGACAGGAACCGCGCGACGAGCGCCGGCTCCCGCTCGAAGACCCGACGCATCATGGCCTCGTCGGCACGGACGAACCCGACCCGGCCGAACTGGTCGATCGCCAGCGCCACGATCGAGCCGAGGGGGTCGAGCTCGCCGGGGACGATCCCGCCCGCGGCGTAGGCGTCGATCGCCTCGACGTCGGCGTTGAGCTCGATGCCGAGCACGGCGTCGTCCTTCGACCCGAAGTGGTTGAAGAACGTGCGGCGCGACACTCCGACGGTCTCGCAGAGCTGCTCGATCGTGAAGCCGTGCAGCCCGTGTTCGACCGTCGCCCGACGTGCCTCGACGATCATGCGTCGGCGCAGCGCGCGGGTGCGTTCGGTGGTGCTCACCGAGCAAGAATTGCACTCTCCTGTTGAAAGTGCAATACGTGAACGGGCCGGGCTACAGCGCCTTCTCGAAGCAGAACGACCAGGGCATGGTCGCGACGTAGGGCTCGTAGACCGCGATCTGGTCCCAGCCGGTCTTGCGGTAGAGCGCCACGGCGTCGGGCTGCTTGTCACCGGTCTGCAGGATGAGCCGCGGGGCGCCGAGTTCGCGACCCACGCACTCGCACTCGTCGAGCAGCGCGGTGGCCGCACCCTTGCCGCGCGCCGAGGCGAGCACGATGAGCCGCTTCAGTTCGACCTCGTCACCCAGACGCCGGACCGCGATGTGCCCGACCGGTTCTCCGGACTCGTCGACGGCCAGGATCGACGTGACGACGGTCGACGGGTCGACGCTCAGCGCACGACCCCGCTCGGCGGTGACCGCCGGGTCCTCGCCGGCGTTCGCCGATCCGTAGCGTTCGTGCATCTCGTCGTCCATCCGGGCGCGGAGCACCACGCTGCGGGGGTCGTCCCAGGACACGCGTTCGATCGTGATCACGAACGTCGATCCTGGCACGGGCGACCGACGACGCGGAAACCGAGGCGCCCGTCAGGCGCGACCAACGCCGCCCGTCAGGCGCGACCAACGCCGCCCGTCAGGCGCGACCGGCGCCGCTCGTCAGTCGCGCTGGCCGAGTGCCGCGATCGGGCCCTCGCCGGCGCGGAACGCCGCGAGCACGGCCGCCGCGTCGTCGTACACCTCGGCCGCCCCGGCCCCGCGGAGCTCGTCGCCGCCGATGCCGCCGGTCATCACGCCGACGCACTGCACCCCCACCTTGCCGGCGGACTCGACGTCCCACATGGCGTCCCCGACCATCACGGCGTCGTCGGCGGAGACCCCGGCCTTGCCGAGTGCGACCCGGATGATGCCGGGGTCCGGCTTCGCCTGTTCGACGTCCTCGGAGCTGGTCTCGGCGGTGACCCACTCACCCGCGTCGAGCAGGTCACGCAGGCGGGCGAGTTCGTGCTCGGGCGCACTGGTCGCCAGGACCACGGCGTGCCCCGCTTCGGCGACGGCCTGCAGGAGATCGCGTGCACCCGGCAGCAGCCGGAGCCGCGGCATCTGCTCGGCGTAGTAGGCGGTGTGGAACTGCTTCGCGGTGTCGCGGGTCTCCTGGGACGCGTCAGGCAGCAGCGTCTCGAGCAGCTTCGCCGAGTCCATCCCGATCGCGCGGTGGATCCGCCAGGCGTCGACGGACTCCCCCGCCGCCAGGAACGCCCGCCACCACGCGTCGATGTGCGCGTAGTTCGAGTCGGCGAGGGTGCCGTCGATGTCGAAGAGGACTGCTGTCGTGGGTGCGTCGGCCATCCCACCATGCTGCTCGGGAGGCCCGGATCGCCTCCCAGGGGCGGCCCGCGTCCGTCAGACGGTGATCGTCTCCCCCGCGGGCAGGATCAGGACGGGCACCGGCCCGAGACCGTCCGGCCCGAGGAACCGCGCGGCGGACTGCTGGCCGAGGTCGCTCAGCATCGCCTCGTGGATCTGCACGGCCCGCTCCGGCGCCACGGCTCGCACGTAGTCGACGGCCTGGGCGGTGTTCGTCCACGGACCGCTCGTCGGCAGCAGCAGGGTCGGCACCGGGACACCGGGCTCGAGGTACGCGTCGCCCGGGTGGAACACCGCGTCGTCCACCAGGTAGCCGACGTTCGCGGTGGACGGGATGTCGGGGTGGATGACCGCGTGCTGCTCGCCGAAGACCCGGACGGAGAACGGTCCGACGGTGATCGCGTCGCCGGCGTGCACCGCTTGGACCCGGCCGTGGTGTTCGCCGAGCTGCTCGACGACGGTCTCCGGACCGCGGACGACGAGGTCCGGGTTGGCGGAGAGTCCCGCGCGCAGGGCGTCGATGTCGAAGTGGTCGGGGTGGTCGTGCGTGACGAGGACGCCCGCTGCTCCGCGGACGAGGTCGACGGCCTCGGGCGTGAACACCCCGGGGTCGATGACGAGGGTGACGCCGTCCTGCTCGAGGACGACGGTGGCGTGGTTGTACTTCGTCAACTCCATGCGCACAACTGTACAGCCGTGTTGTACTTCTCGGGCTCCCGGGAAGGTGAGGGGTCGTTCAGTCGGCCCGACGCGCGACCCGCTCGAACAGCTCGGGCAGACGGCGGAGCAGCGCACGCTCCTCGGCGTCGGTCTCCTCGCGGATCGCGTCGGCCAGCCAGTCCGTGCGGGCGTCCGTGTCCCGCTGCAGTGCAGCCCGGCCGGCGTCCGTGATCCGGATGACCGACGCTCGGCGGTCGGTGTCCGACGCCGTCCGGTCGACGTAGCCGAGCTCGGCCAGTTCGCCGACCGTGCGGGACTGCCCCTGGTGCTTCACCCCGCGGCGGCGCGCGAGTTCCGCGATCGTCATCGGACCCTCGCGGTGCAGGAACCCGAGGGTGGTGGTGTGGGTGGCCGGCAGCGCGTCCGCCTCGCGTCGTGCGGCACGCACGACCCGACCGATGGACTGTCGGAGCTCCGCAGCGAGCTCGTCGATCGGGTCCATGCCCGGAACGCTACCGCGTCACGGACAGGAG
>NZ_JBEHCD020000008.1:0-20295 GCF_040223925.2 Curtobacterium sp. WHRI 8282
AGGCGACGGGCGGACGCCAGGCCCGTGGCGCGTCAGGCGCGCGCGGCCAGCCGGGTGCCGGCGACGACGGCCAGGACGGCGACGAGCACGACGTACCCGATCAGGACGGGGAGCGTCGGGATCACCAGCAGCGCCGCCCCGACGGCCACGACCGGCACGGTGAGTCCGGCGTAGGCGATGAGGAACGTGGCGGCGAGCACGCCGCCCCGACGCTCCGGCCCGACCAGTGCTGCGGCGCTGCCGATCGCGGCGCGGAACAGCAGGCCGACCCCGGCGCCCGCGACGACCCCGCCGCCGATGAACCCGGCGACCTGCAGCAGGACCGCGGCGACGGCGAGGACGACCAGCCCGACGACCAGCAGCACCATGCCGAGCCGGATCTGCGCACGCTGCGACAGCCGGGCGAAGACGATCTGCGAGAGCGCGCTCGCGGCGAAGACCCCGAAGGTCGTGGCCCCGGCGGCCAGGCGGTCGGTGACGTGGAAGGTGGTGCCGAGGAAGCTCGGCGCGACCGACGTGAAGAGGCCCTGCACGGCGAGTGCCGCGAACGCTGCTGCACCGGCTGCCCAGAACGCAGCTCCCTGGCCCTCGGGAGCCTGCATGCGCTGCGGGCGGTAGGCCACGGGCTGCTCGGGGCGGCCGACGGTCTCCGGTGCGGCCAGCACCAGCACGAACGCGATGGCCAGCGCGATCACGAACACCACGTACGGGACCATGAGCGGCTGCCCGACGAACTCGGCGAGCGCTCCACCGACCAGGGCGCCGAGCGACAGCCCGCCGAGGTTCACCGCCCCGGCGGCGACGCTCGCCCCCTTCGCGGAGTCGCTCGACCCGGTCGCACGGACCCGGAGCTCACCGAGGTGCGCCGTCGCGGTCGCCGTCAGCGTCCCGACACCGAGGCCGGTCACGAGCCGGGCGACGATGAGGCCGGTGACGTCGTTCCAGAGCAGGAACAGCACGGCAGCGACCAGCTCGAGGGCGATGGACACCAGGATGAGCGGGCGCCGCCCGTGCACGTCGCTCAGGTGTCCCGCCAGGTACAGCGACCCGACGACCCCGACCCCGTACGCCGCGAAGATCACAGTCGTGGTGAAGGTCGGGAACCCGTCGCGGGCCTGGTAGATGACGTAGAGGGGCGCGGGGACGGTCGCGAAGGCCATCACCGCGAGGAACGCGAAGGCGACGACCCAGAAGCCGAAACCGTGGCGCCGACGGGTGTGGACACGGCGTCCGCGCGGGGCGACGACACGGTCGCTCGCGGATGCGGGAGCGGCGGTGGTGGCGGGGACGGTGCCCGTCGGGGTGTCGGTGACGGTTGACATGCTCCGATGATCGCGCTCGGGGTGCATCGAGTCCAACGGATGCGCTTGATGTGCACGATCGATCTGATCGATACTCGGACAATGGAGACCCGACTGCTCGAACAGTTCGTTACCGTCGCCGCCGAGGGCAGCGTCACCCGCGCGGCCGAACGACTCTGGGCGGCGCAGTCCACGGTGTCCGCGGGCATCGCCTCGCTCGAGCGCAGCTTCGGGGTGCGGCTCTTCGACCGCACCGGCCGACAGCTCGTCCTGACCCCGGCCGGCGAGGACCTGCTCCCCCACGCCCGCGCGGTGCTCGAGTCCCTCGACCGGATGCGCGACCTGGCCACCGCCGACGACGCCGACCTGCGGGGGCGGGTGCGGCTCGGCATCTTCACGAGCATGGACATCGTCGACCTGACGGGCGTGCTGCAGCGGTTCCGACGGCAGCACCCGCTCGTCGCGGTGGAGCTGATGACCTCGCCGTCGGGGACGACCGGGCTCGTGCAGGACCTGGTCGCCGGGCGGCTCGACATCGCCTACACGGGCCTGCCCACCGTGCCCGCCGGCGTCGTCGTGGAGCCGTTGCGGGAGATGCCGTTCCGGGTGTTCACCGCGTCGGACCACCCGCTCGCCGGCCGGTCGTCGGTGTCGCTCGCCGAACTCGCCGATGAACCCTTCGTCGACACGGCGCACGGGTTCGGCAACCGGATCATCCTCGACGGGGCACTCGAGCGGCTCGGCATCCGGCGGCGCATCGTCGCGGAGATGAACGACATGCCCGCCGTGATCCGGTTCGCCTCGGCCGGGCTCGGCGTCGGGGTCGTGCCGGACTCGGGGGTGCGGTACGACGGGGCGGTGCTCGACCTGGAGGACGAGGTCGAGCCGCTCCGCATCGGTCTGGCGGTCCGGACGTCCCCGGAACCGAGCCGTGCGGTCCGGACGCTGGCGCGCGACATCGTGGCGGCGCGGGTGGGGTGACGCGGGGCGTGGTCGGTGTGCTCCGTGAGCAGGAACGGTCGCGTCACGGTGCGCGAGGCGACCGTTCCTGCTCACGATCTGACCACCGACGGACTGGAGGCACGGGTCGGGTCCGCCCCGTGCCTCCGGGCCGTCAGTCCCCCCAGATCTCCCCGATGACGGCGTTCAGCAGACCGTTCGTCGGGAAGCCGATTTGGTCGACGACGACGTAGCTGTCGCCGCGGACGTACAGGGTGTACGCCTTGGCGGCGCCGTCGTCGAGGGTCGCTCGGAGCTGGCACAGCGTGCCGTCCGGTCGCTCCGTGCAGGTGCCGCCAGCCTCGTCGCCGAACGAGTCGATCTGGTACTGGACGTGCTCGGCGCTCGCGGTGTGGATCGAGACGGACAGGAACGAGCTGTCCGCATCCGGCTTCTGCCACACGCAGCTGATCGACGCCGAGACGACGTCCACGGTGTCGGGGTCTTGGGTGTCCTTCTCGGTCACCGACGCATCTCCGAACAACCGCGAGTACTCCGACGCGGGCACGATCGAGCGGCAGCTCGTGGGGATCGTGGCGACGGTGTTGCGCGGGGTCGGGGTGGGCTTCGGGGTCGGGGCGCCCGTGATCGGGGCGGAGCTCGGCGTCGTCGCGGACGGCGACGGCTCGGGCTGCTGGGTCTGGGTGGGAGCGGCGACCGGGTCGGCGTTCTGCTGCGACAGGGTCAGCGCGACGGCACCGGTCGCGGTGCCGAGTGCCAGCAGGGCGACGACGCCGACCACGACGCCCGAGCGACCACGACGTCGCTTCGGGCGGGGCGTGGCGCGTTCGAGGACGTTCTGCTTCATCGAGACGAGCATGCGCTGCAGCTCGTCTCCCTGGGGAGGTTCAGTGTTCATCGTGCATCACCGCCTTCTTGAGTCGACGTCGGTTGCGGGAGACCCGCTGGGTGACCGCGCCGACCGTGAGCCCGAGGAGCTCAGCGGCTTCGGCGTAGGAGGACCCCTCGAGGAGGCAGAGCTCGCAGATGCGGCGGTCGAGGTCGGGGAGCGCGGCGATCTCGGCACGGACCCAGCGCAGGGTCTCGCGGGCCTCGTCGTGGTCGGCGGGCGAGGCGAGGTGCTCGGGGAGTTCGTCCGCGCGACGACGGGCCTGCTTGCGGCCGGTGTTGAAGGCGTGGTTGCGGCAGACGACGAGCAGCCACGGCAGCACGGTGTCCGCCGGCAGCTCGAGGGTCGCCGCCCGCTGCCAGAGCGTGAGGAACGCGTCCTGCACGATCTCCTCGACGTCGGAGCGGTTGTCCACGAGTGCCCAGGCGTAGCGGGTGAGGGTGGCGGCGTACCGGTCGAACGCTCGTGCGAGCGCTCCGGTGTCCCCCTGTGCCATCGCACGGACGAGTCCTTCGTCCGTGTCGGTGCCGGTCGTCACGTCCACATCCCACCTCCTTCACCCAGAGGTGTCGGCAGGACCCGCGATCCTGACAGGACCGCTCCTGATTCGTGACCTCGGGCGTGTCCGGCGTCAGGACGCGGTCGCCGCTGGGTCAGCCGTCAGTGGAAGTCGTCGCCGTCGCCCTCGCCCGGCGTCTTGTGCCCGCCGAGCATGTCGTTGTCGTCCTGCTCGCTCGACGAGGCGAGCTGCAGCATCGCGAGCACGACGACGACCACGATGAACGCGACGCCGAGGAAGATCACGGCCAGCTGCAGTTCCCGCGTCGAGAACAGCACGACGAGCCCGGTGAACACCGCGACGATCGCGGAGATCCCGAGGAGCTCGACCGGGCGCAGACGGTCACGACGGCTGGGGGTGGTCATGCGTGTGGTGCTCCGTCCGGGGCGACGGCCGGCGTGGCCGTGCCCCACTTGTGCGAGAGGCCGGCGATCACGTGGAAGACGGCCGTGATGGCGAGGTACGCGCCGAGCAGGCCGACGAGCACGATCGAGGCGTCGAGGGTGCCGGTGACCTGCTCCACGCCACCGAGCTGCTGGGAGTAGTCGGGCGGCGTGACGAGGAAGGCGACCGCGAGCAGCAGCGTGAGGCCGCCGATCGTGGTCCAGTCGCGAGCGAAGGGTGAGCGACGCCGGGCACGGAGCCCCTGCGACAGCTCGAGGGCCCCGGTCAGCACCGCGAACGCGACGATGACCGTGATGAAGGCCGGCAGCCCGAACCCGTTGCACGCGAACGCGGCGACCGCGGCGAGCAGGGTGATGACGGCCTGCAGCAGGGTCGTGCGACGCGAACGGCCATCGAGGGGCAGTCGGGAGATCCCGGCGAACAGGAGCACGAGGCCCTCGACCAGGGCGAAGCCGCCGAACAGCACGAGACCGTAGCCCGCGGCGTGGTTGGTCGAGAAGGTGATGACCATCGCGACGACCGCTGCGGGGACCGCCCGGAGGATCGGGATCGGCCAGTACCGCGCGCGCTGGGTCGCGTCTTCCACGGTGGTGGCGTCGTCCACGGTGTCGGACACGAGACCTCTTTCGGGCATGCGGATCGTGGATCCGATCCTACCGCCGGTGGGGTGAACGCCCGACCGGCGGCGTCTCCACCCCCTGTGGACGTGCACACCCGTGCGCCGGGACGGCACCGCGTCCGGTGCCGTCCCGGCGGCGTTCAGGGCTGCTGCGGGTCGTCGGTCGGCGCGTTCCGGCGGGCACGACGTCGGGCGAGCCACCAGCACACGGACCCGACGGCGGCGGCCAGGGCGGCGAGCGCGGCGGCGAGGCCGACCCCTTCGGCACCGGTGTAAGCGAGAGCTCCCACGGGCGCAGTGGCGCCGTGGTCAGCTGCCGGCGCACCCGCACGCCCGTGGTCAGCACCCGTCCCGGGGCCGTCGCCGTCGCTGGGGCCGCCACCACCGGAACCGCCGGCACCCGATCCGTCCCCGTCGTCCGGTGCCGGACCGGTCGTCGGCGCAGGGCTCGGCGCCGGTCCGTCGTCGTCCGGGTCGACGACGATCGCCACACCGGTGGACGGGTCGCCCCCGTCCGGGTCGGTCGGCGAGGTCGCGGTCGCCACGTTCACCACGTCGGATCCGTCCCCCCGGTAGCCCGGATCGAGCACGGCGCGGATCCGGAAGGCCCGGGTCTCCCCCACGTCGAGCGAGGCGTCGGATCGGCACGTCACGCGCTGCCCCTCGGCGGTGCACCCGTCGTCCGAACCGGCGAAGCGCACGGCCTCGGGCAGCTCGTCGACGGCCCCGACGTGCTCCGCGACCGCCGGACCCCGGTTCCGTGCGGTCACGAGGTACTCGACCGCGTCTCCGGGTGCGACGGTCGACGGTGACACCGACTTGTCCGTCTCCACGTGCGCGACGGCCGCCGGTGCCGTCGCGGTCGTGCTCGCCCGCGAGACGTTGTCCGTCTCGTTCGTGTCGGACAACGACGCAGGCGTGGCGATCGTCGCGACGCTCTCCATGCTCCCCTCGGTGCCCGTGGCGACCCGCCCCTCGATCGTCACCACGGCCGAACCGTCGCGGGGCAGGGACAGGTCGGTCGCCACGTCACCGCTCCCCGTCGCGGTCGCGCAGGCGGAGCCCGCCGCCGCGGTGCACGTCCAGGTGACGTCCTCGATGCCGTCCGGCACGTCGACGTGCAACGGGCTCGGATCGGCGGCGTTCGGGCCGGGGTTCCGAGCCGTGACGTCGTAGCGGACGGGGTCGCCGGCCGTGACGGTCGCGGGCAGGTCGTGCTCGACCGACAGGTCCGCCGGCTTCCACACCTGCAGCGCGTCGACCTCGTGCTTGTCGACGTGGCTGCCGGTGGCCGCGGCGAACCCGAGGCGGAGCGTGCTCGGCAGCGGGGCCTGTCCGTCGCCGTGCAGCGGGACCGAGTCCAGTACCGTCCGCAGGGCCTCGCCGGCCTGGATCCGGACCGTCACGGCGAGGCCGCCCTCGGCCTCGGGCAGCAGGGTGACGCGGACCTTCCGCGGTGCGGCTCCGTCGGTCACCGTGCCGCCGGGGGCCGCGACGCCGGCGACGTACCGGTAGCCCTCGGTCCCGTCGCCCGATCCGCGGACGACGACGTGGTCGGCCTGGGCACCGGGACCGGAGTCGTTGATGCGCGACGAGAAGTTGCCGTAGTGGTCGATCGCGACGGCGGCGAACCCACCGGGGACCCCGGGCAGGTCGCACGGGCGTCCACCGCCCTCGGTCACGGTGCTGCGGCAGGCGTACCCGAGGCCGGCACCGTACGACCCGACACCCTGTGGTGCGGCCCCGTCGGCCAGGTACAGCAGCAGGCCGTCGGCCCCGGGGTCGTCCTTCGCGGTGTACATGGCGTAGGTGAACTCGATCTCGAGCCCGGTGTCGGAGGGGAACGTGTCGTTCGTCGACCAGGCCCCGGCCTGGTTCCGGACGTCGTCGGTGAGTCGCAGGCGACCGTCGGACACCGCGGCGTCACCCTGCAGGGTGCCGCCGGACGCACTGGAGAACTCGTTGACGTAGGGGAAGTCGAGCGCAGCGGCGCTCGACCCGGACGGGAGCACGGCGGGCGCCGCGAGCACGCCGAGCGCGGTCAGCGCGGCGCCGACCGCAGCGAGGCGGCGGACGACCCGCGGCCGGAGTGGTCGTGGACCGGATGCTGGAGCAGTGGGATCTGTCATGCCCCGATGCTCGCGATCGGGAGGTCACCCCCGGGCGGCGGCGAGACGATCTGTGGAACGCCACCACGGGCCTCCGGGCTGTGGAGGAAGAACCCGTCCGCTCAGGCCAACCACACCGTCGTCTCGCCGGGCAGCACACCGGGCGAGACCTCGTCGAGCGGTCCCGACGCGACGACCACGGTGCCGGCGGGCAACGGCACCGGCTGCGTGCCGAAGTTCGTGAACGACCGCCAGCCGTCGTGCCGGGCGAACGCCACGACCTCGGAGCCGGACTCCAGCCACGTCAGCGCCTCCCCCTGCTGCAGCCGACGTCGTGCGGCCAGCGCCCGGCGGTACAGCGACAGGGTCGACCCGGGATCGCCGTCCTCGGCCTCGACCGAGGACTCCCCGAAGTCCTGCGGCTGCGGCAGGTGGGGTGCGACGTCCCCGAAGCCGAACGACGGCCCGGAGCGCGTCCACGGGATCGGCACGCGGCAGCCGTCCCGGCCCTTCACGGTGTGCCCGGTGCGGAGCCACTTCGGGTCCTGCAGCAGGTCGCGCGGGATCGCGGCGGCCTCGTGCAGCCCGAGCTCCTCGCCCTGGTAGACGTACGACGACCCCGGAAGCGCCAGCATCAGCAGCGTCGCCGCGCGTGCCCGGCGGAGCCCCCGTGCACGGTCGAGCTCCGGCGTCGTGCCGTCCGTCATGAGCCAGGCGTCGGTCTCGGTGCCGTCCGGCAGGCCGTACCGGGTGGGGTGCCGCACGACGTCGTGGTTCGACAGCACCCAGGTGCTCGAGGCACCCGAGTGCTCCGAGGCGGCCAGGTTCCGCTCGATGATCCGACGGAATGTCTCGGGCTCGAACGGGGCCTCGAGCAGGTCGAAGTTGAAGGCCTGCCCGAGCTCCATCGGCCGGGCGTACAGGACGCGGCGGGGGGCAGGGGCCCAGGCCTCGGCGACCGCGGCACGGGGCGGCTCGTACTCGTCGAGCACCCGACGCCAGGTGGCGAAGATCTCGTGCACCTCGTCGCGGTCGTACAGCGGGTCGGAGCCGTCGAGCGGCAGGTCCTGCTCGTTCGAGGGCCGGTACGGGGTCGACAGGTCCTTCGCCAGACCGTGCGCGACGTCCACGCGGAACCCGTCGACACCGCGGTCGGACCAGAAGCGCAGCGTGTCCTCGAAGTCGGCGCGGACCTCGGGGTTCGACCAGTCGAGGTCCGGCTGCTCGGGGGCGAACAGGTGCAGGTACCACTGCCCGTCCGGAACCCGGGTCCACGCGCTGCCGCCGAAGTTCGACACCCAGTCGCTCGGCGGCAGTTCCCCGGAGTCGCCGGACCCCTCGCGGAACACGTACCGCGCACGCTCGGCCGACCCCGGCGAGGACGCCAGTGCGGCCCGGAACCACTCGTGCTGGTCCGAGGTGTGGTTCGGCACGATGTCGACGATGACCTTGAGGTCGTGTTCGTGGGCGGCCCGGACCAGGGCGTCGAGGTCGTCGAGGGACCCGAGCTTCGGGTCGACGGCACGGTAGTCGGCGACGTCGTAGCCCCCGTCGGCGAGCGGCGACGGGAAGAACGGTGAGAGCCACAGCGCGTCGACACCGAGCGACGCCAGGTACGGCACCCGGCTGGTGATGCCCGCGACGTCACCGAGCCCGTCGCCGTCGGTGTCGGCGAAGCTGCGTGGGTAGACCTGGTAGACGACGGCATCGCGCCACCAGGTCGGGTCGGTGGTTCGTGGCGTGCTGGCCGGGGTCCGAAGCGTGGTCACGCCGCCACCGTACCCAGGGGGCTGGGAATAGCGCCCCGTACGATCGCATTGGTTGTCGCTGACACCTTTCCGTCCAGCAACAGCATCCCGCAACAGAAGGAGCTCCATGACGAACGTCCTCGTCCTCGTCGGCAGCCTGCGCGCCGACTCCATCAACCGCAAGCTCGCCGAGGCCGCCGCGCACCACGCGCCGGAGGGCATCGAGCTGCACACCTTCGACGGCATCGTCGACCTGCCGTTCTACAACGAGGACATCGACGGCGACACCCCGCCCGCCGCTGCCGTCGCCTTCCGCGACGCCGTCGCCACCGCGGACGCCGTCCTGCTGATCACCCCCGAGTACAACGGCACCATCCCCGCCGTCCTGAAGAACGCGCTCGACTGGGGTTCGCGTCCGTTCGGCGCCTCGCCGCTGTCCGGCAAGCCCCTCGCCGTGATCGGCTCGGCGTTCGGCCAGTACGGCGGCGTCTGGGCGCACGACGACGCCCGCAAGGCCGCCGGCATCGCCGGTGCGAAGGTCCTGGAGGACGTCAAGGTCGCCATCCCGCAGTCGGTCGTCCGTTTCGCGGAGACCCACCCGCGTGAGGACGCCGAGGTCACGACGCTCGTGCAGGGCGCGCTCACCGCGCTCGCCGAGGCCGCAGCCGGCACGGACGAGCAGGCAGCCGCGTAACGCGACGAACCACCGGACAGGAGGCCCGTGGCGACCCCGCCACGGGCCTCCTGTCCGTCCGGTGCGGACGCACCGGTCGGAGCGGAACCCGGGAGTCCGCTAGACGACCGAGATACGAGACGGGTTACCCTAAACGCCATGTCGACGCAGGAGATCACCGAGGCGTCCGGGTACTGGTTCCCGGACGACGACGCGACCCAACGCGGGGTAGCGGTGCTCAACGCCCTGCGCCGGTACCGATCCGCCGAGACGGCCATGCGCCGCCGGACCCGCGACTCGATGGGGATGGGCGAGACCGACCTGCTCGCCGTGCGCTTCCTGCTGCAGGCGCAGCGCTCCGGCACCGCCGTGAGCCCGAAGGACCTCGCCGCGTACCTCAAGATCTCGTCGGCCTCGACGACGATCCTCATCGACCGCCTGGTCAAGTCGAACCACGTGCGCCGAGACCCGCACCCCACCGACCGACGGGCGCTCGTCATCACGCCGACGACCGAGACCGACGACGAGGTCCGCGCCACGCTCGGCGTGATGCACCGCCGGATGATGTCGATCGCCGAGGGACTCCCCGCGTCCGAGGCCCGGATCGTCGCCGGCTTCCTGGAGCAGATGCGCGAGGCCGTCGACCAGGTCGACCCCGCGCCGTCGCACTGAGCGGCACCGCGCCGGACGCCCCCGGGGGACGCTGCCTCCGAGCGCACTGAGAGCGTGCACTGGGGCACCGCGTAGACCGGAACGGTCACACCGACGCGAAAGGAGCCACAACCATGCACGCTTCGGACAAGATGGCCAAGAACCTCCAGGCGGTCCTCGTGGACCTCATCGACCTGCACCTGCAGGGCAAGCAGGCCCACTGGAACATCCTTGGCACCAACTTCCGCGACCTCCACCTGCAGCTCGACGAGATCGTCGACGCGGCTCGTGAGTTCGCCGACGACACCGCCGAGCGCATGCGCGCGCTGTACCTCGTGCCGGACGGCCGCTCGGCGACCGTCTCCGCGGGCAGCCACCTCGACGCGTTCCCCTCGGGCGAGATCACCACGCACGACGCCATCGACCAGGTCACGCTCCGGCTGTACCAGGCGACCGGCACCATGCGCGACGTCCACGACGAGGTCGACGAGGAAGACCCGACGACCGCGGACCTGCTCCACGGCTTCATCGAGCGCCTCGAGCAGCTCGCGTGGATGGTCTCCGCCGAGAACCGCGCGCCCAGCACCCCGCTGGCCTCCGCCACCACGCCCGCCGTCGCCGACGCGTCGGCACACGCGTAGGGGCCCGAGTGGACCTCGGTATCCAGGGCAAGACCGCACTCGTCTTCGGCGGCGACTCCGGCATCGGCTGGAACACGGCGCGCATCCTCCTGGCAGAGGGTGCAACCGTGGTCGTCACCGACATCGACCAGAGCCGTCTGGACACCAGTGCGGACCAGCTCGAGGCACCGCTCGGCAAGCTGCACGCCTTCGCCGCGGACGTCCGGAGTGCCGAGAGCCTCGCCGCCCTGCACGACAAGGTGCGCGAGGCCGTCGGCGAGATCGACATCCTGGTGCAGTCCTCGGGCGTCACCGGCGCCCAGGGCATGTTCCACGAGATCGACGAGGCCGGCTGGGCGGAGACGATCGACATCGACCTGATGGGGCCGGTGCGGATCACCCGTGAGTTCATCGGTGACCTGCGCCAGGGCGGCTGGGGACGCATCGTCTACCTGGTGTCCGAGGACGCCTCGCAGCCGTACGACGACGAACTGCCCTACTGCGCCGCCAAGGCCGGGGTGCTCTCGTTCGCGAAGGGCCTGTCGCGCTCCTACGCCTCCGAGGGCCTGCTGGTGAACACGGTCTCCCCCGCGTTCATCCACACGCCGATGACCGACGCGATGATGGACAAGCGAGCCAAGCAGCGCGGGACCTCGTTCGACGAGGCCATCGGCAGCTTCCTCGAAGAAGAGCGGCCGTACATGGAGCTCAAGCGCCGCGGCGAGCCGGAAGAGGTCGCGAACGTCGTGGCCTTCCTGTGCTCCGACCTGGCCAGCTTCGTGAACGGCGCCAACTACCGGGTCGACTCCGGCTCGGTCGCCACGATCTGATCGTGGTGCCACAGCACCGCCAGGAGGCGTCATGACCGACTTTCGCTACCTCATCGTCGGCGGCGGGATGGTCGCCGACGCCGCTGCCCGCGGCATCCGCGAGCTCGACACCGACGGGTCGATCGGGATCCTCAGCGAGGACGTCGACCGGCCCTACGCACGGCCCGCGCTGTCGAAGAAGCTCTGGACCGACCCGGACTTCAGCTGGGACGACAAGGTCGACCTGCACACCGAGGAGACCGGGGCGCAGTTCGTCCTGGGGACCGCGGTGACCGCGATCGACCGTGCCGCGAAGACCGTCACGACGGCCGACGGCGCGACCCACGGGTACGAGCGGCTCCTGCTCGCGACCGGAGGGAAGCCGCGCGGGCTGCCGGGGCTGTCACCGTCGGCGCGCGTGCTCGACTACCGCAGCGCGTCGGACTACCGCCGGCTGCGCGAACTCGCGGATGCCGGAGCACACGTCGCCGTCGTCGGCGGCGGGTACATCGGCCAGGAGATCACGGCGGGCATCGTGCAGAACGGTGCGCGCGTCACGCTGGTCGACCCGGACGAGGTCGTCGGCGGACGGATGTTCCCCGAGGACCTGGCACGGGCGTTCCAGCAGCGCTTCGTCGACCACGGTGTGGAGCTCCGCACCGGCCGCCGGGTGTCCGAGGGCACCGAGACGGCGGACGGCGTGCGGCTGACGCTCGACGACGGCTCCGTGGTCGAGGCCGACGCGGTCGTCGCCGGACTCGGCATCGAACCCGCGACGCAGCTCGCCGCCGACGCCGGACTCACCGTCCGCGACGGCATCGTGGTGACCTCGACACTGCTCACCGACGACGACTCCGTGTTCGCCGCCGGTGACGTCGCCGAGTACCCGGACCGGATCCTCGGCACGCGCCGGGTGGAGCACGTCGACAACGCCCAGCAGCAGGGTCGGCAGGCCGGCCGCAACCTGGCCGACGCCGACGAGACCTACGACCACACGCCGATGTTCTACTCCGACGTCTTCGACATGGGGTACGAGGCGGTGGGGCAGGTCAGTTCGAAGCTCCGCACGGTCGAGGACTGGCAGGACCCCACCGTGACCGGCGTCGTCTACTACCTGGACGACGACGACACGGTCCGGGGCGTGCTGCTCTGGAACGTGTGGGACAAGACCGACGAGGCCCGCAAGGTCCTCGCCGAGGCGAACGCGCTGACGCCCGACATGCTGCCGGGCCGCATCACGCCCTGACCGCGCGCCCGTCGCTGTGGTCGCGACGGCCTGGAGGCCCGGTGCCGGTCCGTCGGACCGGCGCCGGGCCTCCAGGCGGTCGCCCGCAGGTCGCGACGCCCGCTGGTTCGACGGTGTGCTGCTGCGACGGTGCTGGCTACTTCGACTCCGGCGCGACTTCGTCGACGACCGCCCGGCGATCCGCCGGGTCGACCGGCAGGTCGTCGCCGTCCGCCATCGCGACGGCGTGCGCGGACTTGGCCGCCTCGAGCGTCTCGTCGTCGTTCCGGGCCATCCCGAACAGCTCGATGAAGCGCGACTTGACCAGCAACCAGGCGTCCCCCGGGCTGAGCCGCGCCAGGTCCGACGACGTCGAGTCGTCGTGCACCCGCTGCAGCGACGACACGCCCCGGTCGGGGATCCGGTGGTCGACGTGCGCCACCGCGAGCCGCGCGACCGCGTCGGCCTGTGCGTGCATGACCGAGTGTGCGCCGTCGACGACCTCGCGGAGGACCGCGTACGGGAACACCCGCGCCAGCCGGCGGACCCAGTCCCGCGGCACCATCGCGTCGTGCTCACCGCGGACGATCAGGGTGCGGGCCTGCACGTGGGCGGCGCGCTCCTCGATCGGGAACGCGATCATCCGTGGCAGGACCTTCCGGAACCAGTGCCATCCGCACAGCGCGTACGCCGTGATGCCGTGCCACCGGACCGCGGCGGGCTCGTGCAGCGTCGACCGCAGGAACCGGAACGCCGACTGCCGCACCGTGCGCGCCGACGAGTCGACCACCGGGCTGATGAGCACGAGGTCGGAGATCCCCGGACGGCGGGCGGCGACCTCGGTGACGACCTGCGTGCCCATCGAGTGCCCGACCAGGACCGGGTCCTGGAGCCCGAGGTCGTCGATGACCCGCTCGACCGCGTCGGCGTAGCGCTCGATCGAGACCTTCCCGCGGAACCGCGGGACGCCGGCGAACCCCGGCAGGTCCAGCGCGTGCACCGGACCGTTCTCGTTGAGGTGCGGGGCGAGCCGCTCGTAGTAGGTCGACGCGATGCCCAGGCCCGCGACCAGCACGAAGGCCCGCCCGCCGGGCTCACCGATCGAGCTCACCCGGACGTAGGTGCCGTCGACCGCGACCCGGTCCACCTGCACCGTGACGTCGGCGTCCTCGGCCTGGGCGAGCTCGCCGGCCGGGTCCGGCCGGGGTGCCTGGCGTTCGTCGTCCACGTGGGTCTCCTCCGGTCGGGCGGTCGCCCAGGATACCCGGCCGCCGTCCGCGCGGGCGGCGACGACGTGCTCAGCCGCTGAAGGTGTTCGCGGGGAACCCGTGCACCGTCGTCGGCACCGCGAAGACCGCACCGGACCGCGGCGCCTGCTCCAGGTCCTGCTCGGTGAGGTTCTCGCGGGCCGTCCCGACGAAGAGCGTCGACATGTCCGGACCGCCGAACGCCACCGACGTCGGGTTGGCGACGGGGAGCTCCACCGTCTCCAGGTGCGAGCCGTCGGGCCCGTAGCGCTCGACGCGGGATCCGCCGTAGATCGCGCTCCAGAAGCAGCCCTCGTCGTCGCGGACCAGGCCGTCGTGCGCCTGACCGACGATGAACGGCTCGAGTTCGCCGAGCTCGCCGTCCGGGCCGTACGACCCGCGGAAGACCGTCGAGGCGCTGGTGTCGGTGACGTACATCGTGCTGCCGTCCTCCGACCACTCCATGCCGTTCGTCACGCCGAAGCCGCCGCGGAGCACCCGGGTCGTGCCGTCGGCCTCGATCGAGTAGAGCGCCGCATCGGGTTCGCCGGTCGTCACGTTCATGCTGCCGACCAGGAACCGGCCGAACGGGTCGCACTTGCCCTCGTTGAACCGGTTGCCCGAGGTGCTGTGGATGACGCGGGCGATCTCGCGCTCCACGGCACCCTGCTCGTCCGTCACCACGACGGTGTCCCCGAGGGCCGCGACGAACCCGCCGGAGGCCCGGGGCTGGAAGCTCGCCAGCGGGGGCGGCAGCGGCACGCTCGACCGCGCCGTGCCGTCGGCCTCGGCGGTGTTGAGGGTGCCGAGGGTGATGTCGGCCCATCGGAGCAGCTGTGCGGACGGGTCCCAGACGATGCTCTCGGCGAGGACCGCTCGGGCGTCGGCGAAGACTGTCGCGGGGCCGGTCGTGACGTTGGTGCTCATCGACCCCGTCTACCGCGGGGGCGGTCCGTGCCCGCTCAGGCGGCGCGGCGGCGGCTGCGGCTGCGAGTTCACGGGCTCAGCGACACCTCACGCCCGCTGCGGCCCGTGAGGTGTCGCGCAGCGCGAAGGTCCGCGCCGGTCCGGTCGTCCGTGCACCCGCGGGTCAGAGGCGGGCGAACCGCGCGCGGAAGAAGCTGTAGACGCCGAAGGCCAGGAACCCGATGCCGATCGCGACGAGGACGAACACCCCACCGGGCATGCTCCGCACGGCGTCGAACGCGGCGTCGAGGCCGGTGGCCTGGTCGGGGTCGCTCTGCAGCCCCGCGACGGCGATGAGCACGCCCACGATGACCACGGCGATCCCCTTGCCGACGTACCCGACGACGCCGAGCACGGTGACCACGCGGTCGAGCTGACCCGACGGTCGCGTGATCTGCTTGCGGAACGACCGGCGGCAGCCGATGACCACGAGGCCGATGCCGACCGCGACCGCGATCGCCCCGGCGAGGAGCAGCACGAACACCCCTCCGGGCGTCGCCAGGGTCTTCGCCGCGGCACTCTGCGACGAGCTGCTCGAGCTCGACCCGGCACCGAGCGCGTACGAGGCCGCCGAGTACGCGATCACGCCGTAGACCACGGCCTTCGCGACGTCCTTCAGCCGGGCGAGCCACCCCCGGGTGGTGTCGGAACGGCCGCCGACGATCGCCTCGACGATCAGGCGCACGGTGAGTGCGGCCGTGCCGACGGCGATCAGCCAGAGCAGGAACACCCCGCCGGGGACCGCGGCGATCTGCTGCAGCGCACCGGACTGGTCCGTCTCGCCGCCGGAGGACGCGTTGCCGATGCCGAGCAGGATCGCGAGGTACCCGATCAGCAGGTGGACGATGCCGCTGCCGACGAACCCGGCGCGCGCCGTGACCTCGAACCAGCGGCTGTCGGCCGCTCGCCGGACCTGTCGCCCGGTTTCCTTCGCTGCGTGCTCCGCCGTGTCGCTCATCACGCCCCAGCGTGCCCGACGCGTGCCGTCCTGTCCGGGGCGCGCCGGGCCGTGCGGTCCGCCACGTGGCGGACGGGAGGCCCGTGGCGGTGCCGCCACGGGCCTCCCGTCCGTCGGTGGGCGCGTCTCAGTCGCCCTTCACGTTGACGACCTGCCGCAGGGTGTGCCGGATCGACACGAGGTCCTCGGCGTCCGCCATGACCTGGTCGATCGGCTTGTACGCCGCCGGGATCTCGTCGAGGAACGCGTCGGTGTCGCGGTACTCGATGCCGGCCATCGCCTCGCGCAGCTGCTCGTGGGTGAAGGTCCGCCGGGCCGCGCTCCGCGAGAACAGCCGGCCGGCACCGTGCGGGGACGACTCGAGCGAGGGCTTGTTGCCGAGTCCCTCGACCACGTACGACGCGGTGCCCATCGACCCGGGGATCAGGCCGGGCTGACCGGCCTTCGCCTGGATCGCACCCTTGCGCGACACCCACACGGACTTGCCCCAGTGCGTCTCACGCTGCGTGAAGTTGTGGTGGCAGTTGATCCGCTCGCGCTCGTCGACGGGCGTGCCGACGGCCTCGGACAGCTGCCGGACGACGCGGTCCATCATCTCCTCGCGGTTGAGCAGCGCGAAGTGCTGGGCCCACCGGAGCTCGGCGATGTACCGGTCGAACTCCGGCGTGCCCTCGACCAGGTACGCCAGGTCCGGGTCCGCCAGCTGGATCCACCACCGCTCCATCGCCTTCTTGGCGACCTTGATGTGCCGCTGCGCGATCTTGTTGCCGACGCCACGCGACCCGGAGTGCAGGAAGAGCCAGACCCGGTCCTGCTCGTCGAGGGAGACCTCGATGAAGTGGTTGCCGGACCCGAGGGTGCCGAGCTGGTTCCGCCACCCGCCGTGCACGCCGTCCGGGTCGAACCCGGCGGTCTCGGCCATCGCCTCGAGCTCGGCGATCCGGGGTGCGGCGGTCGCCACGATCTTCCGGTTCGACGCACCGGCCGACAGCGGGATCGCGCGCTCGATCTGCTCGCGCAGCCCCTGCAGGTCGGCGGGCAGGTCGGTGGCGGTGAATTGCGTGCGGACCGCGATCATGCCGCAGCCGATGTCCACGCCCACGGCCGCCGGCATGATCGCGCCGAGGGTCGGGATGACCGACCCGACGGTGGCCCCGAGGCCGAGGTGTGCGTCGGGCATGAGGGCCAGGTGCGGGAACACGAACGGCATGTGCGCGGTCGTGCGGGCCTGCTGCTCGGTGTTGTCCTCGAGCATCGAGGCCCAGCTGAGCAATCGGTCGTTGATCTTCTTCATGGAGTCGTCTCGCTTTCGTGACGGTCGAGGTGACGGTCCGAGACGGTCGTACGCCGGGCCTCCTGGTCGTCGCCGGACGTGGCGGACGGAAGGAGGCGGTGCTGACGAACGCCCCGGGCCGGGTGGGCACGAGGCGTCGTGGGACGTCGCGTGCCTACGCGGGATAGCGGAGGGACCACTGCTGCTCGGGCAGCACGGCGGCCGCGGCGAGCTGGAGCTCGACGCGTTCCTCGTTGTGCTGCACGGCGCGCATGCGCGGTCCTTCCGGTGTGCCGGGGCGGGCGGTCTGCCGATCGGCAGGAGGACGACGCTAGTGCGACACGCCCGGGATGCGCAAGTCACGTGGGCGTGTCGGCTGTGCTCCGGGGTGCGCCGGCGGTTCGCCGGCGGTGCTCCGGCGGTTCTCCACAGGTTGGAAGCCCGGCGTGCGTTCTCCACGAGGGGTACGTCCGCCTGATGGTCGCCACCGGGGCCGGGGCAGGCTGGACGCATGACCGAGCGCACGCGAGACACCCCCGACGCGACCGAGAACGAGGAACGGACGAACGGGTACGTCCCGCTCCGTTCGTACGGTGCGATCGGCGACGGGCGGACGGTCGCCCTCATCGCGCTCGACGGCCGGATCGACTGGCTGCCGATCCCGTCGATGGACTCACCGCCCGTGTTCGCGAGCATCGTCGACGCCGAGCACGGCGGACACGTCGCCCTGCGGCCGGTGGACGACCAGGCGCAGGTGTCCCGCGCCTACCTGCCGGGGACGAACGTGCTCGTGACGACCTGGACGACCCCGTCCGGCACCGCCACCGTGACCGACGCCATGGTCACCGGAGTGGCCGGACGGCTGCCCTGGGCCGAGATCGGCCGCTGCGTGCAGGGGGTCGACGGTTCGGTCGAGATGGAGTGGGCGGTCGTGCCCGGCACGATCCTGAACACCGCGGAACCGCGCCGACTCGACACCGCGAACGGCACGGTGATCGGCGTCGACGGCGTGACCATCGCGATCGTCGAGCAGGGCTTCGAACCGGTGCACGACGACGGCCCCCGGTTCTCGGGGCGGTTCACGACGGCCGAGGGCTCGAAGTCGATCCTGACCATCGTCGGCACGTACGACGAGCCGATCTTCCTGCCCGAACCGGAGCGCACGCTCGAGGGGGTCGACCGCACGATCGAGAACTGGTCGACCTGGTCGAAGGAGTTCAGCTACGACGGCCCCTGGTCGGACGCCGTCCAGCGCAGCGCCCTCGCCCTGAAGCTCCTGATCTTCGCCCCCACCGGCGCCATCGCTGCGGCCCCGACGACGAGCCTGCCCGAGGACCGCACCGGCGGCAAGAACTGGGACTACCGGTTCGCCTGGGTGCGCGACCTGGCGTACACGGTGCACGCGCTCACCCGCTTCGGCCTGCGCGAGGAGACGCACGCCGCCGTGTCGTGGGTGATGCGCACGATCGCCGAGCACGACGAGACGATGCCGATCTTCTACGGACTCGACGGGTCGAAGAGCGACACCGTCGAGGAGCGCGACGTCCCGGGCTGGAACGGCATCGGACCGGTCACGATCGGCAACCGCGCCGGTGACCAGCTGCAGCTCGGGGTCTGGGGCGACGTGTTCGAGATCATGCGCCAGTACGTCCGAGCCGGCAACGTGCTCGACCGCAAGACGGCCTCGGTGCTGCAGGACCTGGCCGACGACGCGTGCCACCGCTGGGTGGAGCCGGACTCGGGCATGTGGGAGCTGCAGGAGGCGCAGCACTACACGACGAGCAAGATCGGCTGCTGGCAGGCGCTCGACGCCGCGGTCGAGCTGCACGATGCGGGGATGATCGACGGCCCGCGCGAGAAGTGGATCGAGAACCGCGAGCTCATCGAGGACTGGGTCGCCGAGAACGGGTGGAACGAGGAGCTCGGCCACTACGTCATGTACCCGGGCACCGACGCGCTCGACTGCTCGATCCTGCTGCACGCGATGTCGGCGTTCGACCGTGGACCGCGCATGGAGTCCACGATCCGCGCCATCGAGGAGCAGCTGCAGCACGGGCCGCTCGTGTACCGGTACTCCGGCATCCAGGACGAGGAGTCCCCCTTCGTGGCGTGCTCGTTCTGGCTCGCCGCCGCGCTCGCGTGCGTCGGACGCGTCGACGACGCGAAGCAGCTGATGGACGACATGGTCGCGCAGGCGAACGACGTCGGACTGTTCAGCGAGATGCTCAGCGCCGTGGACGGGGACTTCATGGGCAACATCCCGCAGGGGCTGTCGCACCTGGCGCTCATCCAGGCTGCGCTCACCATCGAAGAAGTCTCAGAGAAGTCCTGACCGGGCTGGACGGCCCCTCGGGGGCGCGGGGCATCATGGCCTGACGATGAACGACGTCGATGCACGGATGGACCGGCTCCGCAGGGCCGCCCGCTACCGCTACCAGCAGCTCGTCGACCAGGAGATCGAGCGGGGGTCGCTCGACCCCGACGAGGTGCGCTCGGAACGCGAGGAACGTCGGCTGCTCAAGGCCGCCGACGTCGCCGCGCACGCCCGGGCCCAGATCGCGGAGGCCGAGCGGCGCGGGGTCTTCGAGGGCAACCCGTACCACGGCAAGCCGCTGCCGGGCCTCGACGGACAGCACGACCCGGACTGGTGGATCAAGTCGAAGATCGAGCGTGAGGACATCCGGGGCATCGCGCCGCCGGCCCTGGCGCTGCGGACCGAGGACGCCGAACTCGACGACGCCCTCGACGCCCTGTCGCTCGAGACCGACGTGCGCGACGTCCTCGTGGACTTCAACGCGCGGGTGAAGGAGGCCCGGCGGCAGCTGCTCGGCGGGCCGCCGGTGGTGACGCCGATGCGGGATGTCGAGGCCGAGGTGCTCGCCTGGCGGGAGCGCCGCGAGGTGCGTATGGCTTCGGCCGCGCGGGCAGCGGAGCAGGCGCGGCTCGAGGCGAAGCCGCGGCGGTGGTGGCGGCGGCGCTGAGGGGTGCGGTGCGGCGGTGCGGTCCCGGGGCGAGATTTCGCGCTGAGCGACAACTCTCGCGAACATGAGCGCGTGAGGTGTCGCCCAGCCCGTGACGACGGCGGCCGCCCGCCGGCCCGTCGTGCGCCGAGACGGACGGCGCGCAACGCAAGTCGGCCCGGACCGCGCTGCTGCGTGGTCCGGGCCGATTGTGGTGGTGCGGGGTGTTACTTGATCTGGGCGGTGATGGTGGCGGTGCCGACGAGGAGGCCGCGCTTGACGGCGTCGGTGCCGAAGGTCTTGTTCAGCAGGCCGGCGGCGTCC